>CAWBAL010000012.1:0-122843 GCA_963786695.1 uncultured Actinomycetota bacterium
TCCTGAAATCCCCGAACCGCTTCAAGCCCAAGCCTGGTCTGGATGAGGGCGAACGTCTCCACGAGAATATAGTTGGACGTCACCATATCCTGACCCGAGTCGATTATTTCCCGCCACATGCCGGCTGCCTTCCGGTGATGCGCGTCGTCCGCATCGAGCAGCGCGTAGAAGGCTGATGTATCGACGAATACGCTCATTTTTTCCATGCCTCAGCGAGATAGGTATCGTGTTTTCTCGATACCTCCCTTTTTCCCGATCTGAACTTTCCAACGATTTCGAGGGCACGCTTCCGCTTTTGCTCCGAACCGTCATTCGGGTAAGACCGGATGGCGCCTTCAAGCGCGTCGCGATCACCTCAGCCATCGAAACGCCTCTGGAAGCCGCTATCTTCTTGACCTTTCTAGCCTGTTCAGCCGTCAATTGGATCTGGGTTCTAACCATAGTGCCTCCCTCG
The DNA here is from genome assembly GCA_963786695.1 of uncultured Actinomycetota bacterium. Lineage (GTDB taxonomy): Bacteria > Actinomycetota > Actinomycetes > Mycobacteriales > Mycobacteriaceae > Mycobacterium. Next base: position 455 of record CAWBAL010000012.1, read on the forward strand.
CCCGTTATGATAACATGATAACACCAGCTGTAATCACTGTCAAGCATCTCAGTGCCCTCAACGGGACTGGACTCGCGAGACGGGAATGGCCTGCTAGAGCCTTTCGCCTTCTCTTGCTCTTTGGTTCGCCTTTGTAGTATCTTTTCCGTGCTCCTACTATTCTTTTGAGGTGTCGGTGCATTTCAGAGCCATTTTCAAACCGGTGTGCATGACGAATGTTCTTTTCGGGCTGTTGCTCGTCTTCTCTTGGGGCGATACCTATGCTGCGGGGAAAGATGCCATGAATACAGAGCTTGTTCTCCCTTTGGAGGTTCAAGGTTGGAAGTGGGATGGCAGGGATGAAACATACAACACTCAGACAATCTTCAAGTACATCGACGGCGCTGGTGAAGTCTATCTGGCGTACGGGCTCAAAGGCCTCATAACCAGGCGATTCGAGAAACAGGGTAAGCCTCCCCCACTGCTGATGTGTACGAAATGGGATCTTCCGCCGATGCTTATGGCGTTTTTTCATTCGAGCGGCAGGACGAGGACGTCGGCATAGGTCAGGGTCTGAGTTCGGCGGCGGCCTTTTAAGGTTTCTGGAAGGAAATGACTTTGTGAGACGTTTCATGAAGGGGAGGGCGAGGATCCAGAGCAACAGGAACGCGTACGCACAACGCATTGCTACGGTACCGGCGATGTCGGTGATGTTTCCGGACAACCCGGTTGCCCAGAAGTCGGTGGCCGATACATAGCGGCGATGAAGTCCGTGTGTGGGCGAGTCGCCGACAGCGGGCATGGTGACGTGTTGCCAGGCTAGCGAGCGCGGGACCTGCGGGACCACAGATGAGGGCGATGCTGCGACGGCTAGCCGATTTCGTGGTGCGGTGGCCCTGGGCGGTGATCGGCCTCTGGGTCGCGTTGGCGGTCGCGCTGCCCCTGACGCTTCCGAAGCCTGAACGAGATGGCCCAGAAGCATCCGCTGGCCATGCTGCCCGGAGACGCCCCGTCCAGCGTCGCGGCCCGGCAGATGACCAAGGCGTTTCAGGAACCGGGCGGCGACGATCTCCTGCTGGTGGTCCTGACCGACGAGCGGGGCCTCAGCCCCGCGCACGAAGCGACCTACCGCAAGCTGGTCGGCGCGCTGCGCGATGACCCGCACGACGTCGTGATGATGCAGGACTTTGTCGAAACACCGGCGCTGCGTTCGTTTTTGACGAGTAAGGACAACAAGTCCTGGGTTGTGCCGGTGGGGCTTGCGGGCGCGTTGGGCACCCCGCAGTCCTATGCCGCCTATAACCGGGTGGCCGACATCGTCAAACGAAGCACCGCCGGAAGCCCGCTGGAAGTGCACCTGTCCGGGCCGGCAGCCACCGTCGCCGACCTCACCGTCGCCGGCCAACGGGACCGTCTGCCGATCGAGATCGCGATCGGCGTCCTGGTGCTCGTCGTGCTCCTGTTGGTGTACCGCAACCCGATCACCATGCTGTTGCCGTTGACCGGGATCGGGATATCCCTGGTGATCGCGCAGTCCGGTGGTTGCGGGCGTGTCCGAGCTCACCGGCTTGGGTGTGTCGAACCAGGCGATCATTCTGCTGAGCGCGATAATCGCCGGTGCCGGAACGGATTACGCGGTCTTTCTGATCAGCCGCTATCACGACTACGTGCGGCGCGGTGAGGATTCCGACGACGCGGTGCGGCAGGCGTTGAGCTCGGTGGGCAAGGTGATCACCGCGTCCGCCGCCACCATCGGAATCACCTTCCTCGGGATCAGTTTCGCCCGAATGGGAGTGTTCTCCACCGTCGGCGTGTCATCGGCGATCGGGGTCGCGGTGGCATTTCTGGCCGCGGTGACGTTGTTGCCGGCCATTCTCGTCATCGTCGGGCCGCGCGGCTGGATCAAGCCGCGGCGCGAGCTGACCGCCCGGTGGTGGCGACGCTCGGGGATCCGCATCGTGCGCCGGCCGCGGCTCCATCTGGTGGCCAGCGTGCTGGTCCTGATCCTGCTGGCCAGCTGCGCGGGCTTGGCGCACTACAACTACGACGATCGCAAGGCGGTGTCGCAATCGGACCCGAGCTCGGTCGGGTATGCGGCGCTGGAACGCCATTTCGACCTCAATCAGTCCATCCCCTCCTACGTCCTGGTCCAGTCACCCCGTGACCTGCGCACGCCCGCAGGCCCTTGCGGACCTGGAGCAGATGGCGGAGCGAATCAGTCAACTGCCGAATATCGCGATGGTCAGCGGCATCACCCGACCTCTGGGAGTGGTGCCGAAGGAGTTCAGGGCCACCTACCAGGCGGGCCTCGTCGGTGATCGGCTTGGCAACGGTTCGGCGATGATCGCCGACAACATGGATGACCTCGAACCGGCTGGCCACGGGGGCCAACACACTGGCGAACAGGCTCGGTGACGTGCGCGGCCAGGTCAGCCGAGATCGCGACCAGCATCCAGGGGATGGTCGACGCGTTCACGGCGATCCGAGAGCCAATACGGTGGCGACAAGCTGGTGAAGAACGTCGAGGTCGCGGCCAAGCTCGTCACACGCGATCAACGAGCTCGGCAACTCCATGGGTGTGAGCTTCACCGCGGCCAGGGACATGTTCGCCTGGGTGGGTCCGGTGCTGGTGGCGCTGCACGGCAACGCGGTCTGCGACCTCGACCCCTCCTGCAGCGAGACCCGCGTCCACTTTCAGCGCCTGGTCGCCGCGCGGAATGACGGCAGCCTCGATCGAGATCAACGACTCTGGCCGGGCAGTTGCAGTCGCTGCAGGACAAGCAGTCCCTCAATGCGACGCTGAACCAGCTGAGTGACGCCTTCGACCGGCTCACCAAGTGATGCACACCATGGGGCTCGACACGCCCGGTGGCGCGCAAGACGACCATGACCAAACTCCGGCAAGGCGCCGATCGCGCCGCCGAGCGGGAGCCGGGAAGTGGCCACCGGGGTGGACCAGGTCGTCGACCAGATCCAAGCTGATGCGAACCGGACTCGACCAGGCGTCGGCGTTCCTGCTGTCGATGAGGCAGAACGCGGTGGGTCCGTCGATGGCGGGGTTCAACATCCCGCCCGAGGTGCTGGAGCTGGCCGACTTCAAGGCGGCCGCCAAGATGTTCATCTCGCCCGACGGGCACTCGGCGCGCTACCTGGTGCTCACCAAACTCGATCCGTTCAGCGCCGCAGCGATGGATCAGGTCAACGCCATCAGTGACACCGCCCGGGGAGCACAGCCGAACACCACCCTGGCGGACGCCACGATCTCGATGGGCGGGTATCCCGTCGCGTTGCGCGACACCCGCGACTACTACCAGACGGACATCCGATTCATCATCGCCGTCACCATCATCGTGGTGCTGCTGACGCTGATGCTGCTGCTGCGCGCGATCATCGCACCGCTGTATCTGGTTGGTTCCGTGGTGCTTTCGTATTTCGCGGCACTCGGTATCGGCGTCCTGGTCTTCCAGTACCTTTTCCACCAGCCGTTGCACTGGACGGTGCCGCCGCTGGCGTTCGTGGTGCTGGTGGCGGTGGGAGCCGACTACAACCTGCTGTTCGCGTCGCGATTGCGCGACGAGTCTCCGGACGGCACCCGCTACGGCATCATCCGGACGTTGTCGTCGACCGGTGGTGTCATCACCGCGGCGGGTCTGATCTTCGCCGCCTCGATGTGGGGTCTGCTGTTCTCCAGCATCGGTACCGTGGTCCAGGGCGGGTTCGTCATCGGTGTCGGAATCCTGCTGGACACATTCCTGGTCCGGACTGTCACGGTGCCCGCCATGGCTACGCTGGTCGGAAAGGCGAACTGGTGGCCGTCACGATTGACATCGCAGGGGAGCGGTAAGGCATGAAGAAGCTACTCGCTGCGGTGACCACGCTGGTCGACGCTGCAGCGCGACCGGCGGGAATCGCGGCCGCAGATCGAGCGTCGCCGGACACGTCGCCGGCCGACGGGACGACGCAGCGCGGCACGCCGGGCCGGGGGTACGCGCTGGGCGGCGCCCACGTTCTCGGCATTCCCTACGACGAGTACATCCGCCGCACCGGCGCGGAGTGGTTCCCCGGTCTGGACCGGCAGATCGTCGACTACCCCGCCGGACAGGTTCAGGGCCACGTCCTGGAACGCATGTTCCCGGGCATCGGCCGGCTGGACGACAGACTTCCCCGGCCTGGGTATCGACGGTCCCGAGCATCGGCGAGTCGGTCGACGAAGGGGAGGGCAACCTCGATAGCCGCGATCCGCGACGGTGGTCCCGGTACCGCGATCGGACTGTCCGAGGGAGCGCTGGTGCTCAACGCCGTGCAGGCCCGGCTGGCGAATGATCCGAACGCTCCGCCGCCCGATCAGTTGTCCTTCGCCACCTATCGGCGATCCGATTGCGCAGCATGCCTTCGGCGCGAGCTTCCTGACCCAGAACTTCCCGGTGGGCAGCGTCGTTCCCGCGCTCGACTACCAGATGCCGGCACCGGTGGAGAGTCAGTACGACACTCACATGTTCGTCTCCGCCTACGACAGCATCGCCGACTGGCCGGACCGGCAGGACAACATCATGGCGGTCGCGCAACGCGATCGTGGGTCTGGCGACCGGTCACACCGCCGTGGCATTCACCAACCCGAGCATGGTGCCGCCGCAGAACATCAGGACGACCGTCAACTCCAAGGGCGCGAAGACGACGACGTATCTGATTCCCGAACAACACCTGCCGCTGGTGTTGCCCTTCAAGTATCTCGACGTGCCCGAAGACACGCTCAACCAGTTGGACGCGGTACTGAAACCCATGGTGGATTCCGGATATTCGCGTAACGACGATCCGCTGACCGCTCCGCATCGAGGTGGATCCGGTGCACGGCTACGACCCTGCGGCCGTCACCGCACCGGCCACCCAGGCGGCCTTCGGCGGCGGCAGCGGATCCGATCTCGCAGCTGCTGGCCGGTGCGCAGTACGTGCTGGGCCACGGCCCAAGCGCGCACTGACTCGACGCGCCGAGGGCGCTCTCAGGCTCCGAGCAGACCCGCGGTGAGCAGCACGACTCCCACCACCGCCACGAGCACCGCGACCTCGAGCCGTCGCCGCGCCCGAATCCAGCGGTGCAGCGCGGTCATCGCCGCGTGTGTGCGCTGCGGGGCCACCAGATAGGCCAGCAGCGGGATTTCCACCAGCGCGAACGCCACCACGTTGTACATCAGCAGTGCCGCGAACCGGGCCGGGGGCGACGCCGGCGGCGGCGATGACGGCCAACGCCGCCAGGTAGTCGACCGACGGCAGCGCGATACCCAGGCCGGCGACGCCCGCGACCCACAGCGACCGGCCGTCGAGCAGACGGCTCAGCCAGGCCGGCGGTGTGCGCTCACGCCCCTTGGTGGCCGCCAGGATCGCTGCCGTCAGCAGGGCCAGCACACCGATGGCGATCTGCACCCTGGGCAGGGTGAAATGGGCCGACGCCGGTATCCGCGATTCGAGCGCGAACAGCACCACCGAGCCGACCGACAGGCCCATCAGGAAGCCGCCGCACAGGAAGGCGGCCAGCTGCAGATGCGGGCGCGGACGGTTCAGCATCAGCACCGTCATGCCGATGCGAAACGGCTCCAGACTGACCGCGGCAGCCATCACCAGAAGGGTGAACCACATCAGCTGATCAGCTACGCGTCCAACCGGACGAACTGCCCCTGCCGGTGCCGCTCCACGCACGCCGACCGGCGGACCTTGCCGCTGGTGGTGGTCGGGATCGACCCCGGCTCCACCAGCACGATGTCGGCGACCTGCAGACCGTGTGCGCGCGAAATCGCCGCGATCACATCGGTCTTTCACCACGCTGAGCGCGTCGGCGTCGTCGCGCGTCTTGAGCTCGACGATGGTGACCAGCTTCTCGGTCTGCTCGCTCGGACACCGCGATGGCGGCCACTCGGCCGCGGGTGATCCGCTGCACGGTGGCCTCGATGTCCTCGGAGTAGTGGTTGCGGCCCCGCACGATCAGCATGTCCTTGATGCGTCCCACGATGAACAGTTCGCCCTCGGAGATGAAGCCCTGATCGCCGGTGCGCAGCCAGCCCGTCTCCGGGGTGTCCGCGGGCGGGTCTACCAGCGTCCCGCCGAACGCGGATCCGGTCTTCTCGGGCTTGCGCCAGTAGCCGGCGGAGACGTTCTCGCCGTGCGTCCAGATCTCGCCGACGGTGCCGTCCGGGCACAGTCGGCAGGTGTCGGGGTCGACGATCCGCAGCAGTGGTGACACCGGCGGCTCGTACCGCAGCAGCGGCGTGCCGCCGGGCTTGCGCACCGCGGTGCCCAGGGTCAGCTCGTCGGCGTCGAACTCGACGACTTCGGCGTACCCGGCCCGCGCCGCCGCTGGCGACGTAGACGGTCGCCTCGGCCAGGCCGTAGGAGGGCACCACCATCTCGGGACGAAAACCGACGGGGCCGAGTCGTTCGTTGAACCTGATCAGCGTCTCCGGGTGGATGCGTTCGGCTCCGTTGATGATGCCGACCACGCCGCTGAGATCAAGGCCCTCCAGGTCGGCGTCGGTGGTCCGGCGTGCGGTGAGGTCGAACGCGAAGTTGGGTGCGGCCGACCACGCTCTCGGGTGGCGGCCCATGGCGTGCAGCCATCGCGCCGGGCGGGTCAGGAACGCGATCGGGCTCATCAGGTCGGCCGGGTGACCGCTGAAGATGGGTGCACCGATCCCGAGCATCAGGCCCATGTCGTGGTAGAACGGCAGCCACGAGACCAGGCTGGTCCCCGGCGGGAACACGCCGCCGTGGAGTGCGAAGTATTCAGCCATCAACTGTTCGAAGTTCGCGTGCATGTTGCGGTGCGAGATCATCACGCCGGCCGGCAGCCGGGTCGACCCCGAGGTGTACTGCAGATAGGCGATATCCGGGCCTTCGGGAATCTCGGGGTCGACGGGCTGTGTCTGCGTCGAGGTCCAGCGTGTCCACGGCGATCACGGCGATCACAGCGGCGCCGTCGTCGACATACTGCGCGGCGACCTCGAAGACCGCGGAGGTGGTCAGCACCACCGTCGGCGACGTGTCGGTCACCACGGCACTGATCCGCTCGTCGTGTGACCCAGGGACGGGAACCGACAGCGGGACGGCGATGAAACCGGCCTGCATGGCGCCCAGGAACGCGACGATGTAGGCCAGCCCCTGCGGAGCCACGATCAGGGCCCTGTCGCCGGGCGAGCCGTGCCTGCCGACTTCGTGCGCCACGTTGAGCGTGCGCCGGTACAACTGCGACCAGGTCAGGCTTTCGGCGACGCCGTCGGGATCCTGGTCGTATTCGGTGAAGGTGAAAGCGAGGTCGTTCGGCGTCAGGCCAGCCCGCTCACGCAGCACGGACAGGATCGAGACGTTCGGCATGGCGCCAGGTTACTCAAAGGTCGATGAGCCAGGGTTTGCGTTGGCGTGTAGTTTGCCGAATATGAACAACACGGAGTTGAGCCCCGCCTCGCTGCGTGAAGCGTTCGGTCATTTCCCGACTGGCGTGATCGCGATCGCCGCCGAGGTGTCCGGCGCGCGGGTGGGGTTGGCGGCGTCCACGTTCGTGCCGGTCTCGCTGGATCCGCCGCTGGTGTCGTTCTGTGTGCAGAACACCTCGGAGACCTGGCCCAAGCTCCAAGGTGCCCCGGTTCTCGGTATCAGCGTGCTCGGCGAGAGCCACGACACCGCTGCCCGCTCACTGGCGGCCAAGACGGGAGATCGGTTCGCCGGGCTGGAGACGGTGTCCTCAGACGGCGGAGCGGTCTTCGTGAAGGGCACCTGCGTGTGGCTGGAAAGCGCCATCGAGCAGTTGGTCCCGGCCGGCGACCACACCATCGTGATCCTGCGGATCAGCGACATCACGGTGCACGACGCCGTGCCGCCGATCGTCTTCCACCGCAGCACCTTCCGCAGGCTGGGCGGCTAGCTCAGTCTGCGTCGTCGGGCCGGCTTCAGGGCCGTGCGGCGAGTTCGTCGCGGTAGCGCGCGACGCGCTCCTCGAGTTCGGCGGCGTCATCCGGCCGACCCTCTTTCCGGGCCAGCTCGGCGCGGGCCGACAGCTCGCGGATCGCGGTGCGAATCTCATTGATGCTGGGGGTAGTTCCCATACTCGCGAGGCTACCCAGATGCCAACGAGCGTGAACCCACTGCGAAAAATCAGACGAAAGTTTCGCAGCAGATTCACGCTCGTCGAAAGGTGCTTACTTGTCCCGTCGGAACAACTTGTTGCCGAGCCAGACCACCGGGTCGTACTTGCGGTCGACCACGCGCTCCTTCATCGGGATCAGCGCGTTGTCGGTGATCTTGATGTGCTCGGGGCACACCTCGGTGCAGCACTTGGTGATGTTGCAGTAGCCCAGACCGAACTCGTCCTGCGCCGAGTCGCGCCGGTCGAGAGTGTCCAGCGGGTGCATGTCGAGCTCGGCGATCCGCATCAGGAAGCGCGGGCCGGCGAACTCCTTCTTGTTCTCCTCGTGGTCACGCACCACGTGGCAGACGTTCTGGCACAGGAAGCACTCGATGCACTTGCGGAACTCCTGCGAGCGCTCGACGTCGATCTGGGCCATCCGGTACTCGCCGGGCTGCAGATCCTTCGGCGGCGCGAACGCCGGGATCTCGCGGGCCTTCTCGTAGTTGAACGACACGTCGGTGACCAGGTCGCGGATCACCGGGAAGGTGCGCAGCGGGGTGATCGTGATGGTGTCGGCCTCGCCGAAGGTCGACATCCGCGTCATGCACAGCAGGCGCGGGCGGCCGTTGATCTCCGCCGAGCACGATCCGCACTTGCCGGCCTTGCAGTTCCACCGCACCGCGAGGTCCGGGGCCTGCTGTGCCTGCAGCCGGTGGATGATGTCGAGGACGACCTCACCCTCGTTGACCTCGACGGTGTAGTCGTGCAGGCCGCCGCCCTCGTCGTCGCCGCGCCAAACCTTCAGCTTCGCCTGATAGCTCACTGGGTCCTCCGTCCCGGATGCTGGGCCAGCTCATCGTCGGTGAAGTACTTACCGAGTTCCTCGACCTCGAAGACCTCCAACAGATCCTCGCGCATCGGCGGCTGAACTTCCTTGGTGACCGACACCTCGGGCACCACGTCGTCGTCCGTCGCGCGGCACACCAGCAGCGTGCGCCGCCACTCGGGGTCCATCGCCGGGATGGTCGTCGCGGGTATGGCCGCCGCGGCTTTCGGTGCGCGCCAGCGCGGCCTTGGCCACGCACTCGCTGACCAGCAGCATGTTGCGCATGTCGATGGCCAGGTGCCAGCCCGGGTTGAACTCGCGACGGCCGTCGGACTCGACGTTCTTGTAGCGGACCTTGTACTCGTCGATCTTGGCCAGCGCCTGCCGGATCTCCTCGTCCGTGCGGATGATGCCGACCAGGTCGTTCATCGTCTGCTGCAGATCGGCGTGCAGGGTGTACGGGTTCTCCGGCTTGGCCTGGCCCTGCGGGCCCTTGAAGGGCTGCAGCGCCAGCTCGGCGGCGGACTCGACGGACTCCTCGGAGACCTTCGGCCGGCTGGCCAGCGCCCGCACGTAGTCGGCGGCGCCGAGGCCGGCGCGACGGCCGAACACCAGCAGGTCCGACAGCGAGTTGCCGCCGAGCCGGTTGGAACCGTGCATGCCGCCGGAGCACTCGCCGGCGGCGAACAGGCCGGGGGTCGCCGCGGCACCGGTGTCCGGATCGACCTCGATACCGCCCATGACGTAGTGGCAGGTCGGTCCGACCTCCATCTCGTCCTTGGTGATGTCGACCTCGGCCAGCTCCATGAACTGGTGGTACATCGACGGCAGCCGACGCTTGATCTCCTCGGGCGTCATCCGGGTGGCGATGTCGAGGTAGACGCCGCCGTGCGGCGTGCCGCGGCCGGCCTTGACCTCGGAGTTGATGGCGCGGGCCACCTCGTCGCGGGGCAGCAGGTCAGGGGTGCGGCGAGCGGAGTCGTTGTCCTTGAGCCACTGGTCGGCTTCTTCTTCGGTCTCGGCGTACTGGCCCTTGAACACCGACGGGGATGTAGTCGAACATGAAGCGCTTGCCTTCGGAGTTCTTCAGAACACCGCCGTCACCGCGCACACCCTCGGTCACGAGGATGCCCTTGACCGACAGCGGCCAGACCATCCCGGTCGGGTGGAACTGGATGAACTCCATGTTGATCAGCGCCGAGCCGGCCCGCAGCGCCAGGGCGTGCCCGTCGCCGGTGTACTCCCAGGAGTTCGACGACACCTTGAACGACTTGCCGATGCCGCCGGTGGCCAGCACCACGGCCGGCGCCTCGAACAGGATGAACTTGCCGGTCTCGCGCCAGTAGCCGAACGCGCCGGCGACTCTTGTCGCCCCCGGCCCCGTCTAGTACCAGCTCGGTGATCGCACACTCGTGGAAGACCTTGATCCGGGCCTCGTAGTCGCCGAGCTCGGCCTTGTCCTCCTGCTGCAGCGAGACGATCTTCTGCTGCAGGGTGCGGATGATCTCCAGGCCGGTGCGGTCACCGACGTGCGCCAGCCGCGGGTAGGTGTGGCCACCGAAGTTGCGCTGGCTGATCCGGCCGTCCTTGGTGCGGTCGAACAGCGCGCCGTAGGTCTCCAGCTCCCACACCCGGTCGGGGGCCTCCTGCGCGTGCAGCTCGGCCATCCGCCAGTTGTTGAGGAACTTGCCGCCGCGCATGGTGTCACCGAAGTGCACCTGCCAGCTGTCCTTGGTGTTGACGTTGCGCATCGCGGCGGCGCAGCCGCCCTCGGCCATGACGGTGTGGGCCTTGCCGAACAGCGACTTGCTCACCACCGCGACCTTGCAGGCCCCGCTCCCGGGCTTCGATGACCGCGCGTAGCCCCGAGCCGCCGGCACCGATCACGACAACGTCGTAAGAATGCCGCTCGACTTCAACCGTCATGTGTCCTCGCTAAAACTATTTGTATGGAACTGCTTGTCAGCCAACGAATCTCAGGTCAGAGATGGTCCCACTGGCCACGAGCATGACGTAGAAGTCGGTGAACATCAGGGTGCCCAGCGTGATCCACGCGAACATCTTGTGACGGGTGTTGATCTTGCTGACCTGGGTCCAGATCCAGTAGCGCACCGGATGCTTGGAGAAGTTCTTGAGACGTCCGCCGGTGACGTGGCGGCAGGAGTGGCAGGACAGCGTGTAGATCCACAGCAGCACGACGTTGGTCACCAGGATGACGTTGCCCAGGCCGAAACCGAATCCGCCGGGACCCTTGTCGGAGTGGAACGCGATGATCGCGTCGTAGGTGTTGATCAGCGAGATGATGCCCGCGATGTAGAAGAAGTAGCGGTGCGAGTTCTGGATGATCAGCGGAAGGCGGGTTTCCCCGGTGTATTTCGCGTGCGGTTCGGCCACGGCGCAGGCGGTGGGGGCCTGCCACACCGAGCGGTAGTAGGCGCCTCGGTAGTAGTAGCAGGTCAGCCGGAACAGCAACAGGAACGGCAGCGACAGCAACGCGTAGGGCAGCAACGACAGCAGCCCGGAGGAGGGCAGGATCTGCGGCCAGAAGTCACTGGCCTCGCCGCACGACTTACTCAGACACGGCGAGTAGAACGGCGTGAGGTAGTGGTACTGCGGCACGAAGAAGTGGTCACGCTGGAACGCCCGCACGGTCGCGTAGATGATGAACGCGGCGAAACCGAGGTCGACCACGATGGGCGACTTCAGCCAGTTGTCGGTGCGCAGCGTGCGCTGCGGAATCTGGGCACGACCCGGCGAGAAGACGCCGGTCTTGGGGCGGTTAGCCGCAGGTGCGCTCATCTACTGTGATCCCCTTCGCATGAACTGATCGGAGGGTACCTAGATCACGGCACCCGGTGTTAAGCGGGTCAGCGACGGTTGTGCCCGCCGACGCCCTCGTCGTCGACGTCGCGCCAGAAGGCGGTGTCGTATGGCGTGTCCGGAATCGGGATCTTCTCCCCGGAGTACACGATCGTTTGCTGTGCCAGGTCGAGCTCATGGGCGTCGATGTCGAGAAGCTCGACGTCATTGAGGATTCGCTCGGCGTCGTTGACGATTCGGCGCATTGCCGGGGAGTCGCCGTACTTGGCCTTCAGAGCCGTCACGCACCGCTGCAGTCCGCCGATCAGGTGGTGAAGTTCGGTCAGTTCGGTTGTGCTGGACAACAGACCTCCTCGAGGCTGAAGGTGTTACGGATCACAGTACGACACCCGATGCTAGCCACGTCTCGGACCGAACGTGAGAGAAGTCACGTCCGGTAAGAGTCTCGTGACCACCGTGTTGCACCACCGAAAGCCCAGTCCGCAGACAAGGAGTGAAGCTCGTGCCCAGCCAGAACATCCTCGCCCAGCGCGCCCAGTCATTGTTGGCTCTTCATCAGCCCGGGAACCCGGTGGTCCTGCCGACGGTGTGGGACGCGTGGTCGGCCAAGCTGGCAGTGGAAGCCGGCTTCGCCGCGCTGACCGTCGGCAGTCACCCGGTCGCCGACTCGATCGGAAAGCCGGACAACGAGGGCATGTCGTTCGACGACCTGCTGGCCCGGGTCGCCCAGATCACCGCCGCGGTCGATGTCCCGATCTCCGTCGACATCGAGTCGGGCTACGGACTGCCCGGCGCGCGCCTGATCGACGGGCTGCTCGGCGTCGGAGCGGTGGGCCTCAACATCGAGGACACCGTGCACAGCGAGGGCCGCCGGCTGCGGTCGTCGGCCGAGCACGCCGAGTTGGTCGGGGCGTTGCGCGCGGCGGCCGACGCCGCGGGGGTGCACGTGGTGGTCAACGCCCGCACCGATCTGTTCCTGCGTAACGACGGTGACGAGGCCGACCGGGTGGAGCGCGCCGTCGCGCGGCTCACCGAAGCCGCCGCGGCGGGGGCCGACGTCCTCTATCCCGTCGGCCGGCACGATCCGCAGACCCTGCGCCGGCTGGCCACCGAACTGCCGCTGCCCATCAACGCGATCGCGGTGCCCGAGTCCGACGACCCGGCCTCGTTCGGACCGCTGGGGGTGGCGCGGATCAGCTTCGGCCCGTTCTGGCAGGCCGCGCTGTCGGCGCGCTCGCGCGAGATCCTCGGCCGCTGGCGCTGAGCCGCTAACGCAGATCCGCGCAGAGCAGGACGACGGAATGGGCGTCGGCCCGGTAGGTCAGTCCCGGCAGCGGCGGTCCGTGTCTCCAGATCTGAGATGTCGTCGGGCGGATCGAGTGCGGTGTCCACGATGCGCCGCCAGGGCATCGTCGGACTGGACAGCGGTGGCAGTTCGAAGTCCAGGGGACGGGTCCAGCTGTTGAGGATCGCGTGCACCATGCGGGTGCCGATCACGCTGCGGACGGTCAGCGCCAGCGCGTGCGAGTCCGCCGACCAGTCGGGCTGGTGCAGATGGACGCCGTGGAACTCGACCACCGAACGGGTGAGGAACTCCCGCAGCGTCAGACCGTGCATGACCCTGGTCATGTCGAGCTCCAGCCGGACGTCGATCAGCCTGCGGACGAATCGGCGGATGTCGGCGTACTTCTCGGGCAGCGTCCAGTCGAACCAGCTGATCTCGTTGTCCTGGCAGTAGGGATTGTTGTTGCCCAACTGGGTTCGGCGCACCTCGTCGCCCATGCCGATCATCGGCACGCCCATGGCGATCAGCGTGATGCCGAGCATGTTCTTGACCAGCCGGGTGCGCATGGCCTCGACCGCCGGGTCGGATGACGGGCCCTTCCACGCCGCAGTTGGTGGAGAAGTTGTCGTTGCTGCCGTCGCGGTTGTCCTCGCCGTTGACCCAGTTGTGTTTGTGCGTATAGGACACCAGGTCGTTGAGGGTGAACCCGTCGTGGCAGGCGACGAAGTTGATGCTGTGCTCGACTTCGGCCGGCCGGCCGCCGAACAGGTCCGGACTGGCCAGCAGCCGGTTGGGGAGTAGTTCGACGGTGTGGCGGTCGCCGCGGACGAAGCGGCGGATGTCGTCGCGGAACTTCCCGTTCCACTCCCGCCAGCGATCGCCGGCGAAGGTGCCGAGCTGGTAGAGCCCCGCGGCGTCCCAGGCTTCGGCGATCAGCTTGGTGCCGGCCAGCACCGGGTCGGTCTCGATCTGGAAGAGCACGGGTGGTTCGGCCGTGGGCGTCCCGGCGGTGTCGCGGGCCATCGCCGAGGCAAGGTCGAAGCGGAAGCCGTCGACGTGCATCTGCTCGACCCAGTGATGCAGCGCGTCGACGGCCATCCGGCGAAACACCGCGTTGTTGGCGTTGGTGGTGTTGCCGCAGCCGGTGTAGTCGAGATAGTGCGCCGGGTTCGCCGGGTCCAGCAGGTAGTAGGCGCGGTTGTCGAATCCCCGCCAGCAGAACGTCGGTCCGTCGGCGTCGCCTTCGGCGGTGTGGTTGAAGACGACGTCGAGGATGACCTCGATGCCGGCCCGGTGCAGTTCTTTGACCATGGTGCGGAACTCGTCGAGGGCGTCCAGCGGGTCGCCGGTGGAGGCGTAGGCGGCGTGCGGGGCGAAGAACGACACCGGGCTGTAGCCCCAGTAGTTGGGCAGCCCGTTCGGCGCGGACTGCGGGTCGAACGCCTGCACCGGCATCAGCTCCACCGCGGTGACGCCCAGCGACTGCAGGTACGGGATCTTGTCGATCAGTCCGGCGTAGGTGCCGGCGAGTGAGCGGTCCACGCCGGAGTTGGGGTGTGCGGTGAAGCCCCGGACGTGCAGCTCGTAGATGACGGTGCGCCCGAACGAGAGGCGCAGGGGTTTGTCGCCTTCCCAGTCGTAGCCGGACAGGTCGGCGACGACGCTCTTCATGGCGGTACGTGGGTCACGGTCCGGCCTGGTGCCGGCCATCCGGTCGTAGTTCTTCGGAACCGCCACCGCGAGGCCGTACGGGTCGAGCAGCACCGCCGACGGGTCGTGCCGCAGTCCGGCGGCGGGGTCGAAGGCCGCCGTGCACCCGCCAGGTGTAGACCTGCCCGGGGCCGCACGCCGGGCACGAACACATGCCAGAAGCAGGAGGTGCGGTTGTGCGCCGGGTCCAGCGTGATGGTGCAGGCCGGCGCCGCGTCGTCGACGTCGTCGAACAGCAACAGGTCGACCTCGGTGGCGGTGCGCGACCACACCGAGAAGTTCGTGCCGCTGTCGGTCGGGTGGGCACCGAGCGGGCTCGAGCTGCCCGCGCTCCACGTGGGTCGGGTGTCATCGCGCGGCTACCAGACATCCCCGTCGCGCCAGTCGCAGACCAGCTCGGCTTTCGGGTCCATGTGCACGTCCACCGGCAGCACGAAGATGGAGCCGTCGTCGTCGGGGGTGCGGATCGGGCCGGTGGGGGCGAGCACCGACGTCGGGCCTTGCCAGTGCAGCCAGCCGCGGGGCCGGTAGATCCGTTCCCCGGCGGGGCTGGCGCTCAGCGCCCCGACTTGGTAGGCGCCGCGGATCACCTGCTCGATCGCGTCCATCACGGCGTGCGCCAGGCCCTGGCCGCGCCAGTCCTCGCGCACGGCGACCCCCTCGACGTAGCCGCACCGCAGTGCCGTGCCCTGGTAGAGCAGCCGCCGCTGCACCACGGCTGCGTGGGCGATCAGCGCGCCGCGGTACTGGATGATCGCGTGCATCCCGCCGAGCGCGTGCTCCCAGTCGGCCTCGGTGAACTCGGCGAATCCGGTGAACGCCTCGGTGACCATCTGATGGGCGTGCTGCCTGGTCTCGGTGTCCAGGTCGCTGGTGTGGATCAGCCGGGCGGTGTGGACCTGCGCTTGCACACCGTCAGCTCTACCAGCCCGCGGGCCGCCCCGCGGCAATACGCGGCCGCGTCCAGTGCAGCCGTACCGTCTGGCCGGGCCGGATCTGGGCGACCTTGTCGGCGTCGGCGTCGGTGACCACCCCGATGACGGGATATCCGCCGGTGACCGGGTGATCGGGTCCCAGGATGACGGGCTGGCCGTTGGGCGGCACCTGGATCGCGCCGCGGGTGGCGCCCTCGCTGGGCAGTTGCCGGTCCGGCCAGCGATGCGTCAGCGGTCGGCCCTCCAGTCGCATGCCGACGCGGTCGCTGCGATCGCTGGCCACCCAGTCGGTGTGGACGAGCGTGTCGGGGTCGGTGAACCAGTCGTCGCGCGGACCGGGCACCACCTGAAGTTCGATCAGGTTCTCGGCGATCGCCGACACCGGCGCCTGGTCGAGCTCGGGGTAGCCGCCGGCGTTGGGGCCGACGGGCAGGATGTCGCCGGCCTGCAGGGGTCGCGGCCCGATCGCCGACATGACGTCGTAGCTGCGCGACCCGAGGACCGGCGTCCACGGCGATACCGCCGCGCACCGCCAGATAGCTGCGCAGGCCGGTGTGCGGTGCGCCCAGCGACAGCACCTCGCCGTCGTGGATGCGGTGAATGCTGTTGATGCCGAACGGAATTCCGCTCACCGACGGGTCGACGTCGGCTCCGGTCACCGCGACGTCGACGTTGCCGCCGTGGACCCGAGCGGTGAACCCGCCGAAGGTGACCTCGACGCGTTGCGCGGTCGTCGGGGTTGGCCACCAGACGGTTGGCCAGCCGGTGCGACCAGCGGTCGGCCGCCCCGGACCGGGTCACGCCGACGTGCGCCAGGCCCGGCCGGCCCAGGTCTTCGACCAGGGCCAGCGGCCCGGTGCGCAGGACTTCCAGCGTGATCACGTCGCCCCCTCAGACGGCCCGGAACTGCACCCGCATACCGGGCATCAGCAGCGCCGGCTGGGGGCGGTCGACGTCCCACAGCACCGCGTCGGTGCGCCCGATCAGCTGCCAGCCGCCGGGCGACTGACGCGGGTAGACGCCGCTGAACTCCCCGGCCAGTCCCACCGACCCGGCCGGCACCTTGGTGCGCGGCTCGCTGCGCCGCGGCACGGCCAGTCGCGGGTCGCCGCCCACCAGGTAGGCGAAACCCGGTGCGAATCCACCGAATCCGACACCGCCACGGCGTGGCGGTGTGGGCCTCGATGACCCCGGGCACGTCCAGCCCGGTGAGCTCGGCGACGTCAGCCAGGTCAGCGCCGTCGTAGACGACGTCGATCACCACGTCGATGTGACCGTCGTCGTTGGCGGCAGTGGCGGCGGGGTCGACCTGGAGCCGGGCCAGCAGCTGCCGGGTGGGCGCCTGATCGCGCGGACCGGCGAGTTCGAGCAGGACCGTCCGCGAGGCAGGCACGACGTCGAGCACTCCGGGGATCTGTGCCGCGTTCAGCGCCGCGGTGAGCGCAAGCACCTCGTCGGTCGACTCGCATTCCAGCAGCAGTGCCCTGTCGCCGTAGTCACGGATCACGTCTGCTCCTGTGCGCCCGGTGTGGACTTGTTCCACGCGTAGTGCGGTCAAACCGTGCCGGTAATCCACGTTCGGCGCCGTCACACCATGGCCGTGTAGGTCGGCTCGTGTCGCTTGATGTAGGCGATCACCCGGTAGGTGATGGGCAGCATCACCACTTCGACGCCGGTCTTGTAGAGCCAGCCCAGGACGGTGTAGGTGGCGAAGTCGCCGAAGCTGGTGATGCCGATCGCGCTCGCCGCGATGCTGCAGAACACCAGGGTGTCACCGAGCTGGCCGGCGAAGGTGGAGCCCACCAGCCGCGCCCACAGATGCTTTTCCTTGGTGCGTTCCTTGATCTTGACGACGGTCCAGGCGTTGATGGTCTGGCCGACGATGAAGCCGGCCAGACCGGCGACGATCAACTGGGTGTAGGCGTGGACGATGTTCTCGAAATGTTCCTGGTTGGTGTAGAAGTCGGCGGCCGGTAGATAGATCGTCACCCAGAACGCCAGTGCCGCCAGGATGTTCATCGCGAAGCCGAGCACGATGGCGCGCCGGGCGGCCTTGAAACCGTAGACCTCGGAGAGCACGTCACCGATGACGTAGGTCAGCGGAAAGACGATGAATCCGCCGTCGGTGATGATCGACCAGTTGCCGATGATGGGTCCGAACGCCACGCCCTTGGTCGCGGTGACGTTGGAGACGATCACCAGCGCGGTGAACACGGCGACGAGGACCGGGTAGTAGCGCGAGCCGACTTGCGCGAAACCCGGTGTCGGGGCGTCCTGTCGTGCGGCGTCGATTCGGCTGCTGGTCACGGTGTCATCCAAACACGCGTGGTCAGCCCAGCGCGCGTGAGAGCAGCGGCGGCAGCTGGTCGGCCACCACCGGATAGGACAGCGGCGAGGAGAACGCGATCGCTCCGGCGAGGTCTTTGCCGGTGAACACGTTGCGGTTCTGTTTGGTCGCGGTCAGTGCGGCGACGGCGGGATCGGCCAGCAGCGCTGCCTGGTCGGCATCACTTTCGGTGGACCAGATCAACACGTCCGCGCCGTCGAGAGCGTCGCCGAGCTTGTCGTGGGGGATGGCGGCGCGATGGTCGTCGATGGCGAAGGCGGAAAGGCTGTCCGGGATCCCGAACCCCATCTCGGTCAGGAAGTCGGTGCGCCAGCCGCGCAGGGTCGCGGTGAGGGTGTCGCCGTAGAAGCTTCCCGCCAGCAGGATCGCCTTCTTGTCCTTGAATGCGGTGTTGTTCTTGGCCACGTCGGCGAACTTGTTGTCCACGTCGGTGATGAGTTGCTTCATCTTGTCGGCCTGGAAGACCGCGGTTGCCACCGCTGCGGCCTGGTCCTTCCACGGTTCGAAGAAGGCGTCGCCGCCGGACTGGGCGATGGTGGGCGCGATCGCGGTGAGCTTCTGATAGGTGTCGGCGTCCAGCCCGGCGTTGACGGCGACGATGAGGTCGGGTTTGAGCTTGGCGATCTGGTCGACCTGAATTCCGTTGTCCAGATTGAGCAGTACGGGCCGCGCGCCGCCGAGTTTGGACGTCGCCCACGGCCACACCCCGAAGGGTTGGTCACCGAACCAGTTCGTCACGGCGACGGGGACGACGCCGACTGCCAGGAGATCGTCCTGTTCGGTGAAGCCGGCGCTGACGACCCGCTTGGGGGGCGCGGGGATGGTGGTCTCACCGAAGATGTGCTTGACGGTGACCGACTTCGGGGTCGAGCCACCGGAGCCGCCCGACGAGCATGCCGCGGCGAGCAGCAGTCCCGCCGCGCCGGCGACTCCGAGGAACTCACGCCTGCTCCTGTGCGCGCCCACGGCGCGACATTAGCTCAATCCAGGGTCAGACCAGACTCCAATACGTTCATGGCCTGATCGACGTTGTCCAGGGAGAACGGCCCGCGGTTGCCCAGTGCCATGACCGCACCGATCACGGCGCCGGCGAACGCGCGGATCTCCAACTCGTGCGGCCCGCGCTGCAGCCGCCGGGCCATCGCCTCGGCGACGCCGGCAACCAGCGAGTTGTACTCCTCGCGCAGCGCGGGCTGCAGCTCGGGCAGGGAGTAGATGAGCCGCTGGCGGGTCTTCTCGACGTCCCACTCTTCGGCGGTCATGTGTTCGTAGGAGTCGTGGACCGCCTGGCGGAAAGCGGCGATCGGCGTCATCTCGACCGGTTGGCCGGCGAGGGCCTCGAGCATCACCATGCTGAGGTCGTCAGCCAGCAGAACGGACTCTTTGCTGGGGAAGTACCGGAAGAACGTGCTGGGCGAGATGTCGGCGGCGTCGGCGATGTGTTCGATGGTCGTCTGGTCGTAGCCGCGCTCGTCGAACAGCCGGAAGGCCTCCCGGCGGATGGTCTCCCGGGTCCTGACCTTCTTGCGTTCCCGCAAGCTCGGCGAACGTACGGGCTCCGACATGCACTGATTGTGGCCCATGAACCTATTGACGCGCCCGTTGACCGGCATATTCGTTTTCAGGATAGGAGCAGCGACGCGCCCAGGCCGATCATGGTCGCCGCGATCAGCCCGTCGAGGATGCGCCACGTCAGCGGCGTGGCGAACAATCCGGCCAGTCGTCGCGCCCCGAATCCGAGGCCGAAGAACCAGACCACGCTGGCCGTCGCCGCGCCGACTCCGAACAGCCACCGGCCGTCGGCGTGCTGGTTGGCCAGCGTTCCGAGGAGCACCACCGTGTCCAGATAGACGTGCGGGTTGAGGAACGTCAGCGCCAGGCAGGTCAGGATCACCGAGACCAGCCGGGCCGGCCCGTCCTGGCGTGGGAGCCATGCTCGACGGCCGCAACGCCCGGCGCGCCGCGAGCGCTCCGTAGCCGAACAGGAACACCGCGCCGCCGACCTTGGCGACGGTGACGGTCTGGGGGTGGGCGGTGATGAGCGCCCCGATGCCGGCGATGCCTGCGGTGATGAGCAGCAGATCCGAGACCGCGCACACGCTCACCACCGCGAGGACGTGCTCGCGCCGGATGCCCTGGCGCAGCACGAAGGCGTTCTGCGCGCCGATCGCCGCGATCAGGGTGAACGCGGTCAGGAATCCGACCAGCAGCGGCGAGGACATGTCCTGACGGTAGGGCTCGGACAGCATCATCAGTCCAGCTAATGATCCTTGGGTAGCCATTAGGATGGCTAATGTGGCGATGGACGGGGATCAACTGGCGGCCTTCGCCGCGGTGATCGAGTTGGGCAGTTTCGACGCGGCCGCGCAGCGCCTGCACGTCACGCCGTCCGCGGTCAGCCAGCGGATCAAGGCGTTGGAGCAGCGGGCGGGGCAGGTTCTGGTGGTGCGGCAGAAGCCGTGCGCCGCGACGCCGGCCGGGGTGCCGCTGCTGCGCCTGGCCGCCCAGACCGCACTGCTGGAGGCCGAAGCGCTGGCCGAGATGGCCGGTGGCAGCGCTCAGGGCGTCCGGGTCGCGATCGCGGTCAACGCCGACTCGATGGCGACGTGGTTCGGCGCCGTGTTCTCCCGTTCCGCGGATGTCCTGTTCGACGTCCGGATCGAAGACCAGGACCACTCCGCGCGGCTGCTGCGCGAAGGAACCGTGATGGGCGCGGTCACCACCGAGCGCACACCGGTTCCGGGTTGCCGGGTGACCCCGCTGGGGGTGATGCGATACGTGCCGGTCGCCAGCCGGGCCTACATCGAGCGGCATCTGCCCGACGGGTTCACCGCCAAAGCGGCGGCGGCCGCGCCGTCGCTGGCGTGGAATCGCGACGACGCGCTGCAGGACATGTTGATGCGCAAGGTCTTTCGCCGTGAGGTTGCCAGGCCGACCCATTACGTGCCGACGGCGGAGGGCTTCGGTGCTGCGGTCCGGGCCGGCCTGGGGTGGGGCATGTTTCCCCAGTCGCTGGCCGCCCCGGACATCGCCGACGGAGTCGTTGAGCGGATTTGCGATGTGCACCTTGATGTTCCGCTGTTCTGGCAGTGCTGGAAGCTGGACAGTTCGCTGGTCCACACCATCACCGACGCGGTCAGGTCGGCGGCCGAACGGCTTGGCAGCGGACGATCGCGCTAGCTCCTACACCGCGGTCTGCGAGGCGGCGGCACCGAGACCTATTGTCGCTGAGCGCAACTCGTCGAACGCCGAGAGTATTCGCTGGGTGTACAGCTCGGCATCGGGTAGCGTGCTCGCAGCATCCGTAAACGGTGAAGTTGAGCAGCTTGTCGTAGCTCCAGACGGTGGTGTTGACGCCGGCGGCGTACTTCAAGTGGCCACAGGACAGGAAGTTCTCGATGCCGATTCCGCCGATGTAGCGCTTCTCGCGAGGGCCTTTGACGTTGGAGATGATCACCGCCCCGTTGACCCGCTGGGCGGCCAGCCGGGTCAACCTCAGCGCCGGCCGCAATATGGCCGGGGGAGAGAAGTCGAACCAGTCCTCCATGTGCACCGGCCGGGTGGCCACCTCGGCCTTGACCATCGCGGTCTGCGCATGTGCCGCGTGCAGCCGCGCCAGCGGGTCGGACAGATGTGTCGGCAACTCGAAGGGCAGTGCGGTGACCGCCGTGCCCCACAGCCGGGTGTCGCTGTCCTTTCGGGTCCGAACCGCGGTGTTGGCGACCACCGGACGATCCGTCAGCATGTCCTCCTCGACCAGGTATTGCCGCACCGCACCGGCGACGATCGCGACGACGACGTCGTTGACGGTTCCGGGAATCATTCGGGCGATCTGCTTGACCTCCTCGAGCGGCACCGACACCCAGGAGAACGAACGCTGCGGCGTCAGTGGGCCCCGCCACGGCACCGCAGGCGCGCCGAACCGCGATGGTGGCCGCTGCGCGGTGTTCTGCTTGTCCCGGGTGTAGGCGCGCAGCACGGCCCGCGTCCGGCGCGGCAGCTCGTGTCGAACCGCTCGCCAGAGATCGCGGGTGCCTTCCTGCAACGCCGCGCGACGGTTCGCCGGTGTGGCGGCCCGTGGTATCGAAAGGGCCTCTGGCCGCCCGTCCGGTCCGGGATGGGTCACCAGGTCCAGCAGGTCGGCGAAGGTGCCACCGTCGGCCAGCGCATGGTTCATCTTGAGCACCGCGACCACCCGGTCGCCCTCGAAGCCCTCCAGGAACCACAACTCCCACGGCGGCCGGCCGGCCGGCACCGGCTGGCTGGCCAGTTCGCCGATCTTCTTGCACAGCTCCGGTTTGCCGCCGGGTTCGGGCAGTCGGGCGTGCCGGAGATGGTTGCGCACGTCGTAGCCGGGATCGGTGATCCACACCGGGTGGCCGAGACCGAGCGGCACGAACTGTGCCCGCCACTGCATCTGCGGAAGTATCTCGACGGCTCTGCCAAGCGCGTCGGCGACACGGTCGAAGTCGAACGTCGAGGCTCGACTGTTCGTCGAATACCGCGATCTTGAGGGTGTGTTGCGGTTCGACCGCCTCGTCGAGGACGAACGTCGCGTCACTCCCGGACAACCGGATCGTCGCTTCCGACGGTCGATCGACCATGGGTATCGTCGTCCTCTCCGGCTGGGGTGACGTGGCTCACAACCAAGCTAACTGACGGCGAAGGACCGGCACATCAAAATCATTGACGCCTACGAAAATTATGCCGAGGATCGATACCCTTGCCTTCACGAGACGGGGAGGTCCGGTTGTGACAGGCGACGACGCTGCTCCCGCTCGGCCGGGGGAGTTCACCGGTGACTGGGATGCGTCCGTGATGCGCTGGCTGGTGACTCTTGCGCGCCCGGTCTACAAGCTCTGGTTTCGCTCCGAGGTGCGTGGCCTCGACCAGTTTCCGGACGGCGGAGCGCTCGTGGTGTCCAACCACTCCGGCGGCGTCAACCCGCCCGACGTGCCGATCTTCTGGATCGACTTCTTCGCCAAGTTCGGCTACGACCGCCCCATCTACACCCTCGCGCACGACATCATCTTCCGTGGGCCGGCCAACGCACAGCTGGCGCGGCTCGGCATGATCCGGGCCACCCGCGACAACGCGGTGAAGGCGTTGCGTTCGGGTGCGTCGGTGATCGTCTTCCCGGGCGGGGACTACGACTCGCTGCGGCCGACGTCGAAACAGAGCACCATCGACTTCGCCGGCCGGACCGGTTATGTCACAACCGCGATCGAGGCCGGGGTGCCGATCGTGCCCGTGGTGTCGATCGGCGGGCAGGAGACCCAGCTGTTCCTGTCCCGCGGACAGTGGCTGGGAAAACGGATCGGGCTCAAACGACTGCTCCGGGCCGACGAGGTTGCTCTGGCCATCGGCTTCCCGTTCGGTCTGAGCGTGGGGGCGTACAACCTTCCGCTGCCGTCCAAGATCGTCACCCAGGTGCTGGCTCCTGTCGATCTGACCGCCACGTTCGGGGAGAACCCCGACGTCGCCGAGGTCGACGAGCACGTTCGCGCCGTGATGCAGACGGCGTTGACCGAATTGGCCGCCCAGCGCCGTCTGCCGATCCTCGGGTGATGGCGGTGACGTCGGCCTTTTCGCAACGTCTGCGCGACGCCCGGAACTCGGTGCGCACGCTGCGGACGGCCAGGATGATCGTGGGGCTTCGGCCGGACAAGTACCTGCGGATGGTTGCCGCCGCGCGGCACGAAGGCTTCACCAACACCGTCGGCATCGCCTTGGCGGCCCGTCGATGCCCGGATCGGCCGGCCCTGATCGACGAGTCGGGGATGTTGACCTACCGCGAACTCGATCTGCGCGCCAACGCTTTTGCCGTCGCACTGCAGCAGCTGGCCAAAGGCGCGCCACAGATGGTCGCCGTCATGTGCCGCAACCATCGCGGCTTCGTCGACGCGGTCGCCGGCGCCGACCGGGTCGGTGCGGATGTGCTCCTGCTCAACACCTCGTTCGCCGGGCCCGCCCTCGCGGATGTGGTGGTTCGCGAACGTCCCGACGTGATCGTCTACGACCAGGAGTTCAGCGCTGTCGTCGACCACGCGCTGGCGAGGCGGCCGGAGACCGTCGCAATCGTGGCCTGGACCGAGGATCCCGCCGATCCGACGCTCACGATCGAGACTCTGATCGCGCGGCATGCCGGACAGCGGCCGGCCCGGCGCGACCGCAAGGGCAAGGTGGTCCTGTTGACCTCGGGCACCACCGGCACCCCGAAGGGTGCGCGGCGGGCACCCGGCGGCGGGGGCGGCCAAGGCGTCGCCCTGTTGTCGCGGCTGCCGTGGCGGGCCGAGGAAACCGTCGTCGTCGCCGCACCGATGTTCCACGCCTGGGGGTTCGGCCAACTGATCATGGGCTCGATGTTCGCCTGCACCCTGGTGGTGCGCCGGATGTTCGATGCCGCCGCGACGATGGAACTGGTCGACCGGTATCAGGCCACCGGTCTCAGCGTCGTGCCCGCCATGCTCGACCGGATCATGGAGCTGCCCGACGATGTCCGCAACGAGTTCAGCGGGCGCTCGTTGCGGTTCGTCAGCGCGGCCGGGTCGCGGATGCGCCCCGACGTGGTGATCCGATTCATGGACCAGTTCGGTGACGTCGTCTACAACAACTACAACGCCACCGAGGTCGGCGTGATCGCGCTGGCCGGCCCCGCGGATCTGCGCGCCGCCCCCGACACCGCCGGCTCACCGATGCCCGGCACCGAGATTCGCATCCTCGGCGAGAATCTTCGCGAGCTGCCCCGCGGACAGATCGGCCAGATCTTCGCCCGCACCGGAACCGAGTTCGACGGCTACACCTCCGGGCAGACCAAGATGATCCGAGACGGCTTCATGGCGTCGGGGGACCTGGGATACCTCGACGCCGAGGGCCGCCTGTTCGTGGTCGGCCGCGACGACGAGATGATCGTGTCGGGCGGGGAGAACGTCTATCCGATCGAGGTCGAGAAGGCGTTGGCCACCCACCCCGCAGTGGCGGAGGCCTCCGCGCTCGGCGTCGACGACGAGCGGTTCGGCCAGCGGCTCGCCGCTTTCGTGGTCCTGCGGCCGGGTGCGTCCGCCACAGCCGAGATGCTCAAAGAACATGTCCGGGAGAACCTGGCGAACTACAAGGTGCCGCGGGAGATCGTCGTTCTCGACGAGCTGCCCCGCAACGCCGTCGGCAAGATCATCCGTGCCGACCTGCGGGCACGTCTCGCCGAAACGGTGACTAGCCCGCCAGATTGAATCCGCCGCCCCTGCCGTAGATCGACAGCGAGACGAGCAGGGTCACCGACACGACAACGACCAGTGATGTCCGAACCGCGTCGCCGGTCGCGATACCGACGCCCGAGGGTCCGCCGGAGGCGAAGAACCCGAAATAGGTGTGGATCAACAAGATCGTCAGCGCCATCAGGATGGCCTGCACGAACGACCACAGCAGGTCGACCGGGTTCAAGAACGTCGAGAAGTAGTGGTCGTAGAGCCCCGGCGACTGCCCGAGGAGAGCCACCGTCGTATAGCGGCTCGCCAGGAAGGACAGGATGACCGCGACCGCGTACAGCGGAGTGATCGCCACCATCCCGGCGACAAGGCGCGTGCTGATCAGGTACGACACCGGCCGGATGGCCATCGACTCCAGGGCGTCGATCTCCTCGTTGACCCGCATCGCGCCCAGTTGGGCGGTGACGCCGGCACCGAAGGTGGCCGCCAAGACCGATCCCGGCGACCACCGGAGCGGAGATGCGGACGTTGATGAACGCCGCGAGGAAGCCGGTGAGAGCCTCGATGCCGATGTTGCCCAGCGAGCTGTAGCCCTGGACCGCCAGGGTGCCGCCGGTGGCGATGGTGAGGAACCCGACGATCACCAGCGTTCCGCCGATCATCGCCAAAACTCCTGCGCCCATGCTGATCTCGGCGATGAGGCGGATGATCTCGGTCCTGTAGTTGCGAACCGCATAGGGCACGCCGGCTATCGCCTTCGTGTAGAACAGTGCCTGGTCCCCGATGCGGCCCAGGATGCGCCACGGCCGTTCCAGCGCGTGCACCAACCGCGGATGCACCGCGCGCGGGAGTTCGTGCACAACGTGTCAGGCGCTGGCAGCGTGGTGGATTCGCTGCAGTTCGTCGAACATTCTGTTCTGGGCCTCGACGATCGGACCGGGCCGCAGGTTCGGGTCGATGTGATAGGCGCCGGGAACCTCGTCGACGAGGTGAAACATCCCTTCCGACTCGGCAATGCGTCTATTGGTCTCGGCGTCGAAGATCGAGGACTTGCCCAACACGAGCAGCCCGACCTTGATCCCCTTTTGTTTCGCCGCCTCCAGATGCGGCCGCATGTCGGGATTGCGAAGCCCGACGACCTCGCGTAGCGAGAGAACAGGGTTTTCGGCGACGTGGCGAAGGACGTTGCGCATCGTGTTCTGCGGCATGTTGTCGAGTCCGAGAAAGTGGGACATCGACGGCTTCAGCTCTTTGTCCCAGAGCTCGCCCAATTTCAGGTTGTGCGGCGCGATTCCGGACGGGTCCTGCAGCACCATGCTCTCCAGGTGCTCACCACAGAACGCGGCCATCTGGGACAGCGTCAACCCGGCGTAGGAGTGGCCGCTGGCCCGAACTCTGTCCACACCGGTGCGCCGGATGGTGGCCATGACGACTTCGCGGCCGTTCTGCGCGGTGCGCAGATACGGGCTGTTGCGATGCCGATGGTCCAGCAGTTGTACCCGCAAGGGCAGGTGGCGGTGCGTCGCGAACGTGACGAAGATCCGACCCGACTGCGCGGTCGCGGCGGCCTCCCCGGTGTACAGATTGCCCGTTGTCCACAATCCGCCGAACTTCACCGTGGGAACCTCTGATTCCAGGCGTACGTCCTGCGTGTCGGGTTCGTAGAGGAATACATCCCGCATCGTCTTGCCGTTGATCGTCACCGACAACCGCTCCCGGTAATACGCCGGTGTTCCGTCACGGGGAACGATGTGTTCTCGGCTTGCCTCGAGCCGTCGCGTAGGAGCGCGTGCCATGTTGGTCGACGGTCGGCATTGGATGGTCCCCTAATTCATCGAAATGCTTATTCACTTGTGCGGTTATGGGAGTCGCACGCTGAGGTTGAGATTCTGACGGGCGATCGTCGCGGTATTCAGTGGTGGCAGATGCGTATCGGAGATCGGCGGCTGCAGGGCAGCGTCACACCGGCATGTGCGATGTCCGGTTCACGTTACGCCTCGCCGAGGCAAAATTTAACGTCTATGCATATTTGTGATCTGCAGTGTTGCCGACGTCAAGGAGTTCGCGCGGGACGTCAGCCGACGTACTGAGCGCGGCGGTCGAAGTCGTCCCACGCTTCCTGTCCGCGGAGCTTGTTCGTCGCGTCCACGACGCAGAAGTCGACGCCGGACGGGTCGCGCATGATGACCCAGCAACCGGGATGCTGGGCGAAGGAGTCGTCGACCATGGTCGCGCCGAGGGCGAGCAGACGCTGGATCTCGGCGTCCAGATCGTCGGTGTGGATGTCGAAGTGCACGCCGCCGACCGGATCCGACGTCTTGGACCACGATCCGGTTCGACGGGGACGCGCCGTCGAGAATCGTGTACTCCTCGATGCCCGTCGGGGTCGCCGTTGCGCCCAGCGCTCCGGCCCAGAACGCCACGGTCTGGTCGCGCACCGCAGACGGCGCGTCAATGATGAAGGTCTTCAGCAGATTGCGGTGCGTCATGCGTCTTTCGTACCCGCCGGTTACTGAATGCTCAGCGCCTGGGTGGGGCAGTTCTCACACGCCTGCTCGAGATCGGCGCGGCGGTCTTCGGGAATCTCCGCCATCAGGATGTGCAGCGCACCGTCGGCGCCGATCTCGAAGATGTCGGGGGCGGTCGCCTCACACAAGCCGATCGAGGAGCACCTGGACTTGTCGACGACGATCTTCATCGCGCTCAGGCCTTCGACTTCTCGGGAGTGAACTGTGCGGTCATGGACATCACGGTATGGAAGAAGTTGCCGGTGCCCAACTCCGGTTCGCCGACCACGTGGATGTCGGGCAGCCGGGTCAGCAGTTCGCGGAACGTCGCAGCGATCTGGCGACGGGCAAGCTGGGCCCCCAGACAGTGGTGGATACCGCCGCCGCCGAACGCGATGTGCTTGTTGGGCGAGCGGGACAGGTTCAGCGTCTCGGGGTGGTCGAACACCTCGGTGTCCATGTTGGCCGAGGAGTAGAACATGATCACCTTGTCGCCCTCGGTGATGTGGTGGCCGCCCAGTTCGGTGTCGTGGGCGGCGGTGCGCCGGAAGGTCATGATCGGGGTGGCCCACCGGATGATCTCCTCGACGGCCATCGGTATACGTCCGTCCAGGTCTTCGAGCAGCCAGGCTCGCTGGTCGGGGAAGTCGGTGAGGGCCTTCATCCCGTGGGCGATGGACTGCCGGGTGGTGTCGTTGCCGGCGATGATCAACAGGAAGAAGATGGAGGAGATCTCTGCATCGGTCAGCCGTTCGCCGTCGACCTCGGCCTGCACCATCGCGGTCACCAGATCGTCTTCGGGCTGGCGGCGACGCGCTTCGACGAGTTCCATGGCGATGCCATGGACGGTCATGATGGCCTGTGCCACCCGGGCCAGTGGTTCGGCGCCCTGCAGCAGTCGCGGATCACGCCAGCCGTCAGGAAACTGTGACTCGTGGGCGACGGTGAGGCGGTGCTCCTCGGGGATGCCGGTCATGTCGCAGATGTTGTGCATCGGGACGAGGGCGGCCACCTCGGTGACGAAGTCGATCTCACCCTTGTCGGCGATGTCGTCGACGATGCGGCGGGCGTTGGCGACGATGTGATCGTCGATGCGGGCCAGCTGCTTGGGGGTGAACGCCGCCGCCAGCAGGCGCCGGATCTTGGTGTGCCGCGGCGGGTCCATCGCGATGAACCCCTGGCCCGCGTCGAGCAATTCCTTGGGCATCGACTCGAAGAGGATGCCCTCCCCGGAGAGGAAGTCGCCGGGCCGGCGGGTCACCTCGACGAGGTCCGCATGCCGCACCACCGCCCAGAAACCCTGGTCGTTGGGATCCTCGAACAGCCCGTTCTTCACCGGGCGGTGCCAGGAGATCGGCCGGTGGGCGCGCAGCTCGGCGAACACCTTCTCGCGCTCCTTGGCCGTGCTCGACCAGAACTCCAGCGATGAGATGTCAGCGGGGTCGTACGGGCGGTCTGCCCGGGTGACGGCTGCGGTCATGATGCCTCCAAGCGTGGTGGTCAGACACGAGCATCTGACAAAAACTAGAAATTGTCAAGCAATGACGACATCCGACGAATATTGTCGAGATCAGTTAAGCTCCGTGCCGTGAGTGTCGCCGACCTGCGTGCCGAAACCCGTGCCTTCGGGCGTGCCCGGCTACGCGAACTGGCCCTCGACGCCGCCCGGGAGGTGGTGCTCGACCGCGGATGGTCGGCCGTCCGGATGGGCTCGATCGCCACCGCTGTCGGCATCAGCCGCCAGAGCCTGCACGCCGAGTTCGGCACCAAGGACGACCTGGGCGAGGCCCTCGTCCTGCGCGAGGTGTCGATCTTCTTCGACGGGATGCTGGAGCGCCTCGAGCACCATCGGGGCGATCTCGCCGGGGCGGTGCGCGACGCGGCCGGCTACATGCTGGATGCCGTCCGCGACAACCCGCTTCTGCAGACCATCCTGACCCGGGCACCCGCGCAGGGCGACTTCTCGCTGCTGCCGTTGTTGACCACCCGAGGCGAACCGTTGATCGGCCGCGCTGCCGAGATCTTCGGCGAGCTGGGTGACCGCACAGTGGCCGGAGACCGATGGCGACGACGCGCGGCTCATGGTCGAAAGTGTTGTGCGCCTTGCGCTCAGCCACATCCTCACGCCCACCCTGCCGCCGTCGGAGGTGGCCGACCGGTTGGCGTTACTGGCATGCCGGTGCCTGCGGTGGCCCGATCCTTCCGCCGAGCGCTGATCACGAAATACCCTACGGGCTAGGCGGATTCACCTCGACGACGTCGCCAACCCGGATCGTCCCGGACTTCAGGACGCGACACGCCGAGCCGGCCCGGCGGCGCAACGCGGCGGCCGCGCCCGGGCCGACGCTGTCGTCGAGCAGCCGGCACGGTGCCGCCACCCGAACCACCTCGAGCTCGACGTCACCGATCTGCAGTCGGGTGCCGGGCTGGGTGGGGATCTCGCCGGAGTCCACCGTGATGTTGCGGCGGGTCGCTCCGCAGTCGAAGGCGTACCCCAAGTCCTCGGCGGCACGGTCGAGGAACTCCTGGGACTGGATCGTCACGTGCCGGTGCCGGGTTCCGTGATAGCGATCGCCGACCAGGCCCTTACCCGCTTCGGCTTCCACCGACTCGACGGCGCGCACCGGAAGCCGCGTGCCCGGGGCTACATGGATGGCAACAACTTTCACGACGGCAGTTTATTCGCGCGCCCGGCGTGGCAAGGTAAATCCCATGGCTGAACTCGCTGAGCGCACTGACCAGCCGGCGCCACGGATGATCTTCGGGCATCCGATCGGTCTGGCCAATCTGTTCGGGGTGGAGCTGTGGGAGCGGTTCTCGTTCTACGGGATGCTCACCATCCTCGGCTACTACCTGTATTACTCGTGACCGACGGCGGCCTCGAACTACCGAAGGCCACCGCCACCGGCATCGTCGGCGCCTACGGCGGGCTGGTCTATCTTCGACGGTTCTTGGTGGTTGGGTCGCCGACCGCCTGCTCGGGATGGAACGCACCGTCTTCTACGGCGGCGTGGTCGTCATGTTCGGGCACATCGCCCTGGCGCTGCTGCCCGGACTCACCGGCGTCGCGGTCGGCCTGGTGCTCATCGCCCTGGGCTCCGGTGCGTTGAAAGCCAACGCGTCCTCGCTCCTCGGCACGCTCTACGAAGAAGGTGATCCCCGCCGCGACGGCGGGTTCACCCTGTTCTATCTCGGCATCAACCTCGGCGCGTTCATCGGCCCGCTGATCACCGGTCTGCTGCAGACCCACCTCGGCTTCCACTACGGCTTCGGCGCCGCGGCGATCGGCATGGCGCTCGGCCTCGCCCAGTACGTGGTGTTCCGCCGCAACCTCGGCGACCACGGCCGCACCGTGCCGCACCCGTTGTCCGCGCAGCGCCTACTGGCGGATGCGCCGTCGTCGCGGTCGTCGTCGTCGCGGTGATCGTGGTCGCGTTCCTCACCGGACGTGGTCACAGCTGGCCAACCTCTCCCAGGTCACCACCGGGGTCATCATCGTCGCGTCGATCGCTACTTCGCGGTGATGCTGACCAGCTCCCGAGGTCGACGCGCTCGAGCGCACCCGGGTGCGCGCGTTCATCCCGCTGTTCATCGCCAATGCGGTGTTCTGGTCGCTGTTCCAGCAGATCTTCACCGTGCTCGCGGTCTACTCCGACGAGCGGATGAACTGGTCGATCTTCGGCTGGACCGCACCGTCGAACTGGATCGGCTCCATCGAGCCGGTGTGGATCATCCTGCTCTCACCGTTGTTCGCCCTGATGTGGACCAAGCTCGGGCGCCGAGCGCCGACCACCCCGCGCAAGTTCGCCTACGGCGTCATCGGGATGGGCGCGGCGTTCCTGCTGTTCCTGCCGATGGCGGCCACGACGGGACGCAGCGTGCCCGCGCTCGTCGTGGTCGCGATCATGGCGGTCTTCGCGGTGTCCGAGCTGATGTTGTCGCCGATCGGACTGTCGGTCACCACCCAGTTGGCGCCCAACGCCTTTCGCGCTCAGATGATGGCGCTGTACTTCTTCTCGGTCGGTCTGGGCACCGCGCTCTCGGGTGTGCTGGCCCGCTACTACGACGCCGACCACGAGGTGGCCTACTTCGGCATCCTGGGCGCGGTGGCGATCCTGGTGGGTCTGGTCGTCTGGGTGCTGGCGCCGCGGATCAGCCGCCTGATGGAAGGCGTTCACTGAAGGCCGAGTAGGCGCACCGTTTCGGATCGCATGTCGATCTTGCGTACCTTGCCCGTGACGGTCATCGGGAACTCCTCCACCACGTGGACATAGCGGGGGATCTTGTAGTGCGCCAGCTTCCCGGCTGAGAACGCCGCACGGCTTGGTGATCCAGCGGTTCGGCCCCGGCCCGCATCTTGATCCAGGCGCAGATCTCCTCGCCGTACTTCGCATCCGGTACTCCGATCACCTGCACGTCGTCGATGTCGGGGTGGGTGTGCAGGAACTCCTCGATCTCCCGCGGATAGACGTTCTCACCGCCGCGGATCACCATGTCCTTGATGCGGCCGACGATCTGGCAGTAGCCGTCGTCGCGCATCACCGCCAGATCGCCGGTGTGCATCCAGCCTTCGGAGTCCACGGCCTCCCGGGTCCGTTCGTCGTCGCGCCAGTAGCCGGTCATCACCGAGTAGCCCCGCGTGCAGAACTCGCCCGTTTCGCCGCGCTTCACGATCGCGCCGGTGGCCGGGTCGACGATCTTGATCTCGACGTGCGGATGCGCCCGCCCGACCGTGGCGGTGCGGCGTTCCAGGGTGTCGTCGACCAGCGTCTGGCAGGACACCGGGGAGGTCTCCGTCATCCCGTAGGCGATGCCCACCTCGGACATGTTCAGCTCGTCGAGGCAGCGTTTCATCACCTCCACCGGGCAGGGCGAGCCCGCCATGATCCCGGTGCGCAACGACGACACGTCACGGTGGGCGAGGTCGGGGTGCCCGAGCATGGCGATGAACATGGTCGGCACCCCGTACAGCGCGGTGCAGCGCTCCGCTTCCACGGCGGCCAGCGTGGCAGCGGGGTCGAAGCCGGCGGCCGGTATCACCATGGTGGCGCCGTGGGTGGTGCACCCCAGGTTGCCCATCACCATCCCGAAGCAGTGATAGAAGGGCACCGGGATGCACAGCCGATCACCGGGCCCGAGGTTGATGAGGTCGGTCACGAAGAACCCGTTGTTGAGGATGTTGCGGTGGGACAGCACAGCACCCTTGGGCGAACCCGTTGTGCCCGAGGTGTATTGGATGTTGATGGGATCCGAGCGGCGTCAGATCGTCCATCCGTTGCCGCAGTTCGGCGTCGGTGACGCGGTCGGCGCGCCGGCGCAGCTGCTCCCAGTCCTCGGAACCCAGGAACACCACCTCGGCCAGGTCGGGCGACGTCGGGGCGCACCTCGGCGACCATGCTGCGGTAATCGGACGCCTTGAACTCCGTCGCCGAGATCAGCAGCCGGGCCCCCGAATGCTGGAGCACATAAGCCAATTCGTGGGTGCGGTACGCCGGGTTGATGGTCACCAGGATCGCGCCGACCTTCGCGGTGGCGTACTGCAGGATCGTCCACTCCGCGCAGTTGGGCGCCCAGATGCCGACGCGGTCACCTTGCCGGATGCCGCTTGCCATCAGGGCGCGGGCCACCACGTCGATCTCGGCGTCGAGTTCGGCGTAGGTCCAGCGCCGTCCGCTCGGGACGTCGACCAGTGCCTCGACGTCGGGATGTGCCGACGCCGTGCGCTCGAAGTTGTGCCCGATCGTCTCCTCCAGCAGGGGCGTGGTGTCGGCGCCGGCCGCATACGAGGTCATCTGTCGCTCCTCCTCAATGACGGTCTACAGGCCTGCCCGGTCGGCGAGCAGCGCCCGATGGTGGGTGCTGCTGCCGAACAGCGCTTCGGTGGTCTTGGCCCGGCGGTAGTACAGATGCAGATCATGCTCCCAGGTGAACGCGATGCCGCCGTGCACCTGGATCGCCGAACCGGCGCAGAGCGTGAAGGTGTCGGCGGCCTGGGCCTTCACCAGCGGCGCGGCGATGGCCAGTTCGTCGGGATCCGCGGCGCTCATCGCGGCGAACATCACTGCCACCCGGGTCGCGTCGATCTCGATCATCATCTCCGCGCAGGCATGCTTGACGGCTTGAAACGATCCGATCGGACGGTCGAATTGCCTTCTGGTGCAGGCATAGTCGACCGACAGCGCAAGGCACGCCTCGGCGCCGCCCAGCATCTCGGCGGCCAGGAGCAGTCGCGCCACGTCGAGGACCCGCTCCACCCCGTCGGGTGAGGCGTCGGCCAGCGCCTCGGCCGGAGCGCCGGCAAGTGTCAGCCGGGCGACCGGGCGGGTGCTGTCGAACGACGGCAGCGCTTCGACGGCGACCCCGGGCGAGTCGGCCGCGACCACGTACAGCCCGAGCGCACCGTCGACCCGCGCCGGGACGACGAACAGGTCGGCGGCGTCGCCGTGCAGCACCGGCGAACACTCGCCGCTCACGACGGTGCGGCCTCCGTCGTCGCGCGGCCACCACGGTGGCCGAGGACGGGTCGGCGGCATCGGGCCCCGCTGCGGCGAAGGCACCGATCCGTTCCCCGGTGAGCAGTCCGGGAAGCAGCCGTCGGCATTGGTCCGCATCGCCCATGCGCAGTATCGCCTCGATGGCGCACGTCGTGGCGAGCAGCGGAACCGGGACGAGTCCCCGGCCGAGTTCCTCGAAGGCGATCGCGGTCTCGGTCAACGTCGCACCGGCACCGCCGTATTCGGTGGGGGCGTGCAGGGCGGCCAGGTCCATGCCGGTGCAGAGCCGCGCCCACAGTGGTGCGTCGTAGGCGCCTGCCGCGGCCAGCTCGCGGACCCGCGGCAGGGGCGCCGCCTCGCGGAGCAGCCCGCGCAGCGAGCTGCGGAAGTCGGTGTGGTCGGTGTCGTACCGGAAGTCCATCTAGCGCGGTTCCTTCGGAAGTCCCAGCAGTTGCTCCCCGATGACGTTGCGCTGGATCTGCGAGCTGCCCGCGTAGATCGTTGCGGCCCGCGCGTAGAGCAGCTCGTCCATCCAGCAGGCACTCGAGTTCGGCGTCCCGGCCACGGGTGCCATCAGCGCCGCGGCGTTGCCCGGCCCCTGCGGGCTGAGCGCATCGAGTCCGAGGATCTCGGCGGCCAGTTCGGTGTAGCGCCGGAAGTACTCGCTCCAGACCACCTTGTTGATGGCGGCGTCGGCACCGGGCCGCTGCCCGTTCAGCAGCGCGGTCAGCCCGCGATATCCCTGGTACCGCAGGATCTGCACGCGGGAATAGCACCACGCCAGCCCGTCGCGGATGTGCGGGTCGGTGTGCAAGCCCCGTTCTCGGGCGAGCAGTCGCAGCCGCTGCAGGTCCCGGCCGAACTCGATGGCCGCCGTGGTGATCTGCGAGCCGCGTTCGAAGCCGAGCAGCGTCATCGCCGTCTTCCACCCGCCGCCGACCCCGCCGAGCACGTCGGCGGCGCGGGCGCGGGCATCGGTGAAGAAGACCTCGCTGAACGAGGCATGCCCGGCCGCGTTCACGATCGGCCGGACCACGACACCCGGCTGGTCCATCGGCACGAGGATCATGGACAGGCCCTTGTGCTTGGGCGCGTCGGCATCGGTGCGTGCCAGCACGAAGATCCAGTTGGCCGTCGGCCCCGCCGATGTCCAGATCTTCTGGCCGTTGAGCACCCATTCGTCGCCGTCGAGGACGGCCCTGGTGCGCACCGACGCCAGGTCCGATCCGGCGTCGGGCTCGGAGAAACCCTGGCACCAGCGGTCCACTCCGGAGAGGATGCGCGGCAGGAAGTGGTTCTTCTGCTCCTCGGATCCCAGGGCGATCAGGGTGTTGCCCAGCAGGTCGATGCCGAACCCGTCGTTCTCGGGCCGCTCGGGTGCGCCGGCGCGGGCGAACTCCTCGGCCAGCACCACCTGCTCGATCGCTGACAGGCCGCCGCCGCCGTACTCCTTGGGCCAGGACACCGCCACCAGACCGGCGTCGGCGAGAATCTTGCGCCACCAGCGGCTGAGCTCCTCGCGCTCGCCGGCCGGCAGCGCACCGGCACCCGACCAGTCCGCGGGAAGGTGCTGGGCCAGGAACGCCCGGATCTGGTCACGAAACGCGTGCGCATCGGGCGGATAGTCGATGTCCACGGCAGTGTCGCCTCCGGGTCAGGGCCGGGTTTTGGCCGCGGGCAGGATCTCCGGGGCCAGCCGCCAGTCCTCGAGCCCGTACTCAACCGTCCCGATGCCCAGCGGGTCACCGGTCAACTGCGCCCAGTGGGCATGGTTGAGCTGGTGCAGCGAGAAGCACGCGTCCAGGGCGGTGGCGAAGCCCATGGCGTCGACGGTCTGATTCACCGACTCCTTGATCAGCAGCGCGGTGATGCTCGGCAACTTCGCGATCCGGCGGGCGAACTCCACCGAGCTGTGGCTCAGTTCGTCGTTGGGGAAGACCTTGCTCACCATCCCGAGTGCGTGCGCCTCGTCGGCACCGATCGAGTCACCGGTGAGCAGCAGCTCCTTGGCCTTGCGCGGACCGAACTCCCACGGGTGGCCGAAGTACTCCAAGCCGCACATGCCGAGCCGGGTGCCCACCACGTCGGCGAAGACGGCGTCCTGTGCCGCGACGATGAGATCGCAGCACCACGCCAGCATCAAACCCGCCGACAGGACGGTGCCCTGAACCTCGGCGATGGTGATCTTGCGCAGGTTCCGCCAGCGCTTGGTGTTCTGGAAGAAGTAGTGCCACTCCTGACGGTGCCGCGCCTCCACCCCGCCCAGGCTTCCGCCGTTGCACTGGTAGGTGGGGTGCTGACCCGGGCCGGGTGAGCGTTCCCGCACGTCGTCGGAGGAACCGAGGTCGTGACCCGCCGAGAACGACGTGCCCTCACCGCGCAGGATCACCACCCGCACGTCGTCGTCCTCTTCGGCACGTTCGAACGCCGACCCCAACTCGACGAGCATCCCGCGGTTCTGCGCGTTGCGCTGCTTCGGGCGGTCGAGCGTGATCACGGCGATGCGCCCGTCGTCGATGACCTCGTAGCAGATGTAGTCGAAATCCTGCACTCCAGTGCCCCCTTCTTTCAGTGGGAAGGCCCGCGGGGCCGTCTGCAGCAGGCTACTCGCGCCGAAACCAAAAAGTCCATAGGCGATACGCCGCAGCTGAAAACGCGCACGTCGGCAAATCAGCCAAGAAAACTCGCTCTTGCGTTCAATGAAGTATCTTGCTAGTACTGTGGTGTACGTCGCAGGCGATGGATCGTGCATGGCCACTACCGAGAGGGTGAACATGGAGATCGGACTCTTCCTCATGCCGGCGCATCCGCCGGAGCGCAGCCTGTACGACGCGACCCAGTGGGACCTCGAGCTGATTCAGCTGGCCGACGAACTCGGCTACGTCGAGGCGTGGGTCGGTGAACACTTCACCGTGCCGTGGGAGCCGATCTGCGCGCCCGACCTGCTGTTGGCCCAGGCGCTGCTGCGGACGAAGAACATCAAGCTCGCCCCCGGTGCGCACCTGCTGCCCTACCACCACCCGGTGGAGCTCGCGCACCGCGTCGCCTACCTGGACCACCTCGCCCAGGGCCGCTTCATGCTCG
The DNA here is from genome assembly GCA_963786695.1 of uncultured Actinomycetota bacterium. Classification (GTDB taxonomy): domain Bacteria; phylum Actinomycetota; class Actinomycetes; order Mycobacteriales; family Mycobacteriaceae; genus Mycobacterium. Next base: position 37,757 of record CAWBAL010000012.1, read on the forward strand.
GTGTCGGGGCCTCCGGCATCCCGGGTGACTGGGCCCTGTTCGATGTCGACGGCCAGAACGGCGAGCATCGCGAGATGACCCGCGAAGCGCTCGAGATCATGCTCAAGGTCTGGACCGAGGATCAGCCCTGGGAGTACCGCGGAAAGTACTGGAACGCCAACGGCATTGCGCCGATGTTCGAAGGCCTGATGAAGCGTCACATCAAGCCGTTCCAGGCGCCGCACCCGCCGATCGGGGTCACCGGGTTCAGCGCCGGCTCCGAGACCCTCAAGCTCGCCGGCGAGCGCGGCTACCTACCGATGAGTCTCGACCTCAACGCCGAATACGTGGCGACACACTGGGATGCGGTCCTGGAAGGGGCGGCCCGCAGCGGACGCACCCCCGACCGCAAGGACTGGCGGCTGGTACGCGAAGTGGTGGTCGCCGAAACCGACGAACAGGCGTTCCGCTACGCCGTCGACGGCATGATGGGACGCAACATGCGCGAGTACGTGCTTCCGACGTTCCGCATGTTCGGCATGACCAAGTTCTACAAGCACAACCCCTCGGTGCCCGACGCCGACGTGACCCCGGAGTACTTGGCCGAGAACACCTTTGTGGTCGGCTCGGTCGAGACGGTGGTCGACAAGCTGGAAGCCACCTACGACCAGGTCGGCGGGTTCGGGCACCTGCTGATCCTCGGCTTCGACTACAGCGACAACCCCGGTCCGTGGAAGGAGTCCATGCGACTGCTGGCCGAGGAGGTCATGCCCAGGCTCAACGCGCGCATCGCCAAAAAGCCGGTCGCGGCAATCGTCTAGCGCTCACAAAGGGGCAGCAGCATGAAGGCGCGTCAGATCACCGTCCGGTACTCGGACGGAACGTACAAGGCGATGTCCGTGCAGCCGGACCAGTCGGTGCTGGAGGCGGCGGAGGAATACGGCATCGCCATCGTCAACGAGTGCCAGAGCGGGATCTGTGGCACCTGTGTGGCCACCTGTACCGCCGGTGAGTACGAGATGGGACGCACCGAGGGCCTCTCGGAGGTGGAGCGGGACGCGCGAAAGATCCTGACCTGTCAGACCTTCCCGAAGTCGGACTGCCTGATCAGCGTCGAGTACCCGGCCGACGACAATGCGGCGCGATTGGTCACCGGAACCGGGACTGTGACCTCGGTGCAACAGGTTTCACCGACCACAGCGATTCTGCGCGTTGATGTTTCGGGCATGGAACCGCTGGTGTACAAGTCGGGGCAGTTCGCCCAACTGCGGGTACCCGGCACTGAAACGTGGCGCAACTACTCCTACGCCCATCCCGCGGACGGGCGCCGCGAACTGGAGTTCATCATTCGTTTGCTGCCCGACGGGGTGATGTCGAACTACCTGCGCGACCGGGCGAAGCCGGGTGACCGAATCTCGTTGCGCGGCAGCAAGGGCAGCTTCTACCTGCGGCCGGTCGTGCGCCCGGTGGTCCTGGTGGCCGGAGGCACCGGCTTGTCGGCGATCCTGGCCATGGCGCAGAGCCTGGTGGCCGACCCGGCGCAGCCCGTTCACCTGCTCTACGGGGTCACCGACGCGCAGGATCTCTGCAAGCTCGACGAACTCGACGAACTCCAGCGGCGGATACCGGGCCTCGAGGTGCACACCATCGTGGCACGCCCCGATGCCGACTGGACCGGGCCGGTCGGTTTCGTCACCGACCTGCTGACCGAGGATATGACCGGTGACGGTGATGCCGATGTCTATCTGTGCGGACCCGCCCCGATGGTGGAGGCCACCCGGGCCTGGCTGGCGGAGCGCAACATTCACCGCGTCGGCCTGTACTACGAGAAGTTCGTTCCCAGCGGAGCCGCGCGTCGCCGATCACCGACCCGGGTGGACTACGCGACTCTCGACCTGGCCGAGGTGCGCCGGCAAGGGCGCGGCACCGCCGTGGTCATCGGCGGCAGCATCGGCGGTATCGCCGCGGCCAAGGTGCTGACCGAGACGTTCGACAACGTCATCGTGCTCGAGAAGGACGGACCGCACTCCCGGCGGGAGGGCAGGCCGGGGGCGGCCCAGGGTTGGCACCTGCATCATCTGCTCACCGCCGGACAGATCGAGCTGGAGCGGATCTTCCCGGGCATCGTCGAGGACATGGTGACCGAGGGCGCGTTCAAGGTCGACATGGCCGCCCAATACCGCATCCGGCTCGGTGGCGAGTGGAAGAAGCCCGGCACCAGTGACATCGAGATCGTCTGCGCCGGAAGGCCGCTGCTGGAGTGGTGCGTGCGCCGCCGACTGGACGACGAGCCGCGGATCGGCTACCGGTACGAGTCCGAGGTGGCCGACCTCGTCTACGACCGGGAGAACAACGCCGTCATCGGTGTGGTCGTCGATCGCGACGGCGAGACCGAGATGGTGCCCGCCGAGTTCGTCGTGGACGCCTCGGGCAAGAACACCCGCGTCCCGGAGTTCCTGGAGCGCAACGGTATCGGGGCACCCGAGGTCGAGCAGGACATCATCAACTGCTTCTACTCCACCATGCAGCACCGGGTCCCGCCGGAGCGGCAGTGGCAGGACAAGGTGATGGTCATCTGCTACGCGTACCGCCCGTATGAGGACACCTACGCGGCGCAGTACTACACCGACAGCTCACGCACCATCCTGTCCACCTCGCTGGTCGCCTACAACTGCTACTCACCGCCGCGCACCGCAGCGGAGTTCCGCGAATTCGCCGACCAGATGCCGTCTTCGGTGGTCGGTGAGAACATCGACGGACTCGAGCCGGCCTCGCCGATCTACAACTTCCGCTATCCCAACATGATGCGCCTGCGCTACGAGAAGAAGCGCAACCTGCCCCGGGCCCTGGTGGCCGTCGGCGACGCCTACACCAGCGCCGACCCGGTCTCCGGGCTGGGGATGACGCTGGCGCTCAAGGAGGTTCGTGAACTACAGCTCCTGCTGGGCAAGCTGGGACCCGGGCATCCGGATCTGCCGCGCCGCTACTACCGCAAGATCGCCAAGATGGCCGACACCGCCTGGTTCGTCATCCGCGAGCAGAACCTGCGATTCGACTGGATCAAGGATGTGGATGCCAAGCGGCCGTTCTACTTCGGCGCGCTGACCTGGTACATGGACCGGGTCATGGAGCTGGTTCACGACGATCTGGACGCCTACCGCGAGTTCCTGGCCGTCGTCCACCTGGTGAAGCCGCCGTCGGCCCTGATGATGCCCAATGTGGCGGCCAAGGTCATCGGCAAGTGGGCGCGGACCCGACTGTCCGGCAACAAGACGTTGATAGCCCGCAACTACGCGGGTCGTACCGTGCCAGCCGTGGCGGCCCCGGTCCAGATCGAAGACCTCGCCGTCGATCTGGCGGAAGTCCGCACCCACTAGAGGAGAGCCGCAGATGCCCCTGACTCATCGGATGCTGAACTGCCGCGGCACCCGCATCCACGCCGTCGAGGACGGTGAGGGACCGCTCGTCGTGCTCGTGCACGGCTTTCCGGAGTCGTGGTACTCGTGGCGCCATCAGATCCCCGCGCTCGCCGCGGCCGGATACCGGGTGGTCGCCATCGACCAGCGCGGGTACGGGCAGTCGTCGAAGTATCGGGTGCAATCGGCCTACCGGATCAAGGAACTGGTCGGCGACATCCTCGGCGTCCTCGACGCATACGGCGAGCAGAGCGCTGTCGTGATCGGTCACGACTGGGGTGCCCCCGTCGCATGGACCTTCGCATGGCTGCATCCCGAACGATGCCGCGGTGTGGTCGGGATCAGCGTCCCGTTCGCCGGGCGCGGAGTGATCGGCTTGCCGGGCAGCCCATTCGGTGAGCGCCGGCCCAACGACTACCACGCCGAACTGGCCGGACCCGGAAAGGTCTGGTACCAGGTCTACTTCTCCGAGCAGGACGGCATCATCGCCGAAATCGAAGAGGATGTGCGCAGCTGGCTACTCGGCCTGACCTACACCGTGTCGGGTCAGGGGATGATCGCCGCCACGCAGGCCGCGGTGGCGGCCGGTGTCGATCTGGAAGCCATGGATCCGGTCGACGTGATTCGCGCCGGACCGCTGTGCATGGCCGAGGGTGCCCGGCTCAAGGACGCCTTCGTCTATCCCGAACAGGCGCCGGATTGGTTCACCGAGGCCGACCTCGACTTCTACACAAGCGAATTCGAACGTTCCGGGTTTGGTGGACCGCTCAGCTTCTACCACAACATCGACAACGACTGGCACGACCTCGCTGACCAGGAGGGCCGACCGCTGACCCCGCCGGCGCTGTTCATCGGGGGCCAGTATGACGTTGGCACCACGTGGGGCGCCGAGGCGACGGAACGGGCTCACGAGGTGATGCCCAACTACTGCGGAACGCACATGGTCGCCGACGTCGGACACTGGATCCAGCAGGAGGAGCCGAAGGAGACCAACCGGCTACTCCTCGATTTCCTTGGTGGACTGCGGTAGTGGCCATGAGAACCACTCACGCGAGGGTGCGACGCGCGATTGCGGCAGTGGCGGCGGGGCGACCGGTGGTGGTTGTCGACGAAGTCGCGCGCGACGGGCACCTGGTGTTCGCCGCCGACGCGGCGACACCGAAGTTGATGGCGTTCACCGTGCGGCACACCTCGGGATATGTTCGGGTCGCGGTGCCGGCTTCGGACTGCGAGCGGCTGAACCTCCCCCCGATGTGCGGTCGCGGCGGCGGCCGGTCGGGTACCGCCGCGCATCGGGTGTCGGTCGACGTCGTCGGGACAGGCACCGGGATCTCGGCGACCGACCGGGCGTTGACGATCGCCGCGCTCGCGGCACCGGAGTCGACGGCATCGGACTTCCGCAGGCCCGGCCACGTGGTGCCCGTCGCGGCGGCCCCCGACGGGGTGCTCGGCCCGTCCTGCGGAGCGGCCGAGGCGGCGGTCGACCTCGCCGGAATGGCGGGCCGGCGCCGGGCCGGGGTGTTCTGCGAGATCGTGTCCCGGCTGCGCCCGACCGCGATGGCCCGCGGCCCGGAACTGGCCATGTTCGCCGACGAGCACGCGGCTCCCGGTCGTCTCCATCGCCGAGATCGCCGCGTACCGCCTACGTGCCGAACCCCAGGTGATCCGGTTGGCGGAGACGACCATGCCCAGCCGGGTGGGCGACTACCGGGTCGTCGGCTATCGCGGCGTCCACGACGGCGCGGAGCACATGGCCGTCATCATCGGCGCCGCCGGCGGTGACCTCCCCATGCCAGTGCACGTTCACGTCGAGTGCCTGACCGGTGACGTGTTCGGCTCGCTGGCCTGCCGATGCGGCGCGGAACTGGAGAACGCCCTTGCCGACATGAGCGCGCAGTCCAGCGGCATGGTCATCTACCTGCGTCCACCCGGATCGCTACGGGCCTGCGGCATGTTCGACGGCGAGCTGGCGACCGATCTGATGTCGGAGACCGTGGCATGGATCCTGCGCGACCTCGGCGTGTACACGATCAGACTGTCCGACGACGCGCCACCGCTGGGCCTCGTGATGTTCGGGGCGATCCGCGAACACGGACTCAGAATCGAGACACCGGCCGCGGCGTGGCCCGTGGCAGGGTGAGGGAACCATGACCCATCCAGACCTGGCCGGCAAGGCCGCGATCGTGACCGGCGCCGGTGCCGGCATCGGCCTGGCGATCGCGCAGCGACTGGCCGCCGAGGGCGCCAAGGTGCTGTGCGCGGACATCAACGGTGACTCCGCCGATGCCGCGGCGGCCGAGATCGGCGGCGGCGCAATCGGTCACGCTGTCGACGTGAGCGACGAGCAACAGGTGATCGCGATGGTGGCCGCTTGTGTCGACGCCTTCGGCGGTGTGGACAAGTTGGTGGCCAACGCCGGGATCGTCCATTTCGCACCGTTGCTGGACATGACGGTCGAGGATTTCGATCGCGTGCTGCGGGTCAACCTGCGCGGTGCGTGGCTGTGCACCAAGCATGCCGCGCCCAGGATGATCGAGCGCGGCGGTGGTGCGATCGTCAACATGTCCTCGCTCGGTGGACTTGTCGCGGCGGGCGGGACCGCCGCCTATGGCATGTCGAAGGCGGGTGTCATCCACCTCAGCCGCATCACCGCCGCCGAATTGCGTTCAGCCAATGTACGTTCCAATGCGCTGCTGCCCGCGTTCGTCGACACTCCCATGCAGCAGACCGCGATGACGATGTTCGACGAGGCGCTGGGCGAGGGTGGCGCGGACACCATGATCGGCCGCTTGCAGGGCAGGATGGCCGGGCCGGAGGAGATGGCCGGAGTGGTCGCCTTCCTGCTGTCCGACGATGCGTCGATGGTCAACGGCACTGCTCAACTCGCCGACGGGGGAACGCTGGCGGCTCTGTGGTGACGAGCCGGCTCAGGCCGGTGCGGTGGCTCGGCTGGTCAGGATGGCCAGTGCAATCGCGGTCATCTCGTCTGCGACACCCGTGCGGCGGGTGAGGTGCCAGGTCCGCGCCGCGTCCTCGATGAAGCTGACCGCCGCCGCGACGAGCAGACGCGCCTCGGCGACGGCGGTCTCCGGCGCCAGCTTGCGGATCAGTTCTATCCAGACGGCGTCGCGGTCACCCTGGTTCCGGAGGTAGCCGTCGCGGACTTCGGCGGACGCGGAGGACAGTTCGGTGACCGCCACCGCCACCAGGTCCGGCTCGTCGAGACTGATCCGCACCCGGCCCTCGACGAGTCCCCGAAGACGTTGCGCATCTTGTTGATTGCCGCGTATCGCCCGAACACATTCGAGGCTCGACCACTCGTCGAAGCGGCGGATGAGCGCATCGAGAATCGCCTGCTTGGACGAGAACGAGCGATACAGGCCGGGGCCGGCGATGCCGACTCCCTTGCCGATCTCACTGGTGCTCACCGCGGGGTAGCCCCGAGCGCGAAAGAGCCGCGCACCCGCGGCGAGCAGCGTCTCGTAGCGGGAGAACAACGCGCCCTCTTCGTTGGGTGGCGCCGCGAGCGAATCCAGGGCGGCCGTCACCGGGGTGCGCGCGGCGGCCATGCAAGCCCGATAGATGAGGTGGGCGAGTTCGTTCCCCGGCAGCCCGAGGCTGTGTCGACCGAGGCTGGTGAGCGTGCTCGACACCGCCCAGGCGCGCAGCTCCGCATGGTGGGGACTCAGATCCGGGATCTCCAGCGCGACACCGGCCTGGATGCCTGCGACGATCGCGTTGATCCGTTCCCGCACCTGCGCACGGTCGGTGTCACTGAGGTAGCGCGCTTCCCGCTGCCACAACACCGTCAGCTCGCGGGTCTCGACCGCTGCGGCGATGAGGTCGGGCAGCTCGGCGTGCAGCGGCCCGCTGGCCGGCGCGGCGTCGCGCTCCGGCGGCGTAGCGCGCGCTCTGATATTCGTCCTGGGCATTGAGGATCACCGCGGCGAGCAGAGCCTGCTTGTTGTCGTAGTGGCGGTACAACGCCCGTGCGGTAACCCCTGCCGCTTCGGCGATCTCCTCCAACTTCACGGAGTGGAAGCCTCGTTCGATGAAGAGTTGGGCGGCCTGTTCGAGAATCTGTTTCTTCCGGTCCTTCGGCCGGCGCCGAACGACCGGGACGACGCCCTCCATCGCTCGCGGCCCCCTTTCGGCTAACCCCTGGTCAGCAAAATCCTGCCAGAACCGGAAAACACTGAACACCACCGTACTAAAAAAGTACATCACCGGAATCAAATAGCAATCATCTTGCATGATTACTGTTCGCAGCTGCGGACCATACGGTTATCAGCTATGGACATAGCTGCACTCTCCACGTACCCTTTCCTCAGTCAGCAGTCCACGTCGACCGTGCGGATGCCAACGTGCACAACTCAGTTCCCCGTCGTCTCGGCACGGCAGCGAAGGCACCCACCGAGGCGTCCCTCAGCCGGCTCGCGGCCGTGGTGGGCGGCGCACCCCCGAAGATCCGCCCCGACGTCCCCGACGACTATTTCTCCCGCGCGGTCCTCGGGGTCCAGCTCGCGCTCGACGACCTCGTCCGCGCCACGACGATGGACGAGATCGTCGCGTGCGCGCCCGCCGCGGCGAGCCGCATCGGATTCAGCCGCGTCCTGTTCTCGAGAGTCGACCAGGGCGTCTGGCTGGCACAGACGGCGCACTCCGTAGACGACCCCGACTTCGCAGAACGATTGGTGGACTTCGGCGTTGCACATTCCCGGCGGCTGACCGGATGGCTGATCGAGGCCGAGATGCTCCTCACCGGACAACCGATTCTGGTGCCGGACGCGAAGTCCAACCCCCGGGTTCACCGCAGCCTCGTCCGGTTCGCGCGGGCGACGGATTACGTGGCCGCACCCGTCCAGGCATGGGGCTTCCCGGTGGGCATGGTGCACGCCGATCGCCACCCGCACCACCGCGTCGACGACATCGACCGCCGCCTGCTGGGCATCTACGCCCAGGGGCTGGGCCTGGCCATCGAGCGTGCCCAGCTCGCCGAGCGGCTGCAGGTGATCAATCACGCGTCAAATCAGGGCTTTTCGGGTGTCGAGTCACTCCGCGGGGTCAGGTCCATTCCGCTGCGGCTGGCGACCGTCTCGCAGGTTTCAGACGCCGACCGCGCAGGCGAACGGTTGTCGCCGCGGGAATGGGATGTCCTGCGCGACATCGCGCTGGGAAAGACCAACGCCCAGATCGCGGCCGGACTCTTCCTCGCCGAGAACACGGTGAAGGTTCACGTCAAGCGCATCCTGCGAAAGCTCGGTGCGTCGAATCGAACCGAGGCCGCGGCGCTGTACCACCGGATCACCCGTCGGGCCTAGGTTCGCACTGATCCGACGCTGTGCCATAGTTGCACAGCATGAGCCTGAAAACCGCGCTGGGAGAAGCGTCGCAGCGCCTCGTCCACGGTTTCCGGCGAACCGGTGCGGACGTGCCCTTCGGCGACCCGCTGCCGTCCCACAGCACGGAGATGGAGGGCTGGTTCTGGCGTGTCACCGAACCCTCGACAGGCCGGGCGATCGTCGCGCTGTGCAGTGTCAACCGTCACCCCGAAGGTGACTGGTCGACCACCGCCGTCGCGCTGCATCCCGGCGGCATCGTGCGGGCCGCCGCACTCGACGGCGCGGTGGCGACACATCCTCCGTTCAATGTTGCCGCCGGCTCAGGAGCGTCCACCTTCTCCGCGGGCGCCCACGGCGTCGACTTCCAACTCGAGGATGTGCACCTCCAGATGGAGTTCAGCGAGCCGTTCGTCTGGCCCAAGGCGTTCGGCGGTGGCGGCGTCTTCTCGTCGATCCCGTTCCTCAACCAGTACTGGCATCCCTACCGTCTCGGCGGACGAGCCACGGGATCAGTCGAATTCGAGGGCCAGCGGTGGGACTTCACCGACGCGACGCTGTACGCGGAGCGGAACTGGGGCGCGGGGTTCCCGCAGCGGTGGTGGTGGGGTCAGGCGCACGACTTCGACGGAGCCGACGTGTCGGTGGCGTTCTCCGGCGGTCTGCTGGAACTCGGGCCGTTGAATCGGGAGGTGACCGGGGTGGTGGTGCGGTTGGGCCGCAAGGTGATTCGCCTGACTCCGCCCATGCCGGTGCGCTCGGTCATCGGCGAGAACTACTGGAGCATCCGGGGCCGCTCGCCGCGCTATCAGATCGAGCTGGAGGGTGACGGTACCGGCCTGGCGCCGCACGTGTTGCCCGTTCCGCTGCCGGCCGAACGACGCAACGTCGACACCGACTTCGAGCACCTGGGTGGTCGGCTTCGGTTGACCGTCAAGGAATCGGGCCGGGTCATCTTCTCCGGCACCTCCGAGCTGGCCGGTCTGGAGATCGGCAGCCGACCGGCCTAGGTCCTGATCACCGACGGGCCGAGCGCTTCGTAGCTCCTCGCCTCGGCGGTGCTCAGCTCCGATCCGGTGACGATCGCCTCGAAATCCGACACCTCGGCGAACCGGCAGAAGCTGTTCGCACCGAACTTCGAATGGGCCGCGACCAGAATGCGGCGACGCGCGACCTTGACGGCGGTGTGCTTCACCGCGGCGACCGCCGGGTCCGGTGTGGTGAGCCCGTGCTCCAGCGAAATGCCATTGGTGCCAAGGAAAGCCACGTCGATCACCAGGCTGCCCAGCATGTCGGTGGCCCAATGGTCGACGGTCGCCAGGGTGCGTCCCCGCATCCGCCCGCCGAGCAGCAGCACCGTGACCGAGTCGCTGTGCGCCAGCACCTCGGCGGCCAGCAACGAGGATGTGACCACCGTCAGTTCCCGGTCGGCGATCCGCTCGGCGATCAGTCGCGGGGTGAATCCCTCGTCCAGATACACGGTTTCGGCGCCGTGCAACATCTGCACGGCGCACGCGGCCATGCGGTGCTTCTCGGCGAGGTCGACCTGGCTGCGGTACTCCACGGTGGATTCGAACGCCGCCGTCTCCAGCGGGATCGCGCCGCCGTGGACGCGTTTGAGCAGCCGCCGCCCGGCGAGGACCTTCAGGTCGCGCCGGATCGTCTCCGCGGCGACGTCGAGCTCGTCGGCCAGCGACACCACCTCGACCCGCCCGCGGGTGCGGGCGAACTCGACGATCCTGCTCTGACGCGTTTCGGAATCCACGACCGACATTCTCACTTGTCGGTGTTGCCGAGCACCTCTCGAACCTCGTCGGGAGTCCGCGCCTCACGCAGCCGGGCCACCTCGTCCTTGTTCAGGAACACCCCGGCGATCTTGGTCAGCAGCGCCATGTGGTCCTTGCCGGCGCCCGCGATGCCGACGACGAACTCGGCGGGCTTGCCGTTCCAGTCGATCGGCTCGGCGTAGCGGACGAACGACATGCCGGTGCGTCTGATCGAGCGACTTGGCCTCGTTGGTGCCGTGCGGGATGGCCAGGCCGTTGCCCATGTACGTCGACACCGAGCCCTCGCGTTCGTGCATCGCCTCGACGTAGGCCGGTTCGACGGCGCCCGCAGGCCACCAGCAGCCGTCCGGCCTCACCGATCGCCCCGTCACGGGTGGTCGCCGTCCCGGCCAGCACGATGGACTCCACACTGAGCATGTCCTCAGCCGGCGAGTCCTCGGCCTGTTCCGCCGGTGCGGGCGCAGCGCCGTTGCCGCCGTTGACCTTTCCGAGCAGCTCGACGATCTCGTCGTACTGCGGGGCGTTCATGAAGTTGTCCACCGAGACGTGGACCGCCGACGGCGTCCTCTGCCGCGCGCGGTCGGTCAGATCCTGGTGGGTGACCACCAGGCCGTAGGTGTCGGTGAGGTTGGCGATCGACTGGTTGGTGACCTTGACGTCGGAGAAGCCCGCGCCCTGGACCTTCTTGCGCAGTACCGAGGCGCCCATCGCCGACGAGCCCATGCCGGCGTCGCAGGCGAACACGATGTTGGTGATCGGGCCGCTGTCCGTCGACGCCGACGAGTGCCGCCGACACGCTGGACTTCTTGCCCTTCAGCGCCTCCATCCCCGCGGTCGCCGCGGCGAGGTCGCCGTCCTCCTCGGAGCCCGGTCGGTCTTCAGCAGCAGAGACGGCCACCACGAACGACACCGCAGCGGCGCCGAACACCGACAGCGTGACGCCGAGGAAGCTGCCGGTGGCCGTCTGCGCGTAGACGGCGATGATCGAACCCGGCGCCGCCGGTGCGCGCAGTCCGGATCCGAACAGCACGTTGATGAAGATGCCGGTCATGCCGCCGAGGATCGTGGCCAGCGATCAGCTTGGGCTTCATCAGCACGTACGGGAAGTAGATCTCGTGGATGCCGCCGAAGAACTGGATGATCGCCGCGCCCGGCGCCGATGCCTTGGCGGCGCCGCGGCCGAAGACCATGAACGCCAGCAGGAGTCCGAGTCCGGGACCGGGGTTGGCCTCCAGCAGGAACAGCATGGACTTGCCGGTCTCCAGCGCCTGGGTGGTGCCCAGCGGCGTCAGCACGCCGTGGTTGATGGCGTTGTTGAGGAACAGCACCTTGGCCGGCTCGATGAAGATCGAGGTCAGCGGCAGCAGGTCGTGGGCGACCAGGAAGTCCACGACGTTGCCGGCGCCGTGGCTGAAGCCCGACACGATCGGCCCGATGCCGAAGAAGCCGAAGGCGGCCAGGAGAAGACCGACGATGCCGGCGGAGAAGTTGTCGATGAGCATCTCGAAGCCGGGGCGGATCTTGCCGTCCCAGATGGCGTCGATCTTCTTCATCACCCAGCCGCCGAGCGGGCCCATGATCATCGCGCCCAGGAACATCGGGATGTCCGTGCCCGCGATCACGCCCATGGTGGCGATCGCCCCGACCACGCCACCGCGGATCCCGTACACCATCCGGCCGCCGGTGTATCCGATCAGGATCGGCAGCAGGTAGGTGATCATCGGCGCGACGATGCCGCCGTCGGCGAAGTCGCCCCAGCCGCCGATCTTGGCCACCCAGCCGCCCGGGTCGCGCAGTCCCGGGAAGATCCCGGTCAGCCAGCCGGCCTTGATGAACAGGGCGGTGATCAGGCCCCAGGCGATGAACGCGCCGATGTTCGGCATGACCATGTTCGACAGCGATGTGCCCAGCTTCTGAACGTGCACGCGCGCACCGGCGCGGGGCGTGGCTTCGGTGGTGGTCAACTCATGGCCTCCGATCAGAAAGTCTGTGGTGATGCGAGTCACATCCGATCACCCAGTAAAACCCACAAACGGGCACGAATGCAAGCATTCGGGCATAAGTGGGCAAAAATGGCAGTGGATTTATGCCCGAATTGCGCTAGAGTGCTGCAGTGGCGCACTCGCGCCGGACAGGCCCCGAGGAAGGACGAGCACCATGAAGGCACTGCGTTTCTATGCGCCCGAGGACGTCCGCCTCGAAGACGTGCCAGAACCCGATTGCCGTCCCGACGAGGTCAAGATCCGGGTGCGCAACTGCTCGACCTGCGGCACCGACGTCAAGATCCTCCACAACGGCCACCAGAACCTGACCCCGCCGCGGACCATCGGCCACGAGATCGCGGGCGAGATCGTCGAGGTCGGCGCCGAGGTCAACACGACCTATGGCAGCGACTGGAAGGTGGGCGACCGCGTCCAGGTGATCGCCGCCGTTCCGTGCGGTGAGTGCCACGAATGCCGCAAGGGCTGGATGGCGGTGTGCCAGAACCAGACCTCGGTCGGCTACCAGTACGACGGCGGGTTCGCCGAGTACATGATCGTGCCGCGACAGGTGCTCAAGGTCGACGGCCTCAACCGCATCCCGGACAACGTCGGCTTCGACGAGGCCTCGGCCGCCGAACCGTTCGCGTGCGCCATCAACGCCCAGGAACTGCTCGGCATCGAGGAGGGCGACACCGTCGTGGTGTTCGGCGCCGGTCCGATCGGCTGCATGCACATCCGCATCGCCCGCGGCGTGCACAAGTGCGGACCGGTCTACCTCGTCGACGTCAACGACAGCCGGCTGAAGATGTCGGCCGACGCGGTCCATCCCGACGAGGTGATCAACGCCGCCGAGGTCGATGTCGTGGAGCAAGGTCATGGAACTGACCGGTGGCCGCGGCGCCGACGTGATCATCACGGCCACCGCGGCCAACATCACCCAGGAGCAGGCGATTGCGATGGCCGCCCGCAACGGGCGGATCTCCTTCTTCGGCGGGCTGCCGAAGACCAACCCGACCATCACGTGTGACTCCAACGTCGTGCACTACCGCCAGCTGCACATCCACGGCGCCAACGGCTCGGCGCCGGAGCACAACAAGCGGGCCCTGGAGTACATCTCGACCGGACAGGTTCCGGTGAAAGACCTGATCACCCGGCATGTTTCGCTGGACGACGTGCTCGACGTCTTCGACATCGTCGCCAGCGGCGAAGCCATCAAGGTGACCGTCGAGCCCAATTAAGGATCCGGATGGGGTTTTCATCCGGTCCCGGCGTGGAACGCAGTGAGCGTATGCACGCCAACGAGGGGACCAGATGGAGCACAACAAAGCCGGACAGGCACGAAAAGGCCTGATCGACTCGATCAAGGGCAAGGCCAAGGAAGTCATCGGCGCTGTCACGGGTAACGACTCGCTGACTGCTGAGGGCCAACTCGAGCAGACCGAGGCACGGCAGCGCAAGGACGCCAACGCGGCCGAAGCCATCGCCGATGCGGAATCGGCCGAGGCCCGCACCGAGGCGGCCCAGGCGAAAGTGGAGGGCGCCCAAGCCCGTGTCCGAGGTCAACGCGCAAGCCGCAGCCACCGAGGATGCGATCCGCAAGGACGCCGTGGCGCAGAAGCACGCTGCAGAACAGGGCGCTCGCCAGCAGATCGCCAAGGAATCGGACCGCGCCGATTTCGAGGCGCAGCGCGAAGCCGACCAGGCCGACGTCCGTGCCCGGATGCAGTCGCAGCAGGCCGCCCACCAGGTCGACGAAGCGGCCGCCAATCACCAGGTAGCCGTGCGGGATGCGGCAAGCGCGCGGGCGCAGGCAGATCAGCTTCCGGGCCGAGGCGCGACGACCTGACCGACGACGCCGACCTGCGTTGAGCACCAACCACCACAGACCCGAGGAGACACTAATGAACAGTCACCGACGTTCCTTCCGCCGTATTGCTGCATGCAATACCGGATCGCCCGGTATCCGCTGCAAGTGATCGAAGACCGACGTTCGTCGCGCGCCTCGAACGCCGAGTCGTCGGCGCGGCTGTTCTACGAGCGCTCCCTGGGCACTTTGGACGTCGACGGTGGGCAACGCGCTCGGCGACTCGGACCTCGCGCAGCGCGGGGCCGCCCTCGCCGAGCGCAGCGATGCGCGACGCTCGCGGCTCAGCTCGATGCGGCGGCCGGCGAAGAGGTCAGCCAGGCCGGCGATGAGTTCACCACCAAGCGCAAGGCCGCCGACCAGAAGCGGCGCGAACGCCGAGGCGGAACGCAGGCAGGCGGACGAGGAGTCACGGCGCAAGGCCGACGAACGCAAACGGGATGCGGCACAGACGGTTCGGAAGAGCGCCGCCGCGACCAAGGAGAGCGTCGACAAAGAAGCTGCGCGAGCGGACCGGTGCCGTCGAGAACGCTAAGCAGAACGCGCGGACCAGGTCAAGGCCGCCGAGCGGGCAGCGACCGACGCGGCGCGGGCGAAGCTCGGCGATGCGCAGAAGAAGCGCAGCCAGGCCGAGGCCACCCGCAGTCAGGCGGACCGGCTGGACGAGCTCGCCGACGCCGAGAAGTCGGCGCGCAAGAGCGGCTCGTCCTGACCAGTTCTTCTCGACTGTGCGCTCACGGCGGGATTCTGAGAGGACGCAATGACCGCCCTCGGTACACACTCGAAAGCCGTGAGCGCACAGTCGCTCACGCGCCGGGCCAGCCGCGTAAGTGTGAGGTAACAGACAGCCTCGACGGGTCCGACATATACCCCCAGGGTATATAGTGGAGTCATTGGAACGAACGTGGAAAGGGCGACCAATGACCAGTACAGAAGAGACCGCGGTCGTTGCCGGGAATGCCGCGAATCGGCGATCCGGCTCCGTCGTTCACCGCTGCAGAGCACGCAGGGACCGGTCAACTTCCCCGCCGACTACTCGGGCAAGTGGGTGATCTTCTTCTCGCATCCGGCCGACTTCACCCCGGTGTGCACCAGCGAGTTCATGACCTTCGCCAAGATGGCCGACGAGTTCGCCGCCTACAACACCGACCTGGTGGGGTTGTCGGTCGATGGCCTCTACAGCCACATCGCGTGGCTGCGCACGATCAAGGACAAGATCAAGTTCCGCGACATGGCCGACATCGAGGTCAAGTTCCCGCTCATCGAGGACGTCTCGATGGAGATCGCGCAAGAAGTACGGGATGATCATGCCGGCGAGGATTCCACCAAGGCCGTGCGCGCGGTGTTCGTGATCGACCCCAAAGGCATCGTCCGCACGATCATCTACTACCCGTTGAGCCTCGGCCGCAACTTCGACGAACTGCTGCGAGTCGTCAAGGGACTGCAGACCGCCGACCATTTCGACGTGGCCACCCCGGCCGACTGGCGTCCCGGCGACCGGGTGATCGTGCCGCCCGCCGGCTCGTGCGGGACCGCCAAGGAGCGGATGGACGGCGACGTCGCCGGTGTCGAGTGCGAGGACTGGTTCTTCTGCACCAAAGAGATTCCGGCCGAAGAGGTCGAAGCCGCAATCGCAAAAGACTCGTAAGAAGAAAGCCTGAGGAATGGACGACATGACGATGACGACAGCCCCACTGGACATCGATCTCGACGAGGCCGTGCGGCTGGTCGAGTGATGCCGCCGCCGTGCTGCTCGATGTCCGTGAGGACGACGAATGGTCAGCCGGGCATGCGCCAGGGGCGGTCCACATGCGGCTGGGCGACCTCGATCCGTCAGGTCTGGCTGCTGCCAAGCCGGTGGTGGCGGTCTGCCGTTCAGGCAACCGCTCGCGAACGGCCGCAATGAGACTCGCAGACGCCGGAATATCGCGCTTACAACCTCGCCGGCGGCATGAAGGCGTGGGACGGCATCGCGGTCGCCCGTCGTCCGCGACGACGGGACCGCCGGCACGTTATCTGAACGGCCAGAATCGCCGCCGAACGCGCCCGCTCTCCGCTTCGATCGAGCAGATGCGGGGCGGTTGCGCGTACCAGGTCGGTGACCTGCTTGATGCTCGGGTTGACCAGGGCGTGCTCACCGACGAACACGGTCGGCACGGTCTCGTTCCCGCCCGCGACAGCCCGCACCCGGGCCGCGGCGTCCGGGTCCTCCCAGATGTTCACTTCCCGAACGGGAAGCGCGCTGCGGCGCAACCGACTTCGTAGCGCGATGCAGAACGGACATCCAGGGCGCCAGTAGAACTCGACGGCGTCGCTCATGCGCCGGATTGCCCGCCGCGCAGATACACCGTGGTGGTGTGGGTGAAGAACTCCCGCGCGGCCTGGCCCTGCTCCTTGGGGCCCAACCCGCTCTTCTTGGCGCCGCCGAACGGAACGTGCGGGTCGGCGCCCGCCGACTCGGAGTTGATGTGCAGCACACCGACGTCGACGTGCTCGACAGCCTGCAGCACGCGGGTGATGTCCTGGGTGAAAACCGCTGCCGACAAGCCGAACTCGCTGTCATTGGCGAGCCGGAATGCCTCGTCGGCGTCGGCGGCGCGCCGCACTGCGAGCACCGGCCCGAACAGTTCCTCGGTCCAGACGTCGGCCGGCTTGCTCAACTCCACCACGGTCGGGGCGACGAAGTAGCCGTCGGCCAGTGGCACCGTCGCTGTAGGCCCCGCCGCCGGCGAGCACCCCGCCGCCCTGGGCCACCGCCGAGTCGATCCCGGCCTGGATGCTCTTCTGGGCCGATCCGCTGATCACCGGGCCCATCTGCGTCGCGTCGTCCGTCGGGTCACCCACGACCAGCGCGTCGGCCCGCGCCGCCAGGGCCGCCAGAAAGCGATCGGCGATCTTGTCGGTCACGATCAAACGTGAAGTGGCGGTGCACTTCTGGCCGGTGGACCGGAACGCACCCAGCATCACCTGCTCGAGCGCCAGGTCGAAGTCGGCGTCGTCGAGGACCACGGCGGCGTTCTTGCCGCCCATCTCGGCTTGTACCGGCACACCGCGCGCCGCCGCCGCGGCGGCGATCCGCCGTCCCACCCCGGTGGACCCGGTGAAGGTGATGGCGTCGATGTCGTCGTGGTTGACCAGGCCGTCGCCGATCGCGGCATCCCCGATGATCAGGTTGAGCACACCCGCCGGCAGGCCCGCGGTCTGTCAGCGCGTCGGCCAGCCTGATCGCCAGCAGCGGGACGGTGCTCGCCGGCTTCCACACCACGGTGTTGCCGTACACCAGCGCCGGTGCGATCTTCCACGCCGGGATGGCGATCGGGAAGTTGAACGGGGTGATCACCGCGACCACGCCGATCGGCTTGCGCGTCACCAGGATCTGCTCACCGGCCCGCGGCGAGGCGAAGATCTCGCCGGCGGACCGGTCGCCCTCGTTGCCGTAGTACCGCAGGATCTGCGCGGCGCGCCGCACCTCGCCGATGCCTTCGGCCTTGGTCTTGCCCTCCTCGATCGCCAGCTCGAGGCCCCAGTCCTCGGCATTGCGGTCGATCACCGCCGCGGCGGCGATCAGGACCGCGCCGCGCTCGTGGATCGGGGTGTGCGCCCAGGCGTCCCTGGCCGCCCGCGCGGCCGCCACCGCGTCGTCCAGGTCCGCGGCCGTCGCCGAAACACCCTCGGCGACAACCACATCAGGGCGGGCGGGATTGACACTGGACAACACCGAGCCGCCGCCGCGCTGCCACTCACCGGCGATCAGGTGCCGCAGTTCGACGGCTCCGGTCATATCAGCGGAACGCCGCCTGCCCGGTGAGAGCCCGCCCGATCGACAGCAGGTGCATCTCGGAGGTGCCCTCGTAGGTCAGGACCGACTCCAGGTTGTTGGCATGGCGCAGCGGTGAGTACTCGAGCGTGATCCCGCTGCCGCCCAACAGGGTTCGGCATTCCCGTGCGATCGCCAGCGACTCGCGCACGTTGTTGAGCTTGCCCAGGCTGATCTGCTCGGGCCGCACGCCCTCGGCGTCCTTCATCCGGCCGAGGTGAATGGCCAGCAGCATGCCCTTGCCCAGCTCGACCGTCATGTTGGCCAGCTTCTCCTGCGTCAGCTGGAAACTGGACAGCGGACGGTCGAAGACGTCACGCGACTGGGTGTAGGCGATCGCGGTCTCCAGGCTGTCCCGGGCCGCGCCGAGCGAGCCGAACACGATGCCGAATCGCGCCTCGTTGAGGCACGACAGCGGGGCGCCCAGGCCCTCGGCGAGCGGCAGCTGCGCCGACGCCGGAAGACGGACGTTGTCGAGTACCAACTCGGAGGTCACCGAGGCCCGCAGCGACAGCTTCTTGTGAATCGCGTTGGCGGTGAAGCCGGGGGTGTCCGTCGGCACCAGGAATCCGCTGATATCCCCGCTGCCGTCGTCGGTCTGCGCCCACACCGTCGCGACGTCGGCGAGATTGCCGTTGGTGATCCACATCTTGGTGCCGTTGAGCACCCAGTCGCTGCCGTCGCGGCGTGCCCGAGTGCGCATACCGGCCGGGTTGGAGCCGAAGTCGGGCTCGGTGAGCCCGAAACAGCCGATGGCGTCGCCGGTGGCCAGCCGGGGCAGCCACTCGTTCTTCTGCTCCTCGGAGCCGTAGCGGTAGATCGAGAACATCGACAGCGAACCCTGCACCGACACGAAGCTGCGGAAGCCGCTGTCGCCCGCCTCGAGCTCCAGGCAGGCCAGGCCGTAGCTGACGGCGTTGGTGCCCGCGCAGCCGTAACCCTGCAGATGCATGCCGAGTACGCCGAGTTCGCCGAACTCCTTGGCCAGTTCCTTGGGCAGCGTGGCCGATTCGAACCAGTCCTCGACGTTGGGGCGAAGCCGGGTCTCGACGAACTTGCGCACCGTCGCGGCGATGTCGCGCTCGTCGGAGTCGAGCAGCCGGTCGATGCCGAACAACTCCAGCGGGGTGTAAGTGTCCTTCTTGGGCGGTGCTGCGGTGGTGGTCATCGTCATCCGATCCGGATCAGCTTCTTGTTGACGAACTCGTCGATGCCGAACCGGCCCAGCTCACGTCCGTAACCGGAGCGCTTGACGCCGCCGAACGGCAGCTCGACACCGTCGGCGCCGACCAGGTTGACGTAGACCATGCCGGCGTCGATCTTGTCGGCTACCCGCTTGGCCTGCTCCGCATCGGTGGTGAACACATACGAGCCCAGCCCGAACGGAATGTCGTTGGCCAGCTCCACGGCCTCGTCCTCGGAGTCCACCTTGAACACCATCGCGACCGGACCGAACAGCTCCTCGCGGTAGGTCGCCGAGTCGGCGGAGACGCCGGTGAGCACGCCGGGCGGGAAGTAGGCACCCTTGCGCTCGCCCGTGTGACACCAGGTTCGCGCCGTCGGCCACCGCGCGGTCGATCTGCTCGCCGAGCCGCTGGGCGGCGGCCAGCGAGGACAGCGGCGCCAGGTCGCCGGCGGCCTCGGCCACCTTCTTGGTGAACTTGTCGAGGAACTCGTCGTAGAGGTCGGCCGCGACGATGAACCGCTTGGCGGCGTTGCAGGCCTGGCCGGTGTTCTCGAAGCGGCCTGCGATGGCGGACTCGACCGTCGCGTCCAGGTCGTCGGTGCTCAGCAGGATGAACGGATCCGAGCCGCCGAGTTCGAGAACCACCTTCTTGAGGTTGCGGCCGGCGATCTCGGCCACCGCGGCACCGGCGCGCTCGGAACCGGTCAGCGAGACGCCCTGCACCCGCGGGTCGGCGATCACGTCGGCGATCTGCTCGTTGGTGGCGTAGACGTTGACGTAGGCGCCCGCGGGGAAGCCGGCGTCGTCGATAGATCTTCTGGATGGCCTCGGCCGACTCGGGGCACTGCGGCGCGTGCTTGAGCACGATGGTGTTGCCCAGGGTCAGGTTCGGTCCGGCGAAGCGGGCCACCTGGTAGTACGGGTAGTTCCACGGCATGATGCCCAGCAGCACACCGACCGGGCCGCGCTTGATGACCGCGCTGCCCTCGCCGTCGAGCAACTCGATCGGCTCGTCGGCCAGGAACTTCTCGGCGTTGTCGGCGTAGTACTCGTAGATCGCGGCGCTGAAGTCGACCTCGCCGAGGGCCTGCTCCAGCGGCTTGCCCATCTCGCGGTGGATGATCTCGGCCAGCTTCTCGCGGCGCTCGGTGTGCAGGGCGGCGACCCGGCGGATCAGGTCCGCGCGCTCGGCCACCGTCGACTTCTTCGACCACTCCCGGAAGGCCTTGCTGGCCGAGGCCAGCGCCTGCTCGATCTGCTCGTCGGTTGCGGTCGGGTACTCCCGCACCACGTCACCGGTCTTGGGGTCGACCACTGCGTACAGACTCATGTCCCATCCTGATGGTTTAGTAGTGTAAAACTTATAGAAGTTATATACCGCTAAACTTTGACTCCGCAAGGCCCGGCGGTCGGCAGGTGAAGGTGAGGTGCTCCGATGTCCCCGAATGCAGCCGCCGCTGACGACATCGCGGACAGCACCGACGGCTGGATGACCCGCCTGGGCCCGAAGCTGCGCGCCCTGCGCAAAGAACGGGAAATGACGCTGGAGGCGGTGGCCGACCGCGCCGGGCTCACCAAGGGATTCCTCAGCCTGGTCGAACGGGGCCAGACCACCATCTCGGTGCCCAACCTGCTCAAGGTGTGCGAAATCCTCGGCGTCTCAGTCGGTTCGCTGTTCGACTACCCGGATTCGGCGGTGGTGCGCAGCGGGCTCGGTGCGCCGGTCGAGATGGGCGGCAGTGGAATTCGCGAGTATGTGCTGACCCCGGAGACCGAACGCCACCTTCAGGTGATGCGCTCGGTGCTCAAGCCCGGTGGCGGCACCGGCGGGGCCTACACACTTGACTCCGAAACCATCTTCGTCTTCGTCGTCCGCGGCTGTCTGCGCCTGACGGTCGAGGGCACCGAGTCGTTGCTGAAAACCGGCGACAGCTACACATTCTCGGCTCGGACCGTGCACTCCTGGGACAATCCCGGGCCCGAAGAATCGCGAAGTGCTGTGGTCGATCGTGCCGCCGATACCGCGGATTTCTGGCCCGAATCGGCACTGACGTGCTGTACTGGCGCAACTGAATCCCGAGGGGGAGGAGAAGCCAGCATGGCGAAATCGATCAAGGTGTTGCGCCGCAAGGACGGCGAACCGGAGATCGCGGTCGATCAGCGCGTGCGGGTCTATGTCGACACCGACGACGGAAACCCGCGGTCTGGTCGTCGAAGACTTCGGTGACATGGCGGGCCAGAGCGTCGATCTGGGTGACACCCACATCGCGGATGCGGCGCGGCGCTGGGCGGTGCTGCTGGACGAGGGCACACTCGTCTTCGTCGACAGCCACCAGGTGGCTCCCGAGTAGACCTCAGCGTCGTGCGGTGGGCAGCGTGTCGCTCACCGCCGCAATGTCGCGCCCGGCACTCGCCACGGTGCGGTCCGGCCTGACGACCGCCGCATGTGCACGGCCGCGGCGCAGCCATGCCGCCAATTCGCTGCCAGGCTCGGCGACGTGCACTGCGACACCACGTTGTTCGACGAGCGTCCGCTCGAGCGGGCTCGGGCGCCGATCGACGACCACGGCGAACCCGTTGCCCAGCTGGTCGTCGAGCCGCCGCCCGTCGCTCATGATGGCGTTGGGACACAACGTGCCTGCCAGTTCGTGCGGTCGGAAAGACCTGTGCACCAATGCCGAACGCGTCAACGGTGGTGTCTGCGAGTCGATGATCCGCTCGCGTAATCCGGGCAGTAGGTGCATTCGGGGCACCAGGGTCCGGCGCGCCAGGTCGCCGAACCGCCCGCCGGCGGTCATCGCTCGTCCCACCATCAATGCGAGGCCGATCATCTTGCGGGCGTGCGGCTTTCGCTCCTGCTCGTAGGTGTCCAACACGTCAGGGCTCAGAGTGCCGTCGAGAACACCGGCCAGTTTCCAGGCCAGGTTCATCGCGTCGCGCACTCCGGCGCCCATCCCCTGGCCGACGAACGGCGGCGTCAGGTGTGCTGCGTCGCCGAGCAGGAAGGTGTTGCCGACGCGCCAGCGATCGGCGATCTTGGCTCGGAAGGTGTACTCCGCCACCCGGATCACCTCGAGTTGATCGTCATGAACCTGCCCGGTCCACGGCGCGATGAGGGGACGCAGGGCGCTGATCGTGCGGAAGTCCTCGGCGGTCTCGCCGGGCAGGAGCCGAAACTCCCAGCGGTAGCGCACCTCGCCGATCTGCATGAAGGTGCCGGCTCGATGCGGATCGCAGAGTTGATGGACGCCGGCCCACTGGCCGAGGTCGGCCGTGGTCGCGACGTCGACGACCAGCCAGCGTTGCTCGAAGTTCAAGTCCCGCATGGTCGATCCGATGCGGGAGCGCACCAGGCTGTTGGCCCCGTCGCAGCCCAGCACATAGCTGGCCTCGACCGTGTGGGTGCTTCCGTCGACACGGTCGGTGTACGCGATGCGGGTGCGCCCTCCGCCGATATCGGTGAGGTCGGTGACCTCGACGTTGCCGCGCAGGGTCGCCTGCGGATGGCGCTCGAGGTTGGTGCGCAGCAGCGCCTCGAACTCGGGCTGGTCGAACATGTTGGCTTCGGGGTGACCGTGCCGGGTGCGGGTTGGATCGCGCTGGAACTCCGTAAGGACCCTCATCGTCGGGTCCAGGAGCCGCAGCCCGAGCGCCGGGCGGGAGATCTTCGCGAACTCGTCGGCGATGCCCAGTCGGTGGACGATGCGGTACACCTCGTCGTCGAGGTGCACCGCGCGGGGCTGGGGGTAGACGTCGGCCCACCGGTCGAGGACCAGGCTTTCGACGCCGTACTGGGCGAGCAGTGTGGCAGCGGTGATGCCCGTCGGTCCGGCACCGACGATCACAACCGGCGCGTCGTTGGCTCCCATCAGCCCAGCTCCTTCCATAAACTGACGAAATCGTCACATACGATTCGGCCGTCAGTCAAGAGTTGTTGAGGAAATCATCAGTAATGAACTTCGGACGGTAGGATCAGCGCCGTGCCCGAGGAGCCCGAACTGCGAGTCAACCGGCTCGAACGTCGTAAGCAGCGCACCCGCGCCGCGCTGGTCAAGGCCGCGCAGACGCTGATCGCCGAGGGGCGGCTCAACGTCCCGGTGCTCGAGATCACCCAGGCCGCCGACGTGGGGATGGGGTCGTTCTACAACCACTTCGACAGCAAGGAGCAGCTCTTCGAGGCCGCGGTGGCCGACGTCCTGGACACCCACGGGGCCGTCCTGGACCACCTCACGGCCGACCTCGAGGATCCCGCCGCGGTCTTCGCCTGCAGTTTCCGCCTGAGCGGGCGGTTCTTCCGGGAGCGGCCACAGGAGAGCCGGATTCTGCTGGCCAACTGGGGCGCGCTGCTGTCGTCCGACAAGGGCCTGGCCCCACGAGCGCTGCGCGACATCAAGGCTGCCGTCGCCGCGGGGCGCTTCACCGTCGATGACCCCGAACTCGCGCTCGCCGTCGCCGGGGGCGCATTGCTCGGAGTCGGTCACCTGCTGCAGACGCAGCCGGAGCGTGACGCCGGGACCACCAGTGACGCGGCGACGGAAAGCGTTCTGCGGTTGTTCGGAATGTCGGCGGACGACGCGCGCGAGGTGTGCGCGTTGCCGCTGCCCGACCTCGAGTTCTAGGCCCAGAAGTCTCAGGCGTAGACCACCGTCATTCGCTGGGTGCCGAGGTCGATCGCACCGTCGTCGGTGCGCACCGAGGCCTCGATCACGTCACCGCTGTGCAGGTACTTCGGATTGCGGGCCTGGCTCTTGAAGAAGGCCTTCCACTTCACCGCGGGCGGCAGCAGCGAGGCGATGATCTCGATGGGCTTCGGCGGTGCACTCAGCGCGGTGCCCACCGGTGTGCCGGTGAGGATCACGTCGCCGGCCGCGAGGTCCTGGAACCGAGTCAGCGACTGCAACGCCTGAACCGGGCGGTACAGCATGTCGCCGTCGACCAGGGCGTTCTGCCGGTCCTCGCCGTTGACCCGCAGCCGCAGGCGCAGTTCGCCGAAACGCGCGAGCTCGTCGGCGTCGAGCAGCACCAGCGCCGGGCCGGTCGGTGTGAAGGTCGGGTAGGACTTGGCTTCGTAGAACTGGGTCTGCGGAAGCTGGATGTCGCGTGCCGAGATGTCGTTGGTCACCACCAGGCCCGCGACGTAGTCGGACAGGCTCGATTCGGAAATGCTTGTGCCGACCGGGATATCGCGTCCGATGACCAGACCGATCTCCACCTCGTAGTCGAGGAACTTGACGTGGGCCGGCTTGACCACCGGGGCGAACGGCCCGCTGATCGACGCCGAGGACTTGCGGAAGAACGTCAGCGGAATGGTCGCGGGATCCATCCCGGCGTCCTTGACGTGGGAGGCGAAGTTGGTCATCTGGGCGACCACCCGGCACGGCGTGGTCACCGGCGACAACAGCTCGAGGTCTGCCACCGCGACGGTGTCGGTGCTGCGGGTCGCGGCTTCGACGGCCGGGCGATCGGCCAGCAGCTCCGCGGTGGTTCTCGCGGTGGTGCTGATCTTCGCGGCGCCCGAGGGTGTCGCCACCCACCAGGCATCGGCGGTGCGAAGGACGGAAACAGTCATGAGGTGGCAACTTTCAGCAGTCCGATGAGTCGGGTGAGGTCGAACTCGTTCTTCTCGCGCAGCGCGGTGATCATCGAAACCGCCTCGTGCCGAGCGCTTTTCGGGTCGGTACCGAGGAAGTCCCTGGTGGCCCGCGGTCCCCACTGGGCCAGGCCCGAGGCGGTGAACGGCGCCCAACCCGGTTCGAGGGTGTTGTCGAACATGTCGCCGTCGGCGTAGTGCTCCACCAGGAAGCCGTCGGGATCGCGCCAGTAGTCGAACAGTTGGCTGCCCTGGATGTGCCTGCCGATGCCCCAGGACCGGACATAGCCGCGGTCGTGCAGGTACTCGCCGCCGGCGGCCAGGGCATCGAGGTCGCTGACCTGGTAGGCGGAGTGGACATAGCGGTTGGCCGGTCCCAGCGCCATGGCCAGGGTGTGGTGGTCGCTCGGGGTCGCGCCGCGGTCGCAGCGGATGAAGCTCATCGTCGGTCCGCGATGCCGCTGGCCGGGGTAGTAGAGGAAGTCGCTGACGATCAGCCCGAAGTGGTCGAGGTACCAGTCCAGCGCCTCGATGTACCTGCTGGACTGCAGCACCACGTGTCCCAGACGCTGGATCGCCGCGGGCGCCCGCGGCGGACGCTGGGTGGTGTTGGTGCGAGGCAGGTCGTGGCCGAAGTTGAACACGTGAGGGGGCTGGCCGGGCAGTTCGGGCAGGTCGTGCATGCCGGCCACGACCTTGACCGGCGTGCCGCTGGGATCGGTGAGCTCGACGGCCACGCCGCCGAGCGACTCGGGCAGTGCGCGCGTCGGGGCGTTCGTCTTGTCGGCCAACCGCAGGACGTCGACCTCGTCCTGGGCCCGGAACGCCACCCCGCAGAACCGGGTGCGCTCGCCGCGCCGCACCAGGACGCAGGGCGCGCCGGCGTCGGTTCCCCGCAGCTGCAGCTCGTCGGCGCTGCGGTGGACGACGCCGAAGCCGAAGGCCCGGGCGAAGGTCTCCGCCCTGTCCAGGTCGGGTTTCTCGAACTCCAGCCAGGCGAGGTCCGCCACTTTTATGACCGGGTTGCGGGAGCGTCCCGGATGCTCGCCCGTCACCGCGCCTTGCTCGCTGTGCAGGTCGTTGTGCGCGCCGACGACGTCGCTCATCCGAACCTCCTCGATCTCTGACTGACGAAATCGTCACATACGACGGATGAATCAGTCAAGATGTGCGGCCTCTGGCCATCGAGTCTGCGCACGGAGCGTGACTTCTCGTGACTCGGCGATCTGGACGCAGACTCGGTGACCTGTACGCAGACTCGGCGAGCCGACTAGCCGAAGAACCGCCTGCGCTTGTGCGTGGGCGGGCGTCGCGTGGCATACGGCCAGGGGTTGTGGCGCTCGGGAACCGCCTCGGTGCGGACCTGCTTGAGTTGCGTCCGCAGGTGCTGCCTCAACTCGTGCAGATCGGGATCGTCCCACCGGTTGACCGCTTCGATGGGATCGGCGGTCAGGTCGTAGAGCTCCCACTGGTCGTCGAGCGGGCTGGTCCGGTACACCTCGCCGCCGGGGCCGTTGGCCGCGAGTTGACGCACACCGGGCTCGGTCCAGGTGCCGGGATCGTCGAAGGTGCGGACCAACTTCCACAGGTGCCCCGCGCCACCGGACTCGTCGACCCGGACCACGAGCCCCTCGAAGTTCGCCGCCGTGTGCGCCGGAATCCGGATCCGAAGGGGCGCAGGCGGATTGACCGTCTGCTTGAATCGGCGGGCCAGACCCGAGGCGCCGGTGTCGCCTTCGAGCATGTTGTCACGGGTCATCAGGTACACGGCGCGACGGTCGTCCTGCGGCGCTCCGTCGACGACCGGCATGAGGTTGCGGCCCGGCAGCGGGTGCACCTCCGAGAACGATTCGGCCAGCGCTGCGGCGGTCGACTCCACATCGATGCCCGCCGCGCCGAGCAGCGTCGGCACCAGGTCGACGTGCGAGGTCGGGGATGTGACAACGCCTGCGGCTGGTGGCCCGCTCACCGATGCGCGCGACGACGAAGGGCACCCGGGTGGCCTCGTCGTAGAGGTTGAACCACTTCTGGTGCAGGCCGCCGTGAGCGCCCAGCAGGTCACCGTGATCGGCGGTGCGCACCAGCACGGCGTTGTCCGAGCCGCCCTCGGTGACCGCGCGGCGCACCCGGTCGATCGGTGCGTCCACCTCGGCGTGCAGCCGGTAGTACAGGTCGCGGTAGCGCTGGGCGTTGCCGTTGTAGATGCGCTGGATCGCCGCGGCCGGGCCGTAGCCCGAGTAGTAGGCCTCGCGGAAGGCGATCTGCGCGGCCGGCTTGGTGCGCAGGTCTTCATCAGCGGTGGGTGCGGCGGGCACCGGCGGCGGATCCAGGGGCGAGGGCTCCTGCAGTGGCGTGCGGCGCACCCAGGTCGGGAACAGCACGATGTCGTGCGGGTTGACGAAGCTGGCGACCAGCAGGAAGGGCCGCATGGCCGCGGAATCGCCGGCCCGGCGACGGGCGTAGCGGTCCTTCAGCCAGGCGACCACCCGATCGGCGATCAGCGGGTCGCGCCGGGTGCCGCTGTTGGCCAGCCCTGCGCCGTGCGGTTCCGGGCCGACCCAGCCCGAAAAGCCGTACGGCGCAAGCGGGTCGGCGTCCAGATAGCGACGCACGGCGCCGGGATCGACGACGCCGTCGTCGTCGTTGGTCGCCAGCGGTCCGCCGTTGTCGTCGCGCAGATCGGCGTGCGAGATGTGCCACTTGCCGTCGTAGTGGGTGTCGTATCCGGCGGCCCGGAACCAGTTGCCGAGCGTGGGGACCTCGCCCTCGCGCAACCAGCGCATGCGGCTGTCGTCGAAGACCTTGCCGATGCCGTCGGTCTGGGTGACGCCGTGCAGGTCGGGGTACTGCCCGGTGAAGATGGTGGGCCGGCTCGGCACGCACGCCAGCGAGCCGGTGTAGTGGCGCTCGAAGCTGATCCCGTTGTCCTCGAACCATTTTCGCCCGGTCAGGGTGCGCTGCCGCCACGCCAGGACGGCATCGGACTCGTACGGCGGGATGGCGCGTTCCTCGTCGGTCATGACGATGACGATGTCCGGGCGGTCAGACATGGGAGCCCTCCACTTCCTTGGCCAGTCCGGCGAGCAAGAGGTCGAGTTGTTTGACGGTGAAGCGGCCGAAGATCCGTTCGGCGAGCCGCTGCATCGGGTTGGATCCGATCTCCACCGTGTTGGTCAGGGTGACCTCGGTGAAACCAGGCGCGGTGGGCCGCAGCGTCCAGCTGCTGTGAAGGTGCCGCACCTGACGGGGGAGGCCCTCGACGTCGTAGCCCAGCGCGTGCGGCGGGTCGAAGTCGGTGATCCGCTCGACCAGGGTGTCGCGCCCGAGCTGGACGCGCCGGGTGGTGCCGACGCCGACTGCCTCGGCGGCCGGGCTCAGCAGACAGGAGTGATCGACGAAGTCGGCCCACGAACTGATCGCGCCGAAGTCGGCGAGGACATCCCAAATCGCTTGCGCCTCCGCCGCTATGGTGCGGCTGCGGCGAGTCTCGGCCACCTCCCCACCATAGCGGTCAGGGCCGCATCTGGTGGCCCGAATACCCTTCCCAGGGGCTGTAGTCCGCGATCAGTTCCTCCTGAGGCGGCCGTTGTTGCTGCGGCACGTGCTCGAGGTTGATGCGGATGCGGTACCAGATCGAACTGGGCCCGCGCATCCCGTCGACCAGGATGTCGGTCGGCTGCAGCGCCGCCGCGGCCTGCGGATGGCGCGACCGCCAGACGTCGAGGGCTTCCATCGCCTCGTCGCGGGTCTTGGTGCGCGCCACCTCGATCAGCGGCTTGCTGCCCTTCGGCGGCTTCTCGGCCGGCCCGAGTTCCTCGGCCAGCCGCAGCAACCCGTCCAGCGATCCGACCGCGTCGTCCATTGCCGCCCAGGGGTCACCGCGTTCGGCGAACCGGGCCGGCACGGTGGCGATGGTGAACGCCTCGGGCCGGCAGCCGGGGACCTCGTCCCACGTCAGCGGCGTCGACACCCGGGCGTCCGGCGTCGCCCGCACCGAGTAGGCCGAGGCGACCGTGCGGTCCTTGGCGTTCTGGTTGAAGTCGACGAACACGCCCTGCCGGTCTTCCTTCCACCACCGGCTGGTGGCCAGCTCCGGGGCGCGGCGCTCCACCTCGCGGGCCACCGTCTCGGCGGCCAGCCGCACCTGCTTGAACGGCCAGTGCGGAGCGATGCGGGCATAGATGTGGAAGCCGCGCGACCCGAGGTCTTGGGCCAGGCGGTCAGTCCGTGGTCCTCGAGCACCTCGCGCGCCACCTGCGCCACGTCGAGGATCTGCGGCCAGTCGACGCCGGGCATCGGGTCGAGGTCGATGCGCAACTCGTCGGGATGGTCCAGGTCGCCGGAGCGCACCGGGTGCGGGTTGAGGTCGACGCAGCCGAGGTTGACCGCCCACACCAGGCCGGCCGGCGTCGTGGATCACCGCCTCCTTGGCCGAGGTGCCCCGCGCGTAGCGCAGCTCGGCGACGTCGATCCAGTCCGGGCGCTTCTCCGGGGCGCGCTTCTGGAAGATCGCCTCCTCGGTGATGCCCTTGACGAACCGCTTGAGGATCATCGGCCGGTCGGCGACGCCGCGCAGCGCCCCGTCGGCCACCGACAGGTAGTAGTCGACGAGGTCGAGCTTGGTGACCGGGTCGCGTCCGTCGGCGCCGGGGAAGACGACCTTGTCGGGGTGGCTGATGGTGACCTGGCGGCCGCTCGACGCTCGACGAAGTCCGCCATGTGCCCATGGTAGTTACGTGCGCATTCCGGTCGGGCTGCGAGCTGAGTCACATAGGGTGTCGGGCATGCATAGTCTCCTCGACCTGCCCGCCCAGGCGTTGGCGAAAGCTCAGCAGCATCGCCGAACGCGGCGCGGCGGAGCTGCATTACCTGCAGAAGATGATCGAGTCCGGCGCGTTCCGGCTCGAGCCGCCGCAGAACCTGGCCGCGATGGTCGCCGACATCCGCCGCTGGGGCGAGATCGGGATGGTGCCCGCGCTCAATGCGCGCCGCACGCCCAACCAGCTGGCGGTCATCGACGACGAGGGCTCGCTGACCTTCAAGGAACTCGACGACGCCGCCAACGCGGTGGCCAACGGTCTGCTGGCGATGGGCGTCAAGGGCGGCGACGGGGTCGCCATCCTGGCCCGCAACCACCGCTGGTTCGTGATCGCCAACTACGGTGCCGCCCGCGTCGGTGCCCGCACGATCATGCTCAACACCGAGTTCTCCGGTCCCCAGATCAGGGACGTGTCGGAGCGCGAAGGCGCCCGGCTGATCATCTACGACGACGAGTACACCGAGGCCGTCAAGCTGTCCGACCCGCCGCTGGGCAAGCTGCGGGCGCTCGGCACCAACCCGGACAAGGACGAGCCGTCGGGCAGCACCGACGAGACGCTGGCCGAGCTCATCGCCCGCAGCAGCACCGCGCCCGCGCCGAAGGCGACGAAGCGGTCGTCGATCGTCATCCTCACCAGCGGCACCACCGGCACGCCGAAGGGAGCCACCCGGCACACCCCGCCGACGCTGGCGCCGATCGGCGGTGTGCTCTCGAGTGTGCCGTTCAAGGCCGACGAGGTGACCTCGCTGCCGTCGCCGATGTTCCACGCGCTGGGCTACCTGCACGCCACGATCGCGCTGACGCTGGGCACGCACGCTGGTGCTGCACCGGCGGTTCAAGCCGGCGACGGTGCTCGAGGACGTCCCGAAGCACAAGGTGACGGCGATCGTGGTGGTCCCGGTGATGCTGTCGCGGATGCTCGACGCGCTTCGAGAAGATGGACACCAAGCCGGACCTGTCGTCGCTGCGGATCGTGTTCGTCTCGGGTTCGCAGCTCGGCGCCGAACTGGCTACCCGTGCGCTCAAGCACCTCGGGCCGGTCGTCTACAACCTTTACGGCTCAACGGAAGTCGCGCTGGCCACCATCGCCGGGCCGAAGGAGCTGCAGAAGAACCCGGCGACTGTCGGGCCGGTCGTCAGGGGCGCGAAGATCAAGATCCTCGACGACAACGGCCACGAGCTGCCGCAGGGTGAGGTGGGCCGCATCTTCGTCGGCAACAGCTTCCCGTTCGAGGGCTACACCGGTGGCGGCAACAAGCAGATCATCGACGGGCTGCTGTCCTCCGGTGACGTCGGCTATTTCGACCACAACGGACTGCTGTTCGTCAGCGGCCGCGACGACGAGATGATCGTCTCGGGCGGCGAGAACGTCTTCCCCGCCGAGGTCGAGGACCTGATCAGCGGGCACCCCGACGTCATCGAGGCAACCGCCCTCGGTGTCGAGGATCCGGATTTCGGTGCGCGGCTGCGGGCGTTCGTCGTCCTCAAGGAGGAGGCCGAGGTCACCGAGGACGCGATCAAGAACTATGTGCGCGAACACCTTGCGCGCTACAAGGTTCCGCGTGAGGTGGTCTTCCTCGCCGAACTGCCGCGCAATCCCACCGGCAAGATCCTCAAGCGCGAGCTGCGCCAGATCGAGATCCAGTAGCGCTCCAGTTCTCGCCGAGCAGACGCAAACTCGCGACACTGGGCGTATCGTGCGATTTCCGTCTGCTCGCGGGGAAAGCTACGGGTCGCGGGGCAGTCCGAGCAGCCGCTCGGCGATGATGTTGAGCTGCACCTCGGAGGTGCCGCCGTAGATCGTCGTCGCCCGGCTGGCCAGCAGGTACTCCGCCCACTTGCCGTGCGGTGAGCCGGTATCGCCGATCGCGCCGTCGATGCCGAACGACGACACCGCGAACTCGGCATAGCCCTGGCCGGTGCGCATCGACAGCAGCTTGGAGATCGCCGCCGAGGGCATCGCGTCGCCGCCGGCCAGCGTCAGCAGCGTGGATCGCAAGTTCAGCAGCTTGGCCGCGTGTCCCTCGGCGATCAGCTCGCCGGCCCGGTGATGCCCGATCTGGTCGAAGTGGCCACCGCCGACGAACTCGACGAACACGTCGAGATTGGCCAGGAAC
Organism: uncultured Actinomycetota bacterium; assembly: GCA_963786695.1. Taxonomy (GTDB): domain Bacteria; phylum Actinomycetota; class Actinomycetes; order Mycobacteriales; family Mycobacteriaceae; genus Mycobacterium. Next base: position 69,653 of record CAWBAL010000012.1, read on the forward strand.
CCGGGCTCGCTGCCGCCGATCGAAACCCGTTCGGCGGTAAGGGTGTTGCGGCTGACCTCCCAGCCCCGGTTCACCTCGCCGAGCACCAGGTCGTCGGGGACGAACACGTCGTCGATGAACACCGTGTTGAACATCGCGTTGCCGGTCAGCTCGCGCAGCGGCTTGACCTCGACGCCCTCGCTGTTCATGTCGAGCAGGAAGTAGGTGATGCCATTGTGTTTCGGCGCGCGTGGGGTCGGTTCTGGCCAGCAGCGCGCCCCACTGGGAGAACTGCGCGGCCGGTGGTCCAGATCTTCTGGCCGGTGATGCGCCAGCCGCCGTCGACCTTGGTGGCCTTGGTGGTCAGGCTGGCCAGGTCCGATCCCGCACCCGGCTCGGAGAACAGCTGGCACCAGATCATCTCGCCGCGGAAGGTCGGCGGCAGGAAGCGCTGCTTCTGCACGTCGGTGCCGAAGGCGACGATCGACGGGATCAGCCACGCCGCGATACCCATCTGCGGACGTTTCACCAGACCGGTCGCGAACTCCTGGGCGATGATGATCTGCTCGACCGGGGAGGCTGACCGGCCCCACGGCTTGGGCAGGTGCGGCTGCACCCAGCCGCCCTCGGCGATCGCGGTCTTGCGCTCGTCGCGCGGAATCGCCTTGAGCGCTTCGACTTCGGCGCGGATCTCGGCGCGCAGCTTCTCGGTCTCGGGGTCCAGGTCGATGTTGACCGCACGCATGCCGGTGGTGGTCGCGGTGTCGAACACCTTGCTGCGGGTACTCGGTGGACCGGCCGAACGAGGCGACCAGTCCGAGCGCGCGGCGGTAGTAGACGTTGGTGTCGTGCTCCCAGGTGAAGCCGATGCCGCCGTGCACCTGGATGCAGTCCTGCGCGCAGTGCTGGGCGGCGACAGGTGCCAGGGTGGCCGCCACCGCAGCGGCGAACTCGTAGGCGGTTTCCTCGTTGTCCCAGTTCTTTTCGGCAGCCTCGTCGAGCGCACGCGCGGCGTCCCACACCGCGGCGGTGGCGCGCTCGGTGGTGGCGATCATCTCGGCGCACTTGTGCTTGATCGCCTGGAACTGACCGATCGGCCGGCCGAACTGCTCGCGGATCTTGGCGTAGGCCGCGGCGGTGTCGGTGGCCCAGCGGGCGATGCCGATCGCCTCGGCGGACAGCAGGGTGGTGACGATGGCCCGGCCCGCGGCCTGGGACAGGTTCGACAGCAGCTGATCGGTGCTCACCTCGACGCCGTTGGCGCGCACGTGGGCGACCGGCCGCAGCAGGTCGACGGATTTCACCGGCTGGATCTCCAGGCTGGCGGCGTCGAGCACGGCCCATTCGATGCCGCTTCCGATCGCGACCGGCAGCACCAGGATCGCGGCCTGGGCGGCGGCCGGCACCGAACGGGCCTCGCCGCGGATGACCAGCTGGTCGCCCTGCTCGCTCGGCGGTCAGGTCGGACTCGAGCGCATAGGCGCCGATGAGGTCGCCGGAGGCAAGCTGGCTGAGCACCTTGGTGTTCGGGTCGTTGGCCGCGATGAGAGCGCTCGCGATCGCCGAGGGCACGAACGGCCCGGGCACCGCGCCGTAGCCGAACTCGGCGATCACGACCGCCAGCTCCAGCAGGCCGAAGCCCTGGCCCTCGACCGACTCGGCCAGGTGCACGCCGTGCAGCCCCTGCTCGGCGGCGGCCCGCCAGTACGGCGGCGGGTTGGGGATCGGGTTCTCCAGGGCCTCGTGCAGTACCTCTGATGGCGCCACCCGCGCCACCAGGGACTTCACCGAGTCCGCCAGGTCGTTGTGCTCGGGGGTGATTGCGATGGGCATTCCGCGGCGCTCCTCTATCGGCTGACCTTGTCGATTAACCGGTGGGTTGGGACCGAGGGTACCCGCCGATCCCGTCAGGACTGGCTGCGACAGATCGAACCTCGGGCCGACTCACGATCTGTGCGCAGACTCGATGCCGCTACCGCGGAGTCGCGGATCGGGGGTGGCGCGCAGTGCCACGACGACCACCGCCGAGATCACCATGAAGACGCCGACCGCCCACATACCGGCCTTGTCGTTGCCGGTCCACTGGTTGAGCGCACCGGTGGCATAGGGGGCGGCGAAGCCACCGAGGTTGCCGATCGAGTTGATCAGGCCGATGCCGCCGGCGGCCGCCGCGCCGGTGAGGAACTGGGCGGGCAGCGCCCAGAAGCTGGGGATGGCGCTGAACACCCCCATCGCGGCGATGCACACCGGGATCATCACCATCAGTGGGCTGTGCAGATACAGTGCGACCGGAATCGCCAAGCCGCCCAGCAACATCGGGATGGCCACGTGCCAGACGTGCTCGCGAGTGCGGTCGGCGTGCCGCGACCACAGGTACATGGCGATCGCCGCGAACGTGTACGGGACGGCGGTGATCAGGCCGACCTGGACGATCGACAGGTGCACGCCGAAGGTCTTCTTGAACCCGCTGATGATCGAGGGCAGGAAGAAGGCCAGGGCGTACAGGCCGTAGGCGACGCCGAAGTACACCAGCGACAGCGCCCAGATCCGCGGGCTGGTCAGCGCGCGCCGCAACGGGAAGTCGAAGGTGCCGGCCACCGCGCGTTCCTCGGCGGCCAGCACGTCGATCAGCCACTGCCGCTCCTCGGGTTGCAGCCAGTGCGCGTCGGCGGGGCGGTCGGTCAGATAGAACCAGCAGATGATGCCGAGGACGATCGCGGGCAGGCCGACCGCCGATCATCATGAACTGCCAGCCGGCCAGCCCGAACTTGCCTTCCCCGACCGAGATCAGCCACGCCGCGACCGGTGTCCCGACAGCGGCGGCGATCGGGCTGGCCATCATGAACATCGCGACGATGCGGGCCCGGTAGGCACCGGGGAACCAGCGGGTGAGGTAGAAGATCACGCCGGGGAACAACCCGCCTCCGCGACGCCGAGCAGGAACCGCAGCGTCAGCAGGGTGGCGGCGTTGGGCGCGAAACCGATTGCCACCGCGACGATTCCCCACGACACCGCGATCCGGGCCAGCCAGCGCCGGGCGCCGAAACGCTCCAGAGCGAGGTTGGACGGCACCTCGACCAGAACGTAGCCGATGAAGAAGATGCCCGAGGCGAGCCCGAACATGGTCGAGGTGAGCTGCAGGTGCTCGCTGATGTCGGCCTTGGCGATGCCGAGGTTGGTGCGGTCGAGGTAGTTGACGAAGTACAGCGCCATCAGAAAGGGCACGGCACGGATGATGACCTTGCGCAGCGTGCGCGCCTCCAGCGACTGTTCACCGGTGGATGCGACGGACATCCTGCCTCCCGTTGACGACGTTGACCAGGTCCTGCCCGGCGTACAGCCGGCGGCAGTTGTCGACGGCCTCGGTCAGGTACCGGCGCATGGTGTCGACGGTGACCCAGGTGACGTGCGGGGTGACGACGACGTTGTCCAGTTGCAGCAGCGGGTTGTCGGCGGCGACGGGTTCGACGGCGAAGACGTCGAGACCGGCCGCGGCCAGCCGACCGTCGCGCAGCGCGTCGACCAGGGCCGGTTCGTCGACGATGCCGCCGCGAGAGGTGTTGACCAGCAGCGCATCTGGCTTCATCGTGGTCCAGCGTGGCGCGGTTGATCAGTTTGTCGGTGTCCGGTGTCAGCGGCAGGTGCAGGCTGACGATGTCGCTGTCGGCCAGCAGGTCGGGCAGGCGGCGCCAGGTCGGTGTGCCGTCGTCGGAGGTGTTGGTGTGCAACACCGTAGCGCCCATCGCGAGCAGGATGCGCTCGACGCGTTTGGCGATGTTGCCGTAGCCCACCAGTCCCACGGTGCAACTGCCGATGTCGCGCACGGTCTCGGCCAGGGTCGGGTCGGTCGGCCAGCCGCGGCCCTCCCGGGTGGCGCGGTCGAGCGTCGGCAGCCGGCGCAGCGCCGCCAGCATCAGCAGGACGGTGCCCTCGGCGACCGAGGGTGCGTTGGCGCCGGGCATGTTGGCCACCGCGATCCCCAGCTCGGTGGCGGTGTCCACGTCGATGGTGTTGACGCCGGCGCCCAGCTTGTGCACCAGGCGCAGCTTCGGTGCGCGCCGCAGGTCCTCACCGGGCAGTGGGCGCAGGACGTGCCAGATCACCTCGGCGTCGGCCAGTTCGCGGTGCAGGGTCTCGTCGTCGTCCTCGTGGCACCATCGCACGTCGAGCCAATCCGATTCGGGCGCAACGATCCCCAGCACCGTTTCGCCGGGCAGGAAGTGCGCGAGAACTCTCACCGCCACCGCTTGGCGATCCACTTCGCGATGGTGTCCGCCTGCTCGCTGCGCGCCCCCGGCGTCGTGAAGTAGTGGTCGGTGTCGATGGCGCGCATGGTCTTGTCGGTGCTGGCGAGTCCGTCGTAGATCTGCTGGGCGTCCGAGGGGAACACCCCGGTGTCCTGCTCGGCGTTGATCACCAGGGCGGGACAGGTGATGCGGGCCAGGTGCGGTTCGGCGCGGGTCTGCGCGGTCTTGAGACTCCACATTCCCAGCCAGCTGCGCAGCGTGCAGGCCGCGGCGATGCCGTGCGCGGAGCGGTTGGCCTTCACCGGCACTCCGGCGTAGCACAGGTTGGGCTGGCGCTTGGTGGGCTCGATCGCCGGGTCCACCATCCGAGGGTCGGCCCAGGTCCGCATGACCGTGAAGGGCCGGTCGGAAAAGCCGGCGGCCTGCACACGTTTGAGTTCGGTCTCGGCCCAGTCGGTGATCGCGTGGTTGCGGGCGATCTGGGCGGATCGGTAGCGGGCGACGAACTCGGCGGAGTAGGGCGGGCCGTTGCGCTCGTCGAAGAGGTCGAGGTCGGGATCGGTGGCCAGCGGGTCGTTCTCGTCGACGACGGCGCCGTCCATCCAGTTGGTCAAGACGTCGGGCCGGCCCGGGTGTGCCGCGGTGGCGATGTAGCCGTCGGCGGGCGGCAATTCGCCGAGACCGGCGGCCGGACGCATGCCGTCCAGCGGGGTGACGTTCGGGTCGACGGCCTGCGACTGGTAGGCGGCCATCAGCGAGCCGCCGCCTGAATTACCCAGTAGCACTATGGTTTCCACACCCTGTATCTCGCGCAGCCATTTCACGCCGACACCGATGTCGACCAGGGCGTGGTCGAGCAGGAAGCTGCTCTCGAATCCGCGGAAGCGGGTGTTCCAGCCGAGGAAGCCGATGCCGCGGGTGGCGATGTAGTCGGCGAGGTAGTGCTCGGAGAAGTCGATCTGATAGTGCGTGGCGATGAGCGCGACCTTGGGCTTGCGTCCCACGCCCCGGTGGTAGAGGCCCTGGCAGGGATGGCCGCCGGCGCCGGCGCGCCGGGCGGTCGGCGACGACATGCCGATGAACTCTCGAACGACTCCGGGCGTTGGCATGTTCAGCGGGCCTCCTTGCGCGTAGATCGCTGAAAAGACGATATTCGCCAGCGTGATGATGCACGTCTGATCGTCGAGATGTTTCCGTTGTCGTGCTTCTCAAATCAAGCATTTGACCCGGGCGGCCAGCGGATGGCGGAGTGTTAGGTTCAGTTCATGGTCAGGCCGAATTTCACCAATACCGAGTTCGAGCTCGGCGGGATCAACCACGTCGCACTGGTGTGCTCCGACATGGAACGCACCGTGGACTTCTACACCAACGTGCTCGGGATGCCGCTGATCAAGGCAATCGACCTGCCCGACGGCATGGGCCAGCACTTCTTCTTCGACGCCGGCAACGGTGACTGCGTGGCGTTCTTCTGGTTCGCCGAGGCGCCCGACGGCGAGCCCGGCAGCACCTTGCCCGCGGCGCTGCCCGGCCTGGGTTCGATCGTCAGCGCGGTGGGCTCGATGAACCACCTGGCGTTCAACGTTCCCGAGGAGAAGTTCGACGAGTACCGCAAGCGCCTCAAGGAGAAGGGCGTGCAAGCTGGGGCCGGTGCTCAACCACGACATGAGCCCCGCGGGGGTTTCGGCCAAGCTGCACCCCGGCGTGTACGTGCGATCGTTCTACTTCACCGATCCCGACGGCATCGTGCTGGAGTTCGCCTGCTGGACAAAGGAATTCACCGAAGAGCCGATGGCCAAGCCCAAGACCGCCGCTGACCGGCGGCCCCGGGTACCCGCGGCGCACTAGTCGCGGAAGAGCCGTGGCTCGCCGAGCTCGTCGATCATCGCGCTGATCTGGTCGACCAGTTCGTCCGGTGAGAGGCCGACGTCGCCGGCCAGCCAGGCGCTGATCGTCTGCCCCACCCCGCCGACCACGAAGTGGGTGAACGCCTTGATCCGCTCGTTGGCCGGGCGGTTCAACGTCGTCTCGACGTGCTGGCCGCGCCAGCATGGCGAACAGCGGCCCGAGTTCCTGGCGTTTGCGCACCACCGTCGAGTTGGACAGCTGCGCGCTGAACAGCAGACGTCCGACCCGTGGGTCCTGTTCGACGGTGCGCACGATGTTGGCGATACCCGCGCGGTTCTGTTCGGCCGGCGGCGCCGCGGCCACCGCGGCCTGCGTCGTGGCGGCCAGCCCGGCGACCACCCAGTCGAACACCGCGCCGACGAACTCGTCCTTGTCGGTGAAGCTCTCGTAGAAGTAGCGGGTGGCCACGCCGGCCTGCCGGCAGATGCCTCGTACGGTCAGCTCCGCGGGGTCGGCGTCACCGCCGAGCAGGTCCAGCCCGGCCTCCAGCAAGCTGGCTCGCCGACGGGCCAGCCGGGCGGCGGCATCTACGCCGCCGTACGGCCGCGCCTGGGTCACGAGCCCATCTTGACACCGCCGATGCGAAACCGGCAATATCAGGAAACACACGTTCTCAGATTCGAGCTCCAGGTGAGGCGACACAGTGACGATCAGCCACGTCGAACGCGCGGTCAGCGCGCCGCCAGCATCGACCGCGTCGCGCCGTCGCTCCCGGCGCGCGCCCGGCATCGACGACGGCCTGATGGGCGTCGCGCTGCTGGCCGGCCCGGCCAACGTGATCATGGAGCTGGCCCGGCCCGGTGTCGGCTACGGCGTGATGGAGAGCCGGGTCGAGAGCGGCCGGGCGGACCGGCACCCGATCAAGCGGGCCCGCACCACGTTCACCTACCTCGCGGTGGCCAGCCGCGGCAGCGACGAGCAGAAGAAGGCCTACCGGCGCGCGGTCAACAAGTCCCACGCGCAGGTCTACTCGACCCCGGACAGCCCGGTGCGAGTACAACGCCTTCGACAAGGATCTCCAGCTCTGGGTGGCGGCCTGCCTCTACAAGGGCGGGGTCGACATCTACCGCATCTTCGTCGGCGAGATGGACGACGAGACCGCCGACCGGCACTACCGCGACGGCATGGCGCTGGCCACCACGCTGCAGGTGCCCGCGGAGATGTGGCCCGCCGACCGGGCAGGCGTTCGACCGGTACTGGCAGGAGTCGCTGGACAAGGTGCACATCGACGACGCGGTGCGCGAGTACCTGTACCCGATCGCGGTGTCGCGGATCCGCGGTGTGCGGCTGCCCGGACCGATCCAGCGGGCCACCGAACGGCTCAACCTGCTGATCACGACCGGCTTCCTGCCGCAGCGGTTCCGCGACGAGATGCAGCTTCGAGTGGAACGCCGACAAGCAGCGCCGCTTCGACCGGCTGATGCGCGTCATCCGGTTCGCCAACAACCTCGCGCCGCGATTCGTGCGGGAGTTCCCGTTCAATGTGCTGCTGCACGACCTCGATTGGCGCATCCGCACCGGACGCCCGCTGGTCTGAGACCAGTCAGGATCGGCGCGTACTCTCGCGGTCGTGCGAACTGACAACGACACCTGGGACATCACCACGAGCGTCGGCTCGACGGCATTGTTCGTCGCGGCCGCCCGCGCGCTGGAGGCGCAGAAGGCCGATCCGCTCGCCGTCGACGCCTACGCCGAGGTCTTCTGCCGGGCTGCCGGTGGCCCCTGGGCCGCCGTGCTGGACGGGACGGCGCCCGAGCATCCGTTGAAGACGCCGAACTTCGGCCGGCACTTCGTCGACTTCCAGGCGGCGCGCACCCGCTACTTCGACGCCTACTTCCGCGACGGTCGCCGCTGCCGGTGTCCGCCAGATCGTGCTGTTGGCCGTCGGCCTGGACTCACGCGCCTACCGGCTCGACTGGGCGCCCGGCACAACCATCTTCGAACTCGACCAGCCGCAGGTGCTGGAGTTCAGACGCGAGACGCTGGCCGCTCACGGTGCCGCGCCCAAGGCCGAGCGGCGCGAGGTCGCCGTCGACCTGCGCGACGACTGGCCACAAGCGCTGCGGGACAGCGGTTTTCGACCCGACGAGCCCTCGGCGTGGATCGCCGAGGGGCTGCTGATCTATCTTCCGGCCAGCGCGCAGGAGCAGCTGTTCACCGGCATCGACTCGCTGGCTGCGAGCGGCAGCCACGTCGCCATCGAAGAAGGCAGGCCGATGGACGACGACGCCTTCCAGGCGAAACGCGAGGAAGGCAAGGACATCGCCGACCACCGCGGCGAGTGGTGGCAGATGATCTACAACGAGCAGCACGCCCCCGCCGCGCAGTGGTTCTCCGAGCGGGGTTGGACCGCAACCGAAACCGCGCTGAGCGACTACCTCGTCGTCGAACGGACGCGCGGTGCCTGCGGACGCCGAAGAGGGCAAGATGGTCGACAGCGTGCGGCTGGTCAGCGCCGTCAAGAACTGACGCGCATCTCCGGCCGGGTCGTCCCACATCAGCGGACGCAGGAACCGGTTGATGCGGCGCAGGTACTCCGGCTGGCTGACGTGCAGGATGTGGTTGCCCGGGAACCAGTGCAGCGCACAGCGATCCCAGTGTTCCCACAGCGCCTCGGCTTGTTCGGGCGGGGCCAGGCGATCGCCGAGGCCGGTGATGATCAGCCGGCGGTCCTTGGGCACCAGCGGTTGGTAGTTCAGCGGCGCAGTGGTAGGCCGATGCGGCGGCGGAGTCCTCGCGGCTGATGCCGCCGAAGGCGCGGCCCAGGGCGATCAGCTTGTTGGCGGGCCACCAGTCGTCGAACGCCGACTCCGGGGTGACCACCGGGACGTTGGGGATCACCGCCTCCAGCCGGTCGTCGACCGAGGCGACCAGCGCCGAGGTGTAGCCGCCCAGCGACATGCCGGTCAGCGCGATCCGGTCGACGCCGGTGTGGCGCAACCAGTCCATGCACGGAGCGGAAGTCGTGGACGGCCTGGGCCATCGTCTCGGCGAACCCGGCCATGCCCTGGGAGAAGAAGCCGTAACCGCTGAAGGGCGAACCCTTTTCGGCTCGGCGGCCGTGGAACGGCAACGTGTAGAGCATGACGTCGTAACCGGTGCGGTAGAACCACGGCAGCGAGAAGAACAGGCCGTTGAACAGATACGCCGATCCCATGAAGCCGTGGATCACGCACAGGGTCGGGCGCGGCCCGTCGTCGTGGCGCCAGTGCTGGGCCCACACAACGTTGTTGCGCTTCAGCCGCTTCCACTGCTGCGCGCATGTCCGGGTTGACCGGCTCGAAGCTGCTCTGGAACGAGATGTTGTGGACGTTGCCGTGCGCGATGTACTCCGCGATCGGCGTTCGCCGGGCGGCTCGACACCTCGGGGACCACCGTGGGCGCGGGGAAGGACAGCGCCGGATCGTGGTGGGCGGCGAGCTCGGCGTAGAACTCCAGGTTGCTTGCGTTCGCGCTTCAGATCCGAGCGGCGGACGATGCCCGGCGGCCACCGTCGGCAGCATACTGACGCCCGACCAGGGATGCGATCGCGGTGCGCAGGCCGATATCGGCGATCGGCGGAGGTGTCGACGATGGCCCGCTGGACCAGCGTCAGATCGGAGCGGTCGGGCAGCCCCCCGCGACCGGCGTCGGCGCCGGGTACATCCGGCATCGGAATGGGCATGTTCGACATTCGACGTCATTGTCGTGAGCCTTCCCGGGCCGACGGGGACAGCTGGCGGCCCATCATCGGCGATGCTAGCCCTCCGGCGGGCTCACAACAGGCGGAATACCGTCGTCCCACCGACCTTGGTCGGCCGGTAGTTGCGGGTGACCCATTCTTCGATCTGACCACGCGGTGCGGGTGGAGCGCAGCATGTCGGCGAGCCGGGGGTCGATGTGGGCCGAGCCTGCGCCGATCATCGCGGACTGATCGAGAGGTTCCACGGGGTAGAGGGCGGCGGTGGCGGCCAGCAGCCCAAGCAGCGCGAAGCGGGGCCAACGCAGGGTCACGGCAATACGGCGCCGGACGCGGCTGGCAAGTTGCTGCGGGTTCCATGGTGGCCCCGGTTGTGGTGGAGTGGATCGGTATGTGGAATCCACAGACCTATCTGTCGTTCGCCGATGAGCGTTCGCGGCCGTTCTTCGACCTGCTGGCCCGGGTGGGTGCTGAGCGGCCCCGGCGCGTCGTCGACCTTGGCTGCGGGCCCGGCAATCTCACCGGGGAACTGAGTCGACGGTGGCCGGCGGCGGTGGTGGAGGCATTCGACAGCTCACCGGAGATGGTCGCCGCTGCCCGGGAGCGAGGCATCGACGCGCGTGTCGGTGACGTGCGCGACTGGACACCTGCGCCCGACACCGAGGTGCTGCTCAGCAACGCGGTGCTGCAGTGGGTACCCGAACATCCCCAACTGCTGGTCCGGTGGGCCGGTCTCCTCCTGCCTGGCGCCTGGATCGCGGTGCAGGTGCCGGGAAACTTCGATGCGCCGTCACATGCCGCTGTGTGGCGGCTCGCCGGCCGCGAGCCGTGGTCAGAAGTGCTGCACGACATCCCGTTTCGAACCGGAAAGGTCGTGGAGACACCCGTCCGGTACGCCGAGTTGCTGACCGCTGCCGGATGCCGTGTCGACGCGTGGGAGACGACGTATCTTCACCAACTCACCGGAGAGAACGCGGTGCTGAACTGGATCACCGGCACCGCACTGACCCCGTGCGGGACAGGCTCGACGACGACCAGTGGCAGCAGTTCCGTTCCGAATTGATCCCGATGCTCGACGAGGTGTACCCGGTGCGTGCCGACGGAGCGACGTACTTTCCGTTCCGGAGGATTTTCGTTGTTGCTCAGGTGGTTTCAGGTCGGTAGACCCAGCCGTTCGGCGTCGGCGCGGTAGCGGTCGACCTATTCGTCGGAGCGCTGATCGGCGTCACGCTCCAGGACGGGCGGGGGCGCCAGCCCTCTTCCTGGGCGATCGCACCGGCGTGGGTCGCCGGGACATGAACATCTGCCACCCCACTACGGGGTGGGCTATCACCAGGGCAACGTCGGCGACTACATCGGGGACACGGCCGAAGGCCCGCCACCCGGCCCCCGCAGTACCCGCCGGTCGCTTTCCTAGCGTAACGACTCGGCCGAGACCCCAGTTGGGTTGCGGTGCTTGGCGGGCCGATACTTGTCGGTGCCCTTTGCGATGATGGTGTTATGTCCTCGACCCTGCCGCGGCTGTGCTGCCTAATGAGCGTCTTGAGGTGTTGTTCGGGGAGTTGTCGGAGTTGGCCGGGCAGCGCAACGCGATCGATGGGCGGATCGTGGAGATCGCGGCGGAGATGGATCGCGACAATCTGTGCGGGGCCACCGGTGCCCGCTCGATCGCGGAGTTGGTGGCCTGGAAGCTGGGCTGCTCCTCGGTCAACGCCAAGACGATCACCACGGTCGCGGGCCGGCTCGAGGAGTTTCCCCGCTGCATCAGGAGAACTGCGGTAAGGGCCGGCTGTCACTGGATCAGGTCGGGGTCATCGCCGCACGCGCGGCCGACGGATCCGATGAGCATTACGCGCAGCTGGCCGCGGTCGCCACGGTCAGCCAGTTGCGTACCGCGGTCAAGCTGCGAGCCGCGCCCTGATCCTGATCCGCGGCCCGACCCGCGAGCGCGTCGATCACGAAGAGCTCGGCGATCGAGCGGTCCACTTGGTGGCGGATCACGCCTGGCCCACGACGAGGCGGCGACGCTTCGATGCGGCCCTGGGGTGCGCATCGGGAGGCACTGATCACCGAGTGGAAACACGACCACGACAACGACACCGGTGATGCCTCGGAGCGCGCCGCCGATGCCCGACACACCGTGGATGCGTTCCTGCGTCTGGTCGAGGCCGGCTGGGACACCGAAGCCGCTCGCCGCCCGCACGGCCAGCACACCACCGTGGTCGTCCACGTCGATGTGGAGGCGCGGGCGCCGCGCTGCATCTGGGTCCGCTGCTCTCCGACGCCGAACGCCAATACCTGACCTGTGATGCCACCTGCGAGGTGTGGTTCGAACGCAACGGCCGACCCATCGGTGTCGGGCGGGCCACCCGCACGGTCAGCCGGCGGCTGCGCCGCGCCCTGGAGCACCGCGACCGTCAGCTGCGCGGTCCCCGGCTGCGGGGCCACCCGAGGCCTGCACGCCCATCACATTCGGCATTGGGAAGACGGCGGCCCCACCGAGCTCGAACAACCTGGTCCTGCTCTGTCCGTTCCATCACCGGGCGCATCACCGCGGCGACATCACCATCACCGGACCCGCCGACAATCTGAAAGTCACCGACAGCGACGGGCAACCACTCAGCGCCGCATCACTGGCGCGCCCACCCACCGGCCCCCCACCCGACGTCGGGCCCTATCCCGGACCGACCGGCGAACGCGCCGACTGGTGGTGGTACGACCCCTTCCAACCACAACCACCACCCACCGACAACTAGGCTCGCTGCCTTGATCATCAAGGCCGACAACGCAATCGGCAACTCCACCGGCCGATAGCCGACGAGACCCACCACGCCCTCACTGGATACCACCGACTTCAGCCATGTCGGGTTCCGTTCGCAACGACACGCCGTGGTAGTTGTGAACATATGGCCTCACGACGACCCTGGGTGATCGCCGCCGCGGTGGCGGCGGTGATCATCTACGCGGCGATGTGGGTCGGATACGTCCAGAACTGGGCATGGCTGAACGCCGTCGACACAACCCTGCTGCGAGTCTTCCACGACTTCGGCGTGACCCGGCCGGGCTGGATGTCGTTCTGGGTGCTGTTCTGTATTGTGTTCGGGCCGAGCGGGTTTCGGTTGATTGCCCTTGTGCTGATCATCGTCGCTCCTGCTTCGGCGCAACTCGCAGACGGCGCTGTTCCTCATCATCAGCGTCGAGCTGATGGGCTTTGTCACCGAGGTGGCCAAGCGGATCGCGGGCCGGCCGCGGCCGGCCACGGCACTGACCGACGCCGCGTCGTCGTCGTTCCCGTCCGGGCACGCGCTCGGCGTCACGGTGGGCGTCCTGGCGCTGCTGACCGTGGCGTGGCCGTTCATCGGACAGCGCCTGCGAATACCGCTGGCGGTGCTCGGCGCGGCGTTGGTGTTCGCCGTCGGCTTCTCGCGGGTGATGCTCAACGTCCACCATCCCTCCGACGTCGTGGCCGGATGGGCGCTGGGCTTCCTGTACTACCTGCTGTGTGTGCGGTTGGTGCCGCCGCGCGGGCTCACTTCAGTGGCCGAAAGACCGGCAGAGCTCGATACCGTGCGGTGAAGCTCGCCTGATCGTAGGCGCTGCCGACCTCGCCGTCGCGGGCCACCGGCGTCGGTCCGTCGACCGCCTCGAAGGAGAACTCGGGCACCTGCATCTCGTGGTACAGCGGACTGCGTTCCAGCCGGCCCAGCGCCAGCGCGCTGAGAATGCGCAGCCGACTCAGCCGCCGCCCGGTTTCCAGAATGCGGACGTCGATCAGCCCGTCGTCCATCCGCGTGCGCCGCGCGGGTGCGAAACCCGATGGGAGATAGACGGAATTGCCCAGGAAGAACAGTCGTGTCTCGAGGGTCTTGTTGTCGTAGCGGATGCGGACCGGCTTCTCCCGGCGCAGGGTGTGCAGCATCGCGTACAGCCCGGCGAGCGGTTTGCCGATCTTGTGCTCGAGTTTCTCCCGGGTTCGGACGAACTGCGGGTAGGCGCCGATGCTCGCGGTGTTGATCACCATCTGCTCCTCGTTGAGGCACACGAGGTCGACGCAGGAGACGCTGCCCGAACGGATGGCCGACACCGTCCGCTCGACGGTGTCGCAGCCGATGTCCTTGGCGAAGTGGTTGAACGTGCCGGCCGGGAACACCGCCAGCGGCAGACCCTCGGCCACCGCGACACCGGCCGCACACGACACCGTCCCGTCGCCGCCGCCGACCGCCAGCACCTCGGCCCGCTTGGCTGCCTCGCGCAGCGCGGTCTCGGGATCGTCGCCCTCACCGAGCTCCACGATCTCGGCCTTGGGCAACTTCTCCCGAACCTCGTCGATGACCCGCGCTCCGTTCCCGCTGCCCGACGCCGGGTTCACCACCAACACGACGCCGTCGCCCTCGGGACGTTCCGGGGTGTCGATGCGCAGGGGCTCGGTGGTCGGCAGTTTGGTCGGGACGACCGGCGGCACCATCCGTCCGCCCAGGACCGCGATGGCGGCCCCGATCCCGAAGCCGGCGAACACGTCGCCGGGGTAGTGCGCGCCGGTGGCCACCCGGGACAGCCCGACCAGCCCGGCCAGCAGGGCCAGGCCCAACCCCAGTGGCGGGCTCTCCAGCCCGACGCGCGACCGCGAACGCCGCCGCACTCGCGGAGTGACCTGACGGCAGCGAGTTCGACGTCGGCATCCGGCGGGCACGTCGCACCAGCGGGCACCAGGCTCCGGTTCGGGCGGGGGCGCTTCCACACCCGCTTGGCGACTTGGTTGGTGATCAGACTCGTCACCGCCAACGTGGCCACGCCGCGGCTGGCGCCTCTGCGCGCCGCGGGCGAGCCCGTCGCCGCCAGCGCGGCGGCGATGCCCAGCCACAGCTTCGAGTGGTCGGCTGCGCGGGTCAGAACGGGCATCGCCTTGTCCAGCAGGACGCTGGGGGATTCGGCGACGGCTTCGAACACCTCGCGGTCCAGGGTGCCCAGCCCGCCCGTGATCTGACGGATGCCCCGGCCTTCAAGCAAGCTTCGCGACGTCATCAATCCAAACTAGCGGGGACGTAATACCGGCGGCGTTGTCAATTCCGCCGACCTCGGGCCCGAGGGTGTTGTCCAATCGCAGTGGCAGCGGTGTGGCGGCGAAGGGAACCAAGATGAGTTGTGCCAGGTATGTCGGTCGCGTCGGTGGGTTGGCGGTGGCATTGGGTGCGGGCATGGCGATCGCCCTGGCCACTCCGGCAGTGGGTAGCGCGGATTCGGGACCCTCGACGAGTGCTTCCGCCAAGCGCGTCCAACAGTCACACGCGATCTGCGGCTCCTAGCACCGCGTCTCGGTCGGTGCGGCGCGCAGCCAGTGCATCTCGTCGTCTCCGGCGCCGGGGGCCACAGCGGTGGTCAGCCACCAGGTGGTCACGTCGGCACATGTAGCCGGTGGCGCCAAGGGAACCCCGCAGGCTCCCGCCACGCCCGCGCAGGCGGTGGCCGCGGCTGTCGCGGAAGTGGTGCGCCGCCAGATCGCGCAAGGCGCGCGGCATGCATCCATCGTCGTCACACCCACCGCGGCCGTCGTCACGACCCCGACCCCTCTCGCTAGCGGCAATCTGTTGGCCAACCCGGGCGCCGAACTCGGAGATCCGTCGCTGTCGGGGTACAGCTCGGTGACCATGCCTGGCTGGGAGGTGACGGGCACGCCGACCGTGATCCAGTACGGCACGCAGCGCCGGCTTCCGGGACTCTTCGGGACCAAGGGTCTGCTGCTGCCGAAGTTCCTGAGCTTCCCGCAGACGGCTCCGGCGCCCGGCGACACCCAGTTCTTCGGCGGCGGAAACGTCGCGACCTGCGTCGCTCACTCAGACCGTGGACTTCGGACAGGACGCGGGTGGACTGGACTTCGCCCTGAGCGCGGATCTCGGCGGATACCTGATCGACCCGTCTCGGGCTTCGGTGAAGGTCAACTTCCTCGATGCCAACAAAGGCTTCATCAGCAGCGCCGAGATCAAACCAGTGACCGCACTGGGCCGCTTGCTCCAGACCGGGTTGCAGACTCGCAGCATCACCGGCGTCATTCCGGACGGCGCTGAGAGCGCGCAGGTCATCGTCACCCTCAAGGACCTCAACCCGGTCCTCGGCAACTACAACAACGCCTACGCCGACAACATCTCGTTCAGCGTCGACTCGCGCCTATTCGCGCCAGAACGTGATTGCGGTGCCTTCCTTGACCTCGAACGTCGGCACGCTCGACCACGTCTTCCTGGTGTACATGGAGAACCACGGGACGAACGACATCATCGGCAGCCCGAACGCCCCGTACATCAACAGCCTGGTGAACGCCTACGGCTACGCCCAGAACTACTACGCGCTGACCCATCCGAGCATGCCGAACTACTGGCCGATCCTCGGCGGGTCGGACTTCGGGTTGAACTACAACTGCGCCGACGAAGTGCTTCGACGAGCCCAACTTGATCAGCGACAACCCGTTGCTGACGTGGGCGGGGTATCAGGACGGCGGCGGTGGCTACACCGACTCCGCAGGACCGCCTCACCGTTCCTGGCCTTCACCGACCTCTATCGACGAGGCCGGGGCGCACGATCTTCGACATCGCGCAGCTGGCCACCGATTTCAAGGCAACCCAGGCAGCGTCGCGCAGTTCATCTGGTTCGCCGGCGACGAGTCGACCAACATGGAAGGGCCGATCAGCACGCTTCCCGGCATCGTGAGGTGGGCCGTTCAGCCAGTTGACCACGCACCAGTACAACGTGGCGGCCGGTGACCAGTTCATCGCAGGACACAGCTGTCGACCATCATCAACTCCGACCTCTGGACGTCAAACGCAGTCAACCGCGATCTTCCTGACCTTCGACGAGGACTTCAACAACATCTCGTTCGGGATCGGCAACGAGGGCAACCACGTCGTCACGGTGGTGATCCCGCAACCAGGCCGCGATCGACGCCGGGATGAGCGGTGGCGCGTTCGTGGCCTCCGACTACTACAACCACTACAGCCTGCAGCGCACCATCGAATTGGCTTTGGGGCTCAGGCAACGTGACCAACAACGACCTGTACGCCCAGCCGATGAACGAGTTCTGGGTGTAGCTCAGGACTTGCTCGGGTTGTCGTCGTCGGTCGGCGTGCTGTTGGGCACGATGATGCGCTTGGTGGCCACCGGCTTGCCGTCGACCTTCTTCACGACCTGAGGAGGCGCCGGCGGCGGGGTGGTGATGCGGCCCTGCACCGGTGCACCGTTCTTGACGGTGGGTACCGACACACGTTTGGTGTCGGCCTTGGCGTCCTTCTCCGATCCGGCCGCACCGTGCATGGCGCCGGGGGGAACCATTGGCATGCCGGACATTCCGCCGGTCGGGGTTGACGGAGGCGCGGGGGCTGCCGGTGGCGGCGTCGCCATGACGGGTGCTGACGAGGGCGACGTGCCGGCCGACGGGACCGGGGGCGGACCCAGCATGGCGGTCGGCGTGGTTCCGCCAAGTCCGCCGCCGCCACCGCCCACTCCGGCTTCACCGCCGCCGCCGCCCGCGCCCAAATCGCCTCATATCCGAGCCGTATTCGTCCGAGGGGCAGCTCGTCGAGGCTGGCCTTGTCGAGCTGGGCTGCCGATCCGCCGGCCTGCTGCATCATGCCCATCCCGGCCTGCATGGCCTGCTGGGCGCCTTGGGCGACCTGCTGAGGAATCTGGGCGAGGGGTTGCAGCGCCCCGCCCATCGCACCGGCCAGAGCACCGGCGATACCGGAGGCCATCTGCGGCAACTGTTGTGCCATCTGGCTTGCTTCGCCTTGTCCGGCAACGCCCTTCATCTCCGCGGCCGCATTCTCGTCCTGGGCGGGGAACTTGGCCGCGGCCTCGGCGGTCTTGGCGTCGCGTTCGGCGTGCTCTTCCAGGCTCTCGCTGTTGTCCTTGGGATCGCCGAGGTTGGCGGCCAGGCCCAGGACGCGCAGCAGCTGTTCGATCGGTACCGCGCCGGCGACAAGCGGATCCGACGTGATCGGTGGCGGAGGTACGTTCATGCCGTTGGCTTGCAGGTACTGGCCTGCGCTTGCGCTGAGCCGGCCTTCGGTCATCGGCGTTGCTCCCCTCTGACGGCCAGATTCAGGGTCTGGAACCAGGCCAAGTGGTAGTTGGCAGAGGTCTTTTCGTTCTTGATCAGTGCATCGATGGTGGCCAGCAGCTGCCAGTTGCCGACCTTAGCGGGGTCGACCGAATCCGGGGTAGTCAGTCAGGACCTGCTTGGTGACGGTTGCGAGGTGCTCACGCAACAGGTCGACCTCGGAGTCGAGATACCCGGTGCCGGTCGACACGGCCTTGGCGAGGGTGTGGGCGAGGCGAGGCAGGCCGTCGCGCCACTTGGTGGCCTGGGCCAGTTCCCAGCCGAGTTCCTCGACGTCGGTTGTCTGGCGCGCGCGGATGGACATCGAGACGGGGTCGGCGTCCTCGGCGGCTGGGATGTACTGGCCGGGGGTGTAGGCGGCGGTGAGGGTGGTCTCGCCGAGCATGGCGGACAGGTCTGGGCGTCGGTGGCCTGGCGGCGAGAAGTGTTACGCCCGTGGGGATTTCGACGTGGGGCGGAATCCAGCCGCTGGCGAGGTCGGTGGTGAGCACGGTGGTGCCGTCGTCGCGGTCGCCGATGGCCCAGCGCAGCTTGGGCTCCTGGCGGGCGACGGCGTCGAGGAGTCGTTGCAGACGCTGCTGGGCCTGGGTCTGCGCGGCGCCAGCTCCGGCGGCGGCACCGGTTGCTGTTGCAGCGACGGCATTTTCGGTCACGCCGGCCGCGGACGGGGTTGGCATTGCTGTCGGGTTGTTGCCGGACGACGGCGGGCTGGCTGAGCGGACTTGCGTTGGCGGGATTGACAGGGGCAGAGCCAGGGGTGGCAGAAGGCATCGGGGCCGGGCCGGCCGGAGCGGTCGCGGCGGCCGGGCGAAGGTCGGCACCGTAGGCGGGTAGTGGGCCGGCGGGTGCGATCGGCGGAGCGGCGGCGGTCGAGGGTATGACGGGTGCGGCCGGTGCGGCGGGGGCTGCGACGACGGTCTGAGAGGCGTCCGGCTGGGGGAGCAACGGGTGGTGGTGCTTCGACAGGTGTTGCGGCGTGGGCGGTTTCGAAGAGAGGCATTCCGCTCGTTGGGGCGGTCGACGCTATCGGTGCGGGTGCCATGCGTTCGGTGTGGAGCGGCGCCTGCGGCTGCGCGGCGTGCATTGCGCCGGTGGACAGGGCCTCGGTGCCAGCCGACATCGGGGCGCCGGCTTGGCTGCCTGCGTTGAAGTTCTGGGCAAGACCTTCGGGGGAGAGTGCGGAGGTGGGGGTTGAGGGGATCGATGCCACCGGCGCCTGCGCGGCGCTAGTAGAGGAAGCGAGGGGTGAAGTTGATGTTGCCACACCTCCACTTGAGCCGGAGACTCCGAGTTGCGTACCACTCGATGGCATAGCCATGCTGTGCGATGGGTCAACTCCCACAGTCTTTGCGACATCGGTGAATCCAGATGCTGCGCCGGGGTCTGCGCCGCAGATTCCATGGGTGCAGGCGCTCCACTCCCAGAAGCTGTACTTATTGAGTTCTTCTGGAGGCCCGAGCCGCTGCCAGGTAGTGAGTTGCTTGTTCCTGCAATCGGATACGGTGCACCGACTGCACTTTCTGAGTGGGAGGGAGGACCCTGCTGGCCGCTGGCCGACGGCTGTCCGGTTATGGCTGATCCTGTCAGCCCTGAAGTGGTACCAGGGTCGGATGATCTTGCCCCTGCGTCATCTGGTGACCCAGCTCCTGCGGGGTCCTTAAGCATGTTCGTGACTTGCTCCCTAACCTCATCGCGACTTTGTGAGGAAAAGGCGCGGTCGAGGTCAATGCCTGAGGATCTTGCGAGCTCGCGCGCCGATGTATCGAAGCCCGACTTGTCCAGGACGAGTTGAATCGCGTCATAGACTTTGGCGCTGTGCAAGGCCGCTTTTGCGTTCGCCTCGGTTTGCGCTTCGACGATGACGTCAACGATCTTGCTGAGCTTTATTGATGCCGGCTCGCTCGATGCTTGAATGCCTTGGATGGCTGTATTGCCTCTGCTAGCAATGTCAGTCAGGTTGGCTCGCAGGTCTCTAGCTGACTGGTGACCGAGTGTGTAAGCGTCGCGTTTTCCTGCATTGGTCTCCGACAGTTTGCGAACTTGTTCCTCACCCCTCTGGAAGGATGCCCGAGTGTCCTCCGCAGTAACTCCGTCTTGTGCGGCGAGGGGCCCGTCCCATGCTGTTCTGAGGGAGTCTGCGTAAAGGTCGAGTGCCGTGGCGATCGCGCCCCGCTTACCTGAAGCAGCGGCGACGGTTTCCACGCTCCCAGAGCCAGGCCACTGATGTCCGACCAATAGAGGAGACCACTCGCCTGGCGGTAGGTCGATCACTTGCAGTTCTGCTTCGCTCGTGCGGTCGCATCGTCAGCTGAACGCAACAGAGGATCTTGCTGTGCGTCAGAGGCTTCACCGAGGTAATCGATTGCAAGTTCCTCAAACGACCTCGCCAGGTCGCCGATAGCTTTCGACAGGTCAGACGGTGTCGCGGGATTACGGCTCAATACTTCGGTTAGATATTGACCACCGGCATGCACCGCGAGCCTTGCGTTGGCTGCGACCGCCAGAATCGCCGTCGCGTCGCTACCGCCGTTCTTGCTCATGGTGGTCACTGCACGGCCTTATTCACCCGCTCGTACGCATCGCACACAGCCTTCTTCGCGTCCGCGATCTCCTGCTCGCTGTAGGTCTTCGCCGCAGGCGTCTCAGCCTTGGGCGCAGGCCGGAACCAGGCAGCGATCGCGACGGCGACGGCGATCAGCGCGATCACGATCGCGATGATCGTCGGCACCCGCGACGGTCCACTCGACGAAGGCGGCGGCCCC
Source organism: uncultured Actinomycetota bacterium (assembly GCA_963786695.1). Taxonomy (GTDB): domain Bacteria; phylum Actinomycetota; class Actinomycetes; order Mycobacteriales; family Mycobacteriaceae; genus Mycobacterium. The sequence goes on from CAWBAL010000012.1 coordinate 90,329, forward strand.
TGTGGCGGCCAGCCAGATGGCGCGGCGGGGCCGGGTCCGTACGGCGCTTGCGACATGCACGCGATGGTATCGCTTGTGTTTGCCGGTGCGCTATTCACCGTGTCTTCGGCCAACCCGGCGACGAACAGGCATTTCCGCAGATCAAGGCCGAATCCACTGGCGCCACCGACTCTCAAGTCGGAGCTTCGCACCGCAGGGATTGCATAGCCGCCCGCAAGCCGTTAGCTCGCCCAGACAAAACCGTTGCCCAACCTTGACTTGACCCCGTGCAAGCCCCGTAGCCACCATGAGCCATGCGCCGACTACTGCTTGCGATGTCTGCTGCCTTCAGCGCGGCACTCCTCGCGCTCACCTCGGCGCCCCCCAGCCATGCCGAGGCCCCGTGGTTCCAGGCCAACGTCGGCGACGCCACCCAAGTCCTGTCCGTCGTCAGCACCGGCGGCTCGACCGCCAAGATGGACGTCTGGCAGCGCGGCGCCAACGGCTGGGCAGCCGATCGCCACCGCAATACCGGTCCACGTCGGCGCCAACGGCATGGTCCCGCAGTCCCACGACGGCGAGATGAACACGCCCGATGGGCATCTTCACCCTCGACTTCGCCTTCGGCACCCAGCCCAACCCCGGCACCGGCCTGCAGTACGTCCAGGTGACGCGCGACTACTGGTGGGACGGCGACATGAAGAGCCCGACCTACAACACCATGCAGGTCTGCAAGAAGGCCGACTGCCCGTTCGACACCAACCCCAGCAGCGGCACCGAGAACCTCTACATCCCGCAGTACGCCCACGCCGTCGTGATGGGTGTCAACAAGGCCCGCGTCCCCGGCAACGGCGGCGCGTTCTTCGTCCACACCACCGACGGCGGGGCCACGGCGGGCTGTGTGTCCCTCGACGACGACACGTTGGTCAAGATCATGCGCTGGCTACAACCCGGCGCGCTGATCGCCGTCGCTAAGTAGTCGTGGCGATGCGCCGCGCCCGGTGTTGCCTTGAAGTTCAACGCCTTCAACGACATCGTCGCCTCGTAGGTCCGGTCGTAACCGGTCGCGCAGATCTTCCAGCCGTCCGGCGTCTTGCGGTAGCGGTCGCGGTAGAACGCCGCACCCATGAGCATGAAGTCGAACTCCGGCACGATGACGTGGTCCTGCAGGTACCAGGTGGCCTCGGCCTCGTCGCCGTCGACGGTGATCTCCGGATGCGTCACCCGATGTTCGGTCAGCACGCCCGCCGGCATCGACTTGCGCATGAACTCCACCAGATCCTTGCGGTTGGTGAAGTGGTGCTCCTCGCCGAGTGACGAGCCGTAGTCGCCGACGATGTCCTCGGTCAGGGTGTCGGCGAAGTCGTCCCAGTGTTTGGTGTCCAGCGCCCGCAAGTAGCGGTACTTGACCTGCTTGATCGCCTCGATCGCTTCCGCATCAGCCATGCCCGACATTGCAGCACAACGGCCAGCGGAGCGGGGCTGGTTGTCTCGCTGGATGAAGACCTGCCAGAAACGAGGAAGCCGGCGACCCGTTCGGATCGCCGGCTTCGACTCGTCGTTAGATCAGCGGCCGTTCTCGTACCGCTGGGCGATGGCCACGAGCTCGTCGCGGACGGTCGACTGCGGCATCGCGTTGATGCGCGCATGCAGACGGCGACGGTTGATGGCCCGCTTCATGTCCTTGCGAAAACGTGCGATCGACATTTGTTCTCAACTCCCTCTATGCACCCCCGGGTCATCGGGGGCTTGTTTGCTGCTGGCGTTCACCGGGTAGGGATCGCCAACCTGGGGAACTACTCGATGGTCCTTGTTAATTCCAGGTAAATCAACTTTGCACGTGTGAGTTTGGCGACAGACCCGCCCTGACCAGCGGCGCTGTCGAGGGCGCTGTGACGGCCGACACCCCGGCCGTCGGGTCCGTTATTGAAGTTCGCTGGGGGACTGCAGATAGCGCGTGACCATGTCGACCAGAAGCCGACGCTCCCGCTCCCACTCCAGGTGGGTGTTGACGATCATCTCGACGAGCACCATCCCGCGCAGCGCCGACCAGATGACCTCGGCCACGCCCGGGTCGTCGGAAATCAGCCGGCCCAACTGACTGACTGCCTCGTTGATCTCCAGCAGGTGCCGCCGGGCGCTTTGGCCGTGGGTGCCGCGGGTCGCGCGCAGAATCTCGAATGCCGCCAACGAGGTTGGGCTGCTGTAGCAGCGGAACGCGGTGTCGACCACGATCTCGATCCGCTCCCGCAGCGGACGGTCGCCGACCTCGGCCGCCGCCAGGCTGTCCACCAGTCGGGCCACACCCTCGTCGACAACCGCCATCAGCAGCCCGTTGCGGTCCCCGAAGTGGTACTGGATGACGCCCCAGGTGACGCCGGCGCGTTCGGCGACATGCTTGGCGGTGGCGGCCTCGAACCCCTCCTCGACCACGCAGCGCACCGTCTCGTCGATGATCCGCACACGGGTGTCATCGCCCCGCTTGCGCGGCGCCTGGGTCTGCCGCGTGGGTGGGGTGCCGACCGCCTTCACATCGTTGACTTTATAACATTGAGCCGACTATGTTTCGCTTGTGAGCGAATCGCGCAGCCGCTATGCCCAGTTGTCCCGGGCCGAACTCGCCGTCCTGGTGCCCGAACTCCTCCTCATCGGACAGCTCATCGACCGGTCCGGAATGGCGTGGTGCATCCAGGCATTCGGCCGTCCCGAGATGCTCCAGATCGCGATCGAGGAGTGGGCCGGCGCCAGCCCGCTCTACACCAGGCGCATGCAGAAGGCGCTGAAGTACGAGGGCGACGACATCGTCACCATCTTCAAGGGCCTGCAGCTCGACATCGGCGCCCCGCCGCAGTTCATGGACTTCCGCTACACCGTCCACGACCGCTGGCACGGTGAGTTCCACCTCGACCACTGCGGCGCCCTGCTCGACGTCGAGCCGATGGGCCCCGACTACGTCCAGGGCATGTGCCACGACATCGAGGACCCCACCTTCGACGCCACCGCGATCGCCACCAACCCCAAGGCGCAGGTCCGCCCGATCCACCGCCCGCCCCGCACTCCCGCTGACCGTCAGCCGCACTGCGCCTGGACCGTCATCATCGACGAGTCCTACCCCGATGCCACCAGCATTCCCGCGCTCGACGTCGTGGCCCGAACACGCGCCGCCACTTGGCAACTCGATCCCATCGACGAGAAGGACGAGGGTCAGGCCGACTACTCCGGGCCGCTGCTGTCCGACATCGACTTCACCGCCTTCTCGCACTCGGCGCTGGTGCGCATCGCCGACGAGGTGGTGCTGCAGATGCACCTGCTGAACCTGTCGTTCGGCATCGCGGTGCGGGCGCGAGCCGGGGACAACACCGAGCTGGCCACCCAGATCCGCACCAAGCAACTCATCGGCATCGCCGGTGTCGCCGCCGAGCGCATCCAGCGAGCCCTCAAGCTGCCCAACGACTTCGACGGACTCGCCAAGGTGCTCGAGCTGCACCCCCTGCTGAATCCCGCCGGCTACGTCGTCGGCGAGATCGAAGGTGGTCGGCTGCACGTCCATCCCTCGCCGGCTCACGAAGACGGCTCCTGGATCTCGCTGTGCTCACCGGCGTCGGCGGAGCCGCTGCAGGCCATCGCCACCGCGATCGACCCGCACATCGCGGTGCGCATCACCGGCACCGGCGAGGACTGGACCGCGGAGTTCGAGAAGTCCGACACCGCGGCCAAGGTCTCGCCGGAGGTCGAGGTCACCAAGTTCAGCCTGGGCGCCACCTTCGAGTTCGAGGAACGTCGCTCGCTGCCGCTGACGGTCGTCTGAGCGAATGGCGGATCTGAAGCTGCGGCTGTTCGGCTGAGGTTTCGCTGCGCGCGAACCTGGGCTTGTCGACGCCGCGGCAAACTGCGCGCACACTGTCAGTTATGGAGAACAACGGACCGTTCGGGTTCGACCCCGACGAATTCGATCGTGTTGTGCGTGACGCGAGCGAGGGCCTGCGCGACGCTGTCGGTCGGTTCCTGGGCGGCTCGCAGGAGCGCGCCGGCTTCGGCATGCTGTTCGACGAGTTCACCCGGCGTAGTCGGCCGCGGCCCGAACCGGAGACCGCGGGCGAGGCCGGTGACGGGGTGTGGGCCATCTACATCGCCGACGCCGACGGCAAAGCCCACGTCGAGCAGGTCTACAAGGACGAACTCGACGCGCTGCGGGCCAACAAGCACAACACCGATGCCAGCCGCAGCGTGCGGTTCCTGCCGTACGGCATCGACGTCAGTGTCCTCGATGCCGGACCGGACAAGGCCGACCAGGCCGAGGACACCGACGACACCGAGTAGCTACATCGTCAGGACCATGCGGTAACGCGCACGGCCCTCGTCCATCGCCGCGTAGGCCTCGGCGGCCTGCGCCAGCGCCATCTCCTCGATGCGGGCGCGCACGCCGGACTGCACCGCGAAGTGCATGGTGTCCTCGATGTCGGCCGACGTGCCCGACGGGTGCCCGATCACGCTGAAGTTGCCGAACAGCAGATCGCCCGGGGTGATCGGCAGCGGGTCGAACGTCGCACCGATGATCACCAGCTCGCCCTGCGGCGCCAGGCCGCCGACGGTGGCTGCCATGGCCGCCGAGTTGGCCGCGGTCGCCAGCACCACCTGGGCGCCGCCCAGCGCCTGCAGTGCCTCGGCGACGTCGCCGGCCGTCGAATCGATGTAGTGGTGGGCGCCGAGTTCCTTGGCGTCCTCGGCCTTGCCCGCCCCGCGGGCGATCGCGATGGTTTCGAAGCCCATGGCCCGTGCCCACTGCACACCGAGGTGGCCCAGCCCGCCCAGCCCCAGGACCGCGACCCGGTCGCCGCCGGTTGCGCGGGTGTGCCGCAGCGCGTTGTACGTCGTCACCCCGGCGCAGCCCATCGGGGCGGCCTCGGCGAACGACAGCGCATCGGGAATCCGGGCGATCGCGGTGGCCGGCACCGTGACCGACTCGGCGTATCCGCCGGGGTAGTTCCAGCTGGGCACCTGCAGGTTCACGCACTGCATGAACTGGCCCTTGCGGCAGGGCAGACAGTGGTTGCAGTTGCCGCCGAACCAGCCGACGGCCACCCGGTCGCCCACGGCGAACCCCTCCACCCCCGAGCCGAGTTCGGCGACGGTGCCGGCGATCTCGTGTCCGGGCGTGATGGGCCAGGTGAGGTTCGGGAACGCGCCGGCGACGAAGGCATGGTCGGTGCCGCAGACACCGCACGCGTTGACGTCGATGCGGACATGGCCCGGCGGCGGCGAGGTGGTTTCCACCTCCACCAGTTCGAGCGGATGCCCGGCGGCGTTGACGTGTACAGCGCGATGGGTTGCCATTGGTCTCCTCGGGTTCGCTTTTCGGACTGCTGGGTTTATCAAACTAAACTCAGCATATAAGGGTCTTTTATCCCTATCTACCCCGGCGGAGCCGAACATACGATCCCCGCAACGCTTGGGAGGGCACGCCCATGACCGGGACGCTGGACACAACACAAACTCAGACCGATGACATCCGCACAGGAGAGATCGACGCCATCGTCGACGCCGCGGCGAACGCGGCGACGGAGTTCCGCAAACTCGACCAGGAACAGGTCGACCGGATCGTCGAGGCGATGGTCCGGGCCGGGGTGCGCGCCGCCGGTGAACTCGCCGCGCTGGCCATCGAGGAGACCGGCTTCGGTGTGTTCGAGGACAAGGTCGTCAAGAACTACGTGGCAACCGAGTTCCTCCACGACTACCTGCGCGACAAGAAATCGGTCGGCGTGGTCGACGAGGACGTCGAACACAACATCGTCTACGTCGCCGAGCCCATCGGCGTCGTCCTGGCACTGACGCCGGTCACCAACCCCACCTCGACGGTGTTGTTCAAAGCGATCGTCGCCGCCAAGACCCGCAACGCGGTGCTGTTCCGTCCCTCGCCGTACGCGGTGCGCTGCTGCGAGCGCTCGGTGGAGATCCTGAGGGAGGCCGCCGAAGCCGCCGGTATGCCGCCCGGCGCCCTGCAGGTGATTCCCGACGCCGCCCACGACGTCACCCACCACCTGTTCCACCATCCCAAGGTCGACTTCATCTGGGTCACCGGCGGACCCAAGATCGTGAAACTGGCCAACCAGGCCGGAAAGCCGTCACTGAGCGTCGGCCCCGGCAACGCCCCGATCTACATCCACAAGACCGCCGATGTACGCGGCGCGGTCGTGGACATCCTGATATCGAAAACCTTTGACTCCTCGGTCATCTGCCCTGCCGAACAGACCTGCATCATCGACGACGAGATCTACGACGCGATGATCGCCGAGTTCGAACGGATGGGCGCCCGGATGCTCAGCCCGGACGAGGCAGCCAAGATCACCGAGTTCGCCTTCGGCTGCGGGGACGAGAAGGTGTCGATGGACGCCGTCGGCCAGAAGGCGCCGGAGTTGGCTGCCCGCGCCGGGTTCAAAGTTTCGCCGACGACGAAGATCCTGCTGGCCCCGCTGCCCGCCGACCTCGACGACCTCGACGCGCACCCGCTGGTCCAGGAGAAGCTGATGCCGGTGCTCGGTGTGGTGCGCGCTCGCGACGTGCAGCACGCCATCGACGTGGCGGTGTTGGTGACCGAGCACGGCGGGCTGGGGCACACCTCGGCGATCTACGCCAACGACCCGTCGGTGATCGACGCCTACGCCCTGGCGGTTCGCACCGGCCGGATCCTGGTCAACGCTCCCACCGCGGTCGGCGCGCTCGGCGGTGTCTACAACAACCTGACGCCGACCTTCTCGCTGGGCTGCGGCACCTGGGGCGGGTCGTCGCACCACCGAGAACGTCAACTACAAGCAGCTGCTCAACATCAAGACCGTCTCCCACCGACGCACCCCACCGCAGTGGTTCCGCGTGCCGGCCAACACCTACTTCAATGCGGGTGCGCTGGACAACCTGCGTGAATTGGATTGCGAGACAGTGGTGATCATCACCGACAACCTCACCGACGAGCGGGGGGTGGTGGATCTGCTGCGCAGCAAGCTGCCCACCCGGCACGTGCACGTGTTCACCGATGTCACCCCGGAGCCCGACGAGGAGACCATCCAGCAGGGTGTGGCGCTGCTGGACCGGGTGCAGCCCGATGTGCTGATCGCCGTCGGCGGCGGTTCGGTGCTCGATGCGGGCAAGGCGATGCGGCTGTTCTACGAACACCCGGAGAAGACGCTCGACGAGCTGACGATGCCGTTCCTCGATCCGCGCAAGCGGGTGGCGGACTACCCGACCGACCGTCACAAGCTCCAATTGATCGCCATTCCAACCACTTCGGGCACCGGCTCGGAGGTGTCCCCGGCCGCGGTGATCACGATGGGTCCGCGCAAGCAGACGCTGGTCGACTACAGCCTGGTGCCCGATGTGGCGATCGTCGACCCGCTGCTGACCTCGTCGATGCCGCCGAAGCTGACCGCCGACACCGGTGTCGACGCGCTGACCCACGCCCTGGAGGCGGCGGTGTCGATCTTCGCCTCGCCCTACACCGACGCCCAGTGCGCGCAGGCCGCCCGGTTGATCTTCGACGCGCTGCCGCGGGCCTACCGCGACCCCGATGACCTCGACGCGCGCACCCAGATGTCCAACGCGGCGACCCTGGCCGGGCTGGCGTTCTCGAACGCGTTCGTCGGCACCAACCACGCCTTGGCGCACGCGACGGGCGCGGCCTTCGGTATCCCGCACGGCCGGGCCAACGGCATCTTCCTGCCATATGTGTTGCGCTACAACGCAAGTCTGCCGAGCAAGTTCATGCCGGCGCCGGGCTACTCGGCGTACATCGCCCCGGAGAAGTACGCCCAGATCGGCTCGCTGATCTTCGGTGGTCACACCCCTGAGGACAGCCGTAACCGGCTGTTCGCCGGGGTGGACCAACTGCTGGAAGAACTCGACATGCCGCGCTCACTGCGCGAATTCGGCGTGGCCGAAGATGCGTTCCTCGAAGCGCTGCCGACGCTGGCGATGACGGCGTTCGAGGATCTGAGCAACCGCACCAATCCGCGGATGCCGCTGGTGAGCGAGATCAGCCGACCTGCTGCGGCAGGGGTACTACGGCACAGGCGACTGACTTCGGCGACTGGGCGCGGTTACCGCCGCTGAGCGACGATTAGCGCGCCGAAATCACGCGTCGCGCGGGTGGTGGCAGGCCACCACGTGGCCGTCGTAGTGCGCTGTCAGCGCCGGCTCCTCGGTGCGACACACCTCGGTGGCAAAGCCGCAGCGGGTGTGAAACCGGCAGCCGGGTGGCGGATCGATCGGGCTGGGCACATCGCCTTCGAGCGTGATGCGTTCCCGGACAAGGTTCTTGCGGGGATCGGGGACCGGCACCGCGGACAGCAGGGCATTCGTGTAGGGGTGCAGCGGAGTTGTCGTAGAGCCCGTCGGAGTCGGAGTTCTCCACGATCTTGCCGAGGTACATCACCGCGACGCGGTCCGAAACATGGCGCACCACACCGAGATCGTGGGCGACGAACAGGTAGGAGAGCCCGAACTCCTCCTGCACTTCCTCGAGCAGGTTGATGATCTGCGCCTGCACCGAGACGTCGAGCGCGGACACCGGCTCGTCGGCGATGATGAGCTTGGGCTGCAGGGCCAGTGCGCGGGCGATGCCGATGCGCTGACGCTGCCCGCCGGAGAACTCGTGCGGATAGCGGTTGTAGTGCTCGGCCTGCAGGCCCACCCGATCGAGCAGCCCCTGCACCCGCCGCTTGAGTTCCGCGCCGCTGGCCAGCCCGTGCAACTCCAGCGGATCGCCGACGATCTGGCCCACCCGCTTGCGCGGGTTCAGTGAGGCGAACGGGTCCTGGAAGATCATCTGCATCTCGCGGCGCAGCGGACGCAACTCGCGGCGCGACAGGCCGACGAGTTCCCGGCCGTCGAAGCGCACCGACCCCGACGTCGGCGCCACCAACTGCAGGATCGCCCGGCACAAGGTGGACTTGCCGCAGCCGGATTCGCCGACCAGACCCAGGGTTTCGCCTTCGTGCAGGGTGAAGCTGACGCCGTCGACCGCGTGAACGCGGGCCACTTCGCGGTCGATGATGACGCCCGACTTGATGGGGAAGTGCACGACGAGGTCGGTGACCTCGAGCAGCGGATCGCCCTTCATCGGCTCTCCAGCTTCTCCGCCGGTGTGAGCCAGCAGCGATCCAGGTGGGCGGCGTCGCCGATTCGGGCCTCCAAAGCCGGTGGCTGCGTGCACTTGTCGAAGGCGTACTTGCAGCGGGCGGCGAAGCGGCAGCCCGTCGGCGGGTTCAGCAGCGACGGCGGCTGGCCGGGGATCTGGGTCAACCGCTCGGGGCGCGGCTCGTCGAGACGCGCGATCGAGCCGAGCAGTCCCCAGGTGTAGGGATGCTGCGGGTTGTAGAAGATCTCGTCGAGTGTTGCGTCCTCGACGATCTGGCCGCCGTACATCACCACCACCCGGTCGGCCATCTCGGCGACGACACCGAGATCGTGGGTGATGAGCACCACCGACAGGTTGCGGTCCCGGTTGAGGTTCTCCAGCAGCCGCAGGATCTGGGCCTGGATGGTGACGTCGAGTGCCGTGGTGGGCTCGTCGGCGATCAGCAACTCCGGATCGAGGGCCAGGGCCATCGCGATCATCACGCGCTGGCGCATGCCGCCGGAGAACTCGTGCGGGTAGTCGCGAACCCGCCGTTCGGGGTTCGGGATGCCGACCGACCGCAGCAGCTCCACGGCGCGGGACAGCGCCTCGGACTTGGACACCTCGCGGTGCGCCCGGATCATCTCGGCGATCTGGTCACCCACCCGATACACCGGGTTCAGCGAGGTCATCGGATCCTGGAACACCATTGCGATGTGTTCGCCACGCACGGAACGGAACTGGTCGTCGGGCAGCTCGACCAGGTCGGTGCCTTGGAACATCACCGATCCGGTGATCTTGGCGTTCGGCGCGCGGGTCAGCCCGAGCAACGTCTGCGCCGTCACGGACTTGCCGCTTCCGGATTCACCGACCACGGCCACGACCTCGCCGGGGGAGACCTCGAAGGACACCCCGTCGACCGCGTGGACCACGCCGTCGTCGGTGCGGAAACTGACCTGCAGATCGCGGACGGTGAGAATCGGGCTCATACCGGCGCCGCCTCTCCGAGCCGGATCCGCGGATCCAGCACCGCGTACAGGATGTCGACGATCGTGTTGAACAACACGATGAAGAACGCGCCGAACATCGTCACCGCCATCAGTGGCGGGAGGTCCAGCTTGCCGATCGCCTGACCGGCGTAGAGGCCGACGCCGTTGATGTTGAACACCGTCTCGGTGAGGATCGCCCCGCCACCGACCACGGCGCCGAAGTCGAGGCCGAACAACGTGACGATCGGGATCATCGAGTTGCGCAGGACGTGGCGGATGCGCACCTGCCGTTCACTGATGCCCTTCGCCCGAGCCGTGCGGACGTAGTCCTCGTTCATCGAGTCGAGCATGTTGGACCGCAACACCCGGCTGTAGAAGCCGACGTAGAGCACCGCCAGGGTGAACCACGGCAGGATCAGGTGATACGCCCACTGCAGCGGATCCTCGGTCAGCGGGACATAGCTTCCGGTGGGGAACAACTGGGCTTTGAAGCTCAAGAAGTACAACAGGATTGCCGCAAGCCAGAACACCGGCATCGAGATGCCGACCAGGGCCAGGATGGTCAGCGCGCGGTCGGTGAACCCGCCGGCCCGCACCGCGCTGAGATAGCCGAACCAGACCGCCAGCGCCATCCACAGCACCGCCGCGCCGATGGTCAGCGACAGCGTCGCAGGCAGACCCCGCCAGATCTGGTCGGCCACATTCTGGTCGGTGGCATACGAGGTCAGCTCGCCGGTGAAGATCTGCTTCATCATCGTCAGGTACTGCACCGGCAGCGGACGGTCCAGTCCCAGGTCCGCGCTGACCCGGGCGATCAGGGCCGGGTTGGCGTTGCGGCCGGCGATCCGCGCCGCGGGGTCGGAGTTGGGGATGACGTTGAAGATCAGGAACACGATCACCGAGATCGCGAACAGCACGGCGATCATCCCGATCAGGCGTCTGGCGGCGAAGCGAAGCATGACTAGTGCTCCAGCCGGATCTTCGCGCGCGGGTCCAGCGCGTCCCGCAGACCGTCGCCGAACACGTTGAGCGACAACACCGTCAGCACGATCATCAGGCCGGGCACGATGGTCAGGTGCGGCGCGGTGTAGATGGTCTGGTAGCCGTCGGCGATCATCGTTCCCCACGACGCGTTGGGTGGGCGGACACCCGCGCCGAGGAACGACAGCGCCGACTCGAGCAGCATGTTGTTGGCGATGTTGAGGGTGAAGAACACGATGATCGTCGAGATGATGTTGGGCAGCAGTTCGGAGACCATGATCCGCACCGGTCCCTTGCCCTGTGCCACAGCGGCTTCCACGAACTCCTTCTCGCGCAGCGCCAGGATCTCACCGCGGACCGGGCGCGCCATGTACGGCACGTACACCAGGCCGATGATCAGGATCGGAATCCACAGCGAGTCGCCCGCGACCTGCAGACCGCCGATGCTGATGCCACCCAGGGCCAGCGTGGTGCCCAGCGCGATTCCGAGTAGCAGCACCGGAAATGCCCAGATCACGTCCATGATTCGGGACAGCACCGAGTCGATCCAGCCGCGGTAGTAGCCGGACAGGAGCCCGATGACGACCGCGAACACGGTGGTGATGACCGCCGCCAGCACGCCGATGTAGATCGAGGTGCGCCCGCCGTACATCAGCCGGACCATCACGTCGCGCCCGTTCTGGTCGGCTCCGAGCAGATACCTGCCCCGCAGGCCGGGACCCAGCGGGGTGCCGTCGGGTGAGACGACGTAGGTCTGCTGGCCGTCGATCAGGACCTTGTCGGTGATGTGGTTCTGGTTCGGTCCGGTGTGCGCCACGTGATCGGCCCACAGCGGGGCCGCCAGGCAGAACAGCACCAAGAGGATGAACAAGGCGCCGAAGGCGAGGGCAACCTTGTTGCGCCGCAATCGCTCCCATGCCAGGAACCAGGGACTGCGCCCCTCGACGGTGGCGAGCATGGCGTCGTTTACTTCAGCGCGAACGACGTGTAGTCCTGATTGAACAGCAGGTGGCGGTAGGACTTGTCGAAGTCCATCCGGTTGGACAGGAATGTCGTGTACTGCTCGTTGCCGTACGGCGCCCACACGGCCTGCTCCATGTAGGCCTTGTCCAGCTCGGCGTACTGCTTCTTGACGTCATCGGTGAGCTGCTTCTGCAACAGCTCGTTCTGCTTGGCGTCGAGCTCGGGGATCTTGACCCGCGAGAAGTTGTTGCTGTTGGTCGGCAGGACGTTCTCGCCGTTGAGCAGCGGGCGGAAGAAGTCGTCCGGGTGCGGGAAGTCCTGGAACCAGTCGGCGAACCCGGTGTCCAGATCTGGCGTCGACTCGTTGCCGATGGTCTGGAAGTAGGTGTCGCCGGAGATCACCTTCAACGTGGCGTTGAAGCCGAGCTGGGTCAGCAGGTCGTGGTAGTACTCCCCGATGCGCTTGCGGTCCGGCTCGTCGTCGGTCCACACCGTGATGTTCTTGTCCGCCGGATTGGCTTCGGCGATCAGCGCTTTGGCCTTCTCCAGGTCCGGTCCGGGGTACAGCTTGTACTCGTCGTAGCCGGGCATACCGGGCGGCAGGATCTGCTGGGTCGGGTGCAGGCGCCCGCCGAACACCCGGTTGAGCGCCTCCGGGTCGACGGCGTAGTTGATGGCCTGGCGAACCTTGACGTCGTTGAACGGCGCCGTCTGGGTGTTCATCCAGAAGTAGTAGGTGTTGATCGAGTCCTCGAGCCGGAACCGGTCGGCGAACTTGGCCTTGATCTCGGGCAGTCGGTCGGCGTCCGGCGGGTCGGTCATGTAGTCGATGGTGTTCTGCTGCACGCCGGTCACCTGAGCGGAGTTGTTCTTGTTCTGGGTGACGATGATCTTGTCGACCTGGGCATCGGCCACCTCGGATGCGCCGGCGTCCGTGACCGTCTTGAACTGTGGATTGCGTTCCAGCGTAAGGGTATTCGGCGCGTTCACCTTGGTGATGACGAACGGCCCGCTCGACGGCGGCGGGTTGTTGGTGGTGTCCTTGTCCAGCGGCGTGGTCGGCGGCACCGGCGCGGCGAACATCAGCGCGAGCACGTTGTTGAAGGTGCCGTTGGGATCCTTCAGCTGGATGGTGATCTCACCGGTGTTGTCGTCGGTCTTGATACCGCTGATGGTGTCGGACTTGCCGTCGGCGAAATCCGTTGCGCCGACGATGCCCTCGTAGAACACCGAGCCGCCGGAGTTCGCCTTGAAAAGCCGCTTGATGGCATAGGTGAAGTCCGAGGCCTTGATCGGAGTGCCGTCGGAGTACTTCATGTTCGGCCGCAGCGTCAGCTTGTAGGTCTTGCCGTCCGCGGAGATCTCCGGCATGGCCTTGGCCAGGCCCGGCACCACTTCGGTGCCGGGGTCACCCTTCTGGTGTTTGTAGGTCAGCAGCGGGGTGTAGGTGTTCCACAGCACCTCCCACCCTTCGAGCGTGTACGACAGTTGAGGATCGACGTAATCGGGGAACGACGTCATCGTGACGTTGACCTCGCCGCCCTTGGCGGCGCCGCCGCCCCCGCCTTTGTCGCCCCCGCAGGCGGCGACCCCGAAGGTGGCCACCGCGGTGAGGCTGACGATGGTGATGGCGCGTTTCAGCTTGCTCATACCGCTCCTCAGTCGTTCGGGCTTCGTTTACGAACCCGTCAAGGCTTAGGTCACTCTGCCGCAATCCCTTGATCTTGGGGGCAGAACCGCTGACCCGCATCCGGAAGCGGTGCGGAGTACTTGTCGTCAGGCGATACCGGACTGGCCGGGCACGTGCAGCAGACCGGCCGAGTCGAGGCTGTCCCACAGGCTGGCAACCAGGTCCTGGCGGGCGGCGACCCCGGCGGCCTCCATGTTCAGCAGGTCGGCCAGTTCGTCGAAGACCCAGTAGAGCAGCGACACCGGAGGAGTGGTGAGCAGCAACTGGTTGATCGCGATCTGGGCGCCCGACCGGTCGCCCTTGAAGGCCTGCAGGATCGCGGGCACGATGTTCGTGACCGGCACCACGGCGTTGACCCACGGCACGATCTGCGACGCCCGGTATACCGCCTCGTAGGCCTCACGGAACAGCGGCGCCAACGGAGCCAGCGGAGCCGGCCACGCCGCGAGGATCGTCTTCTCGATATTGAGCACCGCATCCGGGATGGTCGTCGGCCACGGGTCGGTGGCGCGGAACGGGTTGGGGTCAGTCGCCGGAGTGTCCGCCGCGCTGGCGGAGGCGCTGTCGGTGCCGGCGCCCGCCGGTGCGGCGACGGCCGCCAGCGCCACCGAGGCGGTGCTGGCCGGCGGGTAGGGCGGCGGGGTGGTGGTCGACAGCGGCAGCCCGGACTGGCCGCGGTTGTGCAGCCACGCGAACGGATCGAGCATGTTCCACGCCGTCGTGAAGATCGCGGTCTGCAGATCCAGCGCCTGCTGCTCGAGATTGAGCAGGTCGGCGATCTCGTTGTAGCCGTAGTAGACGAACGCGATCGGCTGGATGGTGATGATCAGGTTGTTGACGATGCGCTGGGTGGCGTCCTTGTCACCGTCCAGCGCGGCCTGCAGGTTGGCTCCGATGTTGGCGAACGGGACCACGATGTTGACCCACGGAATCATCTGGGTGCCGCGGTAGCCGGCCTCGAAGATCTCGCGGGGAAGCGGCTTGAGCCAGTCGGGGAAGACGTTGACGACAGCCTGTTCGAGGTCCCACACCGCACCCGGCATGTCGTTGGGGGCCGGCTCCGGCGGCATCGGGCGAAGCGGGTTGGGGCTCCACGGGACCGTCGGGGTGGTCGCGTCGGCCTGAACAGCTGCCGACTTGGTGGCCGGGACGACGTCGGTGGTCGTCGTGGTGTCGACGGCGGCCGTCGGGGCGGTGCGGCGACTACTCGCGAACAGGCCCTGCAGCCTGTTGGACCTGGGCGGCCTCGAACGCTGCCGCGCTGGGCTTGGCGACACTGGCCAGGGCCGACGCCGGGGCGCTGGTCACCCGCGCAGTCGTTGCGTCGGTCTTGTCGCCCAGGGTGGACTGCGGCCGGGCATGCGCGGTGGACCGCGCCTCGGACCGCTTCGGTCCGGCGTCGACCTGCGAGGAGTCCGCGGCTTTGGTGGAATCGGACGTACTGTCGTCGGCGTTCGCCGTGCCCTGGCCGGCCGCGGCGATGGCCGCACCGACACCCACTGCGACCGCGACGCCGCCGACATAGCCGACGTACTTGTTCGGCACCACCATTTTTACTGACCCCTTCGTTAGATCTAGGGCATCGTAAGCGGTGGCGCAGGTCAGAACCAGCCGGGGAGCATTTCGAGCGTCGTTCGGTCCAGGGACTCGAGTAGCTGTAGCTGCGGAGATGTGCGCGGCAGCTCGTAGCGGAAGAAGTAGCGGGCGGCCTGACGCTTGCCGTCGTAGAAGTCGCCGGTGTGCCCGTCGGTGGCCAGGAACTGCTCGAGCCACATCCAGGCGATCACGATGTGACCGAACGCCTCCAGATAGACCGCACTGTTGGCCATCGCGGCCTCGACGTCACCGGAGGCGAACATCGACATCGTCACCCCGACCAGCCGCTGCCAGGAGGCGTCGAGCTGAGCGGCGAGGTCGGCGGCCTCGCCACCGGCCGTCCCGGCTGCGGCCACCGACTCCGCGATCATCGCACCGAGTGCGGACAGACTTGCGCCGTCACGCTGAGTTACCTTGCGGCCCAACAGGTCCAGACTCTGAATGCCGTGCGTGCCTTCGTGGATCGGGTTGAGCCGGTTGTCGCGGTAGTGCTGCTCGACGTCGTACTCGCGGGTGTAGCCGTAGCCGCCGAGGACCTGGATGGCCAGGCTGTTGGCCTCCAGACACCATTGCGACGGCCAGCTTTTGGCCACCGGTGTCAGGATGTCGAGCAGTAGCGCCGCGGAATCACGCTCGGCGTCGGATTCGGCGCTGTCCTGCCAGTCGACCAGCCGCGCGCAGTACAGCGCGAGCGCCAGCGCACCTTCGACATAGGACTTCTGCGCCAACAACATTCGCTTCACGTCGGCATGCTCGACGATCGGAACCTGTGGTGTGGTGGGGTCCTTGCTCGTGATCGGCCGGCCCTGGGGACGTTCGAGCGCGTACTGCACCGACTTGAGGTATCCGGTGTAGCCCAGCGAGACCGCGCCCATGCCGACGCCGAGGCGGGCCTCGTTCATCATGTGGAACATGTAGACGATGCCGCGGTGCGGTTCGCCCACCAGATATCCGACCGCCCCGTTGAAGTTGAGCACCGTGTTGGTGATGCCGCGCTGGCCCATCTTGTGGTTGAGACCCGAGATCGCGACGTCGTTGCGCTGCCCGACCGACCCGTCGTCGTCGACGAGGAACTTCGGCACGGCGAACAGCGAGATGCCCTTGGTGCCGGGCGGTCCGCCCGGAATCTTGGCGAGCACCAGATGCACGATGTTCTCCGACATCTCGTGCTCGGCGCCGGATATCCACATCTTCGAGCCGGTCAACCGGTAGGTGCCGTCGTCCTGCGGCTCGGCGCGGGTGACGATGTCGGCCAGCGACGACCCGGCCTGCGGCTCGGACAGTGCCATGGTCCCGGTGAACCGCCCGGCCAGCATCGGCTTGACGAATCTGTCGATCTGCTCGGGGCTGCCGAACTTGGTCAGCAGGTTGGCGTTGGCGACGGTCAGCATCAGATAGCCCGACGTACTGATGTTGGCCGCCGAGAACCAGGAGAAGCCGGCCTGCGCGATGGTCGCCGGCAGCTGCGCCCCGCCCAGCGACTGATCCATTCCCATGCCGATGAGGTCGGCGGCGGCGAACGCGTCGAGCGCCTGCTTGACTTCGGGAATCACGGTGACCGTCGTGCCGTCGAACGACGGCTCGTTCTGGTCGCTCTTCTTGTTGTGCGGGGCGAAGTAGCGGGTGGCCAACTCCTCGCACAGGTCGAGGACGTCGGAGAACGTCTCGCGGGAGTGTTCGGCGAATCGCGGCCGCTTGGTCAGCTCGTCGACGCCCAGCCATTCGAACAGCAGGAAGTCCAGATCGCGCCGCGACATGATGGTCGATTTCATCGACTGTTCGCCGCTACGCGGCGGCCTTTCTCGAGGTGTCGGCAGATGCCGCGCCCGGCGCCGAATCCGGTGCGTGCGACGGCGAGAGCCTGCGGTGGCGGGACGCGCCGGCAGCCGACGCGGCGGGTACTGCCTTGACCGAATCCCGAACCGATTGCGCTGGGGCAGAAGCGGTTTGCCGGGTCGCTCGTTTGTTGGGCGCCGCCGCGGCCGTCACCGGAGTGCTGCGGGTCGGGGCGCTGCTGGGTGCCGGGGCGAGGTCGTCGATGAAGTTGTGCACGCCCTCGACCACGGAGTCGGCCAGGTCCACGACCGCCGTGACCGGATTGATCCGCGGGATCAACTGGGCACGCTGCGGGGTGCCCGGGCTGATGGCACGGTTGTAGCCCCAGTCCACCATCACCGTCAGCGTCGGCTCGACGAGGTCGAGAAGCGCCTTGGGGAAGCCCAGCGAGTACAGCGGCATGAGCAACGGCAGGTGCGGCGGCTCGAGCGTGATGTAGGTGATGTTGCCGACCGTGGTGTCGGGCAACGCCCGCGGCCCGCCGACGTCGGCCGGGTAGTAGTTGCCGTGCAGGATCGGGCCGGCCACCAGTGAGTTGAGCACGGCGAGCAGATTGATCGGGTAGTTGGGGAAATCCGACGCGGTGTCGTACTCCCAGCTGATGTCGGTGACCTGGTACGGGGTGTCGACCGGGGTGGATCCGTCGAGGCGGATGTCGACCAGCGGGATGTAGAGGCCGGCGAACCGCTGCAGGATGCCGCCGTTGGGCCGGTTGGGATTGCCCATCAGGAAGAACTCGAGTTGGTCGGTCGCCGTCGGGCCGCCAGGCTGGTTGATCAGCTGGCGCATCTCGCGGACCATCACGTTGGCGCTCGACGAGTAGCCGAAGGCGACGGCCTTCTCTCCGGTGCCCAAGGTGGGCAACACGGCGCTGATCGCGCCATCGATGTTGTGGACGCCCTGTTGCTGGGAGGCCTCGTAGGTCCAGTGACCGGGCAGCGGCAGGGAGATCTCGGCCGGCCATTCGACCGCCTGGTAGTCCCAGGCGTAGTACGGCGAGGCGCCGTTGTTCACGGTATCGATGTATCCGTTACCGAACGTCCCGACCGGCTTGAAGATGTTGGTGTTCGGGTCGGGGTAGTAGGGGTCGCCCCCGAGTTGCTGCTGCATCTTCGGCGTCAAGCCGGCCGGGTTGGTGTTGCCGCCCATCACCAGCAGGGTGCTGGTGAGCAGTTGGATGCCGGCGCTGACGCTGGACACGAAGCACAACAGCGCGGCGGCCGCGACGGCCAGTGCGACCCTTGGCGCCGACCTCGCGGCATTGTTCACTCGCCCGGAATGCATTTCGCCCCGACTTTCACCTGCATCGCCGGCACGGCTGCCGGCGTCGCCGTTGGGGGAACCTTACTCCGGTGCCTTCGGCGGCAACCCGGTTCCGCGGCACGCGACACGGCTTGCTCACATGCCCAGCACGGCCATCGCGGAGGTCAACACTTTTGCCTGGTCAAGCGCTTTTCCGCGGCAGCACGGCGCAGCAGCAAAATTAGCGCGCGCGTAGAACTTGCCCCAGAGCGGCCACGGCGGGGGATTCGGCTTTATGGTTTAGCCGTGCCTGAGATGGATCGACGCAGCCTGATGTTCATGGCGGGTTTCGGTGCGATCGCGGCCGCGCTGCCCGCGCCCGCGGCCGCTGCCAGCCCGTCCCTCCCGCAAGCCCCGGCCGACCGGGTGCCTGCGCCCGCGGCGCCCGCGGCCAATGCCGCTGGGCCCAATTACCTGTTCCACGACGAGTTCGACGGCCCCGCCGGCTCGGCCCCGGACCCGTCGAAGTGGAACATCGCCCAGGCCCGTGAGTTGATCAAGAACCCGGTGTTCTGGGACCGCCCGGAGAACATGGGCCAGTACCGCGACGACCGCGAGCACGTGTTCCTCGACGGCAACTCGAACCTGGTGATCCGCGCGACCCGCAACGACGGCAAGTACGTCAGCGGCAAGGTGGTCGGTAATTGGTGGGGCGGAATCAACACCACCTGGGAGGCGCGGATCAAGTTCGCCTGCCTGACCGCCGGTTGCTGGCCCGCCTGGTGGTTGATGAACGACCATCCGGAAGTGGGCGGCGAGGTCGACATGGCCGAGTGGTACGGCAACGGCGAGTGGCCCGCGGGAACCACCGTGCACGCCCGGCTGGACGGGACCTCGTTCGCCACCACACACGTCGGCATCGACTCCAACTGGCACACCTGGCGAGTCACCTGGAACGACTCCGGGATGTACTTCTGGCAGGACTACGTCGACGGCAAGGAGCCGTACTTCACGGTGCCGGCCAACTCTCTGGACGACTGGCCGTTCAACTTCCCCGACTACAGGTTGTTCCCGGTGCTCAACCTCGCGGTCAGCGGCTCCGGTGGCGGTGACCCCCGGCCGGGCCACTACCCGGCCGACCTGATCGTCGACTACGTGCGGGTCTGGTAGCAGTACGGCTGTCGGCGCTCGGCAGGCAGCTCTAGACTGCCTAACTAATGAGCGCGCCCACGATCGACCCGGTCATCCCCGCCGAGCAGCCTCGGCGCAGCGGAGTGGCCAAATGGATCCGCCGGCTGGCCGTCCCGATCATCCTCGGCTGGATCGGGCTGATCGTCGTCCTGAACATGACCGTCCCGCAGATGGAGGTCGTGGGTGAGATGCGGGCGGTGTCGATGTCGCCCAAGGACGCCCCCTCGGTGGTCGCGATGATGCGCGCCGGCAAGGTCTTCGAGGAGTCCGACTCCGACAGCTCGGCGATGATCGTCCTGGAAGGCGACCAGCCCCTCGGCGACGATGCCCACCGCTTCTACGACGACATGGTCGCCAAGCTGCGGGCCGACACCAAACACGTCCAGCACATCCAGGACTTCTGGGGCGATCCGCTGACCCGAGTCGCGGCGCAGAGCGGCGACGGCAAGTCGGTTTACGTGCAGGCGAACCTCGCCGGGAACATGGGCGAGACCCTCGGCAACGAGTCGGTCGAGGCAGTGCAGAACATCGTCACGGGACTGAGTCCACCGCCGGGGGTCAAGGTCTTCGTCACCGGCGGTCCGGCGCTGCAGGCCGACCAGCAGCACGTCAGTCAGAAGAGCGTGCGGCTGATCGAGTTTGCGACGGTCGGCGTCATCATCTTCATGCTGGCGTTCTTCTACCGGTCGATCATGACTGTCGTGCTGGTGCTGACCATGCTGATCCTGGGTCTGTCGGTGACCCGCGGGGTGATCGCATTCCTCGGCTATCACGACCTGATCGGGTTGTCGCCGTTCGCAACTCAACTACTTGTGACCCTCGCGATCGCGGCAACCACCGACTATGCGATCTTCCTGATCGGCCGCTACCAGGAAGCGCGCACGGTGGGGGAGGACCGGGAGTCGGCCTACTACACCATGTTCCGCGGCACCGCCCACGTGGTGCTGGCCTCGGGCATGACGATCGCCGGAGCCACGTTCTGCCTGACCTTCACCCGGCTGCCGTGGTTCCAGACACTGGGCGTCCCACTGGCGGCCGGGATGGTCGTGGCCGTACTGGTTGCGCTGACCCTCGGGCCGGCCATCATCACCGTCGCGGGCCGGTTCGGGCTGTTGGAACCCAAGCGCGCCATGCGGATTCGGTACTGGCGACGGCTGGCCGCCATGGTCGTCCGTTGGCCGGGCTGGGTCCTGTTCCTGACGATTGCCTTCGCGCTGATCGGCCTGATCATGCTGCCCGGCTACCAGCCGAACTACAACGACCGCAAGTATCTGCCGGCCAGCCTGCCGGCAAACGAGGGATTCGCCGCCGCCGAACGGCATTTCCCGATCGCCCGGATGAACCCCGAGATCCTGCTCGTCGAGTCCGAACCAGGACCTCCGCAACTCGGCGGACTTCCTGGTGATCGAGCGGATCGCCAAGGCGGTGTCCAAGGTGCCGGGCATCGGCCGCGTGCAGGCGATCACCCGTCCTGAGGGAAAGCCGTTGAAGTACAGCACGATTCCGGCCCAGTTCAGCATGGGCAGCACCATGCAGACGCTGAACCGGTCCTATCTGGAGGACCGGATGGCCGACATGATCGTGCAGGGCAACATGATGCAGGACACCGTCAACACCATGACCCAGATGATCGCGTTGATGGAAAAGATGAGCGCGAACATGCACAACATGGTCATCCAGATGGACCAGACGGCTCTGGACATGTACCAATTGCGGGATCACATCGCCGATTTCGACGACTTCATGCGCCCGATTCGCAACTATCTGTACTGGGAGCCGCACTGCTACGACATCCCGGTCTGTCAGGCCGTGCGCTCGGTCTTCGACGGTCTCGACGGCGTCGACACCATGACCGACGACATCCAGCGGCTGCTGCCCGACATGCACAAGTTGGATGCCCTGATGCCCCAGATGGTTCAGATGATGGGGCCCACGGTCGAGAGCATGAAGCGAATGCGGGTGATGATGCTGACCATGCAGGCCACCCAGTCCGGTCAGCAGGAGCAGATGAAGGCGATGGACCAGAACTCCACCGCCATGGGCGACGCATTCAACAACGCCCACAACGACGACACGTTCTACCTGCCGCCGGAGATCTTCGACAACGAGGACTTCAAGCGCGGCATGAAGAACTTCATCTCGCCCAACGGCCATGCGGTGCGGTTCATCATCTCCCACGAGGAAGACCCGCTGTCCGCCGAAGGCATCAAGCGCATCGACGCCATCAGGTCCGCGGTATTCGAGGCCATCAAGGGCACGCCACTGGAAGGGTCCCAGGTCTACCTGGGCGGCACCGCCTCGGCCTTCAAGGACATGGAGCAGGGCAACAAGTACGACCTGCTGATCGCCGGAGTCGCCGCGCTGACGCTGATCTTCATCATCATGTTGCTGATCACCCGGGCGATCGTGGCGGCGGCGGTGATCGTCGGCACCGTGGTGTTGTCACTGGGCGCGTCGTTCGGGATGTCGGTGCTGCTCTGGCAGCACCTACTGGGGATGGACCTGCAGTTCATGGTCATGGCGATGGCGGTGATCATCCTGCTGGCGGTCGGCGCCGACTACAACCTGCTGCTGGTCGCCCGGATGAAGGAGGAACTCCCGGCCGGGATCAACACCGGCATCATCCGCGCCATGGGCGGCAGTGGTTCGGTCGTGACCGCGGCCGGCATGGTGTTCGCGTTCACCATGATCTCCATGTCGGTCAGCGCCATGGTCGTCATCGCTCAGGTCGGTACGACGATCGGACTGGGCCTGCTGTTCGACACCCTGGTCATCCGGGCGTTCATGACGCCGGCGATCGCAGCGCTGTTGGGCCGCTGGTTCTGGTGGCCGACAAGTGGTGCGGCAGCGGCCTGCGCGAGTGCAACCGACATCGAGTTTGCGCTCAGAGCGAGAAATCGAAAGATCTGACGCTCTCACTGCAGACTCGATGCGCGACTCGTCAGGTTAGTCACTCAGTTCGCGCGGGCGGCGGGGTCGTCGTCTTCCCACAGCAGGAGTTGGCGGACGGCGTGGCGGGATCCGTAGGGCTGGAGCATTTGGCTGGCGGGGCGGGGGCGTACGCGTTGGGGCCACCAGAACCAGCGTCCGAGTAGTGCGGCGATCGATGGGGTCATGAAGGAGCGCACGATGAGGGTGTCGAAGAGCAGACCGAGCGCGATCGTGGTCCCGATCTGCCCGAGAACGATCAAGTCACTGAAGACGAATGAGGCCATGGTGAAAGCGAATACGAGGCCTGCTGCGGTCACCACCGAGCCGCTGCCCGCCATGGCGCGGATGATGCCGGTGTTGATCCCGGCCGGGACTTCCTCTTTCATCCGGGAGACCAGTAGCAGGTTGTAGTCCGACCCGACGGCCAACAGCAGGATCAAGGCCAGCGCGAGTACCACCCAGTACAACTGGATGCCCAGCAGGTACTGCCACACCAGAACGGACAGACCCAGCGATGCCCCCAGCGACAGTGCGACGGTGCCCACGATCACCAACGCCGCGACCAGGCTTCGGGTGATGAACATCATGATGAGCAGGATCAGACTCAGCGCGGCGATGGCGACGATCATCACGTCGTACTTGGCCATCTCCTGGATGTCCTTGAAGGTGGAGGCCATGCCGCCTATGTAGATTTTCGATCCGGCCAGGGGTGTGCCCTTGATGGCTTCCTGGGCGGCGTGGCGGATGGCGTCGATGTGTGAGATGCCTTGCGGGGTGGCCGGATCGGTGTCGTGGGTGATGATCATGCGGGCGGCTTTGCCGTCGGGGGAGAGGAACAGTTTGAGGCCGCGCAGGAATTCGGGGTTGGTGAAGGCTTCCGGCGGCAGGTAGAAGGAGTCGTCGGTCTTGGAGGCGTCGTAGGCCTGGCCGAGGGCGGTCGCGTTTTGCAGGGCGGCCGCGGTCTGGTCGTACAGGCCGGAGGTGGTGGCGTAGTTGGTCATCGACAGGTCGCGGTTGGACTGTTGGGTGGCGATCTGCGGGGGGATCAGCGCGAGCAGCTTGGGTTGGAGCTCGTCGAGTTTGGTGATGCTCGCCGAGACGTTGCTCAGCTGGTCGGTCAGCGCGTCGATGCCGTCGAGGGAGTCGAAGACCGAGCGCAGCGCGGCGCAGATGGGGATGTCGAAACAGTGCGGCTCCCAGTAGAAGTAGTTGCGCAGCGGTCGGAAGAAGTCGTCGAAGTTGGCGATTTTGTTGCGTAGGTCCTGGGCGATCGCGACGGTTTCTTGGAAGGCTTTGGTCTGTTCGTCGGTGGCGGCGCTGGCTTGTTGCTGCAGAGCGTACTGCTGGCGTAAGAGGTTGATGGATGTGTCGATGTTGGCGACCTGGTTGAGCAGGTCGGCGGCGCGGGCTTGTTGGAAGGGCAGGTTCTGGATCTGGGCGGCGCTTTGGGCGCTGATCTGAAACGGGATCGAGGTGTGGTCCAGTGGGGTGCCCAGGGGGCGGGTGATGGATTGGACCTGGGCGATGCCGTCGGTGTGGAACACCGCCTTGGCCACCCGTTCGAGCAGGATCATGTCGGTCGGGTTGCGCAGGTCGTGGTCGGTCTCGATCATCAGCAACTCCGGATTGAGCCGCGCTTTCGAGAAGTGGCGTTCGGCGGCCGCGTATCCGATGTTCGACGGAGCCCGGTCGGGCAGGTACTCGCTGACGTCGTAGCTCGTCTTGTAGCCGGGCAGCGCCAGCAACCCGATCAGGGCAATCCCGATGGTGGTCAACAGGATCGGCGCCGGCCACCGCACGATCGCCGTCCCGATCCGCCGCCAACCGCGTTTGGCGGTCTTCCGTTTGGGGTCCAGCAGACCGAACCGTCCGCCGATGACGATCACCGCCGGAGCCAGGGTCAGTGAGGCGGCAAGCGATACGAGAACGCCGATCGCGGCCGGCACGCCCAAGCTCTGGAAGTACGGCATGCGGGTGAAGCTCAGGCAGTAGGCCGCGCCGGCGATGGTCAGCCCGGAACCGAGTATCACGTGCGTCGTGCCGTGATACATGTCGTAGTAGGCGGCTTTCCGGTCGACGCCGGCGTTGCGCGACTCGTGATAGCGGCCGAGCAGGAAGATGACGTAGTCCGTGCCTGCGGCGATCACCAGCAGGGTGAGGATGTTGGTCGCATACGTTGACAGGCCGATGAACCCGGAATCCGCCAGGAACGCGACCACCCCGCGGGCTGCGGACATCTCGACCAGCACCGTGACCAGCGCCAGGATCATGGTGAGGACCGAGCGATAGACAATGAGCAGCATCACGGCGATTACGCCGACGGTCAGCAGGGTGACCTTGGTGGTGCCCTCGTTGCCGACCTCGAACTGATCGGTGATCTGCGGAGCCGCGCCGGTGACGTAGGCCCGCACCCCCGGTGGGGCCGGCGTCTTGGCGACGATGTCGCGCAGCGCGTTGACGGATTCCAGGGACTTGGCCTCACCCTGGTTGCCGGCCAGGAACACCTGGACGTAGGCGGCCTTGCCGTCGCTGCTCTGGGAGCCGGCCGCGGTCAGCGGGTCGCCCCAGAAATCCTGGACGTGCTGGACGTGCGTGGTGTCCTGCTCGATCCGCTTGACCAGGCTGTCGTAGTAGCGGTGGGCGTCGGCACCGAGCGGCTGGTCGCCCTCGAGCACGACCATCGCCGAACTGTCGGAGTCGAACTCGCCGAACTTCTGGCCGATCCGTTTGACGGCCTGCAGGGAGGGCGAGTCCGGCGAGCTGAGTGCGACGTTTTGGGCTTCGCCGACGACCTCGAGTTGAGGAACCAGGACGTTGGTGAGGGCGGCGATGGCTACCCAGAACAGCACGATGGGGACGGCGAACAGTCGGATCGTGTGGGCGATCCTGCTTGGCGCGGCCTCGGGCGGCGTCTGGTCGGTCGTCGTCATCCCGATTTGTCCAGACAGTAGGTGTAGGCGTTCAGCGTGTTGACGGTCCGCTCGTCCTTGACGACATCGTCGATCTTGATTCGGCAGCCGATCGAGTCGCTGTCACCTTGCGCC
Organism: uncultured Actinomycetota bacterium; assembly: GCA_963786695.1. Classification (GTDB taxonomy): domain Bacteria; phylum Actinomycetota; class Actinomycetes; order Mycobacteriales; family Mycobacteriaceae; genus Mycobacterium. The sequence continues at coordinate 115,877 of CAWBAL010000012.1, forward strand.
TGGACGTTGACGAACACGGCCGGCTGCGTGGTCGTGGCGTCATAGGACCAGGGCAGGCTCGCGTCCGTCGACGTGCTGCGGTTGGGCGTTGATGTCCAGGTAGCTGATGCTGGCCACGGTGCCCGGCGGACCGAAGACCTCCAGGACCACGTGCTTGGGGTTGAACGGTTCGGTCTGGTCGAGGCCGGCGCCCTTGGTCGCGGTGACGTCGTGGGAGCCGAAGATGCCGTGCAGGCGGTACACCGCGAACGCCGCCACCGCGACGACGACGACGGCCACCACCAGCATCCAGCGTCGGCTCAGCGCGCGACCGAGCGAAAGCCGCGGCATCCGTGACCCTTTCGACGAGCTGAGGCGCGTTTACGGACTGTGGGGATCGTCCTCGGGCGATTCCCTGGATATCAACCAAGTTGACAGTACGGTACGGAACCGGACGCCACAACAGATCCGTCATCCCTGTGACAGGTGAGGCCAGGGAGGATCACGTTGTCGACCAAGCGGTAGCACCACCCGCGCACAGTCGGTAGCGTTCGACGGACGAGCAAGGGAGCGCGAGGGTGAATCTCGGTCTGTTCGGCTACCTCACGATCATCGTCGGCGTGCTGGAACTGGTCTTCGCCGCCGGTGTCTTTGTCTTCGTCAGACGGCTGGAACATCGGAGGCCGGCTTCGCTCGGGGAGAAGGTGGGCGCGCACAAGGCGGTTCTGGCCAAACTGCGCAAACGCGAGCCGATGACGCCGGACGAAATCGAGTACGCGACCGAACTGGTGTCCGACTGCCGATCAGGACTGGCCTACTGCATTCCCGCCGCCCTCTTCACGATGGGACTGTTCTACATAGTCGGCTGCTTCGAGCAGCTGCACGGGGCCGCGCCCTCGTTCCGGACGTTCATCGGGGTGATCCCCATGCTGACGTCGATCAACCTCACCGCCCAACTGCACCGGGTCGGGCGGCTCAAAGGGCCGCTGGAGGAGGCGTCGTCGACGCTGCAGGAGTCGTCTGACGAGTTGACCGTCGCCTAGCGGTGCTGACGGCTGTCCGTGGTGGCGGCGGGGTCGTCGTCTTCCCAGAGCAGGAGTTGGCGGACGGCGTGGCGTGATCCGTAGGGCTGGAGCATTTGGCTGGCGGGGCGGGGGCGTACGCGTTGGGGCCACCAGAACCAGCGTCCGAGCAGTGCGGCGATCGATGGGGTCATGAAGGAGCGCACGATGAGGGTGTCGAAGAGCAGACCGAGCGCGATCGTGGTCCCGATCTGCCCGAGAATCCTCAGATCGGCGAACAGGAACGAGGCCATGGTGGCGGCGAACACCAGGCCCGCGGCGGTCACCACCGCACCCGATCCGGCCATCGCCCGGATGATGCCGGTATTCAGGCCCGCGCCGATCTCCTCCTTGAACCGGGAGATCAGTAGCAGGTTGTAGTCCGAGCCGACGGCCAACAGCAGAATGACGGCCAACGCCAGGACTATCCAATACAACTGGATGCCAAAGATGTACTGCCAGATCAACACTGACAGCCCGAAGGACGCGCCCAGTGACAACGCGACGGTGCCCACGATGACGATCGCGGCGACCACGCTTCGGGTGATGAACATCATGATGAGCAGGATCAGGCTGAGCGCGGCGATGGCGACGATGATGAGGTCGTAGCGGGCGCCGTCCTGGATGTCCTTGTACGTCGCCGCCGTACCGGCGATGTAGATCTTTGATCCGGCTAGTGGGGTGCCTTTGATGGCTTCTTGGGCGGCGTGGCGGATGGGGTCGATGTGTGAGATGCCTTCCGGCGTGGCCGGATCGGTGTCGTGGGTGATGATCATGCGGGCGGCTTTGCCGTCGGGGGAGAGGAACAGTTTGAGGCCGCGCAGGAATTCGGGGTTGGTGAAGGCTTCGGGCGGTAGGTAGAAGGAGTCGTCGGTCTTGGAGGCGTCGTACGCCTGGCCGAGGGCGGTGGCGTTTTGCAGGGCGGCCGCGGTCTGGTCGTAGAGCGCCGGAGCCGGCGTTGGCCAGCACGGCGACGACTCCGCGGGCCGCGGTCAGCTCGATCATCACCGTGAAGATCACGCAGAATCACCGTCGTGAACCGGCGGTAGAGCGAGAAGAGCATCACCATGATCACGCCGATGGTGATCAGCGTGGTCTTCAGCGTGCCTTTGCTGCCCACCTCGAATTGATCGGTCACCAGCGGAGCCGGGCCGGTGACATAGGCTCGCACCCCCGGCGGCGGCGGTGTGTTGGCGACGATGTCACGCACCGAGTCGACCGAGTGATTGGCCAGCGACTCGCCCTGATTACCGGCGAGAAAAACCTGCACCAACGCGGCCTTACCGTCGGTGCTCTGCGAGCCCGCGGCCGTCAGCGGATCCCCCCAGAAATCCTGGATGTGCTCCACATGGGTGGTATCGCGCGAGAGCTTCTGGACCAGGCCGTCATAGTAGTGGTGCGCCTCGGCGCCCAAGGGCTTGTCGCCCTCCAGGACGATCATCGCCGAACTGTCGGAGTCGAACTCGTGGAACACCTTGCCGATGCGTTTACTGGCCTGCAGCGACGCGCCGTCTTTAGGGGCCAGTGACACGTTGTGGGATTGGGCGACCTTCTCCAACTGCGGCACGAACACGTTCGTCACCACCGCCAGGCCCAGCCAGAACAGCGCGATCAGCACCGAGAACCGCCGGAGTAGGGGTGCCACGCGGTCGGCCGCGGCATGGCGCTTGACGTCGTGCGCGCTCATCCGGGTCCTCTTCCGAGTGGAAGCCGGGGCATCCGGAACCTTTCGACGAGCGGCGACATGCGGACGGTGTGAGGTCTCCCCGACGGACGGCCTATATCAACCAAATTGACAGTACGATACGGGGCCGGACACCACAACACGTCGATCGGCTCGACTCGAGTGCAGGTCGCCGGGTGCCGCCTATATTGAGCGCATGAGCGAGGTCAAGATCACTGCCCTGGAGAACGGCCCCCTGCAGGTCGACGGCGAGTGCACCGTGCTGGCCAGTGACGGCACCGTCGTCAAGGAGGCCGCGAAGGTCTTCCTGTGCCGGTGTGGCCACTCCGCCAACAAGCCGATGTGCGACGGGTCGCACAAGCGCGAGGGCTTCGTCGCGAGCTGACGATCTACGGCGCCAATGTCGTGCTGCTGCACGGATAGCGGGTGTGAGCGCAGGGAGTGATCGTGCGCCGGCGGTCGGCGAAACCTCTAGGAGCGGTGCAGTCGGCGCGCTATCGTCAATTAGCGGCACTGCGAGGCCGGGCTCTGGTTTTTTTGCCGCGCGGGGAGGTGCGGCATGACCGAAAACGCAATCAGCATCGGCGGCGTCGACCTGACTGATCAGGATTCTTACCTGACGGGTCCACCGTTGGACGCATTCCGAAAACTCCGCGAACGTGCGCCGGTCGCATGGCACCCCCAAAAAGACGGCCCCGGGTTCCTGGCCCTGACTGGCTATGACGAGGTTCTGGCCGTGTCCCGTGACAGCGCCACCTGGTCATCGGAAATCGACGGCGTGTATTTCGAGGCACCTGGTCCCGACTCTCCGGCGGACATGCGCGGGCTCATGATGCTGACCATGGACCCGCCTCGGCATACCGCCTTGCGCAAGCTCATCAACAAGGGGTTCACGCCGCGGCAGGTCGCAAGGCTGAACGAGCGCATTGCCGAGATGGCGCGCGATCTGGTCGACAGAATCGTCGAGAACGGGGAGTGCGACTTCGTCCAGGAGGTCGCCGGCGCCTTGCCGTCCTACGTGATTGCCGAGCTACTCGGCATTCCCCTCGAAGACGGCCGCCGGCTCTACGAACTCACCGAGATCACCAACGCCGGCCAGGTTCAGGATGCCCGGATAGCGGAGGCAGGGATGCAGATCTTCGCCTACGCCGCTGAACTTGCGGCCCGCAAACGTGCCGAGCCCGGCGACGACATCGCCACGTCGCTGTTGCATGCCGAGATCGACGGGCAGCGCCTCACCGACATGGAGTTCAACTTCTTCTTCATCCTGCTGCTGAACGCCGGCGGCGACACCACCCGCAACCTCGTGGCCGGGGGAATGCTTGCCCTGATGGACAACCCGGCAGAGCTGGCGAAGCTGCAGACCGACCCGTCGATGATTCCGACGGCGGTCGAGGAAATGCTGCGCTACGTCAGTCCGGTGATGTGGTTCCTGCGCACGGCTACGAAAGACACCGAAGTGCGCGGTGTCCCGGTCGGCAAGGGCGGTCGAGTGGCGATGTTCTATCCGTCGGCCAACCGAGACGAGACGATTTTCGCCGATCCCGACCGGCTCGATGTCACCCGTATGCCGAACCCGCATGTCGCCTTCGGTGGTGGCGGCACACATTTCTGTCTCGGCGCGAACCTGGCGCGGGTCGAGGCGTCCGCGCTTGTCTCGGAGGTGGTCGGCCGGATGAAGAACATGGAGTTGGCCGGGCCGGTCGAGCGCATGAAGTCGATGTTCATCAACGGCATCCATTCGATGCCGGTGCGGTTCACACCTGCCAGCCCTATAGGCTGCCGGGTAATCGCGCCGTCCAACCCGCGTTTGCCTACCCGGAAAAAAGTTCTCCAAAAAGTGTGCAACGGGTGTACCGCGGTTGCACCTACCTGTGAAAGCGGCCCATCGGGGGCTGCGGCCACATGAAGGAGAACACCATGACCAGCACTTCCATCCTCGCCAAGCTCGGTGCCGCGGCGGCCGCTGTGGCGGCTCCGGCGATGCTGTTTCTCGGCGCTGGTAACGCGCAGGCGTTCGGCATCCAGATCCCGCTCGCAGTCTGGGGCACCTCGGCGCCCGCCGGCGTCGACGTCCACGTCCAGACGCCGGGGGACGGGCTGAGTGGCTGGTGCACCTACAGCTCGTTCGTGCGGGGCAACCCGTTCGGCAAGCCCCTGCCGGCCATCAACGTCCCGTTCTACCTGGGCCCGGTGGGCGAAGTGAACGAAGCACAGCTCTGGTTCCCCGCCTGGCCGACCGGTTCGACCTGGGACACCACCGTCAGCTGCCCCAACGGCACCATGACGGTCCCGTCGGTCTGGTGACAACCAGACAGATGTCGAATGGCGTCGACGATCCGGTACCAGCGGCCGATGTTCGCCGGTACCGGATCGATTCCACCGCCGTTCATGCAGATCAGGCCTACGATTCAGGCGAAACTGGTGATCGGCCGCGGGGGTTGTCGTCATGACCGGAGCATTGCCACTGTGGCCCGACGTCAGCGACGGTGACCTGGCGCGTGCCGCCGCCGAGGGGGATCGTCAAGCCTTCGCCGAAATCTACGACCGCTACGCCGACCGGCTTCACGACTACTGCGTCGGGATGATCGGAGACCGTGACGCCGCCGCCGACTGCGTGCAAGACGCCTTCTGCGTCGCCGCGACGGACCTCGGCGCTCTGCGTGAGCCCGACAAACTTCGCCCGTGGCTGTACTCGATCACCCGGCATCACGCGATGCGCCGACTTCGGCATCGCTACCGCGAAGAGGTCTCCGACGCCGTGCCCGACAGTGCATCGCAGGAACCGGGTCCGGACGCGGCGGCCGGGCAGAGCGAATAGCCTGCTGGTCGCCGAGGCGCCGGCGGGCTCTCCGACCGCGACTGCTGGAGTGTCCTATCGGCATGGACTCGACGGACCCGAACTCGCAGAAGCTCTCGGGTCACTCAGACCAGCGCCAGCACCATGGTGTTTCGGATGCGCCAAACCGTCGAACGGTGCTGGGGGCACTGCGTGGCGCGCGGTGCGCGAGCAGACAGCAACGTGCCCCGAGTTGTGCTCCGCCTGGGACGGAGCGCTCACCGTCCTGATGCGTAAGCGCATCGCCCGCCACATCGAGTCGTGCCACACCTGCGCACAGGAACAGCGCCGCCGGGTCAACCCGGTCGCGCTACTGGGCGGCACCGCGGTGTTCATTCCCGCCCCAGAGTGGTTGCGCGGCAAGACATTCGACGGCGTCGAGCTGACTTCTGTCAGTTCCAGCACCGACCAATCCGGCCGGCCATCACCAGCGCGTCCCGAAGTATCGGGACGCGGGTCACGCTCCTCGTTGGCGCCCCGCTCGTCTGCCTGGGTGTGGCGATCGTGTGGTTCGCGCATCGGGACACCCCGATCGCACCGGTGGTCGAGATCGGAACAGATCCCACTCCGAGTCAGGGGCCACTTCCGTCGCCCACCGGGGCACCGACACCCGCACGGCCGACGCCGGTCCCCACCCCACGCACCGCTGGAACTCCGGTGCCACCCCGGCAGCCCTCGACGACTCCGGAAGTCAGTGCGCCAGAACCGACTCCGGAAGTCAGCGCCCCGGTCGTGACTCCGGAGGTCAGTGCCCCGGTCGTGACCCCGGAGGTCAGTGCCCCGAATCCGCCTCCGATCCCTCCGAAGGTTCCTCCGAATGGCACTGGGTCGGGTTCGAATCCGGTGACTCCGCCTTGGCCCGGAACAACTCTGCCACCGCTGATCAGCTCGGTCGCCCCGATCGCTCCGGGTTAGTTCGTCGCCAGCGCGGTGCCGCTTCAAAGTTGGGATCGGTAGCAACACCCGGGGTGTGGAGTTGCCGCGAAGACTGATCTCGGACCGCGGAAGGAGTCCCATGAGGATTGCGGCCATTGCACTTGCCGGACTGGTGGCCACTGGAGTGCTGACAGCCGGCACCGCCCAGGCAGACGTGATGGCTGCACCGGCGCCGGCGCACTTCTACCCGCTGCAGCCACCGCCTGGCCCGGTGATCGACCCCGACCCGGTGGTGGCGGTGCAGAACTTCCAGGGGCAGATCGCCGAACTGCACGACATGTGGGGCACCCTGACCCCGGACGAGCGCAGTCAGCGGCTCAAGACCCTGCAGCAGGTGGCTCCCCTGATCGAGGCGGAGACTCGCAACCTGCCGCCGGGTCAGCAGCTCCAGGTCGAGGGCATGCTGTTGGGGGCGACCTTCCAGCTGGCTGATCTGCTGCGGCAGTTGTGACCCGGGAAGTCACCTGA
>CAWBAL010000013.1:0-13065 GCA_963786695.1 uncultured Actinomycetota bacterium
ATGGCGAGGAGTTCGGCGCCGATGGACACCAGGGCCGATTCCACGTCGGACAAGCGGCGCAGATGCGGGCTCAGCGCGATGGTGTTCATCATGGTCTGGACGGCTTGGACCCGGATCCGGGCGTGGACGCTGTCCCAATCCGGGTGGACTTCACGCATGAGCGCGACCCACTCAGCGATGTATGCATACTGGGCAGCTCGATTGCGGTGACGTTCCGGCTCAGGGAGGTGCCCAGCTTCGGAGACGAGGACTTGGACCAGCTGCGGGTTGTCGAAGGCGAAGGAGCAGTAGCTTGCGAGAAGGCGGGTGAGGCCGTCGCGGGGGTCGGATGCGGTTGCGAAGGCGCGGTGCATGTCCATGCGCAGCCACTCGTCGCCGCGCAGCATCGACGCGGCCAGGATGTCGGACTTGGCCGGGAAATGGTTGTAGATGCTGGGACCGCTGATACCGACGCTGGCACCGATGTCCTCGGTGCTCACGCCGGCGAATCCGTTGGCCGCGAAGAGTTTTGTCGCTTCGGCCAGGATCGCTTCACGACGCGATTGCGTGCGCAGCATTCGAGGTGTGGCAGGGTCGTCGCGGCGAGATATCTGCGGCGGGACGGGCGCGTCGATGACGGTGGAGATCAGATCGCCCAGCAGCGTGGTGAGTTCCGGTTCGGGCAGCTCCAGGCTGTGCAGCGACACGCTGGTGGCGACCGCGAGGCCAGACCAGGAAAGCAGGTCGGCTTCGACCGCACCGAGGCTGGGTCGCCGGGTGCGGATGAGGGCGGCGAAGCGCGCCGCGATCTGCTCGATCGCAGCGCCGAAAATCGCGCGGTCAGCGGCGGATAGCTGTCGCACCTCGCGCTGCCAGAGCACGCCCGCTCCACGGTGTCGGAGGACGACCGTGGCCAACGCCACCGCCACATCGGAGGAGGGTTCGTTCTCGGCCACGGTCAGCGCGTCGGAGAGGGTATCGAGCGCCTGCTTGACGGCGGCGGCGAGCAGGTCCTGCTTGCTGGGGAAATGCCGATACAGCGCCGACGGTCCGATCGCGACGGCGTCGGCCACATCGCCCATGGTCACCCCGGCGTATCCCTTGCGGGAGAACAGGTCGGTGGCCGCGTCGAGAATCAGCTGGCGGCGGTTCGACGGGCGGGTGCCGCGCGCAGGCCGAACCACAGCTTTCTGCACCGGCCCGGCCGTCATGTCACCCCTACTGTCCGATGGCGTTGAGACCCGTGTTGCATTCGCTGATCAGGAGACCTGGTTGGTGGTCTCGCCCCAATATTTCGTCCGGAGTTCGCGTTTGAGAATCTTACCGGCTCCCGAGATCGGCATGGCGTCGACGAAGTCCACGGTGCGCGGGGATTTGTAGCCGGCGATGAGTGTCTTGCAGTGTGCGCGAAGTTGCTCCTCGGTCGCGTTCTGACCTGGCAGCAGCACCACCACCGCGTGCACCCGTTCGCCCCAGTCCGGGTCGGGCAGTCCGATGACCGCGACGGCCGCGACCGCCGGGTGCTTTGCCAGCGCGTTCTCGACCTCGGCGGAGTAGACGTTCTCCCCGCCGGTGATGATCATGTCCTTGATCCGGTCGACGATGAATACGTATCCGTTGTCGTCCATCCGACCGCCGTCACCGGTGTGCATCCAGCCATCACGGAGCGCCGCGGCGGTGTCGTCGGGCCGGTTCCAGTAGCCGAGCATCACGTTGTCGCCGCGGACCACCACTTCGCCGACCTCACCGCGTTGCACCTCGTGGTCATCGGGGTCGACGATGCGCACCTCCACGTGCGGTGCGGCGCGGCCGGCCGATCGGCGCAACGCCGGGTCGTCATGGTCTGCCGGTGTCAACAGTGTTGCGACCGGGGAGAGTTCGGTCATGCCGTAGGCCTGGGTGAAGCCGACCGCGGGGAAGACCTTTTGAGCCCTTTCCAGCAGCGCTTCGGAGATCGGCGACGCCCCGTAGACCAGACGCAGCAGGCTCGACAGGTCGTAGTCGACGACGGCCGGGTCGTCGACGAGTATCTGGACCATCGTCGGCACCAGCAACGCGTCGGTGATCTCATGCTCGGCGATCGTCGTCAACACCTCGGCCGCACTGAACGCCGGCACAATCACGTGGGTGGAGCCGACCAAACATCCCGCGGCCCATGCCGCTATGCCGGCGAGGTGAAACAACGGCGCGGTGTGCAGTAACCGGCCGCGGGGCGTGATGAAGTGACCGGAGGCAAGGGTGCCGATCGACGACGTGAGCAGGTTGTTGTGCGAGAGCATCACGCCTTTGGGATGACCCGTGGTGCCGCCGGTGTAGAAGACGCCGAGCAGCTCGTTGCCACCGGTGCGGGTGTCCTCGACGGGTTCGTGCTCGGCGATCAAGGTCTCGTAGCTCAGCGAGCCGGCGGGCGGTTCACCCTCGCCGCAGAAGATCACCGCACCGAGATCCGGAAACTGTTCGTGCAGTGTCGGAATCATCGGCGCGAACGCGTCGTCGACGAACAGAACCCGGGTGTCGGAATCGGCCAGCGAGTAGGCGATTTCGACGGCACTCCACCGGATGTTCACCGGGTTGACCGCGGCTCCCATCCACGGCACCGCATAGAAGTACTCCAGATAGCGATCGGAGTTCAGGGCGAGGATTCCGACCCGGTCGCCCGGCTGCACCCCCATATCAGACAGCGCAGCGGCGAGTCGGGCGATCCGGTCGACGGACTCTGCCACCGTGCGGACCCGGTCGCGGAAGATCGTCGCCGGGCGGTCGGGATTCTGCTGCAGACTGCGATGCAGCGACTGGGTCAGATACATGTCGGTTCCTCGGTTCAGCGCTACAGCGAGCGCGCGGTAATTCCTTCATGCTTCATTGGCGCCAGCGCAGATGGTCTGCGGCCTGGGCTTCGAAGACCGCGAAGGCATGGGCCATCGTGCCGCCGCCGCCACTGTAAGCACCTGTGCTCATCGTGGTTCTCAGAAGTTGAAGCCGCCGCCACAGACCAGGGTCTGCGCGCTGACGTAGTCGGATTCGGGGAGGCAGAGCAGGTACACCGCGCCGGCGGCTTCGGCGGGCGTGCCGCCGCGCCCCAGCGGGACCATTTGTTCCATCGCGGCGAGCAGGTTCGGGTTGACGCCGACCTTGATCTCGTTGCCGGCGACGTCGATGGTGCCGTCACCGTCGGCGGGGGTTTCGGTGAGGCGGGTCTTGATCAGCCCGAACGCCACCGTGTTGACCGTGACGTTGTAGCGTCCCCACTCCTTGGCCAGCGCCTTGGTCAAACCCGTGACTCCGGCCTTGGCCGCCGAGTAGTTCGCCTGTCCGGCGTTGCCGCCGGTACCGGCCAGCGAGGAGATGTTGACGACCTTGCGGCAGGGCACCGGCTCCCCGGCCGCGATGGCCTTCTTGACCGCGGCGGCGATGACGGGCTGGGCGGCCCGCAGGATCCGGAACGGCGCTTTGAGGTGCACGTCGAGGATGGCGTCCCACTGCTCGTCGGTCATCTTCTGGATCACCGAGTCCCAGGTGTAGCCGGCGTTGTTGACGATGATGTCCAGACCGCCGAAGTTGTCGACCGCCGCCGCGACGAAGCGGTCGCCGAAGTCGGTGTCGGTGACGCTGCCGACACAGGCCACCGCCTGCCCGCCGGCGGCCTCGATCGCGGCGACGGTGTCCTTCGCGGGTTCGGCGTCGAGGTCGTTGACGACGACCTTCGCGCCCTCGCCGGCCAGCTTCAGTGCGATCTCGCGCCCGATCCCGCGGCCCGAGCCGGAGACGATCGCGACCTTGCCTTCAAGAGTTCCCATGGTGTGCAGTCCTTTTCGTTCGTTTGGAGGTAGACGATGTTCGCGGAGTGGTGTCACAGTGCGACGACAGCGTCGCCGATCAGGGTGACGGTGCCGTCGGCGAGCGTGACGGCCAGGTCCAGCGTGGCCCGGCGTTCGCCGTCGACCTCGTCGATCGCGGTGACCCGGCCGGTGGCGGTCGGCTGCGCGTGCAGGGGTGTGATCGCGGCGAAACGCACCCGGTAGCTGCGGATCGCTTCCGGGTCAACCCAATTGGTCAACAGTCGGCCCAGGTAGGCCATCGACAGCATGCCTTGGGCGAAGACGTCGTCGAGGCCGGCGGATCGTGCGACGTCGGTGTCGATGTGGATCGGGTTGTGGTCACCCGATGCGCCGGCGAACAAGGCCAGGGTGGTTCGTGAGATCGGCGCGACCGTGAGCGGCGCCAACTCGGTGCCCACCTCGAGGATCGGCGCGGCGGTCACCGGGATTGCTCCGGGTTCTGAACGACGATCACGCTGTTCAGTTCGGCAACCACCTCGCCGCTGTCCCGGGTCACCACCGAGGTCTTCTCAATGAAGTCCAACGCTCCGCCCTTCTTGCTGTACACGTTGGTGATCCGTGGGGTCGAGGTCAGCACGTCGCCGGCCACGGCCTGGGAGTGATAGGTGAAGGACTGCTCCCCGTGCAGTACCCGACGCAGGTCCACCCCGATACCGGTGAGCCAGTCGAAGGGGTCAGGGCTCTCCAGTTCGATCCCGAACAAGAAGGTCGGCGGCACCGGCAGATCACGGTGTCCCGCGGCGTGGGCCGTCGGCAGGTCGGTGAAGACCGGATTGGTCTCACCGATCGCCTTGGCGAAGAAACGAAGGCGACCCGCGTCGATGGTCATGGTGACCGGCGGCAGTTGCCTGCCGATCACGTTCTGGTCCAATGGCATTGGTTCAGCTCATCTTCTCGTAGAGGGTCACGACGGCGGCGCCGCCCAGGCCGATGTTGTGCTGCAGCGCGAGGGTGACCCCGTCGACCTGGCGGCCCTCGGCCTGCCCGCGCAGCTGCCAGACCAGTTCGGCGCACTGCGCCAGCCCGGTCGCGCCCAGGGGGTGGCCCTTGGACAGCAGCCCGCCCGACGGGTTGGTGACAACCCGCCCGCCGTAGGTGTTGTCGCCGTCGGCGATGAACTTCTCGGCGGTGCCCTCCGGCGTCAGCCCCAGACACTCGTAGGTGAGCAGCTCGTTGGTGGTGAAACAGTCGTGCAGTTCGACGACACCGATGTCCTCGGGACCCACACCGGCGGCCTCGTACACCTGGTCGGCGGCGGCTTTGGCCATGTCGTAGCCGACGACCGTCATCATGTCGCCGCTGAAGGTCGACGCGAAGTCGGTGGCCATGGCCTGCGCCCGGATCACCACCGAGGCGTCGAGTCCGTGGGCCGCGGGCGAAGTCCTCGCTGCACAAGATCGCGGCCGCCGCCCCGCAGGTCGGCGGGCAGCACTGCAGCCGAGTCAGCGGGCCGAAAATCGTCGGAGACGCCAACACCTCCTCGACGCTGACCGGGTCGCGGAACACCGCGTACGGATTGTTGGCCGCGTGCCTGCGTGCCTTCACCGCGATCTGCGCGAAAACTGCGGGGTCCATGCCGTACTTCTCGGCGTAGGCAGTGCCGGCGCCGCCGAAGTACTGGGCGGCCATCGGCGCGTGCTCGTCCCAGCCCTGCAGCGCCGTCGTGCGGTCATCGAAACGGGTGAACGGGCTCGGCCGATCACTCCACATCGACCCGAGCGCACCGCGCATCATCTGCTCGAAGCCGAGCGCGATCACACAGTCCGCGGCGCCGGTCTCGATCGCCTGCCGCGCCAAGAACAACGCCGACGAGCCCGTCGAACAGTTGTTGTTGACATTGACGATCGGAATTCCGGTCTGCCCGAGGCCGTACAACGCGGCCTGACCCGACGTCGAATCGCCGTACACGTAGCCCACATACCCCTGCTGCACCGCGCGTAGTCGATGCCGGCGTCGGTGAGGGCTTTGCGCGCGGCGGCCTCGGCCATCACGTCGTACGACTCGGAATTCCTCGGGGTGGTGAAGGGAATCATCCCCACGCCCACCACGGCTACGCGTCTGCTCATCAACACTCCTTCAGTCATGCGAATACTAGCAAATATTCACTTAGTAGACAGCATGCGCGCGGGTTTGGCAAGAAAAGTGCGTCTTTATGCCCGTGAATGCAGGTAATGACGTTGCCGAGTGGCAAACGGGGGCTGGTCAATGACACGACCAGTGGTCTATTGTATGTTCACATCAACCAGGTTCCCGGTCGACGGGGCATCGAGGGCCCCGGCCGTAACGACCCCGGGTCGAACCACTATCCAAGGAGGCGATCCAGGGTGACCAAACACCAGCAACCGCCCGAGACACGGCCAGACGAGCACTACGACGTGGTGGTCATCGGGAGCGGATTCGGCGGGAGTATCACCGCCAACCGCCTGGCCGGTGCCGGTCTGAACGTGCTCGTCCTCGAACGGGGGCCGTGGCGCGACTCGTTGCCCGTGCGGGGTATGGGGATCGCCGAGCGCTCCCCGTTTCCCTACGGCGCCCGGTTCGCGACGCACGCGCTGCGCAGCATCACCGTCGGGCGCAGCAGCGCAACGAGATCGGTGACGGGTGGCCGGTTACGACGGTTGCGGGCACGCGGGGCTGCGGTGGCGCGGGATGTCACCGGGGCTGCCCGTCGGGGCGTGGTGGTCAACAAGCGTGGGATGTACGAAGTGTTCAGCTATCCCGGTATCGATGTGGTCTGCGTCTCGGGGGTAGGCGGCGGCAGCCACGGGTGGTTGGGCATGCTCGTCGAGCCGTCCGATCCCGCGTATTGGCAGAATCGCCACCCCGATCTGGAGGCCGAACGGATCTCGGGGTACTACGAGAAGATCCGGACGGATCTGGGTGCCACGCGTCTGACCCGTCAGCACCCTGTTCCGGCCAGTGTGTGGGCTGAGTTGCCCGGCTTGGCCGGCCAGCGATGTCATCCCACCGACCCGCAACCCGAAACGACCTATCTGTACCCGCAATCCGACGCTGACGCCGGCCGACTGCAGCAGGACGACGACGGGTTTACCGCGCCGGTTCTGCGGGTTCGACGGGGACAGCCTGCTGGGATCGCGGGACGGAGCGAAATCCTCGGTCGAGGTCGCCTATCTCGCCCCGGTCATGGACAAGGGCGTCACCGTTCGCGCCTTATCCGAGGTCAACCGGGTCGTGCGCGACCCCGACACCGCCGCAGGTGGCTACGCCGTCCACTACCGGGACCTGCGCGGCAAAACCACCGGCATCGCGCGGGCGCCACGGGTGGTCCTGGCCGCGGGGACGATGAACACGCTGCGCCTGCTGTTCGAGGGCCAAGCGCGCAACGATCTGGTCGCCATGCCCTCGTTGGGGGCGAGGTTCGGCGGCAACGGGGACGAGATCGGGGTCTGCTTCAAGAACCCCGCAGACCCACCCACGCTGCCGGCACCGCCGGTCCTCGGCCGATTCACGGTCGATCAATCCCCATCGCCGTTCTACGGGCTGGCTTCGGCCACCGGGCTCGACAGCCTGCCGCTGCCGGGCTGGGCACAGCGTCGCCTGAGCCGGCTGATGTTCGCCTTCGGGATGGGCGCCGACTCGGGGGAGGCGTCGGCGCACTTCGAGCGAGGCCGTGTCGAGATCGACTACGACAAGACCGCCGAGCCGATCTTTGCTCAGATCGCCGCCGGCCTGGACGCTTTCGAGTCCGACACCGGGCTGCGCGCGTCACGTCGCCGAAAGCCACTGACTGTGCACGCCTGGGGTGGGGCGTGTCTGGGCCCAGACCCGGGGCGCGGTGTGGTGGATCACCGCGGCGAAATCTACGGCAACCCAGGACTTTTCGTCGCTGACGCCGCGGCGCTGCCCGCCGCTGTTGGCACGCCGCCCTCGTTGGCGATCGCCGCCTGGGCCCATCACGTCGCCGACCACCTCGCCGACACCATCGCGCGGAGCCCAGACCAGGCCGCCGTTGAACCGTCCACCGAAGGAGCACACTGATGGCCGAATTGTCTGAGCGCGCCCGCCAGGTCCGCAAAACCATCATGGACCACACGCGCAACGAGGGAGTCGTTCCCACGACTGCCGCGTTATGCCGAAGAACTCGGCCTGACGCCACAGGACATCGCCGGAGACCTGCTGGACCTCGAGGCCGCGTTCAGCGTCGCGCGGCAAGACTCCGCCCACGCCGGACTGACGCAGTTTCAAGACGAGACCCTCGACGACCCGCTGCCGCCGCTGGGCGAGATCATGTACGCCCGCCCCTTCGCCGCGTTCAAGAACCACTACCCAGTCTGGGTGGACGGCCAGCAGAAGTGGTTCGCCGAATGCGCCGTCGAAGCCTGCTCGATCTCGGCGCAGTTTCCCGGCCAAGAGGTGACGGTCCGCTCGGTGTGCCGGCAGACGCGAGAGCCCGTCGAGTTAATCCAACGCGACGGGGTGCTGTTGGACTATTCGCCGGCAACGTTGCGGGTGCACTTGGGGTTTCCGCTGCGCACGCTGCCCGCCCGCATTGTCGGCTGGTGTGACTACAACAGCTTCTTCGCCACCGAAGACGCCGCGCGCCAGTGGGCAGCCGCCCATCCGGAGGTTCACGGAGTCACCCGCAGTCCCGAGACGATGGGACGAATGATCGGCGAGCTGTTCGGGAGGGGACGACTCGACTACGACTACCAACCCGCGGTGCCGATCCGGGATGCCGTGCTGCACATGAAGCGCTACGGCCTGGACAAGCCGACCGCGCTGGGGTTCGGCGTCCCGGACCCGTTCTTTCTGCCCAGTCCCGGCATGGTGCGGGACTGGAGACGACAGGGATACCCCAATTACTTCCGATTCTCGTGGCGATGACTCGAGTTGGCCGACGGTGCGCTAGATGATGTTGAGCGCGTCGAGAAACCGGGTGGCATAGTCAGCGTCCCCGGTCAGCGTGAGATTGCTGTCGCGCCAGCCGACGCGCCGGGTCGCCCAGCCGGGGAAGTCCACCGACGCGCCCGCGATGCCGGCCGCGGAGTCCGACCGGGACGCGGGCATGACAGACAGGCGTCCCTTTCCTGCCGGGCTGATGTCCCAACTGCCGCCGGCCAACCCGGTCAAGGTCAGGGTCAACGGCCGGTCGACCCACCCCATCTGGGGTTGATTCATCTGCTCCATCCCGGCCAGCATCCACTCCAAACTCGCCCGCATCCGACGCTCATCGGCGGGCGGGGCCGGTGTGCCCAGAACCGGTGCGATGTCGTAGTGCAGATGGGTGTGCCAGTCAAAGACCAACGCGCACGGCAGAATCCGGGCCGGGTAGCGTCCGGTAGCACCGAGCGGCACCGGGATGGTGCCGACTATCCCGCGGCCCGACACGTCGAAGGCCACTGCCGCGATGCTGCTCCACCGTCCAAACTCGGCCAACACCCGACTGGTCGGCCATGACCGGCGATGATCGACCATATCGTCGTTGTCGCGTTCGAGGTCTTCGGTCCGCAGTAAGTGAATCATGGCCGGACTGAACAACACTCGGCAGCTTGCACCCATGTGGGCGATGACGTCGCGCACCCGCCACCCAGCGGCACGGCTAGGGGTATCCCACTGCTCGTCGGTGAGGTCAGCGCAATAACCCAGGACGTCGACGCGCTGCGCCTTCAGAGCGAGGACCCTGTCGTCCGCCACGTGTTCTCCCACCCGATTGGCAAGATCGCCGTCCTGTACGAATCACGCCGACCCTACGCCCTCACCAATAGGTGAATGGCCCGTCTGACTCAACGGGTTATGTCGAGGTGTGGGGAAATGATGTACGGCGACGACGGATGGATGAAGTGCCCCTTTGACCGCTTGTGGCGACCCCGAGCCCTGTACTTCCCGGGGGCTCTGGTCGGACAGCACCGTTAGCCCAAGGCGGCCGCGAGGGCGTTTGTGCCCGCGACGATCGCCTCAAGTTGGGTCTGCGATAGCGGGGCGAACAATGCTGCCATCTGCGCGGTCGTCGCCTCTTCGGCTTCGGCCTTCTGCGCCTCGAGCTCCGGGGTGTATTCGACCATGTCGTCCTCGGAAAAGCCGTGCAGCTTGAAGTTGTTGAGGTCTCGGTTGAACTGACAGGCGGTGGCGGGCGACAGACCGCAAGCCTTCACAGCATCGATGTGCACCCCGCCCCGCAGCTCTCGCAACAAGATGGCTGCTCGGTAGGCCCGAGCGGGGGCCGTCGTCGCGGCAGGGGCTGACCGATAACCGTCGAACAATGGCCAAAAGCCCGAGGGAACCGTGGCGACCAGGGCGGCCACCGCGTCGGTGAAGTCGGCGAGGGTGGCTGAGTCCACGTCGGCGAAGGTGGCCTCGGCGTAGTCGTCGGCGGCCCCTAGGTGAGCGGTGGCGATCGCGGTTTCACTCGCCAGGCTGCGACCCCGGGTCACCACCGCCGCGACCATGCCGGGCTTGAAGAAGTAGAAGATGGCGTCAGCGGTCTGCGGGTCGACGCCACCGAGCATGGATGCTCGACCGGCACCGTAGAGGGAGACCACGTCGAGGCCGATGGCTTCGCCCCGGGCGATGGCTTGTGGGGAGAAGTAGAAATCGGCCCCCAGGTCCCCAATGGGACCAGCGATAATCGAGACTGCGGTCGTTGCGTCCATCGCCCCAACCTAGCCACCTGCAGCCACCTGCTGACTGTTTCCAGATCAGACGGCGGGGGTGCTTCGGAGCAGCGAGTCGCCACGTCTCAGTTGGGATCCAGCACTGTTACGTCGCGTAACACGCCGGGGGATATCCGCAGCACACGCAGACCACGCGTAACAACGTGAAAACACATACACCGCAAGTTCAGGGCCTGTTTCCGCAGGCTCGGTACGGGGTTCGAATCCCCTTAGCTCCACAGAGAAAAACCCGAAGTCAGACGGCTTCGGGTTTTTTGCTGCCGTGGGTCGGTGAGGTCGTCTGACGACAGTACTGTGCGGATTACCTTCCGGGTGACCTCCCAGCAGCCAAGACTCGCGTCGACGAGATCTCAAGCGATCCCGAAGGGCTGACAGTGACGTCACTGTTGCCGACCTGCGGGCTGATCCGCAGATTGGCGAGCCTGGCCAGCGATCTGCGTGTGTGCGGTTGAGCGGCGGGGATGCGAATTGACTGATTCAAGCCGTGTTACCAAGAGACGGTCAACTGACGACGCGAACCTGGCCGACCTGGCCGACGAATACAGCGTCGGCGTTTCCACGCGCCTTCCTGACACCCTCGGAGGCGTTGTGAAGGACCAACTCAACTCGTATCAGCCGCTGTGCTCCAACGCAGCTAACACGCTGTCGCACTGGAAGATTCGGTCGTAGCGGCCCGAGGTACGCTGGCGAAGGATGCCTTTGTCGACCAGCTTGGCGATAGCTGAGTTCGCCGCTTGGTACGAGACTTGGTAGAGCGATGCCGCCAGCGTCGCGGTGATCATGGGGTAGCCGATCAGGTCATCGGCAATCCGCAAAGAAACCCCTTTCGATCCTCGGAGGGTCTGCTGGAAGCTCTCTCGGATGGTGAGGAGTTTGGCGACGCGTGCGATGACCTCCAGTGCCTCGGCGTGGATAGCTGCGGATATGAAGGACACCCATCCGTCCCACTGGCCAGTTTGTGAGACCCGCAAGAGTCCGTCCTGGTATTCAGCGCGGTGCTGTTCCAACCAGGGCGAGATATTGAGCACCGGATATTCAAGGTCCCCAGCGGTCATCAGCTGTAGCGCCATGATCAGTCGTCCGAGTCGGCCATTGCCGTCGTGGAAGGGGTGCAGTGCCTCGAATTGGTAATGGGCGGCTGCCACTCGAATGATCGTTGGGATGGTGCTGGGTTGGCGAATCCATTGCTCCCACGAGCGAAGTCCATCGAGCAATCGGTGGTCAGCCGGTGGGGGAATGAAACGGGCGGAGTTGACGCGCCGATTTCCGACCCCGATGAACACCTGAGTGGATCTGACTCTGCCCGCCTGCGTGCCGTCGCTGGGGGTTCCTCGCAGGAGTTCCCGTTGCAAGTCCTCGAGCATCCTGATGGAGATCGGCTGTCCTTGGGCGATCAATTCGTAGGCCCGCTCGGCGGCGGTGACGTAGTTGCGGACCTCGCTGACGGAACTGGAGACTTCGTCGGCGTCGAGGAAGTCCGCTTCGAAAACGTCCGATAGGGCCGCGTAGGTGCCTTCCAGTGCGGAAGTGCTGACGGCTTCACGCCGGGTTGCCGGCCGCGCAAGTAGCCCGGGATTCGGAAGCGATGAGGCCGCCTGGTCGGCCCGTGCCATCGCTGCAGCCGCGTCGACGACGGTCGCGTACGTTTCCCCATCGAGATCAAGATTGGCCCGAAGGGGATCAGGTACGTAGGCGAGGCACTCGTACTCCTCGCCAAACCGCGGGTCGTAGCCCGAGATCGGCACTAGTTGCCCGATCGGACTCCCTCTGAGCTTGTCGACATCCATTCCGCATCCGTCCAACCTTGAAATCGAGCGCGTAATTTCAAGGTTAAGCCATCAACCTTGAAATTGGCCTCATGAAATTCAAGGTCGGCTGCGTGCTGCCGGGCCGCGGTCGGATAGGGCGGCTCCACGACCGCGCGACCGGTCGGGGCTCTGTCGTGAGTCCCTCGAACCGGGGTGGAACCGGCCGAATCCGACGACAGTTTGACGACAACCGTGACGACCGTTGCTGCCTCCGCGACACCAACTACAGGGTAAGAATAGCCCTGAACTCCCTGTTCAGGGGTTATGCCCCGTTCCTTGCAGCGTGGGGGTGAGGGGTTCGAATCCCCCTTAGCTCCACCAGGAAACGAGCAGTTCAGGGAGTTGGTCGCCCCGGTTGGGGTCGAGTAGGTTCTCTGAGAGAACCCCAAGACCTAACCGCACCTTTTAACGAAAGCCATCATGTCCGAGGATCAGATCACAGACGTTCCACCAAATCCACCTCTCCACTGATCCACGCAGCCCCTTCTATAGCGAAGAGGTGCTCCGCCGCGACGTGGGCATTCGCTTTAATGGCGTCGAGAAGACCATGTTCACGAATACAACGTGGCCGAGGGTTGGGTACGTGTTGAAGTTTCCACCGCTAAGGATCGTCGCGGAAATCCTATGGTCATCAAGCTCAGCGGCACGGTTGAACCTTATTTCCGCCTAGCGAAATAGCGGATGCGGGGGACGAAGAGCTCTCCAAACTCGATTGGTCGGCCGTCGCGGAAATCACCCGGCGACTCTGACATCGTCGAAGTACCACCGCGACCTGGCGGCTGCCGGTCAAGCCGTCGAGCCAGCGAC
>CAWBAL010000014.1:0-9923 GCA_963786695.1 uncultured Actinomycetota bacterium
CAGATACGTGAACCGCATGACGAACCCCCGCGTGGCGGGGGCGTTGGAGACCCCGCTGCAGACCACGGACAGTCCGCCGCCCAGTAGCGGCCGTGGGCGCGGGTAGCCGGCTGGTTTCGACCGTCGCGATGACGGTTAACCAACCGGAAAGCAAACCGAGACCGATGGGAAGTGTCGAGAGATGAAACCGAATCAGCCGAAGCCGCGTTCGCGGGTCAAGGCACTGTCGGCGGTAATCGGCGGCAGCGCCATTGTGGCCATGGGCGCGCTGACCGCTGCGGTGTCCGAAGAGCACAGCGGAACGATCGTGTCGGACCCCGGCACGTTCACCTCGCCGGAGGTCACCGAGATGACCACCGGGGAGACGACGAAGTCGGAGACGGCGGAGGCCACCGAGACGGTGTCACCGGAGTCGGCGAGCCCGCCGGTCACCGCGACCACGCCGGAAGCGCCGTAGTTCAGATCAGGCGGATTCTCCGGTCACCGCAACAGCCTCCGTCGGCGCTAGTATCCTCAGGGCGTTCTGACACAAGGAGGCAGCCGTGACCGTCACCGACGACTACCTGGCCAACAACGCCGAGTACGCCAAGACCTTCACCGGTCCGCTGCCGATGCCGCCGAGCAAGCACGTGGCCGTGGTGGCGTGCATGGACGCGCGGTTGGACGTGTACCGGCTTCTCGGCCTCAAAGATGGTGAGGCGCACGTGATCCGCAATGCCGGCGGTGTGGTCACCGACGACGAGATCCGCTCGCTGGCCATCAGTCAGCGACTGCTCGGCACCAAGGAGATCATCCTCATCCACCACACCGACTGCGGCATGCTGACCTTCACCGACGACGTGTTCAAGCGCGATCTGCAGGACGAGACCGGCATCAAGCCGGAGTGGGCGGCCGAGTCGTTCCCCGACGTCGAAGAGGACGTGCGCCAGTCGCTGCGCCGCATCGAGCTCAGCCCGTTCGTCACCAAGCACGAGTCGCTGCGCGGCTTCGTCTTCGATGTCGCGACCGGCAAGCTCAACGAGGTCACTCTCTAGTACCGGTCGCACCGAGTCTGCGTCCAGATCTGCGATGCGAGCCGTTCTGCGCCCGACTCTTGACGCGGCGCTGCCCGCTGAACTAAATTCGCGCTTAGCTTTGTAATTCTGGTCAAATCTACCAACTTTACGAGGAATCCATGACAAGTCCGGTGGTCGAACGCCCCAAGCCGGGGCAGTACGAGCTGAGCCATCTGCGGTCCCTGGAGGCCGAGGCCATCCACATCATCCGCGAGGTCGCCGCCGAGTTCGAGCGCCCGGTGCTGCTGTTCTCCGGCGGCAAGGACTCGATCGTGATGCTGCACCTGGCGATCAAGGCGTTCGCGCCGGGCCGGCTGCCGTTCCCGGTGATGCACGTCGACACCGGCCACAACTTCGACGAGGTGATCGCCACCCGCGACGAGCTGGTCGACCGGCACGGCGTGCGCCTGGTGGTGGCCAGCGTCGAAGAGGACATCGACGGCCGGCCGCGTCGTCGACAACGGTCCGTCGCGCAACCCGCTGCAGACGGTGACGCTGCTGCGGGCGATCCGGGAGAACAAGTTCGACGCCGCGTTCGGCGGCGCGCGCCGCGACGAGGAGAAGGCCCGCGCCAAGGAGCGGGTGTTCAGCTTCCGCGACGAGTTCGGCCAGTGGGACCCCAAGGCGCAGCGGCCCGAACTGTGGAACCTCTACAACGGCCGCCATCGCAAGGGCGAGCACATCCGGGTCTTCCCGCTGTCGAACTGGACCGAATACGACATCTGGGCCTACATCGGCGCCGAGGACATCCCGCTGCCGGCCATCTACTACGCGCACCGCAGGCCGGTGTTCCAGCGCGACGGAATGCTGCTGGCCGTCCACGAGTACATGCAGCCCGACGCCCGAGCGAAGAGGTCTTCGAGACCGAGGTCCGGTTCCGCACCGTCGGCGACGTGACGTGTACCGGCTGCGTGGAGTCGACGGCGGCCACCGTCGACGAGGTCATCGCCGAGACCGCGCTGTCGCGGCTGACCGAACGCGGCGCCACCCGCGCCGACGACCGCATCTCCGAGGCCGGCATGGAAGACCGCAAGCGGGAGGGCTACTTCTGATGACCGGATCTGATTCCCGGGTCGCTCCGCTCCTGCCCTCCGATACCGAATCACGGCTAGGTTCGCTCCTGCCCTCCGGATCGCTGCTGCGAATCGCCACCGCCGGCTCCGTCGACGACGGCAAGTCCACCCTCATCGGCCGGTTGCTCTACGACTCCAAGGCCGTGATGGAGGATCAGCTCGCGGCCGTCGAGCGGACCTCGCGCGAGCGCGGCAACGACTACACCGACCTCGCGCTGGTGACCGACGGGCTGCGCTCCGAGCGCGAGCAGGGCATCACCATCGACGTCGCCTACCGCTACTTCGCCACGCCCAAGCGGAAATTCATCATCGCCGACACCCCGGGCCACATCCAGTACACCCGCAACATGGTCACCGGGACCTCGACCGCGCAGCTGGTGATCGTGCTCGTCGACGCCCGCCACGGGCTGTTGGAGCAGTCCCGCCGGCACGCCTTCCTGGCCTCGCTGCTCGGCGTGCAGCATGTGGTGCTCGCGGTCAACAAGATGGATCTGATCGACTGGGACCAAGAGCGTTTCGAGTGGATTCGCGACGAGTTCCACGCGTTCGCCGCCCGGTTGGACATCCACGACGTCACCACCATTCCGATGTCGGCGCTCAACGGCGACAACGTGGTCACCAAGTCGGACAAGGCCCCGTGGTACGACGGGCCCGCCACTGCTGAGCCACCTCGAGGACGTCTACATCGCCGGCGACCGCAACCTCGTCGACGTGCGCTTCCCGGTGCAGTACGTGATCCGGCCGCAGACCGTCGAGCACGCCGACCATCGCAGCTACGCGGGCACCGTCGCCAGCGGCGTGCTGCGTCCGGGCGACGAGATCGTCGTTCTGCCAAGCGGAAAGACCAGCCGCATCACCGCGATCGACGGTCCGACCGGCCCGGTGGACGAGGCGTTCCCGCCGATGGCGGTGTCGATCAGCCTCGCCGACGACATCGACATCTCCCGCGGCGACATGCTGGCGCGTCCGCAGAACCAGCCGACCGCCACCAGTGAGTTCGACGCGACGGTGTGCTGGATGGCCGACGAGGCGGCGCTGGAGCCCGGCCGCGACTACGTCATCAAGCAGACCACCCGCACCACGAGGGCCAGGGTCGATCGGGCTGGACTACCGGCTCGACGTCAACACCCTGCACCGCGACAAGAGCGCAACGGCGTTGAAGCTCAACGAACTCGGCCGCGTCACGCTGCGCACCCAGGTGCCGCTGCTGCTCGACGAGTACGCGCGCAACTCGGCGACCGGGTCGTTCATCCTGATCGACCCCGACACCAACGTGACGGTGGCCGCGGGCATGGTGCGCGACACCGCACCCGCCTCGAGCCGCAACGCCTCGCCCAACACCGTGCGCCACCAGTCGCTGGTGAGCGCGACAGACCGGCTGACCAAGGGCCGCACGCTGTGGTTCACCGGGCTGTCCGGTTCGGGCAAGTCGTCGGTGGCCGTGCTGGTGGAGCAGAAGCTGCTCGAACATGGTTGTCCCGCATACATTCTCGACGGCGACAACCTGCGCCACGGCCTCAATGCCGACCTCGGGTTCTCGATGGCCGACCGCGCCGAGAACCTGCGCCGGCTGGCCCATATCGCCACGCTGATGGCCGACGCCGGGCTGACGGTGCTGGTGCCGGCGATCAGCCCGCTGGAGGAACACCGGGAGTTGGCGCGCAAGGTTCACTCCGACCAGGGGGTGGCCTTCTTCGAGATCTTCGTCGACACCCCGCTGGAGGACTGCGAGCGCCGCGATCCCAAGGGGCTCTACGCCAAGGCCCGCGCGGGGAGATCACGCACTTCACCGGGATCGACAGTCCCTATCAGCGGCCGAAGAAGCCTGACCTGCGCCTGACTCCCGACCACGGCCCTGACGAGCTCGCCGACCAGGTCATCGATCTGCTTGGAGGTACCTCAGTGAGCGATCACGAGCTAGCCGCCACGCTGGCCACCGACGCCGGCCGGCTGCTGCTCGGCGTGCGGACCGAATTGGCCGAGGCCACCGCGGCCGAGCGAAAGGCCGCCGGCGACAAGCGCTCTCACGACTTCCTGATGGCGGCGCTGGCCGAGGCGCGACCCGACGACGCGGTGCTCTCCGAGGAGGGGGCCGACGATCCGGTGCGGCTGCGCAGCGAGCGGGTGTGGATCGTCGACCCGCTCGACGGCACGCGGGAGTTCTCCGAGCTCGACCGCGACGACTGGGCGGTGCACGTCGCGCTGTGGCAGGACGGCGAACTGATCGCCGGCGCGGTGGCGCTGCCCGCGCAGGGCATCACCTTCGCCACGCCGACGGTTGCCGCACCGCCGCCCGCGCCGGACGCGCCGCGCATCGTCGTCTCGCGCACCCGGCCGCCGGCGATCGCGCTGCAGGTGCGGGACGCGCTGAACGGGACGCTGGTCGAGATGGGCTCGGCGGGCGCGAAGGTCGCCGCCGTGGTGCAGGGCCGCGCGGATGTCTATGTGCACGCCGGTGGTCAGTACGAGTGGGATTCGGCGGCGCCGGTGGCGGTGGCGCGCGCCGCGGGCCTGCACACCTCGCGGATCGACGGCTCGCCGCTGCAGTACAACCGGCCCGATCCGCTGCTGCCCGATCTGGTGGTGTGCCGGCCGGAGTACGCCGAGGCGGTGCTGGCCGTCACGCAGTAGCGTTGCGCATGAGCGACCCCACCACCCTGCGCGCGCTGGCCGGTCTGCCGCTGGAGCCGGCGAGCCTGGCCGCCTCGACGCTGATCCTGATCGACTGCCAGAACACCTATACCCACGGCGTGATGGAACTCGAGGGCGTGCAGGCCGCGCTCGACGAGGCGGCGGTGCTGCTGGACCGGGCCCGGTCGGCGGGCATCCCGATCATCCACATCCAGCACGACGACGGCCCCGGCTCGCTGTACGACGTGCGCGGGCGAGAGCGGCGCGATCGTCGACCGGGTCGCGCCGCGGACGGGCGAGCCGGTGGTGGTGAAGAACTACCCGAACTCGTTCGTCGGCACCGACCTCGACGCACGGCTCAAAGCGCTGAGCGCGGAGAACCTGGTGCTCGCCGGGTTCATGACGCACATGTGCGTGAACTCCACCGCCAGGGGCGCGTTCAACCTGGGTTATGCGCCGACGGTGGTCGCGGCGGCGACGGCGACCCGGGCGCTGCCGGGGTCGACGGGCGGGCGTCGCGGCGGCCGCGTTGCAGGCGGCGAGCCTGGCGGCGCTGGCGGACCTGTTCGCCGTCGTGGCGGCGGATACGGCGGCGATTCCAGTCTGAGGTGGCCCGTCGCGGCGAGTTTGCTGCGCAGGCGCCGCACTTGGTTTGCCCTTAGGTTTTTCTCAGGTTAGGTTGAGCGGGCCAGTGTTTGTCGCTTCGGGGAGGAAAAGCATGCACGTTTCACTTCGCTCTCACATGATCGCCGGAGTCGCCGCCTTGGGTGCCACCGCGATCGCCATCACGCCGATCACTCAGCCGGACCTGCTGCCCTCGGTGCAGCGCGCCGCTGCGTCGATCGAGCTGTCCAGCTTCGACAGCCCCTTCACCGCCATCTCGCAGGTGGTCGAGGACGTCAACACCAATATCTTCAGCAATGCCACTGGTTTCGGACGCCCTGGGAGCCGGATCCCAACTTCCCGCTGCTGTACCTCGGCATCATCCCGGACTTCCTGGACTTGCCGCTCCCGGCATTGACCACGGTCGGCATCAACCTGTCCGGTTACGGCTGGGCCGGCATCCGCGGCGTCGGTGACTTGGGCGCCAAGGCTCCTGCAGGCCGCGTGGAACACGCCGTTCGCCGTGGTCGATGCGGTTCAGCTGCTGATCGCACGGGCAAGACGCAGGACGCCCTCGACCTTCTGCAGGCTCAGATCGTGCTGCCGCTGCAGAAGGGCGTCAACTCGCTGCTGAACTCCGCTGAGTACATCCTGACAAGCGTCGTCAGGAACGTCGGCTTCTTGCTGCTCGCGACGATTCCGGACGCCGTCCAGGGCCTCGTGAGTACCACGATCGGCGGAGCGACGTTCGTCGCCACGGCTGCGGTGGACACGTTGCAGGAGTCGTTCGATGAGCTCAGCAAGGGCCACTTCGACACCGCGTGGAACATCGCGGTCGCGGGCTTCCTGGGCCGGCAGGGCACCTCGGGTTGGCTCGAGAAGCTGACGCTCGGGCCCGGCATCGCCGCCGGCCGGCGGTGTCATCCGCAGCTACCGGACAGTGATCAACAGCGTCGCTCAGTCGTTCCCGTTCAACCCGCCGTACGACCCGGCCAACGGTTCGTTCCAGCCGTCGAGCGCTGCGGTCAAGCCTTCGTCGCAGCGTCAGGCCCCGGCGGTGGCGGCGACGTTCCAGGAGTCCTCGCCCCCCGCCGAGAAGACCGTGGATACAACAACGTCGCCGACTCTTCTGTCACCGATGTCAAGGACGAGAGCGATACGCCGCCTGCCGCTCGGCGACAGCAAGGACGGCAGCGAGCAGCGGCTCCAGTGCCACCCCGAAGCGGACGTCGTCGCGCAAGGGTGACAACGCCGGCTCCAACTCCAGCCGGTCGGACAACAGCTCCAAGCGGGAAGCCAAGCATCGCGCCGCCAGCTAAGTCCAGCGATTGACAAGGTGCCCCTCCTTCCTCGAAGGAGGGGCATCTTCGTATATTGCGGCAATATCATTCGAGCCATCTGCGGACCCGGAGGTGCCCGGCGCCGCCCGCGATCCGGGCCTGAACCGGCCCGCAGCGGCCGTCCGCTACCTGTGAAGAAGCACCCCGAAAACCCGGGAAAGCTGAGAAAGCGGGGTAGTCGTCGAGTTTCGATCACCGTGGGACCTAAGGCCCTAGATTTTGTGACGGGACCGGAAGATTAGCCGAAGGTGTCCTGTGATCGGCATTAAGCTGGTCTTTTGCCATAGTGCGCTTCACAAGAGGTTGACCAGATTTCGAAGTGCCGGCAGTGAAAAAAAATCTGCAGAAAAAATCGTCAATATTGGTTCTCACTTAGGTTCTTCTCAGGTAGCTTCTGTAACTGACACAGCAGTCACTTAACGGGAGGAAATCATGCAAATCTCACTTCGATCACAGATGATCGCGGGTACCGCCGCGATCGTGGGGGCGAGCGCCATCGCGCTGACCCCCGTTGTCGCGCAGCACGAGATGCTGCCGAACATCCAGCTTCCGTCGGCCTCGTCCGCGGTGGCCCTGGCTGGCTTCGACAGCCCCATCACGGAATTGCTTGGGATCACCTGGGCCTTGTCGGTGGCTTACCTGTTCTCCCCCCCGTTCCGGTGGGGCCGCCCCACGTCACCCTCGGCGTGGTTCCCCAGTTCATCACCGGTGCCCTGCCGATCATCCGACAGTGGGCCTCAACGGGTCTGATTACCTCTTCCAGTCGGTCAAGGGCCTCGGCACCAGTGCCGCCGTTCTGAGCGAAGGTGTCTGGAATGCGGCCGGGGATCTGCTGAGCCTCGACATCTCCGGCGCAATCGACACACTGGTGAACGCCGTTCAGATCGCGGGCAATATCGCTCTCGCGTCGGGGACTTACGTCGTGACCGGGGTGCTCACTCGTGCTACGGCTGTGGTCAACGCGCTCATCCCGCTGGTGGGGTGACTTAATGCCGGGTTCACGGTCGACCAGGCCACGGTCTTGGTCGGTTTGCCGATCAAAATCGTCACGGATACCTTCGATGCGCTGACCAGTGGGGATTTCGAAGGCGCGTGGAACACGGTCGTCGACGGCCTGTTCGGCAAGGACCGGCATTCCGGGCGCGCTGAGCAGCCTCACCATTGGGCTTGGCCTTCCGCCGAGTGTCGATTTCCCGTCGGGCGTCCCGAGTGTCCGGACGGAGATCAGCACGTTCGTCAAGACCGTCGCGGGCGCTGACGGCCCCGAACCCCGCCCCGCCGCCCGCAGCCGCTAAGAAGGTGGCTCCGTCGGCCTCGGCGCTCCGCACGGCGCCTAGCGCCGGTGCAACCACCACCGACAACAGCGGTGGCGCCACCGTTGACAACGGCAGCGGCGACAACGGAGGCGGGCAGAGACCGGCGCCAAGCGCTCGAGCTCGCACGACGGTGGGTCGGCCAACGGGCCGCGTCGCCAAGGCCAGCAAGGGCGACTGAGTACAACTGACAGGGTGCCCCTCCTTCCTCGGAAGGGGGGGCATCTTGTTGCACCCGGGGTTGGATGCGCTGGAGCGCCGCGCGAGCACGCTGTGCTTGTTTGCCATAACTGCACGCCGGGGTATTATCCTCAGGTTCATCTCAGGTAGTGTGGCGGTCAGGCATTCGATTCGGGACGGTGAGAACTTTGCGGCGGGCATTGGGTCCATTCCTGACCACCGGGGTGGCGCTGGTAGGCGCCGCCGTGGTGGTGGCCAATCCCGTCGTCACCCCGCCCCGCGACATCTCCGTTCCCTCGGTGCGGCTCTCGGCCGGCGCCGGTGCCACGCACGGCATGTTCGACAAGGCCCTGGCGGACGCGATCGCCGTCGATGCCCCGGATTCAACCGGCCCGGTGGCTGTGCTCAGGCAGTTGTTCGCGGCGCTGGCCGCCGACGTCAGCCTGCTCGGCGGCAAGGCGATGTCGGGAGTGTTCTCCCACGCCTCGGACGTTGGGTGCCGTCCGCCGGCCTTGACCCGCCGCCTTCGGCCCCCTACGACCCCGCCGCCCCGATGTCGCCGGTCGACCTGGACGCCCTCATCCAGCCCGTGCTCGACGCCCCTGGGTCGATCGCCGGGCAGATCGGCCCTGAGCTGCAGCAAGCCCTCGCAGCGGTCAGCGCGAACACCGGCTATATCGGACGGCAGACCGCCGTCGCGGCCATCGCCGCCGCCGGGCTCATCGCCACCGAACCCACTCTGATCACCGAGGCGCTGACCGCGCTGGCCAAGGGCGACGTCACCGGGGCTGTCAAGAAGGCGGTGGAGGCCGCCGCGGCTCCGCTGCGCCCGCCGTCGATCATCCTCGACGCGGTGCGCACCGTCGCCGATAACCACGGCGCGGTTCCCGAATCCAGCGCCGCGGCGCGGTCCGCCGCCCATCGCCGGAACCCCGCAAGCGCCCACTGTGGCCGCGGTGCCCAGTCCGCGTCGCATCTCCCGCGCGACACTGCAACTCGCCCCTCGGCGTCAGCCAACGGCGGCACCGACCTGGCCGACGGCAACAAGGTGGCCCCGAAGCCGAATCGCGCCGGAGTCCAGCCCGCCGCGGTCCGACTTTGCTGTCGGCGATCAGGTGCGCTCGGCGGTCGCGGATTTCGGTGCCGCGGTCCGCAAGCTCACCGAACTGCGGCCCCATGAGGCCACGACCGCGGGAAGCGACGCCGCGAACTGAGGGTGACCACCTCGGTGGCACAATTCGCTGCATGCGGATGTCAGCGAAGGCGGAGTACGCCGTTCGCGCGATGACGCAGCTTGCATCGGTCGACGGCGGTGGACTGGTCAAAACCGACGATCTCGCCAAGGCCCAGGGCATCCCGGCCGCTTCCTCGTCGACATTCTGTCCGACCTGCGCACCGACCGGCTGGTGCGCAGCCACCGCGGCCGCGACGGCGGCTACGAACTGGCCCGCCCGGCAACCGAGATCAGCATCGCCGACGTCCTGCGCTGTATCGACGGGCCGTTGGCCAGCGTGCGCGACATCGGGCTGGGCGATCTTCCCTACACCGGCCCGACCAACGCGCTGACCGACGTGTGGCGGGCGCTGCGGGCCAGCATGCGGTCGGTCTTGGAGAGGACCACATTGGCCGACGTGGCCAGCGGAAACCTGCCCGACCACGTCGTGCTGCTTGCCCGCGACTACCTCGAACAGGAGAACCGGCGCGGGCACAAGAGCGGGCCGTAGGGTC
>CAWBAL010000015.1:0-25042 GCA_963786695.1 uncultured Actinomycetota bacterium
CAGGTTTTGCTCGTGGCCCTTTCGTTCTGGGACACCGCCTAAATGCTCATCCTTCGCGACAGGTCGGTAAGTGATGCTCATAAGCCTCCTCACACCCATTGTTCTGCATCGCATGAACCATCACACCGGTATCCGAACTAACGTACCAGGCCCAATTCTCCGGTGCACTTCCTGACTCCGTTTATAAATTCTCTTATCCAGCCGGAGACTATTCACAAGAACGCTCGTTTGAGGAAAAACAGTTATAGACAACACTGTGTCAACGGGAACCTTCCAATGACCCTCCAAACTTGGCTCACACGAGCCTTCGGAGACAACACTGGTTCCCCTTTCTCTTCCTTGGTTTCATATGAGATAACTACTACCCACTAATCCCTTCGGAGAAATTCCGAGCAATCGTCTAAACATTTCGCGACTTGACTTTAATGGCAAAAGGCCGCGCCAGGCATTGGGTGGCACTGTCTGTGTCCGCTTGATAGTGACCAAATTCGATTGAGTTTCCGGAAAAGATATTGCACGTCAGATGGTTTCGGACTCTCACCCGTAGGATTCCGCCCACATGTTAGCGCGTGAGGCCTGCGGCAGGGTCGCGAATAAGAGTAGCGCCATCACGACTTGAAACTTCCAATGGTTGTTCATTACGTACTTCCCTCCGTCATCGCTTGGCAACGGGACACAACGTTCTTGCGATGGTATGGAAATAGCTGCTGTAGCCGCCGTCGTATCGGTCACTTGCATTCCCAGAGTATGTCGGGTGAAAGACATTGCTCTGAGGACTCAACGACATTTGTAAAGCGTACTCGGGGATGCCATGTGCTGCTCTTGCAAGCTGATAATCCGTCGTACTGGCCCTTTGATCCAGCGAGATGAAAGAGCTCATCGATGACCGTAACTGCATCGCTCCACGTTTGTGTACTGGATTGGAAAAGACGACATGGCGATCTTGGCACCATTTGGTATCAAGCCTATTGGGTTTCCCCCAGCCAGCACTTCCTGGTGGTAATGTTCTGGTATACTGACCGCCCTTGTTCAGGAAAAGCGCAGAATATGCTAAATAAATCACCACCCCCTAAGAGCTGGATTCTCTTTTGAGCTAACAGCGTCGAGAATTCTCGGCAGATTGAGCGCAGGGATCTATCGCGAGTGTTTCATTTACAAGGTTCCTAATTCCTTCTCTATCAGGGTTCTGCGGTATGAGGCAGAGAAAACTGGAGTGAGCAGTCGTAGTTGCAAGTCCGTCACCGCTTCTTGTCTTTCCGGTACGGATAATATCACTAATGTCGCAACGATCAACGCAAAGATCCTGCCGCGATTAACCAACAGAGCATCGACTAACTGACCACCTACATATACCTCTACGCGCCCGTATCCGCGCACTCTCTCGCCGCTTGCTATACCACCCTTTCTTTGTTCATGCCAGATTGAGCGTCAGAACAGCCATGACGTTTGCCAACCGCCGGCGGTCTCAACTCCTGTGAATATTCGCCGTCACCAAGCCGGGCAACTGCTATCACCGTGCGATTATTCTCAGCATCGGCAAGCTTTTTTACGACTTTCAATTCGAATGATGTTGATGTACAGTCTTTTAGGCTTGTCGGAGAATCCGTAGGGAATGGACGATGATGCGCGCTCCTGTGCAATTACGACACCGCCACAAGCAAGCCACGACATAAAGATGAGAAGTGCGAGTTGTTTCTTCATGCACGTGAGCATTTCCGTCTCCGATTTACAAAAGGCGTTGGCGAAGGGGATGTGCGGCATTGCCGTAAGTCGAAACGCCCCTGACGACACGCCCCTGAACAAGTTCGAAGTGTGAGTGGATGTAATTAGCAGTGCGCTTGGGCTGGCTCCTCTCCCGCCAGTTGTCCCTATGTAGATTCAGCCTGCGGCATTCTGGTCCAGGCTTGAGTCGGTAAACCTGCAACGTGAGTCGCAATCATTGAGACATTGTGCAACCCATTTAGGTTTGGATAGATGGCTACAAAACTGCCGCCCCTATATTCTGGCAGCGTTTGAGGATTAATCTGGAGGACTGTGTAGCCAGCCGGAAGATACACACCAGTCGTTCCGGTTCCGGGAGGGTCGCCTCCGTAAAGGTACATAGCGCGACTTCCCAAATGGCCATAGACTGGCTGGCCGTTGTCGCCAACGGTGCCCCGGTGAGATGCCATTCAGAATATTTGAAGGTTCAAACCCGCTGGCGGTTGAGACTGCGCCATTACCGCCAAATATCTTGCGACTTTCTGATCGCACGGTGGGTTACGTTGGGGAGTGGTATTCTGCGGTGGTGGCCGAACCTGCGTGCCACCACCGGTATCGCCACCACTGCTGGGAGGGGTCGAAGCCCGCCTCGACGACTCTGCCGAAGACTGACCCGCCGAACAAAGAGTCATGCGGGCGGAGACTGCCCGACGTATCGGTAATGATCCTGTCAATCGGCGCTTCCAGATTCAGCCCGCTCGGATCTACGGGTCCACCGGATCGTTCTGTGCATAAGCATAGCGGTTGAAGGATTGCGGATTTGACAGCGAGTAGCTGCCGTCGTAAGGGTCGGGTTGGTCGAAGCGGCGAGTGCCAGCGGTTATACCGGCGGAACATTGCTTCATCGCTGCCATTCCCATCTCGCTCGTAACTCGTGAAGGTGCGGGGCTGAAACGCTGAGTTGCCGTTACGGTTCGTATCTCCGCCCCACGGGTCAAGCTCAATAGTGCTCACCACTGTCCCCGCGCTGTTGGTCACCCGTTTACTCTTGGTCACGGATCTTCAGCTGCATCCAGAAGACGCCAGCCTGCTGCACCGCCAGCAGTTGTGAGCCAACGTAGACATAGCGCGCGTCCAACCTCCACTCCCGTTCATCTCCGCGACTACCTGCCCGCCCAGCACCGATGAGCGCGGGTGATACGTCGTTACTCCAGTTCTACCTTCTTCACGCGCAGCTCGTTGCCGTCGTCAAGACTGCTGCAAAGAATAGCCACCGTAGCTGGCCGTCGCCTGCTGGCCCGTGGCGTCGTACGTAAATGTCTGCCCAATGTCATTGGTAAGGCTACGGCCAAGTCATACGTGAACCCGACCCTTTGATTGTTTGTGAAACTGGCCGTGTGCTCATTGTTCGACCCCGGTACCCCGCCCGCAGGCCGCCCCAACCGTAACGTCTCGTCGTGTTGCCCCACACGTCATACTCATAGCCTTGCGAGAACGGCCCGTCCATCGTGCCCCATTGGCCTGAGTAGGCATGCGCCCGCGCCTCGGCTCCTGAATGCGAGATAATGGCAAGCCGGTGGTAGTTTCATCACCGAGCGGTCGAGCTGGGTGCCGCCCCGTTGCTGGCGATGTTCTGCGCGTAGCTAACGCGCCCCGTCCGTTCCTGGAAGTGGTCATAGTTATAGTTGAATCCGAGCACGCTCGACACATTCCAGGTCGTCGGTCGCATCCGGTTGTCAGTAAGCCGTGGTCAGCGCTTTGCCGTTGCCAGAACCTGATCGCCAGAACAACAGCACCGGCATGTTGGCTTCCAGCGTGCCGGTCGGCGTCGTGCCGAGGGCGTTGAGGTGGCCCTCCTGGAAGATCCACACCAGCGCACCGAACGCCGCCGACAGCGACAGGACGTTGAGCACCAACGCCTTCAGCGGCAGCACCAGACTGCCGGTCAGCAGGAACAGCAGCACGAAGGTGATCACGCCGATCACGGCCAGCACCAACGGCATTCGCGAGGTGATGGCCTGCACGCTGTCCCGGTTGATCTGCGCGCCGCCGCCGATCAGCACGTCACGCCCGGCCGGTTCGGGCACGGCGTGCAGCCGGTCGAGTTGGGTCTTGGAGGCGTCGGAGAACAGCTTGGTGGTGCTGCGCACGGTCAAGAACGCGCTGCCGTCGGCAATGCCGGCCGGCGCGGACGCCGGCCCACCCTGTTGCCGCCCACGAAGGTCGCGGTGGGCGCCGACACCAGCGACACGTCGGGCACCCGGGACAGGTCTGCGGCGTAGCGCTCCATCTCCGGCGGCGAGATGCCGTCGGCGTCGGGGATCACCATGGTGACCGCGGTGTTGAAGTTGCTGGCGAAGTCGTTGCGCAAGCTGGTCGCCCACCTGATGAGTGGACGCCGACTTGGGCAGCACCCGGTCGTCGGGGTTGCCGAACGAGATGCGCAGGAACGGAGTGCCGAGCAACACCAGCAGCGCGACGATGGCGAGCGCCGATCGGAATCGCCCGGCGCATGACGAACTTCGTTGAGCGGTACCAGAACTGGCTCTCGAGCGGTTTGTCCACCGGTTCGGGCCGGTTGAGGATCCTGCGCAGCAGACGGCGCATGTCCAGCGAGTCCAGCCGGTCACCGAGCAGCACGATGGCGGCCGGCGCGACGACGATGGCGGCCACGGCGGCGAACGCGACGGTGGCGACACCGGCATAGGCGAACGACTTCAGGAAGTACATCGGGAACAGGATCAGCGCCGACATCGACAGCGCCACGGTGACCGCCGAGAACAACACGGTCCGCCCGGCGGTGGCCATGGTGCGCAGCAGGGCGCTCTCCCGGTCGGCGCCGCCGGCGAGCTCGTCGCGGTAGCGGCTCAGGATCAGCAGCGTGTAGTCGATCGCCAGGGCCAGCCCCAGCGCGGTGGCCAGGTTGAGCCCGAAGATCGACACGTCGGTGGTGTAGGTGATCAACCGCAGCACCGACATCGCGCCGAAGATGGCCATCATCCCGACCAGGATCGGCAACGCCGCGGCCACCAGACCACCGAACACCCAGATCAGTACCAGGAAGCTCAGCGGGATCGCGATCGACTCCATCATCAACAGGTCACGCTCGGTCTGCTTGGTGATCTGGGCGTAGATCATCGCGGGCCCACCGGCCCGCACGGTCACGCCGTCCTTGTCCTGGACGAACTGCTCGACCAGGGCGGTGGCGTACTTCTGCGCGTTGTTCTCGCCGCCGTCCATGGTGGCGACGATCAGACCGGTCTTGCCGTCCGTGCTGACCAACTCACCGGCCGCACGCCGGCGGCGAGGTCCAGGCCGAGTTGACGCCGAGAACGTGCGGTGAGGCCGTCAGATTCTCGACGATGCCGGTGGCCACGGCGCGGGCCGACGCGCTGGTGACGCCGTCGGGGTCGGTGAGAGTGACGAGCAACTGCTGGTCGCTCTGCCCGAACTTCTGGTGCAACAGCTGCGTGGCCTGCGCCGACTCGGAGGTGGGGTCCTGGAAACCGCCGGCGGACAGGCTCTTGGCAACCGGGATCCCGAAGATCGCCGTGGCGGCCATGACCAGGACCGCCAGCGCGATGATCCGCTTGGGCGCGCGAAGAGCCAGGTGCGCGAGGGTTTGCAGCACCACCCCATCATTCCTGCTGGTAACCGGGCGAAATGGCGGTTTACGATGACGCAACCGTGACTTCTGGGCCACACGACCTGACTCGGGAGTAAGAATTGCCAGGGTTTTCCGAAACGTGACTCAAAGATTCCTTAATGGTGACCCATACGCTCAGTGACATGTGGATCGACGACACCAGTGCCGATGTCATCAAAGTGGACTTCGACGCGCTGTATCACGGCGACGTTCTGGTGGAGGGTGACACCTCGGAGCAACTCGAGGATCGCCCCCCGCTCGCTAGCGCCAGCTGACCTGAGCGCCGAACGGCGCCGTCACCGCCTTGAGCGGTGAGGCACCGATCGGGGTTCAGCCGTTGCCTGACAACAGGCGACGTTGACGCGCTCGGCGCTGCCGTGCCCGCCTGGTATCAGGCGGGCACTTTTGCGTCTTGGCCCGGCTTGACCATCCCGCCCAGCCGGCCGGTGATGATCTCCTCGGCCTCGGTGACGATCCGGCTGACCAGCTCGCCGACCGTCGGGATGTCGTTGATCAGGCCCATCGCGGTGCCGACGGTCCAGATGCCGGCGTCGACATCGCCCTCGTCGAACACCCGCCGGCCGCGGACGCCGGCCACCAGGTCCTTGACGTCCTCGAACTGGCCGCCGCCCTTGAGGATCTCCACGACCTCGCGCGAGACGGCGTTGCTCGCCACCCGGGCGGTGTTGTGCAGGCTGCGGAAGATCAGCTCGGTGCCGAGCTCGTCGCCGGCGACGATGGCTTCCTTGACGTTCTGGTGAATGCAGGACTCCACCGTGCACATGAACCGCGAGCCCATGTTGATGCCGTCGGCACCCAGCGCCAGCGCGGCCACCAGGCCGCGGGCGTCGGCGAAACCGCCGGAGGCGATCATCGGGATCTCGATCTGGTCGGCCGCCGCCGGGATCAGCACCAGGCCCGGAACGTCGTCCTCACCCGGGTGACCGGCGCACTCGAAACCGTCGATGCTGATGCCGTCGACACCCAGGCTCTGCGCCTTGACCGCGTGGCGCACCGAGGTGCACTTGTGCAGCACCTTGATGCCGTTGTCGTGGAACATCGGCAGGTGCGGCGCCGGGTTGGAGCCCGCGGTCTCGACGATCTTGATGCCGGCATCGACGATCACCTGGCGGTACTCGTCATACGGCGGCGGGTTGATCGCCGGCAGGATCGTCAGGTTCACCCCGAACGGCTTGTCGGTCAGCTCGCGCGTCTTCGTGCGATCTCGCGGGCCAGATCGGCCGGGGTCGGCTGGGTCAGCGCGGTGAGGAACCCGAGCGCACCCGCATTGGCCACGGCCGCAACCAGTTCGGCGCGCCCCACCCACTGCATGCCGCCCTGGGCGATCGGATGCTCGACACCGAAGACCTCGGTGAACTTCGTCGTAATGTCATCTGTGCTCCTTGCTCTTCGCGCGAGCGCTCATCGCGGCGCCATCCGGATCGCGCCGTCGAGGCGGATGACCTCGCCGTTGAGCATCGGGTTCTCGACGATGTGCACGGCCAGGGCGCCGTACTCGTCGGGATCGCCGAGGCGCGCCGGGTGCGGCACCTGCTGGCCCAGCGACTTCTGCGCCTCTTCGGGCAGCGAGCCCAGCAGCGGGGTCTTGAACAGGCCGGGCGCGATGGTGCAGACGCGGATCAGCTCGCGCGAGAGGTCGCGCGCGATCGGCAGGGTCATGCCGACCACGCCGCCCTTGGACGCCGAGTAGGCGGCCTGGCCGATCTGGCCGTCGAACGCGGCGACCGAGGCGGTGTTGACGATGACACCGCGCTCGCCGTTGATCGGCTCGGTCTTGGCGATGCGCTCGGCACTGAGGCGCAGCACGTTGAACGTGCCGATCAGGTTGACCTCGACGACCTTCTTGAATGCCTTCAGCGGGAAGGGGCCGTCCTTGCACAGCGTCTTGGCCGCGTTGCCGATGCCGGCGCAGTTGACGTTGATGCGCACCGGGCCCAGCGACTCGGCGACGTCGAGCGCCTTGGCGACGCCCTCCTCGTCGGTGACGTCGGTGGCCACGAACTTGGCCCGCTCACCGAGTTCGGCGACCACTTCTTCGCCCTTGAGGTCGATGACAACCACCGACGCTCCCGCGTCGAGCAGGCGCTTGGTGGTGGCCAGGCCCAGGCCCGAAGCGCCACCGGTGACGACGGCTACCGCGTCCTTGATCACCACGGATGTGTTCCTTTCAATGGTCAACCTACTGGTTGGTTGGGGACTATACCCAATCGCGCAGGACGGCCTCGGTGTCGGCTCCGGGTACGCCGGGCGGACGGGGCTTGTCGGGCACGGTGCGCGAGAACCGCGGGGCGGGCGCGGGGAACAGCGAGCCGTTCTCGCTGTAGAAGGTGTCGCGCTCGGTGTTGTGCGGCTCGGACTCCACCTCGCCGAAGGACAGCACCGGGGTGACGCAGGCGTCGCTGGCGGCGAACACCTTCGCCCAGTGGTCGCGGTCGTGGACGGCGAACGTCTCGGTGAGGACCGCGCGCAGCTCCGGCCAGCGGGTGATGTCGTTCTGGCCGGGCAGGTCGGCGGCGTCCAGGCCGAGCTTGTCGAGCAGCTCGGCGTAGAACTGCGGCTCGATCGCGCCGACCGCGACGTAGCGGCCGTCGGCGCACTCGTAGGTGTCGTAGTACGGGCGCGCCGGTGTCGAGCATGTTGGTGCCGCGCTCGTCGCTCCACATGCCCATGTGCGCGGAAGGCCCACATCATGGTGGCCAGCACGCTGGAGCCGTCGACCATCGCGGCGTCGACCACCTGGCCCTTGCCCGAGCGCTCCCGCTCCCACAGCGCGGAGAGGATGCCGACGAGCAGGAACATCGAGCCGCCGCCGAAGTCGCCGACCAGGTTCAGCGGCGGAACGGGGCGCTCGTTGACCCGGCCGATGGCGTGCAGCACGCCGTTGAGCGAGATGTAGTTGATGTCGTGGCCGGCCTGCTGGCTGCGCGGGCCGGTCTGGCCCCAGCCGGTCATGCGGGCATAGACCAAGCGCTCGTTGACCTTCGCGCAGTCCTCGGGGCCCAGCCCGAGGCGCTCGGTGACGCCCGGGCGGAAGCCCTCGATGAGCACGTCGGCCTTGGCGACCAGGCGCAGGACCAGCTCGCGGTCCTCGTCGCTCTTGAGGTTGGCGGCCACCGAGCGGCGGTTGCGCATCAGGTAGTCGTTGCTGGGCTTGGTGGGGATGCCCGGGCCCTTGCCCGGCCGCTCGACGCGGACGACGTCGGCGCCGAGGTCACCGAGGATCATCGCGGCGTGCGGGCCGGGACCGATGCCGGCCAGTTCGACGACTCGCAAACCCTGAAGTGGTCCCGCCATTGCCCTACCTTCCAGTTGGTTGACCGCCCGGATAGCGTACTTATAGGACTGGCCCGAACCATCCCTCGGGCTCCCCTTCCTGCGACGTTAGGCTGCCGCCATGACCACGATCGACTCGCCCGACACCTACACCGACCACCCCGAGTTGACGGTGTCGCTGGATGACGGCGTGTTGTCGCTGACCCTGAACCGGCCCGACAGCCTCAACTCGCTGACCGCCGCGATGCTCAGGACCTTGGCCGATGCGCTGGAGCGGGCGGCCGGCGATCCGCGCGTGCGGGTGGTCCGGCTCGGCGGGGCGGGGCGTGGGTTCTGCTCGGGGGCGGGGATCAGCGCCGAGGATCAGGCGCGGCGTTCCGGAGACCCGGTCGCCGATGATGTTCTGGCGCAGGCGAATCGGGCGGTGCGCGGCATCACCGGGCTGCCCAAGCCGGTGGTGGCCGTGGTGCAGGGGCCCGCGGCGGGCGTCGGGGTGTCGTTGGCATTGGCCTGTGACATCGTCTTGGCCTCGGAGAAGGCGTTTTTCCTGTTGGCGTTCACCAAGATCGGGCTGATGCCCGACGGCGGCGCGTCGGCGTTGGTGGCCGCGGCGATCGGCCGGATCCGTGCGATGCGGATGGCCCTTCTGGCCGAACGTATTTCGGCCACCGAGGCCTACGACTTCGGTCTGGTCAGTTCGGTGCATCCGGCCGACGAACTCGAGGCCGCGGTGGCTGAGGTGATCGACACGCTGGTGTCGGGTCCGGCGATCTCGCTGCGCAAGACCAAGCAGGCCATCAACGCGGCGACGCTCACCGAACTCGAGAGCGCGATCGGACGTGAAGTCGACGGACAGGCAGTCCTGTTGACGTCCCACGACTTCCGCGAGGGCACCCGGGCGTTCCAGGAGCACCGCAAGCCGACGTTCACCGACGACTAGGACGGACTCCCCCTCCTCTGTCGAGTGGCCACTTGCGACACATTTGAGCCGAAATGCGTGACACAGGTGGCCACTCGACGGGGACTGCACGCCGAAATTCGTTGGACTCGACCCCGTCGGTCAGCGACCATCGATCCCATGAGCACGCCCTTCGACCTTCAGCCGGTGAGGACACCCGGCGGCTGGCGCGTGCTCGCACCATTCCGGTTCCGCGAGTTCCGCCTGCTCATCTCGGCGATGTCGATCTCGCTGTTCGCCGAAGGCATGTGGACCGTGGTGATGGCCCTGCAGGTCATCGCGCTGGCCGATGACCCGGCCGCGCTTGTCGCTGGTGGCCGCCTGCCTCGCCGCGCGGCATGCTGGTCTTCATTCTCGTCGGCGGCATCGTCGCCGACCGGGTGAACGCAGCGCGCCATCATCATCGCCGTCGAGACCGCGAACGTCGCCGCCACCGGCGCGGTCGCGATTCTGGGCACGCTGGGCTCGCTGCACCTGTGGCACATGGCCGTCGCGCAGCGCTGTGCTCGGTGTGGGCGCGGCGTTCTTCTTCCCCGCCTACAGCGCCTACCTGCCGCGGATC
Source organism: uncultured Actinomycetota bacterium (assembly GCA_963786695.1). GTDB lineage: Bacteria > Actinomycetota > Actinomycetes > Mycobacteriales > Mycobacteriaceae > Mycobacterium. The sequence continues at coordinate 10,162 of CAWBAL010000015.1, forward strand.
CTGCCGGCCGAACAACTGCTGGCGGCCAACGGAGTCGAGGGCGCGATCCGCCCCACCCTGCAGCAGGCGATCGGACCCGCCGTCGCCGGCGTCGTGGTCGGGGCGACGTTCCCGATCGCTCGGAGCCGTCACGGTGGCCGCGCTGTTCGCCACCGGCCTGGTCCTGCTGGTGGCGATGCGCCCCAACGAGGGCGACCACATCGTGATGGCCGTCGAGCGCGAGAAGCCCCATCCGCTAACCGATCTGCGCGAAGGACTGCGGTTCGTCCTGCGCACCGCATGGTTGCGCTGGACGCTGCTGTTCGCCAGCACCTGGGTGTTCCTGGCGCTGGGCCCGATCGACGTGCTGCTGCCGTTCATCGCCCGCGAACGGTTCGCCCACGGCGAGCAGGTGTACGGCTTCGTGCTGGCGGCGTTCGGGCTCGGCAGCGCGCTGGGTGCGCTGGTGGTGTCGTCGCGGCTGCTGCCGCGGCGCTATCTCACCGTGATGATGACTGATGTGGGGGCTCGGCTCGCTGCCGCTGGCGATCGTCGGTGCGACGTCCTCGCTGACGCTGATGCTGCTCGCGCTGTTCGTCGTCGGCGCTCGCCGACGGCGCGGGCATGGTCATCTGGGGCACGCTGCTGCAGCGCCGGGTACCGCCGGCGATGCTGGGCCGGGTGTCGCAGCCTGGACTTCTTCGTCTCGCTGGCATTCATGCCGCTGTCGATGGCCGTCGCCGGCCCGCTGTCGAAGGTGGTTCCGGTGGAGCTCATCTTCGCGGTCGCCGGCATCGCGCCGATCCTGCTGGCCGCCGTCGCACTCGTCGCGGCGCGCATGCCCCGCGACGAGATCGCCCACCCGCTGCGCTGATTCCTATATGCCGAACATCGGCGGCAGTGCCAGCACCATGATCAGACCCCACACCACGTGGGTCAGCACCGGTGCCAGCACGCCGCCGGTGGCGCGGCGCTCCCATGCGCACACCGTGCCCAGGATGATCGCGGCGAACCCGAGCATCGGGTTGCCGCTGGCCGACGTCGCCGACGGCGTAGAGCAGCGTCGAGATCAACACCGGATGGAAGGCGCCCAGCGCGGTGTACAGCGCGCCGCGGAAGAACAACTCCTCGGCGAAGCCGTTCACCAGGGTGATCACCACCAGCAGCGTCAGGCTGCCGTGGTTGGTGTAATCCAGTACGCGCGTGACCTTTTCGGCGACCGGAGGGATCTCGCGGACCACCAGACCGCCGACCAGGAACACCACGCCGAGCAGCAGGCCGACGCCCAGGCCGGTGAGCACCGGCCGCTGATTGCGCCCGTGCCAGCGAATGCAACCCAGATGCAGCGGCCCCGACACGAACGCACCGAGCGCCCACACCGCGGCCAGGCCCAGCGTCAGCCAGTAGAACGTCTCGTCGCCGGGCTTGCGGCTCAGCGAATAGCCGAGCAGCAGCGCACCCGCCACCGTGACGACGCAGACGATGATCCGCCGACGTCGCACCACCGCCGGCCATTCCTGATACGGGCCGGCCACGTTCGACGCGGCGGCCCGAATCTCGCCGAGCATCGTCATAGCGCGGGCACCTTCGACAAGCAACAGCTCCAGCCCGGTGCGCAACACACCGGCCAACGGACGCGGCACCGAACCGAGCAACCCGAGCGCGGGCCGCATCACCGAAGGCGTCACCGCGGACGCCAACTGCTGCAGGCGCAGCGTGTCGCCACCCGCCCACACCGGATCGCTGTCGGCGAGGTGATGGGGGTCGGCCAGTTCGTCGACCGGACGCGGCCGCGGACTGGACACCGCCGCGGCCACCGCGTCGTCGATGTCGGTGAGTCCGCCAGGCGGATCCGGCACATAGTCACGCAACACAGTGTCGGAGGCCGTCATCGAATGGTCCAGCGATTCGATGAGATCGGCGGCAAGACCACTCGGCACCGGCACGGCGGCACCGGCGAGTCGTCCCATCAGCCCGCGCGGGACGACGTCGTGGACCGGCAGGCCCGCGCGCACCGATCCCGTCGCGTCGACGTAGCTCTGCAGCAGGCCCCGGTAGGTGGTCGTCGCCGGCCCGACGAGGTCGTAGGCGCCGGGCGCCACCCGGGCCGGGTCGGCCGCGGCGATCAGATAGTGCAGCACGTCGCGGATCGAGATCGGGTCGATGTCGTGATCAGCCCACGGCGGCAACGGGATCACCCAGAACCGGTCACCCACGTAGCGCACGAGTTCGAACGACGTCGACCCGGCGCCGATGATCACCGCCGCACCGAGCCACACCAGTTCCGGGCCGCCCTCGACGGTCAGCGCCGACGCGACCTCGGCCCGTCCGGCCAGATGCTCGGACAACGCGTGGTCGTCGGGTACGAACCCGCCGAGGTAGACGATCCGCCGGACCCCCGCCGCCGCGGCGGCCGCGGCGACCGTGGCCGCGCCGGCATTGTCACGATCCCGGTAGCCCGCCTGCCCGATGCCGTGCACCAGGTAGTAGACGACGTCGACGGGACCGGCGACGGCGAAGGCGGCCTCGACGACCGACGGGTCGCCGGCGTCGAGCACCACCGCGCTGACCTGGTCACACCAGCCGAAGCGGCCGAGTTTCTCCGGATCACGGGTGGCGGCCACCACGTCGTGACCGTTCTCGAGCAACGCGGCCACCAGCCGCGAGCCGACATATCCGGTGGCACCGGTGACCAGGATGCGCATTGACTCCACGTTACGAACTATCGGCAGTCTGAAGGTGACGCAAACCTGACGTCGCTGTGAGATGCGCTGCTATGTCGCGCCGCGGTGCAAGGTGACGAGGTCTTCGTAGACCGCGGCGTTGGCGCGGTTGCCAGCCAGCTCGGCGTCGCTGAGCTCGCGGCGGACCTTGGCAGGCACCCCGGCGACCAGCGAACGAGGCGGCACGACGACGCCCTGGGGCACCAGCGCGCCGGCGGCCACGATCGAACCGGCGCCGATCACGGCGCCGTTGAGCACGATCGCGCCCATCCCGATCAGGCAGCCGTCCTCGACGGTGCAGCCGTGCAGCACCGCGTTGTGGCCCACGGTCACCCCGGCGCCGATCCGCAGCGGATACTCCGGGTCCACGTGCAGGGTGGCGCCGTCCTGGATGTTGCTGCCGACGCCGACGTCGATCGGCTCGGCTTCGGCACGCAGGGTTGCCGAGTACCAGACGCTGGCCCGCGCACCCAGCCGGACCCAGCCGATGATGTTGGCGCTGGGTGCGACCCAGGACTCCGGGTGCAGTTCGGGGGTACGTCCGCGGATGGACAGGATCAGGGGCTCGGCCATGGGCGACATCGTATGCAGAGCGTTCTCAGACACCCTGGTACACCTTGCGATAGCTCGACGGGGACATGCCAAGACCACGGCGCAGATGATGACGAAGGTTCCCGCCCGAACCCAGGCCCGCGCGGCGGGCGACCTGCGCGCGGTCAGTCCTGAGTCTTCGAGCAGTTCTGCGGGCCGCTACCCGCCCGCCGCGCTGATGGACCGGTTCGGGGTGCGCCCGATCCTGGCCGCCGCCCTGGTACTGATCGCGTCGGGGTCGGCGGCCAGCGTGCTGATGACCGCCAGCTGGCAACTGGTCCTGCTGTGGGGCGTGCTGGTCGGCACGGGCACCGGGGCGATCTCGATGGGTTTCGTCGCCACGATCTCGGTTCGGTGGTTCGAACAGCGCCGCGGTCTGGTGACCGGGGTGCTGACGGCTGCCAGTGCCACTGGGCAGCTGATCTTCCTGCCCGTGGTGGCCGAGGTGACCACACGGCACGGCTGGCGGTGGGCCTCGCTGATCGTCGCCGGCGCGGCGCTGGCCGTGGTGCCGCCGGTGCTGCTGCTGATGCGCAACTATCCCGCCGACAAGGGCCTGCTGCCCTACGGCGCGGTCACGGCCGACGCGTTGCAGCCGGTGCCGGCGTCGAGTTTCCGGGCCGCCTTCGACGGCCTCCGGATCGGTGCCCGCGTCCCGGCGTTCTGGCTGCTGGCCGGGAGTTTCGCGATCTGCGGGATGACCACCAACGGCCTGATCGGCACCCACTTCATCCCGGCCGCCAACGACCACGGCATGCCGACAACCGTCGCCGCCGGCCTGCTGGCGACCGTCGGCGTCCTGGATGTGGCCGGCACCGTGCTGTCGGGGTGGCTGACCGACCGGGTCGACCCCCGCCTCCTGCTGGTGGTCTACTACCTCGGCCGCGGCATCTCGCTGATGGCACTGCCCGCGTTGCTTTCTCCGCACGCCGAGCCGGGCACCTGGGTGTTCATCCTCTTCTACGGCCTGGACTGGGTGGCGACGGTGCCGCCGACGATCGTGCTGTGCCGTGAGTATTTCGGTGCTCGCTCGCCCGTGGTGTTCGGCTGGGTGTTCGCCGCCCACCAGCTCGGCGCGGCGCTGGCGGCGGCCGGGGCGGGTCGGCTGCGCGATGTGCAGGGCACCTACGACCTGGCGTTCCAGCTGGCCGCCGGGCTGTGCGCTGTCGCGGCTGTGCTGTGCTGGCGGGTGCGGCGCCCAGGGCTCTGAGCAGGGGTTTCCTGCCTCGTTTTGGGGCTGACCGTTTGCTGCCAGTACGCTTCGTCCGGCGTCGTGGTGTCCGGGAACCCGCGACTTGCCCACTCCACGGAATACTCAAGGAGCTTTAAGTGAGCGTTCGTACCAAGACCCTCGGCGTTGCCGCAGCCGTTGCCGCGATCGCCGTCGCGATCCCGACGGCCGTGCAGGCCTACGCCGATCCGAGCACCACCCCGACCGACACGGCGGCCCCGACGTCGACGATCCCGGTGCCCAGCGTCACCCAGCTGCCCGATCCGAAGGGCCCGGGCTGTGACGCCTACAAGAACCAGGTGCCCACCGGTGCCGGCTCGTTCACCAGCATGGGCAGCCAGGTCGCCTCGGCGGCCATCGCCGCCAACCCCGACCTGAGCACGTTCAGCTCGGCGATCTCCGGCAAGCTGAACCCGGCGGTGAACATCGTCAACGTGCTCGACGGCGGCCCCTACGTCGTCTTCGCGCCGACCAACGACGCGTTCGCCAAGCTGGACGAGGCGACGCTGACGACGCTGAAGAACGACCCGACCGTGCTGCTGCCGACGCTCTTCTACCACATGGTCCTCGGCTACCTCGGCCCGGAGAACATCGCCGGAAAGATGCCGACGCAGGACGGCCGGCTGGTCAACGTGACCGGCAAGGGCGGCGACGTCAAGATCAACGACACCGCCAAGGTCGTGTGCAGCTACACCTCCAAGGGTGCCTACATCTACATGATCGACACCGTGCTGACCCCGCCTGACGCGACTGCGACGACGTCGACCACCTCGAGCACCGAGACGACGACGACCACGACGTCAACCGAGGCGACGCCCACCAGCGCCACCACGACCACGACGAAGGCGCCGAACAGCTGACACCAGCCGCGTCAAGGCGCGATGGCGAGCAGCAGCCGAATCAGTTCCGCCTGCCGGTGAGTGTCGGTCTTGTCGTAGAGATGTTGCAGGTGGGTCCGCACCGTCGGCACCGAGACGCACAACTCTTCGGCGATATGCCTGACGTCGGCTCCGCGAGCGATCCGCACGGCGACCTCTGCTTCGGCGTGGGTGAGTCGGTATAACCGCCGCAACAGAGGTACCGGTGGCCGCGGCTCCAGCTCAGGGTCGATCAACACGATCATCGCGGCCGGCTTCGTCATGCCGGGCCGGCCGGGGGAAGTGAGCGCTGCAGGGGCAGGACGTGAACGACGTAGGGCCGCTTGCCCGATGGGCGTTCGCAAAGCAGCGTCGCTCCCGTGCGGATACCGTCGCTGTTACCGATCAGGGCGAAGTGGGCCGCGCGGTGCAATCCGTGCGAGTTGCTAACACGTTTCGTCGTAATCCGTCCATGTTCGAACAGCAATCCATCTGCATGGCCAGCATTCGATCGGCAGCCGGATTCGTCTCCAAGACAAGCAGTTCCGGCCCGACCACGACGATGCCGTGCCGATGAAGTTCCAGCGCCTTGACAAGATGTTCGCCTCGTTCTACCACTTCACCAAGACGTGCCTGCGTTTGCAGAGCCTGTTGCAGGTGAGGCACCAGACCCGTGAGGACCTTCACCCGCTCAGGTTGTCCGAGGTGACCCATCGGCCTGGGAAATCCCACGACCAGACAGATCGGACTCGGTCCGGTCGTGAGGCGAACGAACAGACCGTCCTCCAGATCCAACGGACGCATCCACTCGGAGTAGAACTCGACACTTCGCGCCGGAGCCATCAGATCCCCGGAACTTCGTACAACGCCTACCGGTCCCTGCTGCATGCACCGAACTTCGTGGTCCAACAGGCAGTAGTACTCGGCGTAGGTCTTGCCGGCTTCGTCGGGAAGGGTCGTCGCACTAGGAACTGCGCGATCTGCACCGTCCCCGGCCAGCAACATGCCGCCCACCCCGCCCAGCGACTCGTGGATGTCGCGGATCGCGTCCACCCAGAAGTCCGGGCGGAGGGCCGCGTCGTATAGCTCTCGAACTAGCCGGGAGAAGCCCTCGACCGTGACCATCGTCCGGTCCCCGCGCCGCCGGTGTTCATCCCCATCCAGCACCTTCCTTCGCCGTGAATCGGAGGGCAGATTGTTGTGAACTTCCTTCCAAGAGTACTCGGATCTCATGCAAATTGACGAGGTGTTGGGAGGCCTCACGGTGGTTGCCTTGACAGATTGACGCAATGACTCCCTCCAGGCGAGGAGCCACCAGTTTGAATAGGAGGTAGCGGCAATGTTGCACCTAGCGCACAGGTCAGCGGCGCACGACGTGGGGCCGAAGCCATCCGCAGACAGCTCGACCGCACACGCCCCGAGCCCCGTGTTCATCTCAACACGGGAAGTCATCCTCAACACCGCGGCGGCGGTGCCCGCCGCGACGACCCATCATTCGGCGGTCTCCGCTGCTCGGCGTGATCAGCCACATCCACGTCAAGCTGCCTGAGCCGCATCCGATCTACCAGCACGCCAACTATTTCGACGCAGCACGGATGTCCCGCCTCATGGAACACCTGTAACCGAACGCGAAGGGAGCCGACGCATGTCTGAACAGACCGAGCGGAACATCGACGTGGTCAAGAAGGGCTACGAAGCCTTCGGCCGCGGCGATCTGGATGCGGTGCTGAGCCTCTACGACGACGACATCGAGTGGACTCAGCCGGGCCGCAGCGCGGTCAGCGGCACTTATCATGGCAAAGGCGAGATCGGCGAGTTGTTGATGCGACTCGGCGAGAAGACAACCATGGTGAAACCGCACCGCTTCCTCGCCGACGGCGACACCGTCGTCGTATTGAGCGAAGCGACGATCGACGGAGAAACAAGTCAAGACGTCGAGGTTTTCACGATGCGCGATGGGAAAGCCCTGACGGCGAGGACCTACGGCGATACGGCGCTCATGGAACGCGTGTTCGGGGCAAAACAGGTCGCGACCAGCTAGCCGGCTCCGGTTCAGCGCGCCTTCCAGACCGGCTGACGCTTCTCGGCGAACGCCAGGGGCCCTTCCCTGGCGTCCTCCGACTTCATCAGCGCGCCGATCTCGCGCATGGTGCGCGACCAGCCGAGCTTCGTCTGCGGTGATGGTGCCGTCGTCGACCCCGGCCGCGACGCGCTTGCTGGCCTGCACGGCCAGCGGGGCGTTGACGGTGATCCGTTCGGCCAGCGCCAGCGCGGCCTCGACGACGGTGCCGTCCGGCACGACCTGGTTGATCAGGCCCCACTCGAGTGCCTCGGCGGCGGTGATCGGCTCACCGGTGAACAGCAGCTGCATGGCGACCTTGCGGGGCAACTGCTCGACGATGCGGAACACCCCGCCGGCCGCGGCGATCAGGCCCCGCTTGACCTCAGGCAGGCCGAACTTCGCGCTCTCCTGGGCGACCACGAGGTCGCTGGCCAGCGCCAGCTCGGTGCCGCCGCCGAAAGCGGTGCCGTTGACCGCGGCGATGGTGGGCTTGTCGATGAAGTGCCGCACATAGCCGGCGAACCCCCATTCGGGGTGCTGCGGATGAAAGAGGTTCTCCCGCCGCGAGATTGCCTTGAGATCGGCGCCGGCGCAGAACGACTTGTCACCGGCGCCGGTGATCACCACGGCCCACACGTCGGCGTCGTCCTGGGCCTGCTGCAGCGCGTCGCCGACCGCCGTGCTGACCGCGCCGTTGACGGCGTTGCGGGCGTCGGGCCGGTTGATGGTGATCAGCGCGACGTTGCCCCGCCGCTCGTACAGAGCGGCGGGGGCTTCGACGTCGGTCACGCTCAGAGCAGTTCGAGGATGGTGGCGTTGGCCTGGCCGCCGCCCTCGCACATGGTCTGCAGACCGTAGCGAATTCCCTTGTCCCGCATGTGGTAGAGCAGCGTGGTCATGATCCGGGCGCCGGAGCCGCCGAGCGGGTGGCCCAGTGCGATGGCGCCGCCGTTGGGGTTGAGCTTCTTCTCGTCGGCGCCGATCTCCTTGAGCCAGGCCATCGGAACCGGCGCGAACGCCTCGTTGACCTCGAAGGCGCCGATCTCGTCGAGGCTCAGACCGGACCTCTTGAGCGCCTTCTGGGTGGCGGGGATCGGGGCCGAGAGCATCATCACCGGGTCGGCACCGGCCAGCGTGGCGGTGTGCACCCGAGCAAGAGGCTTGAGTCCCAACGACTTTGCCTTCTCCGCCGACATGAACAGCAGCGCGGCCGAGCCGTCGGAGATCTGCGAGGAGTTGCCGGCGTGGATCACGCCGTCCTCGGAGAAAGCCGGCTTGAGCTGACCCATCTTCTCCAGCGTGGTGCCGCGGCGGATGCCCTCGTCCTTGAGGACGACGTTGCCGTCAGGGTCCTTGATGGCCACGATCTGGTCGTCGAACGCACCGGAATCCTGTGCGGCCGCGGCCTTCTCGTGCGAGTCGAGGGAGTACTGGTCGAGGTCGGTGCGGCTCAGGCCCCACTTGGTCGCCATCATCTCCGCGCCGACGCCCTGGTTCGGGGTGCGGGTGTAGCGGCTCTTGAAGCTTGCCGAGTAGGGGTTGCCGCCGTTGGCCAGCGAGGCGCCCATCGGGGTGCGCGACATCGACTCGACGCCGCCGGCGATCGACGGCGTCGTAGTGGCCTGCCACCACACCGGCGGCGGCGAAGTGCACCGACTGCTGGCTGGAGCCGCACTGGCGGTCGACGGTCACCCCGGGGATGGTCTCGGGCCAGCCGGCGGTGAGGACCGCGGTGCGGGCGATGTCGAGGGCCTGCTCGCCGGCCTGCATGACGCAACCCCAGATGACGTCGTCGACGATCTCGGGATCGATACCGGCGCGCTCGGCCAGGCCGTTGAGCACCTGCGCCGACAGCTCGGCGGGATGCACACCGGACAGTCCGCCGTTGCGCTTGCCGACAGGTGAACGCACAGCCTCGACAATGACCGCTTCAGCCATCGACCTTCTCCTTCTGCTGGGGTGACTTCTTGGTCTTCGATTAATAACACGCCTCATCAGGCGGCCTCCGGGCGGGGCCAACCAACCGTTCGGTTAGTGCCCGACCGACCGACCGCCGAGTCTGCGCCCAGATCGCAATTTCGCGTGTCTTCACGATCTGTACGCAGACTCGGCGCGCTGTACGCAGCTCGGCGCCGCTACCGGATGTCACGTGCACCGGCAGGTCGTCGTCCCAGGGCTGACGGGTGACCATGTCGGCGACCGCGACCCAGCCGGACTCGAACTCGCCGGTGGCGGCGTCGACCAGCCGGTAGGCCTGGCGCTGCCGGTGGATCGGCTGCGCGTCGAGCAGCACCACCCTGACCTCGCCCGGCTCGAAGTGACATCGCTTCTGCATCGCGTCGATCAGCTGCTCGTTGTGCATGTGGCCGTCGCCGAAGTTCCAGCCGATGGCCATGCTGCAGATCCGCTCACCGTCGGTGACGGAGTAGTCGTCCTCGTTCTGCCCGGCCATCGCCCGGTGGGCGAGGGTGAACAACGCCTTGCCGTGGGTGTTGAAGGCGCGGAACGCGTAGCCCATGAAGATCGGGATCTGGGCGGCTTCCTTGCTGCCGTAGAACTTCTCCAGCTGGGCGGCGGGCATGTTGGCGATCGCGACCAGGTTCTTGTCGATCTTCTCCTCGGCCGACGGCTTGATGCACCACAGCGTGGTGTCCCAGTTGCCGGCGTAGTAGCGCATGCCGGGCAGGAAGGAGATCTTGCGCGGGAACATGTTTCCGAGCGATCACCGTGCGCGGCCAGGACGGCGAACAACACGACGGGCCACGGGCTGGTGATGTCGGCGATGCCGATGTGGGCGTGCGCGACGAACAGCGACAGCACGCTGAAGATCATGAAGACGTTCCACTCCAGCGGCACACCCATCGGGATGGCCGACAGGATGCCGAGGTGGAAGCAGACCATCACGAACGCCGCGATCGCCGTCGGCCAGCCGCCGTGGGAGAAGAACAGCGCCAGCGGGATCAGCATCTCGATGGCCGTGCTGATGTGCGCCAGCAGGTGCGACAGCCGGCCGGGGCGAAGGTCGTCGGGGAACTTCGCGAAGAACATCCGCTTGAGGAAGCGCGGCCGCATCACCGGGCTGTTGGACATCATCGTGGAGATGACGAACGGGAAGTGCCGGGTGAGCTTGGAGGTGGCGGCGCCCATCCAGATCGCCATGCAGACCAGCTTGGCCGCGATGATGATGTCGACGCCGGCGAACAGGAACGCGACGGCGAAGCCGCCGTACACCTCGCCGCGGGCGGCCAGGAAGATCACCTTGTCGCGCAGTCCGGCCAGGGCCAGCAGCACCAGGACCGCGACGATCTGCCACGTCGGCAGCAGACCGACTGTCGGTGCCGAGCGCCGGGATCGGCCCGGTGCCGTCGGAGAACAACGCCACCAGCAGCATCACGACCAGCGCGCCGTAGAGCAGCCACGTCGACCGGGCTCGCGGCTGTCGCCCTTGGTCAGCGGCACCCGGTTCGGGCCACGGTGGCAGCCGGATGGTTCCTGGGCCGCAGCCAGTACAGGATCGAGCCCATCGGCGGGAAGAACCGGTTGTTCAGCGGGCCGAAGCCGCAGCCGAGCCCGACGACCTCGAAGAGCATCGTGTACAGCACGACCTTCTCGAACACGATCGGTTCCGACCACCACTGCGCGATATTGCTGAAACCGTCGATGCCCTTGGTGGCCAGGGCGAACAGCGCAGCCGACGAAGATGTAGAGCAGGATCTTGACGACGTAGAACAGGTGCAGCGCCACCGGGGTGCCGAAGCCGACCTCGGCCCAGTGCCGGGCCATCGGCTTGATCTTCTCGGCGCGCGTGCCCCTGCTCCACGTCTCGAAGTCGATGACGGGTACTTCCTGCTTCAGAAATCCCATGCCGGAAACACTAGAACGTGTTCTAGTCGCGGCGGGAGCGAATTCCCGCGCGGCGGGACTCGCGTGCCGATCAGGCCTTGGCGGGCGGGCGGTAGAAGATCACCAGCTGACCGATGCCGCCGGCCAGACCGAGCACCACCGCGATGAGCAAGCCCGCACCAGCCGTGCAGCAGGTCGTAGATGCCGGTGCCGCGGAACAGCGCGTAGTCCAGGCTGAACTTGCCGGCGCCCGGTCGCGGCGATCGCGACCGCCGCGGCCGCGAGCATCAGGTTGTACTCCCAGCCCTCCTTGACGATGAAGAAGCCGTTGTGCCGGTGCACCGTCCAGGCCGCGACCAGCATCAGCGCCACGAACCCGGCGGCCGGGACCGGCGTCAGCAGCCCGACCGCCAGGCCGAGGCCGGCGGCCATCTCGGTGGTCGCGGCCACCCGCGCGTGGAAGATGCCGGGCTTCATCCCGATGCTCTCGAACCAGCCGGCGGTGCCCTTGATCCGGCCGCCGCCGAAGAACTTGTTGTAGCCGTGCGCGGCCATCGTCAGGCCGAGCACCAGGCGCAGGATCAGCAGTCCGACATCGTAGGCAGTCACGGCATAAACCTAGAGCATGACGACCGCCGGCGTTACACATCAACGGCCAATCGCAACGCGCGACGGTCAACGTAGCCCTCGACATCGACGATGGCCGAGCCGCGTGCACGCTGACCGCGACCGTGCTCGCCGATGCCGTGCACGCCGTGGGTCAGGCTCATCATCGGCGACAGCGCCGGGTAGCCCGCGGTGAGCACCACCGGCGCGCCGCCGAAGGCAGCTCGGCCGGCCCCGGTTCACGCTGGACACCACGGTGTTGCCCGATACCGCGGCGACGCGCACCCCGGGTCGAACTTGCCGTCCCCCAACGCAGCAACGCGCCGGCGTCGCCGCGAAGGCATCCGACGCCGCGCGCATCGCCGGGTGTTCTCCGCGTCGTCGATGGGCGGCGAGTTCTCAGCGATCAGCCGGGCCCGGTCCGCGCGGCCGGCCGCGACGTGCAGCCCGACGCCGACGTTGCGAAAGTCGTTGTGCGCATGCCCATTCCCGGGTCCGGCCATCGGAACCTCGGCGCCCAGCTGCGACGGGTCCTCGCCGCGGTCGGCCAGGTAGCCGCCGAGGGCGTCCGCGATCGCCGTCAGCGCACCGATCGTCACCGTCGGGACGGACAGCTGATCGCGGCGCACGACCAGTGTCCGGACGACGGGGTTGCCGCGTGGGGAGTCGTTGATGCTCAGCAGCGGCCGCAGCGGCGCCGACGGCGGCACCGCGCCCGCCTCGATGTCGCGCAGCAGCTGGCGGTGTGCGCGCCATGCCGCGACCGTCCGTGCGGGCAGCCACCCGCGCTGGGCCGTCACCGCGGGCACCGCCCCCTGCCGGCCCAGCAGCGCCCCGGCCAGCGCCGCCGACCGCCTACCGTCACCGAGCGCGTGCCCGATCTGCACCACCACCACCGCGCCGGTGGCTGCCGCGGGGATGCCATGCACTTCGGGAAAATGTGTACACGCCAACTCATTTCGCGAAGGTCGAGCGGGTCGCCCGCCAGCGCGTCACCGCGTCCAGGCAGCCCTGCCAGCCCTGCCCCCCGGGGTGCGTGACGAACTGCTCGGCGCCGACCTCACGGGGACTGCCAGCGCGGGTACCGCCATCCGCCGTCGTCGACCACCCGCAGCCGCAGCTCGTCGCACGCTTCGCCCGGCGTCGCAGCTCGGCGATGGCGGCGTCGGGCACGCGGGCGAGCCGTCGAAGGCGTACAGCACGAGCTGGTCGTTGGGAATCACGGCCGACAACCAGAACATCTGCGCGTCGACCGCGGTCATCGCTCTGCTGGCAGCCATGCCGACCATTGTCCTAGGGTGGCTCCCGTGCTGCCGCCTCCTGCCTCCAACCGCGCCGCGCTGATCACCGGAGCCTCGTCGGGCATCGGCGCCGAGATCGCCCGGCAACTCTCCGCCCGCGGGCATCACGTCGTGCTGGTGGCCCGCCGCACCGAGCAGCTCACCGCGCTGGCCGGACAGCTCGGTGCCCGGCTTCGGTTGTCGGCGCTGATCTTTCGCGACGCGAAGACCGGGCCGCGCTGCCCGACCGGGTCGCCGCGCTCGGCCTTGAGGTCGACATCCTGGTCAACAACGCCGGCCTGACCACGATGGGTCCGGTGGCCGCCGCCGATCCGGCCGCCGAGCTGAACGTGATCGAGGTCGACGTGGCCGCGGTGGTCGACCTGTGCACCCGGTTCGTGCCGGCGATGGTCGGACCGGCGACGCGGCGCCGTGCTCAACGTCGCGTCGGTGGCCGCCTTCGGCCCGCTGCCCGGCCAGGCCGTGTACGGCGCCGCCAAGGCCTTCGTGCTGTCCTACACCTACGCGCTGCGCGAGGAACTCAAAGGCACCGGGGTCACGGCGACCGCCCTGTGCCCGGGCCCGGTGCACACCGGATTCGGCGAGGCCGCCGGGATCTCCGCCGAGGACGCCGAGGCCGCGCTGCCCAAGCCGCTGTGGGTGTCCGCGGAGGATGTGGCCCGCGCCGCCGTCGACGGGCTGGCCGCCGGCAAGCCGGTCGTCGTCCCGGGCGGCTCAACCGAATCTCGACCGCGGTGTATCACCTGACGCCGCGCGGTCTGCTGCTGCCGCTGCTGGCCCGCAGCCACCCCGGTCTCAAGAAGAAGTAGCGACCGAGGAAGTCGACGATTCGCCGGCCCACCGCGTCCGGCTGCTCGAGCTGCAGGAAATGTCCGGCGTGCTCGACGATCGCCACATCGCTGCCCGGCGGCAGGACGTCGCGCACCCACGGCGTGAATTCCGGTGTCATGCAACCGTCGTCGTTGCCGTGCAGGTACAGGGTCGGCAGCCGCGGCGGCTCGGTCCACCAGCGGTGCAGTTCGGCGTAGCGGGCCGGCGGCTTGGTGTTGCGGATGGTCGCCCGGTACGGGCCGAGCGCGGCACGCCAGCGCTCCGGGGCGCCGATCGCGGCGTCGACGTGGCGCAGGTCCTCGGCGGCGTTGTAGCCCGGCGACCAGCGCCGCCACAGCAGCGGGACGATCCAGGACGCCCGAGCGCTCCGGCAGCACCGGCAGCTGGAAGTAGCTGATGTACCAGCTGCGCACGAACTGCGTCGGCAGCAACCGCAGCAGCAGGCCCCGGTTGGCCAGCGGTCCGGTCTGCGGGCGCAGCGCCGCCGACGGCGGCACCGACATGACGACCGCCTTGACGAACGGGCTGTCCGGCATCGCGGCCAGGCCGGTGGCGGCGATCGCACCCCAGTCGTGGCCGATGACGACATCGCGGTCGGTGGGATCGCACGCCGCGCGCACCTGCAGCGCGTCGTCCATCACCGCCCCGATGTGGTAGCTGCCGTCGGAGGGGATCGACGAGGGCACATAGCCGCGCATGAACGGCGCGATGACCCGGTAGCCGGCGGCCACCAAGTGGGGAGCCAGCTTGCGGAATCCGTAGGCGGTGTCGGGAAAACCGTGCAGGCACAACGCAATCGGGCCGTCGTCGGGCCCCCAGGTGAGCGCGCGCAGCTGCACGGCGGGCGCGGTGACGTC
>CAWBAL010000016.1:0-97187 GCA_963786695.1 uncultured Actinomycetota bacterium
GCGCAGTTAAGCGTGTGACTGGTGTGGCAATTGTGACACGCCGGTGTGGGGTACCAGTAGGACAGCGGAACTCCCGGTATCGATGGATTGTCCGACCAAAGACACCATCTCACCAGGGAGTTCCGCTGTCTGTTCAGTCTGTCATTTGCCCTGCTGCCTCGGGCCGTCAGGGGCCGTTCGCGCCGGGCCATCTGGGCGAGTTGACCCGGATCGTATCGTGTGACCTCGTCGATGCCGCCCTGGAGAACACCGGCCGCGTGCAGCGCCGTGTTCGGGTGCTGCCGTCGCGGGTCGTGGTCTACCTGCTGCTGGCCGGGGCGTTGTTCGCCGAGATCGGATACCAGCAGGTCTGGGCGCGGCTGGTCGCCGGGCTGGACCCGGCCACCGTGGCCACACCGGGTTCCTCGGCACTGTCCCAAGCACTGCGACGTGTCGGCGTCAACCCCGCTGCGCGAATTGTTCACCCTGGTACGCGGCCCGGCTGTCGGCGCCGCCCGCTGGCATGGCCTGTTGGTCTGCGCGATCGACGGCACGTCGATGTTCGTGCCCAACAGCGACGCCAACGCCGCAGCGTTCGGACGCCAGACTGGCCGGCCCGACGCCGAGTCCGGGTATCCGATGCTGCGGTTGTTGACCCTGGTGGCGTGTGGCACCCGCACCGTCATCGACGCTGTGTTCGGTGCCTACCGGGTCGGCGAAACCAGCTACGCGCCAACGCTGCTGCGATGCCTGAAACCAGACATGCTGCTGTTGGCCGACCGCAACTTCGCCGTCACCGCCCTTGTTGAACAGATCGCCTCAGCCCACGCCAACCTGCTGATCCGGTGCAAAGACACCCGTGTGCTGCCCCCGATCAAAACACTCCCGGACCGGACGTGGCTGGCACGGATGGGGGCGGTGACCGTGCGGGTGATCGACGCCCGCATCAGCGTGCGGCTCGACGGTGGGGCCACCCGCTGCGGTCACTACCGCCTGGTCACCACGCTGATCGACGAAAAGTGCTACCCCGCAGACGAACTGGTCGGTCTCTACCATCAGAGATGGGAGATCGAAACCAGCTACCTGGAACTGAAATCGACCATCGGCGGCGGACGAGTGCTGCGCGCGGCCACCCCCGCCGGCATCACCCAAGAGGTCTACGCACTGCTGATCACCTACCAGGCCCTGCGCACCGCCCTATCCGATGCCACCCTGGCCCGTCCCGACATCCGCCCCGACCGGCTGAGCTTCACCGTCGCCCTGCACGCCGCCCGTGACCAAGTCGTTCACGCCGCCGCAACGATCGCCGACACCACCATCGACCTGATCGGCCGCATCGGACAAGCCGCCCTCAACCAGCCACTACCGGCCCGGCGATCACGCTCGAGTCCCCGAGTGGTCAAGCGCGCCATCTCCAAACACCGAGCCAAAGGCACCATCGACCGCGCCAACTACACAACCGCCATCACCATCGAGATCCTCGACGGTTGACAACAGGCCGCCGACGCTAACTGCGCGGCATTGGGACTAATCCGCGCTGGGATTCCTCCCAGATCCCATCGGGATCAAACGGGTTGCGGCGATCAACCCGTTTCCGGGCTGTCGGCCGAACCCGTGGCACCCGTGCCGAACGAGCCAGCGGTGCCTTGGTGCCGCCTCCTGTGCCGGCTTCGCCGGTACAGGACATTCCCCCTTTATCGTGCTTGATGTTCAAGCAGCAGCAACCTAACACCTGTCGCTGCGCGAACGCGATATTTCTTGGCTGCAAAAAACAAAGTCCTGCCGGACCGCAAATAGCGGTTACTTTCCCAATCAACCGAAGCCTGAGAATCAAATTCGCGCTATCCAAGTTCGCTGTGCGGCTGCAATTGGAGCCATATAAATGCCGTTAGAGGCAACTTTTTACGATTTGGTCAATGTTTTGCCACTTCGAAGAGACTTCGCAATACGGCTGACCGTCCCACAGGTTTATCAGCATCCACTCAGACGGGAGTCGTCGGCAAGATTCGAGTGCGGCCCCTTCTTGCAGGGCCCGAGTTGTTGCGATGACACGCCGCTTTGGTAACTCGCCGGTAATCAGAGCAAACCGCTTTGAATCCATTTACAAATGCGCGCGAAACTTTCGCCATTGCCAATTCTCGGACGAAATGCCACTCCGCTCCCGTGACCGCGCACTGAGGCGCGCGGGCCGCTGGCCGGCTGGGAAACGGGACCCAGCGTCGACGGTCAGCATCCGCTTCGATGCCTCAGCCCTGACGCATGCGCTTGGACAGCCGGATTTGCTTGGCTACCAAGGCTTTTCTGGCCGTGCGAACCCGCTGGACGAGTCTGCGCCTCCGTCAAATTCTCAGGTTCAGTCTGCGTACTTATCAGCCTGCTCTCAGGTAGAGTGGCCACTAGCCGGGCCGCTGACGGCGGGAGGAGACGGTGTGCGTAAGGCAATGGGGCCAATCCTGACAACAGGAGTGGCATTGGTGGCGGCAGCTGTTGTCGTCGCTAACCCCGTCGCGCCGCCGGTCAGGGACCTGCAGATCTCGACGACGCAGCTGTCCACCGACCCCGAGGCCCTCATCCCGTTCGACAAGAACTTGCTGAAGTCCATCTCGCAGGTGCCGGCGTCCTCGACCTTCAACGCGGCGCTGGCCCAGATCCTTGGCGCTTTGGCCGCCGAAGCTGACCGCATCGGCACTGAGGTGAACTCCGACGTGAGCACACCAGTGGCCACGACCGCGTCCGCGAGTCAGACGGCCCCGGCCTTTGCCCCGTTGTCAGCCGACTTCCCGTCCGGAGCAATACCGAACGGCACGCCGTCCGCTTCCGCGGCCTTCCTTCCGGCAGCCGCCGCGGTAGCCAGCACGCCCACCATGCAGCTGGTGGTCGCCGCGGTCACCGCGGACACCGAATATCTGGGCAACAAGGTGGTGGAAGCCGCATCCGCCGCGGTGAACGCCCTCGTCAGCACGCCGGACCTGTTATTCAAGGCGGTACGGGCGGTCCTCCTCGGTGACCTGGCGACGGCGTACGCGACCATCGTGGAAGCCGTCAAGGCGTTCTTCGACCCCGGACTGATTCTGGTCGGCGGCATCGACGACGTCGTTGGTCAGTACGGGCCGCCACCTACCAGCCCCCCGGCGAGCGTCAGCGCAGCTCCGACCAACAACCGTGTCGCCGCACCGGCGGCGGCCGTCGAGGGCGGGCCAAGCTCGACGACGGACCCGCAGCCCGCCGCCAAGCCAGGCAGCGGCAAGCCTCGACAGACCAGCGCCAGGCACGCCACCACCGATGGCACCTCGCAACTCACGGCCCGCCCGTCGGCCAGTGCGCCGGGCACTGGTAACTCGTCGCGCACGACGGGGCCTTCCGACAGCGCAGATCAGGCCAAGCCAAAGGCATCTGGGGCCGGCAAGTCCGGAGCGTCATCATCTGGCAGGTCTCAGGATGCGGGTGGCCGGGGCGCATCGGCGGGCGACTAGAAGCAGCTCATCAGCGAAGTCTAAATTGACGCCGGAGTGCATTGCCCTTCGTCGTTGCCACGTTCTTCAGCCGCCGACTGCTCACGCCCTTAGCCGCCCCCGAACTGGGCTGATGACGAACCGTCCACCGACCCCCCGTTGCTCGCCGCTACAGAAGTATTTGCCTACTCAATTAATCGATGAGTTTGCACCCCGTTCACAACTCACTCAGGCTGCTCTCAGGTACTTTCTGCAGGTCAGGCCAACCATGACAAAGGAGCTCCGAATGCCCGCCGCTGTCAGCACCTGCGCTCAAGTCCAGCATCGCGATCGCGGGGGCAAGCGTCCTTGCCGTGAGCCCGCTGATTCCCACTCAGAGCGTCCACGTCCCGACCGTTATTCTGCCTGCCATCAATCTCAGCGCAGCGCCGCTGCCGATCCCTGCTATCGGCGCCATTCCGTACCAGATCGGCGTGAACACGATCGGTAACCTTCTGGCGCTGGCTCCGGTCCTGTTCGGCGGCACGGGGCAGTGCCAAGCCTGCCTCGGACCCACACAAGCCAGTCAGCAGTTTCCGGCAGTACCCTTCACCGGCTGCGGCGCGGTCGGCATCGGCGCCGGCCTGATCTCCAGCCCGATCGTCTTCTTCAGTGCGCTCGGCGACGGAAGCGTCTCGAAGGCCCTCGGCGCGGCACTGCTTGCGATACAGGTGCCGATTCAGAACACCTTGAACCTCTTGGCCTCGCCGCGCACCCCTATCGGCGGTTTCGCCTTGCAGGCCGTCCTCGACCGTGCGTTCCAGGCCACCAAGGACAGCATCGATGGCCTGGTCAACGTCGTCGCCCAGGCCCTGGTGACCGGACCTATCGAGGTCATCGGCGGCGCCGTCGCAGGCGCGACCGCGTTCGCCGGGACACTCGCCGACACCGGTGACTTCGTCACCGCTTTCAATGCGGGCCGGGCTCCGTTCGAAGCTGCGGTCAACAAGGCTCTCACCGACCTCACCACTGAGATCGGGAAGAACCGAGCGATCGTCTACGCAGACCTGACCGGCGGACCGGGAGTCGCGACGTCGCCGATTCCCGTCATCCCGGCGCCAACGTCGGCGCTCCCAGCGGCGGCCGCCGCATCCGAGGACAACAGCAGACCTGTCACCAAGGTCAGCAACTCGGTGAAGGCAGTTCCAGGTACGACCGCGTCCGACGAGAGCGGCTCGGGCAGTTCGGCGGGGTCCGGCGCCGATGACAAGGGCTCGTCGGCGTCCGCACCGAAGGCCAAGCGGGGCGCCGGGACATCCAGGGCGCACAGGGCGGATTCAGCCGCCTAGGGCGCAACCCGCTTACTGCGCGGTCTTCACCCACCGGCCCGCGTCGCCGACGATGCCAACCGGCACCGCGCCGGTCAGGCTGACGTTCTGCACGCTGGGGCCGGCGGCCACGATCGTGGTGTCCTGCAGGATCGGCAGCACGGTCGACATGTTCCACAACCGCGGTTCGACCAGGGCGATGACGTCATTGATGTTGGCCGAACCATCAAGGGCGGCATTGATACTCGGCTGAATCGTCCGATCGCAGATCCCGGTGAGGTTCGAGGGCGCCTGCACCAGCGCACCGGCCTCGGGAGCGGGCAGGGGCGGGGCGGTCGTCGTCGTGGTGGCGCCGGGCTTGGACCGGTAGCTGTCGGACCTGGCGCCGGTGACGGCGTCGTCGGCTACCACTGGGAGCCGTCGACACCGCGGTGGCCTCCAGCGCCGGACACCCGTACCGGGATGCGAGCAGCGTGGCGAGATCCCCGCCGGCCGCATGCCATCCGACGATCGCGTCAATGCGATTGGTCGCCAACGCATCTCCGTAGAGCACCGGCGGATCCAGCGCGAGCACCGTCGCGGCGATGCCGACGCCGCGCAGCTGATCCGCCGCGGTGTTGGCCACCGCAATCGAGGTCGGATCGTTGGCCGCCACCCCGATCACCAACGACAGCGTCTCGCCGTCCTTGCTGATCCGTCCGCGGGTGATCTCAGGTGGGCCCGGCGGCTGGGACGTGGAGCGTGACCCGGCGGACGGAGGCGGCTGCACCGGGGACTCGGTCGCCGTGCGGTCGACCTGAAAACCGGCTTGCGCCAACAACTCCAGCGAGCGCTCCGTCCCCAGCGCCGGCGGCGCGGTCGGAACATAGCCGGGATCGCTCGGGGCACGAACCTGAGCCTGGGCCAGCGTGACGGTGTTGTCGCTACCGGCACCGACCGCGGCCAGCAGCCCGACGTCGACCAGACCCAGAATCGCTTTGCGGACATGCGGATCCGACAGCTTGTCCTCGCCGGCGCGCAACGTCAGCTGCATCACCCGCGGCGTGGTGATCCGGTTGGTCCGCACGTCCGGGATCGCCGACAGCTGCGCGAAAGCGGCTGCGCCGCCGTGCACTTGGGCCACCTGGGTGTCGCCGTTGCGAATCGAGTCCGCCAGCACCGCCGGCGCACCCGCGCGCCGGAACAGAATCTGGTCCGGACGCGCCGGCGGACCCCAGAACCGGTCGTTGCGGGCGAGCAGGATCTCGTCGCGCTGCGGATCGATGTTGTCCACCCGGAACTGGTTGCCGGTGACCGGCATCGCCCGCGACAGCCCGGCCGGGAATCCCCCGGGGACGTCCTTGACGATGTGGGCGGGCAGCAGGTCGCTGAACAGTTCCCGCCACGCCGGGTACGGCTGGGAGAACGTCACCACCGCGGTCTTGCCGCCGTCGATCGACTGCACCCCGGTGATCAGGTCGTAACCGGCAGGGTCGACGACCCCGGGCTGGCTGACCATCTGACGCCACAGGTACCAGAAGTCGTCGGCGGCGATCGGGGCGTTGTCGGTCCAGGACGCCTCGGGCCGGATCTTGTAGGTCACGGTGAACGGGTTCTGGTTGGTCACCTCGGCAGACACCAGCAGCGTCGGGTCGATCTCCCAGCGCGACCCCGTCGACGTCGACGGATCCGGCACCGGGCGGAACGCGCTGGGCAGCACCAGGGCGGCGATGGCCGCGTTGACCGGCGACTGATCCGACAACAGATGCGGGTTGAAGCCGGCGCCGATCGAGTCGATTCCCATGATGATCTGGGTGGCCTTCGGCGGCGGCGGGCTCAGCGTCTGCGAGGTCTCGGTGCTCTGCGGCGCGGGCGGCGGGCTCACGGTGCACGCGGCCGTGACGAACACGGACAGCAGCACCGCGGCGGTCTGCAGGCTGCGCGGTCCGGTTGGCACGCCCATCAGAGTATCGACACGCGTCAGCACCCGACGCCCTCGTGCCCGCGAAGCGAACCGGGGCGGACCGCACGACGATCCGCCGCGACCTGCACTGATGTACCACTAACCTCGAATTTCGTTGAGCGGCAATGTAATTGACGCTCAAGCAGAAACATTGAGGCTTGACGGACGCGGCCCAAACCTGTGTAGCATCCGTGTCACGGCTAAGAAAAACCTTAGAGCGACGCTGGGGGGCGTCCACGTTTCGGACTGGGTCACAACACCGCTCGCAGCCGCATCCACACCACAGGAGGGGAACTTGACTACGCACACCACATCACGCCGCACGGCGGCGATCGCGTTCGCCGGCGCGGGCGCGATCGCCATGGCCGCCCTGGCCCCGGCAACAGAGATTCCGGGGATCGCGCCCGACACGGCGCTCTCGGTGGCCCTCGCGGCAGCGACGAACCCGCTGCAAGCCTTCATCGAAGACGTGACGACCCAGGTCGAGATCAGCGGCGCGGAGCGGGTGAACACCCCGAACCCGGTTGAGCTCGGCGGACGCACCCGCCCACATCGCGGCCGGTCTGGTGGCGTCGGTGATCCGCACCGGCCAGGGCATCGTGCTGGCCCCGCAGCAGTTCAGCGCACTGGTCAGCGCCATCAGTAGCGGCGACGACGCGACGGCCTCGGCGGCGATCAGGGACATCATCGACGGACCGCTGTGGGCAGCCGACCCGACACTGCTCTCGGCTGTGGGAGGCCGCGCCCTCGCCGATCGGCGGCGAGGGCGAACCGAACGGGTGCGGTGTGGAACTTCCGCGAACAGTGGCGGGGTGCGGCACTCGATCTCGAGGACTTCATCCTCAACGCCCTCTATCCGGCCAGCACAAGCGGGACTCGCCGCGGCAGCCGCGACACCGGATCCGTTGCAAGCCTTCATCGACGACGTGAAGAACCAGGTCGCGATCAGCGGCGCGGACCCGGGTCAACGACCACGCAACACGGTTCCGCTCGCGAGGACGCAGCTTCGCACATCGCGGCCGGTCTTGCGGCCTCCGCGATCCGCACCGTCCAGGGTCTGGTCCTGGCTCCGCAGCAGATCGCCAAGCTGGTGACCGCCCTGTCCACCAGTGACGAAGACGGCGCCTCGGCGGCGATCGTGGACCTCATCGACGGACCGCTGTGGTCGGCTGACCCGGCGCTGCTGTCGGTGTGGGAGGCAGCGCCGAAGCCGATCGGCGGCGAAGGCGAACAGCACCGGTGCCGTCTGGCAGTTCCGCGAGTCCTGGCGGACCACGGGCAACACCATCGAGAGCAACGTGCTCGACGCGCTCAAGCTGCCCAAGCCGCCCAAGCTGGAAGATGTGACGGCCCCCAAGGCGGCGGCCACAAGCGATGTCGTCGACAAGAAGGACGCGAGCGACGACACGACGGTGACCGGCACTACGTCCGAGCCGACCACGAAGGCCGACGACACCACCGCTTCATCGGGTCGCCACCGCAAGAGCCCGTTCGGCTCACATCGCGACCGCGGCGCCAACACCGCCACAGACCGCGAAGGCGTCGGACAGCAGCACCGGCGACAAGAGCGCCGACAAGTAACACCGACTGGCCACTGGCTCCCTCTCCCGGGGGCCAGTGGCTTTTTGGTGTGTGCCGCCGGCTAGCCCCTCGCCTTTGCCCGGGACCGGCTCCGCGCGCGGGTGGTGGCGTCGAGTTCGACCTTGCGCACCCGGACGATCTCCGGCGTCACCTCGACGCACTCGTCCTCGGCGCAGAACTCCATGGCCTGTTCCAGACCGAGTTCGAGCGGACGGGCCAGCGTCTCCATCACATCGGAGGTCGACTGCCGCATGTTGGTCAGCTTCTTCTCCCGGGTGACGTTGACGTCGAGGTCCTCGGCGCGGGGGTTGATGCCGACGACCTGGCCCTCGTAGGTGTCGTCGCCGGGTTCGACGAAGAACTGGCCGCGGTCGGCAAGCTGGATCATCGCGAACGGCGTCACCGAACCGGTGCGGTCGCTGACCAGCGATCCGGTGTGCCGGGCCCGGATCTCCCCGGCCCACGGCCGGTAGCCGTCGAACACCGCGTTGGCGATGCCGGTGCCGCGGGTCAGGGTCAGGAAGTCGGTGCGGAAGCCGATGAGCCCGCGGCTGGGCACGATGAAGTCCATCCGAACCCAACCGGCAGCGTGGTTGGCCATCTCCTCCATCCGGCCCTTGCGGGCGGCCATCAGCTGGGTGACGGCGCCGACGAACTCCTCCGGGCAGTCGATGGTCATCGCCTCGAAGGGCTCGTGCAGCTTGCCGTCGACCGTCCGGGTGACCACCTGCGGCTTGCCGACCGTCAGCTCGAAGCCCTCGCGACGCATCTGCTCGACCAGCACGGCCAGGGCCAGCTCGCCACGGCCCTGCACCTCCCAGGCGTCGGGACGGCCGATGTCGACGACGTTGATCGAGACGTTGCCGACCAGTTCCTGATCCAGCCGCGACTTGACCATGCGTGCGGTCAGCTTGTGCCCGGACACCTTGCCGGCCAGCGGCGAGGTGTTGGTGCCGATCGTCACCGAGATGGCCGGCTCGTCGACGGTGATGCGGGGCAGCGCGTGCGCGTGGTCCGGGTCGGCCAGCGTGTCGCCGATCATGATCTCCGGCATGCCCGCGACGGCGACGATGTCGCCCGCGATGGCCTCGTCGGTCGACGTCCGCTCCACACCCTCGGTGACGAGCAGTTCGGTGATCTTCGCGTTGGTGATGACCGGATGGCCGTCCACCTCGCGCATCCACGCCACCTGCTGGCCCTTGCGGATCCGGCCCTTGTAGATCCGGATCAGCGCGAGCCTGCCCAGGAAGGCCGACGCGTCGAGGTTGGTCACCAGCGCCTGCAGCGGAGCTTCGGGATCGCCCTGCGGCGGCGGGATGTGCTCGAGCAGCACGTCGAACAGCGCGTCGAGGTTCTCGCCCTCGGGGTTCTCGCCGTTGGCCGGCGCCACCGTGCTGGCGATACCGGCGCGCCCCGACGCGTACAGCGTGGGCAGCCCCAGCGCCTTCTCGGCGGCCTTCTGCGCCTCTTCGTCGAGGTCGGAGGCGACGTCGAGCAGCAGGTCGTGGCTCTCGGAGACGACCTCGTCGATCCGCGCGTCGGGCCGGTCGGTCTTGTTGACCACCAGGATCACCGGCAGGTGCGCGGAGAGCGCCTTGCGCAGCACGAAGCGGGTCTGCGGCAGCGGGCCCTCCGAGGCGTCGACCAGCAGCAGCACCCCGTCGACCATGGACAGCCCGCGCTCGACCTCGCCGCCGAAGTCGGCGTGACCCGGGGTGTCTATGACGTTGATCACCGTCATGTGCCCGTCCGGGTGATGCCGGTGCACGGCGGTGTTCTTGGCCAGGATCGTGATGCCCTTTTCCTTCTCCAGGTCACCGGAGTCCATCAGCCGTTCGATCGCGTCGTCACCGCGATGGCTGAGCGCGCCGGACTGCCGCAACATGGCGTCCACCAGGGTTGTCTTGCCATGGTCGACGTGGGCCACGATGGCCACATTGCGGAATTCGGGCTGGTTCACGCTGGTAAGTGTCTCAGCGAGGTGCCCGGATCGCGAAAACGGCCGAATCCGGGCGGGCGTCGTCAGCCCAGTCGGATCCGCGCCAGCAGCGTGGGCAACACCTCTCTGACCGCCTGCCGGTTCTGCGGCGACGCCGTGTCGTAGGCGATGACGACGGTCGGGCCGTCGGCGTAGGCGTAGCCGTCACTGAGCCGGGCGATGTTGAAGTAGGTCACCTCGTACCCGCCGACCGTCTGTGTCTCGCTGGCGGCACCCTGGGTAGCGGCCAGGAACGTGTCGTGGACGAAGTCCTGGCCGCTGCCGGAGGCCAACTCGCCCGCGAAGACGGTCAGCACACTGGTGCCGTCCCGGCTGATCTCGCCGGCGCTCGCCGCCGACACATCGGCACCGGCGAACGGGGATGCGATGGCGGGACAGC
The DNA here is from genome assembly GCA_963786695.1 of uncultured Actinomycetota bacterium. Lineage (GTDB taxonomy): Bacteria > Actinomycetota > Actinomycetes > Mycobacteriales > Mycobacteriaceae > Mycobacterium. Next base: position 10,640 of record CAWBAL010000016.1, read on the forward strand.
CCGGTGTGACGGTGAAGCCGGGGATCTCGGCGAACACGCCGTCGATGGTGCTGGGGCTCGACGACGTGACGACGCAGTCGGCGGACGCCACCGGCGAACATCCGAGTGCGATCACCACCGCCGCACCCACGCTGAGGAACCTGCCTGCCATGTGGACCCCCTAGTGGATGAAGCCGAACACGCTGTAGTTGGTGAAACCATGGTCGCCGGTGGTGCAGCTGACTGAGCCCTGATAGCCCACCAGGCAGAACGCGTCGCCGTTGCGCAGTTGGCGCCCTTCGGGCAGGACGTCGACGTCGCGGGTGAAGGTCAGCGTGTCGGAGTGCCGGTATTCGGCCGGCTGTTGGGGTGTAGCGACGGTCTGGTTGGCGCCGGGCGGTACGACGGTCGGCGGCTCGGCGCCGATCTGCACCGCATGGGGAACGACGTCGCAGCCGACGGTTCCGTCGGGCCCGATGCCGCAGCCGAACTGGTCGACGGGTTGACCGTCGCGCTCGCCGCCGTATCCCCGCGGGCTGAGGAAGTAGATCCAGCCGGGGTCGGCGGTGCTGATGTAGTTGCCCTCGGCCACCGGGTAGTCGTCGGCGCCGGCGAGCGGCGCACAGCAGACCGCGGCGACGCACACCGCCCCCGCGGTGATGCCTCGCATCATCACGCGTGCACCGGCGCGGTCGGGGTGAACTCGACGGGCATGGCCTCCAGCCCGCTGACGAAGTTGGCCGGGCGCAACGGAAGTTCGGCACCCTCGGCCAGTCGGAGGTCCGGCAGCCGCTGCAGCACCCGCCGGGTCATCGTGGTGAGCTCGAGGCGGGCCAGCTGGTTGCCCAGACAGAAGTGGGTCCCGAAACCGAACGTGACGTGGTTGTTGGGATTGCGGTCGATCCGGAAGACGTCGGGGTCGCCGAACACGGTCTCGTCGAAGTTCGCCGACTCGAACAGCAACATGATCTTCTCGCCGCTCTTCAACTCGGTGCCGTGAAAGTCGTTGTCCGCGGTCAATGTTCGGCACATGTTCTTGATCGGCGAGGTCCAGCGCAGCATCTCCTCGACGGCATCGGGCAGCAGTGCCGGGTCCTCGCGCAGCGCCTGCCATTGCTCGGGATGGCGGGTGAGTTCGGCGGTGCCACCGGACAGGGTGTGCCGGGTGGTCTCGTCGCCGCCGATGAGGATCAGCAGTGTCTCGGAGGTGATCTGCTCGTCGGTGAGTCGTTCGCCGTCGACCTCGGCGGAGATGAGCACGCTGACCAGGTCGTCGGTCGGCCGGCGGCGGCGCTGCGTCGATGGTGGCCGCCATGAACTCGTTGTAGGCCAGCAGCGCCTGGACCGAGGCGGCGAGTGATCTCTTCGGAAGCCGTCGAACTCAGCGCGACCACCAGATCGTCGGACCATGCCAGCAGGGTGTCGCGGTCCTCGGGCGCAACCCCGAGCATGTCGCCGATGACGGCCATCGGCAGCGGTGCGGCCAGGTCGCGGACGAAGTCGCACTCGCCGCGCTCGCACACCGCGTCGATCAGCGTGTCACACAGCGCCTCAATGGATTTCACCTTGTCCTTCACCTGTTTGCGGGTGAAGCCGGCGTTGACCAGCTTGCGCCGCAGCAGGTGCGCCGGGTCGTCCATGTCGATCATGTGTGGCAGCGGCGGGGTGGTCGGCCGGATGCCGCCGGCGTTGGAGAACAGCTCGGGATGGCGTTCGGCGTCGATCACCGCGCGGTAGGTCGCGGCCGCGGCGAGACCGTTGCGGTCGCGGAACACCGGCTGGTTGGCGCGCATCCAGCGGTAGGCCTCGCGCGCGGCGCCGCCGGCGTAGAACCGGCCGTCGGTGAGGTCGACGTCGGGCATGACGTCTGTGGGCACGACCAAGATCATAGGGTGGCCGGGCTCATGCCCCAAGGTGTTTCGAGAGCTCCGGCAGCCACGCCCGGTCGGCGGGCACCCAGGGCAGATCCGCCAGCTCGGCGGCGCTCACCCAGCGCAGCTCGCGGTGGTCGTGGGGATGCAGGGCGCCGCCGGTGCGGGCGACGAGATAGGCCCGCAGGATCAGCGACTCCCCGATCGGGACGTCGTCACCGAGGCGTTCGCCGACAACCACGTCGACGCCGAGTTCTTCGCGAAGTTCGCGCACCAGCGCGTCGGGTTCGCTCTCCCCCGGCGCGACCTTGCCGCCCGGCAGCTCCCACAGCCCGGCCAGCTCCGGCGGGCGCAGCCGCTGGGCCACCAGCAGTGCCGAATCGGTGATCAGCGCACCGGCGACGACGATCTGGGTGGCCATGGCGTAGGACGGTATACGAGGTGTTGGCTGGGCCGTCGCACGCTCCTAGACTGAATCTCACCCGCCCACGAGGGGAGGCGTCAATGTCGGATTCCTATCGGCTTCTCCGCATCGCGCTCGTCGTCTTCGGCGTCCTGATGCTGCTGCTGTATCCGATGGCCGTGGTGTGGCCGTCGGGCTGGGCGTGGCATCACGGGGCGCCGCACGAGTCGCAGTACTTCATGATGATCGTGGGCGTCTACGCGACGCTCGGCGTCTTCTTGATCAACGCGGCGCGCAACCCGGCGGCCAACCTGAGCCTGATCTGGTTCACCGTGTGGTCCAGCGTCGTACATGCCGCGATCATGGCGGTGCAGTCCGTCGGCCACGGCCACATGGGGCACCTCTGGGGCGACGTGCCCGCGCTGTTGCTGATCGCCGTCGTTCTGGCGGTCCTGGTGAAATCGTCCGGTGTGGAAAGGGAGTTTGCGCACGATGGCCGTGTTGACCGATGAACAAGTGGACGCCGCCGCCGAGGGTCTCGACGGCTGGGAGCGTGTCGATGGCGCCCTGCGGCGGTCGGTGAAGTTCGGCGCGTTCCTGGACGGCATCGACGCCGTGCGCCGGGTCGCCGAGCACGCCGAACGCGAGGATCATCATCCTGACATCGATATCCGTTGGCGCACAGTCACATTCGCACTCGTCACGCACTCCGAAGGCGGCATCACCGACAGGGACGTGCAGATGGCCGCACAGATCAACGAGGTGATCGACGAGGTTCTCGGCGACCGCTAGCCGCAATCCAGCCCAGCGTCGCCAGCGTCGCCACGATGTAGATCAGCCCGGCCCAGGCCAGGTACCACGGCCGGCTGATCTGCCAGATCGTCGGCTGGGCGAAACTGAGCAGCCACGGCACCCCGATCACCGTCAACGCCAGCCAGCCCCAGCCCAGCAGCCGCGCACCCGGCCGCAGTCCGCCAGGGTCCGTGGATGAGCCAGATCATCAACGGCACCAACCACACCCAGTGATGCGTCCACGAGATCGGTGAGATCAGCAGCCCGAACAGTTGCACCACCAGCAGCGAGCCCAGCCGGTCGCGGTCCCCGTCGGCGCCCAGCGCACGCCATGCCAGCAGCGCCAGCACCGCGGTCACCGCGATCGCGCCCAGCACCAGCGGGCCGTAGCCGGCGTCGTGCCCGAGGATGCGCGAGATCCCGCCGCGCCAGGACTGGTTGAACGACGTCCCGATCGGGCCGATCGCGGCTGGCGTCACCCAGCAGGTCGGTGAAGTAGTAGCGCGCCTGCTGACCGATCACCGCGATCGACAGCCCGACCGTGGCCAGGAAGACGACCGCCGAGAAGATCGCCGCCCCCCAGCGGCGCATGCCGAGGAAGTACAGCCCGGTGACCGCCGGGGTGAGCTTGACGCCGGCGGCCAACCCGACCAGCAGACCCGACAGCCACCACCGGCTGCTGTAGGCGGCGTACAGCACACCCAGCACCAGGATGACGTTGACCTGCCCGTAGTCGAAGGTGCTGCGCAGCGGTTCGATCCAGATCGCGACGGCGGTCCACAGCATCGCCGTGCGATGTCCCTGTCCCGCGGCCACGCCGAGCAGCCGCTGGCTCACCCGCACCACGCCGTAGAGCGCCGCCATGATGCCGACCTGCCAGCAGAACGCCACCAACCCGAACGGCAGCAGATGCAGTGGATAGAAGACCAGCGCGGCGAACGGCGGATAGGTGAACGGCAGCGGGAAGTCGGGCGTCTGGTCGGCGTAGACGTAGGAGTACAGCGAGCCGGGATGGTCGAGGGCCGCCGCGCCGCCGATGTAGACGTGCAGATCGACGAAGTTCGCCCCGTTGGGCACCAGGTACGTCCACGCCAGCCGGGCGGCCACGCTGGCGGCGAGCAGCACCGGGGCCAGCCGGGCCAACGTGCCGGCCGGGGCTGACGTACTCACCTCGCGACTGTAGCCAGCGATGCGACTTCGGCGCGCATATCAACGGTGAGCGACCGAAACCGCGCCCAAATCGCTCAGGCGGCGGATCACCATAGGGACCCACTGCCGTAACGGTTGCATAAACGCCACACGTGTCACTTGAGTAACTCTAGTAACGGACTACCTTCGGGTTCAGACCTGCAATCAAGGGATTGGGATGACCATGTCACGTTTCACAAAGTTGTTCGCCGCCAACGCGATTGCGGCTGCCGGGCTCTGCTCGGCCGCACTCGCACTGAGCCCGTCCGCGGCCGCCGACCCGGCCGCACCGCCCGTCACGCCCGGCCTGCCTCGCGCTCAACATGCTGCAGCAGTTCGCCACCAACCCGGCCAGCGCGGCTGCGCTGCTGCAGAGCGCGGCGACCGCACTCGGCGGCGCATCGGCCCTGACCGGCACACCCGCGCAGACCTTGCCGGTCTCGCCGATCGTCGGCGCACCCGCAAGCCCGCCGCTGCCCGGCTACCCGGCACCGGCCGCACCGGCCGCACCGGTCGCACCCGCTGCGCAGGCCGGCGGCATGGCGGGGCCGATCATCCCGCTGCTCAACCAGCTCGGCGTGCCGGGCAGCCTGGCCAACCTCACCCCGGACGCGATGCCCTTCCCGGTCGCGGTGGGCAACACCCCCGGCATCAGCAACCCGCCGGTGAACGCACCGGGCCAGGTGCCCCCGGCAGCCACCGCGCCGGCTCCGGCCGCAACCGGACTAGGCGAGCTGCCGCTGCTGTCCGCCCTGCCCTGACCATCTCCAACCCGATGAGGGAGCGCACCGTGCAGATCGCCAAGCTGGCCGCAAGCCTGACCACCGCCGCAGTGCTCGCGGCGATCATGAGTCCGGTGGCGTCCGCTGACCCGACCATCCCGCTGGACCCAGGGCAACTGCCCGGCCTCGACGCCGTGCAGAACCTCAGCCCGGTGATCCAGCAGGCGGCGGCGACTCCCTCGTCGGCGCAGCAGCTGCTGCTGGCTGCCGCGTCACAACTGGCCGGCAACGCCACCACACCCGCCGGATCGGCGGCACTGGCGCAGCAGGTCACCAAGTTCGTGCAGGAGGGCGGGGCCGCCGGCCCCGCGGCCGCGCTGCCTGGGACGGCCTCCCCCGCCGCCCAGGCGTTGAGCGGCGTCGCACACGGCACCACGCCGCTGATGACGCCCGGCACCGGCAACGGCCCCGTCCCCCTGCCTGAGCACATCCCGGCTCCCGGCGCCCTCCCCGGCACCGAGGCGCACCTGCCGGAGGGCATCGATCCGGCCCACGCCGTCGGACCGGCGCCCGACGCGATGCCGGAAGTGGCGACGCCGGTGACCCCGGTGACCCCGGCCGCGCCCGGCCACCGCCGGCCGCGGTGCCCGCCGGCAACGCGATCCCCGCGCCCGCGCCGAACTACGACCCGGCCAGCCCGCCCACCCAGGACTTCATGTACCCGTCGATCAGCAACGGGTGCCTGTCCGACGGCGGCAACGTCATCGCGACCGCGATCTCGGTCGCCGGCCCCGCGAAGATCCCCAGCCCGGGACCGGGCGCCGGCCAGACCGCCTACGTGTTCACCGCGGTCGGCACGCCGGCCCCGGCCGCCGAGCAGAAGCTGCCGCTGAACGTCACGTGGGTCAACCTGACCACCGGGCGCTCCGGCAGCGCGACGCTCAAGCCCAACCCGGAGATCAACGCCCAGGGGCCCACGACGCTGACGGCCATCGCCGACACCGGGTCCGGCAGCATCATGTCGACGATCTTCGGCCAGGTGACCACCGTCGACAAGCAGTGCACCTTCCTGCCGACGATCGGCTCGACCGTCGTACCCTGAGGCCGCGAATTCGCCTGCTAGGCTTGGGGAATCCCAGCCAAGGATCGGTCCGCCATGGAGACGCTCGACCCTATCGACGCGCTGATGCTCACCGGCGAGCTGCTGTCGAGCCCGATGCATGTCGCGATCGTGATGATCCTTACGCCGCCACCGGGCGTCGATTCCCGCCGCTACGTCGAGCAGCTCTACGCGGACAGCCTGACCGCCGGTCGACCTCATCGACCCGCGGCTGCGCCGACGGCCCTACCGCGGTATCGACACCGCGGGCGTGTGGGTGTGGCGCGACGTCGACGACATCGATCTGCGCCACCACATGCAGCGCCGCACGCTGCCCCGGGATGCCGGCACCGAGGGACTGTGGGACCTGGTTTCCGACCTGCACGCACTGCCCCTGGACCGCTCGGCCCCGATGTGGATGGCCTATCTGATCGACGGTCTGGACGACGGCCGGTTCGCGTTCTACATCAAGGTGCACCACATCGTCGTCGACGGGGTGGCCGGGCTGAAGATGATCGGCGACTCGCTGAGCAGCGACGCCGAGCAGCGCGAGATGCCGCCGTTCTACGCGACCACCAGCCCGCCGCCCGAGCCCCGCCCGAAGAAGGGCGGCCTGCCCAACCCGCTGTCGGCGGTCCGCGCGGTCGCCGGCGCCGCGGCCTCAGGCCTGAGCCTGACCCGCCACGTGCTGGCCGCCGAACTGGCCAACATCGTCGGCAGCCTCACCACCAATGCCGTGGCGCCGCCGTTCGGCGCCCCGCACACCCGGTTCAACACCAAGCTGGGCACCGCAACGCGCGGTGGCGGCAACGAGCCTGGACCGCAACAGGATTCGCGCCATCCAGCAGGCTGCGGGCGTGACCGGCAACGACGTCGTCACCGCGGTGATCTCCGGTGTGGTGCGGGACTGGCTGGCCGAGCAGGACGAGCTTCCGCATCAGTCCTTGGTGGCCATCTGCCCGGTGACGATCCGGGGCCACGCCTCTTCGCCGCTGGACGAGGGCGGCAACCAGTTCGGCCTGGGGTTGTGCCCGCTGGGCACCAACATCGACAACGCCGCCCAGCGGCTGGGCCTGGTGCACTACGCGATGAAGAACGTCAAACACCAGGTGGCCGCGCAGGGTCCGGGCGCGATGCTGGTGGTGCTGATGCCCGCCATCGGCCCGACGGTGCTGCTGCCCCAGCTGCCGTTCACCTCGTGGGTGCGGCCGAGCTACAACCTGCCGATCTCCAATGTGCCCGGCCCGCAACGGCAGATGTACTTCAACGGCGCGCACGTCGACGAGATCTATCCCGTGTCGGTGGTCTACGACGGCATGGCCCTCAACGTGACCGTCTGCTCGTACGCCGACCGGATCGGGGTCGGCTATGTGGCCGACCGCGATGTGGTCGCCGACATCGACGACCTCATCCCGCTCACCGAGAAGGCGCTCGCGGACCTCGAGGCCGCCGTGCGGCTGGCCTAGTTCGCCGAGACAGAAACTACGCAGGGAAAGTGCGAGTAAGCCCCTGCGTGAGTTCTACCTCGACGCGGCCTAGTAGGCCATGAAGAGGATGGCGTCCCGGTCGTACTGCATACCGGGGTGCGCCGACGCGAGGTGCGCCTGGGTGAGCTCGACCAGCTCGTCTTCGTCCTTGCCGCTGATCGACTCGCCACACGGACAGTTGAGATGGGTCTTCATAGTGCCTCCTGCTATCTGAGCCTTGGCCTTCGCGGCCGCTTTCATCTTCTTCTTGTACGCCCTGACCTGATCCAGCGACCCCTTGTCGACCACATCGGCGATCGACATGTGGGTGCCGGCCTTGCCGTAGTCGCCGGCGGCGGCACGCCACCCGCGCGGGGTCACCCCGTACTGCTTGCCCAGTAGCGCCAGGAAGATCTTGGCCTTCTGCTCGCCGAAACCGGGCAGCGCCTTCAACCGGCGCAGCACCTCCGCCCCGTCCGGGTCGCCGTCGGTCCACAGCCGCGACGTCTGGCCGTCGTAGCGGTCGACGACCTCGCGGGCCAGGTCCTGCACCCGCTTGGCCATGGAACCCGGAAAGCGATGTACCGCAGGGGTTTTCGCACACACCTCGGCGAACGCCTCCGGGTCGTAGTCGGCGATCAACCGCGGGTCGATGCCCCCGATCCGCTCGACGATCTTGCGCGGGCCTGCGAACGCGGTCTCCATCGGCACCTGCTGATCCAGCAACATCCCGGTGAGCAAGGCGAACGGATCCTCGACTGAGCAACTCGTCGGACGCGGGGTCGCCGGTCAACCGCAGGTTCGGCACAGAGGCAGTCTAGGACTGCCCGGGCGGTGAGGTCGCCACCCGGGCGGATGCTGTGCAGGTGGAAGGGTGTCAGTCGTCCAGCGCATGTACTGGCCGATCCACGTCTCAGGGCGATCCCGCACCCGGCACTTGGACCCGCGCCCGCATGATCCACCCGGCGGACTCGCCCTTCGCCATGCCCTCGTGGGTGGTCTCATCGACGACCATGTACAGCGTGCGCCCGTCGGGCCCGCCAAGAGCGGGTGCTACCGCCCATCCACGGTCGATCGCGACGCGATGGGTGACGGTGCCACCCGCCACAACGCGGAGGAACTCGCCGGTGTCGTAGCAGCCGACCCACACTCCGCCGTCGACGTCGACGCAGAGGCCATCGGGATGCCGATGGTCGCCGAGATCGGCGAAGACGCCTGGCGGGCCAAGACTTCCGTCAGCTGACGTTGGGAAGGCCAAAATCCGCGACCCGAACGTCTCGCTGACTACGAGGGTCGCCTCGTCGGGAAGGAAGGCCAAGCCGTTCGGACCAGCGAGCCCGGTGGCCACGATCCGCACGACTCCGGCCGGGTCGACGAGGCCGATCGCGCCTCCCTTCCCCGTCGCGCCCGGCTGGTATAGGTCGACGTATCCATGACCGTCAGGGGCGACGAACAGGTCGTTGGTAGACCAGGCAACGTTGCTGAGGTCGTACGTGGCTGCAATCTCCCCTTGAGCATTGACATGGTGGATCTTCGGCTCAAAGAGTGCCGATACCACCAGCGTCCCGTCCGGCAGCCAACCAAGTCCGGAAGCGTGTTCGACCTCCGCCTCAACTGCGACGTCACCGTTTTCTCCCACCGAGCACACCCGACCCGCCGGTCCGTCGCTGAACCAAAGCCGGTCGTTATGCCATCGGGGTCCTTCACCGAAGACGATGCCCTCGACAAATTGCACCGGCTCAATAGCTTCGACCGCTGTCACGCCTTACATGCTCGTCGAACGTGACCGCGTGTGCGAGAGTTTTCAAACCCTGAAGTCTGGTCGTCGTCGGCCTAGCGATGTTCGTCGCCCCGGTCCTCGCCAACAGCTACGGTGCCGATCGCGGGCGCCGACGATCAGGTCGGTTCGGCCGTCTGGTGTCGGTGGGATGTGCAATCGTGGAAGCGATTCCCGGTGGATAGGCCCCTAGGAGACGGACATGAGACGGGTGATTGCACCTGCTGTTGCGGCGGTCCTCACCGCTATTGCCTTGGCCGGCACGGCTCAAGCGATACCGGACCAGGGCACGCCGGAGTTCGACACATACATGCAGGGCCTGCAACGCAACGGCTACAACCTGAATCCGGACACTGCGTGGCGCGTTGCTCATCAGGCCTGCATCGGCGGCATACCGGGATACATCGGTTTGGAACTGGCTGCTCAAGGAGTTATCGGCCCCGGTGCGCAGGAGCGAGTGTTCGACGTGGCCCGAAAGTACGCCTGCCCCGTTCAGTAAGCGACGGGAGGCGAGATGTCCGGTGCGGTGGCGATCGCGCTGGCGGCCGCGCTTGCCGCCGTCGCGCTGATCATCGGCGTGCTCGCCGTGCTGACCAGGCAGCGGGTCAGCACGCCGGCCGAGCGCGCCGTGCACGCCACCCTGCACACCGCCTCGCTCGCGGCCCGCTCGCTGCGCAGAGGTCTCGACGCCGACTCCGCCCGCGGCGCGGCCCCACACCTTCGCGGCCTGACGGGCACCGACGGGGTGGCGCTCTACGACGGCGACGGCACCATGCTCGCCGCCGACCCGGCCGACGACCCGCTGTGGTCGACGGCGACCCTCGCCGTCTGCGACCACATCGCAGCGGAGTCCATCAGCGGCCAGCGCCGGGTGCTGGCCCGCGACCAGACCCCCGCCGTCGTGGCCCAGCCCATGCTCGACGACGACGGCGCGGTGATCGGTGTGCTCGTCGCGGTCAACGCGGGAGAACCCGCGCCCGGCATGCTCGGCGCCATCGGCGAGGTGGCCCGCTACGCCGCCAGCCAACTCGAACTCGCCGAACTCGCGGCCTCCCGCGCTCGCCTGGACCGTGCCGAGGTGCTCGCGCTGCGGGCCCAGATCAGCCCGCACTTCATCTACAACGCGCTCAACACCATCGCCTCGTTCGTGCGCACCGACCCCGACCGCGCCCGCGACCTGATCCTGGAGTTCGCCGACTTCACCCGCTACTCGTTCCGCTCGGCCGGGCCCTACACGGTGCTGGCCGACGAGCTGCGCAACATCGACCGGTATCTCACACTCGAGCGCGCCCGCTTCGGCACCAGCCTGTCGGTCACGCTGCAGGTCGCCCCGGAGGTGCTCACCGTCGTGGTGCCGTTCCTGGCGCTGCAGCCCCTGGTGGAGAACGCGGTTCGGCACGGCCTGGCCGGACGGCAGGGCGGCTCGATCGAAATCGTGGCGCGCAACGAGGGATCCGACTGCGTCATCACCGTCGAGGACGACGGCATCGGCATGGATCCGGAGACCCTGCGCTCCGGGCACGGCGACGTGCTGGGCGACGGTGAGCAGGCCGCGCACGTCGGATTGACCAATGTCGACCATCGACTGCGCGCGGCGTTCGGCAACGATTACGGTCTGGTGGTCGAGACGGCGCCGGGTGCGGGCACCAAGGTCATCATGCGGGTACCCAAGTTCCGGTCGGGCGTTCGGGCCTGAGTCAGGGAGGTGGGATGCAGCTTTCGGTGCTGGCGGTCGACGACGAGGCGCCCGCCCTCGACGAGCTCATCTACCTGCTCAACGAGCACCCCGAGGTCGGCGATGTGACCGGCGTCGGCGAGGCGACCTCGGCGTTGCGCATCCTCAACGAACGCACGGTCGACGCGATCTTCCTCGACATCAACATGCCCGGCCTGTCCGGTCTCGAATTGGCCAGTGTGCTGGGCAACTTCGCCCACCCGCCCGCCGTCGTGTTCGTCACCGCACACGACGACAAGGCCGTCGCCGCCTTCGAAGTCGGCGCCCTGGACTATCTGCTCAAGCCCATCCGCAAGGAACGGCTCGACGAGGCCGTCCGCCGGGTCTGCGCGGCACGCAGCGCGGAACCGCCGGCACCGCCCGACGAACCGGTGAGCGACGAGGTGATCCCCGTCGAACTCGGCGGGGTCACCCAACTGGTGCGCTGCGACACCATCGGCTGGGTGGAAGCCGAAGGCGACTACGCGCGGCTGCACGCCGCGTCCGGATCGCATCTGGTGCGAATCCCGTTGACCACGTTGGAGGACCGCTGGCGCAACCGCGGCTTCCAGCGGGTCCACCGCTCGTACCTGGTCGCCCTCAACATGGTCACCGGCCTGCGCACCTCGGGCGCCTCGACCATGGTGCGGCTGCGGCCCAACGGGGCGTCCCCGGCCGTCGAACTGCCGGTCAGCCGCCGCCAGGCCCGCGAACTTCGGGACCGCCTGATCCGCGACCCGATGCGCGCGTTCCGGCCCGGTGGCGGCAATGACTAGACCCGGCCGGCCGCAACGCGAGCGCGTCGTACTGGCCCACCGGCGCGGCACCCGCATGGTGCACACCCGGGTCGAGGTGCAGGAGCAGACCGAAATCGGCGACGCACTGGTGCGGGGACTGGTGCGCGCCCAACTCGGCCTGGCGCTGCGACTGGCCGCCGTGGTGGTCGGCGCGATGGCCGCACTTCCGTTGCTCAACAGCGCTTTTCCCGAGCTGGCCGCCGTCACGGTGTTCGGGATGCGGCTGAACTGGCTGATCCTGGCGGTCCTGGTGTATCCGGTGATGTACGGGGTCGGCCGGTTGTTCATCCGGTTGGCCGAGCAGGGCGAGCGCGACTTCATGGGTGTGGTCGACGAGGACGGGCCCGGCCGGTGAACTCCTCGACGGCAACCGCGTTGACGGCGGGCGGCCTGCTGGCCTCGGCGGTGGCGACGGTGGCCATCGGCGCCTACGGCGTTCGGCTGGCACGAACCACCTCGGACTTCCTGGTGGCCTCCCGCACGGTCGGCGTGCGCTCGAACGCCGCGGCGATATCGGGTGAATATCTCTCGGCGGCTTCGTTTCTCGGCGTCGCCGGGCTGATCGCCAAGTACGGCGCCGACGCGCTGTGGTATCCGGTGGGGTTCACGGCGGGCTACCTCGGCCTGCTGCTGTTCGTCTCCGCCCCGCTGCGCCGCTCCGGCGCGTACACGGTTCCGGACTTCGCCGAGTTCCGGCTGGGCTCGCCGCGTCTGCGACGGGTGGCGATGCTGGTGGTCGTCACGGTCTGCGTGCTCTACCTCGTGCCGCAATACCAGGGCGCCGGACTGACTCTGAAAACGCTTCTCGGCGTGCCGGTTTGGATCGGACCGGTGTTCGTCGGCGCGATCGTGGTCGCCAACGTCGTGGGCGGCGGGATGCGCTCCATCACGTTCGTGCAGGCCTTCCAGTACTGGCTGAAGCTCACCGCGATCGCGGTGCCCGCGTTGCTGCTGCTCGTCCAGTTCGGCACCGAGCACCCGCAGCTCGGCGGCCCGCTGCCGCCCACGGTGGACCGGCCGACCACCGTCACCGTCGACACCGACGTCGTCGTCAACGTCGTCGACCCCGCCGGTGTGAGCGCGACCGGTCCGACGTTCGACGGTGCGCTGCCCGGCCCGGGCCAGTACACCCTGCCCGAGGGCACCACCCTGACCCTGGCCGCCGGCGCGCAGACCCCGGTGGTCGCCGGGGCACCGGCCACGGGTGCGCAATGGATCGGCAACGGTGGCGGACTGGGCGGCAAACACCCTCTCTACCAAGTGTTCTCGATCATGATCGCCACGTTCCTGGGCACCATGGGGCTGCCGCACGTGCTGGTCCGCTTCTACACCAACCCGGACGGGCGCGCGGCGCGGCGGACCGCGCTGGCCGTCATCGCGCTGCTGTCGCTGTTCTACCTGTTCCCCACCCTGCTGGGAGTGTTCGCCCGGCTCTACGTGCCGCAGTTGCTCATCACCGGCAAGTCCGACGCCGCGGTGCTGCTGCTGCCGGCGGCCGCCATCGGCGGCCTGCCCGGCGCGCTGGTCGGGGCACTGGTCGCGGCCGGAGCCATCGCGGCGTTCCTGGCGACCTCGTCGGGTCTGTTGGTCAGCATCGCCGGCGCGCTGTCCACCGACGTGCTGCGCGGACGGGTCCGCGACTTCCGGCTGGTGGCCGTCATCGGTGGTCTGATCCCGATTCCGCTGTCGCTCGCCGCCACCACCCTCGAGCTGTCCCGCGGTGTCGGACTGGTCTTCGCCGTCGCGGCCTCCACGCTGTGCCCGCTGCTGGTGCTGGGCATCTGGTGGCGCGGCCTGACCGCCAAGGGCGCGGCGGCCGGGCTGATCGTCGGTGCGCTGTCCTCCGGTCTGGCCGCGCTGATCTCGGTGACCGGCTGGGTCGACGACGCGGCCCTGCGCGGCTGGCCCGCGACGCTGATCGGGTACCCGGCCACGATCACGGTGCCGCTGGCCTTCGCGACGATGGTGCTCGTCAGCCGTCTGACCCGAGCCGACGTCCCGGCCGACGTGGCGCGCATCTTCGCGCGCATGCACGTGCCCGAACGCCTCGGCATGGGCGTGGAGCGCGTCCCGCGGGGCTGACCCACGCGTACCGCTCATCGTCACCGGCCAACCGTTCACCGCAGGCTCCGACAGTTCACCTCGTCGGGTCTAGGACTGTGATCCACCTCTCAATACCCTGTGGACATCATCGAGTTCACAACCACAGGAGCGTGCGGTGCCCTCAACTGACATTCCGCCGCGGGAGACCCAACCCAGCGGTGCGCAATACCTGGCCGTGCAGGCCAGCCCGGAGTTCCAGGAGCTGCGCCGCACACTGCGTCGCTTCGTGTTCCCCACGACGGCGTTCTTCCTCATCTGGTACGCCAGCTACGTGCTGCTGGGCGCCTTCGCCCACGACTTCATGGCGATCAAGGTGTGGGGCAACATCAACGTCGGCCTGCTGCTCGGCCTCGGCCAGTTCCTCACCACCTTCATCATCACCGGCCTCTACGTCCGGTTCGCCAACCGTGAGCTCGATCCGCGCGCCGGAGACGATCCGCAACGAGATGCATTGGAGCCAGCAGTGAATCATCTGACCCTGCTCGCCGAGGGCGGCAAGATCGGCAACCCGGCCGTCAACATCGGCATCTTCGTCGCCTTCGTCATCATCACGCTCGCCATCGTCATCCGCGTCGGCCGTCGCAACACCAACGCCGCCGAGTTCTTCACCGGCGGGCACGCGTTCTCCGGCCCGCAGAACGGCATCGCGATCGCCGGCGACTACCTGTCGGCGGCGAGCTTCCTCGGCATCGCCGGCGCGATCGCCGTCTACGGCTACGACGGCTTCCTGTACTCGATCGGCTTCCTGGTCGCCTGGCTGGTGGCACTGCTGCTGGTGGCCGAATTGCTGCGCAACACAGGCAAATACACGATGGCCGACGTGCTGAGCTTCCGGCTCAAGCAGAGGCCGGTCCGGCTGGCCGCGGCCACCTCGACCATGACGGTGTCGCTGTTCTACCTGCTGGCGCAGATGGCCGGCGCCGGCGGTCTGGTCGCGCTGCTGCTCGACATCCACGGCCGTGCCGCGCAGTCGCTGGTGATCGCGGTCGTCGGTGTGCTGATGATCGTCTACGTCCTGATCGGTGGCATGACCGGCACCACCTGGGTGCAGATCATCAAGGCCGTGCTGCTGATCACCGGGGCGGCGGTGATGACGATCCTGGTGCTGGCCAAGTTCGGCCTGAACTTCTCCCACATCCTCGGCTCCGCGCAGAACATGGTGCACGAGGCCACCACCAAGGGTGTGTCCAGCCGCGACGTGCTGGCGCCCGGCGCGCAGTACGGCGGCTCGACCACCTCGAAGATCAACCTGCTGTCGCTGGGTCTGGCCCTGGTGCTGGGCACCGCCGGTCTGCCGCACGTGCTGATGCGGTTCTACACGGTGCCCACCGCCAAGGAAGCGCGCCGTTCGGTGGTGTGGGCGATCGGGCTGATCGGTGCGTTCTACCTGTTCACCCTGGTCCTGGGCTACGGCGCCGCGGCACTGGTCGGGCCCGACAAGATCCTCAAGGCTCCGGGCGGGCAGAACTCCGCGGCGCCACTGCTGGCGTTCGAACTCGGTGGCACGATCCTGCTCGGCATCATCTCGGCGGTGGCCTTCGCGACGATCCTGGCGGTGGTGGCCGGCCTGACCATCACCGCGTCGGCCTCCTTCGCCCACGACGTCTACGCCAGCGTGATGAAGAACCACAAGGTCACCGAGGACGAACAGGTCCGGGTCTCCCGGATCACCGCGGTGGTGCTCGGCATCGCCGCGATCGGGCTGGGCATCCTGGCCAACGGGCAGAACGTCGCGTTCCTGGTCGCGCTGGCCTTCGCGGTGGCGGCGTCGGCGAACCTGCCGACCATCGTCTACTCGCTGTACTGGAAGCGGTTCAACACCAGCGGGGCGCTGTGGAGCATGTACGGCGGGCTGATCAGCTGCATCGTGCTGATCATCTTCTCCCCGGCGGTGTCCGGGACGAAGACGTCGATGATCCCGGGCGCGCACTTCGACTGGTTCCCGCTGGCCAACCCGGGCATCGTGTCGATCCCGCTGGCGTTCATCCTCGGCATCGTCGGCACGCTGATGTCCAACGACACCGGCGATCCGGAACTCGACGCCGAGATGGAGGTGCGGTCGCTGACCGGCGTCGGCGCCGAGAAGGCCACGCACCACTGAGAGATATCGAGGTGAGATTCTCGCCGGGTTCGGGAATGGTGGAGACGTGTCGATGACGTTGACTGCCACATGACCCGGCGAGGATTCGCTCTTGCACTGCTGGCCTATTCGTTCGCGGCGATCATGGTGGGCACCACGCTGCCCACCCCGCTGTACGCGCTGTACTCCGAGCGCATGCATTTCGAGGTGCTGACCACCACCGTCATCTATGCCAGCTACGCGGGCGGGGTGCTGCTGGCCCTGCTGGCCTTCGGCCGGTGGTCCGACGCGGTGGGCCGACGGCCGATGCTGCTGGCCGGCGTCGCCTGCGCACTGGCCAGCGCCGTGGTGTTCCTGATCGCGGACTCGGTGCCGCTGCTGCTGGTGGGCCGGGTGCTGTCGGGACTGTCCGCGGGTCTGTTCACCGGCACCGGGACCGCGGCGGTGATCGAGGCCGCGCCGCCGAGCTGGCGCGACCGCGCGCCGGCGGTGGCCACCGTGGCCAACATCGGCGGGCTGGGCGCCGGGCCGGTTCTGGCCGGCGTGCTCGCGCAGTACGCCCCGGCGCCGCTGCAGCTGACCTTCGTGGTGCACATCGTCCTGGTGGCGCTGGCGGCCGTCGCGGTGCTGGTGGTGCCGGAGACCTCGAGCAAGACCGGAGCGATTGGCTTCCAACGGCTTTCGGTCCCTCCGGAGGTGCGCCCGGTGTTTATCACCGCCGCCCTGGCGGCTTTCGCAGGCTTCTCGGTCACCGGGCTGTTCACCTCGGTGGCACCGGCATTCCTGGCCAACGTGGTGGGCATCGGCAACCACGCGGTGGCCGGGCTCATCGCCGGTTCGATCTTCGGCGCGTCGGCCGTCGCGCAGATCGTGGCGGCCCGCGTGCCGCCGCAGCGGGCGGTCGCGCTCGGGTGCGCGATCCTGGCCTTGGGCATGGTGATACTGGTTGCCGCCCTGCAATTCTCGTCGCTGGCCGGCCTGATCGCCGCCGCGGTGGTGTCCGGCGTCGGCCAGGGCATCAGCTTCAGCCGGGGCCTGGCCGCCGTCGCCGAACGCACTCCCCCGCAACGGCGCGCCGAGGTCAGTTCCACCTACTTCGTGGTCGCCTACATCGCGATCTCACTGCCGGTGATCAGCGAGGGCTTCGCCGCCCGCGCGCTGGGGCTTCGCACCAGCGGAATCGTGTTCGCGGCGAGTGTGGGCGTGCTGGCCCTGGCCTGCCTGGCCGCGATCCTGTGGCAGGAATCGCGTCAGAAGCCCGAATACGGCTCGGCTTCAACGCTTTCCGCAGCCAAGAGTAACTAGCCGCCGCTCTTGCGGCGGAACTCCCGGCGGTTGTCCAGTGGTCCGTGCGCCCGCGGCTGTTTGGCGCCGCCTTCGGCGCGCGCGGCAGCGCCGGCCGACTTCGCCTTCTTGCGCTCCAGTGCCTCACGGAACTTGCGCTTGGTGTCGTCCTGCGGATCGGACTCTGACTCGGCCATGCAGGCAGCCTAGCCGGTTCAGCGGATGCCGGGCGGCATCCCGTACACGTGCGAGATCGGCAGTTTCAGCAGCACCCGCCGGTCGGCGACCATCGCCTGCCGGTAGTCGTCCCAGTCCGGGTGCTCACCGGCGACGTTGCGGTAGAGCGCAATCAGCGCCTCGACGGTGTCGTCGTCCGGCGCGGCGGCGGGCGGGGTGAGGATCGCGTTGCCCTCGGCGACCGCGTAGGCCCAGCCGTCGTCGGAGGCGACCAGGATCGAGGCCCGCGGATCGCGGCGCAGGTTGCGGGTCTTGGCTCTGGGCTCGGTGATGGACACCTCGACCACGAGCTCGCGGGGGTCGAAGTGGTAGGTCACGTTGGACAACTGGGGGCGGCCGTCGCGCTTGATCGTGGCCAGCACACCCAGCGAATTGCCCGCGATCACCGCCAGAAGCTTCTCGTCGAACACATGGCGAGCCATGGCATCGAGCCTACGTGGGTAACCTCGGATACATGACGCGCTACGCGGCTTTCCTACGCGGCGTCAACGTGGGTGGCGTCAACATGAAGATGGCCGACGTCGCCGCCGCGTTGCGGGACGCGGGATTCGAGAACGTGCGCACCATCCTCGCCAGCGGCAACGTGGTGCTCGACGCCCGCGGTTCGGCGGCGTCGGTGCGCAAGAAAGCCGAGGCCGCCCTGCGCGAGGCGTTCGGCTACGACGCCTGGGTGTTGGTCTACGACCTCGACACCGTCGCCGCGGTCGCCGACGGCTACCCGTTCGAGGCGGAGGTCGAGGGCCACCACTCCTATGTCACGTTCGTCAGCGACCCGGCGGTGCTCGACGAACTCGCCGCCCTGGCCGACGACGCCGGCCCCGGCGAGAAGATCGCCCGCGGCGACGGCGTCCTGTACTGGCAGGTGCCCAAGTCGGCCACGCTGGACTCGACGATCGGCAAGACCATGGGCAAGAAGCGCTACAAGTCTTCGACCACCACCCGAAACCTGCGCACGCTGGGCAAAGTGCTGCGCTGAGCTGCGCGCCGCTCACCGAGCGTGCGCTCACTGCGAGATTCCGGCCGATTTCGCAGTGAGCGCACGTTCGGCGCCGGGTAGGTTTCCGAGAACTGAACACGATCGATGCCAGCGCGCTGCGCGGTGTCTCCGAGACCGCACTGCTGACGCTCAACGGCCGCGCCCACCAGGCCGGCCTGCCCGGCGCGATCCTGCACGACCCGATGGCGATCAAGCTGCGCGACTCCATCGACTTCGACTACGACAAGTTCGGCCGCAAGGGCCAGGAGATGGCGCTGCGCTCGCTGGCGGTCGACGGCTGTGCGATCAACTATCTGCGCACCCACCCGAAGGCCACCGTCGTCGCGCTGGCCGAGGGATTCCAGACCAGCTTCTGGCGCCTCGACGAGGCGATCGCGGACCCCCAGTTCAGCTGGGTGTCGGTCGACCTGCCGCCGGTGATCGAACTGCGCCAGCAGCTGCTGCCGTCCTCCCCGCGGATCACCAACCTCGGGCAGTCGGCCCTCGACTACAGCTGGATGGACAAGATCGACAGCAGCAACGGGGTCTTCATCACCGCCGAAGGCCTGTTGATGTACCTGCAGCCCGCCGAGGCGATGGAGCTGATCGCCCAGTGCGCCAAGCGTTTTCCCGGCGGGCAGATGTTCTTCGACCTGCCGCCGGTGATGGTCAAGAAGCTGGCCCCCAAGGGCATGCGCTCGTCCAAGCACTACCGCGTGCCGCCGATGCCGTTCAGCCTGTCGGTGGACCAACTCGCCGGCCTGGTCGACACCATGCCCGGCGTCAAGGCGTTCCACGACATCCCGATGCCGAAGGGGCGCGGCTTCTTCTTCGAGAAGGTCTTCCCCGCGATCTGGCGGTTTCGCCCGGCGAGGAACTTCCGCGGGGCCTACGCCCTGCTCGAGTTCGGCTGAGCCGTCACTCGAACGCGGCGTCGAGGTACCGCAGCGCCTGGGGCTTGGTCAGTCCCAGGGCTCGGGCGGTCTCGGCGTAGGACGTTGGCCGCGGCGGCCATCGCGGCGTCGGCCGGGTCGGCCCTGGCCACGAAAGTCCCGAAACGGCCCCGGGTTTCGACGATGCCCGCGGTCTCCAGCTCGCGGTAGGCACGCGCCACCGTGTTCACCGCCAGGCCCAGCTGCCCGGCCATGTCGCGCACCGTCGGCAGCCGGGTGCCCGGCGGCAACCGGCCGTCCCGGACACCCTCGATGACCTGAGTTCTCAACTGATCAAACAGTGGCTTCGACGCCTGCGCATCGAGGCGCAACCAATCCCCCAACTCCGACACATGCTGATTATCGCCGAGACCGGCTATTTTGGTGGATGTGCGTATAGCGGTGCTCAGCGGTGCGGGGATCTCCGCCGAAAGCGGTGTACCGACTTTCCGTGATGACGAGACCGGCTTGTGGGCCAAGTACGACCCCTACGAACTCTCCAGCACCGAAGGCTGGCAAGCACATCCCGAGCGGGTGTGGGCCTGGTATCTGTGGCGCCACCACCTGGTCGCCACCGTGCAACCCAACAACGGCCACCGCGCGGTGGCCGCCTGGAAGGACTACGCCGACGTCACCGTGATCACCCAGAACGTCGACGACCTGCACGAGCGCGCGGGCAGCCGCCCGGTGCACCACCTGCACGGCAGCCTTTCGGAGTTCTGGTGCGACACGTGCGGTTCCCGCTACCACGGCCCGCTGCCGGACATGCCCGAACCGGAACTGGAGAAGATGCCGCCGAACTGCGAATGCGGCGGGCTGATCCGGCCGGGCATCGTGTGGTTCGGCGAGCAGCTGCCCGACGAGCCGTGGCAGGCCGCGGTGGAGGCGGTCGCCACCGCCGACGTGCTGGTGGTGGTGGGCACCTCGGGGATCGTCTACCCCGCGGCCGGGCTGCCCGAAGTCGCGCTGGCGCGCGGCGCGATCGTGGTCGAGGTCAATCCCGAGCAGACGCCGTTGTCGGCGAACGCGACCCTCACCATCCGGGAGTCGGCCAGCACGGCGCTGCCGACCCTGCTGCAGCAGCTGCCCGCGATGCTGGAGAACTGACTACTCCGCTTCGAGTCGGGCGCGGATTGTGGCCAACCGTTCCTGCAGTTCCGCTTCGTCGATGACACCGCGGGCGACCAGCGAATGCGCCAGCGCCACCAACTGGTTCTCCGGGTAGGGCAGGTTGGCGTAGCGGGTTGCCGAGAGCTCGTCTTCCTCGTCGCGGCGTTCCTTGAAGGTGAAGTTCAGCTGATCGTCGGTGGCGCAGGAGCGATCGAGAGCGTCGCACAGCCCGTCGAGGCTGGTCTTCCACGGCGGCAACGGGTTCTCCACCCCGTACTTGGCCGCCATGACCGGCCAGGACTGGTTGCGCTCGGCGATCTCCTCGAGGACCTCGACGCTGATGGCCTCCACGTTCGGCGGCTCCACGGGTTGCCCGCTCACTTCACGATCGGCCGGATGGCCGGGACCGTTGCGGTGATGACGTTGGTGGTCACACCCGGCTTGGGCAGGGCAACCCCGATCAGGGAGTCACGGGTGATGATCTCGGCGAGCTGATCCTCGGTCCAGCCCTCGGTGCCCTCCGGGCGCATCGGCATCACCATGTAGCGGTGCTTCTGGTTGGAGTCCGCCACCCGAACTTCGACGTCTTCGGGCAGTTGGAGCCCGAACTCGGCGAGCACCGGCCGGGGCCAGCGCACGATCCGGCGCCGGTAGTTCGGGGTGCGGTACCACTCCGGTGAATTGCCCAGGATCGGTCGGGGGTAGCAGGAGCACAATGCGCAGACGATCACGTGGTGCACCTTCGGGGTGTCCTCGAGAACCTGGAACGCGTAGAAGTCACTCGGGGTGCCGAAGCCGGTGGGATCCAGCCAGTCCACCCCGACCTCCTTGCTGGCGGCCAGCGCGTCGGTCAGCACGAGCTTCCTGAACTCCGGGTCCACCCACGCCTTGGCCACCAACCGGGCCGCCGGCGTCGGGCCGATCTGCTCGCCGTACTCGGTCATGATGCGATGCTGCTCGGCGGTGAACAGGCCCTTCTCGATGCACAACTCGCGCAGGGCGATCTCAAGCACCTCGAAGTCGGTGATCTCGTCGACCATCGGCTTGACGGTGCGAACGTGATCGTGATCGTGGCCGTGATCAGACATGGTTTTGCGTATTCCTCTCGGGCACAACGGGAATGGCGATGAGCGAACCTGCCGGGTCAGCCGGCGGCCTGCAGCCAGCGCTGCGGGATCTCAGTCTGCAGGGTGTCGCCCTCGGGGCCGAAGTAGTTGTCCCACAGCTCCGACTGCTTGAACCGCACCACGTAGAACCACTCCGGTTTGACGTCCTCACGCCCCCAGGTCTCGTCCTCGGGGGCCGGACTCTCGTAGGCGACCTCGGCGATCACGCCTTCGGCGCCGCGCACGTATTCCGGTGTGCGGGTGTAGAACATCGCGGGCAACTCGCGCACCTTGACCCGATCACCGACCTTGAACTCGGCCTTGCCGGCCTGCCCGGCGTACATCGCCGGGTCACCCTTACCGAGTGCCTCGACGTGGACGCCGTTGCGCTTGACCGTCGAGCCGTCGCCCTCGAACTTGGGTTCCGCGTCCGGCAGCCGCCCGTCGAGACCGCCGGCGTAGCGGGCCTGCACCTCGGCCAGCCGATCGGTCAGCTCGGCCCAGGTGATGTATTCCTTGGAGATCAGCGTCTTGCCCACCGCCCACAGCCAACGGGAGTAGTACGGCAGACCCAGATACATCGACAGACCCATGTCGACGTCGGCCAGCCGACGCCGCTCCTCGGAGACCCAGATGCCGGTCCAGCCGAGGACCTCGCAGAGCACGTAGGTCATCATCTCCCACTGCTCTTCCTCCTTGTTGAGGAAGGGCTCGGCCGCGTTCAGCTGACCACCCTGGTCCTGGTTGCACTTCTGATACGCCCAGTAGTGGTCGGAGGTCATCTCGTTCGGGGTGGGCCACTCGGGGACCTCCGGAAAGGTCGCCTTCAGGCGCGATACCAACGCCAGCTGCTTTTCCCGCTCGGCGGCAGTACCCATGCGCGTCCTTCCGTGGTGACTATCCGCAAGTCAAGTGCACCCCGGTGACCGAGTCAATATCGGCTGGGCTAGCCGCTTTTCAGCGCCCGCCCCAGCGCGACTTCCTGAACCGGTAACGGCACCCAGGCCGGGAACGTCGCCTCGTGGCGGGCGGTCCGGATGGAAAAGCCCGCGCCGGCGATCGCCCGCTCGGTGTCCCGGTGAGTGTGGCAGTTGCCCGCCATCCGCGGCCAGATCGTCGCGTCGGCCACCCGCTGCAGTCGGCCCCGCCAGCCCGGCTGCGCGATGTGTTCGAAGTAGCGCAGTTCGCCACCGGGCTTGAGCACTGAATTGAGTTGGCGCAGAACACCGTCCGGGTCCTCGACCGAGCACAGCACCAGCGAGCACACCACGGCGTCGAACGGCTCGGTCGCCGGCATGGTCTCGATGGTGGACTCGATCACCGTCACCGGGACCGGTGCCGACGCCGCCGCCTGCTCGGCGTGCGGCGCGAGGCGGGTCTCGGGTTCTAGTGCGACGACCTCGGTCACGGTGTCGGGGTAGAACGCGAAGTTGGTCCCGGTACCCGCGCCGACCTCGAGCACCCGGCCGGTCAGACCGGCGAGGTTCTCCTTGCGCATCTTCTTCATCACGCCCGACTCGTGGGCGGACATCACGGTCCAGAACCGCGCGAAGAAGGGGTGGTCGAAGGTCTGTGTCGTCACGCCTTCAACGTTAACCGTCGCCGTGGGTCGCGACGATGGCGGCCACCGGCCTGCGGTTCCTCGCTGAGACCGAACCGCTGGTGCAAGCGGACCAGCGGTTTGGGCGCCCACCAGTTCCACCGGCCCATGACGTGCATGAACGCCGGTAGCAGCGCCATCCGCACCAGGGTGGCGTCGACCAGCACCGCCAGGGTCAGGCCCACACCGAAGACCCGCATGAACGACACCTGGGCGGCGATCAGCGCGGCGAAGGCGATCACCATGATCGTCGCAGCGGCGGTGACCACCCGTCCGGTGCGGGCCAGCCCGAGCGCCACGCTCTCGTCGTTGTCCTCGCGCGTCTTGTTCGACTCCAGCCAGTACTCCCGGATCCGCGCGACCAGGAACACCTCATAGTCCATCGAGATCCCGAACGCGATGCAGAACAACAGCACCGGCATGTTGGCTTCCAGCGTGCCGGTCGGCGTGGTGCCGAAGGCGTTGAGGTGGCCTTCCTGGAAGATCCACACCAGCGCTCCGAACGCCGCCGACAGCGACAAGACGTTGAGCACCAACGCTTTCAGCGGCAGCACCAGGCTGCCCGGTCAGCAGGAACAGCAGCACGAAGGTGATCATGCCGATCACGGCCAGCACCAACGGCATTCGCGAGGTGATGGCCTGCACGCTGTCCCGGTTGACCTGCGCGCCGCCGGCGATCAGCACGTCGCGGCCGGCCGGTTCGGGCACGGCGTGCAGCCGGTCGAGTTGGGTCTTGGAGGCGTCGGAGAACAGCTTGGTGGTGCTGCGCACGGTCAAGAACGCGCTGCCGTCGGCGATGCCGGCCGGGGCGGACGCCGGCCCCACCTTGTTGCCGCCCACGAAGGTCGCGGTGGGCGCCGACACCAGCGACACGTCGGGCACCCGGGACAGGTCTGCGGCGTAGCGCTCCATCTCCGGCGGCGAGATGCCGTCGGCGTCGGGGATCACCATGGTGACCGCGGTGTTGAAGTTGCTGGCGAAGTCGTTGCGAAGCTGGTCGCCCACCTGATGGGTGGACGCCGACTTGGGCAGCACCCGGTCGTCGGGGTTGCCGAAGGAGATGCGCAGGAACGGAGTGCCCAGCAACAGCAACAGCGCGACGATGGCGAGGCCGATCGGAACCGCCCGGCGCATGACGAACTTCGTTGAGCGGTACCAGAACTGGCTCTCGAGCGGTTTGTCCACCGGTTCGGGCCGGTTGAGGATCCTGCGCAGCAGACGGCGCATGTCCAGCGAGTCCAGCCGGTCACCGAGCAGCACGATGGCGGCCGGCGCGACGACGATGGCGGCCACGGCCGCGAACGCGACGGTGGCGACACCGGCATAGGCGAACGACTTCAGGAAGTACATCGGGAACAGGATCAGCGCCGACATCGACAGCGCCACCGTGACCGCCGAGAACAACACGGTCCGCCCCGCGGTGGCCATGGTGCGCAGCAGGGCGGCTCTCCCGGTCGGCGCCGCCGGCGAGCTCGTCGCGGTAGCGGCTCAGGATCAGCAGCGTGTAGTCGATCGCCAGCGCCAGCCCCAGCGCGGTGGCCAGGTTGAGCCCGAAGATCGACACGTCGGTGGTGTAGGTGATCAACCGCAGCACCGACATCGCGCCGAAGATGGCCATCATCCCGACCAGGATCGGCAGCGCCGCGGCCACCAGGCCACCGAACACCCAGATCAGTACCAGGAAGCTCAGCGGGATCGCGATCGACTCCATCATCAGCAGGTCGCGCTCGGTCTGCTTGGTGATCTGGGCGTAGATCATCGCGGGCCCACCGGCCCGCACGGTCACGCCGTCCTTGTCCTGGACGAACTGCTCGACCAGGGCGGTGGCGTACTTCTGCGCGTTGTTCTCGCCGCCGTCCATGGTGGCGACGATCAGACCGGTCTTGCCGTCCGTGCTGACCAGCTCACCGGCCGACGCCGGCGGCGAGGTCCAGGCCGAGTTGACGCCGAGAACGTACGGTGAGGCCGTCAGATTCTCGACGATGCCGGTGGCCACCGCACGGGCCGACGCGCTGGTGACGCCGTTGGGGTCGGTGAGAGTGACGAGCAACTGCTGGTCGCTCTGCCCGAACTTCTGGTGCAACAGCTGCGTGGCCTGCGCCGACTCGGAGGTGGGGTCCTGGAAACCGCCGGCGGACAGGCTCTTGGCAACCGGGATCCCGAAGATCGCCGTGGCGGCCATGACCAGGACCGCCAGTGCGATGATCCGCTTGGGCGCGCGAAGAGCCAGGTGCGCGAGGGTTTGCAGCACCACCCCATCATTCCTGCTGGTAACCGGGCGAAATGGCGGTTTACGATGACGCAACCGTGACTTCTGGGCCACACGACCTGACTCGGGAGTAAGAATTGCCAGGGTTTTCCGAAACGTGACTCAAAGATTCCTTAATGGTTACCCATACGCTCAGTGACATGTGGATCGACGACACCAGTGCCGATGTCATCAAAGTGGACTTCGACGCGCTGTATCACGGCGACGTTCTGGTGGAGGGCGACACCTCGGAGCAACTCGAGGATCGCCCCCCGCTCGCTAGCGCCAGCTGACCTGAGCGCCGAACGGCGCCGTCACCGCCATTGAGCGGTGAGGCACCGATCGGAGTTCAGCCGTTGCCTGACAACAGGCGACGTTGACGCGCTCGGCGCTGCCGTGCCCGCCTGGTATCAGGCGGGCACTTTTGCGTCTTGGCCCGGCTTGACCATCCCGCCCAGCCGGCCGCTGATGATCTCCTCGGCCTCGGTGACGATCCGGCTGACCAGCTCGCCGACCGTCGGGATGTCGTTGATCAGGCCCATCGCGGTGCCGACGGTCCAGATGCCGGCGTCGACGTCGCCCTCGTCGAACACCCGCCGGCCGCGGACCCCGGCGACCAGGTCCTTGACGTCGTCGAACTGGCCGCCGCCCTTGAGGATCTCGCACGACCTCGCGCGAGACGGCGTTGCTCGCCACCCGGGCGGTGTTGTGCAGGCTGCGGAAGATCAGCTCGGTGCCCAGTTCGTTGCCCGCGACGATGGCTTCCTTGACGTTCTGGTGGATGCAGGACTCCACGCGTGCACATGAACCGCGAGCCCATGTTGATGCCGTCGGCACCCAGGGCCAGCGCGGCCACCAGGCCGCGCGCGTCGGCGAAACCGCCGGAGGCGATCATCGGGATCTCGATCTGGTCAGCCGCCGCCGGGATCAGCACCAGGCCAGGAACGTCGTCCTCACCCGGGTGACCGGCGCACTCGAAGCCGTCGATGCTGATGCCGTCGACACCGAGGCTCTGGGCCTTGACCCCGTGGCGCACCGACGTGCACTTGTGCAGCACCTTGATGCCGTTGTCGTGGAACATCGGCAGGTGCGGGGCCGGGTTGGAGCCCGCGGTCTCGACGATCTTGATGCCCTCGTCGACGATGACCTGCCGGTACTCCTCATACGGCGGCGGGTTGATCGCCGGCAGGATGGTCAGGTTCACCCCGAACGGCTTGTCGGTCAGCTCGCGCGTCTTCTGGATCTCGCGGGCCAGATCGGCCGGGGTCGGCTGGGTCAGCGCGGTGAGGAACCCGAGCGCACCCGCGTTGGCCACGGCCGCAACCAGTTCAGCGCCGCCCGACCCACTGCATGCCGCCCTGGGCGATCGGATGCTCGACACCGAAAACCTCGGTGAACTTCGTCCTGATGTCATCGTGCTCCTGCTCTTCGCGCGAGCGCTCATCGCGGCGCCATCCGGATCGCGCCGTCGAGGCGGATGACCTCGCCGTTGAGCATCGGGTTCTCGACGATGTGCACGGCCAGGGCGCCGTACTCGTCGGGATCGCCGAGGCGCGCCGGGTGCGGCACCTGCTTGCCCAGCGACTTCTGCGCCTCTTCGGGCAGCGAGCCCAGCAGCGGGGTCTTGAACAGGCCCGGCGCGATGGTGCAGACGCGGATCAGATCGCGCGACGAGGTCGCGCGCGATCGGCAGGGTCATGCCGACGACGCCGCCCTTGGACGCCGAGTAGGCGGCCTGGCCGATCTGGCCGTCGAACGCGGCGACCGAGGCGGTGTTGATGATGACACCGCGCTCACCGTCGATCGGCTCGGTCTTGGCGATGCGCTCGGCACTGAGGCGCAGCACGTTGAACGTGCCGATCAGGTTGACCTCGACGACCTTGCTTGAATGCCTTCAGCGGGAAGGGGCCGTCCTTGCGACAGCGTCTTGGTCGCGTTGCCGATGCCGGCGCAGTTGACGTTGATGCGCACCGGGCCCAGCGACTCGGCGATGTCGAGCGCCTTGGTGACGCCCTCCTCGTCGGTGACGTCGGTGGCCACGAACTTGGCCCGCTCACCGAGTTCGGCGACCGCTTCTTCGCCCTTGAGGTCGATGACAACCACCGACGCTCCGGCGTCGAGCAGCGCGTTTGGTGGTGGCCAGGCCCAGGCCCGAAGCGCCACCGGTGACGACGGCGACCGCGTCCTTGATCAGCACGGATGTGTTCCTTTCAATGGTCAACCTACTGGTTGGTTGGGGACTATACCCAATCGCGGAGAACGGCCTCGGTGTCGGCTCCGGGTACGCCGGGCTGACGGGGCTTGTCGGGCACGGTGCGCGAGAAGCGCGGGGCGGGCGCGGGGAACAGCGAGCCGTTCTCGCTGTAGAAGGTGTCGCGCTCGGTGTTGTGCGCCTCGGACTCCACCTCGCCGAAGGACAGCACCGGGGTGACGCAGGCGTCGCTGGTCGGCGAAGACCTTGGCCCAGTGGTCGCGATCCGCCGACGCGAACTTCTCGGTGAGGATCGCGCGCAGCTCGGGCCAGCGGGTGATGTCGTTCTGGCCGGGCAGGTCCGTTGGCGTCCAGGCCGAGCTTGTCGAGCAGTTCGGCGTAGAACTGCGGCTCGATCGCGCCGACCGCGACGTGGCGGCCGTCGGCGCACTCGTAGGTGTCGTAGTACGGGGCGCCGGTGTCGAGCATGTTGGTGCCGCGGGTGTCGCCCCACATGCCCATGTGGCGGAAGGCCCACATCATGGTGGCCAGCACGCTGGACCCGTCGACCATGGCGGCGTCGACCACCTGGCCCTTACCCGAGCGCTCCCGCTCCCACAGTGCGGCGAGGATGCCGACGAGCAGGAACATCGAGCCGCCGCCGAAGTCGCCGACGAGGTTCAGCGGCGGGACGGGGCGCTCGTTGACCCGGCCGATGGCGTGCAGCACGCCGTTGAGCGAGATGTAGTTGATGTCGTGGCCGGCCTGCTGGCTGCGCGGGCCGGTCTGGCCCCAGCCGGTCATGCGGGCATAGACCAAGCGCTCGTTGACCTTTGCGCAGTCCTCGGGGCCCAGCCCGAGGCGCTCGGTGACGCCCGGGCGGAAGCCCTCGATGAGCACGTCGGCCTTGGCGACCAGGCGCAGGACCAGCTCGCGGTCCTCGTCGCTCTTGAGGTTGGCGGCCACCGATCGGCGGTTGCGCATGAGGTAGTCGTTGCTGGGGTTGGTGGGGATGCCCGGCCCCTTGCCGGGCCGCTCGACGCGGACGACGTCGGCGCCGAGGTCACCGAGGATCATCGCGGCGTGCGGGCCAGGGCCGATGCCGGCCAGTTCGACGACTCGCAAACCCTGAAGTGGTCCCGCCATTGCCCTACCTTCCAGTTGGTTGACCGCCCGGATAGCGTACTTATAGGACTGGCCCGAACCATCCCTCGGGCTGCCCTTCCTGCGACGTTAGGCTGCCGCCATGACCACGATCGACTCGCCCGACACCTACACCGGCCACCCCGAGTCTGACGCGTGTCGCTGGATGACGGCGTGTTGTCGCTGACCCTGAACCGGCCCGACAGCCTCAACTCGCTGACCGCCGCGATGCTCAGGACCCTGGCCGATGCGCTGGAGCGCGCGGCCAGCGATCCGCGCGTGCGGGTGGTCCGGCTCGGCGGGGCGGGGCGTGGGTTCTGCTCGGGGGCGGGGATCAGCGCCGAGGATCAGGCGCGGCGTTCCGGACGACCCGGTCGCCGATGATGTTCTGGCGCAGGCGAATCGGGCGGTGCGCGGTATCACCGGGCTACCGAAGCCGGTGGTGGCCGTGGTGCAGGGCCCCGCGGCGGGCGTCGGGGTGTCGCTGGCATTGGCCTGTGACATCGTATTGGCTTCGGAGAAGGCGTTTTTCCTGTTGGCGTTCACCAAGATCGGGCTGATGCCCGACGGTGGCGCCTCGGCGTTGGTGGCCGCGGCGATCGGCCGGATCCGTGCGATGCGGATGGCCCTTCTGGCCGAACGCATCTCGGCCACCGACGCCTGCGAGTTCGGTCTGGTCAGTTCGGTGCATCCGGCCGACGAGCTCGAGGCCGCGGTGGCCGAGGTGATCGACACGCTGGTGTCGGGTCCGGCGATCTCGCTGCGCAAGACCAAGCAGGCCATCAACGCGGCGACGCTCACCGAACTCGAGAGCGCGATCGGACGTGAAGTCGACGGACAGGCAGTCCTGTTGACGTCCCACGACTTCCGCGAGGGCACCCGGGCATTCCAGGAGCACCGCAAGCCCACGTTCACCGACGACTGAGGACCGCGCGTCCCCCTTCCTCTGTCGAGTGGCCACTTGGACCCAGAGCGAGATGCGTGACACAGGTGGCCACTCGACGGGACTGCACGCCGAAATTCGTTGGACTCGACCCCCTTCGGTCAGGGACCATCGATCCCATGAGCACGCCCTTCGACCTTCAGCCGGTGAGGACACCCGGCGGCTGGCGCGTGCTCGCACCATTCCGGTTCCGCGAGTTCCGCCTGCTCATCTCGCGCGATGTCGATCTCGCTGTTCGCCGAAGGCATGTGGACCGTGGTGATGGCCCTGCAGGTCATCGCACTGGCCGACGATCCGGCCGCGCTGTCGCTGGTGGCCGCCTGCCTGGCCGCGGGCATGCTGGTCTTCATCCTCGTCGGCGGCATCGTCGCCGACCGGGTGAATCAGCGCGCCATCATCATCGCCGTCGAGACCGTCAACGTCGCCGCCACCGGCGCGGTCGCGATCCTCGGCACCCTGGGCTCCCTGCACCTGTGGCACATGGCCGTTGCCAGCGCTGTCCTCGGTGTCGGCGCGGCGTTCTTCTTCCCCGCCTACAGCGCCTACCTGCCGCGGATCCTGCCGGCCGAACAACTGTTGGCGGCCAACGGCGTCGAGGGCGCGATCCGCCCCACCCTGCAGCAGGCGATCGGACCCGCCGTCGCCGGCATCGTGGTGGGCGCGACGTTCCCGTCGCTCGGAGCCGTCACGGTGGCCGCACTGTTCGCCACCGGCCTGGTCCTGCTGGTGGCGATGCGCCCCAACGAGGGCGACCACATCGTGATGGCCGTCGAGCGCGAAAAGCCCCATCCGCTAACCGATTTGCGCGAAGGACTGCGGTTCGTCCTGCGCACCGCGTGGCTGCGCTGGACGCTGCTGTTCGCCAGCACCTGGGTGTTCCTGGCGCTGGGCCCGATCGACGTGCTGCTGCCGTTCATCGCCCGCGAACGCTTCGCCCACGGCGAGCAGGTCTACGGCTTCATGCTTGCGGCCTTCGGGTTCGGCAGCGCGCTGGGTGCGCTGGTGGTGTCGTCGCGGCTGCTGCCACGGCGCTATCTCACCGTGATGATGACGATGTGGGGCGTCGGCTCACTGCCGCTGGCGATCGTGGGTGCGACGTCCTCGCTGACGCTGATGCTGCTCGCGCTGTTCGTCGTCGGCATCGCCGACGGCGCGGGCATGGTCATCTGGGGCACGCTGCTGCAGCGACGGGTACCGCCGGCGATGCTCGGCCGGGTGTCCAGCCTGGACTTCTTCGTCTCGCTGGCATTCATGCCGCTGTCGATGGCCGTCGCAGGCCCGCTGTCGAAGGTGGTTCCGGTGGAACTCATCTTCGCCGTGGCCGGCATCGCGCCGGTCCTGCTGGCCACCGTCGCGCTCGTCGCGGCCCGCATGCCCCGCGACGAGATCGCCAACCCGCTTCGCTGAGGGCCTATATCCCGAACACCGGCGGCAGTGCCAGCACCATGATCAGCCCCCACACGACGTGGGTCAGCACTGGTGCCAGCACGCCGCCGGTGGCGCGGCGCTCCCATGCGCACACCGTGCCCAGGATTATCGCGGCGAAGCCGAGCATCGGGTTGCCGCTGGCCGACGTCGCCGCGGCGTAGAGCAGCGTCGAGATCAGCACCGGATGGAATGCGCCCAGCGCGGTGTACAGCGCGCCGCGGAAGAACAACTCCTCGGCGAAGCCGTTCACCAGGGTGATCACCACCAGCAGCGTCAGGCTGCCGTGGTTGGTGTAATCCAGTACGCGCGTGACCTTCTCGGCGACCGGAGGGATCTCGCGGACCACCAGACCGCCGACCAGGAACACCACTCCGAGCACCAGCCCGACACCCAGTCCGGTCAGCACCGGCCGCTGATTGCGCCCGTGCCAGCGAATACAGCCCAGATGCACCGGCCCCGACACGAAAGCGCCCAGCGCCCACACCGCGGCCAGCCCCAGCGTCAGCCAGTAGAACGTCTCGTCACCGGGCTTGCGACTCAGCGAGTAGCCGAGCAGCAGAGCACCCGCCACCGTCACGACGCAGACGACGATCCGCCGCCGTCGCACCACCGCCGGCCACTCCTGATACGGCCCAGCCACGTTCGACGCGGCGGCCCGAATCTCGTCGAGCATCGTCATAGCCCGGGCACCTTCGACAGCAACAGCTCCAGCCCGGTGCGCAACACACCGGCCAGCGGGCGCGGCACCGAACCGAGCAACCCGAGGGCGGGCCGCATCACCGAAGGCGTCACCGCGGACGCCAACTGCTGCAGGCGCAGCGCGTCGCCACCCGCCCACACCGGATCGCTGTCGGCGAGGTGATGGGGGTCGGCCAGTTCGTCGACCGGACGCGGCCGCGGACTGGACACCGCCGCGGCCACCGCGTCGTCGATGTCGGTGAGTCCGCCAGGCGGATCCGGCACATAGTCACGCAACACAGTGTCGGAGGCCGTCATCGAATGGTCCAGCGATTCGATGAGATCGGCGGCAAGACCACTCGGCACCGGCATGGCGGCACCGGCGAGTCGTCCCATCAGCCCGCGCGGGACGACGTCGTGGACCGGCAGGCCCGCCCGCACCGCTCCCGTCGCGTCGACGTAGCTCTGCAGCAGGCCCCGATAGGTGGTCCTCGCCGGCCCGACGATGTCGTAGGCGCCGGGCGCCACCCGGGCCGGGTCGGCCGCGGCGATCAGATAGTGCAGCACGTCGCGGATCGAGATCGGGTCGATGTCGTGATCAGCCCACGGCGGCAACGGGATCACCCAGAACCGGTCACCCACGTAGCGCACGAGTTCGAACGACGTCGACCCGGCGCCGATGATCACCGCCGCACCGAGCCACACCAGTTCCGGACCGCCCTCGACGGTCAGCGCCGACGCGACCTCGGCCCGTCCGGCCAGATGCTCGGACAGCGCGTGGTCGTCGGGTACGAACCCGCCGAGGTAGACGATCCGCCGGACCCCCGCTGCCGCGGCGGCCGCGGCGACCGTGGCCGCGCCGGCATTGTCACGATCCCGGTAGCCCGCCTGCCCGATGCCGTGCACCAGGTAGTAGACGACGTCGATGGGACCGGCGACGGTGAAGGCGGCCTCGACGACGGACGGGTCGCCGGCGTCGAGCACCACCGCGCTGCACCTGGTCACACCAGCCGAAGCGGCCGAGTTTCTCCGGGATCACGGGTGGCGGCCACCACGTCGTGACCGTTCTCGAGCAACGCGGCCACCAGCCGCGAGCCGACATATCCGGTGGCGCCGGTGACCAGGATGCGCATTGACTCCACGTTACGAAATATCGGCAGTCAGGAAGGTGACGCAAACCTGACGTCGCTGTGAGATGCGCTGCTATGTCGCGCCGCGGTGCAAGGTGACGAGATCTTCGTAGACCGCCGCGTTGGCGCGGTTACCGGCCAGCTCGGCGTCGCTGAGCTCGCGGCGGACCTTGGCAGGCACCCCGGCGACCAGCGAACGAGGCGGCACGACGACGCCCTGGGGCACCAGCGCGCCGGCGGCCACGATCGAACCGGCGCCGATCACGGCGCCGTTGAGCACGATCGCGCCCATCCCGATCAGGCAGCCGTCCTCGACGGTGCAGCCGTGCAGCACCGCGTTGTGGCCCACGGTCACCCCGGCGCCGATCCGCAGCGGATACTCCGGGTCCACGTGCAGGGTGGCGCCGTCCTGGATGTTGCTGCCGACGCCGACGTCGATCGGCTCGGCTTCGGCACGCAGCGTCGCCGAGTACCAGACGCTGGCCCGCGCACCCAGCCGGACCCAGCCGATCACGTTGGCGCTTGGGTGCGACCCAGGACTCCGGGTGCAGTTCGGGGTACGTCCGCGGATGGACAGGATCAGGGGCTCGGCCATGGGCGACATCGTATGCAGAGCGTTCTCAGGCGCCCTGGAACACCTTGCGATAGCTCGACGGGGACATGCCCAGACCACGCCGCAGATGATGGCGAAGGTTCCCGCCCGAACCCAGGCCCGCGCGGCGGGCGACCTCGTCGACGGTCAGGTCCTGCGTCTCGAGCAGTTCGCGGGCCCGCTCCACCCGCCGGGCGCGCACCCACACCCCCGGCGACTGCCCGGTCTCCTCACGGAACCGGCGGCAGAAGGTGCGCTCGCTCATCCGCGCGTGGCGGGCCAGTTGCTCGATCGACAGCGGCTCGTCCAAGTGGTCGAGCGCCCACTGCCGGGTCGCCGCGGTCGAGGCGTGATCCGTCGGCGACTGCCGCTCGATGAACTGCGCCTGCCCACCCTCCCGCCACGGCGGGACGACGCAGTACCGCGCCACGTCGTTGGCCACCGCACGCGCCGTGGTCACGACGAATGATGTGCAGGCACAGGTCGATTCCGGCGGCCAGGCCCGCCGAGTCAGCACGTCGCCGTCGTCGACGAACAGCACGTTCTCGTCCAGCAGCACGCCGGGATGCAGTGCGCGCAGGTCGTCGGCGAAACGCCAGTGCGTGGTGGCCGGCCTACCGTCGAGCAGGCCGGCGGCGGCCAGCACGAACGCTCCCGTGCAGATCGACACCAGCCGCGTGCCCGGCCGGACCGACGCCAGCGCCATGGCGACATCGGGTTCCAGCACGCCGCGTGTGCGGGCGGGCCGGTATCGGGTGCCGGGGACGACGACGGTGTCGGCGGTGGCGAGCGCCTCGGGCCCGGCTGCCGGGACGATCGCGTAGCCGTTCGTGGTGGCGACCGGGCCCGCGCCGATTCCGCAGGTGATCACGTCGTACAGCGGGTTGCCGTCGGCGTCGGTGGCGGCGCCGAACAACGTCGGCGCGATCCCCGCGTCGAAGCCGACGACGGGCTCGACGAGCAGGACGACGACTCGGTGCATGCGACGAGTTTGGCATGTTTTTGACGAATAGTGTCATTCTTGCCACTAGCCGTACGGCGGCCGATCGGCCACAGTGATTCGGTGACCTCCACGTCGACATCCGGGCCGACCACCCGCACCGGCCTGCACTGGGCCTGGGTCGTGGCGGGCGTCAGCTTCGTGGCGATCCTGGGCGCGGCCGGCTTCCGCTCGGTTCCCGGCGTGATGATGAACCCGTTGCACCACGAGTTCGGCTGGTCGCACGGCGTCGTCGGGCTGGCCATGTCGGTCAACATGACGCTGTTCGGGCTGACGGCACCGTTCGCCGCCGCGCTCATGGACCGGTTCGGGGTGCGCCCGGTCCTGGCCGCCGCCCTGGTGCTGATCGCGTCGGGGTCGGCGGCCAGCGTGCTGATGACCGCCAGCTGGCAACTGGTCCTGCTGTGGGGCGTGCTGGTCGGCACGGGCACCGGGGCGATCTCGATGGGTTTCGTCGCCACGATCTCGGTTCGGTGGTTCGAGCAGCGCCGCGGGCTGGTGACCGGGGTGCTGACGGCTGCCAGCGCCACCGGGCAGCTGATCTTCCTTCCCGTGGTGGCCGAGGTGACCACGCGGCACGGCTGGCGGTGGGCCTCGCTGATCGTCGCCGGCGCGGCGCTGGCCGTGGTGCCGCCGGTGCTGCTGCTGATGCGCAACTATCCCGCCGACAAGGGCCTGCTGCCCTACGGCGCGGTCACGGCCGACGCGCCGCAGCCGGTGCCGGCGTCGAGTTTCCGGGCCGCCTTCGACGGCCTCCGGATCGGTGCCCGCGTCCCGGCGTTCTGGCTGCTGGCCGGGAGTTTCGCGATCTGCGGGATGACCACCAACGGCCTGATCGGCACCCACTTCATCCCGGCCGCCAACGACCACGGCATGCCGACGACCGTCGCCGCCGGCCTGCTGGCGACCGTCGGCGTCCTGGATGCGGCCGGCACCGTCGCTGTCGGGGTGGCTGACCGACCGGGTCGACCCCGCCTCCTGCTGGTGGTCTACTACCTCGGCCGCGGCATCTCGCTGATGGCACTCTGCCCGCGTCGCTTCTCCGCACGCCGAGCCGGGCACCTGGGTGTTCATCCTCTTCTACGGCCTGGACTGGGTGGCGACGGTGCCGCCGACGATCGTGCTGTGCCGTGAGTATTTCGGTGCTCGCTCGCCCGTGGTGTTGCTGGGTCGTTCGCCGCCGACCAAGCTCGGCGCGGCGCTCGCGGCGGCCGGGGCGGGCCGGCTGCGCGATGTGCAGGGCACGTACGACCTGGCGATTCCAGCTGGCCGCCGGGCTGTGCGCTGTCGCGGCTGTACTGTGCTGGCGGTGCGGCGCCCAGGGCTCTGAGCAGGGGTTTCCTGCCTCGTTTTGGGGCTGACCGCTTTGCTGCCAGTACGCTTCGTCCGGCGTCGTGGTGTCCGGGAACCCGCGACTTGCCCACTCCACGGAATACTCAAGGAGCTTTAAGTGAGCGTTCGTACCAAGACCCTCGGCGTTGCCGCAGCCGTTGCCGCGATCGCCGTCGCGATCCCGACGGCCGTGCAGGCCTACGCCGATCCGGCACGACCCCGACCGACACGGCGACCGACATCGACGATCCCGGTGCCCAGCGTCACCCAGCTGCCCGATCCGAAGGGCCCGGGCTGCGACGCCTACAAGAACCAGGTGCCCACCGGCGCCGGCTCGTTCGCCAGCATGGCGACCCAGGTCGCCTCGGAGGCCATCGCCGCCAACCCCGACCTGAGCACCTTCAGCTCCGCGATCTCCGGCAAGCTGAACCCGGCGGTGAACATCGTCAACGTGCTCGACGGCGGTCCCTACGTCGTCTTCGCGCCCACCAACGACGCGTTCGCCAAGCTGGACGAGGCGACGCTGACGACGCTGAAGAACGACCCGACCGTGCTGTTCTGCCGACGCTCTTCTACCACATGGTCCTGGGCTACCTCGGCCCGGACAACGTCGCCGGCAAGATGCCGACGCAGGACGGCCGCTGGTCGACCGTCACCGGCAAGGGCGGCGACGTCAAGGTCAACGACACCGCCAAGGTCGTGTGCAGCTACACCTCCAAGGGTGCCTACATCTACATGATCGACACCGTGCTGACCCCGCCTGACGCGAGCTGCGACGACGTCGACCACGCCGAGCACCCTCGAGCACCTCGAGCGACCGACGACGACGTCAACCAGGCAGCAAGCCGCGACGCGCGACCAGCGCCACCACGACCACGAACGAAGGCGCCGAACAGCTCGACGCCAGCCGCAGCGTCGGGAGCGCGCACGACGAGCAGCAGCCGAATCGGTTCCGCCTGCCGGTGGATTGTCGGTACTTGTCGTAGAGATGCTGCAGGTCGGTCCGCACCCGTCGGCACCAGAGACGCACGACTCATCGGCGATATGCCTGACGTCGGCTCCGCGAACGATCCGCACAGCGACCTCTGCTTCGGCGCATCGGTCCGAGTCAGGTATAACCGACCGCGACCAGAGGTACCGATGGCACGCGGCTCCAGCTCAGAGTCGATCAACACGATCATCGCGGCAAGCTTCGTCACTCGCCGGGCCGGCCGGGGGAACTGGAGCGCTGCAGAGGCAGGAACGTGGACGACGTAGGGCCGCTTGCGCCGATGGGCAGTTCGCACAGCAGCATCGCTCCCATGCGGACGCCGTCGCTGTTACCGATCAGGGCGAAGATCGGCCGCGCAGTGCAAATCCGCGCGAGATGCTATCACGTTTCGTCGTTGATCCGTCCATGTTTCGAACAGCAGATTCCATCGTGCATCGGCCAGCGTTCGATCGAGCGGCCCGGATTCATATCTGCCAAGACAAGCATTTCCGGCCCGACCACGACGACGCCGTGCCGATGAAGCTTTCAGCGCCTTGACAGATGTTCGCCTCGTTCTACCGCTTCCGCCAGGGAGCGCGCCTGCGTTTGCGGAGCCTGTTGCAGGTGAGGCACCAGACCCGTGAGGACCTTCACCCGCTCAGGTTCGTCCGAGGTGACCCATCGGCCTGGAAAATCCCACGACCAGACAGATCGGACTCGGTCCGGTCGTGAGGCGAACGAACAGACCGTCCTCCAAATCCAACGGACGCATCCACTCGGAGTAGAACTCGACACTTCGCGCCGGAGCCATCAAGTCCCCAGAACTTCGTACAACGCCTACCGGTCCCTGCTGCATGCACCGAACTTCGTGGTCCAACAGGCAGTAGTACTCGGCGTAGGTCTTGCCGGCTTCGTCGGGAAGGGTCGTCGCACTAGGAACTGCGCGATCTGCACCGTCCCCGGCCAGCAACATGCCGCCCACCCCGCCCAGCGACTCGTGGATGTCGCGGATCGCGATCCACCCAGAAGTCCGGGCGGAGGGCCGCGTCGTATAGCTCGACCAGCCGGGAGAAGCCCTCGACCGTGACCATCGTCCGGTCCCCGCGCCGCCGGTGTTCATCCCCATCCAGCACCTTCCTTCGCCGTGAATCGGAGGGCAGATTGTTGTGAACGTCCTGCCAAGAATACTCGGATCTCATGCAACTTGATCGAGGTGCTGGGCGGCCTCACGGTGGTTGCCTTGACAGATTGACGCAATGACTCGCTCCAGGCGAGGAGCCACCAGTTTGAATAGGAGGTAGCGGCAATGTTGCACCTAGCGCACAGGTCAGCGGCGCACGACGTGGGGCCGAAGCCATCCGGCAGACAGCTCCACCGGGCGCGCCCCGAGCCACCGTGTTCATCTCAACCCAGGAAGTCATCTGTCAACAGCGGCGGCGGTGACGGCCAGGACGGCTCATCGTCATTCCGCGGTCGCCACGCTGCTCGGCGCGATCAGCCACATCCACGTCAAACTGCCTGAGCCGCATCCGATCTACCAGCACGCCAACTATTTCGACGCAGCGCGGATGTCCCGCCTCATGGAACACCTGTAACCGAACACGAAGAGATCCGACTGCATGTCTGAGCAAGCCGAGCAGAACATCGAGCGTCGTCAAGCAGTGGCTACGAGGCGTTCGGCCAGCGGCGACATGGCGACGCAGTGCTGAGCTTGTACGACGACGACATCGAGTGGACTGCAGCCGGGCCGCAGCGCGGTCAGCGGCACCTATCATGGCAAAGGCGAGACTCGGCGAGCTGTTGATGCGACTCGGCCGAGAAGACCGCCACGGTGAAACCGCACCGCTTCCTCGCCGATGGCGACACCGTCGTCGTATTGAGCGAAGCGACGATCGACGGAGAAACAAGTCAGGACGTCGAGGTTTTCACGATGCGCGATGGGAAAGCCCTGACGGCGAGGACCTACGGCGATACGGCGCTCATGGAACGCGTGTTCGGGGCAAAACAGGTCGCGACCAGCTAGCCGGCTCCGGTTCAGCGCGCCTTCCAGACCGGCTGACGCTTCTCGGCGAACGCCAGGGGCCCTTCCCTGGCGTCCTCCGACTTCATCAGCGCGCCGATCTCGCGCATGGTGCGCGACCAGCCGAGCTCGTCTGCGGTGATGGTGCCGTCGTCGACCCCGACCGCGACGCGCTTGCTGGCCTGCACGGCCAGCGGGGCGTTGACGGTGATCCGTTCGGCCAGCGCCAGCGCGGCGTCGACGACGGTGCCGTCCGGCACGACCTGGTTGATCAGGCCCCACTCGAGCGCCTCGGCGGCGGTGATCGGCTCACCGGTGAACAGCAGCTGCATCGCGACCTTGCGGGGCAGCTGCTCGACGATGCGGAACACCCCGCCGGCCGCGGCGATCAGGCCCCGCTTGACCTCGGGCAGGCCGAACTTCGCGCTCTCCTGGGCGACGACGAGGTCGCTGGCCAGCGCCAGCTCGGTGCCGCCGCCGAACGCGGTGCCGTTGACCGCGGCGATGGTGGGCTTGTCGATGAAGTGCCGCACGTAGCCGGCGAACCCCCACTCGGGGTGCTGCGGGTGAAAGAGGTTCTCCCGCCGCGAGATTGCCTTGAGATCGGCGCCGGCGCAGAACGACTTGTCACCGGCGCCGGTGATCACCACCGCCCACACGTCGGCGTCGTCCTGGGCCTGCTGCAGCGCGTCGCCGACCGCCGTGCTGACCGCGCCGTTG
This sequence comes from uncultured Actinomycetota bacterium, assembly GCA_963786695.1. GTDB lineage: Bacteria > Actinomycetota > Actinomycetes > Mycobacteriales > Mycobacteriaceae > Mycobacterium. The sequence continues at coordinate 50,271 of CAWBAL010000016.1, forward strand.
ACGGCGTTGCGGGCGTCGGGCCGGTTGATGGTGATGAGCGCGACGTTGCCCCGCCGCTCGTAGAGAGCGGCGGGGAGGACGTCGGTCATCGCTCACAGCAGTTCGAGGATGGTGGCGTTGGCCTGGCCGCCGCCCTCGCACATGGTCTGCAGGCCGTAGCGAATTCCCTTGTCCCGCATGTGGTAGAGCAGCGTGGTCATGATCCGGGCGCCGGAGCCGCCGAGCGGGTGGCCCAGCGCGATGGCGCCGCCGTTGGGGTTGAGCTTCTTCTCGTCGGCGCCGATCTCCTTGAGCCAGGCCATCGGAACCGGCGCGAACGCCTCGTTGACCTCGAAGGCGCCGATGTCGTCGAGGCGTCAGACCGGACCTCTTGAGCGCCTTCTGGGTGGCGGGGATCGGGGCCGACAGCATCATCACCGGGTCGGCACCGGCCAGCGTGGCGGTGTGCACCCGGGCAAGCGGCTTGAGCCCCAACGACTTCGCCTTCTCCGCCGACATGAACAGCAGCGCGGCCGAGCCGTCGGAGATCTGCGAGGAGTTGCCGGCGTGGATCACGCCGTCCTCGGAGAACGCCGGCTTGAGCTGACCCATCTTCTCCAGCGTGGTGCCGCGGCGGATGCCCTCGTCCTTGAGGACGACGTTGCCGTTCAGGGTCCTTGATGGCCACGATCTGGTCGTCGAACGCACCGGAATCCTGTGCGGCCGCGGCCTTCTCGTGCGAGTCGAGGGAGTACTGGTCGAGGTCGGTGCGGCTCAGGCCCCACTTGGTCGGCCATCATCTCCGCGCCGACGCCCTGGTTCGGGGTGCGGCTGTAGCGGCTCTTGAAGCTTGCCGAGTACGGGTTGCCGCCGTTGGCCAGCGAGGCGCCCATCGGGGTGCGCGACATCGACTCGACGCCGCCGGCGATCACGACGTCGTAGTGGCCGGCCACCACGCCGGCGGCGGCGAAGTGCACCGACTGCTGGCTGGAGCCGCACTGGCGGTCGACGGTCACACCGGGGACGGTCTCGGGCCAGCCGGCGGTCAGCACCGCGGTGCGGGCGATGTCGAGCGCCTGCTCGCCGGCCTGCATGACGCAGCCCCAGATGACGTCGTCGACGATCTCGGGATCGATGCCGGCGCGCTCGGCCAGGCCGTTGAGCACCTGCGCCGACAGCTCGGCCGGATGCACACCGGACAGTCCGCCGTTGCGCTTGCCGACTGGTGAACGCACAGCCTCGACAATGACGGCTTCAGCCATCGACCTTCTCCTTCTGCTGGGGTGACTTCTTGGTCTTCGATTAATAACACGCCTCGTCAGGCGGCCTCCGAGCGGGGCCAACCAACCGTTCGGTTAGTGCCCGACGACGACCGTCGAGTCTGCGCCCAGATCGCATTTCGCGGCTCACGATCTGTACGCGACTGCGCGCGTACGCAGACTCGGCGCCGCTACTTCTCGGATGTCACGTGCACCGGCAGGTCGTCGTCCCAGGGCTGACGGGTGACCATGTCGGCAACCGCGACCCAGCCGGACTCGAACTCGCCGGTGGCGGCGTCGACCAGCCGGTAGGCCTGGCGCTGTCGGTGGATCGGCTGGGCGTCGAGCAGCACCACCCTGACCTCGCCCGGCTCGAAGTGACAGCGCTGCTGCATCGCGTTGATCAGCTGCTCGTTGTGCATGTGGCCGTCGCCGAAGTTCCAGCCGATGGCCATGCTGCAGATCCGCTCACCGTCGGTGACCGAGTAGTCGTCCTCGTTCTGCCCGGCCATCGCCCGGTGGGCCAGGGTGAACAGCGCCTTGCCGTGGGTGTTGAAGGCGCGGAACGCATAGCCCATGTAAGATCGGGATCTGGGCGGCTTCCTTGCTGCCGTAGAACTTCTCGAGCTGGGCGGCGGGCATGTTGGCGATCGCGACCAGGTTCTTGCTCGATCTTCTCCTCGGCCGACGGCTTGACGCACCACAGTGTGGTGTCCCAGTTGCCGGCGTAGTAGCGCATGCCGGGCAGGAAGGAGATCTTGCGCGGGAACATGTTTCCGAGCGATCACCGTGCGCGACCAGGACGGCGAACAACACGACGGGCCACGGGCTGGTGATGTCGGTGATGCCGATGTGGGCGTGCGCCGACGAACAGCGACAGCACGCTGAAGATCATGAAGACGTTCCACTCCAGCGGCACACCCATCGGGATGGCCGACAGGATGCCGAGGTGGAAGCAGACCATCACGAACGCCGCGATCGCCGTCGGCCAGCCGCCGTGGGAGAAGAACAGCGCCAGCGGGATCAGCATCTCGATGGCCGTGCTGATGTGAGCCAACAGGTGCGACAGCCGGCCGGGGCGAAGGTCGTCGGGGAACTTCGCGAAGAACATCCGCTTGAGGAAGCGCGGCCGCATCACCGGGCTGTTGGACATCATCGTCGAGATGACGAACGGGAAGTGCCGGGTCAGCTTGGAGGTGGCGGCGCCCATCCAGATCGCCATGCAGACCAGCTTGGCCGCGAGGATGATGTCGACGCCGGCGAACAGGAACGCGACGGCGAAGCTGCCGTACACCTCGCCGCGGGCGGCCAGGAAGATCACCTTGTCGCGCAGTCCGGCCAGGGCCAGCAGCACCAGGACCGCGACGATCTGCCATGTCGGCAGCAGACCGACTGTCGGTGTCGAGGGCCGGGATGGGCCCGGTGCCGTTCGAGAACAGCGCCACCAGCAGCATGACGACCAGCGCGCCGTAGAGCAGAACGTCGACGGGCCCGCGGCTATCGCCCTTCGTCAGCGGCACCCGGTCGGGCCACGGCGGGAGCCGGATGGTTCCCGGTCGCAGCCAGTAGATGATCGACCCCATCGGCGGGAAGAACCGGTTGTTGAGCGGGCCGAAGCCGCAGCCGAGCCCGACGACCTCGAAGAGCATCGTGTAGAGCACGACCTTCTCGAACACGATCGGTTCCGACCACCACTGCGCGATATTGCTGAAACCGTCGATTCCCTTGGTGGCCAGGGCGAACAGCGCGGCCACGAAGATGTAGAGCAGGATCTTGACCACGTAGAACAGATGCAGCGCGATCGGCGTGCCGAAGCCGACCTCGGCCCAGTGCTTGGCCATCGGCTTGATCTTCTCGGCGCGCGTTCCCCTGCTCCACGTCTCGAAGTCGATGACGGGTACTTCCTGCTTCAGAAATCCCATGCGGGCAAGACTAGAACGTGTTCTAGCTCCGCGGAATCACTTGGGCACACGTCACGCCGACGTGCCTTGGCGGGCGGGCGGTAGAAGATCGCCAGCTGCCCGATGCCGCCGGCCAGGCCGAGGACCACCGCGATCAGGAAGCCCGGCCAGCCGTGCAGCAGGTCGTAGACGCTGGTGTTGCGCAGCAGCGCGTAGTCCAGGCTGAGCCTGCCCGCGCCCAGCGTGGCGACCGCGACCGCCGCCGCGGCGAGCACCAGGTTGTACTCCCAGCCCTCCTTGACGATGAAGAACCCGTTGTGCCGGTGCACCGTCCACGCCGCAACCAGCATCAGCGCCACGAACCCGGCCGCGGTGACGGGCGTCAGCAGGCCGACCGCCAGGCCGAGGCCGGCCGAGAGCTCAGTGGTGGCAGCCACCCGGGCATGGAAGACACCGGGCTTCATGCCGATGCTCTCGAACCAGCCGGCGGTGCCCTTGATGCGGCCACCGCCGAAGAACTTGTTGTAGCCGTGGGCGGCCATCGTCAGGCCGAGCACCAGTCGCAGGATCAGCAGTCCGACACGTCGGTAGGCAGTCACGGCACAAACCTAGAGCATGACGACCGCCGGCGTTACACATCAGCGGCCAATCGCAACGCGCAACCGGTCAAGGTAGTCGTCGACGTCGACGTTGACCGGGTCGGCGTGCACGCTGATCGTGATGGTGTCACCGATGCCGTGCACACCGTGGGTCAGGCTCATCATCGGCGACAGCGCCGAGAACCCTGCGGTGAGCAGGACCGCGCATCCGCCGAAGGACAGGTCGGCCGGTCCGCGGTTCACGCTGGACACCACGGTGTTGCCGGTGACCGTCGCGCGAGCGGACCTCCGGATCGAACTGCCGCACTCCCCACCGCAACAGCGCCGCGGGTGTGGCGGCGGACGCGGCGGCCGACGTCCGCATCGCGGGGTGCTGGCCGCGGCGGCGCTGCGCGGCCAGCTCGGCGCCGATCAGCTCAGCCCGCTCGGCGCGGCCGACCTCAGGATGCAAGCCGAATACCGACATTGCGAAAGTTGTTGTGGGCAGCCGGGATCCTGCTGGTCCGGCCATCGTGACTTCGGCGCCGAGCGCTGACGTGTCCTCGCCGCGCCCGGCGAGATAGCCCGCCAAGCGCCTCGGAGATCGCGACCAGCGCTCCGATCGTCACGGTGGGATTCGCAAGCTGATCGCGGCGCAGCGCCAGTGTCCGCACCACCGGCGTAGCGCGGGGCCGCTGGTTGATGCTGAGCACCGGGCACCCTGGGGCGGGCGGCGGCACCAGCCCTGCCTCGGTGTCGCGCACCAGCGTGCGATGCGCCAGGGCGGCGGCCACTCCGCGCGCCGGCAGGAATCCGCGCCGGCCCGCAACGGGCACCGGCACCGGCTCTTGACGGCCCAGCAGCGCACCGGCCAGTGCGGTCCCCCGGCTGCCGTCTGCGAACGCATGGCCCATCTGCACCACCACCACCGAGCCCACGCCCGCTGCAGCCGGGAATGCCCAGCACCTGCGGGAAAATGTGTGCACGCCAAGTCATTCGGCGAAGGTCGAGCTGGTCGCCGCGAAGTCGGGCCGCGGCGTCCAGGCAGCCCTGCCAGTCCACGCCACCCTCGTGGTGAACGGCGAACTGATCGGCGCCGACCTCGCCGGGACTACCAGCGCGGGTACCGCCACCCGCCGTCGTCGACCACCCGCAGTCGCAGCTCGTCACACGCCGCGCCCGCCGCCGCAACTCGTCGACAGCGCTGTCCAGATCACCCGGCGAGCCGTCGAAGGCGTACAGCACGAACTGGTCATTGGGGATCGTGGCCGACATCCAGAACATCTGCGCGTCAACCGCGGTCATCGCTCTGGTTGCAGACATGGCCGTCATTGTCCACCGATAGGGTGGATCCCGTGCTGCTGCCGCTACTGGCCCGCGGCCATCCCGGTCTCAAGAAGAAGTAGCGACCGAGGAAGTCCAGGATTCGCCGGGCCACCGAGTCCGGCTGCTCGAGCTGCAGGAAATGTCCGGCGTTCTCGACGATCGCCACATCGCTGCCGTCCGGCAGGGCATCGCGAACCCACGGCGTGAATTCCGGTGTCATGCAACCGTCGTCGTTGCCGTGCAGGTACAGGGTGGGCAGCCGCGGCGGCTCGGTCCACCAGCGGTGCAACTCGGCGTAGCGCGCGGGCGGCTTGGTGTTGCGGATCGTCGCGCGGTACGGGCCGAGCGCGGCGCGCCAGTACTGCGGAGCGCCGATCGCGGCGTCCACGTGGCGCAGGTCCTCGGCGGCGTTGTACCCCGGCGACCACCGCCGCCACAGCAGCGGGACGATCCACGAGCCCGACCGCTCGGGCAGCATCGGCAGCTGGAAGTAGCTGATGTACCAGCTGCGCACCAGCTGCGCCGGCAGCAGCCGCAGAAGCTTGCCGCGGTTGGGCACCGGTCCGTGTTGCGGGCGCAGCGCGGCCGACGGCGGCACCGACATGACGACCGCCTTGACGAACGGGCTCTCCGGCATCGCCGCCAGCCCGGTGGCCACGATGGCGCCCCAGTCATGGCCGATCACCACGTCCCGGTCGGTGGGGCCGCACGCCTCGCGCACCTGCAGCGCGTCGTGCATCAACGCCCCGATGTGGTAGCTGCCGTCGGACGGGATGGACGACGGGACGTAGCCGCGCATGAACGGCGCGACGACCCGATAGCCGGCCGCCACCAAGTGCGGAGCCAGCTTGCGGAACCCGTAGGCGGTGTCGGGAAAACCGTGCAGGCACAACGCAATCGGGCCGTCTTCGGGCCCCCAGGTCAGCGCCCGCAGCTGTACAGCCGGGGCGGCGACGTCAATCCAGCGCGGCGCGGGCATCGGGGCTAGATCGGGTCGAAGGCCGAGATCAGCCAGCGCCCGCCGACCTTGTCGAGGGTGACCCGCACACTCGAGGTGGTGTTGGTCGGCGCGTCGGCGCCCACCGTGACGGTCTGGTCGACGAACAGCAGGACGACTGCGTGGTCGGCCTTGGCCGACACCGGCGCCGCCGCCGGCACGGTGGCCAGCGCCGAGATCTTCTTCTCCTTGGCACCCGGGATGACGACGGTGTTGACCAGCTGGGTGTAGGCGTCGAGGAAGGTTCCGGTGAGCCGGTCGCGGGCGGCGCCCAGGTCCTTGTCGACGGTCTCGGGCTTGTAGCTGAGCAGGGCGACGGTGGAGTCCCTGGCGGCGGCCACCGCCTCGTTGCGGGCGGTGTCGGCGTCACGTCGCGACGAGTCCTCCCACTTCAGGTAACCCGCCGCCGCGCCGAGCAGCATTGCGATCACGGGCAGGATGACGAACGCCGCCACGCGAGACCAGTCGAGGCCCTTCTTCGGCGGGGCCTCGGCCTCGGGTCTCGGTGATCTCCGGGTACGGACTCGGTTCCCTCGACGGTGACCTCGGTGTCGACCTCGGGGATGGTCGGGCTTGTCGTCGGATGTCGTCACGGTACGAACTCCACTTTCGAGACCTTCGCCTGGTCGTCGCCGGTCTTCTTGACGGTCAGCCGCATCCGCCAGTTACGCGGCGGCTGGTTCTGCGCGCCGGCGTTCTCGGTCTTGACGGTCACGGCCACCAGGACGTTGCCCTCGTTGCCGGTCACCGACTCCAGGCCGGCCTCGTTGACCGTGCCTGCGGACTTGGACTTGGCCTGCTTGACGACGTCGACGAACGGCTGCGACCGCTTGGCGAAGTCGTCGTAGAAGGCGTCGGTGGCCGAGTCGAGGATGCGCTGCACATCGGCGTCGGCGTGCTCGAAGTCGATGGTGGTCAGGTTGATCGCGCCCTGACGGCCGACGCTGACCAGCAACTCGCGCAACTGCTCGGCCTCCCGCGCCTGATAGGCCCGGTAGCCCAGCCATCCGGTCAGCCCCGCCAGTGCCACGACCACGGCCAGCCCGACCGCGATCGCGAGCTTGACGTGCGACCACGGCTGCTTGGTCGCGGCCTCGACCGGCTCGGCGTCCTCCGTCGTCTCGGCGGCCTCGGCCTCGGCCTCGGCGTCGACCTCGACGTCGGCTTCAGCTTCTGTGACCGCGACGTCGTCCTCGGGCACGTCAGCCTCGTCGGCCATGCTTGCTCCTCTTCGGCGCTCCGGGCAGGTTGCCCGCACTCGGGCGAAAGGCTACCGGTAGTGCCTGGGAGCAGCGTCAGCGGTTGGCCGCCGCCTCCAGATCGGCGATGACGATCTTGCGCATTCCCAGCATCGCCCGGGTCGCCGCGACGGCACGGGCTGGGTCGGCATCGCTGAGTCAGCTCGAGCAACCGGGTGGGGACCACCTGCCAGCTCACCCCGAAGCGGTCTTTGAGCCAGCCGCACTGGGATTCCTGACCGCCGTCGACCAGCGCGTTCCAGTAGTAGTCGACCTCGTCCTGGTCGCGGCACTCGATCGTGAACGACACTGCCTCGTTGAACGAGAACACCGGGCCGCCGTTGATGCCGATGAACCGCGTTCCGTCGAGAACGAACCCCGCCGACACCACCTCACCGGGTGTTCCCGGGCCCGCGTCGGTGTAGCGGTTGACGAATTCGATCGACGAGTTCGGGAAGACCGAGGTGTAGAACGCCATCGCGTCCTCCAGGTCGTCGTCGAACCACAGCGACGGTGTGATGGTCGGCATCTGCGGAATCTCCTCTCAAAGGTGTCGACAGGGCAGACCGTCAGGGGCGGCGAAACTCATCGCGGGCCGCTGGGTAACGTGCTTTCCAGGTTCGGCCGAGAGGATGCCTGTGAGCAGCACGAAGAGCGGTCCGCACACCGTCGAGTTCCGCGGCGACAAGGACCTGACGCTGGTGGGCGACGAGTGGAACCGCGATGCGGCCTCGGCGGCGGAGCACCCGACGATCCTGATGCTGCACGGCGGCGGGCAGAACCGGTTCTCCTGGAAGAACACCGGCCAGGTGCTCGCCGATCAGGGCTTCCACGTGATCGCGCTCGACGCCCGCGGGCACGGCGACAGCGACCGCGCGCCGAACGCCGAGTACACCGTGGACGCGCTGTCCGCGGGACGTGCTCAACGTGCTCGACCAGATCGGCCGTCCGGTGGTGTTGATCGGGGCCAGCATGGGCGGGCTGACCAGCATTCTGGTCGCGCACCTGGCCGGGCCGCAGAAGGTCACCAAACTGGTTCTCGTCGACGTGGTGCCGCGGGTCGAGCAGAAGGGCGCCTCCCGCATCCACGACTTCATGGTCAGCCACGTGCACGGCTTCGAGACGCTCGAGCACGCCGCCGACGCCATCTCCGAGTACCTTCCGCACCGCAAGCGCCCGAAGAACCTCGACGGGCTCAAGAAGAACCTGCGCCACCGCGACGGCCGCTGGTTCTGGCACTGGGACCCGGCGTTCCTGCAGCCGGTCAACGACGATCCGTTCGTCCGGGCCGAGGAACTCGAGCAGGCGGCGGTCGACCTGACGATCCCGATCCTGCTGATTCGCGGCAAGCTGTCCGACGTCGTGAGTCCCGAAGGGGTGCAAGACTTTCTGGCCAAGGTGCCGGCCGCCGAGTTCGTCGAGCTCTCCGACGCCGGACACACCGCGGCCGGTGACGACAACGACGCGTTCAGCGCGGCCGTCGTCTCGTTCGTCACCCGCTGACGTCGAGGTGTAGCTCGGAGACGACGTAGGACCGGGCGATGTGCTTGAGCTCGGCCGGGTCCACCGCGCGCACCACCATCTGAGCGCCGAGCCCGTCGATCATGGTCAGCAGCCGGCGGGCGGCCACCTCCGCGTCCCGGGCGTGGAACTCGCCGGTGGCGTTGCCCTCGCGGACCACGTCGGCGATGCAGGCCAGCCACTGGTCGGTCAGCGCGTCGGCCTCGGCGGCAAGCGCCGGGTTGCTGCGGCCCAGGCTCCAGGCCTCCAGCCACAGCGCACTGGCCTCCATGCTGGACTCGTCGAGGGTGTAGTCCATCAGGGCGTCGATCTTGGCCGTCGGCGTCGGTTCGCCGGCCATCCGCTCGCGGGCGTTGTCCAGGTCCTCGGTGGCGGCGGTGCGGAATGCCGCGGTGATCAGCTGCTCGGCCGAAGAGAAGTAATGGCTGACCAGGCCGGGCGTGACACCGAGGTCGGCGGCGACCTTGCGCAGCGTGACGGCGCTCAGCCCGTCGGCGCGGCTGATCTCCACCGCCCGGTGCAGCAGTTCGCCGTGCCGCTCGGCAGGCAGCTTGCGTTTGGCTTCCCGCATCGCACCTGTCGCGACCACTTTTGTCCTTCCCCTTGACGAATGCCCGTGTGTTATTGAACACTACATCAACACTATTGAAACACCAATCAACAAGGAGTGTCCGATGGCCGCGACACCTGCCACCACCGACCGTCTCGGGGCCATCGAGGCAGCCGGCGTCGAGTACCTGCCCGAGGAGGCCAGGGACTCCAGCCCGCGCAACCTGTCCGCGGTGTTCCTGGGCGCCAACCTGACCTGGACGAACGTCGTCTTCGGCGCCTTCGCCATCCTGTTCGGGCTCAGCTTCTGGCAGACCCTGACCTCGATGGCGGTGGGCACCGCGCTCGGCACCCTGGCCGTGCTCCCGACCGCGATCATCGGCCCGCGCACCGGCACCAACATGACCGTCTCCAGCGGTGCGTTCTTCGGCATCCGCGGCCGTTTCATCGGTTCCGCGCTGGCACTGGCGATCGCCCTGGGCTTCGCCGCGGTGACGGTGTGGACCAGTGGCGACGCCCTGGTGGCCGCCGCGCACCGGATGTTCGGCCTGCCCGAGACCGACGTCGTGCGCGGTATCGGCTACGCAATCGTCGCGGCACTGATGGTCACCGTCGCCCTCTACGGGCACGCCACCATCGTCGCGATGCAGAAGATCGTGGTGCCCGTCGTCGGTGCGCTGCTGATCCTCGGCGTCTTCGCGTTCGCCGGCGAATTCCACCCCAGCGCGACGTCCGGCGAGTACGCACTGGGCGGCTTCTGGCCGACCTGGACGCTGTGCGCGGTCCTGTTCGCCGCCGCGCCGATCTCCTACGGCCCCACCATCGGCGACTACACCCGGCGCATCTCCGCGGTCCGGTTCAGCGACCGGCAGATCACCGTCGCCCTCGGCGTGGGCATGTTCATCGGCGTGATGATGCCCAGCCTGTTCGGCGCCTACACCGCGATGAGCTTCGCCAACCCCACCGACTCCTACCTCGACGACCTGGTCACCGCGGCGCCGGCCTGGTACGTGCTGCCCATCGTGGTGATCTCGGTGCTGGGCGGGCTGAGCCAGGGCGTGCTGTGCATCTACGCCAGCGGCCTGGACCTGGAAGGCCTTGCGCCGCAACTGAAGCGGACCCAGACGACGATCATCACCGCTGCTGTCGCGATCGTGCTGCTCTACGTCGGCGTCTTCGTGTTCGACGCGGTCGGGTCGGTCACCGCGATGACGGTGGCGCTCAACGCGGTGATCACCCCGTGGGTCGCGGTGCTGGCCATCGGCGCGCTGCGCACCCGCCGCGTCGGCTACGACCCGGTCGACCTGCAGGCCTTCGCCCACGGCCGGCGCGGTGGCCGCTACTGGTTCACCGGCGGCTGGAACATCCCCGCGGTGCTGGCGTGGGCGGCCGGTTCGCTGTTCGGTGTGCTGGCGGTCAACACCACGCTCTACGTCGGCCCGCTGGCCGACGTCGCAGGCGGGGTCGACCTGAGCACCATCGGCTCGGCCGCGATCGCCGCTGTCATCTACGTGGTGGCGGGCCTCGGTCTAGGTCACCGGGGTGACCAGTCGCCCGTTGGTCAGCCACTCGTCGACGTTGCGTAAAGCCAGCCGCGCCATGGCAGTTCGGGCGCGTGCGGTGTTGCTGCCCACGTGCGGCAGCAACACCACGTTGTCCAGCTCGCGCAGCGCGGCAGGCACCTGCGGCTCGTGGGCGAAGACGTCGAGCCCGGCACCGGCCAGTCCCCCGCTGCCCAGCAGGTCGATCAGGGCCTCCTCGTCGACGACGCTGCCCCGGGCGATGTTGATCAGATAACCTTGCGGGCCAAGCGCTTCCAGGACGCCGACGATCCACCAGCCCCCTGGTGTCGGGGCCACCGGCGGTGGCGGCGACCAGGACGTCGACCGACCCGGCGAGCTCGACCACGGAGGCCGCGTAGCGGTACGGGCTGCCGGGGATCTCGCGACGATTGTGATAGGCGACGGCACAGCCGAATCCGAGAAGCCGGGTCGCGATCGCCGCGCCGATGCGGCCCAGTCCCAGAATTCCGACCCGGCTGCCGGACAGGTCGCGGGTGTAGGGCAGCGGCCCTTCGACCGGCCATCGGCCTGCGCGGACGTAGCGGTCGGCGGCGCTGAACCCCCGCATGGTGTCGAGGATCAGTCCCAGCGCGGTGTCGGCGACGGTGTCGGTCAGCACGTCCGGGGTGTTGCTGACCGGGATTCCCCGCGCCCGCGCCGCGACCAGGTCGATGGCGTCGACACCGGCGCCGAAGTTCGCGATGGCCTCCAGGTTCGGCAGCTGGGCCATCAGTCCGGCGTCCACACCGGGTCGTCCGCAGGACAGGATGACGGTGACGTCAGCGGCGTGCCGGTCCAGGAAGGCGGCGCGCTGCGGCCCGGTTGGCAAGTGCAGCAGCGTCTTCCGCTGCGCGAGTTCTCCTGCCAGGGACGGTTCGGGGTTGCCGACGACGAGGACTGCCATGGTGCCAGTCTTCTACACCCGCGAGTCAGCCGCCGGGGCGGACCAGGGCGGCGAGCTCATCGCGGTCGGTGATGTTGAGTTTGGCGAACATCCGGTACAGGTGTCCCTCGACGGTGCGGGTGGACACGACCAGTCGCTCGGCGATGTCACGGTTGGTCAGCCCACGCGCGACCAGGTTGGCGATCTCCCACTCCCGGGCACTCAGCGGCAGCGGGTGGGAGGTGACGCGCAATGCCGGCGTCTTCAGCCCACCGCACTGGGTGGCAAGGCGATCGGCGGCGGCGGCGGCCTCCAGCGCGTTGCGGCGCTTACCGGCCGCCTCGAACATCGCCGACGCCTGCGCGGCCGCGTCGGCCGCCGACAGCAGGGCGCCGGCGCGTTCGAACTCCTGGGCGGCCGAATAGACCTGCGCCGCATCGTTGTTCAGCAGTCCGGCGGCGTGGGCGGCGTCGACGTCGGCCAGCGGTCCGCCGATTGCCGTGGCGACATCGATCAGCCGTTGCAGACATGAGCGGTCGCCGAAGCGCGCGGCGGCATGCAATGCCAGCAGCTCGATGGTCCGCTGCCCCGACTCGGCCGCGAGGTCCGCGGCACGCACGGCGGTGGCGATCGCACCGGTGAGGCAGCCCTCGGCTGCCGCCAGCCAGGCCTCGGCGACGAGCACCGGCGGCTCGAACATCGTCGCGCCGCGGCTGACCGCCGCACGCAACTCCGCGACCAGTGGGGCCGCCGCCTCGTCGTTGCCCAGTCCGGCGTAGCACTGGGCCAGCAGCAGCCGGGCCGGAATGTTCCACGCTGCGGCCGACTCGTCGCTCAGCGCGGCCAGCGTCTCCTCCAGCCTGACCACCGCGGCGCGCAGCTGACCGCGGCCGAACTCGACGGTGGCGGCCAGCACGTTGGCCATCGCACGGGCGCGGTACTGGCTCGGCGAGGTGATGCGCACGATGTCACCGGAGCGCGCCTGCGCGGCATCGAAGTTGCCGCCGAGCGTCAGCGCGCGAACTTCGGTCAGCGCCAGCAGGAACCGCAGCATGGCATCGATCTTGTCGGCGACCTGGTGACCGCGCAGCGCCAGGCGTGCCGCGTCGTCCCGCCGCCCCTCCAGGCCCGCGGCCATGGTCCCGCCGAACACCGCCCAGCCGACCGCGATGGGCGGGGCGGCCGGATCGGCGAGCACCTGCTCGGCCAGCTCGGCCGCTTCGGTCAACCGGCTCGCCAGCACGGCCAGCGCGGAGGTGAGGCCGTCGACCACCAGCCGCGCCGCCGGGTGGGTGATGCGCTGTTGCAGCATGGCCAGGATCTCTCCGGCGGCCTCGCGCGTCGCCGATCGACCACTGCAGGATGGCGACGCGGGCGATGCCCCACCGAACGAATTCGAACTCGGTGAGGGTGTCCGGGTCGAAGGCGCTGAGAATCGCCTCGGCCTCGGTTTCCTTCCCCTGCCAGAGAAGCGATCTCGCGAGCAGCTCACTGGCCAGCAGACCGCCGCCCTGCCGCACCGCGGCGCGCGACAGTTGCTCGGCCAGGGTGATGTTCGTCAGAGCGATCGCATCCTCGGCGGCACGCATGAGGAAGGCGGGGTCGACCGGTTCGTCGGCCTGCATCGCCAGTTCGGCGCGGCGCAGCCGTTCGGCGGGGGTGCGCGGTGGGTGAGTCTTCATCGCGCTGAGTAGTTCCGAACGCAGCCGCCGGCTGGCGACGTGCCCGAGGCCGGTGCAGATGACTTCCCCGATCAGCGCGTGGGTGAAGTGGACCTCCGCGGCACCCGCCTCGTCGAGGATGCGGATCAAGCCGCGCCGCTCGATGTGCTCGAGGGTGTCGGTGGCGACCAGTTCGGACATGATCTCCAACGGCAGCGGTTCGGTGAGTGCCAGCAGTTGCAGTGCACGTTTCTCGTCGGCAGGTAGCCGGTCGAGCCTGCTGCCGAGCAGCGGCGCCAGCGTGGCGGAGACGCCGAACTGACCGCGCAGCTGCCATACGCCGTTGACACTGCGCAGAGCGCCCGCCTCGAGCGCGCCCTCGACCAGGTGGCGCACGAACAGCGGGTTGCCGCCCGAGGCCTCCCAGATCAGGTCCGCGGACAGTTGCTCGAGATGCCCGTGCAGCGCGGTCTCGATGAGGGTGACCGCCTGGGCTTTGGTGAACGGAGTGACGTCCACGCGGGTCAGGTACGCGTCCTTCCACAGCGCGGTGATGGTCTCCGGCATCGGTTCCCCGGTGAGGGCGGTGGCCACCAGGCGCACCGAACCCTCGATCGCGAGCTGATGCAGCAGGGTGGCCGACAGGTGATCGACCAGGTGTACGTCGTCGACTCCGATCACGGCGAACTTCTCCCGGCGGACGGTGTCGAAAGCGTTGGCCAGCATGGTGATCGGGTCTTTGGCGTTAGGTGCTCTGAGCAGATGCGCGAAGACGCCCAGCGGGACGTCACGGGCCGACTCGGTGCCGGCCACCCAGTGCGCCGAGGCGCGCAGGGACCGGGTGGCACACCGGGCCAGGGTGGTCTTGCCCACCCCGGCATCGCCGAGCAACAGCACGCCGCAGCCTTCGGCGCGGGCGCCCAGGGCAGTGTGGATCGCGGCGACCTCGCTTTCGCGAGCAACCACGGGCCAGCTCAGCACCCCCACATCGGGAGTCTATGCAGGCGAGAGCCCAAACCGCCGTTAATTCACCTACCGTTTGCCGATCCGGACCGGAACCGGCCCGGCCGCCACCGTGGTGAAGGGCACCGCCACCGGGAAATTCGTCGGTCGAGCGAGCGTGATCTGGCATCGGCCGATGATCGTGGCCAGCGCCAGCGTGGCCTCCAGCATGGCGAAGTGATCGCCGATGCAGGACCGCGGCCCGGCGCCGAACGGCAGGTACTGCCAGCGGTCGAGCTGCTTTCGCTTCTCCGGGGTGAACCGGTCGGGATCGAAGGTCAGCGGATCGGGCCACAGCGCCGGGTCCCGCTGCACCGCCCAGATCCCGAACACCAGGATCGGTCCGGCCTCGACGCGGTAGCCGTCGACCTCGATGTCACACTTCGCCTCCCGCGCAAGACCGCGGCCGGCGGGCAGAGCCGCAGCGCCTCGTGCAGCACCTGAACGGTGTAGGTCAGCTTGGGGATGTCGTCGGGTGTCGGTGTGGCGATGCCCCAACGCGTCGACCTCCGCGCGCACCCGGTCCTGCAGATCGACGGTGACGACCGAGCTGCCAGAGGGCGTAGGTCAGTGTGGTGGCGGTGGTGTCGTGCCCGGCGCAGCATGAACACGATCAGCTCATCACAGATCACGTCGTCGGACAGCGGGCGGCCGGTGTCGCGGTCGGTGGCGGCCATCAGCGCTCGCACCAGCGGGGCGTCGCGGTCGGGATCACGACGGCAGGCCGGCAGGATGTCGCGGCCAGGTCGTGCAGGATGCGGCTGGCCTTGCGGGCCCGCCGCCGGGCCGGAGTCGGCAGCCAGCTCGGAGCCCGGAACGGCCGCATCGCGCGGTCGGCGGCATAGGACAGCGCGATCTGCAGCGGTTCGGCGATCGCATCGCTGCGCTCGTCGAGGTCGAAGCCCAGCACCGAACGCCCCAGCGCACGCAGTGTCAGCAGCCGGCACTGGGTGTCCAGGTCGATGTGGGCATCGTCGGCCCAGCTGTCGCAGATCGCTTCCGCAGCCTGGGACATGTGGCCACCGAACTCCCGGACGTGCTGCTTGGTGAACACGTGTTGCACACTGCGGCGCCGCGGCAGCCATTCGTCGTGTGGCAAGCGTGAACAGGTTGTCGCCCAACACTTCACGTAGTTCCCGGTGGATCACTGTCTTGTCGACGTAGGCGTCGGTGCGCCCAGTCATGTCGTGGCCGCCGCGCGGAGAGGTCACCACCACGATCGGCGGCATCAGCGACTTCGGTCCGAGCACCAGGCGGGTGACCGGGCCGCCGGCGTCGCGCAGCCTCTCGATACCGGTGTGGTAGGTCGCGCATCGCCCGCAACTTCTCGCCGAAACGGCAGCGGGTTCTCCGGTGCCAGTGGCAGTGTCTGTACGTCGACGGCGTCCTGGGTGGCGACCATCGGCGACTCCCTCAGCTCGACGGTGCACGACCCCTCGCGGCACCGTTGAGTCGAGGGTGCGCCCGGTGACCGGCCGCCCTAGAGTGGTCCGCTACTCCAAATTCAGAGCGGGCAGTACCTAACCGCCCCCGGGCAGTGCAAGGCACTAGGTTGACGGGCGCGCCGAACTTTGAACTGCGCCCTTACTTCGGCCGGTCGAGCTCATCGAATCTCGCGAGCGCAGTATCAAGGTCAGCCTCGTCGAACATCTCGCAGCGGCTTATCAGGTCGCCGTCGACCGTGAAGATGTCGATCATCCGCCACTCGACGTCGGAATCCTCGCGCGAAACCGCATGGGCGGTGTGGGTGACGACGGCTCCCAAGTCGCTCAACCGGTGCACTGCCTCCATGTAGATGCCGATATCCGTTGTGAGATCCCAGCCGGCACGGATGAACGCGGGGAGATCAACTGCCTCGACGTTGATGAGCGACCGATGGTCGATGTAGGTCCAGTCCCGCGTCGTCGCGGGAAGTTCCTGCCGCTTGAACCCGGCGTAGAGCGCCGCGATGACCGACCAGGTAGATGCGTACGGTGCCGCTTCGCCGGCGCGGTACCGGGCGTTGAGTTCTTCGTAGGCAGCGTCGATATCGTCGAGATCGAAAAAGATGGATGCTGCGATCCGATCCTGGGCATCGATCTCGAAAACGCGGAGTAGTTCAGTGCTAAACGGCTCGGGCGCCGGGTCGCGTCCCGTGAAGCACACCCGATCGAGCAGGAGGCGCTCCCCGCGGGTCGCGATAACAGTCGACGTTAAGTTGTCGAATCCAATATCCGAGGCGGCCCGAAGGTTTGCGACGTTCTCATCCCGACCCCGATGAATTCCGGCACTGATCACCCGCCGGCGATCGTCAGTGATGAAGTCTTCGGCCACCATCGCGGTGGCCGCGGCCCAGTCTTTGCTTGCAAAGCAAGCCTGAGCGCATTCCTTTACTCGGCGTGCAGTGTTGTCAAGTTTCCGCGCCGCTGGACGAAGTTCCTCAAAACGTGCCAGGGCGGCATCGAGATCTGACTCGTCGAATACCTCATACCTGTTGACCAGATCGCCTTCAACCAAGTAGAGGCCGGTAACGCGCCAGTCGGCGCTGAAGCCAGCTCGTGAGGTTCCGGAGGCTACCTGGGTGACGACCGCCCCGAAGTCGGTCAACCGATGAACGGCCTCGACGTAGAGTCGAGAGTCTGTCGTGTCGGCCATTGATGAAGTTAGGTATGCCTTGAGGTCACCGGACCCGATCACGGCGAGCCGCCGATGGTCGATGTCGACGAAGTCGGTTGCCGTTGCGGGCATCTCGCCCCCGTTCAGCGTTGTGTAGACCTGCGCTATCACCCGCCATGCGTGGCCATGGGCGGCCGCTTCACCGACGAGGTAGCGTGCGTCGAGCTCGGCGATGGCCGCGTCGAGGTCGTCGAGGTCGTATGCGACCGCCGCTAGGAACCGGTCGCCTGTTTTGATTTCGAAGACCACCAACATTTCGGCAACGAATGTCTCCAGCCCCTGATGGTGACCCGAGTAACGAAGGCGGCTTAGAGCGAGACGCTCGCCACGGACCGCAATGACGGTCGAAGTCGCTCGGGTGACGCCAAGGCTGGCTTGCGCTTGCACGCTCGCGATCTCGGCATCGCGACCGTGAATCCCGCCGCCCACCAAATGACGACGATCGTCGGTGTAATAGTCCGCTGCCAGCATGTCCGCGATGGCGTCCCAATCGCGGGCGACGACTCGTTCGAGATAGCGATCGACTCCTCGGCTTGCGGTGTTCTCAAGCCGGCGCTCCCCCGGTTTCAGTGCCTCGAACCTGGCAATTGCCGCATCGACGTCAGCCTCATCGAATACGTGGCACCGGTTGACCATGTCGCCGTCGACCGTCAGCACAGCGATTCCACGCCATTCGGCTTCGAAGCCCTCTTGCGAGGTCTCATGGGCCGCGTAAGTGATGACTCCTCCGACGCTGCTCAGCCGATGCACCTCCGCGACAAAAACATTGATGCCTGGGTCCAGGGTCAGCCCTGCGTTGGAGTATTGAAGAAGGTCGCTCGGGCCGAACGAAGTCTCCCGGCGGTGGTCGACGCTGACACAATCCGGCGCGGTGATGGGCGGCTCTCGCCGGTTGAGAGCGGCATAGCTCCCCGCAATGGTCGCCCACGTACGTGAGTGGGCTGCCGCTTCACCGGCGAGGTAGCGGGCGTCGAGTTCGGTAATCGCAGCGTCAATGTCTTCGGGGTCGAGGGTGATGTACGCCGCGAACTTTCCCGCGGCGTCAATCTCGACGATGTTGAGGACATCGGTGTGGAATGCGTCGGGTCGCTCGTCGCGGCCCGACGCGCGCGACCGGCTCAGGACGAGGTTCCTGCCGCGGGTCGCAATGATCTCTGCGTCAATATCGCGTGACGCCGATGCCCGCCATTGCCGTCATGGCCGCGATGAATGCAGCGCGGCCTTCTCTGAGTCCTGCACCGACAATCCGACGGCGACCGTCATGGATCACGTTGTGGGCCAATCCGTCCGACATGGTGTCCCAGTCGCGTGCCGCGAAGCAGGCCTGGAAGCTATCATAGGCCCGGCTCGCCGCGTTTGCAGGTCGCTCGGGGGGCCGGCTCAGCTCATCGAACCTGGCGATCGCAACGTCGAGGTCCACCTCGTCGAATAGCTCGGAGCGGCTGATCACGTTTCCCTGCACCATGGAAATGTTGACTCCCCGCCACTCTGCGTCGAAGCCTTCCCGAGAGTGACCTTTGGTTGCATGGGCCACGACAGCTCCTAGCGCATTCAGCCGATGCACACTCTCGATGTAGGGGCTCAGGTGTTGGTCCAGATCGAAACCGGCACGGATGTATTCCGTCAGCTCACCGGGGGCAAAGGATGCCGTGCGGCGATGGTCGATACTCACCGCGTCGGGCGTCATGGCGGGGAATTCGTCGCGGCCGAGGGAGACGTAGGCACCCGCGACAGCCGACCACGTACTCGCGTACGGTGCCGCTTCGCCTGCGGTATAACGAGCTTCGAGTTCGGCTAGGGCGGCGTCGAGGTCCGCGGGGCCGAACGCGACAAAGGCGACAGTCTGGCCGTCGCCATTGATCTCGACGACGCTGAGCACCTCAGTGACAAATGCCTCGGGCCCTGGGTCGCCTCCCAAGAACTCCAGGCGCATGAGCGCGAGGCGACTCCCGCGGGTCGCGAGGACGGTCACTATCGTTTCCGCGCTCCACAATTCAGCGATTGCTCGCAGATCCGTGATCTGGTCTTCTCGGCCGGAACGGACGCCGGATCCGACGACCGGACGCCGGTCGTCGCCGTAGAAGCCGTCGGCCAGCATGTCCGCCATGGCATCCCACTGTTGGGAAGCGAAGTAGCCCAGGAAGCGCTCTGCCACTTGGCTTGCCGCATTCTCCAGCCGCGGTGGCGGATGGTTGAGCTGATCGAACCGCTCGATCGCGGCTTCCAGGTCCGCCTCATCGAAGATCTCGCAGCGGTTGACCATGTCGCCGTCGACGGTCACTACGCTGACCACGCGCCATTCGGCGCGAAAGCCCTCTTCGGAAATCTCATGGGCCGTATGGCTGATGACCGCTCCGAGATCACTCAGCCGGTACACGGTCACGACACGGTTGGTCAGGTCTGACGTCGAATTCCACGCCGCGATCAGCACCGCGTCCATTTCGCCGGGGGCGATCGATGTTCCTCGCCGGTGGTCGATGTTGACCCAATCCGGCGTCGTAGCAGGAAGTTCACGCTGGTTGAGTGCGGCGTAGACCTCCATGATGACCGACCACGTGCGTGCGTGGTTGACCGCTTCGCCCGCGACGTACCGGCGATCGAGTTCTGCAAAGGCACCATCGAGGTCACCGAGGTCGAACACGACGACAGCCGTGATCCTGTCGTCGGCGTCAACTGCGACGAGGCTGAGCACCCCGGTTTGGAACGCCGGGAGTGGATGCGGCTGAGGGCGAGGAAGGCTTACCGCGGGTCGCAATCGTCGTCGACGTCAGATAGTCAGTTTCGATCTCAGCGACGGCCCGCCAGCTGGCGATGTTGATTTCGCGACCGTGTAGAACTTCGGCGGCGACGACTCGGCGACGATCGTCGGTGGAAATGTCGTCGGCATACATCTGCGCGATGGCGAGCCACTCCCCGTCCGCTTGGCACCTGAGGAAGCGCTCGATGGACTGAGTTGCGGCATTTTCGAGCTTTCCCACTTGCGGGTTCTGTGCCTCGCTCCGCGCGTACTCGGAATCGAGTTCGGCGATGGCGGCATCGACGTCTTCGACGTCGAACCACACCTGCAGCGCGATTCGCCCCTCCTCGTCGAGGCCGAATAGCTGAAGTAGGTCCATCTGTGGCGCCCCAGGGCTGACGTCCTGCCTGGAAGAAACCAGTCGAACGAGCGCAAGGCGCTCTCCTCGAACAACGAGCACCGTGTGTCGGTAATGAATCCAACCCGACGAACGGGCGTGTTGTGCGACGCCGATCCATTCATCCGGTGAGATGTCGACGCACGGGAAGCCGACGATCTTCTGGCGGCTCTCGACTTTGACGACGTCCGCCAACTGTGCTGCGACCTGCCGCCATGCCCCGTCGTTGAGGGCCTGGTCAAGACGGCAGATGGCTTGCACGCAGTCGCTATCGAACTGGACCGGCCGTGCTTCGGGCGCATCGAGGACCGGCGGGGCGTCCCGCTCGCCAACCATCCGGCGCGCCTTCTCAGCAAGCGCCGTCGCCCCCTTGAGCTCGTACAGGCTCAGCGCCCGTTCGGCGGCGGCTCGCTGGCCGACGGTGTCGCCGGCCGCACCCAGCACCACAGCAAGCGCCAGGCATGCGTCGCCGTGATCCACTAACGCGTCGGTGCGTTCGGCCAGTGCCACGGCGGCCTCGGCTACCTGGCGCGCCTCGGCGTGTTCGTCAGAGCGTGAGAGCAGTTGCGCTCGCAGTGTGCGCCAGGCGATGGAGGCCTTCAGCGCGTCCCCGGCGAGACGTTCACTCTCCGAACATAATTCCGCGGCCTCGGCATCCCGGTCCAGCGCCAGATAAGTACGGCCCAGCAGCGCGGCCGTTTCGGCGACGTCGGCGTCGAGTCCCAGGCGACGAAACCCGTTGTAGGCCTTGCGAAAGCAGGGCTCTGCCGCGGCGGGTTCGTCAGCGACCAGTTCGATGATGCCGGCGAACTGCTCGACCTCCAGGAGCGCGTGGCGCAGACCGCTTTCAGTGACCATGCGCCGAGCCGCGTCGGCCATCCGACGAGCGGCGGCGTCGCGCCCACGAAGGGCCTCCAGCACGGCCTGGCACCGTGTTGACGTCACTTCGACTGCGGGCGAGTCGGTCGTGATCCGAAGCAGCCGAACCACATCCAGACAGCGACCACCGGCGCGCGGCACCGGATTGGGACCCCACAGCGCGGCCAAGGGTGCATTCGCCAACACCGCATTCACCCGGCGATGCTCATGAGCGCGACGCGCCGCAGTAAGAGCGTCGTCCAGAGCGATTTCGCAATCACCGATTCGTCCGAGGCGGGCCAGACATCCCGCCCGTACCGTGTGCGCCTTGGCTTCACCGGCGGCGTCCTCAAGCGTGGCTAGCCGGGTGGCTGCCAAGCTCAGCGCTGCCTCCACCTCGTCCAGACGCTCCGGGTGAGTCAGCATGGACAGCTGTCCGTCGAAGCACGTCGCCCAAGCTGCGAGACGGTCCGAATTCACCGTCACGGCTTGCAATTGCGCGACCGCGCCCACCGCCGAGGTCACGTCGCCCGCCGCCAGGAGGGCCTCGCACCTCGCGATCAGAAGCTCGGCTGTCTGGTCGGCACGGTCAGGCAACTCGTCGTCGATCTCCTCGAGCGCATGCACGGCCCTGTCATAGAGATCTGCGGCACCTTCGTAGGCCAACCGCGCCATCGCCTGATCCGCCGCACGCCGGCAATATTCGACGGCCTTGCCTGCATTTCCGGCCCAGGCACACTCGAAGTAGTGGTGCGCCAGTTCGGCGAGCAGCTCGTCGTGATCGCCCTGCTCGCCCTCCAGTGTCGTGGCGATGCGGTGGTGCAGTCGCATGCGCCGCACCGACGGCAGCTCTGCGAGCAACGACTGGCGGACGAGGGCATGATTGAACCGATAGCGGCCCCCGGGCTCCTCGATGACGATCCCGGCCTTACACGCCTCGTCGAACGCGTCGACCAGATCCTCGCCGACCACGCGCTCGACCAACTCCAAGGCAAACCTGCTGCCGACCACCGCAGCCGCCCCTAGCGCCTTGTTCGTCTCCGGCGCCAGCCGCGAAAGACGCCGACTCACCGCCTCGCGTACGCCCTGCGGCAGGGTGCTCTGGTCCCAATGGCCGCCGCTTTCATCGACATGCCGCAGAGCCTCGATGAGGAAGAACGGATTCCCACCCGTGACCGACGCCAACGCCCGGCCCAGTTCCTCGTCCTCGTAGCCCGCTTCGGCGACATAGGCGCTCACCTCGTCCTCGTCGAGCCCGCCGAGACTGAGACGGTGTGCCGTGCCGTCACGGTGAAGGTCCGCGAGCATCGCCGCCAGCGGGTGCGACCGGTCCAGATCCGTGCTGCGATACGTACCGACAATCTGCACCCGGGCGTGCTCGCCGAAACGCAACAGGTGCCGCAACAGCAGCAGTGTGGGTTTCGCCGCCCAATGCAGGTCATCGAGGATCAGGACCAAAGGCGCGCTTGCGGAGGCGAGTCCCAACAGGGCAACGGTGGCGTCGAACAGTGCGTAGCGCTCGGTGTCCGGGTCGGCGCGCGTCGGCGCTGCCGGATCGGGCAGCAGATCGGTCAGCCCGGGCACCAGCGGGAGCAGCGCTTCCACGCCGCGCAGCCCCCGAAGGCGACTGGCATCGATGCATGGGACCAGCGAACGAAGGGCTTCGGCGAACGGCTGGTACGGCGCCCCGAGGTCCTCGTCGCAACGGCCGTATAGAACTACGGCGCCTTGGTCGTAGACCTGCCGCGACCATTCACCGGCCAGGCGGGTTTTTCCGACACCAGGTTCCCCGGCGATCAGGACTGCGTTCGTGGCACCGGCGAGCGTGGTCTGCCACGCGGTGTAGAGGTGCTCGAGCTCGATTCCTCGCCCGACGAATGGCCCGGGCCCGGCCAGCACCGGCGGAAGGCTCGGCCGCTCCATTGGCGCATCGGGCAAGACCGGTTCATGACGGTCGTCTGCGCTGACCAGTCGGAGCTCGAAAACATGCTCTGGGCGGGCGAGGTTGCGCAACTGGCGGGTTCCGAGGTCGACGAGTACGACGTCGTCGCTCAACGAGTCGATGACGAGCTCGGCGGTCGCGCCAGAGCACACGATCTGGCTGCCCTCAGCCAGCGATCGCAGACGGGCGGCGCGGTTGACCGCACGACCGAAGTAGTCACCGTCGCGGAACTCGGCCTCCCCCGTGTGCAACGCCACGCGAACGCGCATGGGTACCGTCAGCGCCCACGGTTCGTAGGCGATCGCTTCCTGCAGCTCCACGGCCGCGGCCGCGGCCGCCGACGGCCGGTCGAACACCGAAAATGTAGCGTCACCCTCGCCCCGGGTCTTGATCAGTCGCCCTCCCCGGGACGTGACCACCTGTTCGACGAGCTCGTCATGTCGCGCGAGTGCGACCGCCATGGCGGCGGCGTCGGCCTCCCAGGCCGCCGTGGACCCTTCGATGTCGGTGAGTAGGAACGTCACCGCCCGCATCACCGACGAAAGGTTCTGTGCGGCAGGTACTTCCAGACCGGAATCCTGTGCGACGATGGCCGCCTCCAGCCGGCGAAGCTCCGGTCCGGGATCGACCCCGAGCTCCTCGGCGAGCAGCGTCCGCGCCCGTTGATAGGCGCCGAGGGCCTCACCCTGCCGGCCGGCGCGGTACAGGGCGAGCATCAGCTGGGCCCAGCGTCTTTCGCGGAGCGGCGCATCGGCCACCGCCGACTCGAGTTCGCCGATGATCTCGGCGGCGCGGCCCGTGGCGAGCAGCGCATCGGCCCGATCCTCCACCAGCGCGGCATGTCCCTCGATCCACCGCGTCTTCTCGGAGGTTCCCCGTCGGCTGTCGGGAAGTTCGGGCAACCCACGCCATAACGACAGCGCCTCCTCGAAGCACGCCACCGCCTGGCTGGTGTCACCGGCGGCAGCGGCATCGCGCCCGCGCCGAGCAGCGGACTTGATAACGCAGGGCGTCGATGTCCGCGCCGATGACGCTCCACCCCGAGCCCTCGGTCACGACGAAGCCGTCGCCCAGGGTCCGCCGCAGCGAGGAGATGTGAGTCTGCAGCGCCTTGGCCGCGGTGCGGGGCGGATCCTCGCTCCAGAGCAACTCGACGAGCGTGTCGGCCGACACGACAGAGCCGCCGTGCAACCCGAGCATCGTGAGGATGGCGCGCGGCTTTGCGCCCGGGATCGTGACCAGGGCGCCGCCTTGCCGGACCTGCAGAGGTCCCAAAACCCCCAGCTCCACGGCTTGAAGCGTAGTCATGTAGGCCATCGTGCGTACACGGATTCAACGCGCGGTCAAGGTTGAGTAAAGGTCACGCCAGCAGCGGCACGCTGCCGTTTCGCTCGTCGGTGAGGATCTCGAACATCGCCCGCCGCGAGGCCGTCAGCTCGGTGTCGATCCCGCCGCCGGACAGCGTGATCCGGCAGTCGGCAAGCGCGGAGTTGTAGCAGTACTTGGTGCCGCCGTTGGTGTCGGTGTACGTCAGTCCGATCACGTCAGCCGGCTCGGCCCGGATCTCGCCGCGCATCTCGACCCCGTCGACCCGGCCGCCGAACGACCACCGGAACGGTTGGTACTCACCGCGGGTGTGCCTGGCTGACAGGACCGACCGCACGGCGATCTCCCGACCGTCGTGCCGCAGGACGAACAGCGTGGCCGCGGGCAGCCGCAGCGGCCCGAGCGCGGCGTGGGCGGTGACGATCTCCAGGCTCGACGACGGGTTGGCGTCGAAGCCGCACACCTGTCCGAAGGCGTACGCCGGGGTGTGCTTGCTCCCCCAGTTGTGGTTGACGCTGCCGGTCCAGCCGTCCAGCGTGACGGTGTCGCCGAGTGCGACGGTGCCGTCGAACCGGGCCAGCGGATGACGCACCGTGGTCTTCGCCGTCGGGAACTTCGCCCGGTAGGCGCGCTCGGTGAGCAGCTTGACGCCCGCCTGCTCCCCCGGCGCGATCGTCAGGTCCCAGTGCGCGTCGTCGAGCGTTCCGCGGGCCGAGTGGTCGTCGATCGCGGTGTCGGCGATGCGCGCCGACCAGGGATCGGTGCGGTAGTCGGCGGCGGCGATCGGGTGCGGCTGCTTGAGCGCGCGATTGCCGCCGCCGTCGGGGTCGAACACCATCACCCAGACGTCGGCCACCGGCTCACCTGGCTGCGGATAGAGCAGGGTCCAGCGCAGCCACACCGCCTGGGCGCGGTCGGGATGGTTGGCGCGGATGTACCTGCTCTCGTAGTACGGGGGCATCATTTGTTCAGGATTCCCGACGAGAGGGCGGCGTAGCGGTGGGTTGGACGATCGCGGTGTACGTGCTGGCCGGTCTTGCCGTCGCCGAGGCGGTCGCGCTGGCGGTGCTGTGGTCGCGGCTGCAGACAAGCCGGCAGGAGGCCGAGGAGCTGCGCGGCCGGCTCGACACCCGCAACCTGCTGTGGACCGGCGGGCGGGAGGCGGTCAAGACGGTGTGGCAGACCGCCAACCTGGTCCGCACCCAGGGGTTCGGCGGTGCGGTGCGGTCGTCGATCGAGGAGCTCGCCGACTGGGCCGACGTGGAGCGACCCGACCTGGCCAAGCTGGCGCCCGACGGCAAGGTGGTGATCATGTTCTCCGATATCGAGGAGTCCACCGCCCTCAACGAACGCATCGGCGACCGGTCGTTCGTCAAGGTGATCGAAGCCCACGACCGGCAGGTTCGGCGGCTGGTCCGGATGAACGACGGCCACGTGGTCAAGAGCCAGGGCGACGGGTTCATGGTGGCCTTCGCCGACCCGGCCGCCGCGGTGCGGTGCGCGGTGGCGATGCAGCACGCGCTCGCGAGGGACGCCAAGCG
The DNA here is from genome assembly GCA_963786695.1 of uncultured Actinomycetota bacterium. Lineage (GTDB taxonomy): Bacteria > Actinomycetota > Actinomycetes > Mycobacteriales > Mycobacteriaceae > Mycobacterium. The sequence continues at coordinate 76,183 of CAWBAL010000016.1, forward strand.
GTTGCGGCACAACAGTATTCGGGTTCGGATCGGCATCCACATGGGTAAGTCGGTGCGCCGCGGTGACGACCTGTTCGGCCGCAACGTGGCGATGGCCGCCCGCGTTGCCGAGCCAAGCCGACGGCGGCGAGATCCTGGTCAGTGAGCCGGTGCGGGACGCCGTCGCAGACGAGCAGAACTTCGACTCCGGCCGCGACGCCGAACTCAAGGGCTTCGCCGGCAGCCACCGCCTCTACGCCGCGTTCGAGTGAGGAACCTCGCAGAGGTTCACTCGCACTTCTTCTGCGTAGCTCCTCACTCAACGCCGGAATGCTGTTTCTCGGCCTCGGCGAGGCGCTGGTGCAGCCGGGCCCGGATCTCGTCGGGGGTGTAGGCGTTGCGGCGTCGTTGGTCGCGCGCGACCAGCACACCACCGGCGACGACGCCGGCCGCGCCGGCCAGCCCGATCCACTTCCAGATGTTGCGCATGCCGATCACATTAAGCTGCGCTGGTGACCGAGCACACCGTGTCGCTGACGCAGGCGCTGAACGAGACCCGCACCGGCGACGTCTGGCTGTTCCGCGGCGGATCCGGTCCGGACCGCGCGATCCAGACGCTGACCAACGCCCCGATCAACCATGTCGGCATGACGGTGGCCATCGACGACCTGCCGCCGCTGATGTGGCATGCCGAGCTCGGCCAGAAGCTGACCGACATGTGGACCGGCACCAATCATCGCGGCGTCCAGCTCAACGATGCCCGCGAGGCGGTCGAACAGTGGCTGTTCCACTACGACCAGCGCTGCTGGCTCCGTCAGCTGACCCCGCACGCCAGCCGCGAGCAGGAAGACCGGCTGCTCAAGGTCATCGCCCGCATGAACGGGACCCCGTTCCCGTCGACGGCGCGGCTCACCGGCCGGTGGATCCGCGGTCAGGTCCCGACGGTCAGCGACTGGACCCGCGGAATCCCCTTCCTGCACAAGAAGGTTCGCGAGTCCGCCGAACGCCGCAAGGCCGTCAAACGGGAAGGCGGCCTGGAGACCGCCTACTGCGCCGAGACGGTGGCCATCACCTACGAGGAGATGGGGCTGCTGCGAACCGAGAAGAACGAGAACTGGTTCGACCCGGGCCGGTTCTGGAGCGGTGACACCCTGCCGCTGATCGAGGGTTACCGGCTGGGCGACGAGATCGAGGTCGTCGCGGGCTGAGCTACCCGACGCCCCAGACCGCCAGCATCTTGCCCTTGGGATCGCGCAGGCCGACGGCGGTGATGGCCTTTCCGGCCGGGACGTCGTAGGCGACGTGTCCGTCGATCTTCTGGCCGGCGGGCAGCTCGCCGGAGGTGATGCCCGGCTTGACCGCGCCGACGGCCGGAGCGATGGTCGAACCGTCGGCGGCGCGGGCCACGAAGTAGAAGCCGTTGTACATCGTCGTGCCGGTCTGGGCGGCGATGGTGACGTCGACGGCGAACATCGCCCCCTTGGCCGGAATGATCTGGGCGTCAGCCGGGACGGGCCGAAGGTTGGCGACGGTGTAGGCGGCCGTCGCGTCGGCGGAGGTGACGGTGAGCGTCGACCCCATCGGCGCGGCCTGCTCCACCGGCGCGGCGGCCGAAGTGGCCGCCACGCTGGCGGTGGGGCTTTCGGCGGCGGTGTTCTTCGCCCCGGCGCATCCTGCGCTCAGCACAACTACCGCCGCCACCACGATCGCACCCCGCATGGGCGAATCGTAGCCAGGCAAACTACTTCTGGAGCGTGAACTGGCCCAGGTCGGTGTATCCCTCGCGGAACAGGCGCACGCAACCGTTGAGGTACTTGTCGTAGCGGTCGTAGACCTCTTGGGACTGCGCCGCGATGGCTTCCTCCCGATGGTCCTCGAGCGCCTTGGCCCACCCCTGCAGCGTCTTGACGTAGTGCGGCCCGATCATGTGGGTCCGCGCCACGGTGAAGCCGGCGTTCGTCGCCTTCTCCTGGATCATCTCCACCGACGGCAACCGGCCGCCGGGGAAGATCTCGGTCATGATGAACTTGGCGAACCGGGCCAGCTCGAAGGTCATGGGCAGACCCAGCTCGATCCCGCGCCGCATGTCGAACCCGGTGATGGTGTGCAGCAGCATCGTCCCGTCCGACGGCAGCGCGTCGTAGGCCATGTCGAAGAACGCGTCATACCGGTCATGGCCGAAGTGCTCGAAGGCGCCGATGGAGACGATCCGGTCGACCTTCTCGTCGAACTCCTCCCAGCCCTGCAGCCGAACCTCGACGTTGCGGGTGGTGGGAACCTTCGCGAGCTTGGCGATCGCGTACTCCTGCTGACGCTCGCTCAGGGTCAGCCCGATGACGTTGACGTCGAACTTCTCGAGTGCCCGCTGCATGCCGCCGCCCCAGCCGCAACCGACGTCGAGCAGGGTCATCCCGGGCTCGAGGTTGAGTTTGCCGAGGGCCAGGTCGAACTTGGCGTTCTGCGCCTCGTCGGTGGTCATGTCGTCGCGTTCGTAATATCCGCAGGTGTAGCCCATCGTGGGGCCGAGGAAGAGTTCGAAGAACTCGTTGGAGATGTCGTATATCGACTGCAGTTCCTCGTACTTCGGCTTCAGCGCACCCATGTTGTGTCCAATCCTCGCTTTAATCAGGCGAAATGCGCCCTCAATCTAGAGGACATGCGCCCCATTCTTACGCATCGATAAATAAAAGTCGCCTCGGCGCCCCACGTGTCACATCAGTTGCGGCAGATCATTTGCGCGAACACACAAACCCTGCGGGTGGGAGGGCCCGCAGGGGTGTGTTTTCAGGGGAGGAGGAATCAGACGTCTAGGCGCTCACCGGCCGCTCCTGTGCGGGGGTGATCCAGGCGCGCTTGCACTCGCCCATCAGTCCGACACTGACGGCGAAGGACAGTCCGGCCATGACGTAGTCGACGGCGTGGTCCTCGACGAGGAGCTCCACGCGGAACTGCCGGCTCGTTTGATTGGGGATCGTCACGTCGCGGTTGACCTCGGCGATCGTCACCGACGAGACACCCGACCGGGGCAGGGCAGCCGACAGGCCATCCGCTGATGCCTGCTCGACCACGATGGCGATCAGTTTCATGGGTTTCTGCTTCCGTCGTGCCGCTGGTGGCTCGGGTGGATCCCGATGACAACGACGATCGCCCATTCCCGGTGGCGGCGGTGTCCTCCCGTCGGCCCCTGCCAGGGATGAATTCGCCGTCCCCCGATCGGAGGACACGCCGGCGGGCGCTAACGCAGCGACAACCCCGCGTAGATCTCGTCGAGAACTGCGGGCAGCATGGCGTTGGCGGTGGTCCGCCCGTCGGGCGAGAGCGTCAAGTTCGTCCAAATGACAAGCGCGACATCGTGTTCCGGGTCGTATCCCATGAACGAGTTGAACCCGGGAAGCTCCCCGCCGTGGTAGAACATCGCCGCGCCGGGACCGAAGCGTTGGTAGGAGATGCCATAGCCGTACTTCTGACCGTCAGGGGCGTCCGGGTCCTCGGCCCGCAGGCTGGACAACCACTGCTGCTGATAGTCGGCGTTGAAGACCTTGCCCGAGACGAGTGCCGTGATCCAGGTGGCAAGGTCATTCGCCGTGGAGATCCCACCGCCGGCCGCCGTGGCGTAGGACGGGTTCTGGTTGGTGTAGTCGACGGGCCGCAGAGTTCCGGCTCTTGCTGCGGACTGCATCTCGGCGGGATACGGGGTGTCGGCGAGTGCGTAGATGCTGCCGCCGTACATGTAGCCGTGCGAGTAGGGCGACGGCATCGCGGTGTCGTCGGCGGCGGGCAGCGACGTCTGCTTCAGACCGAGCGGCTCGAACAGCCGCATTCGTAGCTGTTCGGCCAGCGGGCGGCCGCCGACCTTCTCGGCCACCAGACCCAGCAGCGCATAGTTGGTGTTGCTGTAGTCGTAGGCGGCGTCGGGCGCGAACAGCGGCGGGTGCCGGAACGCGATGTCCAGGCCCTCCCCCGGAGTCCAGGCTCTTCCCGGTTCGGCGTCCAGGGCGGCCGCCAGTGCGGGGTCGCCCGTGTAGCCGTACAGGCCGCTGCGCATCCGCAGCAGGTGGGCGATGGTGATGTTCTGGCCGTTGGGCACATTCGGCACGTACATCGACACCGGATCGCTGAGCTTCAGCTTGCCGTCCTGGGCCAGCAGCACGATCAGGGCCGACGTCATGGTCTTGGTTTGGGAGGCGATCCGGAAATGCGTATCCGCCGACGGCGGTGTCTGCGTACCGAGTTCAGTCGTGCCGGTGACCGCGGTGACGGTGCCGTTCGGAGTCCGCAGCAGCACCACCGCGCCAGGTACGCCGAGTTCGGTCGCCGCCGCGTCGACGACGGCCTGAAACGCCTTGGGGTCGAGCGGTTTCAGCGCGGCCGCTTCCGGCGTCTCGGCCGGGGCCGAACAGCCCGCGGTGAGCACGGTGAGACATACCGCGAGCCACCCGCGAACGCCGCTCATCTTCGCCACCACCGCCTCAGTTCGTGCCATGATTTCACTCTTTGGCAAGGACGGCAGGCATGAAGCAGATGTTGTACGCGGTTGTGGTCCTGATGGCTGCCGGCTGCGCCAGTTCGGGGACGCCGACAACTGCTCCCTCCACGGTCACGGTCACGGCGACACCGCCAACCACTGCGGCGCCGCCCACCACCACGGCCCCCTCGGGGGAGCCGGCGGCGTGCACGGACGACCAGCTCGACGTGACGAATGGTCCGGTCGAGTCCGCGGACACTCTGCGGCGCGTGGTCGTGACGTTCAAGAACACCTCGTCGCAGGAGTGCACCCTCGTCGGGTATCCGGGTGTCGATCTGGTGACCCCGGCCGGTGGGGTGCTGATCAGCGTCGCGCGTCGCCCGCGCGAACGCGGCACATCATCTGAGGCTGTCGCCCGGGGACAAAGCCGTCGCCGACGTGCAGTCCTACGCCGTGGACACCAAGACCGGGGACACCTGCCCCCGCTACGGGACGCTGGTGGTGACGCCACCGAGCGGGCTCCAGTCGCGCACGCTTGCGGTGGACCTGCCGATCTGCGACGCGACCGTGAGCTCCGTCGACTGACGTGCTCGGGCGAGAGTTTGCCGAGCGACCGCCCGGCGGCATTCGCCGCGGTGAGCCATCAACGGCGTTGCGGGACAAAAGAATTGTTCCTTCAACCGCTTGTTCACGTCCGTTGCGACCGCCAACGTTGTTGGGATCGGTAGCCACGACGGCGCCTTGTACTTGCCGCAACGGCGACGCGACCGTATGCGGAGCCTCTACAAGGAAGCTGCCGGACATGAACACCACCTCGAACGTGAAGAAGACCATCGTCGGAGGACTCCTGGCGGGCGGGGTCGCACTGGCCGGGTTGGGGCTGAGCGCGGGCGTGGCCGGCGCGGCCCCGTCGCTGTCCCCCGGCGTCAGCTCGAGCGGTGACGGCTCGGTGCGTGTGGCCGAACACGGCGCTCACTCGAGCGGTGACGGCTCGGTGCGTGTGGCCGAACACGGCGCTCACTCGAGTGGCGACGGCTCGGTTCGCGTGGCCTCCCGCTAGATCACACCGCCCCGCGGGCGGCCCACGCGGTAGCGGTCACGGTGAACGGCCCACCACCCAGGCGTTCGCGAGCTACTGATTCGAGACGCGCGCGAGCATCGTCATCGAGTCGCTGGACGTAATCACCGGCGGGACCGACACCGTATGTGTACGGCTCCCACCACTCCTCGAAGGTCGGATGCACGACATCGACCCCGATGGAATCTTCTTCCACATCGCGCAGGCCGGCAGCTTCGAACAGCTCAGTCAGGTGCCCCATCTGCGCCCCGGACAGTAGTGCTTCATCCTCGACCTCAGGGTCGATCACGTGAACCGCATCCCAGAACGGCGCCAGTGCGCCCGTCGGCCCGTCCCATACGCACGCTGCGACGACACCGCCGGGCCGAGTCACCCGCGCCATCTGTCTGACGCCGACCACCGGTTCGGTCATGAAGTGCACCACCAGTTGCGCGAGAGCAACGTCGAAAGCGGCAGTGTCGTAGGGCAATTCCTCCGCTGTACCGCGACGCGCATCGACATCCGGAAAGCGCGCACGGATCGCGTCGATGAACGGCGGTGAAGGATCGATTGCAGCGACGTCGGCTCCGACCGAGAGCAAGTGTGCCGTCAGCGCACCGGGGCCACAGCCCACGTCGAGCACCTTGTCCCCTGCGTCAACCCCGGCGAATGCCGCGAACACCTCCGCGAGAGGCTCGGCGTATCGGCCCATGAAACGGGCATACGCCTCCGGCGGGACCGCAAAGCTCACCAGTCCATGCTAAGTCGGCTGACTACACGTTGAAGCGGAACTCCACCGGGTTGTGTTGCCGAACAACGTCACCCATCGAACAACGGCACTTTGGTGTCCGCACACGCAGACTGCAGTCGCTTGTCCCTTGTCCACAGCTGCGCTCCGCCCACCACGGCCACGGCCGCCATCAGGTGAACGTCGACGGCACTCAGCCCTCGGCCCCACAGCCGTCGCTCGTTCGTCAGGTGCAGGACCTCGTGATGATCCATCACCGGAAACTGATACAGGTTGGCGAGCAGGTCGAGAACCACGTCGCGCTGGGCGATCGAGCCAAGTGCCATCTCCTCAACCACCAAGGCGTGGCAGCCGACCTGATCAACGCCTAACAGTTCGACGAGCCGCGGCTCGGTCGCGTGCAGATGGTCGATCCAGATCGCGGTATCGACCAGGATCATTCGGCCGCTCTGCGCCGACGCGGAGCGGCCTCCGCCCTCGGGTCTGTTCCGCCGAGTGCGGCGAGACGCCGAGCGCTCTCCACCCGGATCAGTGTCTGCAATCCCTGCCGAAGTAGTGCAACGTTCTCCTTCACCCCGGTCAGCTCGGCGGCCTTAGCCAACAACTCGTCGTCGATCGTGACCGTTGTCCTCACGAGACACCCGCTTTCGCATCATTGATGCACTCCATGATGCCATGTTCGCGCGCAGGTCGTACGAGCCATACCGCAGCTGAGTGAGAACTCCCGCAGAAGAAGTGCGAGTGCACCCCTGCAAGGTTTCTCACTCAACGCGACACCGAACCGACTACACGTTGAAGCGGAACTCCACCACGTCGCCGTCGGCCATCACGTAGTCCTTGCCCTCCATGCGCACCTTGCCGGCGGCCTTGGCCGCGGCCATCGACCCGGCCTCGACCAGGTCGTCGAAGGACACGATCTCGGCCTTGATGAAGCCCTTCTCGAAGTCGGTGTGGATCACCCCGGCCGCCTTCGGCGCGGTGTCGCCCTGGTGAATCGTCCACGCGCGCGCCTCTTTCGGCCCGGCGGTCAGATAGGTCTGCAACTTCAGGGTGTGAAAACCGGCCCGCGCCAACGCATCCAGGCCGCGCTCGGTCTGCCCGATCGACTCCAGCAGCTCGGCGGCCGACTCGTCGTCGAGCTCCTGCAGCTCGGCCTCGATCTTGGCGTCGAGGAACACCGCGTCGGCCGGCGCCACCAGCTGCGCGCAGCTCGGCGACCCGCGCCGTCGTCGGTGAGCACCGACTCGTCGGCGTTGAACACGTACAGGAACGGCTTGGTGGTCATCAGGTTCAGCTCACGCAGCAGCGACCGAGTCACTGCGCCGGCGGCGAACAGCGTCGTGCCGCTCGTCGAGCACCTGCCTGGGCGGCCACCGCCGCCTCGTGCACCGGCTTGCGGTCCTTGTTGTTGCGGGCTTCCTTCTCCAGCCGCGGCACCGCCTTCTCCAGCGTCTGCAGGTCGGCCAGGATCAGCTCGGTCTCGATGACCTCGATGTCGGACTTCGGATCGACCTTGCCGTCGACGTGCACCACGTCGTCGTCGGCGAACACCCGCACCACCTGGCAGATGGCGTCGCACTCGCGGATGTTGGCCAGGAACTTGTTGCCCAGGCCCGGCACCCTCGGAGGCGCCCTTCACGATGCCGGCGATGTCGACGAACGTCACCGGCGCCGGCAGGATCCGCTCCGAGCCGAAGATCTCGGCGAGCTTGGCCAGCCGCGGATCGGGCAGCGGGACCACGCCCTCGTTCGGCTCGATGGTGGCGAACGGGTAGTTCGCCGCCAGCACGTTGTTGCGGGTCAGCGCGTTGAACAGGGTCGATTTACCGACGTTGGGCAGACCGACGATTCCCAGGTTCAGGCTCACAGGGTCCACAGTCTAGGAGACAGCCCCGGCGCGACCCGGCCGACGCCGACGGTCCACATTCATCCAAAACCGGTACGGTCTACGTGTGTCAGCACAGCGGGCAAGGTCGTCGGTGGCGGCCGAGAATCGCTCGGCGCACCCGAATCTTCCCGGGGTGCCGTGGTGGGCAGCCGTCCTCATCGCTGTGATCGGCACCACCATCGGCTTCGCCATCGACGCGGGCTCCGGCAACAAGGAACTCGGCGGCGTGTTCGCCGCCATGTACGCCTTGGGCTGCGTCGTCGCCGTGCTGGCGGTGCGCCAGTCCGGCATCTTCACCGCCGTCATCCAGCCGCCGCTGATCCTGTTCGTCGCGGTGCCCGGGCGCCTACTTCCTGTTCCACGGCGCCGAGTTCACCGGCCTCAAGGACACCCTGATCAACTGCGGCTACCCGCTGATCGAACGTTTCCCGCTGATGCTGTTCACCTCGGCCGGTGTGCTGCTGATCGGGATGGCCCGCTGGTACTTCGCGATGGCCGGCACGGTCGCATCGGCCGCCACCGCCGACGCGAGCCACCGCGGCGGAACCGGGCAGGTTCGCCGGCCTGGCGGCGAAGTTCGGCGCGGTGTTCAACCGCGAAGCCGCCGACGACGACGTCGCCGAGTCCAAGCCGAAGCGCAAGCACAGCATCGACCGCCCGGCGACCGCCGAGAAGCGACCCCGTTCCGGCCGGCCCGCCCAGCGGCCCGCACCCACCCGATCCCGGCACGCCCGTCCCCCACTGGAGGACATCACCGAGGCCGGACCGGAGCGCCGCCAGCCGCCGGCGCCGCCCGCCGGAGTCCGACGCCGGCCGACGAGGTGCCGCGCCGCCGGCCGCGCCCGCCGCGTGACGGCGATCCACGCACGCCGCCGCCGCGCGCCGCCGCGAACCCCGGGAGCCACGCGGAGCGTCGCGACCCCTACGCCCCGCCGCCTCGCCGTGACGGCCGGCACGAGCAGTACCCGCCGTTCGAGCCCTACCGGCCCTACGACCCGTATCCGCCGTCGTACCCGCCGTACGAGCCGCCGCCCGCGCGCCGCCGCCCTCCGTCCCGAGGACAGCAGCACATCACCCGGTGTCGCGGGTGCGGTATCGGGGGTCAGACGACGACGAGAATCCGGGCCGTCCGCGCTACGAGCGCTGAGCCCGGGCTACGAGCGGGCCGGACGAATCTCGCGCGGCAGCGCGAACACCAGCGTCTCGTTGGCGGTGGTCACCGATTGCACGGTGTCGTAACCGAATTCGGCCAGCCGCTCCAGCACGCCGCGGACCAGGACCTCGGGCACCGAGGCGCCCGACGTCACCCCGACGGTCGTCACCCCGTCCAGCCAGGCCGGGTCGATGTCCTCGGCGTAGTCCACCAGGTAGGACGCCTTCGCGCCCGCATCCAAGCGCCACCTCGACCAGCCGCACCGAGTTCGACGAGTTGCGCGAGCCGACCACGATCACCAGGTCGCACTCGGGCGCCATCGCCTTGACCGCGCACCTGGCGGTTCTGGGTGGCGTAGCAGATGTCGTCGCTGGGCGGGTCCTGCAGCGTCGGGAACTTCTCCCGCAGCCGGCGCGACGGTCTCCATGGTCTCGTCGACGCTCAGCGTGGTCTGCGACAGCCAGATGACCTTGTTCGGGTCGCGCACGGTGACCTTGTCGACCGCGTCCGGGTTGTCGACGACCTGGACGTGGTCGGGGGCCTCACCGGCGGTGCCGACGACCTCCTCGTGGCCCTCGTGGCCGATGAGCAGGATGTCGTAGTCGTCGCGGGCGAAGCGCTTGGCCTCGTTGTGCACCTTGGTGACCAGCGGGCAGGTGGCGTCGATGACCTGCAGGTTGCGCTCGGCGGCCGTCTCGTGGACGGTCGGGGCGACGCCGTGGGCGGAGAACACCACGATCGAACCCTCGGGCACCTCGTCGGTCTGTCGTCGACGAAGATCGCGCCCGCCTTGGCCAGGGTCTCCACGACGTGCTTGTTGTGCACGATCTCGTGGCGCACGTAGACCGGGGCGCCGTGCTTCTCCAGGGCCCGCTCGACGGTCTCGACGGCGCGGTCCACGCCGGCGCAGTAGCCGCGCGGCTCGGCCAGCAGGACGCGCTTCCCGCTCACCGCGGTCGGCGAGCCGAGCTGGACGCACCGGGAATCCCCATGTTGACGGTTGGCGGCATGGTTTCAGGGTACGTTCCCGCAACCCAGCCGGGCCAGCCGTAGGCTGGGGCGCATGGCAACAGCACCATATGGGGTTCGCCTGATCGTCGGCGCCGCCGTGACCGCCATCGAGGAGACCCGCAAGCTGCCCCAGACCATCCTGATGTACCCGATGACGGTGGCCAGCACCGTCGCGCACATCGTGATGAAGATGCAGCAGGACCTCGCTGACCTGGTGATCAAGGGCGACGCGGCGCTGGAGAGCATCTTCCCGCCGAAGGACGAGCAGCCCGAGTGGGCCACCTTCGACGAGGATCTCGGCGACGCCGACGCGCACGCCGGTCAACGGCGAGCGCCGCACCGAGGGCCGCTTCGCGCTGTACTCGGTCGCCGACGGCGTCGAGGAGCGGCAAGGGTCAGGAAACGGTCACCAAATCCAGCCGCAAGACCGCGACCGCGACCGCGCCGCCGATCGCCGAGGAGCTGGACTACGAGTCGCTGACCCTGGCCCAGCTGCGCGCGCGGCTGCAGTCGCTGAGCGTCGCCGACCTCGAGGCGCTGCTGGCCTACGAAGAGGCCTCCAAGTCCCGGGCGCCGTTCCAGACGCTGCTGGCCAACAGGATCACCCGCGCGACCGCCAAGTGACCAACGCGCAGCCCAACTCTGCGGAGAACCCGTTCCCGGTCCGGGCCGTCGCCATCCGGGTGGCCGGCTGGATCGACAAGCTCGGCACCGTGTGGGTCGAGGGACAGCTGACCCAGATCAACCTGCGCAAGACTCCAAGACCGTGTTCATGGTGCTGCGCGACCCGGCCGCGGACATGTCGCTGACCGTCAGCTGCCCGCGCGACCTGGTGCTCGTCGGCACCGGTGAAGCTCATCGAGGGCACCCAGGTGGTGGTCTGCGGCAAGCCGACCTTCTACACCGGTCGCGGCTCGTTCTCGTTGCGGCTCAGCGAGATTCGCGCCGTCGGGGTGGGCGAGCTGCTGGCCCGCATCGCAGCGGCTGCGCCAGCTGCTCGACGCCGAGGGGCTGTTCGACCCGAGGCTCAAACGGCCGCTGCCGTTCCTGCCGTCGACCATCGGTCTGATCACCGGCCGGGCCAGCGCCGCCGAGCACGACGTGACGACGGTGGCCGCGCAGCGCTGGCCCGCGGTGCGGTTCGCGATCCGCAACACTGCCGTGCAGGGCGTCAAGCGCGGTGGCGCAGATCGTCGAGGCGCTCCGCGAGCTGGACGGCGACCCGGAGGTGGACGTCATCGTGATCGCGCGCGGCGGCGGCAGCGTCGAGGACCTGCTGCCGTTCTCCGACGAGACGCTGTGCCGCGCGATCTCGGCGTGCACCACACCGGTGGTGAGCGCGGTGGGCCACGAGCCCGACAACCCGCTGTGCGATCTGGTCGCCGACCTGCGGGCGGCCACTCCCACCGACGCGGCCAAGCGGGTGGTTCCCGACACGGTGGCCGAGCTGGCTCTGGTCGGCGAACTGCGGCAGCGCAGCGCGCAGGCGCTGCGCAGCTGGGTCGCCCGCGAGCACCGCACGCTGGCGCAGCTGCGCAGCCGCCCGGTGCTCGCCGACCCGCTGCGCACGGTGACGCAGCGCGGCGAGGAGGTCGAACGCGCCCGCGCCGCCGTTCGCCGCGACATCAACCGCCTGGTGGCCGCGGAGTCCGACCGGATCGGGCACCTGGCCGCGCGGCTGGCCACGCTGGGGCCGGCAGCCACCCTGGCGCGGGGCTACGCCGTGGTGCAGACCATCACCGCCGACGGCGCCGAGATCCTGCGCGCCACGGGCGAGGCGCCCGCCGGGACGCGGCTGCGTATCCGGGTGTCCGACGGCGCGGTGGGCGCCACCAGTACCGGCCCGACGGATGGAGCCGCGTGAGCAGCGAAAGCCAGGAAACGAAGCCCATTAGTTCACTCGGGTACGAGGAGTGCCGCGACGAACTGATCGAGGTGGTGCGCGTCCTCGAGCAGGGCGGCCTCGACCTCGATGCGTCGCTGAAGCTGTGGGAGCGGGGCGAGGAACTGGCAAGACGCTGCGAGGAGCACTTAGCCGGAGCGCGCAAGCGCATCGAGGACGCGTTGGGGTCGCGCGACGTCACGGACGGCTGATTCGACGCCGCCGTAACCTGCGACATTGGCGAATTGGAACGTGTTTCAGTTATTCTCGCCGCCATGGGTGATGCGACTCTGACAACCCCACTCGGCCGCGTCCTGGTCACCGGCGGCGCCGGGTTCGTCGGCGCCAACCTGGTGACCGAACTGCTGGAGCGCGGCGTCAGCGTCCGCGCCTTCGACCGGGCGGCCTCGCCACTGTCCCGAACACGAGCGTCTCGAGGTGCTCCAGGGCGACATCTGCGACACCGACACCGTCGCCGCGGCGGTCGACGGGATCGACACGATCATCCACACCGCGGCGATCATCGACCTGATGGGCGGAGCCTCGGTCACCGAGGAGTACCGCAAGCGCAGTTTCGACGTCAACGTCGGCGGTACCAAGAACCTGGTGCACGCCGCACAAGCGGCCGGGGTCAAGCGGTTTGTCTACACCGCGTCCAACAGCGTGGTGATGGGCGGTCAGCGCATCGCCGACGGCGACGAAACCCTGCCCTACACAACGCGATTCAACGACCTCTACACCGAGACCAAGGTGGTGGCCGAGAAGTTCGTCCTGAGCCAGAACGGCGTCGGCGGACTGCTGACCTGCTCGATCCGGCCCAGCGGCATCTGGGGCCGCGGCGATCAGACGATGTTCCGCAAGCTGTTCGAGAGCGTGCTGGCCGGCCACGTCAAGGTTCTGGTCGGCAGCAAGGACGTCAAGCTCGACAACTCCTACGTGCACAACCTGGTTCACGGATTCATCCTCGCCGCCGAGCATCTGGTGCCGGGCGGCTCCGCGCCCGGGCAGGCGTACTTCGTCAACGACGGCGAGCCGATCAACATGTTCGAGTTCTCCCGTCCCATCGTCGAGGCCTGCGGCGAGCGGTGGCCGACGTTCTGGGTGCCCGGACGGTTGGTCCACAAGGCGATGACCGCCTGGCAGTGGCTGCACTTCCGCTTCGGTCTGCCCCAGCCGCTGCTGGAACCCCTTGCGGTGGAACGGCTTTACCTGGACAACTACTTCTCCATCGACAAGGCCCGCCGCGACCTCGGCTATCAGCCGCTGTACACCACCGACCAGGCGATGCACCACTGCCTGCCGTACTACACCGACCTCTACGAGCAGATGAAGGGCGCAGGCAAGCAGACCGTCACGGCGTCGGGCTAGCCGGCGACCGCCTTCTTGACCACCTGCGCGTAGGCGGCCTTCTGCGCGTCGTTCACCGACTTGTCGAAGACCAGCACGATGTCCTCGACCTGCATCATCGCGGGTATCGAACTGGCGTAGAGCTCGGCGCGGCCGGTGCTCGGGAACTTCAGGACCGACACGGTGTCGGTGGCGCGGGCTTCCACACAGCCCGCCTCCGGGCACATCGCGTCCGTCGCGTCATGGGCGTTCACCGCGGGCAGTTTGGCCTTGGTGATGGCGTCGAGCACCGCTGCGGTCGAGACGTTGTTGAGGAGCACGGGACCGTGGGCGCCGCCGGACGGGGCCTTGGGGGCCGTGTCGCGGCCGCCGCAGCCCGCAAGGGCCGCGGACAGCATGAGTGCGGCCATGGCCAGGCCGCAGGCTTTCGCACCGCGCATGCACTAGAGCGTAGTGACGTGCCCGGAGGGTACGGTCCACTGGAACCTGTTCTCGGGAGGGAGATCGATGTCTGACGCTGTGCTGGTCACCGGCGCATTCGGGTTGGTGGGAAGTGCCACGGTCAAGCACCTGGCGGCCGCGGGGCGCCACGTGGTGGCAACCGACCTCGACACGCCCGCCAACCGCAAGGCCGCGGCCGCGTTGCCGCGCGGCGTCACGGTGCGGTGGACCGACCTTACCGACCCGAAAGCGGTCGGCACCCTGATGAGCTCCGTCGCGCCGGCGTCGATCATCCACCTGGCGGCGGTGATCCCGCCGCTGTGCTACGTCAACCCGGCGGTGGCCCGCAAGGTCAATGTGGAGGCCACCTCCACGTTGGTGAACGCCGCGGCTGCCGAGCCCAAGCCGCCGCGGTTCGTGCAGGCGTCGTCCATCGCCGTCTACGGCCCGCGCAACCCGCACCGCACCACCGAGCTGCTGACCGCGGACACACCGGTCCGGCCGTTCGACATCTACGGCGGACACAAGGTCGAAGCCGAACACATCGTGCGCGGCTCGGCCGTCGACTGGGTGATCCTGCGACTGGGCGGTGTGATGAGCACCGAGTTCGACGTGGGCATGAGCCAGGACATGCTGTATTTCGAGGGCCTGCTGCCCACCGACGGCCGGCTGCAGACCGTCGACGTGCGCGACGTCGCCCACGCCTTCGTGGCCGCCACGACCGCCGACGCCATCGGGCAGACCCTGCTCATCGGCGGTGACGACAGCCACCGCCAGGTCCAGGGCGAGGTCGCCGCGGCGATCACCGCGGCCATGGGGCTGGTGGGCGCGACCGCCAAGGGCCGCAAGGGAAACCCGGAGGACGACGACGCCTGGTTTGCCACCGACTGGATGGATTCCACGAAATCCCAAGAGCTGCTGGGCTTTCAGCATCACACCTGGCCGGCAATCCTCAAGGAGACCGCCGACAAGACCGGGTGGAAGCGTCCGCTGTTCCGGGTGGTCGCGCCGCTGGCCCACGAATACCTCAAGCGGCAGTCCCCGTACTACAAGCAGCCCGGCAAGTTCGCCGACCCGTGGGGCGCAGTGAAGCGCAAGTGGGGTCGCTTCGAGGCGGACAAGGCGTGAGCGCACGGGTAGCCGTCATCGTCGGCGGCGCGTCGGGAATCGGCTGGGCGACGGCGCAGAAGCTGGCCGCCGAGGGGTGCCGTGTCACGATCGCCGACCGCAATACCGAGTTGGCTTCGCAGCGAGCTGCCGAACTGGGCGAGCCGCACACCTGGGCGGAGGTGGAGGTCACCGACGAAGCGACGGTGGCCAAGCTCTTCGACGACGTGGTGGCCCGCGAGGGCGGGCTGCATGCGGTGGTGAACTGCGCCGGCTTCAGCGGGTTCGGGGTCATCACCGACCTGGACGCCGAGCAGTTCCGCTCGGTGATCGACGTGTGCCTCAACGGCGCCTTCCTGGTGATGAAGCACGCCGGCCGGCACCTCGGCGAGGGCGGCACGCTGGTGTCGCTGACGTCGTTGAACGCGCGGCAGCCCGCGATCGGGATGAGCGCCTACTGCTCGGCGAAGGCCGGCCTGTCGATGCTGACCCAGGTGGCGGCGCTGGAACTGGGTCCGCGCGGGATCCGGGTCAACGCGGTGGCACCCGGTTTCGTCCACACTCCGCTGACCGAAGGCGCGGCGGCGATCCCCGGGGTGGTCGAGGAGTACGTCGAGAACACCGCGCTGGGCCGGGCGGGGACGCCGGAGGACATCGCCGAGGCGGTGGTGTTCTTGTCCTCACCGCAGTCGTCGTGGATGACCGGTGAGATCCTCGACCTCAACGGCGGAGCCCACCTCAAGCGCTACCCGAACATCAACGAACACCTGACACGCCTGATGAATCAGTAACGGTGAAAACCGAATTCACGCTGACCCAGAAGCGCGCCCTGGCGGTTATCACCGTCATCGCGCTGCTTTTCGGTGCGTACTTTCTGCGGCACTACTTCATCCTGGTGGTGATCGCGGCGATCGTCGCCTACCTGTTCACCCCGCTGTACAACCGCTGCAGGCAGCGCTTCAACACCGGTTTGTCGGCCACGCTGACGGTGTTGGCCGCACTGGCCACGGTGATCATCCCGGCAGGTGCACTGATAACGCTTGCGGTGCTTCAGATCTCGCACATGGTGGTTCACGTCGCGGAGTGGGTGGAGACCGCCGACGTGTCCACGCTGGGCGACCGGGCGATCGAGTTCGTCAACAACCTGCTGGCCAAGCTGCCGTTCGGCCACTTCACCGTCACCGCCGAGTCGCTGCGCGAGACCATGGTCAGCGTCTCGCAGAACGTCGGGCAGTGGCTGCTGCGCTCGCTGAAGGGGGCGGCCGGCGGGGCGATCGGCGTGGTGACGTCGGCGATCATCTTCCTGTACGTGCTGATCTCGCTGCTCACCAACCAGGAGCAGGTGCTCACGCTGGTGCGCCGGCTCAACCCGCTGGGCGAGGAGGTCACCGACCTCTACCTGGCGAAGATGGGCGCGATGGTGAAGGGAACTGTCAAGGGGCAGTTCATCATCGCTACCGTCCAGGGCATTCTCGGTGCGGCGTCGATCTACATCGCCGGGTTCCACAACGGGTTCTTCATCTTCGCGATCTTCCTGACGGCGCTGTCGGTGATCCCGTTGGGCAGCGGCATCGTCACCATCCCGTTCGGCATCGGGATGATCCTGTTCGGCAATATCGTCGGCGGTCTGTTCGTGGTGCTGTTCCACATCCTCGCCATCACCAACATCGACAACTTCCTGCGGCCGATCCTGGTGCCGCGCGAAGCGCGCCTGGACCCGGCGCTCATGCTGCTGGCGGTGTTCTCCGGGCTCGCGATGTTCGGGTTCTGGGGCATCGTGCTGGGTCCGGTGCTGATGATCATCATCGTCACGACGATCTCGGTGTACCTGGCGGTGTACAAGGGCGTGGAGATGACGGTGCACGAGCCACCGGAGAAGCGCCGCAAGTTGTTTCGGCGGCGGATCAAGTCCGAGTCGGCCGCTACGGCAGCCGCTGCGGACGGCGAGCCGTCAGACGCCTAGGGGCACATGAACGAGATCGGCGGGCACTTGCGGATTTCGAGGCCCGCCTCCGGAGGGTTGGGTCCGTCCCAGACACTCGGCGTGACGTTCCCGTAGCCCCAGTTGACGTAGTACCAGGTGTGGCACTGGCTCATGTCCCATTGCACCAGGGGACCCGGGCCGCCGCGGTTCGTATCCGTATGCAGGCCAGTCATGTCTTGGCCCGGGCACCAGGTCCACGGTCCGCCGGCCGGGTGTGGCGCAACGAAGGTTCCGAGTTCGGGCTGGGCCTCGGCCATACCCGCAGCCAGTCCGACACCGGCGGTCATGGCGCCAGCGGTCAGCAGCACGCCGGCGATCGCCTTGGCGGTAGATCCGTTCATGGCGGTAGCCAATATCTCGGCCCGCGCTACCGATCCCAAGAATCAGGGGCACACAGCCCGGCTTAGAAGGGTGGTGGGTCGGTGTCGTTGTCGGGTGGTGGTGTTCCGAACAGGGCGCTGTGGCGGGTGCGGCGGTCGTTGCGGTTGCGGGCGCGTTCGGTGGCGATGGCCTGGGCGCGGTTCTGTGCCCGGGTCCTTGTGCGTTTGGGCATCATCGCGCTGCGATCCCCACCGGGTTCGATGGTGCGGGGATGGCCGAAGCGGTGTCGCGGCGGGGTCGGGGCCATCAAGCTGGGGAACAGCAGGGCGCTGCCCGGGGTGGTGACGCGGGTCTGCTGACCGGGTAGGCGCCAGATCACCGTGCCATCGGGCAGTTGTTCGTCACGCCAGCCCCAGAAGGTTTTGAGCAGATGACAGCAGCAGTTTAGGACGCAGGACGTCATCCCGCGCCTGTCACCGACAGGATGGTTCGGGCCACCAGGCCGGGGTCGTCCATCATGGGGTCGTGGCCGACCCGGGCAGGAGCGTAATAGACGCCTGGGGCACCCGTTCCCGGGCGATACTCGTCGCACGCCGAGACTGGAATCACCGCATCGTTACCCGACCACGCGATGGTGACTGGACATGGCAGGGGATCCAGCGGCGCGACTGCTCATCCAGAGTCGACACGTCGTCGACGTTGAGGGTGCAACCGATGATGTCATCGACAGTCTCAATGCTCTGCGCCGCCGTGATTCGGTCCGCGTGGCAAGCAGCGTCGCGAAAGCCGAGTCGACGGACAGTCGCCGACTTCATCGCGACCGCAACAGCAGGACGCACGGGACGGGCGAGGCGTCCGATGGCGGCATACTGATCGGACCTGCTTCTGCACTTTGGCCTGTGCGCCATCTCCGCTGACCAGAAGCCGCCGGGGCCAACGCACATACGGTTGCTGCGCGGCCACGCCGGGCAACTCGATGGCCATCCACCCGCCGAACGAGAGCCGGCAAGATGTGGTCGCTCGAGACGTCGCTCGTCCAGGTAACGCTCCAGTTCGTCAACCAAATCTCCGACGGTCGCCGGGGATCGCAGCAGCGCTGGCCCGCCGTGGTGACCGGCAGTGGTCGGTGTATGCACCTGATGACGGTCGGACAGCAGCGGCACCACGTCCTGCCAGCAGTTTCCCGACATGAGGATGCCGTGCAGCAGCACTAGGGGAGTCTTGTCGGACGCCATGTAGCCGATTCGACACCCTGTTCGTAGCCAACGGAGGACTTTTCCGCAGCCCACGAAATGTCTCGTCGTTCAGAGTGTTCTTCAGCCAGTCGTTGCCATTGGCGGCACAGCGCTTTGAGGTTGCCGGCGTGAGTCGGCCCGACCGGCCACGGAATGGTGTGGTCGAGATCGCAGATCGTGGCCGGTCGATCACACCCCGGCGCCCGACAGGTCAGATCCCGGGCGCGCACAAACTCCGCGAGCCCTCGCGAGGGCCGATACCCCGCCTCGGCACCCGAAGTGGTGAAATCCGACAGCGGGCGCTGCTTGGCGGTGCGGGCCAACTCGGCCACCATCTCCGCCGAAATCAACGTATTCGCCCCCATCAGATACCCCGGGCTCTGGGAGCGGCCCTCCACCGTGGCCTGCTCGGCCACGACGTGGATCACCACACCGGTGTTCGCCGGCGGCTCCCCGCTGGGCACTGCGCCGTCCCGCAGCGGCAGGCCAACCGCTGCAGGCCCACCGCGAGGGCCCCCAGGGCATCGGCGCGGCGCTGCTCCACCGTGCGCGGGTCGGCCTCGCATACCGTGCGGGCCAGCGCATCGAGGCGGGTATCCAGGGCGGCGGCATCGGTGCTGACCAGCAAGCCACCCAACTCGGCGGTGCCATCACCCTTGTCCCACAGGCTGACCCGACGATCCAGGGCGCGCTCGCGGGCCCGGCGCACCGCATCGCGGTCATGACGCGTCACGACCCGGTCGATCTCGACGGCCAGCCGGCCCCGCGTCATCGACGGCCAACGCGCCACCCGCACCGCCAACTCACCATCGACGGCCGCCATCGCCGCCTCATCGGTGATCAACTCGGTGCGATACACGATCGCCTGAAACATCCCCATATCGATGTCGCCGGCGTCGAACACCGCCGCCACCGCCGGCAACCGCAGCATCGCCAACCCGTAGTTCATGTAACTGGCCGCCTTGGCCAGACTGATCCGCAGCGCGGCGGCGATCTCCGCCCCCACTGCCGCCCAGGTGTCCACCGCCCAGTCCGCACGCTCCCCACGCTGACGACGCCGCAACTCGAAGAGCTCACAGATCGCCCGCAACCGCCCCGCCGCGGCCTGATTCTCCTGACGAGACGCCAGCGCCAGCCGCTCGAACAACGCACCGGACTCCGCCGACGCCGGCGGCTCCCAATAGTCATGAACCGGACTACCGAACATACGTGCTGCTCCTCGGTTTGTGTGGGGAGTTTGGGGCTGATTCCGCCGAGCATGAGGTAGATCATTGAGGTCAGTGATTTGGCGGTGTGGTGTCCGTAGCCGCGGCGTTGATAAGGCGGATTTTGGCGTTGATGCCTTCGATCAGTCCGTTGGTGATGCCGAGTTTGATGGTGTTGATGATGCCGTCGAAGTGGTGTTCCAGGCGGCGGGCGAGGTGGATGAACGGGCGAATTCCGCTGTCTCGGGCGCGTTGGATCCAGCGGTGTAGGTAGCGCTGGGATCGTGCGGGGTGTTTGATCCGGGATAGTTGGCGCAGTTGTTCTTTGAGCCGCCCGCCGCACCGATGTCGTGGTTCTGGGCGGTGATGGTGTCGAGGAGTCTTGGTGGTCGGGTTGAGGCGTTCGGCGCCGGTGCGCAGTGCTGTACGGGCTTTGCGCCATTGGCCCGAGGACATGTTGAAGTGTCTCGGTTGGTGGCTATGCCGCGGAGAACACCTCATCGAGTGCCCGGTTGGTCCACTGCGTGATGTGGAAGGGGTCATAGCAGATCGCCGCCTGGGGTAGCGCGGTTTCGGTGGCGGAGCGAAAGGCTGTCGCTCCGTCCATGGACACCGCCTCGATATCAGCGCGTTGATCGTCGGTGAGCTGGTCGTAGAAGCCATCCAGGGAATCCAGGCCTCGACCGGGTTGGATGTCGATGACGGTGCCGGTGGCGTGATCGCCGATGATGGTCAGGTAGTTGTGTGGGTGGCGATAGCAGATCTCGTCAACACCAATGCGGAGATCTGTTCGAGCCGGCGTGAGTCGAGCAGTTCCTCGACGGTGCGGTCGATGATCGCGGTCACCGTTTCCCAGGCGCAGCGCAGCAACGTGGCCACCGTGGTGCGGTCGGTGCGGGCGGCCAGCCACAGCACGGTGTCTTCGAAGTCGCGGGTATGTCGTGCCCCGGGCCGGGCCCAGGGCACCTGCTCGGTCGCACCCGCAGTCCGGCAGCGTAACCGTCGGATCTCGTAGACCAGCCACAGCCGGTGAGTGGCCAGATCTAGGTGCCGCCAGCGGCGACGGGAGCGGTCGTAGGTGGCGGTCACGACCTGTCCGCATGGGCAGTGCAGCCGGCGGCTGCGACGGCTCAGGACTACCTCGACGTCGGTGTCGGTGATCGACACCGCAGACACCGATGC
>CAWBAL010000017.1:0-39738 GCA_963786695.1 uncultured Actinomycetota bacterium
GGTGAGCCGCTGCCCTACACCCAGGCGGCGCAGTTCGAAGAGCTCACCGGGGTGACGATCCTGCAGTTCTACGGCTCCAACGAGACCGGGATGCTCAGCGCCACCACCACCAGGGACTCGCTGCACCACCGGCTGCGGACCGCCGGGCGGATCGTCCCCGAGATGCAGGTGCGGCTGTTCGACGGCGACGAGGACGTCACCGATTCCGGTCGCGGACAACCGGTTTGCCGCGGGCCGGCGCTCAGCATGGGCTACCTCGGCGGCACCGATCACGACAAGCTGTACACCAGGGACGGCTGGATGCGGATGGGCGACATCTGCGAGCTGGACTCCGACGGCTACCTGCGGCTGGCCGGCCGGACGTCGGACTTCATCATCCGCGGCGGCAAGAACATCAGCGCGGTCGAGGTCGAGGAGGTCGTGGCCACCCATCCCGCCGTGGCGGTGGCCGCCGCCGTGGCCATGCCCGACCCGTTGTTCGGCGAGCGGGTGTGCGTGTTCGCCGAACTCAAGAACGGCCAGACGCTGGACCTGCCGACGCTCGTCGAACATCTGCTTGCCCAGGGTATGTCCAAGGAACTGCTGCCGGAGCGACTCGAGATCCTCGACGAACTGCCGCGCTCGTCGGGCGGAAAGATCGCCAAAGGCCAACTTCGCGACATCATCCGATCGACACTGGAGCGGACATGACTAGACCCGACGACGTGCGCCAGGGCGGCCTGGGCGTGTGGGCGCCCTCGAAGACACCCCGCATCGGTGTCACCCTGACCGACGAGCAGAAGATGGCCATCGCGTTCCGTCACCTCGCCGACATCGGGTTCGCCGAGAACATGGCCGGGCACATCACCTGGCAGCCCGACGGGCAGAGCGACATGTACGTCAACCCGTGGGGGCTGTGGTGGCAGGAGCTCACCGCCTCCGACATCTGCGTGGTCGACGAGGACGCCCGCGTGGTCCGCGGGCGCTGGGATGTCACGCCGGCCATCCACATTCACACCGAGATCCACCGGCGCAGGCCCGACGCCCGCGTGGTGATCCACAACCACCCCTACTACGTCAGCCTCATCGCCGCGCTCGGCACGCTGCCCGACCTCGTCCACCAGACCGGGGCGCTGTTCCTCGACGACATGTATCTGGTCGAGAAGTACGACGGCGAGATCGACACCCCCTGGCGCGCAGCGGAACTCGCCGAGCAGATCGGGTCGGCCAACCTGGTGATCCTGGCCAACCACGGTGTGATCGCGACGGGTAAGGACCTGGCGTCGGCGGTGTACCGGGCGGTGTCCATCGACCGGGTGTGCCGGCTGGCCTACGACGTGATGGTCACCGGCCGCACACCGTCGACGATGAACCGCGGGGACATGGTGGGCATGCAGGCCTCGCTGATCGAACGCGCGGCCGACGTGTACTGGGCCGGCGCGGCCCGATTGACCATCAAGGCCGACCGCGGCGTACTGGACTGAGAGGAGATCTGACCATGGCTTCCATCGACGAGCTGTCGGCGAATCTGAACTTCACCACCGCCAAGACCGGTGCCGACCGCACGGTGACCTTCCTGCCCGAACCGGAACGGGCCGAGCGCTACTACACCGTCATCTCCGTCGACGATCACATCGTCGAGCCGCCGGACACCTTCGAAGGCCGCGTGCCGCGCAAGTTCGCCGACCGGGCGCCGCGGGTGGTCGACACCGACGACGGTGGGCAGACGTGGATGTACGACGGGCAGTCGCTGCCCAACGTCGGGTTCAACGCGGTCGTCGGCCGGCCGGTGTCGGAGTACGGGTTCGAGCCGGCCCGGTTCGACGAAATGCGCCGGGGCGCTTGGGACATCCACGCGCGGGTGGCGGACATGGACATCAACGGCGTGTACGCGTCGCTGAACTTCCCGTCGTTCCTGCCCGGTTTCGCCGGCCAGCGGCTGCAGCAGGTGACCGACGACCGCGAGCTGGCGATGGCGTCGGTGCGGGCCTGGAACGACTGGCATCTCGAGGCCTGGGCGGGTGCGTACCCCGAGCGGATCATTCCGTGTCAGCTGCCGTGGCTGCTGGACCCCGAGGTCGGCGCGAAGATGATCTACGAGAACGCCGAACGCGGCTTTCACGCGGTGACGTTCAGCGAGAACCCGGCGCTGCTGGGGTTGCCGACGATCCACTCCGGTTACTGGGAGCCGATGATGGCGGCCTGCGCGGAGACCGGGACGGTGGTGAACCTGCACATCGGGTCGTCGGGGACGTCGCCGTCGACCACCGCCGACGCGCCGCCCGACGTGGCGGGTGTGTTGTTCTTCGCCTACGCCATCTCCGCGGCGGTCGACTGGCTGTACTCCGGCGTGTGCAGCCGGTACCCGGACCTGAAGATCTGCCTGTCGGAGGGCGGAATCGGCTGGGTGGCAGGTCTTCTCGACCGCTTCGACCACATGCTCAGCTACCACGAGATGTACGGGACGTGGAAGGCACTCGGCGAGACCCTGACACCGGCGGAGGTCTTCAAGCGGAACTTCTGGTTCTGCGCGGTCGAGGACCAGTCCTCGTTCATCCAGTACGACCGGATCGGCGCGGACAACATCCTGCTCGAGGCCGACTACCCGCACTGCGACTCGACGTGGCCGCACACCCAGCGCACCATCCGCGAGCAGATCAACGGGCTGCCCGACGACATCATCCGAAAGGTGACGTGGGAGAACGCCTCCCGGCTCTACCAGCACCCGGTTCCGGTGGCGGTTCAGCAGGATCCGGACGCCTACTGAGAGTTCGTGTCGAGCCAGTCCGAGATCGCGGCGACCGCGTCGCGGAAGAAGATGCGGTAGGGGCGATCGGCGACATAGCCGATGTGCGGTGTGGCGAGCACGTTGTCGAGGCTGCGCAGCGGGTGGCCGGGCGGCAGCGGTTCGGTGTCGAAGACGTCGAGCGCGGCTCCGCGGATGGTCCGTGACCGTCAGCGCCTCGACCAACGCCGCCTCGTCCACGATCGGTCCGCGAGAGGTGTTCACCAGCAATGCCGTTGGCTTCATCAGCGCGAGCTCCGCGGCGCCGACGATTCCGGTGGAACGCTCGCTGAGCTTCATGTGGATGGTGAGCACATCCGATGAGGCGAACAGTTCGTCCTTGGTGACGTGGGACGCGCCCGCCTCGGCCGCCGCCTCCGGGGTGAGGTTCTGGCTCCAGGCGATGACCGTCATGCCGAAGGCCTCGCCGATGCGGGCGACGCGGGACCCGATGCGGCCCAGGCCCAGGATGCCGAGGGTGCGGCCGGCCAGTTCGCGGCCCACCGACGTCTGCCAGCCACCGTCGCGGACCGACAGGCTCTCGGCGACGAGGTTGCGCGCCCCGGCCAGGATCAGGGCCCAGGTCAGCTCGACCGTCGAAGCGACGGTGCCGCCGGTGGTTCCGACGTGGATGCCGTGCTCCTCGGCGGCGGCCATGTCGATGGAGGCGTTGAACGGCCCGGTGGAGGCGATCATCCGCAGCTTCGGCAGGCGCTCGATGATGCTGCGCGGCAGCGGTGTTCGCTCACGCATCACGAAGACGACGTCGAAGGGCGCCAGGCGGTCGACGAGCCGGTCCGGATCGGACTCGTGGTCGTTGAAGACCGTGATGTCGGCGCGCTCCGCGACCGCCGACCAGTCCGCCATGTCCAGCGCGACGTTCTGATAGTCGTCGAGGATCGCGACCTTCACCCGTGCCACCATCCACCTCCGTATGCGTTCCCGACGCTCCATCCTTGCATCGCAGGAGAACGAGTCCGTGGACGCTGCGTCAGGTGCGCGCCGGATCGCCGGCTGACGGCCCGTCGGAGTACGCAGGCCCAGTTCCGCAACCGCGCACTTTTACGCCGCCTTCACGCGATACTCCCGAGTATGGCTTTCACGGTCTGGACTCGTTAGCGAAGGTGAGCATTCTCCCGAGGAGTGCGAGGACGGCGATGTATACGAGTTCCTCGCCGGAGGTGTGCTCGCGGTGCACCACGTACGGCCGGGCAGCTGGTCTGACTACTACCCGTCCACCGTGTGGACACATGTCTCCGCCGCGCCCAACCACAAGCCCGGGGAACCTGCGAATCGGGACATCGGGCCCGACTTCAACTAGCCCAGATCAACCGGCTACGAACTGGGTTGGGGCACGGAGCAGTTCGTCACTTTGGGGTTGACGCCGAAATAGTTCAGGGGTCCGGCGAGCACGGTCACCGCGATCGTCCCGACTCCTGAACAGTTCTGCGAAGCATGGGTCAGATAACCACGTTGGCCGGCCGCGACGGCGCCAACAACGAGCCATATGAGCACCAGTAGGCCCACAATGCGCGTCATGTCTGTCTCCTTGGATAGTCGGCCGACGGCAGCCCCGCACGGCGAGTCGCGAAGAATGCGACGCCATCATCTACGTGCCTGCCGTGAGCAACACCTTCAACGCACCGGTGTCGGCGGCGTTGGCGAAGACGTCGTAGGCGGTCTCGAACTCGTCGAGGCCGAATCGGTGCGTGACCATCGGGTGGTGTCGAGGCGGTGGCTGGCAACCAACCCGATCAGCGTTGGCGTGGAATAGGTGTCGACCAGGCCGGTGGTGATGGTGAGGTTCTTGATCCAGATGTCTTCCAGGTGCAGGGTCGCCGGCGCCCCGTGCACGCCGATGTTGGCGACGTGGCCGCCGGGACGAACCAGCCGCACCGCCTGTTCGAACGTCTCGCGGAAGCCCGACAGCCTCCATCGTCACGTCGGCTCCCAGTCCCCCGGTCAGTTCCCCGATGACGATCGCCGGATCGTCGCGGCCGCTGTTGACCACGGTGTCGGCGCCGAACTTGCGCGCCGCCTCCAGCCGGGAGTCGGCCAGATCGATCGCCACGATGTGGCTGGGGCTGAACAGTTGAGCAGTCATGATCGCGGCCAGCCCGATGGGTCCGGCACCGATGACCGCGACGACGTCGGCGGGACGGACCTCGCCGTTGAGCACTCCCACCTCGTAGGCGGTCGGCAGGATGTCGGCGAGCACGATCATCTGCTCGTCGGTCACGCCGTCGGGAACCTTGTACGTGGAGTTGTCGGCGAACGGAACCCGCACGTACTCGGCTTGAGTGCCGTCGATCAGGTGTCCGAGAATCCAGCCGCCGCCGCCGAGGCACTGCCCGTAGCTCCCGTCCCGGCAGTATCGGCAGCTGCCGCACGACGAGACACACGAGACCAGGACCCGATCTCCGATGGCGAGCTTCTGCACCGACGAGCCGACCTCGGTGACGGTGCCGACGGCCTCGTGGCCGAGGATTCGGCCCGGCGTCACTTCCGGCACATCGCCGCCGAGGATATGCAGGTCGGTGCCACAGATCGTGACGGCGTCGACCCGTACCACCGCGTCGGTGGGTTCGTGGATGGCGGCGTCGGGCACGTCGTCCCACGACCTGCTGCCCGGACCGTGATACACAAGCGCCTTCATCTACTGTCGTCCTTCATTCGAGGTGCCGGTCGGTTGCCGCCCGCGCGGCCAGCGACCGAGCGAGTGGCACCCGGTTGGGGTGGGTGGTGGGCTCGGCCGACGCCACCGCGGCGCCGACATCTCTGCCGGAGCGCTGCTGTTCCAGCAGTAGGTCTCGGTTGCGGTTGAGGAACGCGGACTCGCGTTGTGAGCGCCGTGAGTTCGAGTTCGGGCGTCCCGGCCGCGGCGCCGCTGTACGCCGGGCGCCGGCGAGCAACACGCTCAGTCCCAGCATCGCCAGCGCCCCGATCACGATCCCGAAGACGAACAATGTGCCGGTCGACCCGGTGACGTGATAGCCGAGTACCGAGAAGTCCCCGGTCAACGAATGAGCGGGTCCCGCATTGGCCAGTACGCCGGTGATCGCCACGATCACGGCGACGAGCAGAACAATCAGTCCCGCGATGACGATCACGACGCACTCCCCGCGATTGGCGTCCCATTGGCAACTGCCGCAGCTGGTTTCGGCACGGTGATCGGAGGCTGTGACTCCGGCTCTGCCGCGGCGGCGCCCTCACGGGCCAGGAAAGCGCCGAGTTCGGCGATGGTCGACATCAAGGGCGCCGGAAAGACGACGGTGGTGTTCTTGTCAACGCCGAGCTCGACGAGTGTCTGTAGGTTCCGCAACTGCAGAGCCAAGGGGTGGGCCATCATGGTGTCCGAGGCATCTCCCAGGGCGGCGGCGGCGAGGGACTCGCCCTCGGCGTTGATGATTTTCGCGCGCTTCTCCCGCTCCGCCTCAGCCTGGCGCGCCATGGCCCGCTTCATGCTGTCGGGTAGTTGGATGTCTTTCGAGCTCCACCAGCGTTACCTGCACACCCCACTCGATGGTGGTGACGTCGAGGATGTCCTGGATGTCGAGGTTGATCTTGTCGGTTTCCGAGAGGGTCTCGTCCAGGCTGTGCTGGCCGACGACTTTCCGCAGCGTCGTCTGAGCGATCTGGTCGATCGCAGCGTGGACGTTCTCGATCGCGACGACCGACTTCACCGCATCGACGACTTTGAAGTAGGCCACCGCCGACACGTCGACACTGACGTTGTCGCGGGTGATGATGCCCTGGGACTGGATCGGCATTGTCACGATCCGCAATGAGATCCGGTGCAGCACATCAACGAATGGGATGATGACCCGTAAGCCCGGTGGGCGTTCCCCGACCACCCGGCCCAGCCGGAACAGCACACCGTTCTCGTACTGCTTGACGATGCGCAGCGACATCGCCGCGCCGCACAACAACACGGACGACCAGAACAACGAGTGCAACGGTCAAGGTGCTCATCGCCGTGCACCCCTCGAGTCGGCCGGCGATGCGCAGCGTGAACGAGCAGGGGTAACTGACGAAGCGACGAGTGAGATTGTCATGGTGATCCTGGTACTTAGCCGATCACCGGCATGTCAGGGTTCGGAGCCATCACTCCTCGAGCCCCGCAGCGGACAGCGGAACTCTTCCCAGACCAGCTGAAGTTCTCAGCCACAACCAACGCTACACCCGTCGGATCGCTCCGGCCGATCCCGGTTTGGCGTGAAGCACCGTCATAACCACCACGCTGTGCCGGTTGACTATGGCCGCGCCAGGGAGTTGGCTAAGACGCGCTGAGACCAGCCGGTCTGGGGCGGGGTTGTTTGCGCTGTGCGTCGTGACCCCGGGAGCGATCCGCTCGCCGTCCAGAATGCATTCGGTTGCCGCGTCCACCTGTGGCCTTCCATCACCAATAGCCACGCTGCACTGGGCTTTCCGGCCGAATCGCGGACGGCGCCCGGCACCTTCTCGGAATGCCCCCCCAGGCCCGCAGCTGGTGGCCGCGGGGATCCGCGCCGCCGCCTTCGTCGGCATGGGATGTGCGTTACTCACGGCTCATACGGTCGAGAGCGGCTGACCGCAACGCCGATTCTCAGCCGGGGAATCGGACGGTGGTTCCGGGCGTCAGCGCAACGACGCGACCATGGCATTCCACGTCGACTCCGCCGGCGTCGCGCGGATCCACGCTGATGATCACACCCTTGCCGCTGACCCGAAGGTGCAGATGCAGGCCGCGATAGTGAATCGGAACTGCCAGCACGCCAAGTGTTTCCGGCCAGTGCGGGGACAGGATGATCCGGTCGGAGCGGGTCTCCAGCCCGGTGAAGCAGCGCTGCATGAGGTCGACGCTGCCGGCCATCGCCGCCAGGTGAATCCCCTCGGACGTGGTGCCACCCTGGATGTCGGACACGTCGGACGTCGAGAGCTTGTGTGAAGAACTCCATGGCACGATCGCGATTGGCGCGGGCCAGCACCCAGGTGTGCACGACGCCGCTGAGCGTGGATCCGTGGGATGTGCGAGCCATGTAGTAGTCGACCATCTCGGGCACCTGATCGGGGATGAGGCGATAGCCGAGCCGGTCGAGTAGCTCACCCAACTCGTCCGACGACATCAGGTATAGCAGCATCAACGCGTCGGCCTGCTTGGAAGCCTTGTAGCGATTGATGTCGTCGTTCTCGGCCTCAAGGATGCGGTCCAGTCGCTGGATGTTGCCGTACTTCTCGCGGTAGCGGTCCCAATCCAGTTCCTCGAGCTCGCCGTAACCTTCGAACTGACTGATGACGCCGTCGTGGAACGGGACGAACATCCGTCGGCTCACCTGCTCCCAGTGCGCCAGTTCATCGCTGCGCAGTCCGAGCGTTTCCCGCAGGTCGAGGCGGTTCGGCAGCGGCAGCAGATTCAGGGCGTCGAAGGCCCGCATGATCACCCACACCGCCATCACGTTGGTGTACGCGTTGTTGTCGATGCCGTCGTACGGCGCGCTCGGATAGCCCGAGTGGAATTCATCGGGCCCGATGACGCCCCGGATGCTGTAGCGATCGCGCTCTTCGTCGTAGGTGGCCCTGCTGACAAAGAAGCGTGCGATCTCCGCCAGCATCTCCGCGCCGTAGTCGATCAGATAGGCGAGATCCCCGGTCACCTGGTAGAACTTCCACGCGTTGTACGCAACGGCGATGCCGATGTGCTGTGCGCGAGCGCTGGAGTCGGGGTTCCACCGACCGCTGCGCGGATTGAGGTGCAGCCGTTGGCTTTCCTCGCGCCCGTCGCTGCCGGACTGCCAGGGGAACATCGCGCCGGCGTAGCCGGCCGCCGCGGCGGCGTGCCGAGCCTCTGGCAGTCGCCGGTAGCGGTATCGCAACAGGGAGCGGGTGATCATGGGCAGCCGCAGGTTGAGCACCGGGAAGATGAACAGCTCGTCCCAGAAGATGTGGCCGCGATACGCCTCACCGTGCAGTCCGCGCGCCGGCACCCCGACGTCGAGGTCGGAAGCGTTGGGTGAAACCGTCTGCAGCAGATGCAGCAGATGCAGTCGCAGGATGCGCAATTCGTCTGTGAAGTCATCGAACTCGATGGACAGCCGCTCCCACAGATGTACCCAGTCGGTCAGGTGCCCGTCGAGTAGCTGCGCGAACCGGCCGAGTCGGCTCAGCCAGCGCTGGGCGTCGACAGCGGGTTCGGACGTCGCGACGTCGCGGCCCGTGTAGAGGGTCACCACCTTCTCCACCGTCAACGCCTCACCGACCGACAGCCGTACGGTGATGTCGTGACCGATTTCAGCGGCCTCGTCGAACAGACGATAGGCAGCCGGGACGGGCTCGCCGTCGCGCCACACGGTGCTTCGCGCCGCCATCGCGATGGGAATGCGAGACTGGGTCGTCTGCACCGTCAAAAGCACCGAATTGCCGGAGATCTCCCGCTTGTCCAGTAGTTCGAGATGGTTGTCGGCCAAGTCGCGGTAACGCTCGACCAGCGCGTTGCGGACGTTGCCGTCCAGCGTCGAGCGAACCTCGATTGTCCCTGACCAATCCTCGGCAACGATCGTGGTCGCAAGCGCACCGACGTGCGGCATGTGCATCGCGACGAATCGTTGTTGCGTCAGTGAACTCGTGCGGCCGGCGTCGTCGGTGAAGCGGACCTCGCGCGTCAGAACCGCGCCGCGAAGATCGAGAGTCTGCCGGTAGGACAACACCGTGACCGCGTCGATGTCGAACCAGCTGCCGCCGTCGATCCGGAAGGTCAGCGCAAGCCAGTTGGGCAGGTTCACCAGGCTCTCGTTGTCGATCGTGGCGCCGGACACCTCGTCGACGAGGCGGTTGTACACCCCGGCGGCATAGGTGCCCGGATAGTGCACCTGCCCGGCCTTCGACTCCGGCGCAGCACCCCGGGTGGCGAAATAGCCGTTCCCCACCGTGCACAACGCCTCGCGGAGCTTCTCGCTCGCCGGGTCATACCCTTCGAAGGTGTAATCCCAGGCCTCGCCCGACGCCTGATTCTTGTAGGCCAGCCACTGCGACCCGCGCTGGACGAACTCGCGCACCTGATCGGGACTGTCCAGGGTGAAATGGGCGGCGGTCTTGCGGTCGCCGTCCTCGTCGTGCCGCACGACGATGCCGATTCCGTCGAACTGAACGGCGTCGAACGCGTCTTCGTCGGTGAGGTCGTCGCCGATGTAGATCGGGAGCAGGGAACCGGCCGGGTCGATGCGGTCACGGATCCAGGCCAGCGTGGACCCTTTGTCCCAGTCGATGTCCGGTCGCAGCTCGACGAGCATGCGCCCGCTGGTCACCCGTAGGCCGTCTCGCTGTCCGAGCCGGTGCGTCGCGGCGACGATCTCGCCGACGTGCTCGGGTGCGACCTCGCGGTAGTGAACCGCGACGGCGAAGCGCTTGTGCTCCACTCGTACACCCGGAATCTGCGACAGGCGTTCCGCGTAGCTCACCGGCTGCGCGCTCGAGGACGGGCACCACCGCGGCGGCCGCGTCGTTCTGGTGATACGTACCGTCCGGTCCCGTCAGCTCGAACCCGTGGCTGCCGGCATACCAGATCCCTTGTGCGCCAACCCGGTTGCGGATGTCCGCGAGGTCGCGACCGCTCAGGACGGCCACGGGGCACACCGCCGAGACGAGTTCCAGCGCCTCGGCCGCGCCGTCGACGAGCGCGGCCGCGGCCGGATCGGACACGATCGGGGACAACGTTCCGTCGTAGTCGAGGAACAACATCGACTGTCGGGCGCTGGTGACGCCGACGAGCTGACCATAGGAGTCAAGCGCATTCGGGAGTTCGGAGATGCGCTTGTCGCCCGCCCGAACCGCGACGTCGGCCAGGTCGGCCACGCACGACGTCGGCTCCGCGCCGCAGCAGTGTGTCGGCGTGTCCGATCCGGTCGACACCGATGACGAGTGCGAATCCGCCGTCTCGACCCGCGCTGACCCCGGCTTCGGTGTCCTCGACGACGACCGCGCGTTGCGGGCTCACACCGAGTCGGCGCGCAGCCTGCCAGACTGTCGATGCAGACATCGAACAGGTCATCGACCCCGGCAGCCTTCAACACATCCTGACAGTGCGGGTCCGCGGCGTGGGCCGCCGTTGCGACACCGCTGCCGTGGCAACTTTCGCGCCAGGGCGACCGTCGCCTCGAAGAGCGACGCGTCGTCGATCAGCGCACCGTCGAGGTCGAAGACCACCGCGTCGTGGTAGCGGGGGTCGATGGTGATCGGCAGCTTCATGACGCCGGAAGATGGGCGACGAGCTGTGTCGTTGCCGAAGCTGTCCAGCGGACCTGGCGGGTGGTCTTCACCACCGTGTCGGGATTCAGGCTGATCGACTCGATGCCGAGGCGGACCAGGAACTCGGCCATGTCCGGGTAATCCGACGGCGCCTGTCCACACAGGCCCGAGTGGATTCCGTTGCGGCGGCAGCCCTCCACGGCCAGGCGAATCATCTCCTTGACACCCTCGTCGCGCTCGTCGTAGTCGAACGCCACGATCTCGCTGTCACGATCGACGCCGAGAGTGAGCTGAGTCAGGTCGTTGGAGCCGATGGAGAAGCCGTCGAAGCGTTTGGCGAACTCGTCGATCAGGATCACGTTGTTCGGGATCTCGCACATCGCGTACACCTTGAGCCCGTTCTCGCCCCGCCGCAGACCGAGCTCGGCCATCGTCTGCAGAACCAGGTCCGCCTCGGCGACGCGGCGCACGAACGGCAGCATGAGCACGACGTTCGTCAGGCCCATCTCCTCGCGGACCCGGCGCATCGCGCGGCATTCCAGCGCGAAGCCCTCCGCGTACGCGGGATGCGCGTAGCGCGAGGCGCCGCGAAAGCCCAGCATCGGATTGGCTTCTCGTGGCTCGAAGCCTGCTCCGCCGACCAGGCTGGCGTACTCGTTGGTCTTGAAGTCCGACATTCGCACCACTACGGGCTTCGGCCAGAAGGCCGCAGCGATGGTCCCGACTCCTTCGGAGAGGCGCTCCACGAAGAAGGCGGCTCCGTCGGGATAGCCCTGCGTCAGCCGGTCGATCGTCCGGCGAGCCTCAGGATCGTCGACCTTCTCGGGATGTAGCAGGGCCAGGGGATGGACCTTGATGTACTCGCTGATGATGAACTCCATCCGAGCCAGCCCCACGCCGTCGTTGGGGAGGAACGACGTCTTGAAGGCGAGATCGGGGTTTCCGAGGTTGAGCATGATCTGGGTGCGCGGCCGCGGCATGTCCCCAACTTCGGTGCGATCCACGTGGAACGCCAGCGCGCCGCGGTACACGCGCCCCGAGTCGCCCTCGGCGCACGACACCGTCACGACCGTGCCGTCGGGGACGGACGTGGTCGCGTCGCCTGCGCCCACTACGGCCGGGATGCCGAGTTCGCGGGCGATGATCGCCGCGTGGCAGGTACGCCCGCCACGGTTGGTGACGATCGCGGCGGCGGTTTTCATGACCGGCTCCCAGTCGGGCGTGGTGATGTCGGAAACCAGTACCTCGCCGGGCTGAAAATCGGACAGTTGGGCGAGGTTCTCGACCCGTCGCGCCACGCCCGAGGCGATCTTCTCGCCGACCGACCGCCCCTCGGTGAGTATCTCGCCGCCGGCGTCGAGCGCATACCTCTCCAACGCGGTCACGCTGTGCTGGGAGGCCACCGTCTCCGGGCGGGCCTGCACGATGTAGAGCTTCCCGTCCAGACCGTCTTTGGCCCACTCCATGTCCATCGGGTGCCCGTAGTGCTCCTCGATCGTGCACGCGTAGTCAGCCAGTTCCAAGACGTCCTCATCGGTGAGGCAGTAACGCACGCGGTCGGCCTTGGGCGTCGGGATGTTGCGCGTCGTGTACTTCGTTTCACCCTCGACGAAGATCATCTTCACCGCCTTGTCGCCGATGAGACGGCGCAGCACGGCGCGGTGGCCAGTGAGAAATGTCGGCTTGTGAACGTAGAACTCGTCGGGGTCGACGGCACCCTGAACGACGTTCTCGCCGAGGCCGTAGGCGCCCGTAATGAACACGGCGTCGCGAAAGCCCGACTCGGTGTCGAGGGAGAACATCACCCCCGACGAGGCGAGGTCGGAGCGCACCATCTTCATCACGCCGATCGACAGCGAGACCTTGAAGTGGTCGAAGCCCTGATCGAGGCGGTAGTGAATGGCGCGATCGGTGAACAGGCTGGCGAAACACCGGCGGCACGCGTCGAGGAGACTTCCGGCGCCCTTGATGTTGAGATAGGTGTCCTGCTGGCCGGCGAAGCTCGCCGTCGGCAGGTCCTCGGCGGTCGCCGAACTACGCACCGCCAGACTGACCTCGTCGCCGTACTCGTCCTGAAGCCTGCGGTAGGCGTTGACGATCTCGGCCGCCAGATCCTCCGGAAGGCCGGCGGCGTAGACGATCTCGCGGGCGCGTTTGCCCTTGCGCGCCAGCGCGGTGACGTCGCCCGGGTCGAGCTCGTCGAGTTCGGCATGCAGCAGGTCCCAGGCGCCCGCCTTGTCCAACATGTAGCGGTAGGCCTCGGCGGTGGTGGCGAACCCGTTGGGAATGCGGACGCCCTGCCCGGCCAGCTTCTGGTACATCTCGCCCAGCGAGGCGTTTTTGCCGCCGACAAGCGGCACGTCGGCAATGCCGATCTCCTCGAAGAAGCGGACGTATTTGGGCATATTCATGATCTGTCCTTCTGCGGCGCGTCAAAGCAGTCGGCGCGGTTACCTGGTTTGGTCGATGGGTTCATCGGTGGCGAGTGGCTCTGGTCACGCCCCGTCGGTCGGAAGCGATCCGGCCCGGTGGTCATCCAGGGGCGCTGTCCAGTGAAGGTGGGTGCCACCTGCAGGTGGTGACCCGATCGTGCAGTGCCCGCCGACCTGTTCGGCGCGTCGACGCATGTTCGCCAGGCCGCTGTGGCGTCGATTATCGACCGGGATGCCGTTGCCGTTGTCGGTGATGTCTATGGCGAGTTCATCGGCAACTGCGACCTTCACGGTCAGGCCGGTCCCGCCCGAGTGACGCACGGCGTTGCTGATGGCTTCGGTGATGACCGCTTCGGCATGCTCGGCCACGAGGTCACCTATGACAGAGAGTGGTCCGGAGATCTGCAAAGTTGTTGTGATGTCTCGTTTGTCGGTCAAACTGGCTACCGTCTGCTGTATCCGTTGGCGAAACGGGCTGGTCTGCCCTGCCGGAGATTGCAGACCGAAGATCGCGGTCCGGATGTCTTCGATGATGGCCTGCAGGTCGGACAGCGTCCGGTTGAGCCGGTCGGTCACCTCGGGAGAGCGCGAGCGGGCGACAGTGCCCTGCACGTCCATGCCGACGGCGAACACCCTCTGGATGACGAGGTCGTGCAGGTTGTGCGCGATCCGCTCCCGATCGGTGAGTACCGACATTTCACGGGCGCTTGCCAGGGCCAGCGCGAACGCGGCATGGCCGGCGAAGTCGCTCATCAGCTCGAGGTCACGGGCATTGAAGGCCGGTTGGTCCGCACCGCGCGCCACGGCCATGACACCGATGACCTTGTCCTGGCAATGCAATGGCACGATGATCGCAGGGCGTTGACCGACATCGGTGAAGGCCCGGATCGGGAGCCGAAATGGCTTGATCGATCACCGGGATCAGCTGACCGATCAGCTCGTTGGCATGTCGGCCAACGGCAGTCGACACGACCAAGGTGTCGACTTGCTGCGCCGGGAGGTCGGCGTCGTCGGGTACGAGCACGATCACCTGCTCGGCGCCGGTCAACGCGCAGGCGCGCTCGGCGATCAGTTGCAGGGGCCGCGGGTGGGGGTTCATGCCCGACAAGACGGCGGTGGCCATGGTGCGGCCGGCTTCGATCCACTTGGCCGTCGTGATGGCGCGGTCGGATAGTTGGATGTTCTCGATGGACACCTCTGCCGCGGAAGCCACTGCGCGAGAGTTGATTTCATCTGCCTCCGTGAACCCGTGTCCGGACTGACCGTCGGTCAGGTACAGGGTGGCGAATGCGGTGTTCCAGATCGTCATCGGAATACCGAGGGCGGTGGGCGCCGGTGGACGATGATCGGGGAATCGCACCGCAGCGCGGTGACCACCATCGGGGGGCAGATTCGTCATGCGCCGAATGCGGGTGATCGCGGCGTGGTTGGTCGCCGGGACCACCGGCATGGTGAAATCACCCGTCCCGACGATGCTGCCGACTACGAGCCCGGTGGCCGAGGTCAGCCCAAGGGCGCGGACTTTCTCCTGGACGCGCGGCGACCTCTGCGCCTTCGGATCTGACACACCCGACTCATTGCCGTTCGGCCTCTGGTCAGGTCTGGCGATCACTGCGGCCTCTTCGTGATGAGCTGCAGTCGATGTGACGGTGGTCCGGGGAAGGCGGCCATCGCTGCGTCGACGGTGCAGGTGGTGGGTAGCGAGCCCTGCGGGTCACAGATCCGCAGCACCCGGGTGACGGCGCCACCGGGCACCATCGCCCACCCGGTTCCAACCCGCGCGCACGACACCGACACCCTGTGCAGCGCCGAGAAACCTTCGGTCCCGAAGAAATCCAGGTCTCGCAGATCTAGGACGAGCCCGCGGCAACGCATCACATGCGCAACCGCGTGGTCGGTCAGGCTGCCGGCGTTCGAGGCGTCGATTTCGCCGTGGGCGCTGATAACGGCCACTGACGACGTCGGCCAGCGGCAAGCCAATCGGACCGTATGACCGTTTCGATGACTACTGACCGTGGCGACATGTAAAGGGGTCACCCCGGATGCCTGAGCGGCGGAGACACGAGAATTAATCATGGTGATCCCGACTTGCACACGATCACCGGCGCGTGGGGTTCGGAGCCAACGCTCCTTGAGTTCCGCAGCGGACAGCTGAACTCATCCCGGACCAGCTGCAATTCTCAGCCACCGATGACGCTACACCCGTTCGACGGTTCCGACCGGTCATTGTGATGGCCTGTTCGCCAACCGCGGGTTACGGCCGATGCCGCTTCCGAGGAGTAGGCAGCCCATCTCGCCAGACTCGGCTGACCTAGGATGGAAACTGTCGCGCGGCGGGTGCGCCGCGGGTAGATCGCACGGCCCCGGCGCGTTTGCGGGCACCGGCAGGATGTGAGTGCAGGTATCGCCCATGACCGAGTTCAGCGGGGACGGCCCCGGCGGCTCACCGGGTGTGTCGCTGACCCCGGAGCGAGCCAGCGCGGACGCCGCCGACCTGCGGGCCGGGATCGACGACCTCGCCGGTATGGTTTCGGACGGTCTGGGACTGCCCGAATTGCTCACTGAGGTAGCGACTTTCGCTGTTCGCGCGATACCGGGTGCTGAGGGTGCCGGGGTGACCTTGTTGCGGGTCGACCGGGTCGACAACATGGTCGAGGCGTTGGCGGCGAGCGCTCCGTTTGTCGCCGAGATCGACGAAATCCAGTACGTGACCCTGCAGGAAGGGCCGTGCATCACAGCGGCACTGGAACGACGCACGGTGCGGTCCGGGTCGTTGGGCGGGGAGACCATGTGGCCGCGGTTCGGCCCGCGGGTGGGCCGGCTCGGAGTGCACAGCGCGCTGTCGCTACCGCTGCTGCTGCGCGATCAGGTTGTCGGGGCGATCAACGTCTACGCCCACGGCAAAGACGCCTTCGACGAGCACGCCGCCGAACTCGGCGAACTGTTCGCCAAACCCGCCGCCGTGGCGGTGCACAACGCCCAGGTCCTCGCACAGGCGACGACGCTGGCCGCCCAGCTGCAGGCCGCGCTGTCGACCCGACCAGTGATCGACCAGGCCATCGGCCTGATCCGCGGACGCACCGGGCGCAGCGCCGAGGAGGCATTCTCACAGCTGCGGGCCATCAGCCAGTCCGAACACCGCAAGTTGGCGGAGGTGGCCCAACGCATTGTCGATGAGGCCGTCCGCCGCGCCCGCGCCCGCAACAACCCGACCTGAGCCGGCGATCGCTTGCCGATCCATGGCGACGCAGCGCCGGACCGCCGCACGCGCGTAGGTTGATAGCCGGGGAACATTTCACGGGACGGGTCCTGACTCGCGTCGCGGATTCCCCACCGTGTGGGGCGACTCGCCCTGTTCGGCCCGGCAGGCTCGATCCGCGCTCGGGAGCGCGTCCACCGGAGCAATCGGCCCATGAACATCACCACGGGCCTGGCCAGCGATCTGCGCCGCCTCAC
This sequence comes from uncultured Actinomycetota bacterium, assembly GCA_963786695.1. GTDB lineage: Bacteria > Actinomycetota > Actinomycetes > Mycobacteriales > Mycobacteriaceae > Mycobacterium. The sequence continues at coordinate 16,873 of CAWBAL010000017.1, forward strand.
TGCGGCTCTCGATGAGCCCGGCGCGGATATCGCACAGAGTCTGCACAAGATGGCCGCCGACACCCAAGCGGCGGTGCGAAGCTACCTCGGCCTGAACGTGAGCGTGAGCCGCAGCGATCCTCTGTTCACATTCACCTACCTCAATGACGGCGTCGTAGCCGGCGACATCGCCACCTCGCTGCGGCTGACACTGCCGAGTATCGGTGACAGCTGGGCCCCGCCGGCGGTGGCGCTCATCTTGTACGCGGGGTCACCAGGAGCCTTTGTCGACCTCGCCGCCGATTTGGCCTGGTTGACTGCCCGCCCGTTGGGCGACTTCGTCCTCGACCAACACCTCACCATCCCCGCCGGTTCGGACTCCGGCGCACAGCTGTCGAGCTGCGTCGGTCATCAACCAGGCCATCGGGGTTCTCATCGGCCTCGGCTACACCCCCCAGCAGGCCGATTGGCGACTCGACACCCAGGCCGCCCATGCAGGCACCGACCGCTACGCCGCCGCCCAGCTCATCCTCGCCATGCGCACCGGCGGCGACGTCGAACAGGGCTTCGGCATCCGGTGAGGGTGTCCGTAGCCACGCCGAATTCACTTGCTGCGCCTATCGTGGGCAAATGACGGGTGACGAGACCGCCAGAACCACGGGTGCCGGTCGAGACACTGCCGAACCGCCGCAGGACGTCACGCCGCTTCCAGACTTGTCGCATGGTCGACCGCGGGCGGGACTGGTGCGCACGCGCCGACCCGTCTACGTCGATCTGCTGCCGCCGTGTAACTCCGGTTGCCCCGCCGGGGAGAACATCCAGGCCTGGCTTGCCCACGCCACGGCCGGCCGGCATGAACAAGCGTGGCGTCGGCTTGTCGCGGACAATCCGTTAGCCGCAATCCACGGACGAGTGTGCTATCACCCGTGTGAAACCGTTTGCAACCGAGCACATCTCGACAGCGCAGTATCGATCCATTCGGTGGAGCGGTTCCTCGGCGACCTTGCGCGGGAGCAGGGCTGGATGTTCGATCCGCCGCCCGTCCGCAGCGGCCGGCGGGTGTTGATCGTCGGCGCCGGACCGAGTGGGCTTTCTGCGGCCTACCATTTGGCACGCCTCGGCCACGAGGTCGAGATCCGCGATGCGGGCGCCGAGCCCGGCGGAATGATGCGTTACGGCATCCCGAACTACCGGTTGCCCCGCGACGTGCTCGAAGTCGAGCTCAACCGCATCGCCGCACTGGGCGTCCAGCTCACCTGCGGACACCGGGTCGAGGACCTCGCCGCCGAGCGGGACGAGGGCCGCTTCGACGCGGTGTTCGTCGCGGTCGGTGCGCACCTGGCCAAACGTGTCGACATCCCGGCCACTGACGCCGGCACCATGGTCGACGCGGTGTCGTTTCTGCGAAGCGTCGCCTCCGGCGAAAAGCCCCCGATCGGAAGGCATGTCGCGGTCTACGGCGGCGGCAACACCGCGATGGACGCGGCGCGCGTCGCGCGTCGACTCGGTGCCGATGACGCCGTCATCGTCTACCGCCGGACGCGGGAGCAGATGCCGGCTCACGAGGAGGAGGCCGAGGAGGCCGAACGTGAGGGCGTGCGGATCAACTGGCTGCGGACGATCACCGCCTTCGACGGCCCCGAACTGCAGGTCGAGGTCATGGAACTCGACGAGTCGGGTTACCCACGGCCGACCGGGCGATTCGAGACGCTGGCCGCCGACACCCTGATCATGGCGCTGGGTCAGGAGACCGAGTCGGCCTTCATGCGGACACTGCCCGGCGTGGTGGTCGAACACGACGGCAGCGTGCGCGTCTCGGAATCGCTGATGACCGGTTGCCCGGGGGTGTTCGCCGGCGGGGACATGGTGCCCTGTGAACGGACGGTGACCGTCGGTGTCGGGCACGGGAAGAAGGCGGCCCACCACATCGATGCCTGGCTGCGTGGCGCTCCTGAGGCGCGCCCGGACAAGCACCCGACGGCGACGTTCGACTCGCTGCACCTGTGGTTCTTCGGGGACTCCGCACGACGTCAACAGCCCGAACTGGAACCGGTGGAAGCCGTGAAAGGCTTCCGGGAAGTGGTCGGCGGCTTGTCGGCCGAGGAGGCGACCTACGAGGCGGGGCGTTGCCTGTCCTGCGGCAACTGCTTCGAATGCGACGGCTGCCTCGGCGCGTGCCCCGAAGACGCGGTGATCAAACTCGGAGTCGGATATCGGTACAGGTTCGACTACGACAAGTGCACCGGCTGTGCCGTCTGCTTCGACCAGTGCCCGGTACACGCCATCGACATGTTCCCGGAGCCGACATGACCCGCGTGACGGTGGACGGCAACGAGGCCGCCGTCTCGGTCGCCTACCGGCTCAACGAGGTGTGCTGCATCTACCCGATCACGCCCTCGTCACCGATGGCCGAGTTGGCCGACGAATGGTCCAGCGCACAGCGGACCAACGTGTGGGGCACCGTCCCGACAGTGGTCGAAATGCAAAGCGAGGGTGGAGCGGCGGGCGCTCTGCACGGCGCTCTGCAGAGCGGCGCGTTGACCACGACCTTCACCTCGTCGCAGGGCCTGCTGTTGATGATCCCGAATATGTACAAGATCGCCGGCGAACTGACCTCGGCCGTCATCAACGTGGCAGCCCGGTCGTTGGCGGCGCAGGGACTGTCGATCTTCGGTGACCATTCGGACGTGATGGCCGTGCGGCAAACGGGATTCGCGATGCTCGCGTCGGCCTCGGTTCAGGAGGCACAGGACCTGGCGCTCATCGCGCAGGCAGCCACACTGGCGTCCCGGGTGCCGTTCGTGCACTTCTTCGACGGGTTCCGAACCTCGCATGAACTCAACACGATTGAGACGCTCTCCGACGACGACCTGCGGGCGCTGGTGCCCGAGGAACTGGTCTGGGCACATCGGGGGCGGGCACTGTCGCCGGAGCGTCCGTTCATCCGTGGCACCGCACAGAACCCGGACGTCTACTTCCAGGCCCGCGAGACGGTGAACCCGTTCTACGCCCAAGTTCCCGGCGTGGTTGCAGAACCTCATGGCGCGGCTTGGCGAGCGCACCGGCCGCACGATGGGCATCGTCGACTACAACGGCCACCCGCAGGCCGAGCGCGTGCTGGTGGTGATGGGCTCTGGCGGGCAGACCGTCGCCGAAACCGTTGCCGCTCTGTGCGAACGCGGCGAGCGGGTGGGCGTGGTACAGATGCGGTTGTACCGACCTTTCCCCACGAGGGCGCTACTCGACGCACTGCCGGCGACGGTGCGAACGGTCGGCGTTCTGGACCGCACCAAGGAGCCAGGGTCGATCGGCGAACCGCTCTATCTGGACGTGGTCGCCGCGCTCGCCGAGGCATATGCCGACGGGGAGCGGCCCGTGATGCCGCGGGTGAGCGGTGGCCGTTACGGACTGTCGTCCAAGGAGTTCACCCCCGCCATGGTCGCCGGGGTGTTCGCCGAACTCGCCCGCGAGCACCCGCGGCGCCGGTTCACCATCGGTATCGACGACGACGTCTCCGGCACCAGCGTCGACTACGACCCGTCATTCGACATCGAGTCACCCAAGACATTCCGGGCGGTCTTCTTCGGGCTCGGTTCGGACGGTACCGTCAGTGCGAACAAGAACACGATCAAGATAATGGGGTCGGAAGAGGGCCTGTTCGCCCAGGCGTACTTCGTGTACGACTCGAAGAAATCGGGGTCGCAGACCGAGTCGCATCTGCGTTTCGGGCCGGATCCCATCCATGCTCCTTACCTCGTGAACGGCGCCAATTTCGTTGGCTGCCATCAGTTCCGGTTTCTCGACACGCGCGATGTACTCGGCCGGGCCGCGCCGGGGGCCACGCTGCTGCTGAACTGCCGGCATCAGCCGGACAAGGTCTGGGACGCGCTGCCCCGACGGACCCAGGAGCAGATCATCGCCAAGGGGATCACTCTCTACACCGTCGATGCCGGCCGGATCGCCCGTGAGGTCGGACTGGCCGGGCGGATCAACATCGTGTTGCAGACGTGCTTCTTCGCGATCTCGGCGGTGTTGCCCCGCGAGCAGGCTATCGCCCGCATCAAGGAATCGGTGGAAAAAATGTACGGCAACCGCGGCGCCGACGTGCTGCGGCGCGAACTGGCCGCCGTCGACGCCGCACTGGACGGGCTGCATCGCGTCGAGGTGCCGGACCTGGCCACGTCCGAGTGCGCACCGGTACCCACGGTGCCCGAGGACGCGCCGGAGTTCGTGCGCACCGTGACCGCGGAGATGATGGCCGGGCGCGGAGACGCGTTGCCGGTCAGCGTATTTCCGGTGGACGGCACCTACCCCAGCGGCACCACCGCATATGAGAAACGCAACATCTCCGAACTGGTGGCGGTCTGGGATGCGGACAGCTGCATCCAGTGCGGAAACTGTAGCTTCGTCTGCCCGCACGCCGTGATCCGGTCGGCCTATTACGACCAGTCCCGGCTGGCGGGCGCGCCGGAACAGTTCGACTCGGCGCCGCTGGACGCCGTCGGGCTCCCGAATGCCCGATACTCACTGCAGGTCTACGTCGAGGACTGCACCGGGTGTGGTCTGTGCGTGGAGGCCTGCCCGGTCGTCATTCCCGGAACCACTGTCACCAAGGCGATCAATCTCGCCCCCGGCGAGCCGCTGTTGGCCGCGGCGCGCGCCAACATCGACTTCTTCGAGACCCTGCCGGTCGGTGATCGGGCCCAGCTGGACTTCGGCACGGTGCGCGGCGCGCAGTTCCTCGAGCCGCTGTTCGAGTTCTCCGGTGCGTGCGCGGGGTGCGGCGAGACGCCCTACCTCAAGTTGCTCTCGCAGCTGTTCGGTGACCGGCTGATGATCGCCAACGCGACCGGTTGCTCGTCGATCTACGGCGGCAACCTGCCCACCACACCGTGGACCACCAACGCCGACGGGCGGGGTCCGGCCTGGTCGAACTCCCTGTTCGAGGACAACGCGGAATTCGGCCTCGGCTTCCGGTTGGCCACCGACGCGCACACCGAGCTGGCCCGCCGGCGGCTGGCCGGGTTACGCGAGGTGCTCGGTCCCGAGCTCGTCGACGCCATCCTGCGAAGCACCGCAGCTGCGCGAGTCGGAATTGCACGCCCAGCGGCAGCGGGTGGACGAACTCCGGCGTCGCCTCGAGGGCCTCGATCCCGCCACGACCGGTGATCTGCGCAGTGTGCTGGACCACCTGGTACGGCGCAGCGTGTGGATCGTCGGCGGTGACGGCTGGGCCTACGACATCGGCTCCGGCGGGCTGGACCACGTGCTGGCCAGCGGACGCAACGTCAACGTGTTGGTGCTCGACACCGAGGTCTACTCCAACACTGGCGGCCAGATGTCGAAGGCCACCCCGCTCGGCGCGGTCGCCAAGTTCGCGGCCGCAGGCAAGACGGTGCCGTTGAAGGATCTCGCCCTTCAAGTGATCGCCTACGGAAACGTCTATGTCGCCAAGGTGGCGATGGGTGCCGACCCGCAGCAGACCCTGCAGGCCTTCCGCGAGGCGGAGGCCTACGACGGCCCCTCGCTGGTGATCGCCTATAGCCAGTGCATCGCGCACGGCATCGATATGCGGCACGGGATGGATCAGCAGTATCGTGCCGTTGCCAGCGGGCACTGGCCGCTGATCCGCTACGACCCGGAGTTGCGGGCCGCCGGGGACAACCCGTTCCTGCTCGACTCGCACCAGCCGCGGATCCCGCTCGACGAGTACCGCAACCGGGAACTGCGCTTCCGGGCGCTGGCCAATTCCGATCCCGCCGAACACGACCGGCTGCTCGGCCTGGCCGAGCAGGCCATCGCCCAGCGCTGGAAAGTCTACGAGGAGATGGCCTCTCGCGGTCCGCAACATTTCACCGCCGACGCCCGCAGGGAGCACTGATGGAGCTATCGACACGCTATCTGGGCCTGTCGCTGGGCAATCCGCTGATCGCCTCGGCCTCGCCGCTGTCGCAGACCGTCGACGGCGTCCGACAGCTCGCCGATGCCGGTGTCGGTGCAGTGGTGTTGTATTCGCTGTTCGAAGAGCAGCTGCAGCGCGAGGCGCAGCAGAACGCGCGACTGTGCCGAGGCGGGTACCGAAAGCTTCGCCGAGTCACTGTCCTACTTTCCGCGCGCCGCCGAGCGGGACCACGGCCCAAGCCGGTACCTGAGCCTGCTCGAACGTGCGGCGGCCGCGGTCACGGTTCCGGTGATCGGCAGCCTCAACGGCATCACGGCGGGCAGTTGGGCCCGCTACGCTCGCTCGATGCAGGACGCCGGTGCGGCTGCGATCGAGTTGAACATCTACTACCTACCGGCCGATTCGCACACCGACGGGCGCGACGTCGAACAGCGCCACCTCGATATCCTGGCGTGGGTCAAGGACGCGGTGACCGTACCGGTGTCGGTGAAACTGAGCCCGTACTTCAGCGCGACCGCCGAGATGGCGCGCCGACTCGACGAGGCCGGTGCCGACGGGCTGGTGCTGTTCAACCGGTTCGTGCAGCCCGACATCGACCCCGAGACCCTCACCGTGGCGCGCACGCCGTCATTGTCGACCGCGGCCGAATGCCGGCTCCCGCTGACCTGGATTGCGTTGCTGCACGGACGAGTTGGAGCGTCACTGGCCGCGAGCACCGGCGTCGAGACTGCCACCGACCTGATCAAGTACCTGCTGGCCGGCGCGGACGTGGTGCTGGCCGCCTCGGCCCTGCTGCGGCACGGCCCTGACTACGCCGCGGTACTGCTCGACGGACTGTGTGAATGGATGGGGCGCAAGGGATTCGAGAGCGTCGACGAACTGCGCGGGATGCTCGCCGTCCCGCTGGGTGTCGACGAAACCGCACGTGAGCGCGCCGACTACGTCAGCACGCTGCAGGGAGCCAACCACGCCGCATACGGCCCCTGGTGACCTGTTGAGGCCCTTCGACCCTTACCGCCGGGTTGACAGAAGCGTTTAGTCAAGGCTTCCTGTCCGATCGCTCCCGGGAGTCGATGAGATGAGCGCACGCACGGTGGGCGCTGTGCCGAGACGGCGCCCGGGGAACGGCGCGTCGCACTCAGCCCCGACGGCGCAGCCCGGCTGCGGACCGCCGACCATCAGGTGATCATCGAGACCGGTGCCGGCGACGCCGCGTGGTTCACCGATTCCGACTACACCGACGCGGGGGCCCGCCTGCTCTCCCGGCACGAGGTGTACGAGCAGGCCGACATCATCGTCTGCGTCCACCCACCGACCGCCGACCGAGGTCAGCCTGCTGCGTCCGGGTCAGGTCCTGATCGGGCTGCTGGCCCCCCTCCTCGACCCGGATCTGGCCCGCAGTCTGGCCCAGGCCAAGGTGACCGCGATCAGCCTCGACGGTCTCCCCCGCACGCTGAGCGCCGCCCAGTCGATGGACGTGCTCAGTTCACAGGCCAACGTCGCCGGCTACAAAGCGGCGCTGGTCGCGGCCGACACCTACGGCGGCTATCTGCCGATGTTCATGACGGCCGCCGGCACGACTCGTCCGGCGCAGGTGCTGGTGATCGGCGCCGGGGTCGCCGGGTTGCAGGCGATCAGCACCGCCCGCCGGCTCGGCGCAGTCGTCACCGGCTACGACGTCCGCGAGGCGGCCCGCGCCGACGTCGCCTCCACCGGTGCGAACTTCCTCGACCTCGGCGACCCCGGTGTCGGCGACTGGCGACGGCGGCTACGCCCGTGCCCTGACCGCCGACGAGCGGGACGCACAACAGGCCGCACTGACCGATGCGATCGCCAGCGTTCGACATCGTCATCACCACCGCGCAGGTACCCGGGCGGCCGGCGCCGGTGCTCGTCTCCGCGGCCGCGCTGGCCGCGATGCGACCCGGCTCGGTGGTGGTCGACCTCGCCGCGAGCGAGTTCGGCGGCAACGTCGAAGGCGCACTGCCGGAAACAACAACAGTCACCGACAACGGCGTCACTGTCATCGGTGCCGGCAACCTGCCCTCCGGCGTACCCAAAGCCGCCTCAACGGCCTACGCCCGCAACATCGTTGCCATCCTGGCCCACCTCGTTCGGGACGGCGCGCTCGTGCTGGACCACGGACGACCCGATCACCGCCGGCGTGCTCATCACCCACGATGGCGAGATCGTCCACCCCGCGGTCCGCGCGCTCATCGAGGCACCCACGCCGGAAGGACCCGACGCATGACTGCCCTGCTGTTCGCCGACATCACGATCTTCGTCCTGAGCCTGCTCGTCGGGTTCGAGGTGATCAGCAAGGTCCCCGCCACCCTGCACACCCCGCTCATGTCGGGGTCCAACGCGATCCACGGCGTCGTCGTCGTCGGCGTGATGGTGCTCGCCGCGACGGTCAACACCCCGCTCGGCTACGTGCTGCTGGCGGTCGCGGCGGCGTTCGCGGCGATGAACGTGGTCGGCGGCTACGTCGTCACCGACCGCATGCTGCAGATGTTCCGGCCCCGTCCGCGCACCGAAGCCCACCGAGAGCGAACCGTCATGAGTGACTTCGACACGCTGACCCACGTCCTGTACCTGGTCGCTGCGGTCGGCTTCGTGCTCGGCCTGCACCTGATGACCTCACCGGCCACCGCGCGGCGCGGAAACCAGCTCTCCGCAGTCGGAATGGCGATCGCGTTCCTGACCACGATCGCGGTCCTGGCTTATCACCACACGATCACCGCGACCGCGACGATCGCGCTGAGCCTCGGCCTGCTCGGCGGCGCTCTGGCCGGGTTGCTCACCGCCCGTCGGGTGAAGATGACCGCGATGCCCCAACTCGTCAGCCTGTTCAACGCGGTCGGCGGCGGTGCCGCCGTGCTGGTCGCCTTCGGTGACGCGATCAAGCACGCCGGATCGCTTCCGCTGAGCCAACTTCCGGTCAGCACCACCCTCACCACGTTTTTGAGCGTGCTCATCGGCGGGATCACCTTCTCCGGGTCGCTGATCGCCGGCGGCAAACTCGCCGGCCTCATTCCCGGCAAGCCACTGACCTTTCCGGGCGGCCGAGCGCTCAACGTGCTGCTGGCCGCCGCGGCGCTGGCCAGCGGACTGGCCTACACCGCCGGCTACGGCGGCGTGGCCGTGCTGTGCGCCCTCGCCGCCGCCGCGCTCGGTCTGGGGATACTGCTCACCCTGCCCATCGGCGGCGCCGACATGCCGGTTGTCATCTCGCTGCTGAACGCCTGCACCGGCACCGCCGTCGCGATGGCCGGCTTCGTCATCGACAGCACCCCGCTGATCATCGCCGGCGCCCTGGTCGGCGCCGCCGGTGGCATCCTCACCAAACTGATGGCCGATGCCATGAACCGCTCACTTCTTTCGATCATCGCCGGCGGCTTCGGCACCGGCGATGATGACACCGACTCCGCACCGACGTCGGTGACCGGCACGGTGCGTGAAGTCGCCGTCGACGACGCCGCCCTGCAACTGGCCTACGCGGGCAAAGTGGTGATCGTGCCCGGCTACGGTTTGGCCGCAGCGCAAGCCCAACACGAAGTCGTCGACCTCGCCGCCGCCCTGACCAAACACGGAGTCGAGGTCAGCTACGGCATCCACCCGGTCGCCGGACGGATGCCCGGGCAGATGAACGTCCTGCTCGCCGAGGCGAACGCCCCGTACCAGCAGATGAAAGACCTCGAGGAGATCAACCCCGAGTTCGCCCGCACCGATGTTGTCCTGGTCGTCGGCGCCAACGACGTCACCAACCCCGCCGCCCGCAGGCCCGGCAACCCCGTCTCCGGCATGCCCATCCTCGATGTCGACGCGGCCAAGAGCGTGATCGTCATCAAACGCTCCCTCGGCCACGGCTACGCCGGAGTGGACAACGAGCTCTATACCAATCCGAAGACCGCCATGCTTTTCAGCGACGCCAAAGCGGGCCTCGCCGCACTCCTCACGGGTCTGGACGCGTACGTCCACTAGCTCCCGCGCGGCCCGGTAGCGGTGTTCGTCACGTCAGACCGAAAGCGACGGCTCATCCGGTGCGGACAAGCTCAGCACTGCGCCCGCCACCGCGGGCGAAACACGGATCTTCGCCTCGAGGGTGCGCAATCGGACCGCGAGGCGCGACTCGACGTCGTCGCCGATGAGATCGACATCGCCGACGATCAACACTGAGCGAGGCCCAACGACCTCCAACCGCAGGTAGGTCACACGTGCCACTTCCGGCATGGCAAGTAACTCTCGCAGGGCAGCTCCCCGCACCCGGGGGTCGACCTCCTCCCCAACCAGGAACCGGCGGTTGAGGTTGATCAGAACAATCGCGACAGCTCCTAGGAGCACCCCGATGAGGATCGAGGCTATGCCGTCCGGTTCGGACGAACCCGTGAGTTCGCTTGCCGTCAGGCCGCCGGCAGCCAGAACCAGGCCGACGAGCGCCGCGGCATCTTCGGCCACAACTGCGCGCAGGGTGGGATCCGAGGTGGCGAGAACATGCTCGATCAAGTCCCGATGCATCGACTCGGCCTCGGGCTTGGACTGGCGAATGGACCGCCCGAACGACACCGATTCCAGTACGAACGACACGGCCAACACCACATATGCCACGACGAAGTCACCCCCGGCCGTCGGCTCCGCCAGTTCCTGCACACCACGCATGATCGAGACTGCGCCTCCGGCGGCAAGTAGCCCGAGCGCCGCGACCAGCGACCAGACGTACGCCTCCTTCCCACTGCCAATGGGATGCTTGGCATCCGGCGGGCGTCGTGAGCGGCGGTTTGCGGTCATGAGAAATATCTCGTTGCCGCTGTCTGCCCACGAATGTGCGGCCTCCGCCACCATCGAGGCCGAACCGGTGACCGCTGCAGCCACGGATTTAGCCACCGCCACAAGCACATTCATCAGGAAGGCCACCAGCACCGTTGTCGTGCTGGCCGAGTTGCTCGTGCCGCCGGCTCCGGGGAACAAGTCGAATGATCTGCGGTCAGCTGCAGTCACCGGGATTGGTGTCGGTCCGCCGTGCTCGCTGTCCATGGCTCAGTGGAACACATCAGCTTCCGGACCGGTCGCGTCGCACAGGCCCGACAACAGAGGCTCGGTCGTGGCCGCCGATACTCAGTCCTTCGGGTCGTGCGGCTTGTTCAAGGCCCGGTCCGCGCTGCGCACGACGCTACGTAAGAAGTCGTACTGCGTCGTGACAAGCTGGTCCGCCAATTCAAGGGCGCTGTCGACGATCGTCTTACGTAGCGGGTGCACGGCCTCGGGAAGCGCCTCGTCGACCGTGTCAACGAACTTGCGCACGGCCTCGAGCGCAGCCTGCTGTCCCGATTTGACCGATTCGAGCACCTCGTCGGACAGGTCCACCGCACGCGGCAGCACGTCCACGGTCTTGTCGGTGCTCTCGTGCTTCTTGCCGTTCTCGGTCGTCTTGGTGGTTTTGGTCATAGTCGTGCTCCTAATGGTTGAATGCAGACGCTCAACGATGGTCGGCGGCCTGCTACGAGTCGAACTCGGATGCGTCTCCGAAGTTTTCAGCCCGTGGATTCCACAATTCACCCTTGGGGGCGTCGCCCAACAGAGTCTTTCGACCCCGGACGCGAGGGCAACGCCCGAAGCCATTGAGAGCGGAGTCGCACGCACCTGTACTCTCTACAGCACCGGGGCGGAATCAAGTCCGTGTTGAGAATCGCTCACCTGCACGTCTGCTACCCCAGCCAGAGGTACGTTTCGCAGCGAACGGGGAGCAGGCCCAGTACATGACCTATTGCATCGGCGTATTGCTCGACAAGGGAATGATTTTCGCCTCCGACTCCCGCACGAATGCCGGCATGGACAGCGTCGCCAAGTTCTGCAAGATGACGGTATTCGAGCGTCCCGGCAACCGGGTCATCGTCCTGCTGAGTTCAGGAAACCTGGCCGGGACTCAGGCCGTCATCAGCGTCTTGACACAGCGATGCGCCGACGGCGACGCGGCCACCAATCTCTTTGGCGCACGGACCATGTTCGACGTCGTGAGGCTGGTGACCGACGCCATGCGCGAAATCGAGGACCGCGACTCCGATTACCTGGAGGCCAACAACGTCCGCTTCAACGCCTCGTTCATCGTCGGCGGGCAGATCGACGGTGAGCCGATGCGGTTGTTCCGGACCTATGCCGAAGGCAATTTCATCGAAGCCGGAGACGACACGAACTTCTTTCAGACCGGCGAGACCAAGTACGGAAAGCCCATCCTCGACCGCGTACTCACGCAACACACGCCGCTTGCAGACGCCACGAAGTGTGTTCTCGTGTCGTTCGATTCGACCATGCGCAGCAATCTGTCGGTGGGCATGCCGATCGACCTGGTGTGTTACGAACAGGACACCCTCGAAGTGCGATTCCGGCGGCGATTCGATGAAGGTGACCCCTATTTCACGATGCTCAGCCACGAATGGAGCGACGGTACGCGCCAGGTGTTTCGCGATCTGCCCGAGTTGCTTTGGTGACGTACGAATGGATGTCTTCATCGTCACCTGTGAACACGGCGGCAACCGAATACCCGCGCCGTATCGGCGGCTGTTTCGAGGACACCGTGCACTGCTGGACTCACACCGCGGGTACGACGCCGGGGCGCTGGTCATGGCGACGGCACTCGCCGACACCTTCCGGGCCCCGCTCGTGGCTTCAACGACCAGCCGTCTGCTCATCGACCTCAATCGCTCGATCGGACACCCACAACTCTTTTCGGAGGCGACACGCGGCGCGCCGGCCGAGGCCCGGGTACAGATCGTCGACGAGCATTACCGGCCGTATCGCGCGAGGGTCGAGCATCTCGTCACGCAAGCGGTGTCGCGCGGTGATCGCGTGATCCATATCTCGTCGCACAGCTTCACCGCCGAACTGAACGGCAGGGTGCGCAGTGCCGATGTAGGTTTGCTCTACCATCCCGGTCGGCGTGGGGAGGCCGAGATGTGCGCCCGCTGGAAGGAATCGATCGCGGCATCTGCTGCGGAACTTCGGGTGCGCCGCAATTACCCCTATGCCGGCAAAGGAGACGGGTTGACCTCGCACTTGCGCCGGCGCTTTACTCAGAGCGACTACGTCGGAATCGAACTGGAGATCAATCAGGGAATAGTTCTGACCGGGGGCCGACGCTGGACTGAGCTCCGGCGAGTCCTGATCGATTCATTGCACCTGGCTCGTCCCTGAGCGCGCCATGATGCGCGGGCGACGTCAAATGCCAAGAACCAGAGGTCTTTTCATCACCCGTGCCGGAGACCGCGCGCGATCTCATCAGGCGAACACCGGAGGAGAATGATGCAGATCAACGTCGGCTTCGAGATGATCTACGACTGCCCCCAGCCCACCCCGATGATCTTCAACCTCAACGTGCACTTCACCCGGGTGTCCGATCTGGTCGGCCGTGACGACCTGGTGTTCGACCCGCCGGTTCCGATGACCGCCTACCGCGACGGCTTCGGAAACTGGTGCACCCGCATTGTCGCTCCCGAAGGTCGCACACGCGTGACGGCGAACGCATTGGTCAACGACACCGGACTCCCCGACATCATCGTTCCTGAGGCACAACAGATTCCGGTGCCGGAGCTGCCGGTGGACACGCTCGTCTACCTCCTCGGGAGCCGGTACTGCGAAACCGATCGGCTCTCCGAGACAGCCTGGAAGCTCTTCGAGCATGGGCCAACAGGATGGGGCCGAGTCCAGGCAATCTGCGACTACGTTCACCACCATGTTCAGTTCGGCTACGAGCACGCGCGGGTGACCCAGACGGCGCTGGAGACGTTCAACAACGGGACCGGTGTCTGCCGTGATTTCACGCACCTCGCCGTTGCCTTCTGTCGCTGCATGAACATCCCGGCCCGTTACTGCACCGGGTACCTCGGCGACATCGGTATGCCGCCGCCGTACGGCCCGATGGATTTCGCGGCGTGGTTCGAGGTGTACCTCGGCGGGCAATGGCATACCTTCGACGCGCGCAACAACACCCCGCGTATCGGCAGGGTATTGATCGCGCGTGGCCGCGACGCCGCCGACGTCGCGCTCAGCAACGCGTTCGGCCCCAACACACTGACGAGCTTCAAGGTGTGGACCGACGAGGTAGCTGCCGGGTGAGTTGCACGCGCCGCCTTGCGCTCGACCACGAACCGCGTATTGACGCTGGCAGGGTAATACACTGACTGGCCATGGACGATGGTGGTGACCCGCGTATCGAGGACTCGCTGCCCGCGGCGGCTGCTCCCGAGGACGACAGCGCGGCAGCTGCCGGCCTCACCATTGCCGCGGCCGCCGACGCCCGAGTGTCGCCGGTCATGCTGGCCAGGATGCTGGTCAGTGCCGGGGACAGCATCGACGACGAAGACGAACTGCTCAGCGTGCTGCAACGGGTGGTCGGGATCGCCCACGACGTGATCGCCGGCGCCGACAGCACCGGGGTGACCATCGACTTGGGCGGGCGGACCTTCACGGCGGTGCACACCGACCACCGCACCCTGCGGGTCGACTCCGAGCAGTACGAGGCAGGTGAAGGTCCCTGCCTGCACGCCTCTCGCACCCGGTCGATCGTGCTGGTCGACGCCGTCGATGCGGTCGACACCTGGCCGCGCTTCGCCTCGGCGGCCGCCGAGGAAGGCATCCGTAGCTTTCTGGCCGCTCCGCTGTTCACCCCCGAGCACACCTTGGGCTCGCTCAATCTCTATGGCCGCAACCAGTCAGCGTTCGACGATGTCGATGCCGAGATTCTCGACCTGCTCACCACCGCGGTCGTCGCGCACGATCGGCGATTTCGCCCGCTTCAAGTCCGAGCGCGATGTCGCCGAATCCATCCAGCGTGCCTTGGAACACCGCGCCCCGATCGAGCAGGCCAAGGGCATGTTGATGGCCATTCACGGCATCGATGCCGACGAGGCGTTCGATCTGCTGCGCAGGCAGTCGCAAGAAACGAACGTCCGCCTGCGAACCGTCGCAGCCAATTTCGTCGAGCAGCTGAGCACATCGACTGCACCGTCACCGGCGGCCGATCCCCAATCGTGACCCGGCCCTGCCGGTTCCGGATCTTGCCGAACGGGTATGCCCTGGTTCAGGGCGCTCGATGCGGCCGGCCGTATCGGATTCCCAGGCCCCGGCAGTTCAGACTTGTAGCTGCCGGGGCTGATCCGACTCTGCGCCCGTGCGAAGCCAGATCACATCCGTAGCGTCACACCGAGCAGGGCCATGACGCCCAGCCCGGCAATCATCGCGGCCACGATCGAGGCGATCGAATAGCGCATCGGCCCGAACTCCATTTTCAACGCGCGCAGTTCCTGCCGGTGCTGAACCCAGCCGAGGATCAGCGCGACCAACCCCACGATGATCATCGCGAAGCCGAACACCTGCGGGCTGACGTAGGGGTCGCGCAACCGGTCGTTCTGCGAGAGGTACCGGAAGATCTGGTAGATGGTGAAGCCGAACGCGATCAGCGACGTGCTGGTTCGGGTCCAGGCCATCAATGTGCGCTCGAGCGCCAGCCGGTTTCGCTCGGCGGCAAGCCGGGTGTTGGCGTCCACCGGAGCAGTATGCGCCGTGCCGTCAGAGTCAGGTCAGGGCGTGGGTGCAGACGATTCTGAAGAAGTGGTCAATACTATGTAAGCCGATGTACAGGAATACCGAACCTCAGCGCACCGGGCACGCCGTCGTGATCGGAGGCAGCATCGCCGGGCTCTGCGCAGCCCGGGTGCTCGCCGACACCTTCGACCGGGTCACGCGTCTACGAGCGCGACGACCTCCCCGACCAGCCGATCGACCGTTCGGCCATACCGCAGGGCCAGCATGTTCACCTGCTGATGGCCCGCGGCGCCCAGGAGCTCGAGGAACTGTTCCCGGGCCTGCTCGACGACATGGCCGCCGCCGACATGCCGGTGCTGCACAACGAGCCCGAGGAGATCCACTTCACGGCGTCCGGACACGTGCTGAGTACCGGACACCGCGGCCCCGACGGGTTCACCGCTTACCTGCCCAGCCGTGCGCTGCTGGAATGGCATGTCAGGACGCGCGTCCAGGCGCTGCCCAGGGTGCAGATCGTCAAGGCCGACGTCGACCGCCCGGAGTTCGACCCGGCCGCCGGACGGGTGACCGGGGTGGTTCTCGACGGCGGGGTGTCGGTGCCGGCGGACCTGGTCGTCGACGCCTCGGGCCGGGGCAGTCGACTTCCGACTTGGCTGCAGGAATGGGGCTTCGACCAACCGCGGGTGGACGCGGTGAAGGTCGGTGTCAGCTACGCCTCGCTGCGGGTGCGCATCCCCGACGGGATTGATGGCCGGAGAAGATGGTCGTGGTCGGCGCTTCACACGACCGGCCGCTCGGCATGGGGATGCTGTTCCACGAGGACGGCGCGTGGACGATCACGGCCTTCGGGGTCGGCGGGGCCCAACCGCCGCGCGACTTCGCCGGCGTGTGCGACCTTGCCGACACCGTGCTTCCGGCTCACATCGGCCCCGCACTGCGGGCCGGCGAACTCGCTGGGCACGATGAAGTTCCACAGCTATCCGACGAGCAAGTGGCGCCGCTACGACAAGCTCGCCAAGATGCCGGCCGGCATCATGCCGTTCGGCGACGCCGTCGTCAGCATGAACCCGACCTTCGGGCAGGGCGTCACGATGTCCGCGCTGCAGGCCGCCGCCCTGCGCGACGTGCTGTCTCGCGGCACCCACAACCTGGTCCCTCGGGTGGCGCGGGCCACCGCCCGGGCCATCATGCCGGTGTGGACGATGAACGCCGTCGCCGACATCAGCGCACACCGGGCGCAGGGCCCCCAGCCCTGGTGGTACCAGCCGTCCTACCGACTGATGGATCAGTTCCTGGGCGCCGCCGCGTCCGACGGAGTGCTGACGGAATGGTTCCTGCGCCGCACCAGCATGCTCGACAGCCTCTGGGTCGTCCCCCCGCCGCGGGTGCTCGCGCGCGCGATCCGGCACAACACCGGGGCGTGGCTGGCCGAGCGTCGCGGCCGTCGCGCTGGCACGGCCTCCGTTCAGGACTACGTCGACGCCGAATCGAACACGTCGCGTTCGAGGTAGGTGGCGTCATTGACGTCGAAACTGAACTGACGCAACACTCTTCTCGACAGTTGTCTGCGTGAGTTCAGTCTCGGCGGGTAGCAGGCCGAGCTACCTCACGGTCGCGGCACAGCGGGTTTGCTACGGCATCCGGTGAAATTGACGCTGAGCAAACACATTTGCCGGAAGCTTGCCGCGCCCTGGCAAATCGATGATCACGATCGATAGGCCGTCCGTCGCCATATAGACGCTGGCCCGCAATCCAGTACACTTACCCTGCGCTCAGGTTAGACCAGTTTAGAGTGAGTGACCGCAGACCGCGATCGCCGGTAATAGGGGGTCCCCATGAACATTCCACGCCTTTACCTCTCGCGGCCCGCGACAGTGATCCCAGACAGAGCCGTCGATAACGAGGAATTGCTGACCCTCGTCCACGAATCATTCCGCGGATCGGCTTCCGACTGGGACTTGATCGAGCAAAGCATCCGCTACGTCTTCGACCGATGTAATAGCAAGATGCGCTACCTCGAACCCGACACCACGCTGTCGCCCGGCGAGTTTGCGTCGCGCGCAGCAAAGGCTTGTCTGGAAGAGAACAATGTCGCGGCAAGCGACATCGACCTCCTTGTCTATGGCGGGATCGCCCGCGACGCATTCGAGCCTGCGACCGCGACCGAGGTCGCCGGACGCCTCGGCGCAAGCCCGCTTCACGCCACCGATGTGACCTGCGCCTGCGCGGGGCTGATCGAAGCACTGCACGTCGTCACCGGCTACTTCGCGCTGCACGACGACATTCAAACCGCGCTCATCTGCTCCGGTGAGATCACCCGCGACCGGGTCAGCTACGACTTCCAGACGATCGAAGACGTCATGAACGAGGTGGCCGGCCTGACACTTGGTAACGCCGCCGCCGCATTCCTGGTCACCCGGGAGCAGCTGTCAACCGGTGGCGCGCGCATCCTGGCGCTGCAGCACAAGACATATTCCGAGCATTGGGCCCTCTGCCGGGCGCCCGTCGACGGGCACTTCGTTTCCCAGTCCAAAGAGCTGTTCGCGCTCGCGGTCCACGCGCCGCCAGAGGTCCGTCGTCTACTCGACGGCGTCGGATGGACGCCGGAAGAAGTCGACCACTACGCATTCCACCAGCCCAGCGAAGCCGTCATCGAACGAATTCTCACCGAACTCGGCGCACGCCCGCAGGCTGGCATCTTCACCCACTCACTGTTCGGCAACACGGCCAGCACCGCGTGGGTTCTCGCACTCGACTATCGCCTCAAGCACGGCGACGTGCAGCCCGGCGACAAGATCGTGATCGGGAGCGCCGCAGCCGGCTTCACCATCGTGTGTGGCGCCGCGCAGTGGGAGGGTGAATGAGCCACTATCTGCGGCTCTACCGAGTAATCAACAAGACGTTCGGATTGAGGTTTCGGCCCCTCGGTACGTTCGTGATGCTCCAACTGCGACAGGCCATTTCGGCGACCACGCTGGGCCTCGACAACATCTTCTTCCGTCGGTACCGCAAGCAGCCGATCGACCGGCCGATCTTCATCATCGGCAACCCGAGAAGCGGGACCACCTTCCTGCACCGGTTGCTGCTGGGCGCCGGCGGAATGGCCGCCTTCGAACTGTGGGAGATGCTCTTCCCAGCGATCACGGCGCGCAAGCTGCTCGGCCGCATCGTCCCGCGCCTGGACCGGCTCTCGCCCGCCCGCTATCACCCGTCCGACGTGCACGACACCAGCCTGCGCGGCATCGAGACCGATGACGTGGCATGGTTCTTCCGCACGCTTGACGGACCCTTTGCCTGGGCGTATTTCCTTGCCTGGCAAGATAATTGGAACAGCGATCTGTACCGGCGCGAGTTCGGGATCGACGGGCTGACGGAGCGCGAGAAGGAGCGTTTCTTCCGGTACTACGAGGGTTGCTGGCGACGGAACCTGATGTACAAGCGCAGCAATCGCATCCTGGCCAAGACGAGCATGCTCACCTTCCGCCTCGACGAGGTGCTCGAGCGCTACCCGGACTGCAAGCTCGTCTACATCATCCGCGATCCCGTCGAGGTCATCCCGTCGGGCATGTCGCTGATCGCCAGCGTGCTGGAAAACGGCTACAACATGTGGGACCGCAGCAGCAAAGAAGACCAGCAGCGGTGGATCGAGAACCTCTACCAGGCTTCCTGCGACATCCTCAGAAGGTTCTACGAGGCTCAGACCGACGGCAGCATCCCGGAACGCAATCTGTGCGTGGTGCGCTACACCGACCTTCTGCAGAATCTCGAGCCGACGATCGCGCGGATCGTCGAGTTCCTGGAGATCGACCCCAGCGCGGAGTTCCTCGAGGAGGTGCGTGCGCAGGCCGAGCGGCAGCGCACGTACAAGAGCGGGCACAAGCACTCGCCGGACAACTTCGGCCTCAGCCCCGAGCGGATCCGGAAGGATCTGGCGTTCGTTTACGACGCCTACGGCCTTGAGGACAAGGTCGACGAGCCCGACCCTGCGGTCCCCCCGCTCACGGGCTGAACGGGGTTGGTCGGGCGGCGCGGGAGTGTGGCTCCGTCAGGTGGGGGTGTACATGTCCAGCAGCCGGAATCGGGTCGCGTCGAGGCGCTGTCCCAGTGAGGAAGCCACCCGCTTCACCAAGTCGTAGCCCATCTCGTGATCCTGTTCGCATTTCCCGCGCAGGCACTTGCCGTCGAAGGCGATCGCCCGGGTCATCTCCAACGCGCGCGCGTCGAATCCCCAGCGGTACGGGGGTATCAACCACGACCATCCGAGCATCTCGCCGCCGCCCACTGTCTCCATCGGCACGCTGCCGCGACCGGGGAAATAGACTTCGAGCGCGACCTTCCCCTCGCGGATGAGATAGAAGGTATTGGCTTCTCTGCCTTCGTGACAGAGCAACTCACCGGCGTTGAACCGGACGTTCGACGCACATCCGACGGCGAGCTGAAAGTAGCGCGGCTCCCACCCGCTGAAGAACGGATGCTGAGCGAGAATTCCTTCGAGGCTCCTCATGGCGTATTCCTCCCCGGTCGCTGCCCTTACATCGCACACCTTCCTCCGTGAGCGTCACCGCTGTCCGGAAAATGGCTCACTGGACCGGCGCTGCCGTGACTGCCATGCCGTCCCATACCGCGGAGTCCTCAGCGCAAGTGGCATACTAGTGGCATGAATCGCATACGCCTGAGCACTACTGTCGACGCCCGGCTGTTGACCAGTGCACGCGACGTGCGGGCAGGAATCACTGACGCGGCTCTGATCGACGAGGCTCTCGGCGCATTACTTGCCCGTCATCGATCGGCCGAGGTGGATGCGAGCTACGCGGCCTACGACAAACACCCGATCGATGAGCCCGACGAGTGGGGCGACCTGGCGTCGTGGCGGCGGGCGGCTGGCGACTCGTGAGCGCACTTCCGGCACGCGGAGAGGTGTGGTGGTGTGAGATGGCCGAGATCGGCCGGCGTCCAGTCGTTGTGCTTTCGCGGGATGCGGCGATCCCCCGGCTCAAACGGGCGCTCGTCGCTCCGTGCACCACGACCATCCGCGGGCTTGCCAGCGAGGTCGTTCTCGAACCGGATTCCGACCCGATCCCGCGCCGCTCGGCGGTGAATCTGGACTCAGTCGAAAGTGTCTCGGTCGGGGTGTTGGTGAATCGGCTTGGCCGACTGGCCGATACGCGGATGCGCGCCATCTGCGCGGCTCTGGAAGTCGCGGTCGACTGCTCGGGCTGACCTCTCAGGTCGACAGCTAGCTCTCACTCACCCCTATGCGTTCGTGCAGTCTGACGAGCGGCTTCGGCGCCCACCAATTCCACCGGCCCATCAGATGCATGAAGGCCGGGACCAGGACCAGTCGCACCAGCGTGGCATCGACGAGCACGGCCACGGTCAAACCCACGCCGAACAGGCGCAGGGCGGACAGCTGCGCGGCGGCCAGGGCCGCGAACGTGATCGCCATGATCAGCGCCGCGGCGGTGATCACCCGTCCGGTGTGCGCAACACCGAGTGCGACGCTTTCATCGTTGTCGGCGGCGGCCTGTGGCCCGTCGGTGCCGAAGGCCAGCCAGAACTCCCTGATCCGGGCGATCAGGAATACCTCGTAGTCCATGGACAGCCCGAAGGCGATGCAGAACAACAGCACCGGCATGTTGGCCACCAAGGTCCCGGTCGCTGTTGTGCCGAACGCACCGAGGTGGCCGTCCTGGAAAATCCAGACGATCGCGCCGAACGCCGCCGACAGCGAGAGCACATTGAGCGCCAGCGACTTGAGCGGCAGAACCACACTGCCGGTCAGCAGGAACAGCAACACCAGCGTGATGATCGCGATCAGGCCGAGCACCACCGGAAGCCGGGAAGTGATGGCGTGCACGGTGTCTCGGTTCGTCTGCGCGGTGCCCGCGAACTCGACTGCCCGGCCGCCGGGAGTGGCCACCGCGTGCAGTTGGTCGAGTTGACTCTCGGAGCGCTCCGAGAACAGCGGGGCCGAGCTCGCGACGGTGAGCAGGGTCCTGCCCCGCACCGGACCGGCGGGCGGCTGCGGGCGGTCCGGCCCGGCGCCCGCCGACGAACACGCCGGTGGACGCCGACACCGACGAGACGTCGGGCACCCGGGAGAGGTCAATCGCGTAGCGGGTGATCTCCGCGTCTGCTAGTCCGGCAGCGTCGGGGATCACGATCGGCACGGCCGTCGCGGCATTGTTGGCGAAGTCGTGACGCAATTGGTCGCCCACCTGGTGCGCCGACGCCGAGTTCGGCAGCACCCGATCGTCGGGCAACCCCGGTCGCACGCCGAGGAACGGCGCACCCATCGTCAGTAGCAGCGCCACCACGGCCAGGCCGATCGGCGCGGCACGACGCATCACGAATTTCGTTGAGCGATACCAGAATTGCTGATCGACCGAGCGGGCTTCAGGTTCAGGCCGGTTCAGCGCGCGCCGGACGAGGCGGCGCACGTCGAGGGATTCAAGCCGGTCCCCCAGCAGCATGATCGCTGCCGGCGTCACCACCAACGCGGCGACGGCGGCGAACGCGACCGTCGCGACCCCTGCGTAGGCGAACGACCGCAGGAAGTGAATCGGGAACAGCACCAACGCCGCCATCGACAGGGCGACGGTGGTCGCCGAGAACAGCACCGTCCGCCCCGCCGACACCATGGTGGTCATCAGCGCCTGCTCCCGGCTCGCGCACTCGCCCATCTCGTCGCGGTAGCGGCTGATGATCAGCAGCGTGTAGTCGATGGCCAGCGCCAGGCCCATCGCGGTGGTGAGGTTCAGCGCGAAGATCGACACGTCGGTGAACAAGGTGATCACCCTCAGCACGGCCAGCGAGCCCAGGATCGCCATCACCCCGACGGCGACCGGCAACGCGGCCGCGAACAGGCCGCCGAACACCCACACCAGCACGAGGAAGCTGAGCGGCACGACAAGCGACTCGGTGAACACCAGGTCGTGCTTGGACTGCTCGGTGATCTGCAGGTTCACCATGGCGGGTCCACCGGCCCGGACGACGACTTCACCACGGTCATGCGCCAATTGGTCGACCAGCGACTTGGTTGACGCCTGCTGCCGGCTCGCGTCACCGGTGATCCCGGCGACGATGAGTCCCGACTTGCGATCCCGGCTGACCAGCGCCGCGGCCGCCGGCGGCGGCGACGTCCACGCCGAACTCACCTTGGCCACGTTCCCGGACTGCTGCAGCGTCTCGATGATGCCGGTCGCCACGGCGCGCGCCTGCGGGCTGTCGAATCGGTCGGGCGCGGAGACCACGATCAACGAGCTGGACATCACCCTCGCCGAACGTGTCGGTCAGCATCTTCGTCGCGCTGGCCGACTCGGAGCTCGGATCCTCCAAGCCGCTGGCCGACAGGTGTTTGGCGACCGGGATCCCGAACACTCCGATGGCCACCATGGCGAGCGCGACGACGGCGAGGACCCGGCGCGGCGCGGTTACGGTCAGCCGAG
>CAWBAL010000018.1:0-8432 GCA_963786695.1 uncultured Actinomycetota bacterium
CGGCGTCGACCACGGAGACGGTGGCTAGCTGATCTCGCCCGGCCAGCTTCGCGTCGGCTTCCTGTCCCACGTATAGGACGCCTGGCTCCGACATAGTCGGCCAGTTCGACAGTCCGTCGTAGCCCAGGAGATCTCGTAGTCAGGCCAGACCATGGCGAGCACCCTCATCAGCGCCGCGCTCATTCATCTCCACCATCAGTGGTTCCCCGAAGAACAGCACGAGGTGACGGTCAGGTCCACCACCGCGCCGCCGTCGACCCACGTCGGGTCGCACCACTCGTCCTTCTCGCATCGCCGGAGCGAGGCCGCGTACCGCAGCGCGAGGATTCGAGCCCGCCGTCGACGCGTCGAGCATGCGCACCGCCCGATGTCTGTAGTTCAGCTCCCGTCCTGATCTTCGACAATGACGAAGTTCGCCCTGTTTCCATGTCGTCCCGATCTGCGATGACACGTACCGATCGCGCGTCTATGTACGAGGCGGTCTCGTTTTCGTCGGTCCGACATGTCGACACATGAATGCGATCGGCACCGGCCGTCGGCTGTGAATAAGCCGCCGACGTACCCGCTCGCGGTCGCAGCAACGTTCGAAGCGATTACGACCCTGTCCCGGATCAGGCAGATGCGAATCACCTGACCATGAGCCGCATTTTGTTCTTAGATCGAGTGCATCAACTCAACATGATCAGCAACTACGGCGTCCGTCTCCGCTTGCATTTCGAGTTTCGATGCGAGAGCAATTGCGCGGGTCCGAACCTTTTGCCGCTTGCCACCTCGTTCTGAGCCTCGAGCAATCAGATGTCGCTGAACTCGAATTCGACGCGACGGTCGGGAAAGCTCGGGTCGAGTTCACCCTGACCATGTCGCCGCGCCCGCCACTATGGCATGGATGGCCTTCGTTCCTGAGGCTCGCCCGCCTCCTCTTGGTTCACCTGCCCGACGGTCTCGAGGCGCTTGCCGAGGATCGAGGTGGGGACGTAGACGGTCGTCCCCAGCTCGATGTGCGCGCCCGACATCGTCATCGTTCCGGTGGGCGTGTTTCGACGGCGCCCCGCCTGGGTTCCCAGCAGCCGATGTTCTTCGTACTCATGCGTCGAGATCGTCTCGCCGGCTCGCGTCGAACAGATCACGTCGATCAAGGTCCCGCGGTTTTGCCAAGCAGGCATCAGGCACTGTGTCGGGTGGTCGTTTGCGACGCGCCGATTGATCGTCGATTCCTTCGCCTACCGCCTCGACAGCGGAATTGTATCGACCGGTCACGGCGCCTGATGGCAACAGGGTCCGGATGAACCAGCCCAAGCAAGATCGAACTCACACTCGACAAGCTAACTGGCAACTGGCCACTGTACACCTCCAGCGCCACGCGGTCGCGACCACCAGGGCCTACCCAAGCCGATCGCCACGCTCGACCAGCTTGCGCACCTGCGCGGCCATCTCGCCGGCGAAATAACGCCTGTCCAGGTCGGCGGCGGTGATCCGAGAGCAGGGCGTTTCGATGCAACCCGAGGTGGTCGCCGGCTCTGAACTGGAGCTGGAACAGCCATGAACAATGAGGAAATTCCCTTGCCACCACTGGTTCGCCTCGCGTCTCCTCGCGTCGCTTGACCACGACCCCTTCGCCATCTCGACCTTGCGCGCAGGCCGGCGCACGGGTTCTCCAGGCAACGGCGTCTGCAACTCTGGTGCGCGTCGTAGCGGTGCGAGAGAATGCGAACCCATGACGGGCTCTGGTGGATCGGCTGGATCGGGAGCTGGACGCGGCGCGCACTGCGCGGCCGCGGGATCCGGCGAGGTATGCCGCGGCGCTGGAACGCGCGTTGCGGGCCTGCGACGCCGACCCAGGGGTCGCCGATGCGTTGGACCCGGCCGACTTGTACCTCGAGTTGGCGACGGAGTACCAGGCCCTGGGCCGGTGGGACGACGCACTTGCCGCAGCCGACGCCGCCGTCGACGCGGGCCTTGATATGCAACCCCGATCCGCGGTGTCTGCGCGCGGAGATCCTGATGCGGGCGGGCCGGGTCGCCGAGGCCGAACCGATCTGGGCTGTGGTGCGCGCCGACACGCCCGACGACGTGTGGCGTGTACAACAACGCCGGGCTCGAATACGCCGACGCCGGCGACCACCGGACAGCACTGGACTGGTTGACCGACGGCCTGCGACTGGCGCTGCGAACCTCTGATCCCGAGCGGTTGGTGGATCAGCTCGTCGATCTGCGGCAGGCGAGCCTGGACAGCCTGGGCCAGCCGGCAGACGCGCTGCAGGAGCAGGCCATGATGTTTCTGCGCGAGCAGAAGCAGGCCCGCCAGCAGCGCTCCGCGCGGACGGGACAGCGCTGCGCCGGAACCCACCGGCGGTGCGATCGGCTCGGTGGCGTTGGCCTGGCTACCCACCGGCGACTACGAGCAGGCGGTGACGTTGTGGCCTGAGTTTGCTCGGCAGCGATCGGGTGGCCGGCCCGGACGGGCCGCTGCCGCACGCGCAGTACTGCCGGACGCTGCAGAGGATACTTGTCGAGTACGCGGAGGCGGGCGTACCGGGGCTGGCGATCGCGCCGGTGCGGGTGGCACCGTTCACCGCGTGGTGCGCCGAAGAAGGGCAGCAACCCGATTCCGCCGAAGCCCGGGCCCAGTACGCCGCCCACCTGGCCGCCGACGCGTGACCCGGCTCTGATCGCCTGGCCACCGGGCCGCAACCAGCCGTGCTGGTGCGGGTCGGGACGTAAGTACAAGAAGTGTTGCGCCGCAATGACATCCGTCGATACGGAAGCACACCGGTGAACACCGCGCGCCTGCGGGCGATGATGCGCGACGTCGAGCCGGCGGTCACCCGGGTGATCGACGTCCCCTCGTCGGCGACCCTGCCGGAGCTGCACGAGCTGCTGCAGGCCGCGATCGGGTGGACCGACTCGCATCTGCACCAGTTCGTCACACCACAGGCGACCTACGGAATGATGATCCCCGGCGAGGAGGTGTGGCCCGAGGACCAGCGCGACGAAACCGGCGCGCGGCTGGCCGATCTCGGCGCCGAGTTCGAATACCTCTACGACTTCGGCGATGGCTGGACCCATGACGTTGAGGTCCTCGGGCGCGGCGGCCCAGCACCGGCATGCGTGGACGGCCATGGCGCCTGCCCGCCCGAAGACTGCGGCGGACCCGGCGGGTATGCCGAACTGCTCGACGTGCTCGCCGACCCGGCGCACCCCGATCACGCGCACATGCGGAGCTGGGTGGGCAACCGGTTGCGGCCGTTCGACCGTGCCGCAACCGATGAGCGGGTTCGCAGAGTTGTCGGCGAGGTGCCCGAGAGTGTGCGGCTGCTGATCGATCTGCTCGCCGACGGGGTGAAACTCACTCCCGGTGGGCGGCTACCACGAACGGTGGTGCGCGCCATGCAAGCGCACCGCCCGCACTGGTATCCGCTCGACCGGCCCGCCTCCATCGAGGACGACCTGCCCCCGCTGGCGGCGCTGCACGATCTGCTCCGCGATGTCGGGGTGCTCCGGCTGCGCCATGGTGTGCTCACCCCCACCCGCGCCGCCGGTGACGATCTCGCCGTGGTCCGCCGACTCAGGTCGGCGTTCGAGCCCAACACCTTTGCCACCGAGATCACCGAGCTGACGATCGGGGTGCTCGCCGCACACGGACCGCTTCCGCTGGCAGAGCTCGCGGCGCGGGTGCATCAGCAGCTGGGGTATGGCTGGCAGCGTGGCGGGCAACCCATCAACGAGCGGGACGTGCGGATGGCGATCGCCCAGCAGTCCCCGATCATGAAGGGACTCGACCTGATCGACAACGCCGACTGGCACGCATGGGCTACCGGCGCTTCGGCCCTGTCGCTGCTTCCCGGCGCCACCATGCTTGCCGAGATCTGGACCGCTGACGGCGGGTGACGACAAGCCACCGGAGCGAAGACCACACGCTCGATCGATTCATCGCCGCCTGCTCGGGTTCAAAGACTGCTCACGTCCGGACAGCGTCCGGACAGCTGCTATGCTCGATCCATGACCGATCGTGCCATCAAACGCCGACGTCATCGGCTGGAAGTTCGTGTGACCCCGGAGCAGGACGCGCTAATCCGCCAGGCGGCAGACCTCGAGGACACCACGGTGACGGCGTTCGTGCTCGACATCGTGACGTCACGCGCACAGGGAGTGGTGAGGCAGCATCAGGACTTGCTGCTGTCCAACCAGGCGTTCGACCGTTTCATCGCCGAACTCGATAAGCCGGCCACGCCAGTACCGGAGCTGGTCGACCTGTTCGAGAGAAACCCGAAGCTCCGCGAGGCGTGAACAGCGCGCCGGCGCATCCTGCTCGAACGCCTCGATGCCCACCACGACGTCAGCACCTTCGACTCGGGAAACGAGGTGCTCGACGGGTGGCTTCGCCGCCACGCTCTCGCTGCGCAGCGGACGGACTCGGCACGGACGTTCGTTGCCATACGAAGCGGTCGTGTCGTCGGCTACTTCAGCCTGACCATGGGCTCGGTGCTCCGAGCCGAGGCTCCGGGAAAGCTCGTTCGCGGTATGCCGGCGTATCCGGTCGGCATGGTGCTGCTGGCCCGGCTGGCGGTCGACCGATCACAGCAGGGAAGAGGCGTTGGCGCAATGCTTCTCGCCGAGGCACTGCGAAAGGCGGTCGCTGCCGGGGAGGTCGCTGCCGCACGTCTCATTGTGGTGGATGCCGTCGACGAAGACGCGGCCGCTTTCTACCGGCGGTACGGCTTCGTCCAAGCACCCGAGAATCCGCTGCGGTTTTACCGCCGCATGAAAGACGTTCGCGCCAGCCTTGATTCGTCCACTGGCGAGTGAGTCACAGCGACCCGCCCATGTGCCACGTACTCGCGCGAGCAGCTAGGCGACCTCACCGAGAAGACCCTCGGCGGGCACCGGAGCCACTTAGGCGCAGCGGCCGGGCCCGTACCGCGATCAGCGACCCGGACCGGACGATCCCGATCGGGCCTTGGCGGGTGAATCGCGCGAAGTTACTGGCGCGCAGAACGAAGTTCGCTTTGGCCTGCCGATATCCGATCCGGATCCCAGCAGCAGTCAGTATCAGAAGGCCGCCCAGACCGGGAAGGGCTGCCGCGGCCAGCGCCGCCAAGGAAAGGTGAGCGGCGATCTCTCGGAACGCCTGCCCGAGAAATGACCCGAAAGCCCCCTCTGAGGATGCGACCTCACGCGGCAAGGAAGCTCGGCCCGAAACATCCAGTGCCGCAACCCCGGCCGTGGCCTCGGGTACGCCACGACCATCGGCAATGGGAAGGGCGAGAGAAACCCCGGGGCTCTGTGACAGGCGAGGCGCGGCCGGCACCAACGCACCCGCCGCTGACGGGTACCCGACAGCGTCGGCACCTGCCGCGGCGTCCACTGGATTCCGGCTGCCGACGCCCATCAGTGCCGGGAGGCTTGGCGGGGATGACGTGACGTCGCCGACCGAGCCGACCACCGAGGTGACGACGTCCTGGATGCCGCTGATGACGTCGGAGGCCGGCGCGCCGACGATGGGAACCGGCGCCACCACCGCGGTGACTGTCGCGCTCAGGCTGTCGAGGGAGGTGAGCAGGGTGGTGGAGATCGATTCAGCCGTGTTCGGGATTGAGGCAGCCGCGTTCGGAGCGGAAGCGGCCGACGTGGGTATGGAGGCAGCCGCGGTCGGAATCGAGGTGGCCGACGCGGTGGGCAGGCCCGCGTTGCGCCGGCCGGGGGTGCGTGCGTGGCCCGTGCCTGTCGTGGGACCGGCCGCGGTGGCGGACGGCAGCCGGGCTGGTTTCCGACCCGCATCCAGTGCGCCTGCGATGTCTCGAACTGCCTTCCGCAACGTGTCGGTGACGCGGGCGGCCGGGCTGTTGTCCGGGTTCGACTCGCGGGCGCCCTGGGGCGCGTGAGCAGTGGACACGGTGGAATCCGGGTCGGCGAGGGCAACCGCGCCGCCGCTGCTGGCTATTAGTAGGCCCGCAGACAGCAGGCCGGCGCAGGCCGCTACACGCACATGTGATGCGGGCACGGGCGCCTCCCCCCGGAAAGCTCAGCTTCGTCGTCCCATAAAGAAACGGCACGCGCCATCCTACAGTCCTCTGCGTGCGCAGCTTTGATCACGCCGCTGCGGCTCGCGAAGCGCGGAATATAGTGATGTCTGACGATTCACCTCGGGAGAATCGCGCGGCAGAGCACCTCAAGGCGGACCGCCCAAACAGAGGCCCCATGCATGGCAAGAAACTTTGAAGATCAACAACTTTCGCTGGGAGTCCTGGCTGAGTCGCGCAAGGAGAACGAGCGTCGACTGCCGATTCACCCGGCACACTTCGACAGGATCGATCCTGAGCTGCGGCAGCGGATCTTTCTCGAGCACGGCTACGGCGAGCATTTCGGCGCGACCGACGATGTGCTGGCCGAACTCGTCGGCGGAATCGGGACCCGCGCACAGCTGATCGCCGACTGCGATGTGATCCTGCTACCGAAAGTGCAGGCCGAGGATCTCGAGGAGATGCGGACCGAACAGATCGTCTGGGGCTGGCCGCACTGCGTGCAGGACACGGCCCTGACCCAGATCGCCATCGATCGTCGGCTGACCTTGATCGCCTTCGAGGCGATGAACCACTGGCAGCGTGACGGGAGCGTGGGCCTGCACGTCTTCCACAAGAACAACGAGCTCGCCGGCTACTGCTCGGTCCTGCACGCCATGCAGTTGGCCGGCGTCACCGGAAGCTACGGTCGGCGGCTGCGCGCTGCGGTGATCGGATTCGGCGCCACCGCCCGCGGTGCGGTCACCGCGTTGAACGCACACGGCGTCGACGATGTGCGGGTGCTGACCAACCGCGGACGTGGCCGCCGTCGCGTCACCGATCCACTCCACGCAGATCGTGCAGATGCGCCAGGACCCCGATGCCCCCGAGCGCACGTGGGCCGACACCCCGGACGGCTCCGTCCCGATGGCGGAGTTCCTCGCTGGCAACGACATCGTCGTCAACTGCGCGCTGCAGGACCCCAACGCGCCGTTGATCTTCGTCACCGAAGACGAGCTCGACTGTTTCTCCCCCGGCAGCCTGATCGTCGATGTCTCCTGCGACACCGGCATGGGCTTCAGCTGGGCGCGGCCGACCTCGTTCGACGACCCGGTCTTCGACGTGGGACGCGGCGTGCACTACTACGCCGTCGACCACAGCCCGTCCTACCTGTGGAACTCCGCAACCTGGGAGATCAGCGAGGCGGTGTTGCCGCACATCGCCACGCTGCTGAACGGCCCGGCGGCGTGGTCGGAAAGCCCAACCATCGACCGCGCGATCGAGATTCGCGACGGCGTCATCCGCAACCCCGACATCCTGGCCTTCCAGCACCGCCAGGAGTCCTATCCGCATCCCACGCGGTAGGGCGCCCTGGCCTCAATCGGGAACGTCGGCCGCCTCCGTGACATGGCCGATCGCACCGAAGACGGCGACCGCAACGGCACCGGCGATGGCGCCGACGAAGCCGACGGCCACCAGCCAGCCGAGCCCGGGCCGGGCGCTGTCACCGAGGAACACCACGCCGATGATCCCGGGGATCACCGTCTCACCGACGACGAGGGCGGCGGTGGCTCCGTTCACCGAGCCGAGTTGCAGCGCCACGGTATGCAGGTAGAAGCCGCCAAGCCCGCCGATGAGGACGGCCCACGACGCCGGGTCGGTCGCCAGGGTCCACGGCTGCAACGGCTCGAGGCCGTCGAGCACCCGGACGGCGATCGCGAGCATGCCGAACAAAACACCCGCGACCAGCCCGGCCATGATGGCGCCGCGTGACCCGAGCAGCCGGACGACCCCGATTCCGCCGAGCAGGATCAACACCGACACGGACAACACGGCCCAGTGGACCAGCCGGTCCGGATTCACGCCGCCGCGCTCACCAGATGCGAGGCCGAGCACGAACAGCGACACGATGACCGCTCCGATGGCAATCCAGTCTCGGGTGCGCAGGCCGATGCCGAGGACCGCGATCCCGAGCACGGCGGTGACGACGAGGTTCGCGCTGATGATGGTCTGCGACAAGAACAGCGGAATCAGCCGGGCTGAGATCGCGCTTCCCGCGAAACCCACGATGTCCAGGACGATTCCGGCGAGGAACGCGGCGGTCAGCCCGGCGCTGATGGTCGAGCGCAGGGTGGGGCCGCCGGTCGCGGTGACGTGTCCGGTCGCGCCGCGGTCCCGGGCCGCGGCCGCCGATCTGCGCGCCCCGTAGGCCTGCAGCACCGAGGAGACCCCGTAGCCGATGCACGCCAGCAGCGCCGCCGCGACACCGATCATCATCGGTTGAGGCTAGCGGCCTGCGATGTCAGGCGGGGATGTCGCGCACCGCGAAGACGGGCCACGGATGGGGCACGCCCTTGAGCTGGTGGCTGCCCCGATCGTCGAAGTCGATCCGAGAACCCAGCACCAGCGCCGGGATGGCACCGGAGACGAGTA
>CAWBAL010000019.1:0-14148 GCA_963786695.1 uncultured Actinomycetota bacterium
GCGGGGCGATCGCGGCGCTGCCGGCGATGGCAGTCGCCGACACCGGGGGAATCAGAGCAGACGACGGCCACCAAGGGCTCGACGGATCCAGGCCAGTCCCGGGCGACACGGCAGGCGCAGGGCGCCCGCCCCGCCTCGGGCGGGCGCACGGCTCACAGTTCGGACAATCCGGGCGGCCGCCGGCGCCAAGCAGTCGGGGCGGCGGGCCCAGGTCCAGACCCCGACGCCACCGAGTCCGCTTCTCGAGAAGACCGGGTCGTCGACGGATCCAGTTGCGGTCGAGGCTGATTCGACCGGATCGACTCCGCCGGTCGACTCCGGCCCAGCCGCGCAGTCCGGCGGCGAGAGCGTGCACGTCGCGGCCCCCTCGGTCTCGGCGGCTCCGGTTGCGCCGGCGATGACGGCCGCCAAACCGACCGGCGCTGTGAAGGGTTCGGGTCTCGGCCCGCTGGACTGGCTGAGCGGCGGCAACGATCCGCTGGCCGGCTTCGCGGCACCGCTGGCCTGGGCGACGCTGGCCGTGAGCCGTCGTGAACAGTCGGGAGCCGCGACCGCCGCCCCGGCGGCAGCGGTCGCGGTCACGGCTGTCGGCCGTCGACACCAGTGGGGTGAACTGGAGTGCGGTCGACAGCTCCATCCGCGCCTTCATCGACGACGAAGCGCCCGCGCTCAATCCCATCGCGGATCACCTGGCGCCGGTGGTCGTCTCGGCGATCCGGGACTGGCTGGCCAACGGCACCATCGCCCCCGAGATCAACACGCTGGCCACCGACAGCGCCATCTTGACCTTCGTCTCCACCAAGGTCCAGACGGCCGTCGTCACTACACTGCACCTGCCGACCGCGCTCGGCA
This sequence comes from uncultured Actinomycetota bacterium, assembly GCA_963786695.1. GTDB lineage: Bacteria > Actinomycetota > Actinomycetes > Mycobacteriales > Mycobacteriaceae > Mycobacterium. Next base: position 853 of record CAWBAL010000019.1, read on the forward strand.
CCGTCGTCGGCAACGCCGCCGCCGACCTGATCCGAAACACGTTGGGCGGCAGCGGCAACGCCCCCGTCAGGGCGGTCATCGATTCGGTAGTCGGCGCGCTCGCGCCCACCGATCAGCAGGCGGCCGGGATTCTCGCCGGACTGTCCGGCGGCGACATCCAGCCCCTCGAGGACTTCATCGGCTTGAAGCTGCCCCACGCCGGCAGCGGCTTGGTCAGCTTCCTGAGTGACCCGAACGTTCGGTCGGCGCTGACTTCTGCCGCCGCTGACGCGGTGTCGAAGGCGTTCGGCGACGGGTCGGTGCGCACTCTGGTCGGCCAGCAGGTGCAGCAGTGGGTGAGCTCGGCGTTGGGCGACGGCTCGGTGGCCCAGGCGATCGGCGGAGCGGTCAGCACCGCGGTGAAGGGCTTGCTCGCCAATGCCGGGGCCGTCAAGGGCTTGGTCACGGTGGCCGGCTCGGCGGTCGCCAATTTCCTTGACGCTCCGGGGGTTTCGACGGCACTGACCCACGCCGTCGACCAGCTCGGCACGGCCGTGGCAGCCGGGACCGATCCGGTCGTGGCACTGCAGAGCGCCGTGCAGAATCTGCTGAGCCAGTCCGCTCTTCGGGACGCGATCGGCCCGGCCATCCACACCGCGGTGCAGTCGCTGTTGACCAACCAGGATCTCCTGCCGGCAATGGGCAGCTTCGTGTCCAACCTGGTGTCGGGCGTGGCGGGCAATCACGCGGTGCAGGAGTTCCTCGGCCAGCAGGTCACCAACTTCGTGACCGCAGCCCTGGGCGACAACCCGGCCGCGACACAGATCGCCGCCGCGGTCAGCGGCGCGGTGCAGGGCCTGCTGGCGAACTCCGCGGTCGGCACAGGGCTCGGCAATGTTGTCGGGTCGGCGCTGAGCGGCTTCCTCGGGCAGACCGGGGTCGGCGCCGCCTTGCTCGCGACGGCGGGCCAGTTCGCCGACGCCGTGCTGGCCGGCACCGATCCGCTCACAGCACTGCAAGCCGCTTGGCAAGGGCTGCAAGCCGATTCGGCCATCCGCGCGGCGATCGGGGCCACGGTGGCCGGCGCGGTGAACTCGCTGGTGACCGACTCCGGTCTGGTCTCCGCGCTCGGCACCGCTGCCACGGATCTGGTCACCGAGCTGGCGGGCTACGCCGATGTCCGCGACGTCATCGGTCGGCTGCTCGGGCCCACCTACGGCCCGACGGTGGTGGCGATCCTGGCCGATCCGTCCTCCGTTGCTGATCTGGCCGGCAAGGTCAGCTCGGTGGTGAGCGGTTTCCTGGGCCAGCAAGGGGTCGCTGGCGCGCTGTCCGGTGCTGCCGAACAGCTCGCAGCCGCCGTGCTCGACGGCACCAGCGTGGCCGAGGCGCTGCAGAGCGCGCTGGCCTCGCTGCAGGCCGACCCGGCGATCAAGGCCGCGCTGGACGCCACCCTCGCGGCGGTGTTGGGCAACGTCTTGGACAACCCGGCCGTGCAACAAGCGGCGGGCGCGGCAGCCCAGGACGTCGTGGTCGACCTGATCAAGGGGACCCCGTTCGCCTTCCTGGGATCGGCTGCGGGCCAGGTGGCCAAGGGTGCGGTTGAGTCGTTCCTGGGCAACCCGGCCGCACAGGGGTTGATCAGCAGCCTGGCGGTCGACGTCGCGAACGGGATGCCGGCGAGTGATCTGACGAACGCCGTGATCGGCGAGGTCATCAAGAGCCCGGCACTGCAGATCGCGGTCGGTATGGCCATCGGGCAGGGGATCGGTTCGCTCCTCGGTGACAACATCTTCGGCGCCGTTGCGGGAGGCGTGCTCGGAGTGACGGCGTCGGCGTTCGTCGTCGTCGCGTCCGGGTTCGCGCTGCTGGTCAGCGGACTGAGCTCGCTGTTCGGTCTGGGTGGCGCGGCGGCCGCGGCCGGCTCGGCTGCCAGCGGCTCTACCGTCGCCGAGGTGGTGGGGGAGCCGCAGGGCAGCGCGGGGCCTCGTCACGCGGCATCGGTTGCGGCGTGGACGTGGGTGCCCGTCGGCGGGCCTGTCTTAGAAATCCTCTAACTGCCACTTCGTAACGTCTTGGGATACGGTTCCGACAGATCTTGATCGGACTGATTCCTGGAGGATTGCTCGCATGAGAACCGGCGGCCGCGTCGCAGCGGCGGGTTTGGTGGTGGCTGGCATGGTGCTGGGCGTTGCACCGGCGGCCCACGCGACGGGCGCCGCGCTGGCCGGAACCTACGACGTCGTCGGACCGAACAGCCTCCTGGATACCTGGACCATCACCCCGCAATGCGCGGAGGTGGCCGTCGGGTGCGAGTCCGACATCCACTCGCCGTTGATCGACGGGCAGGCCTTCTATCGTGGCGGCAACCGCTGGGTGATGACGCTCAAAGGCATGGTGCCGATCTGCCCCGACCACACCAAGGCCAAGGGCGCGATGATCTTCCAGTGGGATGCGGTCAGCCTCGACGGTCAGCTCACGGCGATCCAGCAGGGCGTGTGCCAGATGACCCGGCCGGGGCAGGAGTTGATTGCGTTCAAGTTGGTGAAGGCGGCGGGGTAGGGCAGATCCGACGACTGTCCGCTCCCAGAGTTTCTTGCCATCAAGTCTTCGCGGGAGCTCAGGAGATGCAGGAACTCTATGGGCAAATTCGCTTCCTAGCGGCGCCGTATTATTCGCGAGACGAGGTCTTCGCCGAGCTTTGCCCCGTCCCGAAGTCTGCCGGCGTCTACGGCTGGTGGTTCAGCGAGATTCCCGCCTTTATCGACATCTCCAGGTGCGAGAGCCGCGATGGTCTGACGCTGCTCTATGCGGGAATCAGTCCGTCACGGCCACCCGCCAACGGCAAGCGGCCGAGCAGTCAGAACCTTTGTCAACGCATCCGGCACCACTACAATGGCAACGCGGAAGTTTCGACACTTCGCAAGACGATCGGAACTTTGCTTCCCGGTGACCTTGGCATCGAGCTGCGCCGCGTAGGTTCCGGGAAACGCCGCACGTTTGGGCACAGCGGTGAAGCCGCTCTTACTCCCGGATGGCTGAGAATGCTTTCGTCTCGTGGATTGAACGGGACGAGCCTTGGTTGTTGGAAGACGAGCTGATTGCCAACCTCGATCTTCCGCTGAACCTGAGCGGTAACGCCCACAATCGGTTCTACCCTGAGTTGAAGCGGCTTCGAGCTGCAGCGGAGCAGCGTGCGCGAAATCTTCCCTTGGTCTAGTACCGAACCAATTCTTTCCCGAAGGTGAGTGGCACGGCGCTTATGGTCGAGCCCGCTGCCGGCCGCCCCCGTAATAGGAACCGATGCACGCGCCGGCGCAGTTCAACATGTCCCCGAGATCCGATAACGTCCGAACCATGGATGTGGGTGTATATGAATCACTGCTCACTGAAGGGCTATTCGCACAGATTCAGCAGCGAGGCGACCTTCATGCGGACCTCGGTACCGTCGACGAGGCCGAGCAGGCAGTGGTATTTGCGCGCCACCTTCTGCCGCTCATCGAGCTGTCGCTGAAGGCGGCGCCAAATGCCGAAGCTCGGCTGGAGCTTGTCCAGCAGATCATCGGTGTCTTGCCCCAGGCGTCGGTCGCGGAGGAAGCCCTGCATCAGATCGAGCCACACCGGATCAGTCGCCTAGACGAAGTGCGGCTGATTTCGGCGCTGACGGCTGGCCGGCTGCCGCGACCCGCCACTCCGTTCTCCGACACGGCGTTGATGACCAACGCCCGTCACGAGCCGACGCTCGCCGCCGAGCTTCGAGCCGAGCTCGCGAGTGCCGATCAGGTTGACCTGCTCTGCGCATTCGTTAAGTGGCAGGGCTTGCGCTTGCTCGAAGGCCAACTCAATGAACTGAGACAGCGGAACGTTCCACTGCGAGTCATCACCACCACCTACCTTGGCGCTACAGATGCGCGGGCGCTTGATGCTCTGGTGAACGATTTCGGTGCCGAGGTGCGAATCAACTACGAACTTGACCGCACCCGACTTCACGCAAAAGCCTGGCTGTTGCGCCGCGACACCGGGTTCCACACCGCCTACGTCGGATCAAGCAATCTGTCGCACGCGGCTTTGGTCGACGGCCTCGAATGGAACGTGCGGCTCTCGGCCCAATCAACTCCTCACCTGCTCGACAAGTTCAAGACAACCTTCGATTCATACTGGGAGAACAAGGAATTCGAGCCGTACCATCCCGGCACTGACCGTCAACGGTTGGATGCGGCACTTGACGTCGCGGCCGGCAGGCAGGCGCGCGACCGGATCACCGTCACGCTTTCCGGCCTGGAGGTGCAGCCGAAGGCCTACCAAGCTGAGATGCTCGAGCAATTGGACGCCGAGCGTTCGGTTCACGACCGCCATCGCAATCTAATTGTCGCCGCGACAGGCACCGGCAAGACGGTGATTGCAGCCTTGGACTATCGCCGCCTCCGCGAGATCCACGGCAGAGATCTGAAACTGCTGTTTGTGGCCCACCGCAAGGAGATCCTGCTGCAGTCCCGACGGATGTATCAAGAGGTGCTGATCGACCCGACGTTTGGTGAGCTGCTCGTTGGTGGCGACCAGCCCGCCAAGTGGCGACACGTCTTCGCCAGCATCCAATCACTCACACCACAGCGGCTCGCCAGCATGCCACCAGATCAGTTCGATGTCGTTGTCGTCGACGAGTTCCACCATGCCGAGGCCGCCTCGTATCGCCGACTGCTGTCCCATGTCAGGCCAATGGAGCTGCTTGGTCTTACCGCCACTCCGGAACGCGGCGATGGCGTCGATGTCCGCGACTTCTTCGGCGGCCGGGTCGCAGCGGAGCTGCGCCTGTGGGACGCGCTCGACCAGAACCTTCTCTGTCCGTTCCATTACTTCGGAATTCACGACCAAACGGACCTCGAAGCGTTGGAGTGGAAGCGCGGCGGCTACGATCTCGCTGCACTAAGCAATGTGTACACCGGGAATGATTCTCGAACGCGGATTGTGCTAAAGAGCTGCACGACAAGGTCGCCGACGTCGGCACGATGCGCGCCCTCGGGTTCTGTGTGACCGTCGAGCACGCCCGATACATGGCAGAGAAGTTCGTCGCTGCAGGAATAAGGGCCCGAGCGGTGTCGGCCGAGACTTCGCCGGTCGACCGACAAGCTGCGCTAGCTCAACTTCGCACCAGGGAAATCAACATCATCTTTGCGGTCGATCTGTTCAACGAGGGCCTGGACATACCTGACGTGGACACCGTCCTATTCCTCCGCCCAACCGAGAGCGCGACGGTCTTCCTGCAACAGCTCGGACGAGGTCTGCGCCTCACCGAAGGCAAGACGGTCCTGACCGCCCTCGATTTCGTTGGGCACCAGCGAAAAGAGTTCCGCTTCGATCAGCGTTTCCGCGCGCTTACCGGCCTGAACCGCAAAGAACTCGAACGGCAGGTCGCGCAGGGCTTTCCATTCCTGCCGTCGGGCAGCCAGATTGTGCTTGACTCCGTCGCGCGAGATCTCGTCCTGGAGAACATCAGACAACAGGTGTCGCCGAAGTGGGCCGCCCTGGTGTCAGAGGCCCGTTCCTATCCTGGCGATGACCTAGCCTCCTTCCTAGACGCCTCGGGACGATCGCTCGAAGACATCCTGCGATCAGGCAGGTCGTGGACCACTCTGTGCCGGGACGCCGGCAAGATCGACGCTGACCCCGGCCCTCGTGAACAAGACCTGATCAAGCGGCTCCGAGCCGTCGCCCACGTCGACGACAAGCTCCGGTGGCAGACGTACCGAGGAATGCTTCGCCATCAGGTACCCACCGGGAGTGCCATGGAACGCCGATTCGCCGAGATGCTGTTCTACTCTCTGTTTCCGAATGGCGGCGGCTTCGACAATCCCCCTGCAGGATTGGGCGTGTTGAACGGCGAACCGGTGGTGGACGAGATGCGGCAGATCATCGACATTGGTTTCAATGCTGCACATCGAACGACGTCGGCTCTGGGCGACGTCGAACCGAAGCTCTCCGACGTGCCGCTTGCTTTGCATGCCAGCTATACCCGTGAGGAGATCTTGGCTGCGCTGGACTGGACTTCACAGGGTCGCGTGCCAAGCACCATGCGGGAAGGAGTGGCGTGGTGCCCGGCGGTCAACGCGGACGCATTGCTGATCACCCTCAAGAAGAGTGATACCGACTACTCGCCGACAACGATGTATCGAGATTTCGCGCTTAGTCCTGAGCTGTTCCATTGGGAATCGCAGTCAACAACGTCCTCGAGTTCGCCGACCGGTCAGCGGTACTTGCACCATCGGGCGAATGGCTCGCACATCTTGCTGTTCGTCCGCGAAGCAAAGACCAATTCCCTTGGCACGTCGCCTTATCTCTGCCTAGGTCCAGCCGACTATGTTGCGCACGAAGGGGACCGGCCAATCGCGATCACGTGGCGACTCCGCCGGCCGATGCCCATGGAGATGTTCATCGCGTCGCGGGCCGCCGTCGCTTGATCAGGGTGCCGTTCTGAGCCAAGGTGGTGGAAAGCTGATGTCGAGGCGAACGGTCTGGCGGTAACCCGACCACGTAGGTATGCCCTGCGGCTGGCCTCGATAAAGGCCCTGCGCCGCTGCGATGACTCGCCCGCGCTGCGTCGGCCACTGAATCTCCGACGCGATCTCCTCGAGGATCTTCACGTCGCGGTCCAATACCCGATCAACGATGGTTACGGCCGGCAGAGCGCTGCTCTTGTCGCCGTTGCAGCGGGCACAGGCCAGCACGAGGTTCGCCAGGCCGTCTATCCCTACCAGTGACCAGGGCAGCACGTGGTCCACCGGGTTGTTGACCGGAAGGTGCGCGCCGCAGTAGAAGCAGTGCGGGCCGAAAGCCTCCTTGAGGGGTTCCCGCACCACGGCCAGCGCGGCGCGTTCCCGGCCGAAGAGGTGTCCAGCGACGTCCGGCACCTCCGCATGCAGGAACTTGTTCATCCGGCGGACATCGTCGACCCACATGATCTCCAACGCCGGCTTGAGCAACCCCGCCAAGCGTGCGAACCCCTGGGCCACGCCGGCTTTGAGCACAATTGCGTCGCCGTGCGTCCGAAGCGTCGATCGGCTCACGTGGTCGTGAAGGTACGAGTCGTCGTAGAGAAAGCAGTCTGAGGAGTCCGAACCGGGAAGCCGCTGCAGGCGATGCAGCGGCTGCTGAGCCAGACACAAAGTGATCTCGTCGATGGCTCTTTGATACGCGTCCGGAAGACGCGACGCGGCGACGTCGACAGCTATGCTTCGCGATCCCGCACCGGCCGCATTCCGGAGGTCGTTCGCCGCAATCAGAATCCGAGCACGTGGCTGCGTCGACTGCCGCAGTTCGTGCCCGTCGAACGGAACTACCTGCCGCCAGTAGATTTCGAGCACCCGCCGCGCCAACTCGGGAATCGGCACCGCCAGCTCGTCGTCGAGGTGCTCGGGGAGGTTCTCGATGCAGTGATCGATCAGGGCCATCAACGTCGCAAGCTTGTACGTCGCTGTCCGCAGCCCTGTTTCCAGAATCGCGACGACCCGCTGCCCTAGCAGCAACGGATCGACGACGCCGTCGGCCACAACGCTTCCCCCTGTCGGTGCGTGCCTGTAGAACTGCAATGTCGACATTATGGCCGAGGGGGAACGGTGGTGGGCAAGCTCGTACGGGACAAGATTCCCGAGATCATCACGCGATCAGGCCGGACGCCTCACGTCGTCACCCTCGATGATGAGCGCTACCGCGCCGCTCTGCACGACAAGCTCCTGGAGGAGGCCGGCGAGTTGCGGCTGGCCCAAACAATCCAAGACGTCATCGATGAGGCGGCCGATGTATTCGAGGTTCTAACCGCTTTGGCCGGGAGCCATGGAGTCTCTCTCGATACGATCACTGCAGCCGCGCAGGCAAAGCGCGCCGAGCGGGGAGGCTTCGACATGCGAGTATGGCTCGAAAGAATCGAGCCTGGAACCGTATGACCATCACCCTCCCCGACAACCCCCGCCTCGCCAACGAGACCGAGCGCAAGGTCTGGCAGCTGCTCGTCGACCAACTCGGCGAGCACGACCTCGTCATCGCCGGCCAGCGCGTCACCGACCACCTCAAGGACCACGAGATCGACTTCGTCGTCGCCATCGAAGGCGCCGGCATCGTCTGCGTCGAGGTCAAGGGCGGCGAGGTCTGGCACGACGGCCAGCAGTGGTGGCAGAGGAGCCGCGGCGGCCACGTCAAGGAGATCGAACCCGTCCGCCAGGCCCGCGAAGCCTGCTACGCCCTGCGCGGCTTCATCGAGGCCGACCCCCGCTGGACCCAAGGCCGCCTGCGTTGGGACCACGTCGTCGTGCTGCCCAATTCGCAAGTCCCGCAGGACTTCGCGCTCCCGGATTGCCCGCGCTGGAAGGTGGTCGACCGCGACGACCTCCCCACGCTGGTAGCCCGCCTCCGACACGTCACCCACAAACACGAGATCGACCGGCCCCTGCTGACCGACACCGGCATCGAGCAACTGCAGACCGCGCTGAGCGGCCGGGGACTGCCGCAGCGCGACGTCGTCGCGCGAGCACTGGAGAACGAGGACGCCGCCGACATCCTCACCGAACACCAGGCCGTCATCCTCGACGCGATCCGGCTGCTCAACCGCGTCGAGGTCCGCGGGGGAGCGGGCAGCGGCAAGACCTTCATGGCCGTCGAACAGGCCCGCCGGCTCGGCAAAGACGGACAGCGGGTGGCGTTCCTGTGCTACTCCCACGGACTGGCCTCCTACCTCAAACGCATCACCAAGAACTGGTCGCACCGCCAGCAACCCGGCTATGTCGGCGAGTTCCACACCCTCGGAATCCGTTGGGGCGCAGCGCAAGGACCCGACGAGTCCGAACGTACCGAAGCCGCCGCCCAGTTCTTCGAACACGACCTGCCCAAGCAGATGCTCGAGCTCGCGAACAACCTGCCCACCGGACAGCGCTTCGACGCCATCGTCATCGACGAAGCCCAGGACTTCGCCGACAGCTGGTGGGACCCGGTGCTCGCCGCGCTGAAAGACCCTGACAGCGGCGGAATCTACGTCTTCAGCGACGAAGGCCAACGCGTCTTCGACCGGCAGGGCACCCCGCCGGTACCCCTGGTGCCGCTGATCCTCGACCACAACATCCGCAACACCCGCCAGATCGCCACCGCGTTCCAGCCCCTGGTCGACCACCCGATGCGCTACCTCGGCGGCGACGGGCCCGACGTCACGTTCGTCCCCTGCACCCGGGAAGACGCCATGGACGCCGGCGACGACCAGATCGACACACTGCTCGACGACGGGCTGGCGCCCCGAGGACGTCGCCCTGCTGACGACCGGCAGCCGGCACCCCGAACAGATCGCCCGCCAAGCCGAGGGCACCGAACAGTATTGGGACAGCTTCTGGGATGCCGAGCAGGTCTTCTACGGCCACGTCCTCGGCTTCAAGGGCCTCGAGCGGCGCGCCGTGGTTCTCGTCGTCAACGACAAGGGCACCTACGAACGATCCCGCGAACGCCTCTACGTCGGATTGTCCAGGGCGCGCGACCAACTCGTCGTGTGCGGCGATCCGGAGTTCATCGCCGAGGTCGGCGGACCGGACCTGGCCCACCGGCTCGGAATCGATCGCTAGATCTGTCCGACTCCTTGTCGGTGCCGGCGGCTAGCGTCGCCGTCATGAACGAGGGACGCAAGCGGCGCCAGGCCAAGCAGGCGCGCCGGGACACTCGGCGCCGGGCAACGGGCCACCGGCAGACGCCCGAGCAATCACCGTTGATGCGTGAGGTGCGCGCGGCGCTCGACACCGGGCATCCGCTGAATCTGCTGGTTCTGGTCAGCGCGCTGGTCGAGACGGCGACACCCGACCGGCTGGCCTTGCGGAAATCCGGCCAGCGCGAGCAGGTCCGTCTCGATGACCTCATCGCCAGCTTCGTGGGCATGCAGATTCGAGAGACCACCGCGCTGTTGGCGGTGCTGTCCGAGTTCCTGGTCGACGACGAGGAGCTGCAGCGGACATGCCGGCAGGAGGTGGCAACGCGGCACCATCGGCTGCCGACATGGATTACGGGACTGCCAGATATTCAGGTTCGTCGGGCCGTGCGGATGGCGCATCTGCTCGGTGAGCGTGACGAGTTGCTGATCGGCGCGCGACTGATCGGCGGGCAGGAACTGACTTGTGTTGTTCGCCTCGACCACAACATTATCTCGGGCCTGGACGATGCCTTCGTCGTTGCGGATTCCATCGACAACGTGCGCGCCACCGCCATTGAAACCAACATCGATCCGGACGTCAGCTTCGTCGAGATGACCCTGGCCGACGCTCGGGCGTGGATCCAGGATGGCCTTGTGCGAACAGCTTTCCCGATGCGTTCCGAATCATGGGCTGACTGTCGGCCCCTGGTGCGGTGGCTGATCGGGCGTATGCCCGAAGGCGGGCATTGCTACGAGCGCCCTTGTGATGATTGGCAGACCACCTCACGGTTGCTCAAGACGTTCTTCACCTCCCCGCAGGGCAGACCGTTCAACCGTTTCGACCACGAGGAACTCATGGGCGAACTGCTGGAAACCGGATGCGGAGATCCGTTGCGGTGGAGTGTCGCTCGGATCGAGCAGGCGCTGGACGGGTTGTCCTACCTCGACGACCACATGTCGGTGGACTGCCTGCTGGACGCTCCCGATCTTCTGCGGGCTTTTGTACCGGTCGCCCACGCGCTCAGTGGGATTCGGGAGGAGCTGACTGTGCGTGCGTTGGACATGATCGGCGAGATGGAGCCGGCATTCCAGCGGCGGATCGTCGCTGAGGCGAAACGCTGGGATGACGATGACGGCGAGCCGTGGGCTGTGTAGCCGACTGCGCTATCGCGGGCCCAGCGGCTCGCGCGCAGACGGTCGCCCGACTATGGGCTGTGTGCCTAGCAGGCGTACAGTTGTCGACATGGCCAACAAGACCGAGCGATTCGCCGTGCGGCTCACCGCTGAGCAGGACGCGCTGATCCGGCAGGCAGCCGAGGTCGAAGGAACCGACTTGACGAACTTCACCGTCACCGCAACGCTGGCTCACGCCCGCGACGTACTCGCCGACCGACGGCTGTTCACCCTTGACGACACAGCATGGAAGAAGTTCCAGGCAGTACTGGAACGACCAGTGACCGCCAAACCGCGGCTTGCCGAGCTGTTCGCCGAGCCCACCGTGTTCGATGCACCGTAAGTGAGCGGTTACAGCCCGCCACGCCCGATCCGCGACACCGACGACCTCGCCAACTTCCGCAGCGGCGAAGCCGACCTGGACGCCTACTTGCACAGGCGTGCACTGGCCAACCACCTCGAAGGCGCCTCACGGTGCTTCGTGACGTGCCGAGTTCAGCGCGTGGTTGGCTTCTACGCGTTGGCCGCCGCTGTGGTGGAACGCCGCAGCGCGCCTGGCAGGGTGCGCCGCAACATGCCCGAACCGGTGCCGGTCATATTGTTGTCCCGATTGGCGGTCGACTTATCAGAACGGGGCGCCGGCCTGGGCGCTCACCTGCTGCGCGATGCCATCACCCGAAGTGTGGCGGCGGCTGAACTGATCGGCGTACGCGCAATGCTGGTGCACGCCCTGCATGACCAAGCTCGCGCCTTCTACGCCCACTTCGGCTTCGAGCCTTCACCGACGGATCCGCTGCACATGCTGCTCCTCATCAAGGACGCCCGCGCGGCTTTAGAGCCATGATTCCCAAATTCACCGCTCAACTCCATCATCACTGCCGACTACTCCCGCCAGGCACAGGTGCTACGCCGTTTAGCACTCAGGTGCCGCGGTCGTGGCCATGCGACCACGATTAGCCAGTAGGAACTCGGCAACTACAGTGGCGCGATCATGCGCTGGGTCGAGGGGGAGAGCAATTGACGGTCACCCAGATGCGCTGCCCGCATCTACGGGGCCTTGTGCGCGAATGTGCGGGCTATCGGCCGAGACCCGAAGCCGCGCCGATTCGACATACTGATCGCCGCGGTAGCCGTCGCTCTCGGGATTCCGCTGATCACGCGCAACGAGAACGACTTTCGGGGTATTCACAGCGCCCTGGCCATCATCGCCGTCTGAGAGCACTGGCCGCGCCGCGCTATGGCCTGCCCGCACCCCTCGCCGTGGCATGCTCAAGAAATGGCAGTGATGCCCGAAACGAGCTATGCGCGCGACGGCGACCACCACCTCGCCTACCAGGTCGTCGGCGACAGCGGACCCGACCTGCTCTTCGTGCCCACCGCCACCTTCCCGATCGACCTGATGTGGGAGGAGCCCACCGTCGCCGGCCACCTGCGCCGGCTGGCGTCGTTCGGCCGCCTGATCACCTCCGACCTCCTCGGCGTCGGCAGCTCCGATGCGGTACCGATCAGCGACCTCGCCGCGATCCAGTCCTGGACCGACGGGCTCCTCGCGGTGCTCGACGCGGCCGGCAGCGAGTGCGTGTCGGTCTTCGCCATGTCGGAGTCGGCGCTTCCCGCGATGCTGCTCAGTGCCAGCCACCCCGAACGCGTGCGCTCACTGGTGCTGTGGGCGCCGTTCGCCCGCTATGTGCGCTGCCCCGACCAGAAAGTGGGGATGCCCGAGCCGGCCCTCGCGAAATACCTCGACAGTTTCCGCGACACCGTCGGCACCGGTGGCGTCGTCGACCTGCTCGCACCCAGCTGGGCCGACGACGCCGCCAAACGGCGGTGGTGGGCCCGCGGCGAGCGCCTGGCCGGCGGGCCCGGCTACTTCAAGGCGATCTTGGACCTGTTCCTGCACACCGACATTCGGCCCGTGCTCGAGAGCATCCAGGCCCCGACCCTGGTCCTGCACCGGCGCGGGGATCGCCACGTCGTCACCGAACACGCGAAGTATGTCGCCGAGCGCATCCCGAATGCCCGGCTGGTGGAGTTCGACGGCGACGACAACGTCTGGTTCGCCGGGGACACCGACCGCGTGCTCGACGAGATCGAGTCGTTCGTCACCGGCAGCCGCCGCGCCGCACCCACCAACCGGGTGCTGTCGACCGTGCTGTTCACCGACATCGTCGAATCAACCCAGCGCGCAACGGCTTTGGGCGACCAGGCCTGGGCGTCGGTCCTCGACGCCCACGACCGCCTCGTCGAGCGTCACGTGACCAGTTCTCGCGGGACGGTCGTGAAGTTCACCGGCGACGGCGCGCTGGCGACCTTCGACGGCCCGGCCCGGGCTATCGACTGCGCCTGCGCGATCCGCGACGCCGTGCAAGACCTCGGCCTGACCATCCGCGCCGGCCTGCACACCGGCGAGGTGGAGATGGCCGACGGCGACGTGCACGGCATCGCGGTGCACGTCGCCGCACGGATCATGGCGCTCGCCGCGCCCGGCGAAG
>CAWBAL010000020.1:0-22475 GCA_963786695.1 uncultured Actinomycetota bacterium
ACACGAACCTTCATACCGACCAGTTGCTGGTGTATGGCTTCGCTGGAAGCCCACCCTCGGTCGAACGGGCGGTCGAGGAAGTGATCGAACGGGCCCGATCGTGTCCTGAATTGCGATTGCGGGTCGGCGGCCGCCGTTTCAACCTGGGACTTCCCGCGTGGGTACCCGGCGGTGTCGAGGCTGATCAGATCGTGGTCCACGACTCCGGCGGGCTCGACTGGCCGGGATGCCTGAAGTCGTTCGGCGAGCTGATCGACCAGCGGCAACTTGATACCCGGCAGGCATTGTGGCGTCTCCATGTTTTCGTCGGAGTGCATGGAGTCCCCGCCAGTCCCGGGCAGCCGTCGACTGTAGTCGCCGTGCAGATCAGCCATGCATTCGCGGACGGTACACGCGCAGCCGCGTTGGCCGGTGTGCTGTTCGGACGCACCGCGGCGTTGCCGGCCATTACAGCGGCACCGGCGCGCGGGCGGGTTGCCCGTGGCGTCGACGCCGTCCGCCACAAACGGCAATTGGTCCGCGATACCGGCATCGGCCGGCTTCCACCTTCTCCGGGTCCCGTTCCGGCGCTCAGTGTCAACGAGAAGCCCACCGGTGCCCGCATCCTGCGCACCTTCGTCCGACACCGAATGCAGCTGCCGGGCCAGTCGGCCACCGTCGGGGCCCTCGTCGCGATTTCCGAGGCGCTCTCGCGGCTATCTGCGGGAGCGTGGCGAGGATCCGTCAACACTGACCGCGCTGGTGCCGATGGCCAAACACGGCGTACCACATGCTCGCAATCATTCCGGCCCCGAATTCATCCGATGCATTCCGATGTCGGGACAAAGGACGAACGGGCTCGCATGATCGCCACCGAGCTCAAAGAGTGTCAGCGCCGGCGCGAACATCCAGCATTCGTCGCTCAAGCGCTGGCGTTGGAGGCCCTGCCGTGGCCGTTGCAGCGCTGGGTTTCGTCGCGGGGGAATCCCCTCTCGGTGATGGCCCACACCGTTGTGTCCAGCGTCAATCGGGGGGCCGCTGATCTCAACTTCGGTGGATGCCCGGTGATCATGACCGCCGGGTATCCCTTTGCAGTCGCCCACCATCGGCCTGACGCATGGGGTGCACGGCATCGGCGACATGGTCGGAATCAGTGTCAACACGAGCGAGTCGATCATCCCCGACATCGACGATTACATGGACCGCTTGAACGCCGCCCTAGGCCCATAAGGCTCATCCGCGCCACTCACCTTTAGGCCGGTTCCCAGTTCACCCAGTCCACCAGCATCGTGGCGGGAAACTCCGTGGTGCCGTCGGGGAGACCGGCCCAGCCGCCGCCCGACCGCCAGGTTGAGGATGACGTAGAACGGCTTGTTGAACACCCAGGTGGCGCCCGCCGGAAGTGAGTCGGGCGTGAAGGTTCCCCATTTGGTGTCGTCGACGCCGACGGTGATCGAGTCAGCGGAGCGCGTGATCCAGTAGTCGTGGAAGTCGTCGCTGAGATCGGCGCCCTGGGTGATGATCTGGTCCTGCAGGTGATCCCAGCCGCATTGGCCATCGGCCCGTGCAGCGACGAGTATTGCGTACGGGTCGGAGACCATCTCGACGACGTCGATTTCGCCGGCGTCCGGCCACGGGTTGCTGTCCTCGTCGGCGCCCACCATCCAGAACGCCGGCCACAATCCTCGACCCGACGGCATCTTGATGCGCGCGATGAGGGTGCCGTACCCGAAGCTCTCCTTGCCCTTGGTCTGAACGCGACCGGAGGTGTAGCCGGATTCGGTCTTGCGCGCCTGAATCGTCAGATTGCCGTTACCGTCGAGCACGGCGTTGTCCGAGCTGTAGTCCTCCACGCCGGAGTCCCAGCCGGTGCCCTCGACGACAGCCCACTTGTCGGAATCGGGCGAGGCGCCGGCCGGGCCGTCGAAGTCGTCGAAACACGGTCGCAGCCCGCGCTACGGGGCCGTCGGCAGGGTCATGGCCGCAACGAGCAGACCGGCTGACAAGCAGGCCTCGACGCCCCACCGTCTCCTCCTCGATCCGTCCGTTCTCCTTCAGCCACAGTAATCACCGCAAGCTCCAAGCGAGAACGCCCAGCTCAAAGCACTTCACGCCGCAGCGACGGCGTACGGCACTTCAGCCGTGACTCACCTCTGGCATGCTGATCACATGACCGAGCCGCAGTTCGGAGGCACCGAAGGCAGCATGCCGCCGCCCAACTACCCGCCGCCGCCCAACTACCCGCCGCCCGGCGAATACCCGCCGCCGACGCAGTACCCCGCCCCCGGCGCCTACCTCGATCCGGGAGCTCCGTACGGCCGGCATCCCCTCACCGGGGAGCCGTTGTCCGACAAGTCGAAGGTGGTCGGCGGCCTGCTGCAGTTGCTCGGTCTGCTCGGCATCGTCGGCATCGGCCGGATCTACCTCGGCTACACCGGGCTGGGCGTCGCCCAGCTGGTCGTCGGACTGGTCACCTGCGGCATCGGCGCCGTCATCTGGGGCATCGTCGACGCGGTCCTGATCCTCACCGACAAGGTGCGCGACCCCCAAGGTCGCCCACTGCGCGATGGAACCTAGCGCGCCGCACCGTCACGGCACCCGGCTCTACACCACCCTCGGCACGGGCGCTCTGGCGGTCGGCGCCCTCGCCTACGTCGGCCTGGCCGATCCGCACCGGCCGGGATCGCTGTTCCCGCCCTGCCCGTTCAAGCTGCTCACCGGCTTGAACTGCCCGGCCTGCGGTGGCCTGCGCATGACCCACGACCTGCTGCACGGCGACCTCGCCGCCGCCGTCGTCGACAACGTCTTCCTGCTGATCGGCCTGCCCGCCCTGGCACTGTGGGTGCTCTGGCGCGTCAAGCAGGGGCAGCGGGCGTTCACCCTGCCCGGCGATCGTCGTCATCGCCGTCGCCGCGATCGCCTGGACGGTGGTCCGCAACATGCCCGGCTTCCCGCTGGTCCCCACACTTCTCGGGCAGTAGTCGACCGCCACCCGCTGATACACTGAGACTTCGGTACGGCCCTTTGCCGTGCCGAATCATCGGGCCGGTGCAGTCCCGGACGTCACACGTCAGACTGCGGCCAGGCCGAGAATCCGAAAGCTTCTCGCGTTCACCACCTTTCGCGCCGCACGACCGATCGCGGAGGAGCGTGAAGATGCTGTTCTCGGCACTTCCCCAAGCGCAGGGTCTCTACGACCCACAGCACGAGTCCGACTCGTGCGGCGTAGCGATGGTGGCCGACATCCAGGGCCGGCGCTCACACCAGATCGTCGCTGACGGTCTGACGGCGCTCGAGCACCTCGAGCATCGCGGCGCGGCGGGGGCCGAGCCCAACAGCGGTGACGGCGCGGGCATCCTGCTGCAACTCCCGGTCGAACTGCTCGCCGACGTCGTCGACTTCGCGCTTCCCGCGCCGACGGCCGACGGCGGAGAACACCTTCGCGGCCGGCATCTGCTTCCTGCCGCAGGATCCCGTCGCCCGGCTGGCCGCGACCGAGCGGGTCGAGGCCATCGCGCGCGACGAAGGGCCTCGAGGTCCTCGGCTGGCGGCCGGTGCCCGGTCGATCCCGACGGCGCCGAGGTCGGTACGACCGCCCTGGGCTGTATGCCGTACATGTCGATGCTCTTCGTCGCCGCGCCCGAGCGCAACGGCGCGCGCCCAGGCGGTATCGACCTGGACCGCCTGGTCTATCCCGCGCGCAAGCGGGCCGAGCAGCGTGACGTCTACTTCCCGTCGCTGTCCAGCCGCACCATGGCCTACAAGGGCATGCTCACCACGATGCAGCTGCCCAGGTACTTCGCCGATCTGCGCGACGAACGCTGCACGAGCGCCATCGCGATCGTGCACAGCCGCTTCTCCACCAACACCTTCCCGTCCTGGCCGCTGGCCCACCCGTTCCGCTTCGTGGCCCACAACGGCGAGATCAACACCGTGCGCGGCAACCGCAACCGCATGCACGCCCGCGAGGCCATGCTCGCCAGTCCCGCCATCCCCGGCGATCTGGACCGGCTCTCGCCGATCTGCACACCGGAGGCGTCGGACTCGGCGTCCTTCGACCAGGTCCTCGAACTGCTGCACCTCGGCGGCCGCAGCCTGCCGCACGCGGTGATGATGATGATCCCGGAGGCGTGGGAGAACAACACCACCCTGGACCCGGCCCGCCGCGCCTTCTGCCAGTTCCACGCCTCGCTCATGGAGCCGTGGGACGGCCCGGCCTGCGTCACCTTCACCGACGGCACCGTGGTGGGAGCGGTGTTGGACCGCAACGGATTACGGCCCGGACGGTGGTGGCGCACCATCGACGACAGGGTGATCCTGGCCAGCGAGAGCGGCGTGCTGGACATCCCGTCCGGCGAGGTCGTCGCCAAGGGCCGCCTCGAGCCGGGCAAGATGTTCCTGATCGACACCGCCGCCGGGCGCATCGTCTCCGACGACGAGATCAAGGCTCAGCTGGCGGCCGAGCAGCCCTACGCCGAATGGCTGCACGCCGGCCTGCTCGACCTGAAGACGCTGCCGGCCCGCTCCCGCGTCCAGCCCAACCACGAATCGGTGGTCCGCCGCCAGATCGCGTTCGGCTACACCGAGGAAGACCTGCGAATCCTGCTCACGCCGATGGCGGCCTCCGGCCAGGAGCCGCTCGGTTCGATGGGCACCGACACCCCGGTCGCGGTTCTGTCGCAACGCTCCAAGCTGCTCTACGACTACTTCGTCGAGTTGTTCGCCCAGGTGACCAACCCGCCGCTGGACGCGATCCGCGAGGAGATCGTCACCTCGATGGCCCGCGTCATGGGCCCCGAGCAGAACCTGCTGGAGCCCACCGCGGCCTCGTGCCGCCAGATCCTGCTGCACTGGCCGGTTCTCGACAACGACGAGCTGAACAAGATCGTCCACATCAACGACGACGGCGAGCAGCCCGGCCTGAAGACCGCTGTGCTGCGCGCGCTTTACGACGTCGAACGCGGCGGTGAAGGACTGGCCGAGGCGATCGAGGACCTGCGCCACCGCGCCTGCGAGGCGATCGCCAAAGGTGCTCGGACACTGGTCATCTCCGATCGCGACTCCGACCACACCAAGGCGCCCGATCCCGTCGCTGCTGGCCGTCTCGGCGGTGCACCATCACCTGGTGCGCACCAAGGAGCGCACGAAGGTCGCGCTGGTGGTCGAAAGCGGTGACGCCCGCGAGGTCCACCACATCGCGCTGCTCATCGGCTACGGCGCCGCCGCGGTCAACCCCTATCTGGCGTTCGAGTCGATCGAGGACCTCATCCGCGAGGGCGAGCTCACCGGCATCGAAGCCGGCACGGCGGTCCGCAACTACCTCAAGGCGCTCGGCAAGGGCGTCATGAAGGTGATGAGCAAGATGGGCATCTCGACGGTCGGGTCCTACACGGGCGCCCAGGCTTTCGAGGCGATCGGCCTGAGCAAGGAGGTGGTCGACGAGTACCTGACCGGCACGGTCAGCCAGCTCGGCGGCGTCGGCCTGGACGTGCTCGCCGAGGAAGTCAAGCAGCGTCACCGCCGCGCCTACCCGGAGAACCCCACCGAGCGCGTGCACCGCCGCCTCGAGGTCGGCGGCGAGTACCAGTTCCGCCGCGAGGGCGAACTGCACCTGTTCACCCCGGAAACTGTTTTCCTGCTTCAGCATTCGACCCGGACCGGCCGTCACGAGGTGTTCGCCAAGTACTCCGAGGAGGTCAACCGGCTCTCCCGCGAGGGCGGCACCCTGCGCGGCCTGTTCACCTTCAAGGAGGGCGTGCGCCCGCCGGTTCCGCTGCACGAGGTGGAGTCCGTCGACTCGATCTGCACGCGGTTCAACACCGGGGCGATGAGCTACGGGTCGATCTCCAAAGAAGCCCACGAGACCATGGCGATCGCCATGAACAACCTCGGCGGCCGCTCCAACAGCGGCGAGGGCGGCGAGGACGCCGACCGGCTGCTACGACCCGCGCCGGCGCAGCGCGGTCAAGCAGGTCGCCTCGGGCCGATTCGGGGTCACCAGCGACTACCTGGTGAACGCCTCCGACATCCAGATCAAGATGGCCCAGGGCGCCAAGCCGGGGGAGGGCGGGCAGCTGCCCGGCTTCAAGGTGTATCCCAGCATCGCCAAGACCCGGCACTCCACACCCGGCGTCGGCCTCATCTCCCCGCCGCCGCACCACGACATCTACTCCATCGAGGATCTCGCGCAGCTGATCCACGACCTGAAGAACGCCAACTCCGAGGCCCGCATCCACGTCAAGCTGGTCAGCTCGGTGGGTGTCGGCACGGTGGCCGCGGGGGTGTCGAAGGCGCACGCCGACGTCGTGCTGATCTCCGGATACGACGGCGGCACCGGCGCGGCGCCGCTGACGAGCCTCAAGCACGCCGGCGCGCCCTGGGAGATCGGCCTGGCCGACACCCAGCAGACGTTGGTGCTCAACGGACTTCGCGACCGCATCACCGTGCAGTGCGACGGCGGCCTGCGCACCGCCCGCGACGTGGTGATCGCCGCACTGCTCGGCGCCGAGGAGTTCGGCTTCTCCACCGCCCCGCTGGTGGTGGCCGGCTGCATCATGATGCGGGTCTGCCACCTCGACACCTGCCCGGTCGGCGTGGCCACCCAGAACCCGGAACTGCGCGCGCGGTTCAACGGCAAGCCCGAGTTCGTCGAGAACTTCTTCCGCTTCATCGCCGAGGACGTCCGAAAGATGCTCGCCGAGCTCGGCTTCCGCAGCATCGACGAGGCCGTCGGCCACGCCGAGGTGCTCGACACCGACGCCGGGCTGGCGCACTGGAAGAGCCGGGGGCTGGACCTCAGCCCGATCTTCGCCGTGCCCACCGACGCCCACGGCGGCCCGCTGACCCAGCGTCGCCGCCTTCGCGACCAGGACCACGGCCTGGACCAGGCGCTGGACCGGACGCTGATCGCGCTGGCCGAGGGCGCCCTCGAGGACGCCCACCCGGTACGGCTGGAGTTGCCGGTGCGCAACGTCAACCGCACCGTCGGCACCCTGCTGGGCTCGGAGGTCACCCGCCGCTACGGCGCCCAGGGGCTGCCCGACGACACCATCCACGTCACGCTGACCGGCTCGGCCGGCCAGTCGCTGGGCGCGTTCCTGCCGCCCGGTATCACCCTGGAGCTCATCGGCGACGCCAATGACTATGTGGGCAAGGGACTTTCCGGCGGCCGGGTGATCGTGCGCCCGCCCGACGACGTCCTGTTCCTGCCGGAGGACAACGTCATCGCCGGCAACACCCTGCTGTACGGGGCCACCTCGGGCGAGGTGTTCCTGCGGGGCCGGGTCGGGGAACGGTTCTGCGCCCGCAACTCCGGCGCGCTGGCGGTCACCGAGGGCGTCGGCGACCACGCCTGCGAGTACATGACCGGTGGCCGGGTGGTGGTGCTCGGCCGCACCGGGCGCAACTTCGCCGCGGGCATGTCCGGCGGCATCGCCTACGTGCTCGGCCTCAACCCGGCGAAGGTCAACACCGCGATGGTCGAGCTGCAGCGCCCCGACCCCGACGACCTGGTCTGGCTGCACGACGTCGTGACTCGCCACGCCCGCAGCACCGGCAGCACGCTGGCGCGCTCGCTGCTCTCCGACTGGCCAAGGCGCAGCGCCCAATTCACCAAGGTCATGCCCACCGACTACCAGAAGGTGCTCGAGGCCACCCGGATGGCCAAGGCCGAGGGGCGCGACGTGGACACCGCAATCATGGAGGCGACCCGTGGCTGATCCGACCGGCTTCCTGAAGGTCCCCAAGATCGAGGCCGCCAAGCGCGCCGTCGACGAACGCGTCGGCGACTGGGCGCGAGGTGTACGAACGCCAGGACCCCCGCCAGCGCGCGGGCGAGGTGGCTCAGCAGGCCCGCCGCTGCATGGACTGCGGAATCCCGTTCTGCCACTCCGGAACCGCGGGCTGCCCGCTGGGCAACCTGATCCCGGAGTGGAACGACCTGGTGCGCCGCGGCCGCTGGGAGGCCGCCAGCGAGCGACTGCACGCCACCAACAACTTCCCGGAGTTCACCGGCCGGCTCTGCCCGGCGCCGTGCGAGGCGGCCTGTGTGCTGTCCATCGCCGAGGACGAGACCGGCGGCAGCGTGACGATCAAGCGCATCGAGAACACGATCGCCGACCAGGCCTGGCGGCTCGGCATCGTCGAAGCCCAGCCGGCCGCCATCGGCACCGGCAAGAACGTCGCCGTCGTCGGCTCCGGACCGGCCGGACTGGCCGCCGCCCAGCAGCTGACCCGCGCCGGCCACCACGTCACCGTCTACGAGCGTGACGACCGCCTCGGCGGCCTGCTGCGCTACGGCATCCCGGAGTACAAGCTCGAGAAGGCCACGCTCAACCAGCGGCTGGCCCAGATGCGCGCGGAGGGAACGCGTTTCGTCACCGACTGCGAGGTCGGGGTGGACGTGTCCGTCGACGAGCTGCGGCACCGGTTCGACGCCGTCGTGCTGGCGGTCGGCGCGCTGCGCGGCCGCGACACCGATGTCGAGGGCCGCCATCTCGACGGGCGTGCACCTGGCGATGGAGCACCTGGTGCCCGCCAACCGCGAATGCGAGGGCGACGGTCCGTCGCACATCTCGGCCAAGGGCAAGCACGTGGTGATCATCGGCGGCGGCGACACCGGTGCGGACTGCCTGGGCACCGCGCACCGCCAGGGCGCGGCGTCGGTGACCCAGCTCGACTACAACCCGCAACCGCCCGACGTGCGCGACGACGCGTCTGTCGCCGTGGCCCACCTGGCCGCTGGTGCTGCGCACCTCGCCCGCGCACGCCGAGGGCGGCACCGTGCACTACCAGGTGGCGGTGCAGCGCTTCGTCGGCGACGACGACGGCAAGGTGCGCGCGATGGAGATCGCCGAGGTGAAGGTGGAACGTGTCGACGGACGCCGGATCATCACGCCGGTCGGCGAATCCTGCGAGATTCCCTGCGACCTGGCGTTGCTGGCGATCGGCTTCGACGGTGTCGAGCACATGGCGCTGCTCGACGACCTCGGCATCACGCTGAGCCGGCGCGGCGCGATCGGCTGCGGATCGGACTGGCAGACCGAGGCGCCCGGCGTGTTCGTCTGCGGTGACGCCCACCGCGGAGCGTCGCTGGTGGTGTGGGCGATCGCCGAGGGCCGCGCCGCCGCGCACGCCGTCGACGCCTATCCTGATGGGCGACTCCGATCTGCCGGAGCCGGTTCGGCCGCAATCAGTTGCCGTTGGCGGTCGTCTGAGTGAACAGCCCGTCACCGCGATTCTGTATCGGTCGAGATGCCCGTGCAGCCGCGACTATGCTGAGGCGTCGTGACTAGACGCGGCAAGATCGTCTGTACCCTCGGCCCCGCCACCGGCACGGACGAGGCGGTCAAGGCTCTGGTCGACGCCGGCATGGACGTGGCCCGGCTGAACTTCAGTCACGGCGACTACGCCGACCACGAGGCCGCCTACAAGCGAGTGCGCACGGCGTCCGACGCCACCGGCCGCGCCGTCGGCATCCTCGCCGACCTGCAGGGCCCCAAGATCCGGCTCGGCCGCTTCGCCGACGGCCCCACCGTACTGGGCCAACGGCGAGACCGTGCGCATCACCGTCGAGGAGTGCGAAGGCACCCACGACCGGGTGTCGACCACCTACAAGCAGCCTGGCCAAGGATGCCCAGCCCGGTGACCGGCTGCTGGTCGACGACGGCAAGGTCGCGCTGGTCGTCGAACACATCGACGGCGACGACGTGGTGTGCACCGTCACCGAGGGCGGCCCGGTCAGCAACAACAAGGGCCTGTCGCTGCCGGGTATGAACGTCTCGGTGCCGGCGCATGTCCGAGAAGGACATCGAGGACCTGGAGTTCGCGCTGCGTCTCGGCGTGGACCTGGTCGCGCTGTCGTTCGTGCGTTCGCCGGCCGACATCGAGCTGGTCCACGAGGTGATGGACCGGGTGGGCCGCCGCGTCCCGGTGATCGCCAAGCTGGAGAAGCCCGAGGCGATCGACAACCTCGAGGCCATCGTGCTGGCCTTCGACGCCGTCATGGTGGCCCGCGGTGACCTCGGCGTCGAGCTGCCGCTCGAGGAGGTTCCGCTGGTGCAGAAGCGGGCCATCCAGATGGCCAGGGAGAACGCCAAGCCGGTCATCGTCGCGACCCAGATGCTCGAGTCGATGATCGAGAACTCCCGGCCCACCCGCGCCGAGGCGTCCGACGTCGCCAACGCCGTGCTCGACGGCGCCGACGCGGTGATGCTGTCGGGGGAGACCTCGGTGGGCAAGTATCCGCTGGAGGCGGTGCGGACGATGGCGCGCATCATCTCCGCGGTCGAGGAGAACTCGACCGCCGCGCCGCCGCTGACCCACGTGCCGCGCACCAAGCGGGGCGTGATCTCCTACGCCGCCCGCGACATCGGCGAGCGGCTCGACGCCAAGGCGCTGGTCGCGTTCACCGTCCTCGGGCGACACCGTGCGGCGGCTGGCCCGGCTGCACACCCCGCTGCCGTTGCTGGCGTTCACCGCGATGCCCGAGGTGCGCAGCCAGCTCGCGCTGACCTGGGGCACCGAGACGTTCATCGTCGAGCACATGCGCAGCACCGACGAGATGATCCGGCAGGTCGACCACTACGCTGCTGGAACTCGGCCGCTACAAGCGGGGTGATCTCGTCGTCATCGTCGCGGGTGCTCCGCCGGGCACAGTAGGCTCGACGAATCTGATTCACGTTCACCGCATCGGTGAGGACGACCACTAAAGGGAGAAGCCACGGGTGCCAGCGGCGGAGAGCACGTCCGATCTCGACGAACTACTGGCGATCCTCGAGCTCTCCCCGATCGGCGACGACGTGTTCGCCGGCGCGCACCCGCACAAGAACCCGGTGCGGACCTTCGGCGGCCAGATGATGGCGCAGACGTTCGTCGCCGCCACCCGCACCCTGGTTCACGATCTGCCGCCGAGCGCGCTGTCGGTGCACTTCATCGCCGGCGGCGATCCGTCGGCTGACATCGAATTCCACGTCGTTCGGCTGCGCGACGAACGGCGGTTCGCCAACCGGCGCGTCGATGCGATGCAGGACGGCAAGTTGCTCGGCGACGGCCCTGGTGTCCTACCTGTCCGGCGGTCACGGCCTCGAGCACAACGTCGAGATGCCGCGAGCTGCCCGAGCCGCACACCCTGCCGACGATCGACGACCTCCTCGTCGGTTACGAGGAGGTCGTGCCCGCACTTCGTCGAGCGCGCTGCGGCCCATCGAGTGGCGCTACACCAACGACCCGGCGTGGGTGATGCGCGACAAGGGCGGCCGTCAGGAGCACAACCGGGTGTGGCTCAAGGCCGCCGGGGAGATGCCCGACGACCCGACGCTGCATACCGCCGCGATGGTCTACTCCTCGGACACCACGGTGCTGGACTCGATCATCACCACCCACGGCCTGTCCTGGGGGTGGGACCGGATCTTCGCGGTCACCATCAACCATTCGGTGTGGTTTCACCGGCAGGTCGACTTCGCCGACTGGGTGCTGTACTCGACCGGTTCACCGGTCGCGGCCGAGTCGCGCGGGCTGGGATCCGGGCACTTCTTCAACCGGGCCGGCCAGGTGGTGGCCACCGTCGTGCAGGAAGGAATCGTGAAGCACTTCCCGGGCCGGGCCTGATAACGGGCGTACTGTTTACCTGTTCGACAGACGTTGCTCAGCCTTGGGGGAGGTGAGATGACCGAGCCGCCAGTGCAGGTCGCGACCCGCCTGCGGGCCCGCGAACGGGTGGTCGTGCACGTCGATTCCCCGGCGGCGCGCTGGGTCGGCGCCCTGGCCCTGCTGATCGCCGCGAGCTGGCTGGTCGCGCTGCTGGCGCGGTCGCATCACCACGCGAACTGGCACGCCGACGGCCGGCTGGCCTGGTCGCTGACGATCCTGGCCGCCGTCACCCTGATCGCGCGGGGCATCTTCCTGGGCCGGCCGGTGACCGCGGCCCACGCGGGCGCGGCCGCGCTGGCGGTGCTGGCCGGCTTCGGCGCCCACATCCTGGCCTTCGACGTACTGGGCAACGTCCTGATCGCCTGCTCCGGGCTGGCCCTGATGTGGCCGACCACGGCGCGCCCCCAGCCGGCCGAACTGCCGCGGATCTGGGCGCTGGTGAACGCGACCAGTCGCGATCCGGTGGCCCCGTTCGCCATGCTGGCGCGCAAGAGCTACCACTTCACACCCGACGGCGCGGCGGCCATCGCCTACCGCACCCGGCTGGGCTACGCGGTGGTCAGTGGCGACCCGATCGGTGACGAGACCCGGTTCGCCGAGCTCGTCTCGGACTTCGTGGCGATGTGTCACGCCCACGGCTGGCGGGTGGTCGTGCTCGGCTGCAGTGAACGGCGGCTGGGACTGTGGAGCACCCCGGAAGTCATCGGCCAGACCTTGCGGCCGGTGCCCATCGGACGCGACGTGGTGATCGACGTGCCCGCCTTCGACATGGTGGGCCGCCGGTTCCGCAACCTTCGCCAGGCGGTGCAGCGCACCCACAACTTCGGCATCACCACCGAGATCGTCGCCGAACAGGAACTCGACGACGCCCAGCTCGCCGAGCTGACCGACGTCCTGCTGGCCTCGCCGAAGGGGGCGCGCACCGAGCGCGGCTTCTCGATGATCCTCGACGGCACACTGACCGGCCGCTATCCGGGGATCCTGCTCATCATCGCCCGCGACAAGAACGGGTGCATGCAGGGCTTCCACCGGTACGCGCTGGCCGGCGGCGGCAGCGACGTCACCCTCGACATCCCGTGGCGCCGCCGCGGCGCCCCGAACGGCATCGACGAGCGGCTGTCGGTCGACATGATCGCCGCAATGAGACAGGCTGGAGCGCAACGACTTTCGCTGGCCTTCGCGGCGTTCCCGGAGATCTTCAACGACAAGGAACGCGGCCCGCTCAGTAGCTTCTTCTACACCGTGATCCACCTGGGCGACCCGCTGATCGCACTGGAGTCGCTGTACCGGTATCTGCGCAAGTTCCACGCACTCGGCGATCGCCGCTACGTGCTGCTGTCGTTCGGTCAGGTGCTGCCACTGCTGGTGGTGCTGCTGTCGCTGGAGTTCATGCCGCGCAGGCGGCAACTGCCCAGCGTTACGGCGTCGGTGTCAGAGTGACGCTGAACTTGTTCTCGACCGACTGACGGAACTGGTCGGCGCACTTCTGGACCTCACTCTGGTCCTGGCCGGCCTTCTGCAGGCAGTCGATGTAGTCGCCGGCGCCGACCTCTTTGAACACGCCGACCCAGACGGCGATGAAGGCCAGGCCCACGATGATGGCGACGAACCCCAGGATGATGCCGGCCAGGGCGACGCCGCCGTTGTTGGCCTCACCGCGCTTGACGCGACCGCGCGCCGCGAAGCCGATCACGACCGCGACGATGCCCAGGATGATGCCGCCCGCCACCGAGAACGACGAGACCAGCGCGACGATGGCGATGACCAGTGCGGCTACGCCCAGACCGTTGCGGGGGCCCGTCGGCGGCGGCGTGTAGCCGGCGTAGGGCTGCGGCGGTGGCGGCGGGTATCCGCCCGGGTACTGACCCTGATACGGGTTTGGATAGGGGTAGGGGTACGGCGGAGCGGTCGGCGGCTGGGGCGTGGCCTGAGGGGCCTGTGGGGACGTCTCCGATGGCTCGGTCATGGAGTGCACGTTACCTGTCGTCGCCGATCGATAGTTCGCGATCGGAATGATGCTGGCGGGCAACGACTCTTCCGGGCAGGGTCGCGTCAGGACCTGACTGCTGCGACCGTTTCCCGGATGTTCTTGCCGGCCTTGCGGATCCCGAAGGAGGCCACGATCTCGAAGACGCCGATGACCACGAGCCAGATGCCCACGACGAGTGTCAGGGTGGCCAGCGAGGTCAGCGGCGAGCCGAGCACGACGATGCCGGCGATCAGGCTGATGATGCCGACGAAGATCTCCCAGCCCCGGCCGGGGGTGTCGGGATCGCTGATCGCCGACGCCGCGGTGGCGACGCCGCGGAAGATGAAGCCGACGCCGATCCAGATCGCCAGCAGCAGGATCGAGTTCGCGATGCTGCGGAAGCACAGCACGGCCAGCACGAGCGCGGCCGCGCCGCTGATGAACAGCATCGCCCGGCCGCCTGCGGAGACGTGCAGGGTGAAGGCGTGGAAGACCTGGGTGATTCCGGTGACCAACAGGTAGGCGCCGAAGAAGATCGCGGCAACCAGGATCGACTTGCCCGGCCAGGCCAGCACCAGGACGCCCAGGACAAGCGACAGGAATCCAGACAGCAGAACCGACTTCCACAGGTGTGGCAAGAGCGGTGGGGCAGAGGTAGTTGTCATGGCCGAAGTCTGACACAGCAACGGATCGAGTCCCGGTATTTGGGCACCTCAACTCGGGAATTCGGGACCTTGGTCACCACCCCGAGTACGACGAATGCGCTGTGTGTTGGCGCTGGTGTGGTTAATGTTCCGTTACCGGCAGTGCGAGCTGGGTCCAAGGTCGTTACCGTCCTCGGCTGGAGGGTGTGAGTGCGGCCCGATGCAGAAAGATGAGGCAACCGTGCGTTACTGGATGTCAAGACCGTCGGGGAAGATCTCGCTGGTGGAGCGTCGCTGCGGTGCTCGCCTTGTCCGGCGCGCTGGCGCTGTCAGGGTGCACCAAGAACAGCGATACTTCCGGTCCGGCGACCGAGACCACGGCGGCGAAGGCGGCCAAGGTCGACGAGATCGCCGCGACGCGTGCCCGAGGACATCAAGTCGTCCGGCAAGCTGATCGTCGGGGTGAACGTCCCCTACACGCCCAACGAGTTCAAGGATCCGAGCGGCAAGATCATCGGCTTCGACGTGGATCTGATGAACGCGATCGCCTCCACCCTCGGTCTGACAGCCGATTACCGGGAAGCCGACTTCGCCAAGATCATCCCGGCCATCCAGGGCGGCACCTTCAACGTCGGCATGTCGTCGTTCACCGACACCAAGGAGCGCGAGGCGTCGGTCGACTTCGTCACCTACTTCTCGGCGGGCTCGCTGTGGGCCAGCGCCGAAGGGATCGGACATCGACCCCGAGAACGCCTGCGGCAAGAAGGTCGCGGTCCAGGCCACGACCACGCAGGAGGTCGACGAACTGCCGGCCAGGAGCAAGGCATGCACCGACGCCGGTAAGCCGGCGATCGAGATCCTGAAGTTCGACGGACAGGATCAGGCCACCAACGCGGTGGTCCTCGGCCAGGCCGACGCGATGTCGGCGGATTCGCCGGTGACCCTGTATGCGATCAAGCAGAGCAACGGCAAGCTCGAGCAGGCGGGCGAGATCTTCGATTCCGCACCCTACGGCTGGCCGGTGAAGAAGGGTTCGCCGCTGGCGGCGTCTCTGCAGAAGGCTCTCGAGCACCTGATCGAGACCGGCGACTACAAGCAGATCGCATCCAACTGGGGTGTCGAGGCCGGCATGATCACCAAGCCGGTCATCAACGGCGCGACCAGCTGATAGCCGGATCGACAGATGAGCGTTGACGTTTCGTCGCCACCCGAAAGCCCAGCCGCCATCGACGCGGTCCCGCTACGGCACCCGTGGCGGTGGGTGGCGGCGATCGTCATCCTCGTCCTGGTCGCGCTGTTCATCTACGGCGCGGCCACCAACGAGGCATACGGCTGGTCCACCTTCGGCAAGTACATCCTCGACGAACGGATCGTGCATGGCGTCTGGATCACCATCCAGCTGACCGTCTGGTCGATGCTGCTCGCCATCGTGCATCGGCGGTGATCCTCGCGGTCATGCGACTGTCGCCCAACCCGGTGTTTCGGTGCGGTGTCCTGGGTGTATCTGTGGGTCTTCCGCGGCACACCGGTCTTCGTGCAGCTGGTGTTCTGGGGCCTGATCCCGACGATCTACAAGAACATCCAGCTGGGAATTCCGTTCGGGCCGACGTTCTTCCACCTGAACATCCAGAACCTGTCGATGTACTTCGTGCTGGCGATCCTCGGTCTGGGCTTCAACGAGGCGGCCTACCTGGCGGAGATCATCCGCGCCGGCATCAGCTCGGTGCCCGAGGGCCAGTCGGAGGCATCGACCGCACTGGGCATGTCCTGGTTGCTGACGATGCGGCGCACCGTGTTGCCGCAGGCGATGCGGGTGATCATCCCGCCGACCGGCAACGAGTTCATCGGCCAGCTGAAGACCACGTCGCTGGCGGTCGCGGTGCCGTTCACGCTCGACCTGTTCGGGCGCCAGCGGGACATCGCCGCGGTGATCTTCCAACCGATCCCGCTGCTGCTGGTCGCGGCCGCCTGGTACCTGCTGATCACCAGCATCCTGATGGTGGGTCAGTTCTACCTGGAGCGCTACTTCTCGCGCGGGCGTCTCACGCAAGCTGACCGCCAAACAACTTGACGCACTGGCGGAGGCGCAGACACTGGGAGAGGTAGGACACGTATGACCGGTTCCGACCCGGTGACCACGCCGATGGTCAAGGCCGAGAGTGTCTGCAAGAACTTCGGTGCGCTGAAGGTGCTCAAGGGCGTCACGCTGGAGATCGGCCGGGGTCAGGTGCTCGTCCTGGTCGGGCCGTCGGGATCGGGCAAGTCGACGTTCCTGCGGTGCATCAACCACCTCGAGCAGGTCAACGCCGGCCGGCTCTACGTCGACGGCGAGCTGATCGGCTACCGCGAGAAGGGCGGCAAGCTCTACGAGATGCCGCCCCGCGAAGCCGCGAAGCAGCGCCGCGACATCGGCATGGTGTTCCAGCACTTCAACCTGTTCCCGCACCGCACCGCGTTGGCGAACATCATCGAGGCGCCGATGCAGGTCAAGGGGGTCAAGAAGGCCGCGGCCGTCGAGCGTGCCCGCGACCTGCTCGACCAGGTCGGTCTCGGCGGAAAAGGCCGAGCGCCTACCCGGCCCAGCTGTCCGGCGGCCAGCAGCAGCGGGTGGCGATCGCCCGGGCGCTGGCGATGGATCCCAAGCTGATGCTGTTCGACGAGCCCACCTCGGCGCTGGACCCGGAACTGGTCGGCGAGGTGCTCGGCGTGATGAAGAAGCTCGCCAGCGAGGGCATGACGATGGTGGTCGTCACCCACGAGATGGGCTTCGCCCGCGAGGTCGCCGACCAGCTGGTGTTCATGGACGGCGGCGTGATCGTCGAGAGCGGCGCGCCCCGCGAGGTGCTGAGCAACCCGCAGCACGAGCGCACCAAGGCGTTCCTGTCGAAGGTGATGTAGTGGGTCTAGCCGGTCGGGCTCTCGACCCGTCCCACTTCTTCCTGGGCCGAGTCAGGCTCAGGTGCAACGGTGTTTCGGCTCTTGCTGCCCGACCAGGTACCAGGTGCGCATGATGCCCTTGCCCTTGACGTCGACCTCGCCGCGTTCCTCGAGCACGAACCGGTCCTTCAGGCGTCGGTAGACGTCTTCGGGAACCTGGATCCGTCCCTCCGGGTCGGTGCTCTCCATGCGGGAGGCGACGTTGACGGCGTCGCCCCACACGTCGTAGAAGAACCGCCGGGCGCCCACCACGCCGGCCACCACCGGGCCCGCGGCCATACCGATCCGCAGCGGCACCCGCGCCCCGTTGGGGTCGCGTAGATCGGCCACCGCGCGCGACATGTCGAGGGCAAGCCGTGCCAGCGCCTCGACGTGGTCGGGGCGGGGCTCGGGAACCCCGCTGACCACCATGTAGGAGTCGCCGGTGGTCTTGATCTTCTCCAGGCCGTGCTTGTCGACCAGCCGGTCGAAGGTGGTGTACAGCCGGTCCAGGAAGCGCACCAGATCGGCGGCGGCGATCTGACTGGCCCGCTCGGTGAAACCGGCGATGTCGGCGAACAGGATCGAGGCGTCGTCGTACCGGTCGGCGATGGTCCCGTGCGCCGGGATCCTTGAGCCGCTCGGCGACGCTGCCCGGCAGGATGTTGGCCAGCAGCGCCTCGGAGCGTTTGTACTCCACCTCCATGGCGCCCTCGGCGCGGGAGACCTCGCGCATCGCGTAGAACACCGTGGCGAAGATCATCACGGACGGCCGAGATGGTGGTGACGACGAAGCCGGCGTTCGACTGCCCAGCGCGGCTGTATGTGGGTGTCCCCGGGCACCAGGAACTGCGTGGCGATGGTCAGCCCAGCGCCGATCGCCGACCACCACCGAGGCCATCACGATGTGCTCGACACCGAGCATCAGCACCGCCAGCGACGCCGACACCAGGTAGTAGAACTGCAGGCCGGAGTCGGTCCCGATCTGCGTGCCGACGAACGTCAGCGACACGAAGGCGACAGAAGACGAACGTCAGCGTTGCGACGACCTCGCCGAAGCGGTGCAGCAGCGGGATCGCCATGAAGCGGCTGCGGTGGCGAGGTTGACCAGCCCGAGAGGAAAGACCCGCGGCCCGGTGACGAGTTGCATGAGCCCGAAGAACACGGTGACGAAGGCGGCGATTCAGGTCGCGATGTTGAGCACGCGCATCTGGCGGGTGACGGACTCGGCCCAGTGCTGATTGCGGGCCGGTGGCCGGCGCTGCATGCGCTCACAGTCTGATCGCCGGGCCTGTCCGTCTGGCGGTACCGGACCAGCGCATTTCCGCTTGGTCGCCACAGTCAAAGACTAGCCTGGCCCGCTTCTGAGGGTTAGCTGTTGGCGGCGAGCACCGACAACAGTTCGTATCCGACGGTCGCGGCGGCGATCCCGGTGATCTCGGCGTGGTCGTAGGCGGGTGCCACTTCGACGATGTCGGCCCCGATCACGTCGAGGCCGACCAGGCCGCGCAGCGTGTTGAGCAGTTCGCGCGACGTCAGACCGCCGGCCTCGGGAGTGCCGGTGCCGGGCGCGTGCGCGGGATCGAGCACGTCGATGTCGACCGAGACGTACACCGGGCCGCCGTCGAGGCGCTTGCGCATGCGTTCGACGATGCTGGCGACCCCGTCGAACTCGTAGTCGTCGGAGCGGATGACCTGGAACCCGAGTACGGCGTCGTCTTCGAGGTCGGTCTTGCTGTAGAGCGGGCCGCGGATGCCCATGTGCAGCGAGCGTTCCATGTCGATCAGCCCTTCCTCGCTGGCGCGCCGGAACGGGGTGCCGTGGGTGTAGGCCGCCCCGAAGTAGGTGTCCCAGGTGTCGAGGTGGGCGTCGAAGTGCAGCACCGCGATCTTGCCGTGGTCGCGGGCCAGCGATCGAAGGATCGGCAGGGCGATGGTGTGGTCGCCGCCGATGGTCAGCAGCGTCGACCCGTGCTTGCGCAGATCGGTCACCGCGGTGTCGATCGCGGAGATGGCCTCGTCGATGTTGAAGGGGTTCACCGCGATGTCGCCGCAGTCGGCCACCTGGTGCGGGGCGAACGGCTCCACATCCAGCGCGGGGTTGAAGGGCCGCAACAACTTCGAGCCCGCGCGCACGTGCGCGGGACCGAAGCGGGCGCCCGGCCGGTAGGACACGCCGCTGTCGAACGGCACCCCGACGATGCCCACGTCGGCGCCGGGCACCTCCGAGATCCGGGGCAGACGCGCGAATGTCGAGGGCTCGGTGTAGCGCGGGTACTTGGTCGCGTCGACTTGCCCGACGATGTCGCCGGTCATTGTTCCTCCTTCGCGGGACGTTGCGGTGAGGCTAGCCTGGCAGCGTGACCCGCATCGCGTGCGCTCAGATTGCGCCCACCGTGGGGAATCTGCAGGCCAACCTCGAGTTGTCGGCGGCCGCGATCGCCGAGGCGGTGGCGGCCGGGGCCGACGATCGTGGTCCTGCCGGAGTTGGCGACCTCGGGCTACATGTTCGCCGATGCCGACGAGGCCAGGTCGGTGGCGCTGTCGGCTGCAGGACCCGGCCTTCGACGCCTGGCGGTCGGCGGCCGGTGATGCCGTGGTGATCGGCGGGTACTGCGAACTCGGCGACGACGGACTGCTCTACAACAGCGCGCTGGTGGTCGAGGCCGGTGGGGTGATCGCCAGCTATCGCAAGACCCATCTGTGGGATCGGGAGAAGCTGATCTTCACCCCCGGCGGCGAGTTGCCGCCGGTCGTGACGACGCGACACGGCGTGATCGCCGTAATGGTCTGCTACGACCTGGAATTCGGGGAGCTGACGCGACGGGCGACTCTCGACGGCGCCGAACTGATTGCCGCGCCGGTCAATTGGCCGTTGTTTCCGCGCCCGGAAGGGGAGCGGCCGGGCGAGGTGATCACCGCGATGTCGACCGCGCGCACCAACAAGGTGGCGATCGCGGCGTGCGACCGGGCCGGGGTGGAACGCGGGCAGGAGTGGACGGAGGGCACGGCGATCGTGGACCCGTACGGCTGGGTCGCGGCGACTGCCGGGCCCGGGTCTGGACTGGCGATCGCCGACATCGACTTGAGCATCACTCACGACAAGACGTTGACCGAGCACGTCCACCTGCTCACCGACCGGCGCGTCGACCTGTACTGACTGTCGTCAGCCGCCAGGCGATGTCGCGCGAATTTGCCTGACGGGATACACTCTGTTTGTTGGACCGTCACGGGGGCGGTCGCATCAGGGTCGGGGATCATCAATGACTGCAAAGTCGTGGCAGTCGCCTCCGGCTGAGCCCGCAGCGGGATCGCTACCGTATGATTTCCAGCACAACGCGACGCCACGTTACGTTCAGCGATTGTCCAGCCTCACGGGGCCGCTGGTGAATTCGCCGGGCCAGCAATTGGGACGATCCGCCCTTCGGCACACAAAGATAGGAACAGTTATGAGGACTGGTCGCTTGACTCGTCAGATCGCCCTCTTTGCTGGCGGTGTCGCGATCGTCGGCATGGGCACGCTCACCGCGTGTAGCTCGAAGGAGAAGGAAGCCCCGACGACTACCACGCCGGCATCCACGTCGGTTTCGGTGTCGCCCACTGAGAAGGCCGTCAGCCCCGGTGGGGCCAACTCGTTCTCGCCCACCGTCAACCCGGCTCCGCCGGGCGCGGTGTGCAAGGAGATCGTCGGCAACAACTGCATCCGCTAGACAATCAGTCGAGACGGCCCGTCACCGAGAAATCGGTGGCGGGCCGTTCGCTGATTCGAAGGACTGCGGTGCCCAGGGCCACGAGCGCTGCACCGAGAACCATCCCACCGATGACGTCGGTGAAGAGGTGCGCGCGTGAGTACATCGCGAGGAACGCGACGAAGAGGACACCGACCGAGACCACAGCTGCCAACGTCACCTTCACCGCGCGGCTTCGCCGGGCGCCCAGGCATACCGCGATGGTGCCGAGCAATGTGGCGCTGCCTGTGACGTGGCCGGACGGGAACGAATGGGCGTAAGCCAGCAGTGACCCGTCATGCAGCTGGGCGAGGTTCGCGGGCGTTCGTTCGACGATCGCTTTGAGCGTCTGCTCGGCCACCGCGCCGGCGCCGACCGTCGCGATCACCAGAACGGCGCGCATCGCCGAGCGCCCTTGCAGCGCGAGCAGCGTTCCGCTGACCACCCCGGCGGCGGCAACGTGAAACGGCCGGCCGATGTAGCTGAAGATGCCGTCCGCATCGACTTGCCAGTTGGGGGATCGGTGCGCGTTGAACCAGTTCCAGGCCGAGGTGTCGAGGGCCGTCATCCACTGGGCATTGATCTCGATCGCCAGAATCGCCAGGACACTGAACAACCCGGCGGACAGCAACACCAAGGCCACGCGGCCGCGGCACCGCAGCCGCGGCAGAACAATGCGATGTCGATGCGTGCATTGTGCACCACCGGCAACGGCGCGAAATGAATGCTAAACGCCGACCAGACTGCTACCTTCAAACTCACAGCTTGTAGGACGCTTTGGGCCCAGTACCTTCTGGGCGATCCACTCAGCAGTCCGTAGCAGAAATGGGGGCAGCCGTGCAGGTGAGACCGCTTCATCTGATACCCGTCCTGGCGTTGACGGTAGCGACGGTGGGCATCGTCGTCGCCCCCTCAGCCGCGGCTGACTGCAACTACAGCGGCGGATCGACCCTGTGCGCGAGCGGCACGGTGCGCGGTGGGTCGGCACCGCCTCAGGCGACCTTCGACCCGTACCCGTGCAATGGCGACCCGACGTGTCTGTACTACGACAACTGGGACCCGAACATCTACCTTGATATCGGTAGACCGGGTGGCGGCGGCGGTGGACCGAGTGTCGGTGGCGGACCGATGATCGACCTGGGGCGGTGGCGGTCGGCCCGGTCGCGGCTAGCTGGTTCTGATGCGCGTATTCACACTTACTCGAAGGAGTCCGACCATGTTGGTCAATGTCCGCTCGGCCGTTGTCGGTGCGATTGGGCGTCGGCGCAGTCGTCGGTGCGCTGTTCGCCGCGGCCCCCTCGGCGCTGGCCGATCCCGCCCCAAACTGCAGTGCAGCCGACCGGGCGGGCATCACTGCCGGAGTGCAGGCCGCGACGTCGGCCTACCTGTTCACTCACCCGGACGTCAACGACTTCATGACCAGCCTCACCGGCCAGCCCGTTGACCAAGTGCCGGCCAACGTGCAGAACTACCTGGACGCCAACCCGCAGACCAAAGCCGAGATCCAGAGCATCCGCCAGCCGCTGGCCGATATGCAGGACCGCTGCGGCCCTCCGCTACTCGATCAGCCGTAGACGTCGCGCCTGCTGG
>CAWBAL010000021.1:0-14133 GCA_963786695.1 uncultured Actinomycetota bacterium
GGTTGACGACCGGAGGGAACTGGGATGCAGGCGCAGTGGTTTCTAACAGCGGAGGAACGCGGTAACCCGGCATCGGGAATCCCGGCCTGGTCGGCGGGGAACCGGGTGCAGCCCCTGGTGCACGGTGCGACGTACTTCGACGTGTTGGTCGACGAGGTGGAGGCGCTCGGCGTCGGCGACTACCTGTTCTTCACCGACTGGCGCGGTGACCCCGACGAGTTGATGCGGCCCGACGGGCCGACCGTCCGGGAGCTGTTCAGCGCCGCGGCCGGGCGCGGGGTGGTGGTCAAGGGCCTGGTGTGGCGCTCGCACATGGACCGGTTCCAGTTCAGCGAGGAGGAGAACCAGCACCTCGGCGAGGCGATCGAGGCAGGCCGGCGGGGAGGTGCTGCTCGACCAGCGGGTGCGCATGGGTGGTTCCCACCATCAGAAGCTGGTGGTGATCCGCCATCGCGACGCCCCGGACCGGGATGTGGCGTTCGCCGGCGGTATCGACCTGTGCCACAGCCGCCGCGACGACGCGAGCCACCGGGGTGATCCGCAGGCGGTGCAGATGAATGCCAGTTACGGCGAGCACCCGCCGTGGCACGACGTCCAGCTCCGGATCCAGGGTCCGGTGGTGGGCGCGCTGGACACCACCTTCCGCGAGCGCTGGACCGACAGCGCCCCGGTGGACTCGCACTCACCGCTGGCCTGGGTGCGCGACGTCGTGCGCGGCGCGGATCTGTCGCCGGGGCCGCTGCCGGACCAACCGCCGGACCCGCCGCCGGCCGGCCCGCACGCCGTCCAGGTGCTGCGCACCTACCCCGACGGGCGCCGGGTGTACGACTTCGCTCCGCACGGTGAGCGCAGCGTGGCCCGCGGCTACACCAAGGCGGTGCGCCGGGCCCGGCGGCTGATCTATCTGGAGGACCAGTACCTGTGGTCCAAGCAGGTGGCCGAGTTGTTCGCCGCCGCGCTGCGCGACAACCCCGGCCTGCACCTGGTCGCCGTCGTCCCGCGCCACCCCGACGTCGACGGCAAGCTGTCGCTGACGCCGAACCTGGTGGGCCGCGAGCAGGCCCTGGACGTGTGCCGGCACGCCAGCCCGGACCGCGTGCACGTCTTCGACGTCGAGAATCTCACCGGCACACCGGTCTACGTTCACGCCAAGGTGTGCGTCATCGACGATGTCTGGGCCTGCGCCGGCAGCGACAACTTCAACCGGCGGTCCTGGACCCACGACAGCGAGCTGTCCTGCGCGGTCCTCGACGACACCCTCGACCCGCGCGAGCCCCGCGACCCGGCCGGCCTTGGCGACGGAGCGCGGGTGTTCGCCCGCGACCTTCGGCTGGAACTGCTGCGCGAGCATCTCGACCGCGCCGCTGACGGCAGCGAGGACGACGGACTGCTGGACCCCGACACGTTGATTCCGGCGCTGAATGCCGCCGCACACACCCTCGAGGACTGGCACGCGGGCGGCCGGCGCGGACCGCGGCCGCCCGGCCGGCTGCGCCCGCACCGGCCTGAGCGGCTGGGCCGGTTCCAGCGGCTGTGGTCGACGCCGGCCTACCGGATGATCTACGACCCGGACGGCCGGTCCTACCGGGCCCGACTGACCGGGAGTTGGTAGCGCCGTTCGGGCCGGCCCGATCCGTACTGCAGTCGCAGTTCCACGGCACCGGTGTGCAGGAAGTGTTCCAGGTAGCGGCGGGCGCTCACCCGGGAAATGCCCACCAGGTCGGCGCATTCGGCCGCGGACACCTCGCCGGCTCCGCGCACCGCGTCCAGCACCAGCCGGGCGGTCTCGGCGCCCAGCCCTTTGGGCATTTCCTTGGGCTCCGAGCCCGCCGGTGAGCTGCCGAACAGCGCGTCGACCAGTGTCTGATCCGCGCCGCCGGCCGACTCCAACGCGTCGGCGCGGGCCGCGAAGGACTCGAGTTTCGTTCGCAGCTGGTCGAATTCGAACGGTTTGATCAGATAGTCGGCCGCGCCGCCGTCCAGCGCGCCGCTGACGGTGTCGAGCTCACGGGCGGCGGTGATCATGATGACGCCCACCGGGTCGCCCTCGGCGCGCAACCGCTGCAACACCTGCAGGCCCGTCATGTCCGGCAGGTACACGTCGAGCAGGATCAGGTCGGGCCGCAGCGCTCGGGCCGCGTCGAGGGCCTCGGCGCCGGTGCGGGCCACCCCGACCGCGTGGAAGCCGTCGACGCGATCGACGAAGCGGCGGTGGATCTCGGCCACCATGAAATCGTCGTCGACGACGAGCACCTCACGCATGGCTGACGGACCGGATCTGGGGCAGCCGGGCCACGAACAGCGCACCGCCGCCGGCGGCGTCGGACACCTCGACCGAGCCGCCGTGCTGGGCGGTGACCAGCCGGACCAGAGCCAGCCCGATGCCGCGGCCGCCGGGGACTTCGGGCTTGGAGGTCACGCCACGCGAAAAGATCTGCGCACGAACCGATTGCGGTACGCCCGGGCCCGAGTCCGCGACGGTGATGGTCAGCCCGTCGGCGTCGTCGATGCGCACCACGACCCGGGCCGTCGTCGAGCCTTCGGATACGTCGACGGCGTTGTCGATCAGGTTGCCCAGCACCGTGATGACGTCGGTGGCCAGCGCCGGGGACAGCGCCGCCAGATGAGACTGCTCGGCCAACTCGAGCGATACCCCGCTCTCGGCGGCCAGCGTGGTCTTCGCGATCAGCAGGGCCGCCACCGCCGGATCGGAAATACGTTGTGTGACAGCATCACTGATCTCAGCCCGGCGCCGGGTCAATGCTCCGACCAGGTCGCGCACCGAGTCGTACTCGCCGAGCTGCACCAGCCCGGAGATGGTGTGCAGCTGGTTGGCGAACTCGTGAGTCTGCGCGCGCAGGGTGTCGGTGACGCTCTTGTGCGAGGACAGCTGGCCCTGCATCGAGGCCAGTTCGGTGCTGTCGCGCATCGTGGTCACCGTGCCGATGCGCTGCCCCTGGCTCGTGGCCGCCCGGCGGTTGAGCGCCAGCACCCTTGTGGGCGTGCCGATCACAACGTCGTGGCCGTCCTCGCCGGAGATCAGGAACTCGGCCACCGCCGGGTCGATACCGGCCTCCCGCACCGTGCGGCCCACCGCGTCGGCGCCGACGCCGAGCAGCTCCTGTGCACTGTCGTTGACCACGGTGATCACCCCGTCGGTGTTCACCCCCACCACGCCCTCGCGGATGCTGTGCAGCAACGCTTCCCGGTGCTCGGCCAGCCCGGCGATCTCGGCGACCTCCAACCCGCGGGTGTGGCGTTTGATCCGCCGTGACAGCAACCAGGAGGCGGCCAGGCCGAGTGCCGCGCCAAGGCCGAGGTAGACCAGCAGCCGTTCGCCGGCGCCGCTGAGCAGCTGCCACAGCGACGGATACGGCTCGCTGACCGACACGACCGACAACACCGCACCGGAGGGGGAGAGGACGGGCACCTGACCGACGAGAGCGTGGCGGCCGTCGATGTCGAGGTCGCCGAACCAGGCGCGGCCCTCGACCACCCTCGAGGGGCCGAAGTCGACGGGGCGGCCGACGCGGGACGGGTCCGAGGAGGCGCGCACCGTGCCCGACGGGTCGACGATCTCGGCCAGGCCGGCGCCGGAGAGGGCGACGGCCCGGTCGACGTCGGGTGCGAGCATCTGCGCGGCGAACGGGTCGTTGTAGCGGTCC
The DNA here is from genome assembly GCA_963786695.1 of uncultured Actinomycetota bacterium. GTDB lineage: Bacteria > Actinomycetota > Actinomycetes > Mycobacteriales > Mycobacteriaceae > Mycobacterium. The sequence continues at coordinate 3,666 of CAWBAL010000021.1, forward strand.
CGAACGATCGGTGTGGACGCCAGGTTCTCCGCGACCGCGATCATCCGCTGCCCGCGCACCTCGCGGAACTCGTTGGTCGACTGGGCGATCGAGACCGCCGCGACGGCAACCAGCACCACTGCGACGACGACCAGTTGGAAGGCGAGGAACTGGCCGGCGAGGCTTCTGCCGCTACGCGCAAGCGATGACCACAACGACCAATACTTCCTTTGCGTCCGAAAGAGTGACCTGCGTCACCGTGTCAACCAGTATTGCTGAACATCACACGGCGACGAGTGGGGACGACGATGTTGCGACGAAGCGGGCGGCGGTTGGTAGCGGTGGCTGCCACCGTACTGGCCGTCATGCTGCTGCTCACCGCGTGCGGCGTGACGCGCGGCGGCGATCCGGGCGGTCTGCACCGGCTGCGAATGATGGTGCCCAACAGCCCCGGCGGCGGCTACGACCTGACCGCGCGGACCGCGGTGAAGATCATGGAGGACCAGGACATCACCGGCCGGGTCGAGGTGTTCAACGTCCTCGGCGCCGGCGGCACCGTCGCGATGGCGCGGCTGATGAACGAGCGGGGCAACGGCGACCTGATGATGACGATGGGTCTCGGCGTGGTCGGCGCCACCTACACCAACGGATCCAACATCAAGGCGTCCGACGCGACGGCCCTGGCGAAGCTGATCGAAGACCCCGGCGCCGTCTTCGTACCCGCCGACTCGCCGTTCAAGACGGTGGCCGACTTCGTCGCGGCGTGGAAGGCCGACCCGTCCAAGATCACGATCGGCGGCGGTTCCTCGCCAGGGGGCCCCGATCACCTGTTCCCGATGGAGTTGGCGAAGGCGGTCGGCGTCGACCCGAGAAGCGTCAACTTCGTCACCTACGACGGCGGCGGCGACCTGCTGACCGCGTTGCTCGGCAAGAAGATCACGGTGGGCACCTCGAGCCCGGGTGAGCTCATCGACCAGATCGAGGCCGGCCAACTGCGCGTGCTTGCGGTGTCCAGCGAGGAGCGCGTCGGGGGCGTGGACGCTCCGACCCTCAAGGAGTCCGGTATCGACCTGACGTTCGCCAACTGGCGCGGTGTGCTTGCGCCACCGGGAATTCCGGACAAGGCCAAGCAGGAGATGGTCAAGGTGCTCACCGAGTTGCACGACACCCAGCAGTGGAAGGACGCGTTGGTCAAGAACGGCTGGACCGACGCGTTCATGACCGGTGCGCAGTTCGAACAGTTCCTCAAAGACCAGGACAACCGCGTCTCGTCGACGCTGACCGAATTGGGGCTGCTGTGAGCACCGCCGAGAAGCAGCCGAACGGCGACGGACTCCTCGCCCGACTATGCGCAGTACATCGTCGTCGCCGTGCTGGTGATCGTCGGCGGCTTCCTGGTGTACAGCGCGCTGACGCTGTCGGCGGGCTTCGCCAAGGTGGATCCCGTTGGGCCGAAGCTCTTTCCGATGGTGATCGGGATCGCCGCCCTGGTGTTGGCCGCCGTCCTGGCGATCGCCATCCCGCGCGGCTCGAGGGGCGAGGCGGACGCCGGCGAGGACATCGACCCCGACGCGCCGGGCGACTGGCGCACCGTCGGGCTGCTGGTCGCGCTGTTCGTCGCGATGATCCTGCTGGTGAACCCACTCGGTTGGGTGATCATGAGCACGCTGTTCTTCGGCTGCGCCGCAACGATTCTCGGCAGCAGGCACTACGTCCGCAACTTCGTCATCGGACTGATACTGGCGTTGGCGAGCTTCTACGCCTTCTACTCCGGGCTCGGGATCCCGCTGCCCGCAGGCATCTTGGACGGGATTCTGTAGATGGACAACTTCGACTGGCTGCTGCAGGGCTTCGAGCAGGCCGCCACCCCGATGAACCTGCTGTACGCCGTGATCGGTGTGCTGCTGGGCACCGCGGTGGGCGTGCTGCCGGGCATCGGCCCGGCGATGACGGTCGCGCTGCTGCTGCCGATCACCTACAACGTCAGCCCCAGCGCGGCCTTCATCATGTTCGCCGGCATCTTCTACGGCGGCATGTACGGCGGCTCGACGACGTCGATCCTGCTGAACACACCGGGGGAGTCGTCGTCGGTGATCACCGCGATCGAGGGCAACAAGATGGCCAAGGCCGGGCGCGCCGCGCAGGCGCTGGCCACCGCGGCCATCGGGTCGTTCGTCGCCGGCACCATCGGCACCGTCCTGCTCGCCGCGTTCGCCCCCGCGATCTCCCGGTTCGCGGTCACCCTCGGCGCGCCGTCCTACCTGGCGATCATGCTGTTCGCCCTGGTGGCGGTCACCGCCGTGCTCGGCTCGTCGAAGCTGCGCGGCGCGATCTCGCTGGTGCTCGGGTTGGCGATCGGCATCGTCGGCATCGACTTCCTCACCGGTCAGCCCCGCGCCACGTTCGGGATTCCGCAGCTGTCCGACGGCATCGACATCGTCGTGATCGCGGTCGCGATCTTCGCCGTCGGCGAGGCGCTCTGGGTGGCGGCGCATCTGCGGCGGCGGCCCGCCGACGTCATCCCGGTCGGGCCGGCCGTGGATGGGTCGCGACGACTGGCGGCGGTCCTGGAAGCCGTGGCTGCGCGGCACCGCTTACGGGTTCCCGTTCGGCGCACTGCCCGCCGGCGGTGCCGAGCTGCCGACGTTCCTGTGCTACATCACCGAGAAGAAGCTCTCCAAGCATCCGGAGGAGTTCGGCAAGGGCGCCATCGAGGGTGTCGCCGGCCCGGAGGCGGCCAACAACGCCTCGGCCGCGGGCACCCTGGTGCCGATGCTGTCGCTGGGCCTGCCCACCAACGCCACCGCCGCGGTGATGCTCACCGCCTTCGTGTCCTACGGAATCCAGCCCGGCCCAACGCTGTTCGAGAAGGAGCCGCTGCTGATCTGGACGCTGATCGCCAGCCTGTTCATCGGCAACTTGCTGCTGCTGGTGCTCAACCTGCCGCTGGCGCCGCTGTGGGCCAAGCTGCTGCGCACGCCGCGGCCGTACCTCTACGCGGGCATCCTGTTCTTCGCCACGCTCGGCGCGTTCGCGGTGAACGTCCAGCCGCTGGACCTGGCGCTGCTGCTGGTGTTCGGATTGGTCGGCCTGATGATGCGCCGGTTCGGCCTTCCGGTGCTGCCGCTGATCATCGGCGTCATCCTGGGGCCGCGGATCGAACGGCAGCTGCGCCAGAGCCTGCAACTCGGTGGTGGCGACTGGATGAGCCTGTTCACCGAGCCCGTCGCGATCATCACCTACGTCTGCATGGCGGTGCTGCTCATCATCCCGCTGGTGCTCCGGCTGCTGCACCGCGACGAGGAGACCCTGCTCATCGTCGAGGACGACAAGGACCAGAGAGAGAAGGCCCAGGCATGATCGTCATCGGATACACCAACGACCAGTACGGCAAGGCGGCGCTGGAGGCCGGCATCGCCGAGGCCAAGGTGCGCGACACCGGCGTCCTGGTGGTCAACTCGACCGCGGGCGATTCCTACATCGACGCGGCGTTCGCTCAACCCGCGCAAGTCCACGACGTTCAGGACCGCCTGAGCTCCTGTGGCGTGCCGGCCGAACTGTCGCAACCGGTCGGCGTGTACGCGGCCGACGCGCTACTGGAGGCGATGGCGCGCCCCGAGGCCGAACTGCTCGTGATCGGCCTCAAGCACCGCAATCCCGTCGGCAAACTGCTGCTCGGCAGCGTCGCACAGCAGCTACTGGTGGAATGCCCGAAACCGGTGCTCGCAGTGAAGCCTGGCTAATCCTGGATAATCGTCGGTATGGGCGTATCGACGATGGTCTGGGTCATCACCTGTGTGGTCATTCTCGGGTTGTTCGTGTTCGACTTCTTCGCCCACGTCCGGGTGCCGCACGAACCGACGTTCAAAGAGTCGGCGATCTGGTCGTCGGTCTACATCGGCCTGGCCGTCGTCTTCGGATTCGTGGTCTGGTGGCAATGGGGTGGGGAGTTCGCCGGTGAGTACTTCGCCGGCTACGTCACCGAGAAGGCCCTGTCGGTGGACAACCTGTTCGTGTTCACCGTGATCATGGCGACGTTCGCGGTGCCGCGGGCATTCCAGCAGAAGCTGCTGCTGATCGGCATCGTCATGGCCCTGGTCATGCGCGCGGCGTTCATCGCCGTCGGCGCCGCGGCCATCAACACGTTCAGCTGGGTCTTCTACATCTTCGGGATCTTCCTGGTGCTCACCGCCGTCAAGCTGGCGCGCGAGGCCGGCCACGAGAAGGAGGTCGAGGAGGAACGCGACAGTCGCATCATCGCCCTGGTGCGGCGGTTCGTGCCGACCACCGACGAGTACCACGGCGACAAGTTCCTCGCCAAGGTGGGCGGCAAGCGGGTCGTCACCCCGATGTTGTTGGCGCTCATCGCAATCGGGTTCACCGACATCCTGTTCGCACTGGACTCCATCCCGGCGATCTACGGCCTGACCGAGGAGCCCTACATCGTCTTCACCGCCAACGCCTTCGCCCTGATGGGCCTGCGACAGCTGTACTTCCTCATCGGCGGCCTGCTGGACCGGCTGGTGTACCTGTCCTACGGGCTGTCGCTGATCCTGGCGTTCATCGGCGTCAAGCTCGTGCTGCACGCGCTGCACGAGAACACCCTGCCGTTCATCAACGGCGGCCAGCACGTCAAGGTCCCGGAGATCTCGACGGGTATGTCGCTGAGCGTGATCGGCGTCATCCTGGTGGTCACCACCGTCGCCAGCCTGCTGCGCACCAGGGGCCGTACGACACCGAAAGAGACGATGGGGGACCCGGTCTGAGTCAGTTGTTGCTCGACGGGCAGGACACGTCGACGAAGACGTCGCCGGGGTTGGTCGGGTCCATCTGCATCATCAGGCTGCCGTCCGCCATCATCATCACCACCAGGCCGTGCACGCCGGTGACCGAACACCGGGACAGCTGGCCGCTCACCGGGCCGTTGAGCTGCACGCTGTAGCCCTGATCCTGCAACGCCTTGACCACGTCGGCGGCCGTTCCGCTGGGCGGAACGCCCGCAGCGACACCCGCGGTCGCCAGCGCGGTCACCATGGTGGCACCGACGATGGCAGCGGTCAGGTTGATCTTCTTCATCGCGAGACTCCTCAGTTCGGCTGGGATGTTCCGAGGGCTTGGTGCTTCGAATTCCCGCGACCGTTACGCCGCGGAATGACAAACGGCCCCGGGTTACCGGGGCCGTTTCAAAAAAGTGTCCGAGGGGGGACTTGAACCCTCACGGCGGGTGCTGGTCAGGGGGCTGAAGCCCTCCTGAGCTGCAGAATCACACAACGGTAACCAACGGGAGACATGGAGAGATGCGTCCAAAGTGTGTCCAAACGGGGTCCAAAGAAGGTCCAGCCGATTTCAACCAAGATCACCAGCGACCGCACCGTTTTAGGAAACGACCGCCGACACCCGCCACTCGCCGGGCACTCCCTTGAGCGAATACGTGCCACGTTCCTCGAACTCGAGTCCTGACCCGATCACGAGGTCGCGCAGGGTGCTGGACACGAGCACGTCGTTCGGTCCCGCCAGTGCGCTCACGCGTGCGCCGATGTGCACGGCGATCCCGCCTATGTCATCGCCGCGCACCTCGCACTCGCCGGTGTGCAACCCAGCGCGTACCTGGATACCGAGCGTCTGAACCGCGTCGCGGATCGCCATGGCGCAGCGGATCGCTCGCTGCGGACCGTCGAACATCGCCAGGAACCCGTCGCCCGAGGTGTTCACCTCACGGCCACGAAACCGAGACAGCTGCGACCGAACGATGGCGTCGTGCGCGTCAAGCAGCGCATGCCAGTCACGGTCGCCCATTTCGGCGGCCCCGCGTCGAGTCCACGATGTCGGTGAACAGCACCGTAGCGAGAACCCGGTCCTCGGCCACGTCAGCCTGCTGGCCAGTGAGGAATTGGGCGATCTCCTGAAAGGACTGACGCCATGGTTCGACGAAGTGGAGCACGTTGCGGCCTGGCACTTCAACATATCTCGCGCCGGGTATGTGCTCGGCGATGTACTTGCCCTTCGCGGGCGGGACCACCACGCAGTCGGCGTGCTGAACAACGAGAGTCGGCACGCGGACTGTCGGAAGGACTGCCCGCACGTCCAATTCGGTCACCAGAGGGAACATGAGGGCGACGGTCCGAGGGCTGGCCGCCAGGCGTTCGTGTCGGGCCCAGGTTGCCCGGATCTCCTCGTTCCATGGCATGTCCAGAAATCAATGCCGTGGTTGTCGCCAGCAAACATTGTTGGCGCTCAACGGCTTTCGGCATTGGCACTGTTTCGGCAGGTCAGGGGGCCACTCCTGATGACCGCTGCACCTGCAAAGATGCGAGAAATAAGAGTCTCATAAAAAATGGGGGCTTCTTCCAGTTTTAGGGATAACCTCGATCTACACACACACCGTCGCGAGATTTTGGGGGCCGTATGTCGCGTGTGCTGTTGAAGCCGTTCGCGGAGGTGTCAACCCGAACATGCCAGCATTGCGCCGCCTCGATGAAGCGCATGGAAGAACACGCCGTTTCCGAGCAATACACCCGACAGACGTGGTGGAAATGCACCGAGTGCGGGCGTGCGCGCTATGACAGGGCGTAGATCAGACAGTTCCGAGGTCGCCGGGGGCATCCCCGCCACCGACAGCGATTGCTGTATCGGGGCGTACCTCAGCTACATCGACGTGAGCGCCTGGACGCGGCTGGCCGACGTGGACGCCTACGCAAGAGGGCGGGGTGTCAGCCGTCAGGAAGCGATACAGGAACTGGTGAACGTCGGACTCAGCCATGAGGCCAGCCACTGCGGCACACAGCCGATCCAACGCAACTGGCTGTGCTGCTGATGTGGCGACCCCGCCGGGAGTGCACGACCACCAACGCTGAACCGAAGGAGAACCGATGATCGCTCTATGGATCGCCGAGCGGATGATGGCTCTGATTGTCACCTGGAGGACGGCGGTCTCCCGGTCGCTAGGTCCGGACCCCGAGGACGATTTTGATCGCTGGGAGAGCGAACAGAACGTCATCCCGCTGTACGCCGCTCCCACCGTCCTCGCCCGAGCCCACCGATGATCGCTCTATGGATCGCCCAGCGGATGATGGCTCTGATTGTCACCTGGAGGACGGCGGTCTCCCAGTAGCTAGCCGTGAGGACCCCGAGGACGATTTTGATCGCGGGAGAGCGAACAGAACGTCATCCTGCTGTCTTGGTGACCGTGGGCAGCTGTCTTGGTGACCGTGGGCAGGTCACTGTAACTGCCATTGTGAGACCCTCCGATCAGGTGACCAAAAGGAGCTGAACGTAGTCGCCGTGCCATATAGATTCCGTTGGCTCACAAGAGATCGGTAGAGCAGTTGGACCTTTGCCGCCCAGCCTCAGCGCCGAAGCGCTACCCGCCACGTCATCACCCTGAATCTTTTTCTTGGGCTGATGGGGGGGCTTGTGCATGCAGGGTTCTGATGGCGCTATGAGCCTTCTGGGGCCTCTTTTTGGCCGGTCTGGGGTGAGCGCGGCTCCAGCAAGGACCACCGTGAGTCGTGCCCTCAAGAATCTCACTCCCGACCGACAGACGAAGGCGTGTCGTTGACTTTTCGAACTCTGCCGCGTGTCAACGCTGGTGGCTAATATGCGCCCATGCCGCTGCGGATCGGGGAGACCTTCGCCGGGTACCGCATTCTCCGGCTGCTGGGTTCCGGAGGAATGGGTGAGGTCTACTTCGCCCAGCATCCCCGCCGCCCTCAACGTCGAGGGTAAAGACATCGCTGTCTGTCCGGCTCAGCCGTGAGGGGCCGATCTTCTGGGTCAGCAGGTGACGTGAAGGACTGCGTGCACGTCCTGTGGGTGAAGGTCTGAGATCAGTTGACAGGCTTGTTCGGTCGGCACGGCGAAGACCTCGATGTGTCGACGTGAAGCCTCGTCTCTCACCTCACTCATGACGGGCATCGCACCGTGGGCACCGGTGCCGACGACCAGACGGGTTCTGCCCCAGGGGATCTCCTCGGCGACCGACGGGGAGTATGGCCGAACCTGTCGCGGTAGGGCTTTGAGGGTTTCTTGCTGCGCTTGCGCACCACACCCCGGTCGATGACGATGTCATTTTCATAGCGGCGGCCCTCGACCTCAATCAAGCAATCCGAGAAATCGCACCTCCATGAGCTGCCAGGGTAGCCCTTCGACGATGTAGCCGTGACTGTGTCCACGCCGGGGATAGGCTCCTCGTGTGGGCATCGAGCGAGTTGACCGGGCTGAACCGCCGCTACGCGCTGCGCCGGATCGAGGCGAAGTTTCGTCACCTTGGGGGTGGCCAAACAGCGGATCGAGGCGAACCGCCGCTCCGCGCACCTTCACGTCCCTCAAGCACTGCACGAACCCCGCTAATCCGATCAGCCCAGCAAGCCGAGGCGGGTCCGCATTGTTCGCCATCGCCCGGAGTGAACACGACGCGGACCAGGCGGCGGCTTCGGTCGGAGTTCCGGCATTTGCGTGAGAGCACCCTTCGGCCTACCAGCAGATGATCCACTGGTTTTCGCAGAACACTCCCGATCCCGTCCCACGGGGTGGTTGGGCCGCCCTCGTTGTCGGGATCAACCCATCCGGCGATGCCAACGGCACCGGCTGATGGGCTATCGACGGCATGGGCGGCGGAGAGGGCTGTGGCTGCGCATGAGCGAAGGCGCTCGCCGCGAGAGCTACGACGCTCGCGCCAGCGGCCACTAGTCCGCGAGAAGCCTTGTGAAGTATCGCATCACCTACCCCTCAGATCCGGTCGGCGACCAAACCTGTCCCAGGTCTCCAGGCTATGCCGTCACACAGTGGCCAGAAACGAAGGGGTTCTGCCGGATAGGAGTTGGCGTTAATGCTGCTGTTCGTACCGCGCCGCGTCGGGTGAAGTGGACGATGGTTCCATGGACACCACCGTTGACGAAATCGCCCCTGGAGTTTTCCGGCTGTCGACGTGGACCCCCGATATCACCGATCAGGGATTCACGTTCAACCAGTTCCTACTGACCGGCGAGCAGCCGTTTCTCTTCCACTGCGGCATGCGGCAGCTGTTTCCGCTGGTCTCGCGGGCCATCGAGAGAGTCATCCCGCTCGAGCAGCTGCGGTGGATCTCCTTCGGTCACATCGAAGCCGACGAATGCGGAGCCATGAACATGTTGCTGGTCGCCGCCCCCCATGCCGAGGTCATCCATGGCCCGTTGGCGTGCATGCTTTCGCTGAACGACATGTGCGACCGCCCGCCGGTGGTCGCCGATGACAACCCACTCGACATCGGAGGACACCGGCTCCGGTTCATCACCACCCCGCATGTACCGCACAACTGGGAAGCCGGGCTGTGGTTCGACGAGACGACGTCGACTCTGCTGGCCGGTGACCTGCTAACCCATGTTGGCAAGCCGCCCCCGCTGACGGAGTCGGACCTGGTCGGCAAGGCTATCGCCGCCGAGGAGCTGTTCCACGCCACCGGCCTGACCACCGTGCTGACCCCGACGCTGCATCAGCTCGCCGACCTGCAGCCGACGACGCTCGCGCTGATGCATGGCGCGTCGTTCACTGGCGACGGCGCGGCGCAGTTGCGCGGGCTGGCCGCCGGTTACGCCGATCTTGCGGCACGGTAGTGCGCGAGACCGCTGACCCCAACTGCTTGAACTGGGCGCACGTGCAGTCGTCATCATGAGCACCAAAGCTGTTGACGCAGTTGACAATTCAGCGCAAGTTCTACGCGAAACGGGGACTTTCGTCTATTGGGTGGCAGCGGTTTGAAGGTGTAGACAGGACCTAGCCCCTGTGCAAGGTGCATGGGGGTGAGGGAGGGAAGAAACGAGATGAAGAAGACCATCGCAGCCGCTGCACTATTCGGTGCCTTGGCCGTACCCGGCATCGCGCTGGCAGGAACCGCCTCAGCAGGACCTGGCGGTTGTACCGGTGCTGACTGCTACTAACGCCAATCCAGGACGCCCGCACGCTGTGGAGGCCGGTGCCCAGGGTGGCTCGGGTGCCGGTTCGGGGGCATTCGGCGCTTTCACCGGTCCTGGCAACAACTTCGCTGGTGGAGCAGACGGCTACCAGACCGGACCTCGGTGCTGTCTCGACTAGCAGTGCGGTGCGAGGGCCGCTCGCCGGGCGATCTGCTGTTCCCGGCGCGGGGCGGCGGGTATCTCAAGCGTCCGAGCTACGACTCGACGGGTTGGTTCAATCGGGCGGTGGAGCGTGCACAGGTGCAGACGATCACGCCGCACGATTTGCGGCACTCTCCTGCGCGAGTTTGGCCGTCAGTTCCGGCGCGAATGTTCTGGCGGTGTCCCGGATGCTCGGCCACAAGGACCCGAGCGTCACGTTGAGGATCTACGCGGATCTGTTCGACAGTGACCTCGATGCGGTGGCCGTCAATCTGGACGCGAAGATTTCAGAACGTGTCCAAAGCATGCTCCAAAGCACCCGCTGACCGTCGCCGCAAGCGCACGAAAACTGCCATCTAGCTGCGACGATGCATCTATCAATTTTGTGTCCGAGGGGG
>CAWBAL010000022.1:0-11573 GCA_963786695.1 uncultured Actinomycetota bacterium
CTCGCTGATCCCCGACCCATACCCTTCAAGTAGTCGGGATCCATCGCGATGCCCGGTCGGTCACTGAACGGGAACGCCGGACACTCGGAGTTCGTCACGCGGACCGCCCCTCCGCGCGCGGCGATCGCATTTGGATCCCTATGTCGCCACCCCGACTCGAGAGCGCTGATCCATCCGCCGGTGCTCATAGGTCCTTGCGTCACCGGAGTTGAAACTGCGGAAAGTAGGAAATCGTCTCGTCGATGAGCCCGGCTAGCTCAGTGACACACTGCGGGTCACCGCCGAGCGACGCGAGCGTGTCGCGAGCGGCACGGACGATGGGCTGGATCGTCTCTGCGTAGCTGGAAACGATGTCCGCCGCCAACATCGCTCGCTTCAGTTCAGCCCGCGCCTCCTCCGAAGTGCGCGCTTGCCGGTGAAGGCCGATCAATTCCGCACGTCGGGCAGTCGACACAGTGCCTAGGAGATGAACGATCAGATAGGTCGCAGTGCCGTTTCGCAGATCCTCGTCGCGCTCGGTGACCAGGTCGCGCTGGTCGTTGACCAGTTGACGAAGCACTCCGAGCGCCCTACCGAACGAGCGCCAGGCATCGACCCGGTCGGCATCGCGCTCCGCGAGCTGCGCGGCGAGCGCGGCGGACATCCCGTAGGGCGCGCCCGTCTTGCCCTCGTAGTTGCGCAGCACATCGTCGAGAGTTGCGGTCTCCGCGTTGAGAACCAGGTCGGTCAGCTGCCCGCTTAGTGCGTCGATACATCCGTTGCTGTACTCGGTGATCAGCCGAAACCGAACGGCATCGGATACAGCCAGGTCGCCAACGATATTGAGCGGCAGATAATTACCCACCGCAATTGCGGTCATCACCCCGCGGTTGAATTCCGCGGATCGGGACCGAGCGAGTTGCGGAGTGTCGATCATGTCGTCCAGATACCGCGCCGCCGCCCACCACAGTGTGTGAATAGCGCTACGGGTGTCGCGCGCATCGGCGCAGCGGTCTCGGCGCCGAACACGAGCACGGGCAGCATGACGATGCCGTTGATACTGGGCGCGGAGCCGTCCAACGGAATCCTGGCGAAGAACGTGTCGACGAACGTCCCCATCGCGCGATCGCCGGTTGAATTGCTGGCCAACAGCCGTTCGGTCATCGCCGAAGCTTGTGCTGCGACCTCCGCCAGCGCGCGTTGCTGTGCAGTCATTTCGAACGCATGGCGTCGTAGCGCTCGCATGTCAATTCGCCGCCAATTGCGCCGTCAATTGGCGCACGGTCAGTTGATGCCGACGACGGGCCCCACTCACGAGCAGATGCGCGGGAGGTCGTCGCCAACGAGGCGCCCACCAATTCGCGCGACCCATCAGCCTCATCGCGGCGGGCATGAGTACCGCACGAATGAGTGTGACGTCGAACAGGATTGCTAGCGTCAACCCGACGCCTAGCAACTTGACGAACGACACCTGAGAAGTGGCCATCGCGATGAACACGACTGACATGATCAGTGCCGCCGCAGTGACGACGGGGCCAACGCGTTGCAGCCCGGACATCACCGCGAGGTTGGTGTCGCCGTGCGCGCGATACTCCTCAGTGATGCGCGACAACAGGAACACTTCGTAGTCCATGGACAGCCCGAACGCGAGACAAATGATGAGGATCGGCGTCGGTGTAGCCAGTGTCCCGGTGACAGCGAAATCTCCAACCAGCCACTTAAGGTGACCCTCCTGAAAGATGAACACCATCGCGCCGAGAGTCGCAGACAAGCTGACTACGTTGAGCAGCAACGCCTTTATCGGCAGTACCACGCTTCCGGTGAACGCGAACAGCACGCCGAACATCGCCAGCACGAGCAGTGCCGCGGCCAACGGAACTCGTTCAAACAACGCATCTTTGGTATCGACGTTCTCTGCAGTGAGTCCACCGACATGCACGGTATCTGGAGCTGGGGTTTGGCGTACCTGATCAAGCAGCAGGTGGGCCGCGTCGCTGTAGGGATCGACGTCTGGGAGCAGCCGTAGATAGGCACCATTCGCGTCGGGCACCGGCCTTTCGCCAATCCGTTGCCCGTCGACATAGCTTGTCATTCCCAGCTTGACGGCCACGACGTGCGGCAACTGTGACAGCGCCCCGGCGTACCCGTCCAGCTGATCCGCGCCCGCGGAGCCTTCGAGGATCACATCCATCGCAGCGGTCGCTTGTGCCGGGAATTCGGAGCGGACCACGTCGCCGACACTTCGGCTTTCAATCGTCGCCGGCAGCGACCGGTCATCCGAAGAGTTCAAGCGGATGGCACCGAAAGGTGCGGCAAGCACAAGAGCCAGGAGCAGAACCGCGCCCCCCATCACTACCGGCCTACGCATGACCAACCGTGAACTGCGGAACCAGAACCCGTCTTCCTCCGCCCGCGCTTCGGCCGATGCGCGACGCCCAAACACCTGTGGAATCACCCGGCGCACGTTGAGCGAGTCGATTCGGGAGCCCAGAAGTCGCAACATGGCGGGCATGACAACGAGCGCGCACACCGTCGCGAGCAGTATCACACCGACACACGCGTAGGCGATCGAACGCAGGAACATCATCGGGAAGGCAAGCAGCGCGAGCACCGACAGCGCCACCGTAGTCGCAGAGAATACGACCGTGCGGCCGGCGGTTCGAACCGACTCGATGATCGCATCATCGAGGGACTGAGCCCGAGTTCGCTCCTCCCGGAACCTGGTCAGCACCAAAAGGCTGTAGTCGATCGCCAGAGCCAGACCGAGGATCGTCGTCACGTTGAGCGCATAGTTGGACACCGGGGTGACAACCGACAACAACGCGAGAAGGCCTAGTGAACCCACGATCGAAAGCGCACCGATTACGACCGGCAAGCCGGCTGCGACGAGACTGCCGAACACCACTGTTATCAGCACCAGGATTATCGGCATCGCGATTGCTTCACTGATCCCCAGGTCGTGGTTGAGCTGATCGGTCACATCGTCGTAGCTGACCGCCTCACCGCCGAGTTCGAGCTTCAGCGGACCGCGCTCGGTGTCGCGGTAGGTAGCGATGAGACGTCTGGCCGCCGCCGCAAACTCGCGCTCATCGCCTTCGACGTGCGCCACGATCAGCGCCTTCGTCCCGTCATCGCTACGGAGCAATTCGGACTGGCCTGGTCCCCAATACGAGCTGACCGTCGTGATACCAGGCGTGGCGGCAAGCTCTTGAGTAAGCGCCTCGCCGGCGGCAACCGCGTCGGGATCGTCGACAGACCCGCCGCCGGTGTCGGTCGCGAGAATCACCAGGTTCGGTTTGCCGACGTGAAAACGCTGCTCGAGCGCGGCAGCGGCGCGCTGCGATTCGGAAGAACCGCTATAGAAGCCGCCACCTGACAACCGCTCGCTGATCCCCGACCCATATGCAAGTGCGGCAACCATGAGTACCAAGGTCGCGGCGAGAACCGCCTTCGGCCGGGCCACTGCTAGTCGTGCAAGCCGGTCTAGCATGATTGCCTTCTCCTGCGTCGACGACCACGGCGGTCGGTTAAGACTGGTCTCCGCGCTAGAAGGCCGTCAGGCTTACGGCACCCTGCTGAGGTGTCCCCGCGGCCAATGCCGCGGTAGGGGTTGAAGCCCCACCACGGAAGGGTTCGTTGCGGTGGAACAGACATGGCTGCCGCCGCGGCCGCGGTGACAAACAGATTCTTGACCATGTGCTTCCCCTCTCGATGACTGCTAGCGCGACGGCTCGAGTTCCCCGATGGGAATCGTCGCTCGCGTTCGGTGGGACGAGACCAGTAGCGCGCCACTGCAATCTCGCCCGGTGTGGCGCGGTACTACTTAGTCGCGATCTTGACCTCCCGCTTGCTCCCTGACGGGACCGGTCCCGCGTCGTCCGCGCTTGAAACGGCGGTGCCTGGCCGCGCGACGCAAACGCGGTTTGGTTCGGCGTGCGCCGATGGCAGCCGCGGCGGCCTGTTGTCTTGCGAGCCGCGAGGAGTTTCGCCTCGGCGAGGCGGTTAGCTTCACGGCCGGCGCCACCATCGAGGCCTTCGAATCCAGCACTGCCACGACAAGGCCATCACCACGAGAGATGTGTCGCGGATCGACGCAGTCATACGCGTGGCGGCATGCCGACAACTCCCCGAGATGACCGCTGCTGCCGCCGTCGCCATCGATGTGCTTTGCGGTGACCATCGTCGTTCCTCCCTTTTGCCATTGCGGAACGATTGACCGGTCGTCGGTCTCAGTTCCACAAAGGAATAGTCGCTCCGCGTGCGGTGTGACGAGCGCAGTAGCGCGCCACTGCAATCTGGGTCGGTTTCGGCGCGGTACTACTGAGATGCGGTCTGGCGTCAGTTGGCTCGCAGTACCTCGACCGTTTCCAACCGTCGCGTATGGATCACCGGATACACCGCGGCAGCCATGACGAGCACGGTCACGGCGGCCACTCCGGTTCGCAGTGGCAGTTCCAGCACACCCCAGTCGATCTTGATGCCGTAGTACACGGGTGAGCCCAGCGACCACAGATACGTGAGACCGACGCCCCCAAGCACGCCGAGAACAGCGACCAATAACGCAAGCAGCGCCCGCGTGAGCGATGACGACGGCCTGCTCCTGCCGGGGTACTACACCGATCGCCCGCAGCACGGCTCGCTCCCGCTTGCGTTGCACAAGTCCCAGCACGAACACATTCAGCACGCTCAAGCCGGCCGCCGCCATCACCACGTACGCGGCGATCGTGTACGGCTCCAAGAAGCGGGTGATTCCAGTTGCGGCCTCCGAGCGCCATTGCTCGTTGTCGTACACCGACAGTCCAGCTCCGAGGTCCAGGAAATCGTCGCGGTGGGCGGTCGCATCGGCGGCGGTGGCATAGCCCACCGCGACCTGGTCGCGTACGGCCGCCCAGTCGGAGCGCGCCAACCCGTCCGACACCAGGACGATGTCGCCCACCGCGGTGTCGTTGATCATCCGTGGACGAAAGATCCCCGCCACCCGGTAATGCTTCGGCCCCTCGACCGTCGGCAGCTCGACCGTTTCGCCCGGAGCAACTCCGAGGCGGCCGGCGGCAACCTCGCTCAGGCCGATCTCCCCTGCCCGCAAACCCTGCCACAACCTGTCGTGGACACCGGTCGGCTCATACAGTGCTTGGCTGTACCAATCACCCGGTGTAACGCCAATGACGAGGCGCGACGACGTCCCCGACGAGATCGTCGACCGCCAGCGCGAGGACACGTCCCGCCCGTCGGCCGCGCCGGTTATGAGCTTGAACGTGGAGTCGGCGAGCTGGCCGTCCCGCTGATCGAGTACCGATTGGCCGGCGATCAGCAAGGCGGCGGGCAGTCGGTCAGCCTTCTGCGCGGCAACCTGGCTGGTGCCGAGCAGCTGCATGCTTTGTGAGCTGATGGCCAGGCTGGTTTCAGCCGCGAGTATCGCTGCGGACAGAGCGAACATCAGCGTGTAGCGCCGAACGTCGGCACCCAGCAGACGGCCTACGTCGGGACGCGCGACGGTCAGCAACCTGATCAGCAGCCCGGCACCACGCGGGGCGATCCACATCGTCACCAACGCCACGCCGAACATCCCCACCGTCATTGCGTTGATGCCCATGTTCAGCGGCAGCGACCCGCGCTCGAAGATCTTCAGCACGACGACGGCGCCCGCCAGCAGTCCGATCCCGGCGACAAGCGGCCACATCGGGATCGTCCTGACGCGCTGCACTCCGCCGGCACTCGCCATCGACGCCAGCGGCCCTTCGCGGACCAGCCTGACGGCCGGCCCGATCATCGCGAGGATTCCGCAGACGATCCCCGCGGCTGCCCCGATCACGATCAAGCTCGGCGTGAAGTGCGCAGCGATGGTGCCGCCGGAGCCGGCCAACATGGCTTGCCCGAACCGGTCCACGAGATACGTCCCGAGCAGGAAACCGCTGGGCACCCCCAACAGTCCCCCGAGAGCACCCACCACGGCGCCTTCGCCGAGCATCCCGCCGAACAACCCGATCGGCTTGGCGCCGATCGCGCCGATGGTCCCCATCACCGCCCGCCGGTCCTCGACGGCCAACAGGATGGTATTCAGGGCGATGAGGACGCCGACCAGGACGCCGGCCAGCACTGTCAGGTTCAAGCTCTGTGTGCCGGCTTCGAACAGGGCCGGCTGGTGCGGCCGGGGCGGGCCCGCCGTTGCGACACCGGCGATGACGCGGTCGATGTCGGCCGTGATCTCAGCGCCCGGTCTCGGCAGCACGAACGCGGCCGTGGCGTAGCCGGGTGTGGAGAGCATGCTCGCGGCGATGTCTACGGAGGGAGCTAGCAGGACGTAGCCGTCGTTGATGCCCTCGACGCGGTCGAACTCCGGGAACGTCCAACCCAGGTGCGCCGAACCCGGAGGCAGGCCGGGAATGCGCAACTCGTCGCCGAGCTGCAGGCCATGACGCTGGGCGATGACCGCCGGAACCTCCAGTGGCACGCCGGGGCCGTCGGCGGGCTTCTCGTCGCGGGCTCGCTGCTCACAGTTGAACGAGCCGACCAGGAGCTCGATCTGGCACGACCCGCCGAGCAGGAAGAAGCCCGGGGGTGGGCGGGCGGGAAGCCCCGAAGCCGGGCGGGCGGGAAGTGTTCCGCTGCCGCCGGAGACGTCCACGGGCGTCAACCCGGCGACGATCGGGATGACCGCCTCCGCCCCTGGCACCTCGGCGCGCAGACGGTTGACCGTCTCGATCGGCAACCGGCCGCTGACGTTCGGGGTGACCTCGACAACCCCGTTATCGGCGGCGTGGGCGAGTGACGGGCCGAATGAGTCGAACGGGCGGGCGAGCTCGGACTTGAGAATCAACGTCCCAAGTACCACCGTCACCCCCAGCGCGACACCGATCACGCTGAGCAGCGTCCGGCGCCAGTCGGCGATCAACGCGGCGAGGTGGATCCGTCGGAAAGACAGCCATCCGGCGCGCAGCCTTTGCATCACCGCTCCGCGACGGGCGCGGTGTCGATGGCGTGCGCACGCCCGTCGACAAGATGCAGCTCGCGGGAGCCGTAGCCCGCCGCAGCCTGGTCGTGTGTCACCAATACGACCGCCGCGCCGTCTTCGTCCGAGAGCGAGCGCAGGAGATCCAACACCTCGGTCGACGAATGGCTGTCCAGGTTTCCGGTCGGCTCGTCGGCGAGGATGAGGGCCGGTCGGGCCACCAGCGCGCGCGCCACCGCCACCCGTTGCATCTGTCCGCCGGACAGTTCGGCCGGCCGGTGGCGAGCCCGGTCACCCAGCCCGACCCGTTTGCAACAGCTCCTGGGCCAGTGCGTCCGCTGATCGGGCCGGCATACCGTCGAGCACCAGCGGCAACGACACGTTCTCGACTGCAGTCAGCGTTGGCACCAAGTTGAAGAACTGGAACACGAAGCCGAGGCTGCGCCGCCGGAACGCGGCGCGAGCGCCGGCGCTCATCGCCCACACGTCCTGGCCGGCCACGGACACAGTGCCGGTGTCCGGCGAGTCCAGCCCGCCGGCGATATGCAGGAGGGTCGACTTGCCGGCCCCCGATGGCCCGGTCACGACAACGAATTCGCCTGCGTCCAACGTGAAGTCGAAGTCGACGAGCACTTTCACCTGCTCGTCGCCCCTGCGGTACGTCTTGACGACGCCCTCGAGCTGCAGTACCGGCGTCACAGTCTGCGCATTTCCCGCGCCATGGTGGCCTGCTCGAGAAAGGCGTCGCGGCGCGGTGGATAGTGACGCGGTGCCGGCTGTGCATCCGCAGATGAACTCACGAACATCCCGCGCAGGGCGGCAGTCACGCTGCGGGTGGGCTTCGTACGCGGAAAGGACACAGCGGCCGCTGTGCTGAAGGCTACTGCCTGCTCGGTGATGAGAACCGGCGGCTGCCTCACCCCTTCGGTGACACGCTCAGGCTCTTCGACGACAACCTGCGGATCGGCGGGTGCCGCGACCAATTCGGACACTTCTTGCCTTCTTCCCTTGACGTTGTGACCGGTTAATCGTCGTTCGTGTGCGGTGCGACGAGCGCAGTAGTGCACTACTGCAATCTCGCCCGCGTTCAACGCGGTGCTACTTAGCTGCTGCGATCGCGCTGTTCACTCTGTTGGCGGCCGGTGGCCCGGTAGCAGCGCGGCAAGTTCGTTGCGGCTGGTGGTTCCGGTCTTCAACATGGCCCGGTAGATGTGGCTTTCGATGGTGCGGACGGAAACAGTCAGTCGCTCGGCAACTTCGCGGTTGGACAGTCCCTCACCGATCAACATGACGATCTCTGCTTCGCGATCGGTAAGCGGCAATGGCTCGCTGGCCTGACGAAGCGCCGGGGTACTGGCTCCGCCGCATTTTTCGGCCAGGGCCTCTGCACGTGCCGAGGATCCCAACGCCGATCCCCGGAGATCTTGGCGACGATACGTCGAGCGCGGCCTGGGCGGCTGAATCGACGGCGGCAACGAGATCGCCTATGCGCTCGAATTCCTCTGATACGGCGGATAATTCAGCGGCATCGTCATCGCGCAGCGCGGTGGCGAACCGCGCCGCCAGGCCGGCACGTGGTCCTTCGACGATCGATTTCGAGCTCGTGCAACCTCGGCGCGCAGGTGCGATCACCGAATTGGGTAGCAGTCTGAAGACATAGCACCTCCGCCGCGAATTGCCCTTTAGCTGCGGCCCTTTGGGCCGCCGACAGCACGTCGCGGATCGCTTCACTGACCCCGCCCTGGCCGGCAGCCACCCACGCCCGGGCCAGGCTCCGCTCGTAGTCCAGAGAACGATGTCGGCGTGGCACCTCGTCGAGCGCGGCGAGCGCGGCGGCTGCCTCGCGAGTCAATCCCCGCATCGCGAGTGCCGTCACATGGGGAACGCGATAGCGGTATCCCCAGCCGATGGGATGCGACGCGGACAACCCTTCGGCTGCCTGTTCCAGTAGCAGGCATGCACTCTGCAGATCGCCAGCGCCAAGCGCGGCCCGACCGGCCACGGCAGCACCGAGTAATTGCAGCGGCTCCGGGGAGATTGGCTGCCTGCCGGCGCGTGCGCTCGGCGATATCGATCGCGTCTGCAACTTGGCCGGACAGCAGCAGTGCACTGACTTCTGCGTCAGCGATGTTGAACCTCATGTGTGGAGCGTCGAGCGAGCGGGTCGCGACGGCGTGTCCCGCCTCCGCAGCAGCCACGGCTTCGGTCGCGCGTCCTGCATCCGCGTAAATCTGGGCGAGCACCCAGGCGATCTCGGCGCCGACGACGGGAATATCCTCCAGTGCAAGGTTTTTCGATGCCTGCACTGCCGCATCCGGCTCGTCGATCGCAAACCAGTACACCGTAAGGAACGCGTCGATATGGGTGCGTGCGTCAGGAGGTGTGATGCGCGACGCCTCGTCGATGAGCTCCTTTGGCGCGCGCGGGGTCACCAAGCGCCCACAGGATGTTGCTGGACCGCAGAAACGCGAATCTGGCGCGGTCGTGGTCGGTCAACTGGCTGGTTTGGATGTCGCCGAGTACAGCCTCCGCCTCGTCGCCACGCCCAAGCCACGACAATGCGTGTGCCCGAACAAAGTTGAGTTCCGGACCGGCTCCAGCATGGATCGCCGCTTCCGCCAGTCGATCCGCCAAGGACAGGTCCGCCAGCCAGACGGCGCCGTACGCTGCCCTGACGAGCAGGTCGGCGTCGGGTGTGAGGTCGGAGTCGAGACTCAATGTCGCACGGCGCACGACGACTGCTATGTCGTCGCGGTCACTGGATGCGGCGAGTTCGGTGGCGACTAGTCCGCGCAGCCGTCGCAGCCGACTATGTGGCGCGCGCCTGCTGCGTACCTGTCCGTACAGCGGATGCGCCACCCGCACTTCGATGCCGCTACCGGCGGGCTCGAGCGTGATGAGTCCACGGGTTTCAGCCTCCTCGACCGCGGCCGCATCGGTGATCCGCGTGAGGGTCGCCAATTCGACCGGCTCCCCGACAGCCAGCACGTCGATCACATCACTGACCGGCATAGGCAGGTCGCCGATGCGGGATTCGATCAGGTCGACCAGGCCGGGCGGCATGATCGGATCACCAATCCACCGCCAGTACCCGCTGCTCTTGCACAATTCGGCCGTCGGCGACCTCCTGCTCGACGATGTTCAGCAGATACAGAACGTTGCCGCGAGTCAGCTTCCAGAGCCGCCGAACAGCATCCGAATCCACCGATCCGGCCAAGGTCGCCGACAGCAGAGTGGCGGTTTCGCCAAGCGACAATTGCTGTAGGTCGAGTCGGTCGAACTGGCCAACCTTCCATATCTCTTGTGTCGCAGCGGGAATCTGCACACCGTCTCGGACCGTGAGTATCACCTTTGCCACGCCGCGCTGCACGATCTGATGCACGACGAAAGTCGACAGATCATCGAGCAGGTGTACATCATCGACACCCAGGACCACCGTGGTGGCCGAAGACGCGGCAGTCAGCGACTCGATCACGCCCTGCAGCAACTGGACGGTGTCACTGACACCCGACGGCGCCCACGCGGTGAAAGCACCGAGCGGAATTGCCCGCGCCGAAGATGTGCCCACCGTCCAGCGGGTTTCGCAACCCTGCGACGCGGCGGCCGACAACGCCTCGCGGGCGATCCGACTCTTCCCCACACCCGCCGCTCCGCAAACAAGAATGCCGGAGACGGCCGGGGCCGAGATGGCGGCCTCGATGGCACTGCATCTCCTCCGAGCGGCCAATTAACGGCCACGACATTCGCACCCAGAGAGCCTAAGAGCCCTGATACCGCCACGCGGAAGTATGGCGACTTCGTGTGTTACGTGTCGCCCTTCTTCACCTTCAGCACCTGCTTGCGCAGGCCGTCGGTCGCGGTCTCCAGCCCGCCCTTCATCGCCCGCTTGAGCACGAAGCCCGGGAAGCGGCACCGACGGGTCGACGGTGATCTCGAACTTGAGCTTGGTCTTGTCGCCGTCGGGCGTCAGCGTGTACGTCGCGTCCTGCGCCTTCAGCTGACTCGCACTGACGAGGGTCCAGCTGGCGTTGTTGTCGGTCCAGGTGTACTGCGACGACCTGTTCGTCGGTGATGCCCGTCGTCTTCACCTTCATCTTGACCCGGCGCGGCCTGCCGTCCTCGTCGGTCTCCAGGATCTCGGCGCTCTGATGCTGCGACGACCACTCCGGTGTCGTCTCGACGTCGGCGATGACGTCGAGGATCTCCTCGGGACTTGCTTCGATGACCACTTCGCGCGAATCGCTGACTGCCATTACGCGACCCTATGTCCGGTGTATCGCTGTTGTGGCGTTTGCTCACAAATCGCCGCAACAAGCGCAACAGTCGGTGGAGTCACGGCGTCGCCGGGACCAGCATTGACTGCCAGGTCTTGTTCTGCGGGTGCGCGAGGTCGGCCTGCGTGTAGCGCTTGCCGTCGGGCCCGATGTAGTCGCCGGTGGTCGGGTCATAGAACGCGACGGCGATCGGTGGCGCGGCGGGCGGTCCGGACGAGGCCGGCGGCGGAGCGCCGGTGGGCAACGCTGCACCGGTGCCCGACGGCGGCGGCAGCCGTGGGTCGGCGCCCGGCGCATATTGCGGCACACCCTGACCCGACAGCGTCGCGTTCGGATCACCCTTCCAGTTGAAGCCGTCGTTCAGCGGGACG
>CAWBAL010000023.1:0-3758 GCA_963786695.1 uncultured Actinomycetota bacterium
ACGCTGTTCAGAATATGTAGTACGGGGACAGCTGCTGGGCGCGCGGTCCCGACCGGTGAGGGTCCGCCCGGCCAGTAGGCTGGTCGGTTGTGGCTGCCACGCTCTGGGCGATCAGTGACCTGCACACGGGTCATACCGGCAACAAGCCGGTCACCGAATCGCTGTATCCGTCGACACCGGACGACTGGCTGATCGTCGCCGGTGACGTCGCCGAGCGCACCGACGACATCCGCTGGTCGCTGGATCTGCTGCGCCGCCGCTTCGCCAAGGTGATCTGGGTGCCGGGCAACCACGAGTTGTGGACCACCGGCAAGGACCCGATGCAGGTGTTCGGCCGGGCCCGCTACGACTACCTGGTCAACATGTGCGACGAGATGGGTGTCGTCACCCCCGAGCACCCGTTTCCGGTGTGGACCGAGCAGGGCGGCCCGGCGACCATCGTGCCGATGTTCCTGCTCTACGACTACACGTTCCTGCCGCCGGGCGCGACGACCAAGGCCGAGGGTCTGGCGATCGCCAAGGAGCGCAACGTGGTCGCCACCGACGAGTTCCTGCTGTCCTGTGAGCCGTACGCCACCCGCGATGCGTGGTGTCGGGATCGGTTGTCCTACACCAGAGCTCGTCTCGACGAGTTGGACTGGATGACGCCGACGGTGTTGGTGAACCACTTTCCGCTGCGGCGCGAGCCGTGTGACGTGCTGTTCTACCCCGAGTTCTCGCTGTGGTGCGGAACGGTGGCGACGTCGGACTGGCACACCCGGTACAACGCGGCGTGCTCGGTCTACGGGCACCTGCACATCCCGCGGACCACGTGGTACGACGGCGTGCGCTTCGAGGAGGTGTCGGTGGGCTATCCGCGAGAGTGGCACCGCCGCAAGCCCTATCGCTGGTTGCGCCAGATTCTGCCCGACCCGCAGTACGCGCCGGGCTATCTCAACGAGTTCGGTGGACACTTCGTGATCACCCAGGAGATGAGGGAGCAGTCGGAGAAGTTCCGCGACCGGCTGCGCAGCCGGCGCGGATGAGCGAGCTCATGCGGGCGGTGTTGCCTGAGGCTTCCGATCTGGTCTACGCCGAGTTGTACGACGACCCGCCGGATCTGGCGCCGCTGCCGGAGGAGGAGCCGCTGATCGCCAAATCGGTGGCCAAGCGGCGCAACGAGTTCGTCACCGTACGGCACTGCGCGCGGGTCGCGTTGGAGCAGCTCGGTGTGCCGCCGGCGCCGATCCTCAAGGGGGACAAGGGCCAACCGTGCTGGCCGCAGGGCGTCGTCGGGAGCCTCACGCACTGCCAGGGCTATCGCGGCGCGGCGGTCGGGCTGGCGGCGTCGGTCCGCTCGGTGGGTATCGACGCCGAGCCGCACGGTGTGCTGCCCGACGGGGTGCTCAACGCCATCAGCCTGCCGATCGAACGCTACGAGATCGGCGCCCTGCCGGGCGGGCTGCACTGGGATCGAATCCTGTTCTGCGCCAAGGAGGCGACGTACAAGGCCTGGTTCCCGCTGACCGAGCGCTGGCTCGGCTTCGAGGACGCCCACATCACGTTCGACGTCGACGCCACCGGGGTCAGCGGCAGCTTCGCCTCGCGCATCCTCATCGACCCGGCCGCCCGCTCCGGCCCGCCGCTGACCCGGTTGGAAGGCCGCTGGTCGGTGGGCGGTGGCCTGGCGCTGACCGCGATCGTGCTGTGAGCGTCCCGCCCCGGCATCGTCGTCGTCGACAAGCCCGCCGGCGATGACGAGCCACGACGTGGTGGGCCGGTGCCGGCGGATCTTCGGCACCCGCAAGGTCGGCCACGCCGGCACGCTGGACCCGATGGCCACCGGTGTGCTGGTGATCGGCATCGAGCGGGCCACCAAGATCCTCGGCCTGCTGACCGCCACCTCGAAGTCCTATGCGGCGACCATCCGGCTGGGCCGGTCCACCACCACCGACGACGCCGAAGGTGAAGTGCTGCAGGATGTTCCCGCCGAGCCACATCACCGACGAACAGATCGAGGCCGGCATCGCGAACCTGCGCGGCGAGATCTCGCAGCGTCCGTCGGCGGTGAGCGCGGTCAAGATCGGCGGCAAGCGCGCCTACCAACTCGTGCGGGAGGGTCAGGAGGTCGAACTCGCCGAGCGCAGGGTGCGCATCGACCGCTTCGAGATCCTCGCGATCCGGCGCGACGGCCCGTTCGTCGATCTCGATGTCGAGGTGGACTGCTCGTCGGGCACCTACATCCGCGCGCTGGCCCGCGATCTGGGTGCGGCGCTGGGCGTCGGGGGACATCTGACGGCGTTACGGCGCACCCGCGTCGGCGGCTACGGACTCGACCATGCCCGAACTCTCGACGACCTTGCCGAGCGTCCCGAGCTCAGTTACACCCTCGATGAGGCGTGCCTGCTGGCGTTCCCGCGCCGCGACATCACCGTCGAGCAGGCCGACGACGCCAGCCACGGCCGGCCATTGCCGGCCGCGGGAGTCGACGGTGTCTACGCCGCAACCGATCCCGACGGCCGCGTCATCGCGCTGCTCGAGGACAAGGGTCCCCGCACCAAGTCGGTGGTGGTGATCCGGCCCGCCACGCTGGCCGACTGAGTACGTTGTCGTCGTGAGCCTGCAATTGACCGACGAACAGCACACCATGGTCGCGACCGTCCGCGACTTCGCGGCCAAGGAGTGCGGCACCCGCGAGAAACGGCTGGGGCTGACCAACGGCGGCACGACTCATCACAACGCCGAGACCGCTCGGAAGCTCGCCGATCTGGGATTCCTCGGGCTGTCCATCCCGGAGGAGTACGGCGGCGCCGGCGGCGGGCTCTTCGACGCCTGTCTGTTCGTCGAGGAACTCGCCTACAACCAGATCCCCGTCAGCAGTTTCGCCGTCACGCTGATCGTGTCGCACATCTACCTCAACGTCGCCTCCGAGGACCTCAAACGCGAGATCCTCGGCGCCGTCGTCGCGGGGACCCCGACCGCGGTCGCGATGTCCGAGCCGGGCTCGGGCTCCGACGTCGCCTCGTTGCGCTGCAAGGCCGAGAAGGTCGACGGCGGCTACCGTCTCAACGGGCAGAAGACCTGGATCTCCAACGCCCACTACTCCGACCACATCCTGCTGGTGGCACGGACCTCCGACACCGGGGACAAGCATCAGGGCATCTCGATGATCTCGGTGCCCACCTCGACCCCGGGCGTCGAGATCCGGCCGATCGCCACCATGGGTGCGGAGATCAACGACGTGTTCTTCACCGACTGTGAGGTGGGCCAGGAGCGGCTTGTCGGGGTGGAGGGCCAGGGCTGGCTGCAGCTGATCGCCGGGCTCAACACCGAACGGGTGATCGTCGGGGCTCTGGCGCTCGGGCAGGCTCGCCGCGCCTTCGACGACACCCTGGCCTACGTCAAGACCCGTGAACAGTTCGGCCGCCCGGTCGGTTCCTTCCAGGCGCTGTCACATCGGTTGGCCGAGTTGGCCACCGAACTCGAATGCACCCGACTGCTGGTGCACGACGTCGCTCAGCGCGTCGACGAGAACCCCGGCAAGCTGATGCCGCAGGAGGCCTCCATGGTCAAGCTCAAGGCCACCGAGTTGGCCAAACGCGCCGCGCTGGAAGGCATTCAGATGATGGGCGGGATGGGCTACGCCGTCGAGGGCGGCATGGAGGAACAGTTCCGCGGCGCGGTGATGGGCACCATCGCCGGCGGCAGCAGCGAGATTCAGCGCGACATCATCGCCAAGACGCTGGGCCTGTGACCGCGATCAGCTGAGCAGCGGTGCC
>CAWBAL010000024.1:0-64219 GCA_963786695.1 uncultured Actinomycetota bacterium
TGCTCGCGTCAACGTTGTCATGGCTGAAGCTTGAGCTCAGGTTCGGACACAACCGATGTCGGGCATACCCGAATCTCGGTGTAATTCGGCAGTTATCCCCAGAATCCCATTCGTACACAACCGGGGCTCAGATCACTCCGGAAGCCGCAGCTCCGGCTTCTCGACTTCCTCGATGTTGACGTCTTTGAAGGTGATCACGCGGACCTGTTTGACGAAGCGGGCCGGCCGGTACATGTCCCACACCCACGCGTCGGTGAGCCGCAGTTCGAAATAGACCTCGCCGTCGGTGTTGCGCGGCAGCATCTCGACGCTGTTCGCCAGGTAGAAGCGGCGCTCGGTCTCCACGACGTAGCTGAACTGCCCCACGATGTCCTTGTATTCGCGGTACAGCGAGAGTTCCATCTCGGTTTCGTACTTTTCGAGATCTTCGGCACTCATCGGCTCAGCGGTCCTCTTCGTGTTTCGTCGTGGTGATATCCATCTAAACCCACCCCTGGCTGGTGTGCTGCGCCGGTGCGCAGTCGACCACCATCTCCGTACCACCCGCGCCCGCAACCCGTCGGACATTGATGAAGGAAAACCGATGCTGGCTGCACGGCCCCAGGTCGGTCAGCGCCGCGCTGTGCGCCGGGCGTGCTGTACCCCTTGTGCTCGGCGAACCCGTATCCGGGATGGTCGGCGTCCATCGCGACCATCAGGCGGTCGCGGCTGACCTTGGCCAGCACGCTGGCCGCCGCGATGCAGGCGGCGGCAGCGTCGCCGCCGACCACCGGCAGCGACGGCATCGGCAGCCCCGGCACCCGGAAGCCGTCGGAGAGCACGTAGCCGGGCCGCACCGGCAGGCCGGCGACTGCGCGGCGCATGCCCTCGATGTTGGCCACGTGCACGCCGCGGCGGTCGACCTCGGCAGCGGGGATGAACACCACGTGGTAGGCCAGCGCATAGCGGCGGATCAGCGGGAACAGCTCTTCGCGGGCCTTCTCGGTGAGTTTCTTGGAGTCGTCGAGGGCGGCCAGACTCTCGAACCGGTTCGGCCCGAGCACACAGGCGGCGACCACCAGCGGACCGGCGCACGCGCCGCGGCCCACCTCGTCGACCCCGGCCACCGGACCCAGACCGCTGCGATACAGCGCCGACTCGAGGGTTCGCAGCCCCGACGACTTGCGGATCACCGTGCGCGGCGGCCACGTCATCGCGGGCACGGTCAGCCCTGCTGCGGGTCGACCGAGGACACACCACCCCACCGAGACGGCGGCCACGCGATGAACCGCGCCTTGCCGATGACGTTGCTCACCGGAACCGTGCCGTTCATCGGGTCACCGGTGCACAGGATGCCCTTCTGGGCATCGGCCGGCGTGCTGGTGCAGTGCGCGCGGGAGTCCGCCGAGTGGGTGCGGTTGTCGCCCATCACCCACAGCCGGTCCTCGGGCACCTTGACCGGACCGAACTCGTTGCCCAGGCAGGGGTAGACCAGCGGGTCGGCCATCATGGTCTGCGAGTTGAGGTAAGGCTCCTTGAGCGGCTTGCCGTCGACGGTCAGGCCGGTGTCGGCGCGGCACTGCACGGTCTGGCCGCCGGTCGCGATCACCCGCTTGACCAGGTCGTTCTCGTCGGGCGGTACGAAGCCGACGAACGACAGCGCGTTCTGCAGCCAGCGGACCGCGACGTTGTCCGACCGGATCGACTTGTAGCCGACGTTCCAGTTCGGCGGGCCCTTGAAGACGATGACGTCACCGGGCTGCGGCGAGCCGAACCGGTAGGTGATCTTGTCGACCATGATCCGGTCGCCGACACAACCGCTGCAGCCGTGCAGCGTGGGCTCCATCGATTCCGACGGGATCAGGTACGGACGGGCCACGAACGTCAGCATCACGTAGTAGAGGACCACCGCGATACCGACCAGGATGGCGCCCTCGCGCAACGCCGAACGCTTCTTCTTCTCCCCGTGTTCGGGAGCCGCGTCGGGGGTGGGATTTTCCGGAGCGTCCGTCGCAGTGCGGTGGTCCGGCGTGGAGTCGTCCGAGCCCGTGTTGTCGGTCACGTGATCAGCGTAGCCAGCCGGTCGTCGGCCACGCAAGCTCAGCGCTTCGCCCCGGCCGATGTCGAAGCTCAGCGCTTCTCCGCGCCATGTCGAAGCTCAGCGCTTCTCCTTGATCTTGGCCTTCTTGCCCCGCAGCTCGCGCAGGTAGTAGAGCTTGGCGCGACGGACGTCACCGCGGGTGACGACCTCGATGTGGTCGATGTTGGGCGAGTGCACCGGGAAGGTGCGCTCGACGCCGACGCCGTAGCTCTCCTTGCGCACGGTGAAGGTCTCGCGGACCCCACCGCCGGAGCGGCGCAGCACGACACCCTTGAAGACCTGGATGCGCTGCTTGTTGCCCTCGATGACCTTGACGTGCACGTTCACGGTGTCACCCGGGCTGAAGGTCGGGATGTCGTCGCGCAGCGATCGCCTGGTCGACGAAGTCCAGCGTGTTCATCGGTGACACTTCCTTGCGGTTCGCGGCCGCGGCCTAACTACCCGCGCGGAGGCGCAGGCGGCTGCCGAGCCGATGGATTCGGGCAACGTGGTGTGTGTCGCAGCAGGCGGAAAACCGTCCGGCCCGCGCGGGCAACTGCTCAATTGTGCCAGATCGGCCGCGAGCAGTGAAATCGCCCGACCCGCCGAGGTCACAGGGATGTTCCGGCGCGCTAATGGCGCGGTGTACAAAAGGTACGGTTACCCTTAACTAGCGAGCGGCAGCGCGGCGTGCTCGAACCACAGTTCCGAAGTTTCTGGCGAGGAGAAGGCGATGCGACGGCGTCCGTCCGTACTGCTCACCGGTACCGCCGCGGTGCTGATCGGGGTGTCGGTCGCGGCGTCCTCCGCGCAGGTCAACACCAGTTCCGCCGATGCGAGCCCCCAGCGGGTGACCCTGCTGTCCGCCGACCCCAACGGCGTGCCCGACGCCCCGGTGCTGACTCCGGTCCCCGACGCCGCCGCCGGATGCGATCGTCGGGCTCGACGTGCGGGCTCAGCAGGCCGTCGTCGACGCCCGTAAGAAGGGCGCCGACATCGGCTTCACCCTGCTCGACCGCACCACCGGCCGGATCATCTCCGGCGGCGACGGCGGTGCGTTCCCGATCGCCTCGGTGAGCAAGCTGTTCATCGCCGACGACCTGCTGCTGCAGGTGGCCAAGGGCCAGCGTCAGCTGACCCCCGCGGAGCGTCAGGCCTTCGACGTCATGCTGCGCTCCTCCGACGACAACGCGGCCGAGATCTTCTGGAGCGAGAGCGGCGGCAACGCCGTCATCAGCCGGGTGAAGGCCCGCTACGGGCTCACCGGGACCACGGCGCCCTATGACGGCCACTGGTGGACCACCATGAGCACCACCGCCGACCTGGTCCGCTACTACTCCATGCTGCTCGACGGCACCGGCGGGCTGCCGCCCGAGCAGGCCGCCATCATCCTGTCCGACCTGTCCGCCTCCACGCCGATCGGGCTGGACGGGTACCCGCAGCGCTTCGGCATTCCGGACGGACTGTTCGGCGAACCCGTTGCGGTCAAACAGGGTTGGATGCCGGGCTGGAACGGCAACAACTGGCTGCACATGTCGACCGGGGTGATCGGCCCCGACCGGCGGTTCGTGATCGCCATCGGATCCCTGCAACCCGTCGACGACGCCACCGCGCGCAGCACGATGACTCAGGCCATCCAGACGATGTTCCCCGGCGGGCGGATCTGACCGCTATTCGCCCAACAGATCTGGGCGGCGTTCCTTCGTGCGCTGCAACGCCTGTTCTCCTCGCCACGCTCTGATCTTGGCGTGGTCGCCCGACAACAGCACGTCGGGCACCGACAGTCCGCGCCAGGTCGGCGGCCGGGTGTAGCTGGGCCCCTCCAGCAGGCCGGCGTTCTCCGCTGAATGCGAATCATCCTGGTGTGACAGCGGATTGCCCATGACGTTGGGCAGCAGACGCACCACCGCCTCGATCATCACCAGTGCGGCCGCCTCCCCACCGGCCAGCACGTAGTCGCCGATCGAGACCTCCTCGACCCGAATCCGGGTCGCGGCGTCATCGACCACCCGCTGGTCGATGCCTTCGTAGCGGCCACAGGCGAAGACCAGGTGCTTCTCCCCCGACCACCGCTGAGCGTCAGCCTGGGTGAACAACCGGCCGGCCGGGGTCGGTACCACCAGAAGCGTTGCCTCGGTGCAGATCTCGTCGAGAGCCTCACCCCAGACCGGGGCCTTCATCACCATGCCGGGCCCGCCGCCGTAGGGCGAGTCGTCGACGGCATGGTGCACGTCGTAGGTCCAGCGCCGAAGGTCGTGCACGGCGAAGTCGACGATCCCGGACTGGATTGCCTTGCCGGGCAGCGACTCCCGGACCGGGTCGAGGTAGTTCGGGAAGATCGTGATGACGTCGATACGCATGTCAGCCGGTTTCGTCGTCCAAGTCCAAAAGGCCTTCTGGCGGGTCGATCTCGACGAGCCGGTCGGCCAGCGACACCGACGTCACGATGGCGCTGACGAACGGCACCAGCACCTCGCGACCTTCGGCGGTGCGCACCGACAGCAGTTCGCCCGCGGCGGTGTGCAGCACCTCGGTGACCGAACCGAGGTCCTGGCCGTCGACCGTCCGGACGGACAGTCCCTCGAGCTGGTGGTCGTAGAACTCGTCGGGATCATCGATGGGTGGCAACTCGGCGGAGTCGACCACGAACAGGTGCCCGCGCAGCGCATCGGCCCCGTTGCGATCGGATACTCCGGGCAGGCGAACCAGCAGCCGCCCACTGTGCGGGCGGGCCGACTCGATGACCACGTCCTGACCACCGCCACCGCGGGCAGGCTTGAGCCGCAACCGGTTTCCCGGCGCAAAGCGCTCGTCGGGATCGTCGGTGCGAACGTCGACCACGAGTTCGCCGGTGATGCCGTGGGCCTTGGCCACACGACCGACGACGAGCTCCATGCTTGATCCAATCCCCGGGTCGCTAGGCTCCAGCCCGCCGGAGCCGACTACTGGTCGGTGTCCACCACGTCGACGCGGATACCCCGACCGCCGATACCGGCGACGAGGGTCCGCAGCGCGGTCGCGGTGCGGCCACTGCGACCGATCACCTTGCCGAGGTCATCAGGGTGGACGTGGACCTCGACGGTCCGGCCACGACGGCTGGTGACCATGTCGACTCGGACATCGTCGGGATTGTCGACGATCCCGCGGACCAGGTGCTCCACGGCGTCGACGACGACCGAGCTCATTCTGCGGCGGCCTCAGTGGCCTCGGCGGCGGGCTCAGCAGCCTCCGCGGCGGGCTCAGCAGCCTCGGCGGCTCGGCTCAGGCTCAGCCTTCTCGGGCTCAGCCTCGGCCTTCTTGGCCGGCGCCTTCTTCTTCTTCGGCTGGGTGGCCTCGCCGCTCGGCGCGCCATCGGCGGCAGCCAGGGCGGCGTTGAACAGGTCGAGCTTGCTGGGCTTGGGCTCCTTGACCTTCAGCGTGCCCTCGGCGCCGGGCAGACCCTTGAACTTCTGCCAGTCACCGGTGATCTTCAGCAGAGCCAGGACGGGCTCGGTGGGCTGGGCGCCCACGGACAGCCAGTACTGCGCGCGCTCGGAATCGATCTCGATCAGGCTCGGCTCTTCCTTGGGGTGGTAGCGGCCGATGACCTCGATGGACCGTCCGTCGCGCCGGTTGCGCGCGTCGGCGACGGCGATGCGGTACTGGGGGTTGCGGATCTTGCCAAGCCGCGTGAGCTTGATCTTGACAGCCATGTACGAATACTCCTGTGCGTTGCCACGCTGCAATTCAGCGATGCGGGCGGACGCCCGATCCGGTTTTGCCTTACGTGTGTGACCGTCGTGCGGCGCATCGTGAGAAGCCGCCCGCGGACAGCCGCACATTCTGCCAGATCGTGCTGGCCGGGTGTTAATCGCCGGCGACGGCACCGACCGGCGGAAACAGGCTCCTGGCGTTGTCGTGAAGCACCTTGCGGCACCACTCGTCGCCCAGCCCCAGGCCGGTGATCGACTCGAGCGCGTGGTGGTAGCGATACGGGATGTTGGGGAAGTCGCTGCCGAACAACACCTTGTCGGCCAGTTCGACGAGGGCGGGTCGGGCATCGACCGGAAACGGATCGGTCTGCTCGATGAACGCGGTGAACGCCATCGTGGTGTCGAGGTAGACGCCGGGATACCGCCGTGCCAGCTCGATGAACTCGCGATACTCCGGAAGACCCATGTGGGCGATGATCAGCCGCAGCGCCGGATGCCGGCGCAGGACCTCCGCCACGGGACCCGGACCGGTGTGCCGGCCCGGCTGCGGCCCGGACCCCGCGTGGATCACCGTGGGGATCTGCGTCTCTTCCAGGAGCGCCCACACCGGCTGAAGCAGCGGATCCGTCGGGGAATAGTCGCCGACCTGGATGTGGGCCTTGAACACCCGCGCGCCGGCGTCGATCACCTGCCGGACATAGGCCGGGGCCGACGGCTCGGGATAGAACGTTGCGGTGTGCAGACACTCCGGGACCTGCGCCGCGAACTCGGTCGCCCAGGAGTTGAGCCACTCGGCCATGGCCGGCTTGTGGGGATACACCAGCGAGGTGAAGGCGGTGACGCGGAACTGCCGCAGCCGCTGGACCCGCTCGGCCTCGTCGGTCCGGTACTCGATCGGCCACTGGCGACCGACCTGCGGCCCGATGCCGTCGAAGTAGGCCCACACCTTGTCCATCACCCGCTTGGGCATGAAGTGGGTGTGGACGTCGACGATCGCGTCGAGCCCGATCCGGTCGAGCAAGTCCCCGACGGCCGCGACCTCGGAGTCGGCCGTGTCGGTCAAACGAACTTCTGGATGCACTTGGTCTCGACGCGGCGGGTCATCCGCCAGCCGTCGGCGGTGCGGATGAATTCGTCGTCGTACCAGAGCCCGCAGAACATGATCTGGTCGTTGTCGTCGCTGAGCTTCATCGGGTTGAAGAGGATGGTGCGGGAGCTCGCGGTGTCCCCGTCGATACGGATGTCGAAGTTTCCGAGCATGTGGAAGTAGGCCGGGAAGTTCGGCAGCACCTCGGCCAGCCAGGCCTTGACGTCTCCGAAGGTGCCCGCGATTCCGCCCAGTTCGGTGTAGTCGATGTAGGCGTCGGGCGTGAAGACCCGGTCGAGGTCGTCGAAGCGCCTACTGTCGATCGCCGTGGAGTAGTCCACCAGCAGCTGCTGGATCTCCAGCCGGTCCGAGATTTCCGCCAGGCTCAGCATTCGTCCGATTCAACACCGCATGTGGCGATCCCGGCCGACCGGGTTAGGCTCTCAGCCCCATGGGAAGGCAACTGGCCGCTCTCGCGGCAACTTTCGCCATGACCATCGCCGTCGCCGTCGGGGGCGCCCCCGCTCCGGCCACAGCGGATCCGAACGTCCAGCCGGTGGGTTCGATGCCGATACCCGATGGTCCGGCACCGGCGTGGATCGTCGCCGACATGGACAGCGGGCAGGTACTCGCCGGCCGTGACATGTACGCCGCCCATCCGCCGGCCAGCACGATCAAGACGCTGCTGGCGCTGACCGCGCTCGACGAGGTCAGCCTGGACGCCACCGTGGTGGCCAACGAGGCCGATGCCCATGTCGAGTGCAACTGCGCCGGCATCAAGCCCGGCCGCACCTACACCGCGCGCCAACTCCTCGACGCGGTCCTTCTGGTGTCGGGCAACGACGCGGCCAACACGTTGGCCGAGCTGCTCGGCGGCTACCAGAGCGCGGTGGACAAGATGAACGCCAAGGCCGCCGCGATCGGTGCGACCAACACGCACGCCACCTCCCCCTCGGGCCTGGACGGACCGGGCGGGTCGGGCTGGACCACCCCGCACGACCTGGCCGCGATCTTCCGCGCCGCGATGGCCAATCCGGTGTTCGCCGAGATCACCGCGCAGCCGGTGGCGATGTTCCCCACCGACACCGGCGACAAGCCGCTGGTGAACCAGGACGAGCTGCTGGTGCGCTACCCCGGTGCGATCGGCGGCAAGACCGGCTTCACCGACGCCGCCCGCAAGACGTTCGTGGGCGCCGCCGACCGCGGCGGCCGGCGGCTGGTGATCGCCATGATGTACGGCCTGATCCACGAGGGCGGGCCGACGTACTGGGATCAGGCCGCGATGCTGCTCGACTGGGGATTCGCGCAGAGCCCGTCGGAGAGCGTCGCTGCGCTCTAGCGGCGTCCGCCGGGTGCGCGTTGAAGCCCGGTTCGGCGACTTCCGCCTCATTGAGCTGGTACGGCGCGGGCGCGATGTCGTTCGGAGTGGCCACGATGGCGGGATCCGTCTCCACCGGCGCCCCTTCCGCACCGGGCGACGATCACCTGCGATGAACCCTCGGCTCCGCCTGCACGGGGAGGCCCGTCAGCGGGGTTTCACCCGGCACCCAGGCGAGAATGTCGCGAGTGCCGTCGTTCCACACGACGCTGTTGGGCACATCACCGACGACGTCGAAGTACAACTTGCCCATGTTCGATGCGCCCCAGATGGCCGGGTAGAAGTCGCCGGATTGAGCCCGGGCGCCGAAGCGCTCGATCATCGGGGGGGTGCCGGTGCCGAACCCGTCGACCACCAGAGAGGCCGCGTACAGCGTGCCGTTGTGGGGCACCGGATCGTTGCTCGGCGCCAGCCCCTTCACCGTGTAGCCGATGTACGGCAGGCCGTTGGGACCGTTCAGCGTTTCCTGCTCGCCGAAGGTCCTGATGTTGTCCGTCGCCCAGGCCGACGGCACGGTGGCGGCACCGATGCCGAAGACGATGGCGGAGGCGGCAACAGCTCCGGCCAGCTTCGTGACGTTCATTCTGACTCCCCTCATTCGCAGCGACGTGGACACGCTGGATAGATATTTGAAACCCCGAGCTTCGACCCTACTGATTCGGCGCCACCGATTGCACGCTTATCGTCGCGGTTCGCCGCAAATCCGAGACCGCACCGAACCCGTTCTGAGGTCATCGGTACCTACGCTTGGCCCACATGCGTGTCGGTTCGCCGCGCGGACGTCGCTTGCGGCGAGCGGCACTTTCCACTGCGATGAGCGTCTTCGTCGTCTTCAGCGCCCAGGCGTTCGGTGCACCCGGCGCCGCCGGTGCGCCGGAAGCCGCCTCGGCCGTCGCGGTGCCGCCGGACGGACCGGCGCAGGCGTGGCTGGTCGCCGACCTGAACAGCGGCAGCATTCTCGGCGGCAAGGACCCCTACGGCCAGCACGCACCGGCCAGCACGATCAAGGCGCTGCTGGCGATGGTGGTGCTCGACCAGCTGCCACTCGATGCCGCCGCCCGAGCCACGGCGGCGAACACCGACGTGGAATGCACGTGCGTTGGGCTGGTGCCCGGCCAGGTCTACACCACCCGCCAACTGCTCGACGCGCTGCTGATGGTGTCCGGCAACGACGCCGCCAACATGCTGGCCGACATGGTCGGCGGTTCCGCGACGGCTGTGGCGAAGATGAACGCGAAGGCCCAGCAGGTGGGAGCCCGCACCACCCGGGCCGGTTCGCCCTCGGGGCTCGACGGGCCGGGCTGGGAGTCGGTGACCACGCCGCACGACCTGGCGGTGATCTACCGGGCGGCGCTGCACTACCCGCTGTTCGGCCAGATTCTCCACCAGTCCACCGCGGCGTTCCCGGACGGGAAGGGCGGCGTCAAGCAGATCGCCAGCCACGACCGGCTGCTGCTGTCCGGCTATCCCGGCTTCGTCGGCGGCAAGACCGGTTACACCAACCTCGCCCGGGAGACCTACGTCGCGATCGCGCAGCGGGACGGCAAGTGGGTGATCGCCGTGCTGATGTACGGCGCGACGAGTTGTGGGACCAAGGCCGTGCGTTACTGGACTGGGGATTCAGCCAGCGCTAAGTCGCGGGCCCAATCCTGTCAGTGGGCGGCGTAATGTTTCGAACATGAGTTCGATCGATGCGGCGCTGGACGCGCTCGATGCCGCCATCGACGAACTCGCCACCGCCGACCTCGACGCGGTCGACCCGGTGCGAGCGCTACCGAGTGGTCGATCGACTGGAGACCGCGCGGCGCCGCCAGATTCGCGATCAGCCCACGACCACCTCGGCCCGGTTGGAGCACATCCCCGGTTGCCCACCGGTGGCGATCTCACTTGCCGACGTGCTGCGGATCAGCCGCGCCGAAGCCCGCCGCCGCATCCGCGACGCCGAGCAGCTCAAAGCCCGCACCACCCTGACCGGGGAGCCGGTGCCGCCGTTGTTGCCGAAGACGTCGCAGGCTTGGCATGACGGTCTGCTCGACGGCGAACATCTGGAGGTGATCCAGAAGTTCTTCCGCGACCTGCCCGACCACGTGCCGCCCGCCGAGATCGAGAAGGCCGAAGCCTCCCTGGCTAAGCACGCCGCCGAGCTGCGCCCCGACCAGCTGGAGAAAGTCGCCAACCGGCTGGCGCCTGACCCTGAACCCCGACGGCACCTTCGCGACGAGGACCGGGCCCGCAAACGCGGCTTCACCTGGTGCGGCGGACAACGCGTCGACGGCATGAGCGTGGGCAAGCTGATCGCCGACCCCGAGCTGCGCGCGATGTTCGATGCCTGGTTCGCCAAATTCGCCCAACTCGGCATGTGCAACCCCGACGACCAAACTCCGACGGTCACCAGCGAGCCCACCGAAGAGGTCGCCGAGCGCGACGCCCGCAGCCTGCCGCCAACGCCAACACGACGCGCTCTCGGCGTCTGGTGCGTGGGCAACTCGGGGACCCGAAACTCGGCCAGCACAACGGCCTACCGGTGACCGTGATCGTCTCGGCCACTCTGCAGGAATTACAGGACAAGACCGGCCACGCCGTCACCGCCGGCGGCACGTTGCTGCCGATGTCGGACGTGATCCGGATGTCGATCCACGCCTACCACTACCTGGCCCTGTTCGACGGGGTCACCGGCCAAGCCCTATGGCTGGGCCGCACCAAACGCATCGCCACCGGCGACCAGCGAATTGTGCTGCACGCCAAGGACCGCGGCTGTACCCGGCCCGGCTGTGACGCCCCGGGCTACCGCTGCGAAGTCCACCACGTCGACGAATGGGCCAAAGGCGGACTGACCAACATCGACAAACTCACCCAAACCTGCCCACCCGACCACAAACTGCTCGACGAAGGCTGGAGCATCCACATACGCGCCGACGGCACCACCGAATGGATCCCCCCACCACAACTACCCATCCTCGGCGGCGGCATCAACACCTACCATCACCCCGAACGCCTCATCGAAAACCGCGACGACAACGACGCGGCCTAGAAGACGCGGCCTCGCAGGATCACCCGGTCGGGGTTGGCCAGAATGTGTGCCCCGTCGCGCGGATCCGTTGGAAAGCAAAGCAGATCCGCGGACACACCGTCGTCGAGAGCCGGCCTGCGCAGCCAGCGTCGCGCGTCCCAGCACGCGGCACCCAGTGCGTCGGTCGCCGTCATCCCGATGCCCTTGAGGGCATCGACCTCGTCGGCGACGCGGCCGTGCTCGATGTTGCTGCCCGCGTCGGTGCCGGCGTAGATCGGCACCCCGGCCTCCCGGGCGGCGGCGATCCGCTGCGGACAGCGGGCGTAGAGCTCACGCATGTGCGTCGCGTACGTCGGGAATTTGCTTGCGGCATCGGCGAATCCGGGAAAGTTCTCGACGTTGATCAGGGTCGGCACCAAGGACGTGCCGTGCTCGACCATCATCGCGATGGTGTCGTCGGTCAGCCCGGTGCCGTGTTCGATGCAGTCGATGCCCGCGGCGATCAGACCCGGCAGCGCGTCCTCGCTGAACACGTGGGCGGTGACGCGCACACCTTCGTCGTGCACCGCGGCGATCGCTGCGCGCAGCACGTCGTCGGACCACAGCGGTGCCAGATCGCCCACCGACCGGTCGATCCAGTCGCCGACGAGTTTCACCCAGCCGTCACCGCGGCGGGCCTGCTCGACCAGCGCCTCGGGCAGCTGCCACTCGTCTTCGAGTTCGATGGCGAACCCGCGCCCGTACCGCTTGGGGCGGGCCAGATGCTTGCCCGCCCGGATGATTCGGGGAAGGTCGTGATGGTCGTCGAGGCCGCGGGTGTCGGTGGGTGATCCGCAGTCGCGCAGCAGCAGTGCGCCGGCGCGGCGTTCGGTTTCGGCCTGGGTGATCGCCTCGTCGATCGGGATCTCGCCGTGCGGCCCCAGCCCGACGTGGCAGTGTGCGTCGACCAGGCCGGGAATGATCCAGCCGCCGTCCCAGATGGTGTCGGCACCGGCGACGGGCTCGCGGTGCAGGATGCCGTCGGCGATCCACCACTCGACGGGCTCGCCGTCGGGCAGTCCGCGGCCCCGGACGTGGAGCACTACTTCTGGCCGGGGAACTTCAGCTTGGACAGGTCGAAGTCGGCCAGACCGGGCGGCAGTTCGTTGAGGCCCTCGGGCATCTGCGACAGGTCGGGGAACCCGCCGGGCAGGCCGCCGGCGAGCAGCGGATTGCGTGCCTTCGGCGGCGTCGGTCCACGACCGCCCTTCTTGCCCTTCTTCCCCTTGGCGTTCTTGGCGTTCTTCTTCGACGAGCGCCGGCCGAACGGCATGCCCATCGCACCGGCCATCTGCGACATCATCTTGCGGGCCTCGAAGAACCGGTCGACGAGCTGGTTGACCTCCGAGACGTTCACACCGGAGCCGTTGGCGATCCGCAGTCGGCGGGAGGCGTTGATGATCTTCGGGTCGGCCCGCTCCTCGGGGGTCATGCCGCGAATGATCGCCTGCAGCCGGTCGAGCTGGCTGTCGTCGACGGCGGCCAGCGCGTCCTTCATCTGGCCCGCGCCGGGCAGCATGCCGAGCAGGTTGCCGATCGGACCCATCTTGCGGATCATCAGCATCTGCTCGAGGAAGTCCTCCAGCGTCAGCTCGCCGGAGCCGATCTTGGCCGCGGCCTCCTCGGCCTTCTGCTGGTCGAAGACCTGCTCGGCCTGCTCGATGAGGCTGAGCACGTCGCCCATGCCCAGGATGCGGCTGGCCATCCGGTCGGGGTGGAAGACGTCGAAGTCCTCGAGCTTCTCACCCGTCGACGCGAACAGGATCGGCACGCCGGTGACCTCGCGCACCGACAGCGCCGCACCACCGCGGGCGTCGCCGTCGAGCTTGGTCAGCACCACGCCGGTGAACCCGACGCCGGAGCCGAAGGCCTCGGCGGTGGCGACGGCATCCTGGCCGATCATGGCGTCGAGGACGAACAGCGTCTCGTCGGGGTTGGTCGCATCGCGGATCGCGGCGGCCTGGGCCATCAACTCTTCGTCGATGCCGAGTCGGCCTGCGGTGTCGACGACGACGACGTCGAAGTGCTTGGCCTTGGCCTCGGCGAGGCCGGCGGCGGCCACCGCGACGGGGTCACCGGGCGGGGAGTCGTGGGAGCCCTCGGCGGTGCCGGGATGCGGCGCGAACACGCTGACACCGGCGCGCTCGCCGACGATCTGCAGCTGGCTGACCGCACCGGGCCGCTGCAGGTCGCAGGCCACCAGCAGCGGGGTGTGCCCCTGACCCTTGAGCCACTTGGCGAGCTTGCCCGCCAGGGTGGTCTTACCGGCGCCCTGCAGGCCGGCGAGCATGATGACCGTCGGCGGGTTCTTGGCGAACGCCAGCTGGCGGGTCTCGCCGCCGAGGATGCCGATGAGCTCGTCGTTGACGATCTTGACGACCTGCTGGGCGGGGTTGAGCGCGCCGGATACCTCGGCGCCCTTGGCCCGCTCCTTGATGCGGTTGACGAAGTCGCGGACCACCGGCAGCGAGACGTCGGCCTCGAGCAGAGCCAGGCGGATCTCGCGGGTGGTGGCGTCGATGTCGGCGTCGGTGAGCCGGCCCTTGCCACGCAGGCCAGCGAGCGCACCGGTCAACCGGTCGGACAGGGATTCAAACACGACGTAAGCCTATCTGGCGCTGGTGTGGGTCGTGCCCGGGCGCGAGGCGCCGCCACGAGTGCCGATCTCGCGAACCGCAAAATCGCGCTCTGACCTCGGGCGCTTGTGGTATTTCTTCGGTGTGTGCCGCAACGGTGCGCCACGGTCGGGTCTGGGGAGGTCGGGGTGGCTGGTTCTTGTTCACTGCGGGCGCGGGCCGCTGTGAGACGCGGTGACCGGACGTTGCCGGTGGTGCGGTGGCTGCAAGTGGGCGCGGCCGCCGCGGGCATCGGCGTGGCGTTGCTGGCGGCCCCTGGCAGTGCCGCAGCCGATACCGGCGGCGGCGGTTCGTCCGCGACCAATTCGTCACATGGTGCGGTCGACCGGCACGCAGGCCCGCGCGCCGCGGGCAGGACGGCGGCCCCGGCCTCGGCTCGTGCCCCGTCGCGGGGCGCCCAGGCCGCAGCAAGGGCTGTGGCAGCGCGCAGCGCAACCATCGGCCGCGCGGAGGTGTCGCCGTCCGTCGGCAGCGG
Organism: uncultured Actinomycetota bacterium; assembly: GCA_963786695.1. Lineage (GTDB taxonomy): Bacteria > Actinomycetota > Actinomycetes > Mycobacteriales > Mycobacteriaceae > Mycobacterium. The sequence continues at coordinate 14,377 of CAWBAL010000024.1, forward strand.
GAGCAGCGCGCCGGGCCGTTTCAGCAGCACGACGACGCTGGCGGATTCGATCGCGTCGACGACCGGCGCGGCGCGGTCGGGTTCGGGTCAGCCCCTGCAGTCGATTTCCGATGCGGTCCAACAGTTTCTGTCCGGCGCCGCCAATCGGCTTGCCGAAGTTCCGTCCGGCCCGGTCACCAAGTTGCTGGAAGGGTCGTTGTACCTGGTCCGGCGCACCCTGTTCCCGGCCAGCGTCGGCGTGATCACCAGGCCGATCGAAGTGCCGCTCTACTTCCAGACCGTAGATACCGACGGCAAGCAGAAACTGGGTATCTATGTCTCACTGGGCTACGGCGCGCCACCTCAGCTGTTCGAGTTCGACACCGGCGCAGGCGGCTTCTACGCGGCCTACGCCTCGGCCAACCCCGATGCTTCGCCATGGTGGGGAAGCAACGTCACGACGACCACAACTCCGGTGCACGACGGATTCGACAGCGGCCTGACCTACTCCGGCTACGCGGCGACGGCCGCCGTGTCGCTGTACTCGGTGGGCAGTTCCACTCCGTTGGTCACGAGCGGCCGGCTCACCGTGGGGCAGATGAACTTCATCACGGACAAAGCCGGTGAACCGCTGTGGACTCCGGCAGGCAGTTCGGCACCCCCGATCGACAACGCCTTCTACGGCGATTTCGGCATGGCGCCCACGTACGGGGCGAACGGAATCGACCAGGTAATTGCCCAGCTGACCTTCGCCCGGGGCGTCAAACCCGGTTACCTCGTCCACGTGGACGCCGTCACCGGCCAGGCGTGGATGCAGATCGGGTTGACCTCCAACGACATTCACAACTCAGAAGGCATGTACTTTCCCATGCTGCCCGACGACAATGCCGGCAGTTCGACCTTCCCCAACAGCGGCCTGCATTTCTATGGGGAGCAGTTGTTCGACGCGGCGATCAACATCATCGACCGCAACGGCACCTTGTTGATCGACGATCCGAATGTGGGCATCACTCCGGACACGGGAGCGAGCACCACACTGCACAACACCGACCTCAGTCCCGATCCTGGCAAGTACAACTCGATCATCGACTGGAAAGACGACTCCCAGACCGTGGGCAAACTGAAAACCAAGATGTTGTTCTTCCTCACCGGCACCACAACCGGCCAGACCCCGGTTCGCTACTTCCAGTTCGTCACGACCGACGATACGGATGCGGGCCTAGTGAAGGTACAGAACGCGGCCCCCTCTGCCGGTCCGACCGATCCGGCCGAGCTGTACTACCTGAACACCGGAATCTCGCTGTTCTACACCTACGACGTCGTGTACTACCTTGGCAAACGGTCAGGTAACGGCACGCTCGGTTTGATCCCGCAGGGTATCCAGTCGTCCTAACTGGCCTGTTCGGCAGGCTTGGCCGGAGCCGGCGCAGGCAACACCGCGTAGAGCTCACGGTCCAGCGACGCGCGGACCTCGTCGACCAGTATGGTGGCCGCCCGCCACCCGCCCTCGCCGACTGCGGGCCGCGCTAGCTGGCCTCTTCGACCGCCTTGGCCGGGGCCGGCGCAGGCAACACCGCGTAGAGCTCACGCTCCAGCGACGTGCGGACCTCGTCGACGGAGCTCGACGCGGGCACCGTCAGGCCGAACACGTCGACGACCGAGGAACCCAACGTGGTGATCTTGGCCCAGGCGATGTCGACGGCAGAGCGTTCGAAGACGTTGGTGAGCATCGCCAGCAGCCCGGTGCGGTCGGTGGTGCGGATCTCCACCATCAGCTGGCCGGGGTCGCTGCCGTCGCGCCACAGGATGCGCGGCGGTGCCGGCGCGGAGTTGACGGGTACGGCCGGCTTGGACTCCCCGACCCGGCCGGTGCCGTACTGGGCAGTCTCGCGGTCACGTTTCTCCAGCGACGCGATGACGTCGAGTTCACCGTCGAGGGCCAGGATGAACTGCTGGCGCAGAAGTTCGGCGGCCGGCGGCGAGCCGAAGTGCGGCGACACGACGAAGGTGTTGATCGCCGCGCCGCTGGCACCGTTGATCGCCGCGGAATGGACCCGCAACGAGTTCAGCGCCAGCACACCGGCGGCCTTGGACAACAGCCCCCGCTTGTCCGGGGCGATCATGGTGACGTTGTAGGTGTGCGCACTCTCCCCCGGCGTCATCTCGACATGCACTCCGCGGTCGGCGGCCAGCGAAAGATGATGCGGATCAATGGGATCCGCTTGTGGCAGTGACTCGCCGGCCATCACCATGCGGCAGCGTCGCACCAGGTCGCCGATCAGCGAGGCCTTCCAGTCGCCCCACACCCCCGGCCCGGTGGCCAGTGAATCGGCCTCAGCCAGTGCGTCGAGCAGTTCCAGCAGCACCGGGTCGCCGTTGAGTGCGGTGATCACGTCGGCGATGGTCTGCGGGTCCTGCAGGTCGCGGCGGGTGGCGGTGTCGGGCAGCAGCAGGTGGTAGCGCACCATCGCCGAGAGCAGGTCGATGTCGGACGGCCACAGGCCCAGCCGCGTGCAGACCTGCACGGCCAGCTCGGCACCGATGACGCTGTGATCTCCCCCGCGCCCCTTGCCGATGTCGTGGAGCAGCGCACCGAGCACCAACAGGTCGGGGCGTGAGACTCGGGTGGTGAAAGCGCTTGCCCGGGAGACGGTCTCGACGAGGTGGCGGTCGACGGTCCAGATGTGGATGACGTCGCGGGGCGGCAGGTCGCGCACCGCGCCCCACTCCGGGAACAGCCGTCCCCACAGGCCGGTGCGGTCCAGGGCCTCGACGGTGGCCACCGTGGTGGGCCCTGCGGCCAGCAACACCAGCAGGTCCTTGAGCGCGTCGCGGGGCCACGGGGTGCGCAGCTCCGGCGCCGAGTCGACCAGCCTGCTCAGCGTCGACCCCGAGATCGGCAGGCCGGTGGTCGCCGAGGCGGCGGCCACCCGCAGGATCAGTCCGGGATCGCGCTCGGGGCGGGCATCGCGGGCCAGGATCACCTCGCCGGCGTACTCGATGACACCCTCGTCGAGCGGCCGGCGAACCGGGCGGCGCAGGGCCGAAAGTCCGCGCCGCGGTAGCGCGTTGCCCGCTGTCCGGATCCCGGCGTCGACGTAGTAGCTGATGGTGCGGGCGGCGTCGGAGAGCACCCGGGCCAGATCGAAGCGGTCACCGATGTGCAGCGCGGCGCCGATCTCGTCGGCGAACTGCGCCAGCAGCGTGATCGCGGCCGCGCTTGGACACCCGGTGCAGTTCGGTGCGCACGTTGAGCAGCGCCAGATGCGCCTCGCCGAGTGAGCCGGTCGGCGAGGCCAGCGAGTGACTCGGGTAGACGTCGGCAAGCTGCGCGATGGCCAGGGCATTGAGCAGTTGGACGTCGCGCAGTCCGCCGCGGCCGCACTTGAGGTCGGGCTCGGCCCGGTGTGCGATCTGCCCGCTGCGCTGCCAGCGCGCCTGGGTGTGTTCGACGAGTTCGTCGAAGCGCGAAGCGATTCCGGTGCGCCACTGTCTGCGGGCACCGCCGACCAGCAGTGACGACAGCTCGGAGTCGCCGGCGATGTGCCGGACCTCCAGCATCGCCAGGCCCGCCGAGATGTCCTCGCCGGCGACCTGCAGCGCCTCGGGAACGGTTCGCACGCTGTGGTCGAGCCGAATGTTGGCGTCCCACAGCGGGTACCAGAGCAGCTCGGCGACCTGCGTCACCACATCGGCAGGCATGTTGTCGTGCAGCAGCATCAGATCCAGATCGGAGTACGGCACGAACTCGCGGCGGCCGAGCCCGCCGGTGGCCACCAGGGCGAACCCGCTGGTGGGCGTGATCCCGATCTCGGTGGCCTTGGTGGTCAGCCAGAACTCGTGCAGATCCAGCAGCGCGTCGCGCAACTCCACCGAATCCAGTTGGCGCTGACCGCCGTCCAGCAGTTGCTTACATGCCGCGGCCAGATCCTTGGCGGGCTTGGACGAGCCCGCCGCCGGGGCCTCCCATCGGGAGGCACCGGCGGCGGAATCTCTTGTGTGCTTTGTCATCTCAGTCCTCCCGCGGCCGTCGCCGACTAACGCTTGTCCGGTGTGGCCGCAAGAAGACTCACATCGTGCGCGTCAGAGGGCGTCCGATCCTCGTTCGCCCGTGCGAACCCGAACAACGGTTTCCACCGGGCTGACCCACACCTTGCCGTCACCGATCTTGCCGGTCCGTGCGGCCTGCACGATGACGTCCACCACCTTGTCGACGGCGGAGTCATCGACCAGGACCTCCACGCGGACCTTGGGCACGAAGTCGACGGAGTACTCAGCACCGCGGTAGACCTCGGTGTGACCCTTCTGCCGTCCATACCCCTGGACCTCGCTGACGGTCATTCCGAGAATACCCGCCTGCTCCAGGCCGGTCTTGACGTCTTCCAGCGTGAACGGCTTGACGATCGCAGTGATCAGCTTCATTTCCCTCATTCCTCCGCGCCGTGACGACCGAGAACCGAGCCGCTGCCGGCCACCGCGAAGTCGTACGCGGTTTCCGCGTGTTCGGCTTCGTCGATGCCGCCCGCCTCGTCCTCACGGTCAAGCCGCAGTCCGATGGTGTATTTCACGATCAAGGCCAAGATAGCCGTCGCGATTGCCGAGTACCCCAGAACCGCGAAGGCACCGATCGCCTGCTTCGTCAATTGGTCGAAGCCGCCGCCGTAGAACAGACCGGCGACCGCCGCCGGAGCCTCCTTGGTGGCAACCAGGCCGACCATCAACGTGCCGAACAATCCACCGACCAGGTGAACGCCGACCACGTCGAGCGAGTCGTCGAAGCCGAACTTGAACTTCAGCCCGACGGCGAGTGCGCACAAGACACCGGCGCCGACGCCAATGACCAACGCGCCCACGACGTTCACCGACGAGCAGGACGGGGTGATCGCGACCAGGCCGGCCACGATGCCCGATGCCGCGCCGAGTGTGGTGGCGTGACCGTCCCGGAACCGCTCGGTGAGCAGCCAGCCCAGCATCGCTGCCGCGGTGGCGACCGTGGTGGTGACGAAGGTGCTGCCCGCGATGCCGCCCGAGCTGAGTCGCCGAGCCGGCGTTGAAGCCGTACCACCCGAACCACAGCAGACCGGCACCGAGCATCACGAACGGCAGGTTGTGCGGACGCATCGGCGAGGTCGGCCAGCCCAGGCGCTTGCCCAGGATGAGCGCCAGCACCAGGCCGGCCGTGCCGGCGTTGATGTGCACCGCGGTACCACCCGCGAAGTCGATTGCCTTGAGCTTGTTGGCAATCCAGCCGCCGGTTTCACCGGTGTAGCCGTCGAAGGCGAACACCCAGTGCGCGACCGGGAAGTAGACGAACGTCGCCCACAGGCCCGCGAACACGAGCCAGCCGCCGAACTTCAGCCGGTCGGCCACCGCACCGGAGATCAGCGCGACGGTGATGATGGCGAACATCAGCTGGAAGGCCACGAACACCGTCTGCGGAATCGTGCCGAACAGCGCGATGTCCACCGCGGTGCGGCTTCAATTCCCGCGGCCGGGTCGGCGGCCACGGCGGCGACGGCGTTCCCGCCGATGAGACCCTTCAGTCCGAAGTACTGGGCGGGGTCACCGACCAGGTTGAACTTGTCGTTGCCGAAGGCCATCGAGTAGCCGTACAGCACCCACAGCACCGTGACGACGCCCATGGAGCTGATGCTCATCATGATCATGTTGAGCACGCCTCTGGCGCGAACCATGCCGCCATAGAAGAACGCCAGGCCTGGCGTCATCAGTAGCACAAGTGCGGCACTGGCCAGCATCCATGCTGTGTCACCCGTGTCCGGCTGACCCATTATCGGGAATTGGTCCACTCGCGATTTCCTCCTTCGCCCATGCCACGGTTAAGCACCGTTGACCTAGGCCAAGACAATGCTGAGTGGTTGTTTCCGCTAGGACGCCTGGGTGTTTCGCGCGTGTGAACGGATCGGCCGTCTTCGTTTCGCAGGTGTTACATCCCGCAATTCGCGCCGTGCGTAATGGATTTGCGGCTATCCGAGGAGCGCATCGACGAAGGCGCCGGGCTCGAACGGCGCGAGATCGTCGGGGCCTTCGCCGAGTCCGACGAGCTTGACCGGGACGCCGAGTTCCTGCTGGACGCGGAACACGATGCCGCCCTTGGCGGTGCCGTCGAGCTTGGTCAGCACCACCCCGGTGATGTCGACGACGTCGGCGAACACCCTCGCCTGCGCCAGGCCGTTCTGGCCGATGGTGGCGTCCAGGACGAGCAGCACCTCGTCGACGGCGGCGCGCTTGCTCACCACCCGCTTGACCTTGCCGAGTTCGTCCATCAGGCCGGTCTTGGTGTGCAGCCGGCCGGCGGTGTCGATGACGACGACGTCGGCGCCCGCGGCGATGCCCTTGTCCACGGCGTCGAAGGCCACCGAGGCGGGGTCGGCGCCTTCGGCACCGCGGACCACCTCCGCGCCCACCCGTGACGCCCAGCTCTGCAACTGGTCGGCCGCGGCCGCGCGGAAGGTGTCGGCGGCGCCCAGCACGACCCGGCGGCCGTCGGCCACCAGAACCCGGGCCAGCTTGCCCACCGTGGTGGTCTTGCCGGTGCCGTTGACTCCGACGACCAGCAGCACCGAGGGCTTGTTGGCGTGTGGCAGCGCCTTGATCGAGCGGTCCAGGCCGGGGTCGAGCTCGCCGATGAGCACCTCCCGCAGAACCGCGCGGGCGTCGGCCTCACTGCGGACGTTGCTGCTGGCCAGCTTGGTCCGCAGCTGCTCGACCACCGAGGTGGTCACCACCGGGCCGAGGTCGGCGATCAGCAGGGTGTCCTCGACCTCCTCCCAGGAGGCCTCGTCGAGATCGCCGCCGCCGAGCAGGCCGAGCATGCTGCGGCCGAGCGCGTTCTGGGACTTGGCCAGCCGGCCGCGCAGCCGCTCCAGGCGGCCTTCGGTGGGGGCAATGGCGCTGAGATCGGGTGCCGCAGGCGCTTCTGGCGCGGCGGGCGGGGCTTCGGGAGCGGGGGGCTCCTCGGCCACCGGCGGTTCGGGCAGCCGCACCTCGGAGATCGGCCGCTTGATCGAGTCGCGCGGAATCGCCGCGTCGTCGCCGACCCCCGGCCGGCCCACGCCGGTGTCGGTCCCCGAATCCAGCGTGGCAGTTGCTGACGATTGTGTGAACGTTATGCCCGACGAGGCGGTGTAGCCGCCCGACCTGTCGATTGGTGTGGCACCCTCTGAGCTGCGGCGCAAGCTGATCTGGCGCCGCCGGTACCGCACCAGACCGATGACGAGCGCAGCGACGACCAGGACGGCGATGACCGCGATAGCGATCCAGAGACCCTGTGACACCGTGCCATTCTTTCAGGGCGCGGCGTCGGGCTGCGTCGCGCCTGACCAACGGGGTACGCGGTGACGATGGAACCGGCCGGACTGGCGAGCCGCAAACTGCGCCATATCGACGCCTGCCTGACCGGCGCGGTCGAGTACGTCGGCGTCACCACCGGGTTCGAGCGCTACCGGCTGCCCTACAACGCGCTGACCCAGACCAGCCTGAGCACCATCGACCTGAGCACCCGGTTCCTGGGCGCCGAGTTGCGGGCCCCGGTCCTGGTCGGGGCGATGACCGGCGGCGCGGAGCTGTCCCGCACGATCAACCGCAACCTGGCCGAGGCGGCCCAGAAGCTGGGCATCGGCATGATGCTCGGTTCGCAGCGCATCATGCTCGACAACGACGTGGCCGCCCGCAGCTTCGAGGTCCGCGAGCTGGCGCCCGACGTGCTGTTGATCGGCAACATCGGGCTGGCTCAGCTGTCCGACGCCGCGATCCCCAAGCTGGCCGCCGCACTCGAGCGCGTCGGCGCCGATGCGCTGGCCGTGCACACCAACCCCCTGCAGGAGGCCATGCAGGACAACGGCGACACCGACTTCTCCGGCTCGCTGGAACGGCTGCGCCGAGTCGCCGAGGAACTGCCGTGCCCGGTGCTGGTCAAGGAGGTCGGCCACGGCATCGGCGCCGACGCCGCCGAGAAGCTGCGCGGGCTGCCGATCGCGGCGGTCGACGTCGCCGGGGCCGGCGGCACCTCGTGGGCGCGGGTGGAGCAGCTGGTGCGCTACGGGGAGGTGCGCTACCCGGCGATCGCCGAGTGGGGCGTGCCGACCGCGCAGGCGCTTGCAGGAGGTGCGTGCGACGCTGCCGGGCATGCCGCTGGTGGCCTCGGGCGGAATCCGCACCGGGATGGACGCCGCCAAGGCGCTCGCGATGGGCGCCGACGTGGTGGCGCTGGCCCGTCCGCTGCTGGCACCGGCGATCGAGTCGCCCGGCCGCCGCACTCGACGCGCTGGAGGGCTTCGTCGAGGAGCTGCGGGTGTGCCTGCACGGCTGCGGGGTGGCCGACCTCGCCGGGCTGCGCAGCCTCGACGCTCAGCGCCTGGCGGCAGTAGCCGCCGCACCAGTTCCTGGCCCCGCATCCGCTGCGAGATCACCGCGGAGATGCCGTCGCCCTGCATGCTGACGCCGTAGAGCGCGTCGGCGATCTCCATGGTCGGCTTCTGGTGGGTGATCACGATCAGCTGGGACTGGGTCCGCAGCTGCTCGAACAGCCCGATCAGCCGGCGCAGGTTCACGTCGTCGAGCGCGGCCTCGACCTCGTCCATCACGTAGAACGGCGACGGGCGGGCCCGGAAGATGGCGACCAGCATCGCCACCGCGGTCAGCGACTTCTCGCCACCGGAGAGCAGCGAGAGCCGCTTGACCTTCTTGCCCGGCGGGCGGGCCTCGACCTCGACGCCGGTGGTCAGCATGTCGTTGGGGTCGGTGAGCAGCAGCCGTCCCTCGCCACCGGGGAACAGCGTGGCGAACACCTGCTCGAACTCGCGCTCGACGTCGGCGTAGGCCTCGGAGAACACCTGCAGGATGCGGTTGTCGACGTCGGCGATCACGTCCAGCAGGTCCTTGCGGGCGGCCTTGACGTCCTCGAGCTGGGTGGCCAGGAAGTTGTAGCGCTCCTCCAGCGCGGCGAACTCCTCGAGCGCCAGCGGGTTGACCCGGCCCAGCTCGGCCAGTTCGCGTTCGGCACGCTTGGCCCGGCGCTCCTGGGTCGGGCGGTCGAACGGCATCGGCGCCGGCGCGGTGACCTGCTCGCCGCGCTCCTTGGCCTGCTCGTACTCGGCCATCTCCAGCTCCGACGGCGGCAACGCGACATCGGGCCCGTACTCGGCGACCAGGTCGTCGGCGGCCATGCCGAACTGCTCGAGCGCCATCTGCTCGAGCTGCTCGATGCGCAGCGCGGCCTGCGCCTTGGCCACCTCGTCGCGGTGCAGGGAGTCGGTGAGCGCGGTGATGCGGGTGTTCAGTGCGGCGACCTCCTCGCGCGCCGCGGCCATCGCGGTGGCCCGCTGCTGGCGCTCGGCGGCCAGCGCGTCGCGACGCCGCGAGGCGGCGGCGACCACTCCGCTCAGCCGCTCGGCGAGCCGGCGCCCGGACTCCGAGACCGCGGCCGCCACCGTCGCGGCGTGCGCGCGGGCGGCGCGGGCGCGCTGCGCGCGCAACCGGGCCTCGCGTTCGGCTGCGGCAGCGCGGCGCAGCGAATCCGCCCGTCCCCGAACGGCATTCGCACGTTCCTCGGCGGTGCGCACCGTCAGGCGGGCCTCCACCTCGACGCTGCGGGCGGCCTCGGCGGCGGACTGCATCTGCTGGCGGTCGACGGGTGCGTCGTCGACGACGGTCTGGCCCTCCTGGGCGGCGTTCAGCCGGGCTTCGAGTGCGGTCAGCTCCTCGACGGTCTGGGTCCGGCTGGCCTCGAGCTCGTTGCGCTGGGCGAGCTGGCGGCGGTAGTCCCCCTCGGCGGCGCGGGCCTCCTGGCCCAGCCGGCCCAGCTGCTCGTAGATGGCCGAGATCGCGGCGTCGGATTCGTTGAGGGCGGCCAGGGCCTCCTCGGCGGCGTCCTGCCGGTTGGCCTGCTCGCCGAGCGCGCCGGCCAGCGCGGCCGTCAGCTCCTCGACCTGGGTCTCGGCGGTGACGAGTTCGCTTCTGGCCTTGTCGATTTCGGAGGCGATCTCCAGGGTGCTCGGCTTGCGGTCGGAGCCGCCGCTGACCCAGCCGGGGCCGACGAGGTCGCCGTCGAGGGTGACCGCGCGCAGGGTGGGCCGCGCCGCGACCACGTCCAGGGCGGCGGCCAGATCCTCGACGACGGCGACGTCGGCGAGCATCGCGGTCATCGCGCCCTGCAGTCGCGCCGGCGCGTCGATCAGGTCGAGGGCCCAGCGGGCGCCCTCGGGCAGCGGCCCGGTCTGCGGGCGCGACCCGGCGGGCCAGTCCCCCAGCACGATCGCGGCCCGGCCGCCGTCGGCTTCCTTGAGAGCCCGTACCGCCGAGCGGGCGGCGGTGAAGTCGTCGGCGGCCACGGCGTCGGCGGCCGCGCCCAGCACCGCGGCCAGCGCCACCTCGTAGCCGGAGTGCACCTTGACCAGTTTGGCGATGGTGCCGAAAAGCCCTGCGCCGCTTCGGTTCTGGACCAGCCAGGCCGCGCCGTCCTTGCGTTCCAGGCCGACGGAGAGCGCGTCGATACGGGCCCGCAGCGACGCGACCTGCCGCTCGGCGGCCCGCTCGGCGGTCTGCAGCTCGGCCACCCGCTCGTCGGCCGAGCGCAGCGCGGCGACCGAGCGGTCGTGCTGCTCGTCGAGGCCGAGCTCGCCCTGGTCGAGCTCGCCGACCCGGCTCTGCACGGTCTCGAACTCGGCCTTGGCCTGCTGTGCGCGGGCGGCGGCGTCCTCGATGGCGTTGGTCAGCCGCGCCACCCCGTCGTCGATCGACTCGACCCGGGCCCGCATGGTCTCGACCTGACCGGCCAGGCGCGCCAGCCCTTCCCGCCGGTCGGCCTCGGCACGCACGGCGGCCATGTGGGCGCGCTCGGCCTCGGCCGCCGCGCGTTCCTTGTCGGCCAGCTCGGCGCGGGCCGCTTCCAGCCGCGAGCTCGCTTGGGCGAGCTCGGCGAGCAGCTGCTGTTCGCGAGCGGCGACCTCTTCGGCCTCGGCCTCCAGCGCGTCGGGGTCCGGGCCGGTGCTCGCGGTGGGCTCGGTGTCCAGGTACTGCGCGCGCTCGCTGGCGATGCGCACCGTCGCGCTGACGCGTTCGGCCAGCGCCGAGAGCCGGAACCAGGTCTGCTGAGCGGCGTCGGTGCGCTCGGACAGCGTGGCCACAGCGGCCTCGTGGGTCGGCCAGCGCCTCGGTGGCCACTGCCAGCCGTGCAGCGGCCTCGTCGTGCTCCCTGCGCAGCGTGGTCTCGGTGTTGTCGGCCCCTTCGAACTCGGCCCGGCGCACCACCAGATCGTCGGCGGCCAGCCGCAGCCGCGCGTCGCGCAGGTCGGCCTGGATGGTCTGCGCCCGGCGGGCCATCTCGGCCTGGCGGCCCAGCGGCTTGAGCTGGCGGCGCAGCTCGGTGGTCAGGTCGGTGAGCCGGGCCAGGTTGGCCGACATCGACTCGAGCTTGCGGACCGCCTTTTCCTTGCGTTTGCGGTGCTTGAGCACGCCGGCGGCTTCCTCGATGAAGGCGCGGCGGTCCTCCGGGCGCGACTCGAGGATCTGCGACAGGCGGCCCTGGCCGACGATGACGTGCATCTCGCGGCCGATGCCGGAGTCGCTCAGCAGCTCCTGGACGTCCATCAGCCGGCAGCTGCTGCCGTTGATCTCGTACTCGCCGGCGCCGTCGCGGAACATCCGGCGGGTGATCGAGACCTCGGAGTACTCGATGGGCAGCGCGTTGTCGGAGTTGTCGATGGTCAGTGTCACCTCGGCGCGCCCGAGCGGAGCCCGCGAGGAGGTGCCGGCGAAGATGACGTCCTCCATCTTGCCGCCGCGCAGTGTCTTGGCCCCCTGCTCGCCCATCACCCAGGCCAGCGCATCGACGACGTTGGACTTCCCCGACCCGTTGGGGCCGACCACGCAGGTGATGCCCGGTTCGAAGCGCAGAGTCGTCGGCGACGCGAAGGACTTGAAGCCCTTCAGCGTCAGACTCTTGAGGTACACGTCGAGTGAGCGTACCGGCGCGCGGATCAGCGCTCGCGGAACCCGGTCATCGGCTCGCCGGAATCGGTGAACTCGGCAACCACTTTCTCCACCGAACCGGGCGTCGACCCGCCCTGCAACAGCTCCAGAAGCCGCTCACAATCGGCCCGCGGACCCTGCGCGACCACCAGCACCCGGCCGTCGGGCTGATTGCTGGCATAGCCGGCCAGCCCCAGTTCGAGCGCCCGCGACCGCGTCCACCAGCGGAAACCCACGCCCTGGACGTGGCCGTGCACCCAGGCGGTCAGGCGGACGTCTTCGCTCATGAGGCCGTGTTGGTGACGTCGAAGGTCACCGCGGCACCCGCCTTCAGCGTGCGTCCCACGGTGCAGACCTGGTCGATGGCCCGGTTGACGACAAGCACCAGTCGTTCGATCTCGGCCTCGGACAGCCCGGAAAGGTCGATCTCGAGGTTCTCCTCGAGCAGCGGGTAGCGCTCCTGCTCCCGGTCGGCGGGGCCGGCGACCCGGATCACCGCCCGGTAGTCGTCGCCGAGACGGCGGCGCAGCGGCTCGTCGCTGCTCAGGCCGCTGCAGCCGGCGAGCGCGATCTTGAGCAGCTCACCGGGGGTGAACACGCCGTCGTCGGTCTCCGAGCCGATGAGGACCTCAGCGCCGCGGCTGCTGCGACCCGTGTAGCGGCGGACGCCGGTGCGCTCCACCCACAGTTCAGTCATGCTTCCTCCCTTTGCGCCCAAACCGACGTTTCGGCGAGAAAGTGCGAGTAAATCACGCCAAAACGTCGATCTCGACGGAGATCAACGCCGGGGCCGGGGCTGGCACGTCGGGCAGTAGAACGACGAGCGGTTCATGAACTTCTCCCGGCGGATCACCGCGCCGCAGCGCCGGCAGTTGCGGTCCTCTCGGCCGTAGACGTTCAGCGACCGGTCGAAGTAGCCGGACTGGCCGTTGACGTTGACGTACAGCGAGTCGAACGAGGTGCCGCCCTGTCCCAGCGCCTCGCGCATCACCTCGGTGGCCGCGTCGAGCAGCTCGCCGAGCTGACGGCGGGTCAGCTTCTCGGCCAGCCGGGCGCCGTTGATCTTGGCCCGCCACAACGCCTCGTCGGCGTAGATGTTGCCGATTCCGGACACCACGGTCTGGTCGAGCAGCTGCCGCTTGATCTCGGAGTGCTTGCGGCGCAACACCGTAACCACGGCGTCGCGGTCGAACATCGGGTCCAGCGGGTCGCGGGCGATGTGCGCGACGGGGGCAGGCACCAGGCTGCCGTCGACGGTGACCAGATCGGCCAGCTGCCAACCGCCGAAGGTGCGCTGGTCGACGAAACTGAGCGCGGTGCCGTCGTCGAGCAGCGTCGCGATGCGCAGGTGGTCGGTGTTCGGGACGGGCCCGAGCAGCATCTGCCCGCTCATCCCCAGGTGCACCACCAACGCGGTCTCATCGTCATCCAGATTGAGCCACAGGTACTTTCCGCGCCGCCCGGTGCCGGTGATCCGCGCGCCCAGCAGCCGCGCGGTCAGGTCGCCTGCGCCGGCCTCGTGCCGGCGGACGGCGCGCGGATGGTTCACCCGGACCGCGCTGATGGACTTGCCGGCCACGTGGGCCTGCAGGCCGCGGCGGACCACCTCGACTTCGGGGAGCTCAGGCATGTGGACAGCGAACGGGACTGCGGCTCAAGCGGATTCCAGTGCGTTCCAGGCCGCTGCCGCGGCCTTCTGCTCGGCCTCTTTCTTCGAACGGCCCATGCCGGTGCCGTATTCGGTCTCCATGACGATCACCACGGCGGTGAACTCCTTGTCGTGGTCCGGACCGGTCGAGGTGACGAGGTAGGTCGGCGAGCCGAGATTGCGTGCGGCCGTGAGCTCTTGGAGGCTGGTCTTCCAGTCCAGGCCGGCCCCCAACGTCGGCGCGGTGTCGAGGAGGTCGCCGAACAACCGCAGGATCACGTCGCGGGCGACCCCGATCCCGTAGTGCAGGTAGACCGCGCCGAGCAGCGACTCCATGCCGTCGGCCAGGATGCTGGACTTGTCGGCCCCGCCGGTGTTCACCTCGCCGCGGCCCAGCAGCAGGTGAGCGCCGAGACCCTCGTCGGTCAGCTGGCGCCCGACGTCGGCCAGGGCATGGGTGTTGACCACGCTCGCCCGTAGCTTGGCCAGGTCACCTTCGGAACGGTCGGGGTGGCGATGGAACAGCTCGTCGGTGATCGTCAGACCGAGCACCGCGTCGCCGAGGAACTCCAGCCGCTCGTTGGTGGGCAGCCCGCCGTGCTCGTAGGCATAGCTGCGGTGGGTGAGCGCCAGTGTCAGCAGGTCCTCGGGTAACTCGACGCCCAGGGCGTCCAACAGGTTCTGGCGCGGCGGGGTCACAAGCGGCCGCCACCCTGCTCGGGGTCGTCTCCCCCGATCGAGTCGCCGAGCATGCCGGTCAGCTTGGCCCAACGCGGATCGATCTTGTCGTGATGGTGGCCGGGCTCGGCGGTGGCCAGGGCGACACCGCAGTCGGGGCACAGGCCCGGGCAGTCCTCGGAGCACTGCGGCGCGAACGGCAGGGCCAGGCCGACGGCGTCGACGACGGCCTGCTCGATGTCGACGGTGTCGTCGACGACGTGGCCCACCTCGTCCTCCTCGGTGGTGGACTCGGTCGCGCTGTCGGGGTAGGCGAACAACTCGGTCAAGTCGATCTCGACCTCACCGCTGATCGGGCCCAGACAGCGGGTGCACTCACCGCGAGTCGGGCCGTACACGGTCCCGGTGACCAGCACGCCCTCGGACACCGACTCGAGGCGAAGATCGAGCGTCAGGTCGGCACCGCGTTCGATGGCGATGAAGTCCAGCCCGATCCGCGACGGACTGGGCACGGTCTCGTGGATCTCGATCATCGAGCCGGGCCGGCGGCCCAACCGCGAGACGTCGAGGGCAAGCGGCGACCGCGGTCGGTGGTGCCTTGCCGCACGGTGTGCCCTCGCCATAACCCTGATCTTAGGACCCGGCCCGACCCGATTCGGTCGGGAACGGGTGGGCTCGCGGCTCAGTGCTGCGCGTAGTCGTGGGTCCCGGCGGCGGTGCGCAACTGATGACGGCCGCGGCTCACCGAGCGCAGCGTGCCGTTGAGGTAGTCCTCGAACTGGGCGAGCTTGTTGTCGACGTAGATGTCGCACTCGCCGCGCAGCCGGTCGGCCTCGGCGTGGGCGGTGTCGATGAGCCGGGTGGACTCGGCGTTGGCGGCCTGGACGACCTCGGTCTGCGAGACCAGCCGCTGCTGCTCCTTGATGCCTTCCTGGACGGCCTTCTCGTAGGACATGTTGCCGCTCTCGACCAGGCGGTCGGCCTCGGCCTTGGCCCGGCTGGTGGCGGCCTCGTACTCGCGCTTGGACGTCGCGGCCAGTCGAGACGCCTCCTCGCGAGCCTCGTGGACCATCCGCTCGCTGTGCTGACGGGCCTCGGCGACCATCCGGTCGGCCTGCGACTTGGCGTCGGCCAGCAGCCGGTCGGCCTCGGCGCGGGAGTGGCTGAGCAGCGAATCGGCCTCCGCCGTCGCGTTGGACACCATGGAGTCGGCGTGCTCCTTGGCCTCGCGCAGCAGGTTGTCGCGGGCGTCCAGCACGTCCTGGGCGTCGTCGAGTTCGCCAGGGATGGCGTCCTTGATGTCGTCGACCAGTTCCAGCACGTCGCCGCGCGGAACCACGCATCCGGCTGTCATCGGCACGCCGCGGGCCTCTTCGACGATCGCACTCAGTTCATCGAGCGCTTCAAAAACTCGGTACACGGCGACACCCTCCTGGCTAAGTTGGTAGTGACCAGTGTGCCTGGTGTTACGCCTGTGACTGCGGTGCCTGGTCGGTGTGTCGGCAAGGCAATTCCGCAGGGCCACTGGTCAGAGGGCGGTCCGCACCGCACTCCAGCCTCATTATGTCGCCCTGACGGCGCCGTGACGGGCCCGACCTCGAGTGTGCAATCCGATCCGGCCGCAGCGGCGTGTCGCGGACGAAACCGCACACTCGCGAGGCAGCGCCAGTGGGTCAGCCGCGGCGCTGGGCGAGCTTGGCCTGCAGCCGGCGGTTGACCGCGTCGGGCAACAGCTTCGAGACGTCACCGCCGAAGGTGGCGACCTCTTTGGCCAGCGAGGACGACACGAACGAATACTCCGGGGTGGTGGCGACGAAGAACGTGTCGACGCCGGCGATGTGCTTGTTCATCTGCGCCATCTGCAGCTCGTACTCGAAATCGGTTCCGGTGCGCAGACCTTTGACGATCGCGGTCATGCCGCGGTCGCGAACGAAGTCGACCACCAGTCCCTGACCGGACTCCGCGTGCAGGTTCGGCAGGTGCGCGGTGGCTTCGGAGATCATCGCGATCCGCTCGTCGATGTCGAACATCCCGGACTTGTTGGGGTTGACCAGGACGGCGACGATCACCTCGTCGAACTGTGCGGCGGCGCGCTCGAAGATGTCGATGTGCCCCAGCGTCACCGGATCGAACGACCCCGGGCAGACCGCGCCACTCATAAGCGCAGACGCTAGCAGGCCATCAGGCCACTTCGGCGGGCTCGACCCGGGTGTCGCCGTAGCGGCGCACCGGCCACGCCGTCCAGCCCGCGGGCCAGGTCACCTCGGGTGAGGACACCGACCGCTCGACCACCACCACGCTGCCCGAGGCGACCCAGCCGTTGCGGTCCAGGCTGGCCAGCACGGCCTCGACCTCGGCGGCAGGCACGTCATAGGGCGGGTCGGCCAGGACCAGGTCCACTGGCGTGTCGGTGCCGGCGGCCAGCACCGTGGCCACCGCACCGCGCCGCACCTTCGCACCCGCCAGCCCGAGCGCGGTGATGTTGCGTTCGATGACCGCCGATGCGCGCGAATCGCTTTCGACGAACACCGCCGAGGCGGCACCCCGCGACAGCGCCTCCAGACCCAGCGCCCCGGACCCGGCGTAGAGGTCGAGCACCCGCAGCCCGTCGAAGTCGCGGCGAGCGGCCAGCACGTTGAACAGCGCCTCGCGCACCCGGTCGGTGGTCGGCCGCGTCCCGCGCGCCGGCACCTCGAGGCGACGGCCACCCGCCGCGCCGGCGACGATGCGGGTCAGGCTGACCCCCCGGTCGCTTCGCTCCTGCCCGCCGGACCTGACCCCCCGATCACCACCAGCAGGTCACCGCCCTCGACCTGGGCGGTGCTGCCGACGGCCACCCGGTTGACGGTGCCGGCCTTGGGCGCGGTGATCGCCGCCTCCATCTTCATCGCCTCGATGGTGGCGATGGTCTGCCCGGCGGTGACCTCGTCGCCGACGGCCACGCCGACGGTGACGACACCGGCGAACGGCGCGGCGACGTGGTCGTGGTTGGTGCGGTCGGCCTTCTCGGCGGTCGGCACGGTGTCGGCGATGCTGCGGTCGCGCACCACCACCGGGCGCAGCTGGCCGTTGATGATGCACATCACGGTGCGCATGCCGCGCTCGTCGGCCTCGGAGATCGCTTCGAGCCCGATGAGCAGTTCCACGCCCCGCTCGAGCTGCACCCGGTGCTCGTCCCCGGAGCGCAATCCGTAGAAGAACTGGTTGGCAGTCAGCCGCGAGGTGTCACCGTACTCGTCGCGGTGGGCCTCCAATTCCCTTGTGGGACCGGGGAACAGCAGACGGTTCAGGGTGGCCTGTCGCTTGGGTCCGGCGACGTGCAGGGTGGCCTCGTCCTCGGCCGACAGGTCCTCGGTGGGTTTGGCCGGCGGCCGCCCGGCCAGCGCCTTGGTGCGCAACGGCTCGGGCCAGCCGCCCGGCGGGTCGCCCAGTTCACCGCGCAGGAAGCCGATCACCGACTCCGGGATGTCGTAGCGGGCCGGGTCGGCGGCGAACTCGTCGGCGCTGACGCCGGCGCCCAGCAGGGCCAGCGCCAGATCGCCGACCACCTTGCTCGACGGGGTCACCTTCACCAGCCGGCCCAGGATCCGGTCGGCCGCGGCGTAGTTCTCCTCGATCTCCTCGAACCGGTCACCGAAGCCCAGCGCGATCGCCTGCTGGCGCAGGTTCGACAACTGGCCGCCGGGGATCTCGTGGCTGTACACCCGACCCGGTCGGCGCCGGCAGATCCACGACTCGAAGGGCGCGTACACCTTTCGCAGCGCCTCCCAGTACGGCTCCAGCTCGCACACCGCCGACAGCGACAGCCCGGAGTCGTACTCGGTGTGCGCGGCCGCGGCGACGATCGAACTCAGCGCGGGCTGGCTGGTGGTGCCTGCCAGCGGGGCGGCCGCCCCGTCGACCGCGTCTGCGCCGGACATCCACGCCGCGACGTAGGTGGCCAGCTGGCCACCCGGGGTGTCGTGGGTGTGCACGTGCACCGGCAGGTCGAAACGGCTGCGCAGTGCGCCGACGAGGCGCTGGGCGGCCGGCACCCGCAGCAGCCCGGCCATGTCCTTGATGGCCAGCACGTGCGCGCCGGCGTCGACGATCTGCTCGGCCAGCTTGAGGTAGTAGTCCAGGGTGTAGAGGTTCTCCGCCGGGTCGGCCAGGTCCCCGGTGTAGCTCATCGCGACTTCGGCTATCGCCGTTCCGGTTTCGCGTACCGCGTCGATCGCGGGGCGCATCGACTCGACGTTGTTCAGCGCGTCGAAGATCCGGAAGATGTCGATGCCCGTGGCCGTCGCCTCCTCCACGAACGCGGAGGTGACCAGCTCGGGATAGGGCGTGTAGCCGACGGTGTTGCGCCCGCGCAGCAGCATCTGCAGGCAGATGTTCGGCATCGCCTCGCGCAGCGCGGCCAGCCGCTCCCACGGGTCTTCCTTCAGGAACCGAAGCGCCACATCGTAAGTCGCGCCGCCCCAGCACTCCATCGACAGCAGCTGCGGCGTCATCCTGGCGACGTAGGGCGCGATCTCCAGCAGACCGGTGCTGCGCAGCCGGGTGGCCAGCAGCGACTGGTGCGCGTCGCGGAACGTCGTCTCGGTGACGGCCAGCGCCGGTGACTCACGCAGCCAGCGGGCGAAGCCTTCCGGACCGAGTTGCGCCAGCCGTTGTTTGGAACCCGGCGCCGGCGGAACCGTCAGGTCGACGTGGGGCAGCTTGTCGCGCGGGTACACCGTCGACGGGCGCGGGCCGTGCGGTTGGTTGACGGTGACGTCGGCGAGGTAGTTGAGGATCTTGGTGCCGCGGTCGGCCGAGGACCGCGCCGTCAGCAATTGCGGACGCTCGTCGATGAACGAGGTGGTGACCCGCCCGGCCTGGAAGTCCGGATCGTCCAGAACCGCTTGCAGGAACGGGATGTTGGTCGACACACCGCGGATCCGGAACTCGGCGACCGCGCGCCGGGCCCGGCTCACCGCGGTCGGGAAGTCCCGGCCGCGGCAGGTCAGCTTGACCAGCATCGAGTCGAAGTGGGCGCTGATCTCCGCACCCAGGTGCGTACCGCCGTCGAGCCGGATTCCCGCGCCGCCCGGCGAGCGGTAGGCGGTGATGCGGCCGGTGTCCGGACGGAACCCGTTGGCGGGGTCCTCGGTGGTGATGCGGCATTGCAGGGCGGCGCCGTGCGGGCGGATCGCGTCCTGGTTCAGACCGAGGTCGGCCAGCGTCTCCCCCGCGGCGATGCGCAGTTGCGCCGAGACCAGATCCACATCGGTGATCTCCTCGGTGACGGTGTGCTCGACCTGGATTCGCGGGTTCATCTCGATGAAGACATGCCGGCCGCGCTCGTCGAGCAGGAATTCCACGGTGCCCGCGCAGCTGTAGTCGATGTGGCGGGCGAACGCGACGGCGTCGGCGCAGATCTGTTCGCGCAGAGCCGCGTCCAGGTTGGGGGCCGGCGCCAGCTCGATCACCTTCTGGTGGCGGCGCTGCACGCTGCAGTCGCGCTCGAAGAGGTGGATGACGTTGCCGTGGGTGTCGGCCAGGATCTGCACCTCGATGTGGCGCGGGTTGACCACGGCCTGCTCGAGGAACACCGTCGGGTCGCCGAACGCCGACTCGGCCTCACGGCTGGCCGCCTCGATGGCCTCGGGCAGCCCGGCCAGGTCGGTCACCCGGCGCATGCCGCGTCCGCCGCCGCCGGCGACGGCCTTGACGAACAGCGGGAAGTCCATGGTCTGGGCGGCTGCCACCAGTTCGTCCACCGACGACGACGGCGCCGAGGACGCCAGCACCGGCAGACCGGCCTCACGGGCGGCGGCGATCGCGCGGGACTTGTTGCCGGTCAGTTCGAGGATGCCCGCGTCGGGCCCGATGAAGGTGATGCCCGCCGCGGCGCACGCCGCGGCGAGTTCGGGGTTCTCCGAGAGGAATCCGTAGCCGGGATAGATCGCGTCGGCTCCGCATGCCAGCGCGGTGTCGACGATCTCGTCGACCGACAGGTACGCGCGCACCGGGTGACCGATGTCGCCGATCTGGTAGGACTCGTCGGCCTTGAGGCGGTGCAGGGAATTGCGATCCTCGTAGGGATAGATCGCCACCGTGCCGATGCCCATCTCGTAGGCGGCGCGGAAGGCGCGGATCGCGATCTCACCGCGGTTGGCGACCAGAACTTTGGAGATCACACGCGGACCCTACCGCCCGACAATGAGCGGCGCTGCTAGATGAGGGTTGACCAGTAGTTCCAGAACCGCACCAGGATCATCAGGATCACCGCGGTGAACCACAGCGCGACGATCGACCACCGCCACGTGTAGAGCACCCTGGCCACCGGGTTGCCGGCCAGCGGACGCAGCGCGATCGAGGCCACCACCACGAACAGCGGAATGGTCACCGACCACACCACCATGCAGTACGGGCACAGCGCACCGATGACGTAGAGGGTCTGGATAGATCAGCCAGTGCACGAACACCACGCCGAGCGCCGGTGCCGATCAGTCAGGCCGACCCAATACCACTGCGGCAGGCGGACTTTCGTCACGGCCAGCACGCCGGTCACGATGACGACCGCGAAGCCGGCGATGCCCATCAGCGGGTTGGGGAAACCGAACACCGACGCCTGGTGGGTCACCATCACCGACCCGCAGGACAGGACCGGGTTGATGCTGCAGGTCGGCACGTAGGCCGGGTTCTTCAGCATCTCGATCTTCTCGATCGTCAGCGTCGCCGACGCGACGAAGCCGACGACACCGGCGATCAGCACCCACCACGCACTGGCCGGGCGCACCGCAACACCCGCGGCGCGCGGCGACTCGGCGGATTCGGTCGGCTCCACCGGCGCCGGTGTCGCGACGCTCACGGCGCTGCGGGGGCCGGAGCCGGCGGCGCCGGCGGTGCGGGCTGCAGTGCCGGCGACCGGCCCGACGATGGCGGTCACCTTGGCGATCAGATCCTCGGGGGTCGAGGGGCTGATCTCCTGGTCGTTGAGCTTGATGGTCGGGGTCGCCGTGATCTTGGCGGCCGCGGCGAGCCCGTCGACCATCTTGTTGTACTTGCCGGAGTTGATGCACCCCGGGACGCTGCCGCCGCGCCGGCCTGCCGGGCGGTCTCGATGAGCCTGGCGTTGTCGGGCGCGCCGCCGGCGCCTTCCTCGGGCTGCATGGCGAACAGCGCCGAATGGAACCGGGTGAAGGCTTCCTTCGACTCGTCGGCCACGCAGTAGGCGGCGTTGGCCGCACGGGTCGAGTAGTTGTCGTTCGCTCGGGAGTTCAGGATCGCGACCATGTAGTAGTCGGCGGCCACCGCGCCGCTGTCGATCAGCTTGGTGATGGTCGGGCCGAAGGCCTTCTCGAAGTCACGGCAGTGCGGGCACTGGAAGTCCTCGTAGATCGCCAGAACGGCCTTGGGCTCGTCGCTGCCGTCCTTCTTGATCAGCGAGTTCGACGTGATCCGGACGGCTTGCGTCTCCCCGGAGCCGGTCTTCTTGTCGTGGCCCATCACGATGTAGAGCACGAGCGCGACGGCGAAGATGACGACGATGGCCGTCAGGCCCAGCTGGATGGCCAGGTTGCGCTTGCGGTCCTGAGCCTTCAGGTCGTAGCGGGGCGTGCTTTTTTTGTTATTGGCCACTGGTCGGCAGATCCTCGCTGAGTCAAGACTGGCGTGTTTGCGCCTCCAGAGTACCGGCGCGGTGTCGCAGCCCCGTCAGGCGCGGGCCAGGTGGGCGCGAAACGCCGAGATCATCTCGGCGTTGGCGCGTGCCGACCTCACCGCCCAGGACGTTGAAGTTGACGAATCCGTGGATCATCGAACCCATCCGCCGTGACGTCGACGGTGACCCCCGCGCCGCGCAGTTTCGCCGCGTACTGCTCGCCCTCGTCGCGCAGCGGGTCGAAGCCGGCGGTGACCACCAGCGCCGGCGACAGCCCGGCGAGGTCGTCGGCCAGCAGCGGCGACACCCGAGGATCGGCGACGTCGAGCCCCGATCCGTCGACGAAACGCCTCGGTGAACAAGTCCATGTCGCGCTTGGTCAGCAGGAACCCGTCGGCGAACAAGCGTGCGTGACCTGGTCTGGCCGCGCCAGTCGGTGACCGGGTAGATCAGCCATTGCAGGGCGGGCTGCGGGTCACCGGCGTCGCGGGCCCGCTGAGCGACCACGGCCGCCAGGTTCCCGCCGGCGCTGTCGCCCCCGACGGCGACCCGGCTCGGGATCGGCACCCAGTTCCTCGGCATGCTCGCGCGCCCAGAGGTAGGCGGCGTAGCCGTCGTCGATGGCGGCGGGGGCCTTGTGTTCGGGCGCCAGCCGGTAGTCGACCGACAGCACGTGGACCCCGGCGTCGCGGCAGATCAGCCGGCACGCGGCGTCGATAGACGTCCAGGTCGCCGAAGACGAATCCGCCGCCGTGGTAGAAGACCAGCAGCGGCGCGGGCGCGTCGCCGGCCGGGCGGTAGTGCCGGGCCGGGATGACGCCCGGCCGGTCCGGGGATCGACACCGGACTCGTCGCGGCGACGTGCACGTCCGGCTCGTCGAGGCGGCGGACGGGCGCCGGGTCTGTAGCCGGGTGGCGATCGGGTCGTCGCGCGACCGTCAGGCCGCTGCAAGCCCGTCGCACCGCTGCGCGGCCAGCATCATCTGAAGCGACGGGTCGAGGGTGTTGCCGTCGATCGTGATCGCCCGGCCACCCGAGAGCAGGCGCTTGAGCGCGCTCGGCAGATGCGGGATCACCTTGACCCCGGCGCGGTTGCCCACCGCGAGCGCCTTCTCCATCAGCGGACCGCGCCGCGGTGCGCTGTTCACCGTCGCTGTCATGGCCGCAGCGTACGACAACACGTCTTCGACGAAGCATCGGGCGTCCGGCCGCCTGAACTTCGTTGACTATGGCGACAAATTTCTTCGGCCCGCCGACACCGGCGCCGCCCTGCTCAGAAGGCATGTGCCGCTGGGTACTATCGTCATCCGGGGTCGGTGACCCCGACAAGCGAGCAGTCGGGGCCCGACCCGGACAAACTTCAACCTCACAGGCAGGTGACATGACACCGGCGGCCGCGATCCCCACCGTCACGCTCAACGACGACAACACCATCCCCGTGCTCGGCCTCGGCGTCGCCGAGTTGTCGCCGGAGGAGACCGAAAGCGCGGTCGCCGCAGCGCTGGAAGCCGGCTACCGGCTGATCGACACCGCCGCGGCCTACGGCAACGAGGAGGCGGTCGGCCGGGCCGTGGCCGCCTCGGGCATCCCGCGCGAAGACCTGTTCATCACCACCAAGCTGGCCACCGAGGACCAGGGCTTCCAGTCCGCCCAGGACGCCATCAAGGGCAGCCTCGAACGGCTCGGCCTGGACTACGTGGACCTGTACCTCATCCACTGGCCTGCCGAGCAGAACGGCAAGTACATCGACGCCTGGGGCGGCATCATGCGGTCCCGGGCCGACGGCTTCGCCAAGTCGATCGGCGTCTCGAACTTCACCCCGGAGCACCTGTCGAACATCATCGACCTGTCGTTCTTCACCCCGGCGGTCAATCAGATCGAGCTGCACCCGCTGCTGAACCAGGCCGAGCTGCGGGCCGTGCACGCAGAGCACGCGATCCGTCACCGAGGCCTACAGCCCGCTCGGCGTCGGCAAGCTGCTGGAGAACCCGGCGGTCACGACGGTGGCGGCCGCACACGGCAAGTCACCGGCGCAGGTGCTGATCCGCTGGAGCCTGCAGCTGGGCAACGTGGTGATCCCCCGCTCGTCGAACCCGGCGCGCATCGCCGAGAACGCCGAGGTCTTCGACTTCGAGTTGACCCCGGAGCAGATGGACAGCCTCAGCGGTCTGGACGACGGCACGCGGTTCCGGCCGAACCCCGAGACCTACACCGGCACCTAGCCGGCTCGACCAGCCGCCGGACAGCTCGACGCCGCTTCGCGCAACTCGGCCGCCGAGGGCTCGTCGACCGGCAGCCCGTAGCCGCGCAGCACAGCGATGAACTGCATCGCGTACTGACACCAGAACGCGTGGTTGGGCGGCATCCACGCGCGCCGGCTCGCTGATCGCTCTTGTCCTGGTTGGCCTGCCCGGCCACCGCGAGCAGGTTGGCCGGATCGTTGGCGAATCGGATCCGCATCTCGTCGGTCCAGTCCCGCGCACCCATGTCCCACGCGTAGGCCAGCGGCACGATGTGGTCGATCTGCACCGCCGCACCGACCTGGTCGCCGCGCACGAACGCGATGGTCGTCGTTGGTGTAGGGGTCGTGCAGCGTGCCGGTGGCCACCGCGTTGGGGCAGCGTTTGATCGACACGTAGGTCTTGTCGACCAGGTCGCGGTCGAGGATGTCGTTGCGGGTGTCGCAGCCGTTGTGCCCACCCGGCGCGTCGTTGTCGTCGGTCCAGGCCTCGCCGAACGCCGCGCGGCGGTAGTCGTAGCCCCGAATCCGCTGCGGCACAACGGTGATTCCGGCCAGCACGTCGGAACCCGGCGCGACCGTCGGCACGTCGGCCCGCGCCATCAAGGGCGAGGTGTCCCCCGCCGACGACACCACCTGCGCGGCGACGATCACCGCCAACGCGCTCATCGCGGACAGCCAGATCAGCGAGCGGCGCCTCATGCCTTGTCCAGGTAGTCGATTCGGTCGCCGCCGGTGAACTGTCCGGCAAGGGTCGCCATCCCGCGGTCATCGGGGTCTCGCGCATACATCGACTGCGCCAGTTCACGCGCCTCGAGGATGAGGTCTTCGTGCTCGAGCAGCGACAGGAACCGCAGCTTGGTCGGCCGCCCGGACTGGTTGAGCGCCAGCACATCTCCTTCACGGCGCTCCCGCAGGTCCAGTTCGGCGAGGTCGAAGCCGTCCTGTGTGGCCGCCACCGCTTTCAGTCGCTCGCCGGCCTTCGACCCTTCCGGCAGCTTCGTCGCCAGCAGGCACAGGCTCGGATGCGCGCCGCGGCCGATCCGGCCACGCAACTGGTGCAGCTGGCTGATGCCGAACCGGTCGGCATCCATCACGACCATCACGGTCGCGTTGGGCACGTCGACGCCCACCTCGATGACGGTGGTGCACACCAGCACGTCGATGTCCCCGGCGCGGAAGGCACGCCATCACCGCGTCCTTCTCGTCGGCCGGGAGCCGGCCGTGCATCAGCCCCAGCCGCAGGCCGGCCAGCGGCCCGTGCTCGAGGTGCTCGTGGAGCTGGACGACAGTCGTTGCGGGAGGACCGTTCTGCTCGGCCGCGGTCTTGTCGTCCTCGTCGATGCGGGACGCCACCACGTAGGCCTGCCGCCCCGCGGCGACCTCCTCGGCGATCCGCTGCCACGCCCGGGCCAGCCACTGCGGCTTGTCCTTGGTGAAGATCGTGTTGGTGGTGATCGGCTGACGGCCGCGCGGAAGTTCGCGCAGCGTCGAGGTTTCCAGGTCGCCGTACACCGTCAGTGCCACGGTGCGCGGGATCGGCGTCGCCGTCATCACCAACAGATGCGGGGTCAGACCGGCAGGGGCCTTGGCGCGCAGGCTGTCTCGCTGCTCGACACCGAACCTGTGCTGCTCGTCGACCACCACGAAGCCGAGGTTGGCGAACTCGACGGCCTCCTGAAGCAGCGCGTGGGTGCCGATGACGATGCCCGCCTGCCCGGTCGCCACCTCGTCGCGGACCTGACGTTTCTGGGCCGCCGACATCGACCCGGTGAGCAGCGCGATCCGCGTCGCGCCCTCCTCACCGCCGAGTTGGCCGGCCATCGCCAGCGGCCCGAGGACATCGCGGATGGACTGGGCATGTTGGGCGGCAAGCACTTCGGTGGGTGCCAGCAGCGCGCACTGGTAGCCGGCGTCGACCATCTGCAGCATCGCCAGCACCGACACGATGGTCTTGCCGGAGCCGACCTCGCCCTGCAGCAGCCGGTGCATCGGCTTGGTCGCGGCCAGCTCACCGGAGATCACCTCGAGCACCTCGCGCTGTCCGCCGGTCAACTCGAAGGGCAGCCGGTCCATCAGCGCGGCGGCCAACCCGTCGTCGCGACGCGGCGCGGCGGGCCCGGATTCCGCCAGCTCGCTGTGGCGGCGCTTCGCCAGCGCCCACTGCATCCCGACGGCCTCGTCGAACATCAGCCGATGGCGGGCCTCCTCGCGCTCGGCCTCGTTCTCGGCCAGGTGGATGGCGCGCAGCGCGGCATCCTCGGACATCAGACCACGTTGGCGCACAACGCTTTCCGGCAGCGGATCGGCGACCGGGTCCAGCACGTCCGAGCACCTGGCGCACGCAGGCGTAGATGTCCCAGCTCTGCAGCTTGGAGCTGGCCGCGTAGATCGGGAAGAAGTCGCGCTCGAACGCCGACATCGACAGCTCGCCGCTTTCGGCCGGCGACGATGTCGGCGATCGTCTTCAGCGACTTGCTGCCGAACGATGCGGCCCTTCGGCGAGTTGCAGCACCAGGAACTCCGGGTGGGTCAGCTGCATGGTGCCGCGGAAGTAGCCGACCTCTCCGGACAGCATCAGCTCGGGTGCCCTTCACCAAGTCCTTCTTGAGGTACTTGGCGTTGAAGAAGGTGGCGGTGACCTTGGGCCGCCGCTTGCTTCAGCGTGATCACCAGGTACTCCCGCTTGGGCTGGCGATTGGTCCAGCGGACGTCGGCCTTCTCGATCTCGTCCGACGAAGGTGACGTGCTCGCCCTCTTCGGGCGGTGTCTCGTCCTCGCCCCAGCACGGTCATGCCGTGGCTGTACTTGCGCGGATAGTGCCGCAGCAGGTCGTCGACGGTGCGGATGCCGAACACCTCGTCGAGGAGTCCGGCGGCCTTTCCGCCCACGACGGCGTCGAGCCGGTCGTTGAGACTGACCACGGCTACTCCACCCCGATCAGCAGCGCGTCGCCGCGGTGACCGGTGGGATAGGCGGTCAGCTCGATGCCGGGGTGATGGCGGTGGACGTGCTCGGCGAGCGCCTCGGCGATCCCGGGGTCCACGCCCTCGCCGATCAGCACGGTGACCAGTTCGCCGCCGGCGACCAGCAGCAGGTCGATCAGCCCGGCGGCCGCGGTGGCGACGTCGTCGCCGACCACCAGCACCTCGTCACCGGCGATTCCCAGTCCGTCGCCGGGCTCGCAGGTGCCGGCCCACGTCAGCGCCTGCTCGGTGGCCACGCGGACCGAACCGTGCCGGGCTCCGGCCGCCGCGCGGGCCATCGTGTAGCCGTCGTCGACGGCCTGGCGACCCGGGTCGTGGACGGCCAGCGCCGCCAGGCCCTGGACCATCGAGCCCGCCGGCAGCGCGACCACGTCGATTCCCCAGCCGATCCCGGCCGTGCAGCCCGCCACCAGCTCTTCGGCCGCCACATAGCCGTTGGGCAGCACCATCACCTGCGCCGCGCCGGTGTCGACGAAGGCCCGCAGCAGTTGGCGGGCGCTGACGCCGTTGGCGGGATCGGCCGAGGCCGCGTCGGGACGGACCACGAAAGCGCCCTCCTGCCGGAACAACTCCTCGGCGCCGTCGCCGTCGACGACGGCGAGCACGGCGCGTTCCCGGCTCCAGCCGCCCGGCGCGAGCCGGCCCGGGCGGGTGGTCAGTACCGAGATCTGGATGCGGCTGACCACACCGGCCGCCAGGCCGGCCTCCACGGCCGCGCCCGCATCGTCGGTGTGCACGTGCACCGAGTGGCGGTCGGCGTCCGCGCGGGCCCGCCCGGCCGGTGACCGCAGACCGGCGCCCGAGGCCGCGATGGCCACCGAGTCGCCCAACTCGTCCAGCCGCGTGCGCAGCCGCTCCAGCCCCGCCGCATCGCATTCGCCGAGCAGATACATGACCTCGAACCGCGGCGGCGCGGGTTCGGCGGCGTCGATGTCGACGGTGCGGGCCGCCGGCTCGTAGGCGCGGCGTTGCGGTCCGTGACCGCAGATGGTGGCGGTCAGCGCGTCGAGGAGGACCAGCAGCCCGCGTCCGCCCGCGTCGACCACGCCTGCTTCGGCCAGGACGGCGAGTTGTTCCGGGGTGTGCTCGAGTGCCGCGGCCGCGGCGTCCCCGCCTGCGGCCAGGACCTCACCCAGACCGGCGCCGTCGGCGGCCCAGTTCTCGACCGCCTCGGCGGTGGCGTGCAGCACCGAGACGATGGTCCCGTCGACTCGCTCCCCGCCCATCGACGACACCACCAGCCCGACGGCGTGCCGGAGCGCCGCGCCGAGCAGGACCGGGTTGATATCGGCCAGCGCACCGTCGCTGTCGGCGGCGGCCGACGCGGTCACATCGGCCAGCCCGCGCAGGATCTGCGAGAGGATGACCCCCGAGTTGCCCCGCGCGCCGTGCAGCGCTCCTTCCGAGAGCGCGGCGGCCACCGCGGTGACGTCGCCGGATCCGGCGGCCGACTTGGCCTCCGCCAGCGCCGACCGCATGGTGAACAACATGTTGGTGCCGGTGTCGGAGTCGGCGACCGGGAACACGTTCAGGCGGTTGATCTCGTCGGTGTGGGTGATCAGGTCGCCGACGGCGGTGTGCGCCCAGTCGCGTAGGGCCGATGCGTCAAGCCGTCGGTCGGCCATCGGCACCTCCTCGCGATCCCTGGGCACACCACACGGCTCTCGTGGGCGCCAGCCTAGCCAGTCCACCCGACAGTTGGACGTCACCGAAGCCTCCTGCGCCCGGTGCCGCCCCATGCTGATCGCCGTGACAGTCGGCCAGTCGTGATCGGCCCAGGTCAGCACCTCCGAGCAGGCCATTTTGGCGTTCAGTTCGCCGGGCGGTTATTCTGTTCAGGTTGTCGGGTCACCCGTCGCTCGGTTGCTGACCCCATGATCAGACATTGACTAGGGATTTGAGGAGTTCTACATGGCTGCCGTGTGCGAGATCTGCGGAAAGGGCCCCGGCTTCGGCAAGTCGGTGTCGCATTCCCATCGCCGGACCAGCCGTCGGTGGAACCCGAACATCCAGACCGTGCGTGCGGTGGACCGCCCGGGCGGCAACAAGCATCGCGTCAACGTCTGCACCTCCTGCCTGAAGGCAGGCAAGGTCAGCCGCGGCTGACGTTCTCCGGCTCGCCCGGCTAGGGCAGCCGCCAGTCGACCGGTTCGGCGCCCATCTCGGCGAGCAGTTCGTTCGCGCGACTGAACGGCCGCGACCCGAAGAATCCCCGTGACGCCGACAACGGCGAGGGATGCGCCGACTCGATCGCGACGCATCTGCCGCGGTCCAATCCCCGAGTCGCTTCGCTCCTGCCCGCCGTGTCCAATCCCCGAGTCGCTTCGCTCCTGCCCGCCGGACCGGCCAGCATCGGCTTGAGGGTCGACGCGTCCCGCCCCCACAAGATCGCCACCATCGGCTCGTCACGGGCGGCCAGCGCGCGGATGGCGCATTCGGTGACGGCCTCCCACCCCTTGCCGCGATGCGAGGCCGGCGTTCCCGGCCGCACGGTCAGCACCCTGTTGAGCAGCATCACGCCGCGCTGCGACCACGGTGTCAGGTCGCCGTTGGCCGGCTGCGGATAGCCGAGGTCGGCGGTGTACTCGGTGAAGATGTTGGCCAGGCTGCGCGGCAGCGGTCGCACCTCGGGAGCTACCGAGAAGCTCAGGCCCACCGCGTGGCCCGGGGTCGGATACGGGTCCTGGCCGACGATGAGCACCCGCACCGCCTCGAACGGATAGGTGAACGCCCGCAGCACATTCGGGCCCGCAGGCAGATACTGCCGCCCCTCGGCGATCTCCTCGCGCAGGAACTGACCCATTCGGCTCACCTGGTCGGCGACCGGCGCC
Source organism: uncultured Actinomycetota bacterium (assembly GCA_963786695.1). Taxonomy (GTDB): domain Bacteria; phylum Actinomycetota; class Actinomycetes; order Mycobacteriales; family Mycobacteriaceae; genus Mycobacterium. The sequence goes on from CAWBAL010000024.1 coordinate 44,357, forward strand.
AGTGCCTGCGCCCAGCCGTTCTCGACGAGTTCGGAAAGCGGTCGTGCGGTCGTCGTCACGCTCGACAACCTACTTCAGCGGGCTCAGTCGAAGGACTGCCAACCCGCCGGGCCGGTCCACTGCCGGCCGTCCACCACGACGCCCGGCGGGCCGTCCCGCACCGTGCCGATGGCCCGCCAGCCGTCCGGCACCCGGCCCGGGAAACATGCCGCCAGGGCGTGATCCTCGCCGCCGGAGAGCACCAGCGACCACGGGTCGGCACCGGCGGCGGCGGCCGCGGCCTCGACCGCGTCGACGTCGGCCCGCAGTGCCGCCGCGGACAGGTCGATGGTGACGTTCGACGCCGTCGCGATGTGGCCGAGGTCGGCGAGCAGGCCGTCGGAGACGTCCGTCATCGCCTGCGCGCCGGCCTGCGCGGCGGCGATACCCTGACCGTACGGCGGGTGCGGCACCAGATGGCGTTGCCTGAGGTCGTGGAAGTCGTCAATCCCGTTGTGCCACAACAGCATATCCTGCCGCAGAGCGGCCCAGCTCGCCGGCGACGGCGACCACCGAGCCGGGTCGTGCGCCACTGCGCAGCACCGGGCTGCGCCCGGCCAGATCGCCCAGGGCCGTCACCGAGATCACCCACTGCGGGCTCGCCACCAGATCACCGCCGACGATGCCTGCGCCGAATTGACCGGCCTCCAGCCACATTCCGTCGGCCAGCTCCTGCACCTGGGCCACCGGGGTGTCCTGCGGGGCGCCGAAGGCGACCACGAACGCGGTGGTCCTGGCCCCCATGGATTCGACGTCGGCGGCGTTCTGTGCGATCGCCTTGCGGCCGACGTCGCGTGGCGCCGACCAGTCCAGGCGAAAGTGCCGACCCTCGACGAGCATGTCGGTGGTGACGACCACCCGTCCGTCGGGCATGGCCACCACCGCGGCGTCGTCACCGGGGCCGACCGTCACGCCGTCGGGCTGACGGCGACCCGCCACCAGCCGGTCGATCATCGGGAACTCCCCCAGTTGGCGCAGCGTGGGCTCCGGGCCGTCGGCCACCACCTCACCCCTTCCGCATCGCACGCCCTCGTCGGGCAACCTGCGGTACGTTTGGTCCCTGTCGGCGCGCCCTGCGCGTCGCCCGTCCCGGCCGTTCACCGGCGCCGGCCAGGACGCCTGGACACGTCAGTGTAGGCGGGGCGGCACCGCTCACGTGATCGAGACGAGGAGACGACGGGTGGCTGAGGCCTACATGCTGATCCAGACCGAGGTGGGCCGCGCCGAGGTCGTCGCCAAGCAGGTCGCCACGCTGCCCGGCGTGCTGTCCTCGGAGTACGTCACCGGCCCCTACGACGTGGTGGTCCGGGTCGGCGGTAACAATTCCGAGGACCTGACCACCAACATCGTTCCCAGCGTTCAGCAGGTCGCCGGAATCACCCGCACACTGACGTGCCCTATCGCCGATGCCGACTGAACCCGCTTCTGCCGCAACCGAGCAATCCCCGTCGGACGGCCCGCCGCGGGCCGTCCTGATCGCCGCGCTGGTGGTGGCCGTCGTAGCCGTCGGCGTGGTGCTGGGCATCGCCGCCACGCGGCGCACACCCGCCCAACCGGTGGCCATCGCGGCGGTCCCCGCCCCGCAGGCCGACTCACCGGAGTGCCGGCGCCTGCTCGACGCCCTGCCTGCCGCGCTCGGTGACTTCCAGCGTGCGACGGCACTCGACCCGGTGCCGGCGGGCACGGCGGCCTACCGGGTCGGCAGCGAGGGTGACGCCGTCATCCTGCGCTGCGGCCTGGACCGGCCGGCCGAGTTCGTGGTCGGCAGGCCGATCCAGATGGTCAACCAGGTGCAGTGGTTGCGGTTGGACGACCCCGACACCGACCGCAGCACCTGGGTGAGCGTCGACCGTCCGGTCTACGTCGCACTGACCCTGCCGACGGGTTCCGGGCCGACGCCCATCCAGACGATGTCGGACCTGATCGCCCAGACCATGCCGGCCGTTGCGATCAAACCGGGACCGGCGCGCTAGCGCAGGCCCGTTCCGCGGGCCAGCGCGGTCTCGACCATGGTGCCCACCAATGTCGGGTAGTCGATACCGCTGGCGGCCCACATCCGCGGATACATCGAGATCGTGGTGAACCCGGGCATGGTGTTGATCTCGTTGACCACCGGCCCGTCGTCGGTGAGGAAGAAGTCCACCCGCGCCAGCCCCTGGCAGTCCAGGGCGTTGAAGGCGCGGATTGCCAAGCGGCGCAACTCGTCTGCGACGTCGTCGTCGATCTTCGCCGGTACGTCCAGTTCGGCAGCGTCGTCGAGGTACTTGGTGGCGAAGTCGTAGAAGCCGTCCTCGCGGCCGCGGACGCCCGCCACCCTGATCTCGCCGATCGTGCTGGCATCGATTGTGCCGTCCGGGAATTCGAGGACACCGCATTCGAGCTCCCGGCCGACGACAGCCGCCTCGATGATCACCTTCGGGTCGTGAAGACGCGCCTCCGCGATCGCGGCAGGCAGCTCGTCGGCGGTCATCACCCGGCTGACCCCGATCGACGAGCCGCCGCGAGACGGCTTGACGAACATCGGGAAGCCAAGGCGCTCAATGTCATCCAACGTCGGGGCGGCCTGGCGGGGCCGCAGCACCACGTGGTCGCCGATCGGCAGTCCGTCGGCGGCGAGCAGCTTCTTGGTGAACTCCTTGTCCATGCCCGCCGCGCTGGCGAACACGCCGGCCCCGACGTAGGGCACCCCGGCCAGCTCCAGCAGACCCTGGATGGTTCCGTCCTCGCCGTAGGGGCCGTGCAGGATCGGGAAGACGACGTCGACGGACGTCAGGATCTCCCCGGCCCCCTGACCCAGCGACACCAGCTCGCCGCGGCGCAGCGGGTCGGCGGTCAGGGCCAGCGCGGTCCCCGACGCGCCGCTCACCTCGGGCAGCTGCCGGTCGGTGATGGCCAGCGTCTCCGGCCTGGCGTCGGTCAGCACCCAGGACCCCTCGGGCGTGATGCCGATGGCGACGACCTCGAACCGCTCCGGATCGAGGTTGCGCAGGATGCTGCCGGCTGACACACAGGAGATGGCGTGCTCGGAGCTGCGGCCGCCGTAGACGACTGCGACGCGGATGCGTGTCACAACCTAGAGAGGCTACAGCCCGGGCGATGGCCGCACGATCCGGCGGCGTGAACAGGGGTTTTGCGGTTCAGCCCCGGTCAAGGGCACCCAGGACGTCGGCCACCAGGTCGTCGGTGTCCTCGATGCCGGCCGAGATCCGGGCAAAGCCGGCCGGGACCGCGTCGCCCCACCGGGCCCGTCGGTCGACCGAGGTGTGCAGGCCGCCGAAGCTCGTCGAGGCCACCAGCAGTTCGCTGCGCTGCACCAGGTCGTGGACGGCGGCGGCGTCGGCGAGTTCGACGCCGACCAGGCCGCCGAACTTGCGCATCTGGACGGTCGCCGCCGGGTAGGACGGATCCTCCGGCAGACCCGGGTAGCGCACCGAGCGGACCGTCGGATGGCTGCGCAGCGCGGTGGCCAGCGCCAGCGCGTTCTGGCACTGCCGCGCAAAGCGCAGGCCCACGCTGCCGATGCTGCGCAACACCAGCCACGCCTCGAATGAGCCCAGGATCGCGCCGGTCAGCAGCCGCTCGCGTTCCAGAGCCGCCATCAGCTCGGGGTGGCTGCCCGCCACATAGCCGGCCAGCAGGTCGCTGTGGCCGGAGAGGGCCTTGGTGGCGCTGGCCACCACCAGGTCGGCGCCCAGCGACAGCGGCTGTTGGCCCAGTGGCGTGGCGGTGGTGTTGTCGACGAGCAGCCGCGCACCGCCGCGCCGGCAGATCCCGGCCAGCCGGTGCAGATCGACCACGTCGAGTCCCGGATTGGTCGGCGTCTCGGCCAGCACCGCGTCCGCACCCTCGGCGGCGTCGTAGATCTCTGCCGCAGTCGCTTCCCGCACGGTGATGCCAAGCGGCACAAGTGTTTCCACTGCGAAACGGCGGACCTGATAGTAGCCGTCAGCGGGCACCACCAGCACCGAACCCGGCCGCACGACGGCGCGCAGTGCCGCGGTGATGGCAGCCATGCCCGAGCCGAAGCTCAGCGCGGCGGTCGCCCCCTCCAGCTGGGCCAGCGCCGACTCGAGTTGGCGCCAACTGGGATTGGAACTGCGGCCATAGGTGTCGCGCTCACTGCCCTCGTCGGCCGAGAGGTGGAATGCCGACGCGGGAACCGGGGCCGCACCGACGGGTTGGCCCGGAACCGCCTCGGAACTCACCGCTTTGACAGCGCGGGTGGAGTCGCCGTAACCGTCGAACATCTTCTTACTCCGGTTTGGTGCTGCGACCCAGCAGCAGAACCACGGCCTGATCCACCGACAGCCCGCGGTGGCAGACCTGCTGGACGGCGTCGGTGAGCGGCATCTCGACGTCGTAACTGGACGCCAGCGCCAGGATCGACGTGCACGAGGTGACGCCCTCGGCGACGTGGCCGTGTGCGGCGCGCAGTGCGGCGTCCAGCGAGTCGCCGCGGCCCAGACGTTCGCCGAACGTGCGGTTGCGCGAGTGCGCCGAGGTGCAGGTGGCCACCAGGTCGCCGACCCCGGCCAGACCGGCCAGCGTTGCAGGCTTGGCTCCCAGCGCGATTCCCAGCCGCATGATCTCGGCGAGACCCCGGGTGATGATGGCCGCCGCCGTGTTCTCGCCGAGTCCCACCCCGGCCGCCATGCCGCACGCGAGCGCGATGACGTTCTTGCACGCACCCCCGACCTCGGTGCCGATGACGTCGGCGTTGGTGTAGGGCCGCAGGTACCCGGTGCTCAGGGCCCGCTGCAGGGCGACCGCACGGCCAGAGTCGGTGCAGGCCACGACGGTGGCGGCGGGCTGTTCGTCGGCGATCTCGGCGGCGAGGTTGGGGCCGGAGACCACCGCGACCTGACCGGGGTCCACCCCGGTGACCTGGATGATGACCTGACTCATGCGCATCAGGCTGTCGAGTTCGATGCCCTTGGCCAGGCTGACCAGCGTGGCGCCGTCGGCCAGCAGGGGGCGCCAGCCCTCGAGGTTGGTCCGCAGGGTCTGCGACGGGACGCCGAGCAGCACGGTGGTCAGGCCGTCCAGCGCGTCGGCGGCATCGGTGGTGGCCCGCACTGCGGCGGGAAGCTGCACTCCGGGCAGATAGTTGGTGTTGGTGTGCGCGGTATTGATCTCCTCGGCCACCTCAGGACTGCGGGCCCACAGCCGGACCTGCGAACCGGCGTCGGCCAGCACCTTGGCCAGGGCGGTTCCCCAAGCACCGGCGCCCATCACCGCAGCGGTCCCCACCGTGCTCGTCATGTTCTCAACGTAATGCACGACCGTCTCCCCGCGAGCAGACGCGAAGCCCCGCAGATCTCGCTGCGCGGGTGCGATTCGACGTCGGCACGCGGGCGGCTGGCAGGATGTCGCCCATGAGCGGCGCCCCCGATGTCGGACTGATCATCGCGGTCAAACGTCTCGCCGCCGCCAAGAGCCGGCTGGCGCCGATGTTCTCCGCAGGCACCCGCGAACAGGTGGTGCTCGCGATGCTCGTCGACACCGTCACCGCGGCGCGTGCGGTCGATTCGGTGCGGTCGATCACCGTCGTCACGCCCGACGAGACCGCCGCTGATGCCGTTCGGGAGTTGGGTGCCGTCGTGGTCCCCGACGACATTGCCCCCGGCCACCCCGACCCGCTGAACGCCGCCCTGCTCACCGCGTGGACCGCGGTCGCGGGACACACCGCGAATACCGTTGTGCTGCAGGGTGATCTGCCGGCCCTGCAGACCAGCGAGCTCAGTGAGGCGCTGTCACAGGCGCGCGCGCACCGGCGCAGTTTCGTCGCCGACCGCCACGCCAGCGGGACCTCGGCGCTGTTCGCCTTCGGCGTTCCCCTCGATCCCCGCTTCGGTGCCGACTCCGCACACCGCCACCGTGAGTCCGGCGCCGTCGAGCTGACCGGGGCGTGGCCGGGCCTGCGCTGCGACATCGACACCCCCGAAGACCTGGTGGCGGCAACCGCGCTCGGGATGGGCGCTGCGACCAGCAGGGCGATCTCGGCCGCCGGGTAGCTGAACAGAACCTGAACGCCAGTCGACTTTCCGCGGCGCCCATCCGCCGGTGCCGCTGATGAGGGATGATCGCAGCTGTGACCGAAACGGATACCGAAGCGCGATCCACGGACGACGACTGGCAGCCCGGTGACCCGGCGCCGGAGGCCCCGCCTGCGGCCACGGCCGCCGCGGTCGACAACGAACTGCCCGAGAACCGCTACCTCAACCGCGAGCTGAGCTGGCTGGACTTCAACTCACGGGTGCTGGCGCTGGCCGCCGACACGTCACTGCCGCTGCTCGAACGGGCCAAGTTCCTGGCCATCTTCGCCTCCAATCTCGACGAGTTCTACATGGTGCGGGTGGCCGGCCTGAAGCGCCGCGACGAGATGGGCCTGTCGGTCCGGTCGGCCGACGGACTCACGCCCCGCGAGCAGCTGCGCCGGATCGAAGAACGCACCCGGCAGATCTCCCTGCGCCATGCCGAGGTGTTCCTCGAATCCGTGCGCCCGGCGCTGGCCGAAGAGGGCATCCACATCGTCACGTGGGCCGAGCTGTCCGACACCGACCGCACCGAGCTGTCGAAGTACTTCCACGAGCAGGTCTTTCCCGTCCTCACCCCGCTGGCCGTCGACCCGGCGCACCCGTTCCCGTTCGTCAGCGGTCTGAGCCTGAACCTGGCCGTGGCCGTCAAGTCGCCCGAGGACGGCGGCGAGCACTTCGCCCGGGTCAAGGTGCCCGACAACGTCGATCGGTTCGTGGTGCTCAAGAGCCCCGACCCCGAGGACAAGTCGGTTCGCTTCCTGCCGATGGAAGAACTCATCGCGGCCTTCCTGCCGATGTTGTTCCCCGGGCATGGAGATCGTCGAACAGCACGCCTTCCGGATCACCCGCAACGCCGACATGGACGTCGAGGACCGCGACGAAGACCTGCTGCAGGCGCTGGAACGAGAACTGGCCCGCCGCCGGTTCGGCCCTCCGGTGCGACTCGAGGTCGCCGACGACATGACCGAGCACATGCTCGAGCTCCTGCTGCGCGAGCTCGACGTGTATCCCGGCGACGTGGTGCAGGTGCCCGGGCTGCTGGACCTTTCGGCACTGTGGCAGGTCTACGGCGTCGACCGGCCGCAGCTCAAGGACCGCCCGTTCGTGCCGGCCACCCACCCCGCGTTCGGCGAGCGGGAGACCCCGAAGAGCATCTTCTCGACGCTGCGCGACGGCGACGTCCTGGTTCATCACCCCTACGACTCGTTCTCGACGAGTGTGCAACGGTTCATCGAGCAGGCCGCCGCCGACCCGAATGTGTTGGCCATCAAGCAGACGCTGTACCGCACCTCCGGCGACTCCCCCATCGTCAACGCCCTCATCGAGGCTGCCGACGCCGGCAAGCAGGTAGTGGCGCTGGTGGAGCTGAAGGCGCGTTTCGACGAACGGGCCAACATCAAGTGGGCCCGAGCGCTGGAAGACGCTGGCGTGCATGTGGTCTACGGGCTGATCGGGCTCAAGACGCACTGCAAGACCTGTCTGGTGGTGCGCCGCGAGGGCTCGACGATCCGCCGGTACTGCCACATCGGCACCGGCAACTACAACCCGAAGACCGCACGGCTCTACGAGGACGTCGGTCTGCTGACCGCCGCCCCGGAAATCGGCGCGGATCTGACCGACCTGTTCAACTCGCTGACCGGTTACTCACGCAAGGTGAGCTACCGCAACCTGTTGGTGGCTCCGCACGGCGTGCGCAAGGGCATCATCGAGCGCATCGAGCGTGAGATAGCCGCGCATCGCGAGTCCGGCAACGGGCGGATTCGGCTGAAGGCCAACGCTCTTGTCGACGAACAGGTGATCGACTCCCTCTACCGCGCCTCGCAGGCGGGTGTGCGGGTCGAGGTCGTCGTGCGCGGCATCTGTGCGCTGAAGCCCGGCACACCCGGCTTCTCCGAGAACATCGTCGTGCGCTCGATCCTGGGCCAGTTCCTCGAACACTCGCGGATCTTCCACTTCCGGGCGCATCAACGAGTTCTTCATCGGCAGCGCCGACATGATGCACCGCAACCTCGACCGGCGCGTCGAAGTGCTGGCGCAGGTCAAGGATCCCCGGTTGACCTCTTACCTCGACGAGATCTTCGAGTCGGCCATGGATCCCTCGACGCGATGCTGGGAACTCGGATCCGACGGCCACTGGACGGCCGCACCGCAGGACGGCCGGCAGGTCCGCGACCACCAGGTGTGGTTCATGGATCTTCACCGGCAGCACTGACCGCACCGACAATTGCAGCCGGCCAGGTCCCGCCCCGCGGACCCGAATCGAATTAGCGGGAGTTGAGGTGGCCAAGAGGACGTCGCGCGACGACTCGAAGACCAAATCGACGAAGAAGGCAACGACAAAGAAGGGCAAGACATCCCGGCGGATCGTCGCTGCGGGGGCCGTGCTCTGGCGGCCGGACGCCGAGTCCGGCGAACCGCTGATCGCCGTCATCCACCGGCCCCGCTACGACGACTGGTCGCTGCCGAAGGGGAAACTCGATCCCGGCGAGAACGAGCCGGTGGCCGCGGTCCGGGAGATTTGGGAGGAGACCGGCGAGCGGTCACACCTGGGCCGGCGGTTGGGTGAGATCAGCTATTCGATCCCGGAAGGCACCAAGGTCGTGCATTACTGGGCGGCCCGCGCTCTGGGCGGGGACTTCACCGCCAATCGGGAAGTCGACGACGTGGAGTGGCTGCCGATCACGGAGGCCTCGGCCCGACTCACCTATCCCGGTGACCGAAAGATGCTCGACAAGTTCTCCGAACACCCCGGCGACACCCAGACGGTGTTGGTCGTCCGGCACGGCACCGCCGGTGTGAAATCCCGCTACCGCGGCGACGATCGAGGCCGGCCGTTGGACAAGAACGGTCGGGCCCAAGCGGAGTCGCTGGTGGGCCAGCTGATGGCCTTCGGGGCCACCGACGTCTACGCCGCGGACCGAGCCAGGTGCGCACAGACCGTCGAACCGCTGGCTCAAGAGCTCGGTGTGCCGATCAGTTCCGAGCCCGATCTCACCGAGGAGGCTTACGCGGCCGATCCGAAACCGGCCCGCGATCGGGTGCTGGAGATCGTCGCCCGCGGTGGCACGCCGGTCATCTGCACGCAGGGCAAGGTGATTCCGTATCTCCTGGCATGGTGGCGCGACGGCGATGACGGTAAGCCGGACAAGGGCCGCAACCGCAAGGGCAGCACCTGGGTGGTGTCACTGATGGACAACCGGATCGTGGCGGCGGACTACATCGCCACCCCGCTGGCCACCAAGTCGTAACGAATTCAAGGTCCAGACACACGAATACGCCGCGGGCACTGAGCCCGCGGCGTATCGGTGGTGATCTTTAGCGACGGCCCTTCTTGGCCGGAGCCTTCTTGGCGACGGCCTTCTTGCACGACGGCCTTCTTGACCGGAGCCTTCTTGGCGACGGCCTTCTTGGCACGACGGCCTTCTTGACCGGAGCCTTCTTGGCCGGAGCGGCCTTCTTGGCCGACAGCCTTCTTGACGACGGCCTTCTTGGCACGGCCTTCTTGACGACGGCCTTCTTGACCGGTGAGCCTTCTTCGCCGGAGCCGCCTTCTTGGCCGGAGCGGCCTTCTTGGCGACGGCCTTCTTCACGACGGCCTTGCGGACGGCCTTCTTCACGGCCGCCTTGCGCACGACCTTCTTGACAGCGGCCTTCTTGACCGGGCCGCCGACGGCACCGCGCTTGACGGCAGGTCCCTCAGCCGGAAGCTTCTGTGCGCCAGCCACAACCGCCTTGAACTGAGCGCCCGGGCGGAAAGCGGGAACGGAGGTCGGCTTCACTTTGACGGTCTCGCCGGTGCGCGGGTTGCGCGCAACGCGGGCGGCGCGACGCCGCTGCTCGAAAACACCGAAACCGGTGATGGTCACGCTGTCGCCCTTGTGCACCGCGCGCACAATGGTGTCGACGACGTTCTCGACCGCGTCAGTAGCATGCCGACGATCCACATTCAGCTTCTGCGGTGAGAGCGTCGATCAGCTCTGCTTTGTTCATTCAAATCCTCCGAAAACAGTGGTCCGCTCTGGACCGACTGCAAACACGGTAAACCCTTTACTTGCAGATTTCCAAGTGCCACGCCCAATTTCAGGCTCAACTCAGGAGGATTTCAGCAATCCGCTTGCCGCCCTAGGGCGGTGAATCCGGGGAGTCCGAACCCCGCTTTCAGGGCGGGAATTCGGCCGCCCGAACTGCTTAGGAGGGAACCGAAATGTGCGGCTTCCAACTCGGGCGAGCCGCCTCGAATGCTTCGAGTTCCGGGAGTTTCCGCAGCGTAAGGCCTATATCGTCGAGTCCTTCGAGCAGTCGCCAGGCGGTGTAATCGTCAATCGTGAACGGCACCACCGCCGTTCCGGCAGTGATATTCCGATCTTGAAGGTCCACAGTGATTTCCAGCCCCGGATTCTGCTCGATGAGCTTCCAGAGCAGTTCGACATCGTCTTGCGCGACTTCGGCCGCCAGCAGTCCGGCCTTGCCGGCATTGCCGCGGAAGATGTCGGCGAATCGAGACGAGATCACCACCCGGAATCCGTAGTCCATCAGCGCCCAGACGGCATGCTCGCGTGACGATCCGGTGCCGAAATCGGGGCCGGCGACCAATACCGAACCGCGGTCGAATGGACTCAGGTTGAGGATGAATGACGGATCGTTGCGCCACGCGGCGAACAATCCGTCCTCGAAACCCGTTCGGGTGACGCGCTTCAAGTAGACCGCCGGAATGATCTGATCCGTGTCGACATTGGACCGGCGCAGCGGGACGCCGATCCCGGTGTGAGTGCGGAAAGCCTCCATCGTGTTCTCCTTAGCAGGGCTAGTTTTCGAGATCTTCGGGCGAGGACAGCGTGCCGCGCACCGCGGTGGCGGCCGCGACGGCCGGAGACACCAGGTGCGTGCGGCCGCCCTTGCCCTGTCGGCCTTCGAAATTCCGGTTGGATGTCGAGGCGCAGCGCTCGCCCGGGGCGAGCTGATCGGGGTTCATTCCCAGGCACATCGAGCAGCCCGCCTGCCGCCATTCGGCGCCGGCGGCGGTGAAGATCTCGCCCAGCCCTTCGGATTCGGCCTGGGCCCGCACCCGCATCGAGCCGGGCACGATGAGCATCCGCACCCCGTCGGCGACCTTGCGGCCGCGCAATACGTCCGCGACCACGCGCAGGTCTTCGATCCGGCCGTTGGTGCACGACCCGACGAAAACGGCGTCGACCGCGACCTCGCGCATCGGGGTGCCCGGCCGCAGATCCATGTAGGTCAAGGCTTTCTCGGCGGACTGACGCTCGGAGTCGCTGGTCATCAACTCCGGGTCGGGAACCGCTGCCGACAGCGGGACACCCTGCCCGGGATTGGTGCCCCACGTGACGAACGGGCTGAGAGTTGTTGCGTCGATGTAGACCTCGGTGTCGAATTCCGCCCCGTGGTCGGTTTTCAGTCGGTCCCATGCGTCGAGTGCCGCATCCCAGTCCGCTCCCGTCGGCGCGTAGGGGCGACCGCGCAGGAATTCATAGGTGGTCTCGTCGGGAGCCACCATGCCGGCGCGGGCGCCGGCTTCGATGCTCATGTTGCAGATCGTCATCCGCGCCTCCATGGACAGCGATTCGATGGTGCTGCCGCGGTATTCGATGACGTAGCCCTGCCCGCCGCCGGTGCCGATCTTGGCGATCACGGCCAAGATGATGTCCTTGGCCGACACTCCGCGCGGCAGCCGACCGTCGACGTTGATCGCCATGGTCTTGAACGGGCGAAGCGGAAGAGTCTGGGTCGCCAGGACATGCTCGACCTCCGAGGTGCCGATGCCCATCGCCAGCGCGCCGAACGCGCCGTGGGTCGAGGTGTGGCTGTCACCGCAGACGATCGTCATACCGGGCTGGGTCAGGCCGAGTTGTGGCCCCATCACGTGCACGATGCCCTGCTCGGCGTCACCCATCGGGTGCAGCCGGATGCCGAACTCCTCGCAGTTGCGCCGCAACGTCTCGACCTGGGTGCGCGAAATCGGGTCGGCGATCGGCTTGTCGATGTCGACCGTCGGCACGTTGTGGTCCTCGGTGGCGATCGTCAGATCGGGACGGCGCACCGGACGGCCGGCGAGGCGCAGTCCGTCGAAGGCCTGCGGGCTGGTCACCTCGTGGATCAGATGGAGATCGATGTAGATCAGGTCGGGCTCGCGCGACGCCGCCGGCGACCACGACGTGGTCTTCCCACACCTTCTCGGGCAGCGTTCTGGGCTTGTCGGACTGGGCCATCACTTCTCGATTCGTCTTTCGGTCATTCGGCGGCGGAGACTAGGCATCTCACATTTCGGGACGCTAGTATCTCGATATGAGACAGGATAGCGGCATCGGCGTGCTCGACAAAGCGGTGGGCGTGCTGCATTCGATCGCCGACTCACCCTGCGGGCTGGCCGAACTGTGCGAGCGCACCGGACTGCCGCGAGCCACCGCGCACCGGCTCGCCGCGGGCCTGGAGGTCCACCGCCTGCTGGCCCGCGACAGCGCCGGGCGCTGGCGGCTGGGCCCGGCCCTGAGCGAACTGGCCGCACAGGTCAACGATCCGCTGCTGGCGGCAGGCGCCGCGGTCTTGCCCCGGCTGCGCGAGATCACCGGCGAGAGCGTCCAGCTCTACCGTCGCGAGGGCACCACGCGCATCTGCGTCGCCGCACTGGAACCACCTGCGGGACTGCGGGATACCGTGCCGGTCGGTGCCCGCCTGCCGATGACGGCGGGATCGGGCGCCAAGGTCCTGCTGGCCTACAGCGATCCCGCCACCCAGCAGGCGGTGCTGCCGACGGCGAAGTTCACCGAACGCACCCTGGCCGAGGTCCGCCGTCGCGGCTGGGCGCAGAGCGCCGCCGAACGCGAACCGGGGGTGGCCAGCGTCTCGGCGCCGGTACGCGATCGCAGTGGCGCGGTGATCGCCGCGGTGTCGGTATCCGGCCCGATCGACCGGATGGGCCGGCGGCCCGGCGCACGGTGGGCGGCCGACCTGTTGGCCGCGGCCGAGGCGCTCACGCGCCGATTGTGAGCCGCTGAAGCATCGGGTTCCGGGCGCCTGCCAGACTGACGCCATGGGAACCAACCAGCGCAACCAGATCGTCATGTCGGATGCGGAGATCGCCGACTTCGTCGCCCGGAGCCGGACCGGGACCATGGCCACCATCGGGCCCGACGGTCAGCCTCACCTCGTCGCCATGTGGTACGGCGTGATCGACGGCGAGATCTGGGTCGAGACCAAGGCCAAATCGCAGAAGGCGGTCAATCTGACCCGCGACCCGCGGGTGAGCTTCCTGATCGAGGACGGCGACACCTACGACACGCTGCGCGGCGTCGCGTTCGAGGGCGTTGCCGAGATCATCGACGACCCGGACACCTGCTTCAAGGTCGGTGTCAGCGTGTGGGAGCGCTACAACGGCCCCTACTCCGACGAACTGAAGCCGGCCGTCGACATGATGATGAACAAGCGGGTGGCGGTGCGCATCGTCACCAAGCGCACCCGCTCCTGGGATCACCGCAAGCTCGGCATGCCCCCGATGCCGCTGGCCGGGTCCACTGCCCCCGAGGCGTGACGGCTAAGGCCGGCGTCCGTGGCGGTCGCCGGCCCACCGGAAGCTGTTGACGTACTTGCCCATGTCCATGGCCAGCTCGAGGTTGGCCCCCGACGGGTGGCCCGTCCCGTAGTCCGGACTGAATTCGTGATAGGGCCCGATCGCGGTCGCAACGAGCGCGTAGTCGTGCTTGACCGCGGCCATCACGATCACCCGCAGCCTGGTACGCGATGCCGCCGAGTCACGCGAGTACAGGTCCGCGACCACGCCGAACCCCGGTTGGTAACCGACTGAGGCGTTGGGGATCTCGTAGCTGACGGTGGCCTCGGGGTACTTGGCAGCAAGGATCTGCTGGACGATCTGCTTGGGGGTGCGGTCGCCGCGCCGGCTCACCGAAGAGCCTCAGGATGCCGGTGTCGCCGCCGGTGTACTTCAACTCGACGCCCGTCATTCCGGGCGGGTCGAACGTGACCTCGTAGGCCGATCCCTCGCCGGGATAGGCGACGGAGAATGCGCCGTTGTCGCCGCTGAAGCGCGGGTTGGTTTCCACCGGCGTTCCCAGCGGCGGCCTGCCGCAGTCCGGCGGGCACACATAGGCTTTGGTGGCGGGCGTGATGAGCACCGCCGTACCCACTCCCGCGGCCACCACCGCGGCAAGGGCGACGACCAACGGCCCGAGCACACCGGGATAGCTCGCAGCCCGGGCGTCGCCGGATTTCGCGTGGAGCGCAACGCCGCAGTCGGTGCAGAACGGAGTGTGCGCAACGACGTGATCGCACTCCGCGCAGCGCAACTGGCCGTCAGCGCCGTCGTCGTCGTGCGCCTCGTGAAGCAGGGCACCGGCAATGCCGATCCGCAAAGCGACTACGGCCGATATGGCGATCAACAGTTGCAGTGCCAGGTACACCCGCAGGGTCAGCGGGGCGATGTCCACCAACCCCATCGCGGTCACCACGACCAGAACCACCCCGACCGCGACCAAGACTGCGCGGCGATGACGCCGAGATGCATTGCCGGACAACGGTGTCCACAACGCAAGGCCGAAGATCCCGCCGGTCGCGAGCGACGCCAAGGGCCATGCGACACCCTCGACGATCGCCTCGGCGAGCAGGCTGGCCACCGATTGGTCGTGGGTGGTCACTCCCATGGCCAGTTGCGGGACCAGAAGCGCGATGGCGGCACCCGCATTGAAAACCGTCGCGCCGAGGGCGCCGACGGCGAAGCCGTCGAGAGGGCCGCGGGTCGAACGGTCCATCACCCGCACCACCACGGCGGGGACCACCATCAGAAGTGCCTCGATGACCGGGATGGCCACCCCGGAGATCAGGACGTGCCCGATATCGGTCTGCTCCCCCAGTGCGGCGCTGTAGGCCTGGGCGACGATCGGGCCGACGATCACACCGAACGCCACTCCCAGCGCGAGGCCGACGACGGTGGCGACCACGATGTCACGCAGCCGTAGGCCGATCTCGCGCACATAGAGCAGGAACAGGATCGGCAAACCGAATGCGATGGTGGCGATCATCGGCGCCTGCCACCGCAGCACGGCGAAGCCCGCCAGTGTCGCCGCCAGGACGATCAGCCCGGCAGCGAAACGGCTACGTGAGCGCGGCGGCAGTTGCGGGAAAAGCGACGTCGTCAACCGCGGGGTCAGCACGCGTTGCGCGGGAGCGGCGGCGTACGCGCCGAGGCGCAGTCGTCCCGTGCGGCCGACGGACTGCTGCGCGCCACACGCCCCGCAGAACTTTCCGACGGTGGTGTCATTCCCGCACGCCGGGCAGTGTGCAGTCGGCAACGTTTACCCGCCGCCGGAAAGATAGTCCCCGGCGATGGCCTGGGCCCTCTGCGCGTCGAGGAGGTCGCGGGCAAGGTTGTAGACGTTCGGGCTGCCGAGTCCGGTCACCAGGTCGTAGCCCGCAAAGGGCCGGTCAACTGCGTTGCTGCCCAACGTGATATCGCGAAATCCCGGCAGCCGCGACCCTTCGGCAACCCGATACAGCAGGGTGTTGATGTCGCCGAGCGGTCTGCCGCCGTTGTCGATCACGTACTGGTTCATCAAGACCGTCATGGCGGCCCAGATCGGCGCGGACTGGGAGGTGCCACCGCCGATCTTCGGACTCTGTTCGTAGATGATCTTCACGCCGGTGAAAGGATCGGCGACGGCCGAGACGTCGGGAACAAGACGGTGTGTCGCATCGCGTTCGGTGGACAACTCGTGTTGATAGGCGGGGCGGTCGAACAAGCGGGACACGCCACCGCTTGACCCCTGCGACAGCGGTACGTCGACCCAGGCCGTCTCCTCCAGCCACCGACCCTCCATATCGGTTGACAGCGTGGTCCCGCCGACCGAGGTGATCTCCGGCAGCGACGCGATCGTGTCCACACCGACGTCGTCGGGTCCCGGGGCTGCCGACCAGTCTTCGCCGCCCTTGCACTCCAGTCCCCCGGTGTCGCCACTGGCGTCGAACACCGCGATGCCACGTCGGTGGGCGTTGGTCAGCGCGGTACGCACCGGCGCGACGTCGGCCGCGGTGACCAGCGCTTCACAACCCCAGCCGATCGACAGGCTCCACACCGAGCCGGGGTATTGCCGGGCCGCGTCGTCGAACATCCGGCCGATCTTCTCGAACGCTCCGCTGCCCTCGACGGTCGGCCGGGCGTTGACCACCACCAGTCGGGCGTCAGGGGCGATGGCGTGCGCGACTTCCAGATCCATCACGGTCTCGCCGTGAGCCGGCCCGGGTGAACCGCCGACCACCTCGGGCGTGAATCGCGGCAGCCCGGAGGTGTCGGCGAACATGTCCAGATCGCGCTGGTCGAAACCGTCGAACGCGAAGAACACCAGGGTCTGGCCCTGACCCGTGTAGCCGGCGTCGACGAGCGGGGTCGCGTTGTACGTCGTCAGCAGATGTTGTGGCGTCAGCCCCGGCCTGGGCACATCCAGCGGCACAGCCGGGCGGGCCATCCGGTAGGGCAGGAAGCTCAGGATCCGGCCGACGGCGCTGACCTCACCGCGCAGTCCGCTGGGCAGGACCGGTTGTTGCGGCGAGGCGTAGAAGACCTGGCCCCGGCGACCCAGGTAGTCGTGAACCGGGACATCGAACGCGGCCGAGAGGCGGTCGGCGGGCCCCGTCACAATCGCCCAGTCGTCGCCGTCTCGCCAACGCACCGCCAGGCCGCGGGACTCTGCCCATCCCATCAGCGTGGCGGGACGCGCGAGCGTGGACAGCGTGACCGTGAGCTGAGCATCAGCAGCATGGGACGGCCCGAGATTCGACGATGCCGCCAGCAGCGAGGCATATGGACCGGTGATCACCGGCGCCTGCGGTGCCCACCGCGACTTCCACGGACCCGACGCCGCGACTGCGATCAGCAGCACCGCGGCGATCACGATCGCGGATCGGTTGCGCATGCGCTGGGATCCTCTCTGCACTGACGTCAGCTGAGATTATGCGCCCCAGCCGGCGTTTGCTGGCGCGTTCGCCAACGAGTTGTTCAACGAGAAATCGCCCGGTCGACGACCGGGCGATTCGTTTGGTAGCCCCGATGGGATTCGAACCCACGCTACCGCCGTGAGAGGGCGGCGTCCTAGGCCGCTAGACGACGGGGCCAGAACCAAATCAGTGGCACGCCTTGCGGCGCACCGGCTTGCCAGCATAGCTCAGAGAGCGACGGCGA
The DNA here is from genome assembly GCA_963786695.1 of uncultured Actinomycetota bacterium. Taxonomy (GTDB): domain Bacteria; phylum Actinomycetota; class Actinomycetes; order Mycobacteriales; family Mycobacteriaceae; genus Mycobacterium. Next base: position 61,637 of record CAWBAL010000024.1, read on the forward strand.
CGAAATTGCTGGGGTACCAGGACTCGAACCTAGAATGGCGGTACCAGAAACCGCTGTGTTGCCAATTACACCATACCCCATTGGCTGCCTATAACCGCTGGTCAGAAGACCTTATCCCCAGGTAACCGAGGGGGTACGGGCCGATCCGCCAGCCGTTGTGGGCCGACGAGCACAATATCAAAGATTTCGGTGCCGCTATTCCGCCACCCCGGCCCGCGCGCGGGCCTCACGCAGTCGGCTCAGGCTGCGGTCGCGGCCCAGCAGTTCCAGCGACTCGAACAGCGGCGGGCTCACGTCCGGCCCCGGTCACCGCGACCCGGATCGGTCCGAAGGCCTTCCGCGGCTTGAGCTCCAGTCCTTCGAGCAGCGCGGCCTTGAGTGCCTCTTCGATGTCGACGGCGCGTCCAGTCGGTCACGCCGTCGAGCGCGGTGATCGCGGCATCCAGCACCGGGACCGCGTCGGGGCCGAGCTCCTTGGCGGCGGCCTTGGGATCGAGTTCGTAGGCGTCGTCGTCGAAGAACTTCAGCAGCCCCCAGGCGTCGGAGAGCACCACGATGCGCGTCTGCACCAACTCCGCGGCCACCGCGAACTCGGCGTCACCGAGTCCGGTGTCATGGCCGTGCTCAGCGAAGTAAGCCGCAAGCCGCCGGGCGAACTCGGCGGGTTCGAGACGGCGGATGTGCTCGGCGTTGACGGCGTCGGCCTTCTTCTGGTCGAAACGCGCCGGATTGGAGTTGACGTCGACCACGTCGAAGGCGTCGACCATCTCGTCGATGCTGAAGATGTCGCGGTCCTCGGCGATTCCCCAGCCCAGCAGCGCCAGGTAGTTCAGCAGCCCTTCGGGGATGAACCCGCGTTCGCGATGCAGGAACAGGTTGGACTCCGGGTCACGCTTGGACAGCTTCTTGGTGCCCTCCCCCAAAACCGGTGGCAGATGGGCGAATTCAGGTACCCGATCGGCCACGCCGATGCGGATCAGCGCCTGGTACAGCGCGATCTGACGGGGCGTCGACGGCAGCAGGTCCTCACCGCGCAGCACGTGGGTGATCTTCATCAGCGCGTCGTCGACCGGATTGACCAAGGTGTACAACGGTTCTCCGGTGGCGCGGGTCAACGCGAAGTCGGGCACCGTGCCGGCGGTGAACGTCGTCTTGCCGCGGACCAGGTCGTGCCAGCTGATGTCCTCATCGGGCATCCGCAGCCGAAGCACCGCGTTGCGGCCTTCGGCGGCGAAGGCCGCGCGCTGCTCGTCGGTCAGGTCGCGGTCGTAGTTGTCGTAGCCCAGCTTGGGATTTCGGCCCGCGGCGAGATGGCGAGCCTCCACCTCCTCGGGCGTGGAGTAGGCCGGATAGGCCTCACCCGACTCGAGCAGCCGCGCGACGACGTCGCGGTAGATGTCCTTGCGCTGCGACTGCCGGTAGGGCTCGTAGGGTCCGCCGACCTCCGGCCCCTCGTCCCAGTCCAGACCCAACCAGCGCAGCGCCTCGAGCAGGGCGGTATAGCTTTCCTCGGAATCGCGCTGGGCATCGGTGTCCTCGATGCGGAACACGAACACCCCACCGGTGTGCCGGGCGTAGGCCCAGTTGAACAACGCGGTGCGCACCATGCCGACGTGCGGAATACCGGTCGGCGACGGGCAGAACCGAACGCGCACCGGCTCATTGGCCGCCCCAGTCATCATCTGCCCTTTCGTACGACGGGATTGGTCAGCGTCCCGATGCCCTCGATGCTGACGCTGACGGTGTCGCCGTCCTCGATGGGTCCCACGCCCTCGGGCGTACCGGTGAGGATGAGATCGCCCGGCAGCAGTGTCATCACCGCCGAGATCCACTCCAGCCACATTGCCTCGCGCTGGTAGATCGGCAGCATGACCCCGCCACGAGACAGCCACTCGGCTGGTGCTGTGTCGGGGTAGTCAGTGACCCGCCGCAGCGGAAACCGGCCCAGACCCGGCGGCAGAGGATGCAGCCCCGTCTCGGGGATTCGCAGCGTCCGCTGAAACTCCACCTCATCCTACCCAAGCACCAACTGGTCTCTGACGATCTTTACCGGCGCCCTGTCCGTCATAACTACCTCCATCTCGGCGTACCGCGATATGAGTAGCACCAGGCACCGACACATCAAGGTCGCACCGAAGTGCGTCTTACACCTTCGCCAACGGCTTCAGCTAGTTGCTCGGCTGGGCGGTCTTGACTCCGACGGCAGCAGCTTCTCCTACTACTGCTGACCCAGACCGATCGTGCGGCCTCAATCGGCTAAACGTCTTAGTTCATCGCCTCGGGCGAGCACGATCTCCTAGATAGATCGCCGGACACGGCGATTACCGAGGCAGGGGTCCGCCATGAGGACCAGGCGATTGTTGGCCGCGGCCGCCATCGTCGGCGGCACGGGACTCAACCTCGTCGGATTGAGCCCGATAACCGTGACTGCTGACGCCTCCCCGGCCATCGCCTCGAACGAGCCCGACCCTTCAGGGCCGTCGATCATCATCGAGCCGGCGCCCTCCGCGCCGTCACCCGACTTCTCTGGCGACACCGGCATTGCAGCGTCGACGGATCCTGGCGCCGGCATGCCCAGCGACT
>CAWBAL010000025.1:0-29106 GCA_963786695.1 uncultured Actinomycetota bacterium
CTACGTATCCGCCAGTCGTCGTTGAAGGGGACTCCCCACTGCCGCCGTGCCCGAGGCAGTCCACGTCGCCGACGAGGACTTGGTCGGGGCCGAGGGTGCCCGTTGGGGCATCGGGTTGGTGGGTGGGTTATCCACTGCCCGCGTGTATTCCGAACTCAAGTCGCCCAACATCAGTGCCCAGAAGAACCCGGGGAACGCAGCGCGATAATTCGATCCCGAAGCGCTTCGCCGAGAAGGTCGAGGGTGACCACCTCGGCTTCCTTCGCCGGAATGATGCTCGACGCAGGTCGTCCGCCCGCGCCACATTCCCGGCGACAACGAGCTTGTGAATGGTCACGTAGAGCTTGGCGCGCGACGCCTCGGCCTCGAGCCGATAACGACAAAGCAACTCGAGAAGGTAGGCAGCCTGCATCAAGTCCGCCTCCCAAGAACGGGAGGTCGAACCGTACTTACTGAGGACCCCGTCCACCCTCATCGACGGTAGTCCTGATCGCGACTCTCCGACCGGAATCAGCGGAAGCTGCTGCGCAGTCGGTAGCGAGGTGCGGCCCGCCACCGGCTGAAGATGACTAACGGGTGGAAGGGGCCGCAGGCGAGTTCCGCCCACGTTTAATCGGGATGGACTCTTGCCTTCATCTCGCGGATGAGTTTCTCCACGCTCTTCTGATGGTTTGCGTATGAGCCCAGTTCGCGTGACGGTCCCAATGGGTGCTGTATTGCGTACCACAAGCTGTCAAGACGACTATTCATTTTTCCTGCTTCTATAGGCGTTCACCATAGCACAAATTAACCCCGCTGACCTGCGACTATCTGCAGCACACCGGTAGTGGCGCAAAGAGTCCGCACCGTCGGTTCGCGGGGTCGATTCGCGGCGCGTCCAGCGTCGTGCAGTGCGTGTTGCCCTTTTTGGAAGAGGTTTCTTCGCGGATGTGTCGGCCCGCCACCGCGTCGGGATTAGGTGGCCGGCCGACGTAGGGGTGTCTACGTCCGACGGGCGGCAGCTCCGTTTGGTTCGCCGAGGTGACGCGGATGGATGACTACCGCGAGTATTCGGGTTTGGAGAGCTTTTCAGCGAGCTGGTCAAGCTCGGCCTGTAGTCTCTGCCTCTCGTCGGCTTCAGCATTCTTAACGTCAGGGCCGGCTTGCCGCCGGGAACGCACGACCTTTGTAACGAGCTTGTTAGCGTTGTCAATCGCGGAGTCGATTTTTTCGACCACGTCCTCAACTTCGGCAGGACTTGCGACGGCCTCAATCTTGTCTGGGTGGGATTCTGTTCCGGTTATGTTGACTTGATGCGCTCGAAGCGTCTGCGGGAAGCAATCCGTCCAGGCGAGGGGCAGTAGCGGCAAGATTTGAAGCCGAATAATCGCTTCCTGCAATGTTTCGCCTACTTCGACCTCCAGCTTGCCGACTCGGGATATTCCCCATTCCTCTGACATCGCTGGTCCTTTCTCTCGACTTACTAGTTGTGACGGCTCCAGTCGGTTGATTCGGCGTGCACCCTAGTCGCTGGGAAGGGGCTCGGCCCCACTGAGCCGAAGGCAACAGATTTCGCGACAAGCGGCCAACCCGGCTGCGCTGTGGTCTCAACGTCAGGGCTGCACCCGGGTTCGCCCTTCGTCGGGGTTTGGACGCAACCAACCATCACCCCGCTTGGCGGTTACCCGGCGACGAGGTTCCAAAACGCTTGGGGGCCTGCCAATGAGGGGATTCAGGTGGGCGACGTCGGGTTGCCGATGCATCACTAGCGTCGGGCGAATCAGATCGGTCTCGGGTGATCCGCTCGTGAATTGTCATCAGCGTCTTTTCGTAGACCCAGCGGGGTGGGAGCGCTTCTCCGTTGCTGAGTGCGCGGTAGTCAGACACTAGCTGCCCGGCCAGTGCTCGCAGTTTGACGTTCGTGCTCTGAGATCGCCGCCTCAGCATGTCGAAGACCGACTCGTCATCCACTCGTACAGGAGGATGAGCATCCCCTTCGCCTGGTCGATCACCGCCCTGTTGTCTGCAATTTCCGCAACAGCAGCGGAATCGATGCTGCCGTCACTGAACTGAATGCAACTCGTTGAGACGGTCACCTCGTCTCCATCGCGGCATTGGACAACCCGGTCCTGGCCGAAGACGACGCGGTGCGGGCAGTCTGGATCGTCCTGCCAATCGTCCGTCGGCCCAGCCTATTTCGATCACCGATAATTCCGCGGTCGTAGCCAACCGCCAGAGTTGTACGTTCTGGTTAACATCAGAGACGCACCGGGCCGCGAAGGGCACCGGGACTACTTCAGTCGATCTTTTAATGCACTGAGGTATGCCCGTAACGTGTCACGAATAAAGTCGGCTTGCGTTGACACAAGTTTTTCGACCCAGTCGGAACCAAGACCTTTGGCCGTGTCCTCTTCAAGCTTGAGCACCCCGTCCAACATCTTCTCGTACGCTTCCAGCCAGATGAGGCCATTCTCTTTGCTCAACTCGAGCACGCGCTCACTCGTCTTTTTGATTCGCTCCGCGGCCGCCTCGACATCCGGGGTGAAGTTCGGCGTCTCAGGGGTGACGTTCGGCGTAGCTGGTGCCTTCGCCGCGGCCTTCTTGGCTGGTGGCCTTCGCCGCGGCCTTCTTGGCTGGTGCCTTCGCCATTTGCGTCTCCTTGGCTAGTTTCCGTTGTCGGTACCACTCTCGACGAGAGGACAGTGGCGGCGTTGCGATTGCGTGAGTCGTCAGAGCCTGCGTGTGACAAAGTGCTCGAGCGGAGTCTCGCATGCCATTAGGAGGGAACGGTAGGGCTGAAGGGGAAGTTTCATTCAGCAAGAAGCAGGTCCATCGCACGTTCGTCGGGGTGTGCGCCATCGTCGATCTTCGACGCCGCCAGAACGACCTCCCGCGGCGCAAGGTCGGCGAGTGCCCGCATCATGGGGCCAAGCGCCTGCCCTCACCGGTCGGCGACAATGTCGCCCGCGCAGCGCTGCTTGACTCAACCGGTGGGTACCTCGTCGGTCCATACCCTGAAGCTCGTCAATGTGGCGGGACCGAAGGTGTTGCTGAGCGCGACGTCGGCGGCGTCGCGGCCACGCGCGATCAACACCCTGCCGATGCGCGGCGTGTTGTGGCGCGCGTCGAAGGTATGCCATTGCCCGCCGAGGAACACCTCGAACCAGGCAGAGAAATCCATCGGCTCGTCCACCGGCGGCACACCGATGTCGCCGAGGTACCCGGTGCAGTAGCGCGCAGGGATGTTCATGCAGCGACAGAAGGCAACGGCAAGATGCGTGAAATCACGGCAGACGCCCGTCCGGTCGTGAAAAGCTTCCAGCGCCGTGCGGGTCATGCGCGCGTGTTCATAGCCGAACGTGATATGTCGGTGAACGTAGTCGCAGATTGCCTGAACGCGGCCCCATCCCGTTGGTGCCTGCCCAAAGAGATTCCACGCCGTCTCGGATAGCCGATCGGTTTCGCAATACCGGCTCCCGAGCAGGAAGACAAGCGTGTCCACGGGCAGGTCCGGCACGGGAATCTGTTGCGCGCGGGGAACGATGACGTCGGGGAGGCCAGTGTCGTTGACGAGCGCATCGGCCGAGACGCGCGTGCGGCCCTTGGGCGCAACAATGCGGGTGCACCAGTTGCCGAAGCCGTCCCGATAGGCTGCCATCGGGACCGGCGGGTCGACCACCAGGTCGTCACGGCCGACGAGATCGGACACGCGGGTGAAGTGGACGTTGAGGTTGAATATGATCGGGGTTGGCTGCGGGCAGTCGTAGATCATTTCGAAGCCGACGTGAATTTGCATCATTTGTCTCCGGTATCCGGCAGGTGAGGTCGCGCATGGCCGGCGGCGTAGGTGGTGGAAAAGGTTCTCACTGGTGCTACTTGGCGCAGGGCATGAATCATGGCGCGCTCACGCGGCACATGCCGTGCGTAACGAATCGATCAGCACGCGCCGCAACGCCGTCCAGCGCCGGCCCGCGGCGATAACGATGCCCTGGTTGACTTCCAGCTCGATTCCGACGTAGTCGCACTGCGCGAAGCGCAAGCGCAAGTGCGAGGTCAACCCGTCTCCTTTGCCCGCATAGGGGTAATTGCGGCGTACGCGAAGTTCCGGAGCGAATGCCGCCAGCGATTCCTTCCAGCGGGCACACACCTCGGCCTCCCCGCGCCGACCGGGGTGGTAGAGCAAACCCACATCGGCGCCGCGCACCCTGCCATCCAGCTCCGCGGTAAAGCTGTGCGACGAAATGTGGATCACGCGATGGCCGCGCGACACCGCTTGCCCGACGAGACGCTCGACCTGCGCGCGATAGGGCCGGTAATACCGTTCGACGATCTGCGCCCGGGTCTCGGCCGGCGCGGCGCGTGTCACCGCCGAAAAAAGTTGTGGGTGGCCGATCGAGCGATTGAGATCGATAAGCAGGCGGCTGACAGTCGAAGCCACCAGCGGCGCCCGGTACGCACTGGCGAGTGCCTTCGCCATGACCAGCGAACCGGGATCGTAGCCACGGTGGGAATCCAGCAGCGCCCGTTGTCCCCGAAACAGCCGCCGATAGGGCGCGGGTATCCGGTTACCGCCGTGTTCACAGGTGATGATGAAGGTGTCCATCGTGACAACCTGTCACCAGCGCAACTCGGGCAAGTGGCGAAACACCTGCCGCACACCTTCGCCCCATTCGTCGCTGAGCGCGGTGAAATAGGGGTCCCCCTCATCGAATCGCCGCCGCCACTGCACTTCGAGGCTGTCCCGTTCGTAGCAAATCAGGTCGATGGGCATGCCCACCGACAAATTGCTGCGCATGGTCGAATCGAAAGACACCAGTACACACTTCGTGGCGTCTGCAAGGGGCGTATGTTGCGTAAGTACGCGGTCGAGGATCGGCTTTCCGTACTTGGTTTCACCGGTCTGAAAGAAGGGCGTGTCGATCCCGGCTTCGATGAAATTGCCCTCCGCATAGATCCGGAACAGCCGTATCGGCTCGCCGCCGATCTGCCCACCGACGATGAACGAGGCATTGAAGCGGATGTTGTTCTCTTCCAGGTACCCAGCGTCGCGTTTCTCGATATCGCGCATCGCGTCCGCGACCAGCCCCACGACGTCGAACATGGTCCGGGCACCCAAGAGATTGGTGGCCGCGTCGCCGTCAGCACAACGCTGCGTCAATACGCTGATGACGGCCTGAGTTCCGGCCAGGTTTCCCGAACTCAGCAGAACGACAACGCGGTTGCCGCGACGCTCGAATACCGTCATCTTGCAGAACTTGGCGAAGTTATCCACGCCGGCATTCGTACGAGAGTCCGAGGCGAAAATCATGCCCTTGTCGAGCATTACGCCGATACAGTAAGTCACGCGATGCACCTTCTGTGCAATCGACCCCCGTTCACAATGCCACCAACTTCAGGATGGTGGCAGACGCGCAGGTGAGCGATTCCCAATCCGGATTTAGGCCTGCCCCGATGCCTTCGCGAACACCAAGCCTACGCCGCTCGACGTGCGGCAACGGCTAGACATCTGGGGCGTTGTAACGGGGCGGATCGAGCCAGAAAACTCTGCGGAACAGTCATGGTGATCCCGATGTGCAGACGATCACCGGCATGTAGGGGCCTGCCCGCTGCGCAGCGACTCCTCAGTGTTTCCCTAATTGACGCCGCCGATCAGCAGAACAGAGAAACAGTGTGTTGGCCTCGAAGCAAAGCCGCAGGCCAACGGGTTGACGCCGTTGGCGAGTGAAGGCGCTTGCCTGAACTACTGCGGACGATAACTCCTTCTGACGGAGGTCCTGCGGAGAGAGAAGACGCTGGGCCGTGCGAGGCGCAGTGTTCGGGTGGTTCGGGGGTACCCCCAGGGTTGGGGTGGTTCTGATCTCCGTTGAAGACGCTCGATGACCGCTTGTAACGCGAGTGCGTGCCGGGACACGTCTTCCGAAATTGTTGGACCAGGGCGATCCACCATCTCGGAGGGGAATCGCCCGGCGAGGGTGCGTCAGTCGAGCCATAAGGTCCCACGCCTTCGCCTGCTGATCGCCTAAGTAAGTGCGACTCAGTCGGGACCCGCGTCTTCGGCGTATTCGGGTTTGGATAGCTTTTCCGCGAGCTGGTCAAGCTCGGCCTGTAGTTTCTGCCTCTCGTCGGCTTCAGCACCCTTAACGTCACGGTCGGCTTGACGCCGGGGACGCACCACCTTTTCAACGTACTCGTTAGCGTTGTCAATCGCGGAGTCGATTTTTCCGAGCACGTCCTCAACTTCGGCAGGACGTGCGACGGCCTCAATCTTGTCTGGGTGGGTTTCCGTTCCGATTATGGTGACTTCGGCTGCCGGGTCAGCCCGGTCCAATTCCCCCGGCAGGCCATCGCCTGCCGTAGCCGTCGAGAGCCGTTGAGCGCCTCGCCGGTGAAAGTGCGACACTGCAACGCACGCTATGGGCTGCGGCCAAGCAGTCTGAGGGGCGGCGTTTCCACGCGCTGTATGACCGTATCTGTCGGGGTGACGTCCTGGTGGAGGCGTGGGAACGAGTGCGTGCAGAACAGGGGTGCGGCCGGGGTGGATCGTGTCACCTTGGTCGCGGTGGAGGACTACGGCGTGGACCGCATGCTGCGCGAGTTGCGTCGTGATCTTCTATCGGGTCGGTATCGTCCGGCGCCGGCGCGGCGTGTGGAGATCCCGAAACCACGAGGCGGTACGCGGCCGTTGGCATTTCCACGGTGCGAGACCGGGTGGCTCAGGCGGCGGCCAAGCTGGTGTTGGAACCGATTTTCGAGGTGGACTTCGTGCCGTGCTCGTATGGGTTTCGGCCGAAGCGGTCAGCGACGTCGGCGATGGAGCGGTTGCGTATCGGGTTCATCGAGGGCTACACGTTTGTGGTGAGTTTGATATCGCCAATTTCTTCGGCGAGATCGACCACGACCGTCTACTCACGAGGTGAGTCGTCGGTCTCGGATCGGCGGGTGCTAAACTGCTGCGCCAGTGCTGCAGGCAGGGGTGTTGGTGGATGGGTGACCAGCGGACGGTCGCGGGCACGCCGCAAGGCGGGGTGATCTCGCCGCTGCTGGCCAACATCTACCTGCCTGTGCTCGACGCCGACTGACGCCCGAGGGGTGGGCGAGTTGGTGCGCTACGCCGATGACGGTGCGCTGTGCGCAGCGCGGCACAAGCCGAGCACGCCTTGTGCGGTGGAGAAATCTGACGTCATGGCCGCGGCCGCATCCGGACAAACGAAGTTGACCTGCGCACGGGGCGAGGTGTAGTGGATGCCCTCGAACCGTCTGCAGGAAGCAGTCCGTCCAGGCGAGGGGGGGTAGCGGCAAGATTTGAAGCCGAATAATGGCTTCCTGCAGTGTTTCGCCTACTTCAAGTTCCAGCTTACCGACTCTGGATATTCTCCATTTCTCTGACATCGCTAGTCCTGTCTGTGATTTCTTGTTGTGGATGGGTCTAGTTGGTCGATTTAGCCTGCACCCGCACGACCGGAAGGGATCTACACGCGTACCCGTGCGGGCCCGTTGAGCAAGCGGCCGTACCCAGCCCGCTCGTCGTGGCCGATCTGACGGAACTCATCGGCGAGGAATTGAGCGTGCCGCACTCGTCGGCGAAATCGACAGCTCAGTCTCAATTCTTTGCATTCTCTTGAGAGTCCTCGGGGTGCCCGCCCGAGGCTGAATCGCCAGACTCACTTACATTTTGGTGTATCTCGCCATGGCGAAGCTGTAGAGGCCGTAGGTGATGATTCCCAGGCCGGCTGCGATCAGGAGCGCTGCTCCGTAGGGTTGGGCCCCGAGGGTTTTGAGGGCTCCGTCGAGTCCGGTGGCCTTGTTCGGCTCCGAATGACTCGCCGCGACGATGACCAGCACCCCGGCACCGGCGATAGCCAGGCCTTTGGCGATGTAGCCCACCATGCCGAGTCGTCGCACCAGGTCGCTGGAGCGGCCTTTGAGATCGTCGAGAAAGTTGCGGCTGGCTCCCTTGTAGATGTGATATCCGCCCACCGCGACGATGATGACGCCGCCGGCGATGAGTGCGATCGTGCCGGCGCCGGTCTGCATCAGGCGTGCGCTGATCCCCGCATTCTGCTGCACCGGTGGACTTCCCGGCGCCCCGGGCGAATCCGAACGTGGAGTACGCGAGCGCGAAATAGACCACCGCCAGCGCAAAGGCCTTCGCCCGATCCAGGACTTCCGACGGTGCGCCCTGGGATTTCGGGTCGGTCGAACGACCGAGGGCTGTTTCGACGAGCCGCCACAGCGCCATCACCAGGAACGCGACCACGGCGACCCAGAGCGCGACGATGCCGCCCGGTTTGGCTGCCACTGCCGCTAGCGCCCCGGATTGGTCAGCGTTGCCGCCGCCGCTGCCCAGAGCGATCCGGATGGCGAGGTAGCCGATGGTGAGGTGCAGCAGGCCGCTCACGACATACCCGGCGCGGGCGAATCGTTCGAAGACGCTGTTTTGGGCCATCTGTGTCGCGGTGGACGGACGAGGCGTGGTCAGACATTGGGGACGCTCCTAACCGGCCGGATAATCATCCGGCCGATGCTGCTGTGCGATGTCGCATGTGACTGCTCTCGCACCTTCGCGGACGCAGCGACGCCGCCGGCACAACTCGTTTGCGTTGCGCTGCACGGTCGATCGGCGATGACCGACCAACTCGGGGCGTCAGTGGGTTCGCGACGTTACCCGGCTCTGGGCATCGATGGTGGGCCCTGCTTGCCGCCGGAGGTTGCTCGAGGTGTCTGCTGGGTTTCGGAGTCTTGTCGCGGTTTGTCGTCGGTGGTTTGCGAGTCCGGATCGATCTTGTCGGCGCGCTCGAACTCCTGGTTCACCTCGTCGCGGGCGGTGGCCGCGTCGCTGCGACGTACTTGCGCCTGGTGTTGTAGGCCCGCCGCGTGCGCTGTCTTGGCGTCGGCCTCGGCTTGGGCGACGCGGGCCTTGGCGGCGGTCTCGTCGGCGAGCGCTTCACGTTGCCCCACCTTGTGGGACTCATCGGTGGCTTTATCGCGGATATCCCCGGCTTCGACGCGACGGTGTTGGTTGCGTTTGTTGCGCGCCACCCACGCGATTGCGGCGATGAGCAGAATTGCCGCGACCGCGACGACGACGATCAAAACGATAGTGCTGGTAGTCATGTCGACTCCTTGGATTGGTTGAGCAGGTCGATGGTTCAAATCGGTTGGAATTGAGCTGTGGGCGTTATGGACTGGGTTGGGGCACGTTGCAGTTCGTCACTTTGGGATTGACACCCAGGTAATTGAGTGGTCCCGCGATCACGGTGGGCGGCGATCATGTACGCCGAGTCGTGTAGCCGGGTGTCACGTGTGGCCGGTTAGTAGTAGTGGCGGCGGCCACCGACAGCGTGTCCCATCCGTCCCATCAGCATCAGCAGCAGGCCGACGACCAGGAGGATGACCCCGATGACCAGGCAAATATGGGCGTAGGCGAAGGTAGGGACGAGGGCAGGAGCAGGAGTCCGAGGACGATAAGGATGATTCCGAGGACGATCATGATGTTTACCTAGTTTCGATGTTCGATGGGGGTTGGCAGGGATGAGACCTGTCCGCGGCCGATGTGAGCGTTGTCGGCCGGGCGTGGGGTCAGTGTTTGAAGGCGTCTTTGACCTTGTCCCCTGCCTGTTTGGTGTTGCCCTTGAACTGATCGACGCGTCCCTCGGTGCGCAGACGCGTGTTGCCGGTGGCGCGGCCGAAGTACTTCTTGGCGGCGCCCTTGGCGGCTTCGGCCTTGTGGGCGATCTTCTTACCGATGCTCATTGCGGATTCCTTCGTTTTCGGTGATGACAGGCCGCGACTGCGGGCTGACAGAATCGACCGGGGTCGGTGCCTACCGGCGTCCGTCGACATGCGCGGTGCCCGTCGGTTGTCGACCGCGCGACCAGCGACCGAGCAGGGGAACCCTGTTGCGGGGGGTCGGCGCCGGCTGCGGGTTCACCGGTGAGCCACGTGGCTGCGCCGACCTGCTGGTGTTCGAGCCGTTGGTCGCGCTCCTGGTTCAGAAACGCCGTTTCGCGTTGGGACCTTTTGAGTTCGTGTCGGGCGTCGCGCCCGCGGCCCGCGGTGCGCCGAGCACCGGCCAGCAACACGCTCAGTCCCAGCATCGCCACCGCGCCGACCACGATCCCGAAGAGGAACAAGGTGCCGGTCGACCCGGTGACGTGATAGCCGAATACGGAGAAGTTCTCGGTCAACGGGTGAGCGGGCCCCGCATTGGTCAGCACCCCGGTGAACCCGACGATCACGGCGACGAGAAGAACAACTAATCCAACGATGACAATCATGTCGACGCCTCTGATCTGGTGCTAGATCTTTATTACACGCCCCAGTAGGGCTAGTGTCAACACTGTTAATACAGTGTTGACCTACACCGTTGAACGTTGATGTTGACCTTCGATTGCTGAGTGCTTCGATGACGAGGCAGAAGGGAAGTGCTGCGGCAATGACGAGACAGCCGACCGGGCCCGACGCGGGCGCTGATGACGGTGACCCGTCTGTCGCGGCCGCCCGCCGAAACAACGGTCAGCTCACCCGGTCGATGATCCTGCAGACTGCGCTGAGCATCGTCGACCGCGACGGTGTGGACGGATTGTCCATGCGCCGCCTCAGCGACGCACTGGGCCGCGATCCGGTGATGCTCTACCGGCACGTCGCGAGCAAGGCCGCGGTGCTCGACGGCGTCGCCGAGATCGTCCTCGCGCAGCTATCGGTGGACACCACAGACCCGGACTGGGCCGGCCAACTGCGCACCGTCGCACGCGCCTTCCGCCAGCTGGCCCTGGCTCACCCCAACGTGGTACCGCTGCTGGTCACTCGACCGTTGGCCACCCCGCTCGGGCAGCGGCCACCGGGAATGCTGCGGCCACTCGAAGACGTCCTCGCACTGCTCACATCCGCCGGGTTCGCCGGCGACGATGCCCTACACATCTACCGGGTGCTGTTCGGCTTCTTGTACGGCCACATCCTCAACGAGTTGCAGGAGGTCATCGAGCGACCCGAGGAAACCGACCACGTACTCCGGCTCGGTCTGCACCGGCTCGCGATCACCGAATTCCCCCTACCTACGTGCGCTGGCACCCGCCCTAGCCTCCTACGACGGCGCCGCCGAACTCGACCGCGGCCTCGATCTGCTGCTCCCCGGCCTGACCGCAACCCTCACCCACCCCGACGGATCACCCCGAACCGTCTGAGACGACGCAAACCAAGCCAATCGAAGGAAATGCATCGTGGGCGCAGGAGACAAGGCCAGCAACAAGATCGATGATCTAGGCGGCAAGGCCAAAGAGGCTCTGGGCAAGGTGGCTGGAGATAAAGACACCGAGAACAAGGGCAAGGTCGACCAGGCGAAATCCAGCCTTAAGGATGCCGGCGAGAAGATCAAGGACGCGTTCAAGATCTAACGGGGCTTCGCCCCAGCCCGACGAGGCATGCAGTTGGTTGCGTTGACATTGGGGGCTCCGGCCGGTCGGGGTGAGACCGTGACCGGGAAGCCCGGTCCGGTGTATGAACCGGCTATGCGGTTGGTTGGCCTAACTGGCCGCCCGAATGACCGGAGCCCATCATGACCGTAGCGCGAACTGTCGGCGATGTCTTGGCCGAGCACGTGGTCTTCGAGGTTGACTGCATCGACCGCATGTACTGCAACGTCTATGTGCCGCAACTGCAGTTCGCTCGTGGTCTGGTCGGCTACGTGCACCGGCAGCTCGAGTTGCCGATCGCCTCGACCGCGCCGCTGGCCAGGATCACCGAGGCGTTCGACAAAGCGGTGCACCGGTTCGCCCGCGACCATCGTGTGCCGTGGGTGGATTTCGCCAAGGGGCAGCGCAAGGACGACATCATGCACGAGCACCTGGCCCGGTTCACCGGCACCGAGGGGGTGCTGTTCATCGGTCGGGCCCAGGAGAAGACGGGCCTGTTCCGCACCGAGAAACGCCGCGACGCCCACGGTGACTCCTACCCGTGGATCGTGAAGACCACCGGGCTGGTCAACCAGTTCTACTTCTATTGCCTCGACGACGATTTCGGGCCGTTCTTCCTCAAGTTCTGCTCCTATTTCCCGTACAACGCCAAGCTGTGCCTCAACGGCCACGAGTGGGCCAAACGCCAGGCCGCCAAGGCCGGCATCGCCTTCGAGGCGCTGGATAACGGGTTCGCCGCAGTCGATGACCCGGCGGCGCTGCAGGCCATCTGCGACCGGCTCGGAGAAGAGCAGATCGATGCGCTGTTGCGTAAATGGCTGACGCTTCTGCCGCACCCGTTCAGCCGCCGCCGATCGGGCCGCGGGCTACCGCTACGAGCTGTCGATTCTGCAGGCCGAGTTCTCGCTGACCCAGATGCTGGACAAACCGGTGGCCGGCCGGATGTTCTTCGAGCAGGTCATCCGCGACAACCTCGACATCGGCCGCCCCGACCAAGTCGCCCTGGTCTTCGACCGCAAGCTGATCCGTCGCGGACATCGCGCGACACCGGGACCGTTCCGCACCCGGGTGATCACCGAGGGCGTCACCCCGAGCCTGTATGTGGACTACAAGCACACCCGGATCAAGCAGTACCACAAGCAAGGGAGGGCCTTACGCACCGAGACCACCGTCAACGACACCCGCGACTTCAGGATCGGGAAACGGCTGACCAATCTGCCCGCGCTACGCGAGATCGGCTTCTGCGCCAACCGACGTCTGCTGCACGTCCAACGACTCAGCCATGACCCGATCACCGGCACCGACGCCCTGCACACCATCACCGATGCGGTCACCACCGCCACCGGCACCCGCGTCCCCGCCCTGCGGCTGGCCGACCGGCGCAGCCACGCCCTGTTGCAAGCACTGCTGGTGTTCCGCTGCCAGCCCAACGGCTTCGCCAACTCCGACCTGCGCACCCTGACCGGCGACCTGCGCGGGCTCGACCCCGGCGCCGTCACCGCCGGGCAGATGACCTACGACCTGCGCCGACTCAAACACCGTGGCCTGATCACCCGCGTCCCGGGCACGCCACCGCTACCAGGTCACCGACCACGGTCTGGACACCGCGAAATTCCTCACCACCATCCACGACCGCATCCTGCCCACCGGCCTGGCCGAACTCGCCGCCCCCGACCACGCCCCGGGCCGACTCAAAACAGCCGCCACCGCCTACCGCAAAGCGGTCGACACCCTCACCGCCACAACACAACTCTCCGCATGAACCAAACCGGACTCCACAAACACAAACTTGACTCACAATTCCGGCTTCGCCGGCTCTAGCCAAGCTAGCGAGACCTCAGCGAACATTTGCCGGGAGCCGCGTGCCGGCTGCGGCCTGCATGCCGACGGCATTCACATAGTCATAGTCGGGCTGATCTGCCAGCTCCACACTTGATAGTCCCGCTCGTGCCCGGGCTTGCAGTCTTCGCGCCTCCGTTATCGCGCCGGTACGCCGCTCCCACTCCCGATAGAAGAGCGTGCGGACGGCGGTCTCATACGACAGGTAGACGGCTAGACGCCAGCTTCTGGCATCTGACGCGACTCCATCGAGGATGGCCTTGCGCAGCTCTGGGTCGTTGTCTGAGAAATCAAGCTGGTGCTTTTCGTTCAGAGCGCGGGCCGCGCGCGCCACTCGCGCCTTGAGGTTGATCTCCGCGTGGCGCTCCCCTTCCTTCCAGAGACCTCCGCCAGGTTGACCGGCGCCTGTAATGCCGAGATACGCCAGGTAGCCGCCACAGAAATCTGCGACACCTTGATCGGAGGCACGCTGAAGCTCCTTGAGATCCTCAATGTCCTGAGCGGTTTTGTAGGATGCGTAGCCAACGAGGGCGGCAGCGGCGACCCATGCGCCGACGACGACAAGCTCGCCCATGGTTATTCCTGTGCCGACTGCTCCAGCGGCCTCACCTGCCCCGACTCCTGCCGCAGCAGCCGTCCCGCCTGCGACCAGGGCGCCTTCGGTGGCCACCTGACGGCCGAGGGCCTGCGACAGGCGCGCGGCAATCTTTGCCCAGTCGGGTTCGGCGGAGATAGTGAGCCTGATTGTGCCGGTGAACCTGACCTTAGTGCCATCGCTCACGGGCAGGTCAAGGGTGCCTACTACCTCGATCGGTGACCAATCAACACCTAAGACAGTCCACATGTCGGTGCCCTGTTTGGTCTCGTCGATGCCTACGATGATCAGCTTCAACTCGTGCGCGATAGGGCCCCAAGTCACCTGGGTATTCAAGTACAGCTGGGCCTTCATTCCTCGTTGGGTTGACGGCGCCTCTGCACCCTCTTTCGTGCGCTCCTGTCCGCCGATGCTCAACCCTCCGGTGACTTTGCCCGACACTCCGCTTTGTTCGTCCTTGCCTTTGGCCAAGGTTGTTTCGCCCTTAACGCCACCGGTATTGAGAGTCTCGCCCGGCTTGCTGGCCAACGCCCCAAAGGCGCTCAGAACGATCTCCTTTTCGCCCTCGCCTCTGAAGTCGATCTTTCCGTTGAGGTCAACTGTCGCTTTCTTCACCTTGAGATAGCCGAGTTGGCGCTCATACTTGATTTCAAACGTCCTGGTGAAGTCTCCACGTAGGACGAGCGCGGTTTCGGCTTTCCTCACGCCAGAAGGTGCAACGTCGACTGCTAGCGCAGGCCGGGGCATTTTGCTTTCTGGTGCGATCTTGTCCGGAGGCAAGGTGACGACGGCAGGGCCTGTTGTGCGGGTGGCACCAAGACGTGCAGGGCCTTCGACGGAACTTGTTTCGTCCTCGGCGTAAGCCGCGCGCTGCTCGGGTGAAACCTCGACGGGCGCGGTTGGTACGTCGGTCGCGAATCGATCAATGGCAGTGGTGGGACCGGGGTAACGGCTGGCGTCGGGTCCTACGATATTGGGATCACCAAAGATACTCTCCGGAGGCAATCCCTCGATGGGATCAGGAGACGAAGACATCGGCTCGCTCAGTTTCTTGCGTACCCATGCCCGACGGAGGCTGACGAGCACGTACGCTTGCTCCGGCCTGTAATTCGCCAAGATGCCTTTAGCCGCGGCCTCGATTTCCGCTAGTGAGAGAGCGTCCTCCTCACTGACCTGTCCCAAGGCCGACGGAACTGAGGAGCGCTCGTCCGCTGCGCTCTCCTCTCGATGCTTAAGCGGCTCTGCCTCCACTTCTGCCTGGCCTAGTGATTCCTTTCCGCGCTGCAACTTTGCCTGAATGCTCTTGAACTTTTCTCTGCCTTCATCAGACGTGACAAAGAACTGTGCCGGTATCTGTCCATCGGGAAAGTTACGGTCTAGACAGGCAGCCTTCGTTTCGTCAGCGCGGCACACCAATTTTTCAGGTAAATCAATGTGGCTTGCAATCAGCGTGTCGTAGGCTGTGTCCTTGTCCTTGAATACCGGCCCCGGGACTTTCACCACCTCGAAACCCTGATACGTGGTAGGTGCGGTAACCGTTGCTTCGCCACCCATGAACGACCGGAGAGCGTCCAACGCTTCCTCCGATTGACCGATGCGGCAACCTTTGATCTCGATGCGGGTGTTTTCGTCGATGGCACGACTGATTACTTCAATGCGGTGCTCCTGAAAGCGCATATGAAGTCCATCGCGGAATTCTTGTTGAAGCCTCAATATGTCGGGCGGGGAGAATTTCGCCTTGCCTCCCGGCACCAGGCTGACTGAAGTCATACCTCCAGCAGCATTCCCATGAGTGATAATGATGATTTGCCTGATACGAAAACGGTTAGTTTCCGGATGCGGAACTTGTGTCCCCTCCACATGCAGTCGACCATCTCCTCCAACGAACGCGTCTCAACAAGTCTGTGGTGCGGATAGAAGGTCCGTACATAGCGCTTGGCATCATCCCCATAGGCGTCGTGAGGGAACACAAAAACGTAATTCAATTGAGTTACTTTAACGGCTGTTTCGGCCGCTTGATCAACACTGTCGTTTGACTGCGTCGATATCGTCTCATCTACCTTCGTTTGCTCATCAGAGCTGGGGTCGACCTCCTTGGATTACTCCAGGCACCGCCCGACCCTGGCCCAGAGGCCTCAACAAGCCGCCTTGCTCCCCGACGACACCCGGGCCATGCATGGCCGGACAGGCGTCTAACCGCGGCCCGTCCGCTGCTGCACCGGCTGGTTTCGACGCAGATGTCGAACCGCCTGCTTTCGTGCCTGCAGTCTGCTGAATTACGTGCGCTAGCTCATGACCGAGCAGCCGCTTGCCCTCCGTCGTTCGCGGAGCGAACTCACCAGCCCCAAATACGATGTGAGACCCCTCGGTATACGCCCGAGAGTGTTCCAGTCGCGCCGACTCTGCCGCCCCCTGATCGGCGTGCACCCGCACCCGGCCGAAGTCGTATCCTAGGCGGTCTTCGAAGAACGAACGCGTGTGGGGATCCAGGGCCTGACCCGCCCCGCTAATCTCACTATGAACAATCGGGCTCTGCAGATTCCTATCTGAATTTTCGGGGGGAACGGACACGGGATTGATCTGTGCGCCAACCGCGTTATTCGCGGCTTCGGAAGCGGGCATCTGGATCACCTTGTCTGCGATGCGGTCCGCTTCACGTTCAAGTGCGTCGTCCTCTTTCCCGATTGTTGGGTTCTTCTGGATGTTTCGAGTTCGCGCCGGCGTGGCGACCGTCGCGGGCTTCTTTCCTTGTGCCGCTGCGGTCTTTGATGCAAACATCACTAACTCTCCGTGGCCAGATGTGCTCTAGCGAGAAGCGCATCACGGCAGCTATCAGCGCGCTCTGACGGCTGCTCTGAGCGTCTCCTGCCATTCCTCTGCTGCTTTCTGCTCCGCCTCGAGCTGCGCGCGCGCACGGGCCAACTGGGTTTCGAGTTCGGGGCTTATGTCGGCGAGCGCCCGAAGATCATCAGCCGCGAGCTGATCGATGAGTTCGGCGCGGGCCGCGGTGGCGATGCGATGAGTGCGCGCCGCGTTGTCTACCGCGCGCGACAGTGCCTCGTGCAGTTGGTGTTGTCGAAGAGCGGCTGTCCGCTGTCGGGCAGCTGTGCTGTCCATGTCTCACCTCTCATGCATTGATGTTGAGCGGGGTCGGCGGCTTGTCCGACGACATCGAATCCAGTTGACTCGGATTTGGCCGGTGGCGATGTTGCCGAGGACCGCCGCGGATCCGGCCGCGGTGTCGATGATCGCCGATGGATCACCTCCGTAAAACCGGTTTCCTTGTACGACAGCGACTTTGCGCCTTGAGCTGGGCAACGGTGGTGTGTTCGCGCTTCGGTTGTGCGCAGTGGTTACTGGTCATGATGAGGTCGCCGTCGATCGCAGCGAGGACGACCGGTGGCCTTCCCGCGCCGCTGAGGGTGTTGCCGTTGACGTGCGCCTGCCCGATGGCTTCGGGGCGAAGGTACGCCAGTCCGGGCACGATGACCAGTTTCCCGCCTGCAACTTTGGCGCCGCGACGTCGAGGTCAGGGGATCGTCGTCGCTGTGGAGCCGCAGCGCGATCCAGTTGCGGATGGTTGGGTCCGGGCCGATGCCGCCGAATACGTTGTTGTCGGTGATAGTGATCGGTGGTGCGCCAGGCGGCGGCGGCGATGCCGAAGGCGTTGCGAACGTGGTCGGCGTTTCCCACCCGGGACACGGCGTTGGCGGCGACCAGTGCCTTTCCGCAGGCGCGCGCCGCGATTCCGACGCAGATCGAGAGCGGAGTCTTCTGGGTCGGCGGCTACCCCGTCGACGGTGTTGCCGTTGATGGTGGCGGTGGTGGCACCGGTGACGATGATGCCGCACACGAGGGGGTCTGGCGGGGCCGCGGCCACCGCGATGAGGACTTCCTGTGGGGTGGGTTTGAGGTCGCGGATGGTGTTGTTGGAGATCTCGGCGGTGGTGTTCAAACCTTGCACGGTCACGGCGATTCCGCCACCGGCGCCATATACGGTGTTGTCGGCGAGAGTGAGGCTGCGGATCGGCGCGGTGACCCGGATGGCGTCGCCGGTGACACCGGAGACGATGTTGGCCAGCACGTGCACCGCGTCGCCTCTGGTGTCGGGGGGCGACGCTTCGACGACGATGCCGTGTTGCTGGGCTGCTCGTTGGGTGGCGGTGATGGTGTTGTCGGTGATGCGGACGTTGGGGCCGGTGACGATCGCGGTCCCTTCGGCTTCGATGGTGTTGCCGCAGATTTCGAGTGTCCGCTGCAATCGGTCGCCCGGTGGGGCTACCAGGCCGGTGGCACGGACAGCGAGTTGAGTGCAGCCGGTGATGGTGTTACCAGCGATCAACGTGGTGCCGTCGTACACCACGGCTTCGCGGTCGATGCCGAGATCGATTGCCTTTTCCTCACATTGGAGGCGATTATCGCGAATGGTCAGTCCCTGGGTAAACAGCGGACCGGACTGGACGCCGGTCACCCCGTCGGTACGGGCAGTGATGAGGCAGTCATGGATCTCGGTCTGGCGATGCATCCCGCTCATCGCGATGGCCGCGCCTTCCACCGCAGTGACGCGAAGTCGGGAAAGGCGACACGACTGTGTCTTCTCGTCGAGTACGACCGCCGCCCGGCCGGCATGAGCGGTGACGGCGAAATCGTCAAGAACGATATCCTCGCTGGCGGCGATGATGATCGCGGTGTCCCCGCAATGCAGCTCGCTGTTCGCTCCGCATCCGCGGATCCGGATCGACGAGGTGTCCACTACGCGTAGCGGCTCGTCCAGGTTATAGACACCCGGGCACAAGGTGATGGTGCCGCCGCCGCCTCGGGCAAGCTGGT
Source organism: uncultured Actinomycetota bacterium (assembly GCA_963786695.1). Classification (GTDB taxonomy): domain Bacteria; phylum Actinomycetota; class Actinomycetes; order Mycobacteriales; family Mycobacteriaceae; genus Mycobacterium. Next base: position 18,655 of record CAWBAL010000025.1, read on the forward strand.
TCACCGCATCCTGCAATGTCAACGCTTCGTCGTTGTGCCGTTCAGGGGTGACGCAAATTTGGCAGGCGCAGCTCTCCCCGGCCTCGGGTTCCGGCCATCCTGGCCGGCAGTCGGTCACCGCTCCCGGAAGGGTGATCATTGCCAGCCGCGCGTAGTGGTGATGGATACCGCGCGGCGGCGCAGCGTCGAGCGGCTCCAACGATTCCTCGGGACTGGGCGCGGCGGATCGGGCCGCGAACACCCAGTAGTCGCCGGTCCGCGGGGCGCCGGTCGGGCGGAAGGTGAATTTGATCTGGATGCCGTGCTCTAGATCCGCCGGCGTGCCGGCGGGCGGGATCGGTTTTGCCGCCGAATCCCATTTGCGAACCCGCAGATGGCGTTGGCGGCGGTGGCCGCGTCGGCCAGGTCAGCGGGAAGCGCATTGGCAAACGTGATCATGGCGGTGTCTTGCTTGACGGTGACTTGCCGCATCTCCCCCGCAGTGTGCGAGAGTTCCCGGTCGTCGTCGATGATCTCAACCCAGTTCTGATCGGCAATGCGCAGGACCTCGTCGCGGCCCAGAGTCTGCAGCCGCAACTCGGTCGCCGACACGACTTCGCTGACGACGCTGCCCACCGTGGCGTTGTCGCGTGACCATTTGTATTCGGTGGGTGAGTGCAGCTCGACGCGGTACAGCTGGTTTTCCCGGCCGCGATACCCGGTGCCGGGCGGGATTTCGCAGGGGTCTTCTTCGGGCGCGACCGCCACCGTCGATGTGTTCAGCCGCGCCGAGGAGGGCGCAATCAGCGCATCCCAATTCGCAATTGCGGCGTCACAGCCCAGGCCGGCCGCGACCGGCAGCCACCGGACTTGCCAGGCGGTTTGCGAGCGGGTGGTGGTGTCCACCCCGACGGCGCACTCGACGAGGTCGGGTGTGTTGAGGTAGGTCCGTTCAAGCTCAAACACATCGAGAAAGATCAGAAAGCTGCCGGCGGCCGGCAGGTCGCCGTCCGGGGTCGGCCAATACTTCTGTGATTCGTACACAACGCTGTCAATACCGTTGCGCTCAGCGAGCACCGCTTCGAATTCCAAATCATCTTCGGGCCCGTGATTTTCAGCGAGTAGGCCGTCGACGTACATGCGCCCGGCGCCGATGGACATGACTCCCCCGGCCAGGGTGATCTTGAATGCGTCGGGGGTGAGCCGGGACACCTCCGCCCGGTTCGGTTGCAGGTCGGCCACCTGCGCGCGCAGCCGTCGATCGGTGATCGCGATGTATTCGTTGATGTCGGCGTCGATCCACATCCGGCCCTGCTGGCAACCGATGCCGCTGTAGTCGTTGATCGGGTCGAATCTGACCTTGCTCAGGTCGGCAGTCATCACCGCTCCTCACGTCGCATAGAACACACCGGCTTCCAAGCCGAATCGCAAGTACTCCTCTAGGCGCACCAGCAGATTCGATTCACGCAGCGACGCGAATAGGCGATTGCCCGCGCCCATTTCGCTGTCATTGTCGGCGCCGCGGCGCACCGCATCGACGGTGCCGGCCCGCAGCTGGCAGTAGCCCGGATCACCGAAGCGCAGGCTGGTGAATTCGGGGCGTACCGACGACCCGCCCGGCTGGCAGCGGTAACAGCGGGGTGTGCGGGATTCGTCGGGCAGGTAGGAGAATCGCACGCAGCCCTCCTGGCGGCGCTGCGCGGTGACCGCGCCGAGGATGATGCAGTTGGAGATCTCTTGCACTTCGCGGGTGTGCACCTGCCCGATAACCGTGCACCGGGTGAGGGTCAGCGCGGCTCCCGGCGCCCCAGGGTCGCCCGGGGCGCCGTAGTAGGCGCCCGCGGCGGCGCCGGATGCGTCGATGACACTGTCGCTCACGGTGACAGTGGCACCCGGCACGGCGACGATCGGACCCAGAACGCACCGGTTGATCAGAACGTCGGCGAACGGATCCGTCACCACGACGCTGGGTGCATCTGGTTGCGCGGCAACGTTTCCCGATGTGCGTGCCAGGCCCGGAACCAGGGTGCAGTCGTTGAGCACCAGTGTGCGCACCTCCTGGTCGGCGGCGGCCTCGATGACGACCGGCCCGCCCGCGATCAGCAGGCCGTCCAACGTCACTGTTCCGCGAGCGCCGGGGGCCACCGTGAGCGGCTCGTCGACCACCGTAAGGACGGGGCGGTGCCGGTCCGCGGCGCGCAGCACCACCTTCCGGCCGGCGTCAGCCGACACCGAGACATTCTGCTCATAGCTCCAGCTGTCGGTGATTTCCACCGCGCCACCGCCGGCGACCTGGTCCAGCGGCACCTGCAGATCGACACCGCCGGCCACTTCGACGACGGGTCCGTCGCCGCTGACCGCGGGCTCGCGACGGTATCCACCACCGCCGATGCTCAGCGCATCACCGTAATGGAAACGCCCCGTCGGGGTTTGCCCGGCCGGGATGGGATCCGGGAAGTACACCCGGCCGAGCACCGGGTCGATCACCACCACGCCGCTGCCGGGATCGGGCGCATGCGCCCAGTCCCCCGCCACGTCGGACAGATCGCACACCTTCACCTTCGTGATCAGCGGCGCTGCGCGGCGTGCCCACCGCCAGGCTGGCCTCCTGCCCGTAGTACTTTCCGAGCTGCGCGGCCAGCCAGCGCCGGGTCAGCGGTACCGGCACGTCGAACCGCTCCGCGATATGGGTGATCTCGTCCTCCGTGCGCGCCCGACCAAACAGCGGCGCATCGATGCCTAATGGATGAAACCGGAACCGCCGCGGCGAGCCTGCGTCCGCGACCAGCGGCGCCCATCCGACCGTGAGCCCCTGCAGCCGCCACAGGAAGATCCCCACGTTGTGAATGTTGTAGCGGCCCGCGCCGGTGGGTATGCGGCGCACGTCGACCAGATGCGCAAGGTCATCGAACGCCCCACCGACATCCTCCAGGCGCAGCGGGTGGCGCAGTTCGGCGATCGCACCTTTGCCCGGCCGCGGATGGTTCATGTACTGGGTACCGGCCAGCAGCTCGAAAAACTCCACCGCCCGCGCCGGCCACCCGGTGACGTCGGCGGCCAGCTGCTCGAGCATCGCCGCGGTGCCCTTGCGGCGTCGGTAGGCGATGGTGTTGGCGACTTCGTCTCGCGGCGCGCTGATTTCGGGTGGACCCTGCAGCGGACGGTAGCCGATCAAGTCCCCGATGTAGGGCAGCGCCCACGGCTCCGCGGTCTCGGCGAACAGGTTGTCCCAGAACTGATCCAGGCCCTCTTCAAGCACGTCGATCTCGGTGGCGATGAGCTCGACCGCCTGTAGCAGGACGCCGCCCATCTGCTCGTCGCGAACCCGGTAGGTGCGCGGCAGCAGCGACCAGATCCGCTCGGCGGTGGATTCCCGCGCCCGATTCAAGCTGCTATTGGGAGAGGCGGTCACGACATCTCCGACAGGTGATCGAGAGGGTTGGCGGCCAACACCAGCAATTCGGCGCCCAGCACGGTGCTGCCGATGACGCTCGGCCCGTCGGCCAGTAGCCGCCAGTCGTCGGGCTTGTTGCCCCCGCTGAACCGGTCCAGGTCGACGGCCACCACCCCGGGCACGGCTTGGATGGCGGCGATGACCGCCGAGCGCACTACCGGCTGGGTGAACTCGCGCGCGGGGAACCCGAACGCCCCCGCGAGCTTGTCGGCGACGGCACGGCGGACGTTGTCCGCCTGATAGTCCGGGTGGCGTCGCACTTTCGCCTTCACCACGAATGGGATTTCGCGGTGCGCCACCACCATCACTGGAACCAACGGGTCGCCGTGACTTCGCAGCGCCGCCGCAAGCAGCGTCCGCTTCGCGTCGGGCACCTTGTCCGCGTTGTCGGCGGCGACGGTGACCACGATGGTGCGCACACCGGCGATGTTGAGCACCGCGGCGTGGCCCTTGGCGATTCCGGCGTAGGTGCAGGCGAAGTCGGCGTAGTCGCTCAGTGACACCGCCCGATCGAGGGTGCGCGTCGAGATCTGCACGCCGCGGCGGGTGTGGTCGGCCGGATCCGGGTCGGCTCCCCCGGCCGCCGGCCCCGGGTTGGTGACCCCGGTCACCCCCAGCGGCGGGGTCCCGAGTTGAGTGAGCGCGCCGGGAGGCAGGTTTCCGCCGACGCCGAGGCCCTTGCGGTAGGTGGCACGCACATTGTGTTGCCCGGTGGGTACGCGGGCGCCGCGGGCACCGTCACCGGTGAGCACCTCCACCGCTCCCGTCGGGTTGGCGGCCGTGACGAATGCTGTTTCACGGGCCGCGGCGCCGTAGAGCGTCGGGAATTGGTGCCAGGCAATGTCGTTGACCCGTACCTGCAGGGTCGAGGAGGCGCCCGACGCCTGTTCGGACGGCACGTAGGTCAAGGGTGTGTGTTTGAGTTCGAAACGCCGGAACGGTGTGGCGGCGTCGCCGTCGCCCAGGATCTGCTGCACCGTCTCCCCGTTGGTGGCCGCGACGACATTGCCGAAGATCCCCATCTTGGCAGGGTCGTAGGCGTGCTGAAGGTTCGCCGCGAGGGTGAGGACGGTGTTCTTGGGGTTGGCGTCATGCTTCGCAGCGGAGACGATCCGCCGACACATCGAGGTGCAGCTGCTCGGCGACGAGCACGGCACGGTCGTGCCGTTCGTCGAGCGCGAGTGCTCGATTCAGCGGCGGCATCAGAAGGTCGTCGAGGAGACGCCGTCGCTCGCCGTCTCGCCCGGCGCTGCGCCGCGCGATCACGTCGGCCGCGGCCGCGGTCGCGCGCGGCCGTCGGCTACACCAACGCCGGCACGATCGAGTTCCTGCTCGACGAGGACGGCCGCTTCTATTTCCTCGAGATGAACACGCGGCTGCAGGTCGAGCATCCGATCACCGAGATGGTGACCGGCCTCGATCTGGTGCACTGGCAGATCCGCATCGCGCGCGGCGAGCGTCTCGACCTCGATCCCGGCCGGCTGCTGACCGCCGCACGGCCACGCGATCGAGTGCCGGATCTACGCCGAGGATCCGGACAACAACTTCCTGCCGTCGCCGGGCCGGATCCTGCAGCTGCGCGCGCCGGCCGGGCCCGGCATCCGCGACGACAGCGGCGCCACGGCCGGCCTCGACGTGCCGATCTTCTACGACCCGATGATCTCGAAGCTCGTCGCGTGGGCCGAGGATCGTCCGCGCGCCGTCGCGCGCATGCGGCGCGCGCTCGGCGAGTACCTCGTCGGCCGGCATCAAGACGACGCTGCCGTTCTTCATCTGGCTGTTCGAGCAGCCGGAGTTCCTCGACGGACGGTTCCACACGACGTACCTCGACGAGGTGCTGAAGCGCGCGCAACGGCCGGCCGTTCGTCGAGCCGGCGCCCGACGTCGAGGAGATCGCGGCGATGGCCGCGGCGCTTCAGGCGGTGCTGTCGCCGTCGGCGCCGCGGCCGCTTCCGCACGCGAGGCGCCCGCGGGCGAGCGGGTCGAGCGCGGCTGGAAGGCGCCAGGCGCGCGCCGAAGGGCTGCGCTGAGGTGCAGTACGAGGTCGAGATCGACGGACGGACGCGCCAGGTCGTCGTCACTCGGACGAGCGACGGATTTGCCGTCACGGTCGACGGCCGCGACGCTGTCAGGTCGACGCCGTGCGCATCGACGCGCAGACGCTGTCTGCTGATCGCGGACCGCGTCGGCCGACGGTCGTGCCGACTCGAGCCGGCCCGGCGAGGTCCGGCCTGAGCCGGACCTTCGAGGTCGACCGTCGCCCCCGACGTCGCCTCGGCCGCAGCTCGCCGTCCGCGTCGGCACGACGCCGGCTCGTGGCCGCGCTCAACGGCCGCCGCCGGTGGGGGCGACGCGAGGACGACGGCGCCATGCGGGCTCGGGACCGCAGCGGCTCGTCGCGCCGATGCCCGGCAAGGTCGTGCGCGTGCTCGTCAAGCCGGGCGACGCCGTCCGCGCCCGCCAGCCGGTCGTCGTCGTCGAAGCGATGAAGATGGAGAACGAGCTGCGCGCCGGCCGCGACGGCACGGTCGCCGAGATCCACGCCCGCGAAGGGACGTCGGTCGACGCCGGCGCGCTGCTGCGTCGTCATCCAGTGAAGCTTCTTCACACGCCTGCGCGCGGCACACGGCGTTTCGGCTACGTCGGCTGACGGCCTCGATGCTGGCCGCCGCGATGCTCGCGGCGGCGATCGTCAGCTCGCTGACGATCGATCTCGGGCCGGTCGCGCGCGGCTACGCGGAGCGCGAGGGCTCGAAGCGCCTCGAGCGCGGCCGATGCACATCGGCCGGCTGTCGATTCACGTCGCTCACCGGCAAGTTCGTCGTCGAGGACTTCTCGATCGACGGGCTCCAGCCAGGCGACCGCCCGTTCTTCACCGCCAAGCGCCTCTCGCTCGCGCTCGACTGGTCGACGCCTCGCTCGCAGCCCGAGATCACCATCGACTCGGTCGAGATGACCGACTGGCAGATGCTCGTCGAGAAGTGGGAGGACCGCGCACAACTTCCCGAGGTTCACCAGCGACGAGCGGACCGAGCCGCACGGGCCCAAGCGCGTTCACGACGACGCTCAAGTACCTGCACGCGTCGCGCGGCCAGTTCACGTTCGAGGATCACGAGACGCCGTGGAGCATCGTCGCGCCCAATCTCGACATCACCATCACCAACCTGCCGAACTACCACGGCGACGGCGACGTTCAACGGCGGCACCGTGACGATCCAGGACTACGTGCCGATGTGGGCGAACATGCACGCGCAGTTCGTCATCGACGGCGCGCGCATGCATCTCGATCGCATCGACCTCGACACCGACGGCGCGACGACGGTCGCGACGCGGCGACGTCGACTTCGGCGCACTGGCCGGAGCAGACGCTACCAGGTGAAGTCGCGCGTGCACTTCCCGCGCATGCGCGAGATCTTCTTCACGGACGAGACGTGGCGGCTCTCCGGCGACGGCGACTTCACCGGCGACGTTCCATCTGTTCAAGGGCGGCCACGATCTCGCACGGGCACGTTCACGAGCGAGCTCGCCGGCGTCAACGACTACCGCTTCCCGTCGCTGCTACGGATCGCTGCACTGGACGCCGGCGGCGTTCGAGGTCTGGGACGCCGGCGTCGAAGTTCTACGGCGGCGCCGCGCGCTTCGCCTACTCGATCAAGCCGCTCGGCCGAGCACGACAGCCCACGCTCCGGTTCGACGTCGAGCTACACGGACGTCGATCTGGCGCGCGTTCACCGATTTCGAGGACTTGCCGCGGTCTGCGCTTCGCCGGCACGCGCGTCGGGCCACAACCTGCTCGAGTGGCCGCTCGGGCGCTTCGCCGAGCACGCACGGCGAGGGCCAGCCGTCGTGATCGCCGCCGCCGCCGGGCGTCGTCGCCGATGACGGCGTCGCTCGCCGCCGGCGCGCGCGGCCGACGCCGACCACGCGCGCCACGAGTGGGGACCGTTCGCGCCGCTGCCGCTGCCGGCGCACCTGCCGATCGCCGGCGAGCTGACGTATCGGCTACGGCCCGGACGACGGTCGACGATCGACGCCGAGCCGCTTCGCCACCGAGCGCACGCACGTGACGCTTCCAGGGCTCGACGGCGTGGGGCGAGCGATCGCGCGCTCGCCGTTTCACGTGACGAGCCGCGACTGGCAGGAAAGCGATCAGGTGCTCGCCGGCATCATCACCGACTTCGGATCGCCGACCGGCGCGGTGCGCGTTCGGCGGGCGCGGCGAGTTCGACGGCGTGATGACCGGCGCCGTTCCGGCGGCCGCGCGTCGAAGGCGCTGTTCACCGGCGAGGACCTGCGCGCGTGGGACACGCTCTGGGGCGACGGCGACGGCGCACATCGTCGTCGAGAACGGCTACGTCGACCGTGACGCGACGGCGTCGTGCGGCTCGGCGGCTCGGAGATCCACGCCGACGGCCTGTTCTCGCTCGGCTACCCGCGCGACGACGGCGGCGAGGAGATCAACGCGCGGTTCCGCGTCGTCGCGCCGCGACCTCGACAGCCTGCGGCACGCGTTCCAGATCGACGACTACCCGGTGTCGGGCCTGCTGTCGGGCGAGTTCCACCTGACGGGCGAGTACGAGCAGCCCGATCGGCTTCGGCGGCATGACGATCGACGACGGCGTCGGCGTACGGCGAGCCGTTCCAGAAGGCGACGGCGTCGCTGCGGTTCGACGGCACCGGCGTGCGGCTCGACGGCATCGACGATCGCCAAGGGCGGCGGCACGCGTCACCGGCGCCGCGTTCGTCGGCTGGGACTCGACCTATTCGTTCAACGCCGACGGCCGGCGGATTCCGGTCGAGCGGATCGCCGCGCTTCAGCTATCCCGCGCGCGCCGCTGTCGGGCCTCGCCGAGTTCACGGCCAGCGGCAGCGGCGACGTTCGACGTGCCGCGCTACGACGTCCGGTTCCGCATCAACGATCTGTTCGTCGGCGAGGAAGGCGTCGGGCAGGTGACCGGCACGCTGGCGCTGCGCGGCAAGGAGCTGAGCGGCGAGGTCGACGCGGCGTCGCCGCGCCTCGCGATCACCGGCACCGGCCGCATCGCGCTGACGCCGCAGGCCGACGCCGAGCTGACGTTCCGCTTCCACGACAGCTCGCTCGATCCGTACGTCCGGCTGTTCGTGCCGCAGCTGTCGCCGTTCACGACGGCCGTCGCCAGCGGCTCGATCCGCGTCGTCGGCGAGCTCGCCGAACGTCGATCATCTGCTCGTCGACGGCACCGTCGACACGCTCGACATGCGGCTGTTCGACTACGCGCTGCAGAACGCCGCGCCGATCCGCCTCGCGCTCGATCAGCACAGCGTGAAGCGTCGAGGAGCTGCAGCTCGTCGGCGAGGACACGCGGCTGCGCGTCTGGCGGGCACCATCGGCCTGCGCGACGCAGCGGATCGCGCTGCAGGCGACCGGCGACGCGAACCTCGGCATCCTGCAGGGCTTCTTCCGCGACGTGCGCGGCTCGGGGCGCGCCGAGCTGACGGCGGCGGTCGACGGCCCGCTCGCGCAGCCGCTGTTCTCGGGCAGCGCGACGATCACCGACGGCCGCATCCGCCACTTCTCGCTGCCGAACTCGCTCGACGCGATCAACGGCATCGATCCACTTCGACGCGCGCGGCGTCCGGCTCGACGACGTGACGGCGACGATGGGCGGCGGGCGCGTGCAGTTCGGCGGCCGCATCGGCTTCGACGGCTACCTGCCGGGCGAGCTGAACGTCACCGCGCGCGGCGAGGACATGCACCTGCGCGTATCCCGAGGGCATCCGCTCGACGGTCGACGCCGACCTGTCGCTGCGCGGCAACTTCAAGGCGCCGACGCTCGGCGGCACGGTGACGGTGCAAGAGCGCGCTCTGGACCCGGCGCATCGACGCGCCGGGCAGCCTCTTCGATTTCGCGCGGCGGCCGTCGACCGGCGGCGGCGGCCGGGCGCGGCGGCGAGGCCGGCGCCGGCCGTTGCCGCTGCGCTTCGACGTGCAGATCGCTGGTGCCGTCGACGCTGCGGGTCGAGCAACAACCTGGCGCGGCTGGTGGCCAGCGCCGATCTGCACGCTGCGCGGCACCTACGACCAGCCCGTGCTCTTCGGCCACGCCGACGTCGAGCGCGGCGAGGTGACCTTCGAAGGGCGGCGCTACCAGGTGACGCGCGGCACGATCGACTTCACCAACCCGACGCGCATCGAGCCGTTCTTCGACGTCGAGGCCGAGACCAACGTCCGCGTGCCGGGCCAGACCTACCGCGTCACCGTGCAGCGCCGCCGGCACGACGGAGCGGCTGCAGCCGACGCTCAACTCCGATCCGCCGCTGCCGACGGCCGACGTGCTGGCGCTGCTCTTCAGCGACGTCGCGCCGCGACCAGGACGTCGACGCGAGCTGCGCGCGCTGCAGAACCCGAACCAGCGCGCAGACCGACATCCTGACGACGCGCGCGACGCAGGCGCTGACCAGCGCCGATCTCGGCGGAGGTCGGCAAGGTCGTCGAGCAGACCTTCGGCGTCGACACGTTCCAGCTCACGCCGTCGTTCGTCGATCCCGTACAGCCAGCAGACGTCGCGCGCTCAACCCGACGGCGCGCCTGACGATCGGCAAGCGCATCTCCGACCGCGTGTACCTGACGTTCTCGCGCAGCCTCGAGCACGATCGATCAACGATCAGATCATCCTGCTCGAGTACGACGAGAGCGATCGCCTGTCGTGGATTCTGTCGCGCAACGAGGATCGCAGACCTACGCGCTCGAGTTCCGCGTGAGGCACACCTTCTGATGCGCCCGTCGCGACAGATGTGCCGTGGCGGTCGGGCATCGCTCATCGGCGTCTCGTCCGGGCGCGCCGCGCGCGCGGCGGTCAGCGACTACCTCGGCAAGCCCATCGCGTCGGTCCGGCTCGTGGTCGAAGGCCGCGAGACGACCGATCCCGCGCTCGTGCAGGTGGTCGAGACGCGGGTCGGCCGCCCGCTGTCGATGCTCGACGTGCGCGAGAGCGTCACGCACCTGTTCAGCCTCGGCCGCTTCGAAGGCGTGCTGGCCG
>CAWBAL010000026.1:0-12688 GCA_963786695.1 uncultured Actinomycetota bacterium
GAATCCCTGGCATGAAGGTGGGCGGCCGCCGCCAGCTGACCATCCCGCCCGAACAGGCGTACGGTCCTGCCGGCTCCGGCCACCAGCTATCCGGCAAAACGCTCATCTTCGTCATCGACCTGCTGGGAACCCGATAGCTTTCGGAGCTGCAAGTCTCGAGGGCATGCGGGGTGGACTAGTTCCTGACCGCCCTCACCCGACGGGCTCGCCTGCGATGTCGTAGGTTATTGCTATCTTCCGGAGCAGTCCCAGGGAGCGCACATGACGACGCACACATCCCTTCCCTCCCTGCTCCACGAACGTGTCCGAACGGACCCGGACGTACTCGCGTACACGTTTGTGGACTTCGACATCGACCCAGCCGGATTCCCCGAAACTCTGACATGGCGACAAGCTCATCGGCGCGCACTGTCGGTCGCCGACGAGCTTGTCCGATACGGCAGGCCAGGCGACCGGGCCGCCATCCTGGCCCCGGAGGGCCTGGACTACATCTCGGCCTTCCTCGGCGCCCTCGAGGCCGGATTCATCGCCGTGCCGCTGCCCGTTCCGCAGTTCCGCGTGCATGACGAGCGGGTGTCATCTGCGCTGCGGGACAGCACTGCGTCGGTCATTCTCACCACCTCGTCGGTGGTGGACGAAGTGAGCAAGTATGCCCGCGCCCAGGGCGGGTCGATCACGATCATCGAAGTGGACTTGTTGGACGTGCGGTCGCAGTGCGACGTCGACGCGGGTGAGCGGCACCTTCCCAGCGCGGCCTATCTGCAATACACATCGGGGTCGACCCGCACTCCCGCCGGTGTGATCGTGTCGCATCAGAACATGATTGCCAACCTCGGCCAAGCCGCGGTCGTCTACTTCGAGGATTACGGAAGCGCGCCGCCGCCGGGCCTTCGGCTGGTTTCATGGCTGCCTTTCCACCACGACATGGGGTTGTTCTTCACAGTTTTCACCCCGATGTACGCAGGCACGCCCGTCACGTTCACCCAGCCGGTGTCCTTTCTGCAAAGGCCTGCGCGCTGGCTCCAACTGCTGGCCCAATACCCGCAGTCATATTCCTGTGCACCGAATTTCGCCTTCGAGCTGGCCGCACGGCGAACCTCCGACAAAGACATGGAGGGCCTCGACCTGGGCGGCGTGCTGGCGATCATCAACGGCGCCGAACGCGTGCACGCCAGCACCATCGCGCGCTTTTGCGAGCGCTTTGCGCGATACAACCTGAAGAGCACCGCGATCCAACCGTCTTACGGACTGGCCGAGGCCACCCTGTGTGTGGCCGCGCCCAAGATGGGCACTCCGGTCAAGACTGTCCGATTCGACTACGCTGAGCTCGCCAAGGGGGTCGCCCAGCCGTGCGGTACGGCCGCGGGCGGCACGGACCTGGTCAGTTACGGGCCCGGCCGAACCGGGCCGGGAATGTGCTTCGTGCGAATCGTCAACCCCGACAGCGGGATCGAGACGGCACCGGGGATCATCGGCGAAATCTGGGTGCACGGCCAGAACGTGGCGATGGGATACTGGCAGAAACCCGGGGAATCGCACCACACCTTCGGCGCACGGATCGTCGACCCGATACCTGGCACACCCGAGGGCTCCTGGTTGCGTACGGGAGACGTGGGTGCGGTCGTCGACGGTGAGCTGTTCGTGATGGGCCGCCTCAAGGACATGTTGATCGTCGATGGGCGCAATCACTACCCCGACGACATCGAGACGACCGTCCGCGAGATCACCGGCGCCCGCGTGGCCGCGATCTCGGTACCCGACGAGAACACCGAGCGGCTGGTCGTCATCGCCGAGCTCGCCGAGCAGGCGTCAGCCGACGGCATGCAAGCCGAGAAGTTCCGCTCTATCAAGCGGAAGATCCTCGCCGCCATCTCCACTGCGCACGGACTGCGGGCGGCCGATCTCGCGCTGGTGCCAACCGGTGCGATCCCGCTGACCACCAGCGGCAAGGTACGGAGGTCACTCTGCGTGCAGCGTTACCGCGACAATGAGTTCACCAGGCTGGACGTGTCAACGGGCCTGCTCGACGAGGCGTGGTAACGCCACGCTAAATATCAACGCGCCGTGGTAATTTGGTCAGCGAGCCGGGCGGCCAGCGAGGACAGGCCGCCGCTGCGGTTGAGTTCCATCGCAGAGATCTCCATCTCCAGTGTCATGTTGACCCGGGCTCGCAACTCGACGGCCATCAGGGAATCGAGCCCGAGATCGGGTAACGGCGTGCGTACGTCCACCACCTCGTTGGGGATGCCCAGCACCGCTGCCACCATCTCGGTGAGCAGCGTGGCGAGTGACTCGATGCGCTGCTCACCGGCCATCGCGGCCAACTCCGCGCGCACGGAACCGCCTGCACCGTCCGCGGCTCTGGCCGCAGTGACTCGCTCGGCGAATCTCGGGGTGCCCGCCGATGCCGGGTGCATCGAGCCCCAGACGCCCATGTCGATATCGGCGATCACGGCCTGGCCCGGATCGAGGGCAATCGCCGCATCGAGATACTCGCAGGCGTCGGCCAACGGAATCGGCCGCAGCCCGTTGAGGGACAGGTAGGTGGCGATTTCGCGGCTGGACACCGCCATACCGCCCGCAAGTGACCCCCAGTTGATTGAAAGTCCCGGCAGCCCAAGGTTTCTCCGATAGTGGGCCAGCCAGTCCAGCAACGAGTTGGCTGCCGCGTAACTGTACTGCGGAACCGTGCCGGCCATGCTCGTCACCGAGCTGTACAACACGAACATGTCGAGGTCGGTCTCTGCCAGGGCATCGTGCAGGTTGAGCGCTCCGCGGGCCTTGGGCGACAGTACCGCTTCCAGGCCGAAGGTGCTCACCTGATCCAGCGGCTCGTCGGCCAGCACGCCGGCCGCGTGGAAGACTCCGCGCAACTGCGGGCCGTCCGACAGCCTAGCCAGCAGCGCGTCGACACTGGACCGTTCGGCCACGTCGAGCTGTTCCACCCGGATCTCGGCTCGAGCCGCCAGCGCCGCCACCGCGGCGCGCTGGGCGTCGGTGACCGCCCCGCGGCGGCCGGCGAGCACGATTCTGCCCGCGCCCCTGGCCGCGAGCCAGGCTGCGGTGGCCAGACCGAAATCGCCGAGGCCGCCGGTGATCAGGTACGCGGCGTCGGACCGGATGCGGGCGCTCGGACGGCCGGGTTTCACCGGCGGCGCCGGGTCGCGGAAGTCCAGCACCACCCGGCCCAGCTGGTTGGACCTGGCCACCTGGTCGAACGCGTCCACCAGTTGCGACACCGGCAGAATGCGAGTCGGAAGCAATTCGTACTCCCCGGACGCGATCAGGCCGAGCACCTCGTCGTTGACCCGGGCCATCAGGTCCCTGCGCCGTGCCATCATCCGGTCGAGGTCGATCGAGATCAGCGCCAGGTTCTTATTGAATACCGCCATGTCGAGCAGCCGGCCACCGAATATCTCGGTCTTGCCGACTTCCACGACTCTGCCGAACTCCGCGGCCACCTTGAGGTTGGTCACCACCGCCTCGCCCGGGGCAGCACTGATCACCACATCCGCACCGTGCCCACCGGTCAGCGCACGGACCTCGTCCATCGCCGAGAGCGAGCGGGAATCGACGACGTACTCGGCGCCCAGGCTGCGCAGCACCGCGGCGCGATCTGGTGTGGATGCGGTCGCGATCACCCTGGCGCCGGCCTTCGCGGCGATCTGCACCGCGGCCATCCCGACGCCACCGGCCCCTCCCGTCACCAGCACCCAGTCGCCGGGCTCAACGTGGGCCGCGTGCTTGAGTGCGTAGTGCGCGGTCATCAGCACCACGATCGAGCCGTAGGCCTCTAGCGGCAGGTCGTGGCCGGGGACGGTTTCGCCGGCGTCGATTCGGGTGATGACGTAGCGCTGCGCCATGCCGGCGACGGCGACGAAGCGTGACTCGCCGATGCGAACACCGGTGACGCCCGGCCCGACTCGGGTGACCACGCCGAGACCCTCCATGCCAATGGTGAGACCGAAATGCGTGCCCGCGAGCTCGGCCTCACCCAGCACGCCCATCACCTTCATCGGGTCCTTGAAGTTGAGTCCGATCCCCTCGACGCGCATCTCGAACTCGCCAGGACCCGGTGCGATGCGAGGGATTTCGCGCAACGCCAGGTCGGCCAGCCGCCCCGACGCCGGAGCGGCAATCTCGAAGTTGGCCTCCGGGTCGGTCAGCGGCCGTGCCTCTTCCAGGTCGGCCAGCCGGTCCGCCAGGGCCGACCTGGTGACGATCACCACGCGCTGGTCGCCGCGCAGCGCGACCTCGTCGACGTCATCGTTGTCGTAGGCGCCGCCGGCCAGGCACTCCCGAACGATGGTGTCCGCCCCGCTGGCGTCGTCAACGTCGACCAGCCGCCAGCTCAGCTGGGGCTGCTCGTTGCGCAGCACCCGCCGCGCACCGACCAGAGTCGAACCGGCCACATCGGGGTCGACCGTGTCCCAGCCGACCGGCAACGCGCCCCGCGTGATCACCAGGCCGCGCAGGGGCAGTTCTACGCCGCGCGACAGCGCCTCATCGGCGATGTTCTGCATCGCGCGGGCGGTGCCGACCAACAGGGCGGGCAGTTCCGCGGCGCGCGCCGCCGGCGGCGGCGTGGCAGTGGTGGCCGCGATGAAGGCGACGACGACCGGACTGATGTTCTCGGGGTCGGACATCACCATCGCGCCCAGCGCAGCCTGAACTTCCGAGCAGACCAGGGCCGGATCACTGCCGCTCACGGTAAGCGGCCGCTTTGCGCCACGCCTGGCGGCGTAGTCGTCGGCCCAGTCGGTCGAAGCTTCACCGGCGGAGATCACCATCACCCGCTCGGTGGCCAGCGCCGCGTCCATGGCGGCCGGATCGCGCGGTTCACGCGACTCGAATCGGGGCTCGGCCCAGAGCTTTTCGAGCCTCGCGAGCACCGGTCGCCGCGGACTGATCGGCCGGAACTGCACCCGGTGCAACTCGAGGAGCACCACCCCGTCGAGATCGGATAGCACCACATCGGCGACCAGTTCGGGCTCACCCGGCTGCGGGTCACGGCGAGTGACGGCGACGAGAACCTGGTCGGGCAGCGCGGCGAACTGCCGCACGTAGCGCGCCCCGGCGGGCACCACCGCGCCATCGGCGGCGTCGCTGCCATCCACAAGCAGCGCCACACACTGCAGGGCGGCGTCGACCACTGTCGGGTGCGCCTGGTGGTTGGAGGCGTCGATCCCGGTGGCCGTGGCATCCACCCGCGCGACCACCTGGCCGTCATCCACTTCGGCGTAGACGATCCGCCGGAACTGGGGCCCGTAGACCAGCCCGCGATCGGCCAGCCGCGGGTACAGCTGGTCGGCGCTCACCCGGACCCGCGCCGTGAAGTTCGGCGGACTCAGCGTCGGCCGCAGCAGTCCGTCGACGATGCGACCGTGCGCATGCCGAGTCCAGCCGCTGGCCGAACCGCTCCGCGAACTGACCGAGAATCGCCCACTGGCGGGATCGGCGGTCAGGCGAAGGACGGGAATGTCATTGTCCTCCAGCACAAGTGGCGTCACAAATCGCACATCTTCAAGCGCGGGCGCAGACCGTCCGGTGAGCTCGGCGGCGGCGGCGAGGGCGGCGTCGATATAGGCCGCGCCGGGCAACACCACCATGTCCTCGACGGCGTGGTCCCGCAGCCACGGCAGCCGCGCGGCAGCCAGCTCAGTGCGCCATTCCGTCTGCCCCGGTTCGATCGGATCGCCGGGCAGCGCACGCGCATCGCTGCTGCCGAACAAGTCGTCGGCGACGAGTTGCTCCACCGACCACATCCGGGTGCGCTGGAAGCGGTGCGAAGGAAGCGGCCGCTGCGGCGGCAGCTCGATGGGCGCGCCCGGCGCGTGCGCGGTGTCCAGTGCGCCAGCGACATAGAGGTCGGCCAGCGCCGTCCGGATGCTGGTGTGGTCGTCGCTTTGCCGGTTCAACGTGGCGACAGCGGTCCCGGGCACCGCCGCGCGCACCATGATCTCCCTGATGCTTCCCGACAGCACCGGGTGTGGGCCGATCTCGAGGAAGACCCGATCCCCGCCTACGATCATGTTCGTCATCGCGTCGGCGAATCGCACCGGTTCGCGGACGTTGGCGCACCAGTAGGTCGCATCCCAGTCCGGTCCGGTGACCTGCTTGGCGGTCACCGTGGAGTACAGCGGCAAGGTCGGAGGCCGAGGCCTCAGATCGGCCAGCGCACTTGTCAGCTCCGCCAGGATCGGGTCCATCAGCTGCGAGTGGTAGGGGACCTCGACTTGGAGTCGGCGTACGAATACGCCCTGGGTCGTCAATTCGTCGGCCAGCTCGCCGATCGCAGAGTGTGTGCCGGCCAGCGTCACTGCGGATGGGCTGTTCACGGCCGCGATGCACAGGTCCGTGCGAGCCGCCAGCGCGTCGACGGCTTCGGCTTCGCTGAGGCCGACTGCCAGCATCCCGCCCGTTCCAGCCGTCGTGGCCTGGAGCCGCGATCGGTGATAGCTCACGGTGACGGCGTCTTCGAGGCTGAGCATGCCGCTGACATAGGCGGCGCTGACCTCCCCGACGCTGTGCCCGACGACGTTGGCGGGCTGCACACCATAGTGGGCGAGTTCGGCCGCAAGACCCACCTGTACAAGGAAATTCGCAGGCTGCGCGACCTCGGTGGCGGTCACCCGCGAGTCGGCCTCGTCGCGGCGCAACTCGTCGCGCAGCGACCAGCCGGCCAGCCCGGCGAACACCTCGTCGACCTCGCCGGCAGCCCGGGCGAACGGACCGTCCGCGGTGAGCAGATCGCGGCCCATACGCCACCACTGCGGGCCCATTCCGCTGAATACGAAGGCGGGTGCCGCCCCGTCGACGGCGGTCCTGCCGCCCGACACTGTCCCGTCGACGATGGCGGTGAGCCGGCTGAGCAACTGGTCGCGGTCGCCGAATGGAACGGCGAATCGGTAGTTGTGGTGGGCCCGCCGCGACCACAGGCCGTCCACCAGCGTGGCTGGGTCGACAGCCGGGTCCGCGACGACGGGTAGCAGATCGCGCGCGAGCTGCCGGGCGCCGGTGTCATTGCGCCCCGATAGCGGCAGCACCCCCACCGGCGCGGGCCGCTCGACCGGCGGGGCAGCCTCGGGCGGCTCGACCAGGATGGCGTGCGCGTTGGTGCCGCCATAGCCGAAACCGTTCACCGATACCGCTGCGGTGGGATACTGCGGCGGGAAGGGTTCGGCCTCGGTCGGTACCCGGAGCCGCTGCTCGGCGAACGGAATGGCCGGGTTGAGTTGCGTCAGGTGCGCCTGTGGTGCGATCTGGCGGCGGTGCACCGTCAGCGCCGCCTTGATCACACTGGCCACACCGGCGGCGGCCTCCAGGTGGCCGATCGAGTTCTTGATCGAGCCGACAACGAGGTCGGTTGTGCGGCCCTTGACGTTGCCCAGCGTGGCACCGACCGCGGCCATCTCCAGCGGGTCACCGACCGCGGTGCCGGTGCCGTGCGCCTCGACGTACCCGATCTCCTCCGGGCGCAGCCCCGACTCGGCGGTCACCCGGCGGATCAGCTCGGCCTGCGCCTCCGGATTGGGCACTGTGATGCCTGATGTGCGCCCGTCCTGGTTGACGCCGGTGGCGCGGATGACAGCGTAGATTCGATCGCGGTCGCGGATCGCGTCGGCTACGGGCTTGAGGACCAGTACACCGGCGCCTTCACCGCGGGCGTAGCCGTCGGCCGCGGCGTCGAAGCTCTTGCAGTGGCCGTCCGGCGCCAGGAAGCGGCCCTTGCACATGCCGACGAACATCTCCGGTGTGAGCATCGCGTTTACCCCGCCGACCAAGGCCGCCTCGATCTCGCCGCGGGCGATCGCCTTGGTGGCCTCGTGCAGCGCGACCAACGATGACGAGCACGCGGTGTCGATCGTCATGCTGGGGCCGCGCAGGTCGTAGA
The DNA here is from genome assembly GCA_963786695.1 of uncultured Actinomycetota bacterium. Taxonomy (GTDB): domain Bacteria; phylum Actinomycetota; class Actinomycetes; order Mycobacteriales; family Mycobacteriaceae; genus Mycobacterium. The sequence continues at coordinate 7,895 of CAWBAL010000026.1, forward strand.
CGAACGAGATGCGGTTGGACAACATGGTGAGCATCGCGGCCGTCGCCGTGTGGGAGTTGGCTGATGCCCGCGTGCTGGGCAGGTGGCGCAACACCATGTTGTCGGCGGTGAATCCGCCGACGTACACGCCGACCGGTCGGCCTGCCACCCGGCCGGATATCCCCGCGTCGTCCATCGCTTCTTGGGCCACCTCGAGCAAGAGCCGCTGCTGGGGGTCCATGATCGAGGCCTCGCGCGGGGAGATACCGAAGAATTCCGGGTCGAAATCCCACAGCGAGTCCTGCAGGAAGCCGCCGCTGCGGGTGTACATCCGGCCCGGCACCTCGGGATCGGGGTCGTAGTAGCGGTCCAGCCGCCACCGGTCCTCAGGCACCTCGACGATGCCGTCACCCCTGGAGACCAGGAACTGCCAGAGTTGATCGGGTCCATGTACCCGACCCGGAAGCCGGCACCCGATCCCCACGATCGCGACGTCGCCCATGTTCCAGAACCCTTCGCGTGACCGTGCATTCGCCAAAAGTGCATTTCGCCGACATGTGGCAGCGGTCATCAACGCCGGTGAAACGCATTCAGGACGAATGCAAGAACTCAGCTTAGGCGGTGATAACCTCGGCCGCGATCTGAATTAGCAGGTTGCGCTTGTCCGCTGGGGCATCACCCGTCGGGACGGCTGACCCAATCGCCGGACGCTTCCTCGCCGTGCTGGTAGACAGCAGGCGGTTGTTGCCTTCCGTCGCGGAAGACGCCGTGAATCTCACCATTCTTCGGTGTTGTGGCGTCCAACGTCGTATGGTGCTCCGGTTCGTGTAATTGACGCGCCAGAAAGCTGGCGGAGGAGGAACCGATGACGGGTTCCGGAGATGCGCGGGTAAGCGCGACGGCAACCGACTGGCGCCGCGAGTCGCGATACTACCGCCGCACGCCCGGCCTTGGCTGGCTACTGGGTTTGTTGTTGGTACCGCTGCTGCTCGGTCTGATCGGCTGGGGAACACTTGGCAAGCCCAAGGTCAGCGTCAGCACGCCGAGCGTGAGCGTCACCGCGCCGAGCCTGTCGGTGCCGTCGCTGAACTTTGCGCCGCTGTCGATCATCCGCAACGGCAACGACTTCACCCTGACCGGCGACCTGCCCGACCTCGCCGCCAAGACGTCGCTGCTCGATGCGCTGAAGGCGGCTCTGGGGCCCGGCGTCAACCTGATCGACAAGCTCAACATCAAGGCCGGCGTCAGCGCCCCGGACTTCTCCGGACTCGGCGCGCTGTTCAAGGCGGCCGTGGACATTCCCGACTTCAACTTCGACCTCTCCGGTGACACCGTGACCTTGACCGGCACGGCGCCCTCCGAGGAGGTCAAGGCCGCCGTCGAGGCCGCCGCCAAGGCGGCCTGGCCCAACGTCACGGTCGTCAACAAGATCGAGGTGAAGGGCGCCACTGCGACGCCTCCTGCCACCACCGGTGGGGAGTGCGGGTCGCTGCAGGCGGATATCGCTTCAGCCCTGACCGGTCCGATCAACTTCGAGACCGACGGTTTCACTCTGACTCCGGCGACTCGGCAGATGCTGACCGCGGTGGCCGCCAAGATCAAGGCCTGCCCGCAGGCCAAGATCGCCGTCACCGGTTACACCGACAACACCGGCAATGACGCCATCAACATCCCGCTGAGCAGCAATCGGGCCAAATCCGTGGGCGATTACCTTGTTTCGCAAGGGGTTTCGGCTGGCGAGGTGGCCACCAGCGGCCAGGGTGCGGCCAACCCGGTCGCCAGTAACGACACCGACGCAGGGCGGGCGCAGAACCGTCGCGTCGAGATCACCGTGAGCTAGGAGCAGTCGACATGGGATTCGTTGTTCAGTGGTTGTGGTACCTGCTGGCCTTCCTGGTCGGCTCCGCGGTGGCATGGACGATCACCGTGGCGACCGTCAAGCGGACCAGTGAGGAAGAAGCCCTCGCCGACCTGCCCGGCTCGCGTGAGATTGGAGCCCGTTGATGCATGACGTGAATTGGTGGCTGATGGCGCTGGCCTTCGTGCTCGGCCTGTTGCTGACGTTCCTGCTGATGATCGGCCGGGTCACCCGTGAGGTCCCGGTGACGCACGCGGTGTCGGCCGGCCTCGGTGTGAAGGGCCCGAAAGCGCCAGATCTGCCGGATGTTTCGGTGCCAGACGTCAAGCTGTCCGGTGCGGGTGCCAGCGCCGTTGCGGCCGGTGCCGGTGCGGGTGCCGGAGCCGCGGCGAAGCTCACCGGCGGCGGCAAGCTCGAGGAGCCCTACGGCACCGGCTCGATCCGGCTGGCCGCCGGTGCGGTCGCCCCGTCGGGGTTCGACATCAAGGGCAACGAGGATTCGATGCTCTACCACACCGTCGAAAGTCCTTGGTACAAGCAGACCATCGCGGAGGTGTGGTTCGCCGACGGAGGACACCGCCCAGCGCGCCGGCTTCACCCGGTGGGACGCCGACAAAGGCAAGGGCGCCAAGATCGCCGCGCTGGCCGACGTGCCGCCCGGCCCGTACGGCAAGGGCTCGGCCAAAGCCGGCGACGGCGGCAGCGGCCCGACCGGCTGGCTGATCAAGGGCAACGCGGACTCGATGCTCTACCACCCGCCGGACAGCCCGGCCTACAACGAGACCATCGCCGAAGTGTGGTTCTTCGACGAGGAGACCGCCAAGGCGGCCGGTTTCGACAAGTGGGACAAGAACTTACGCTAGACCGCTAGCGCGGCGCCGGCAGCCGCAGCACCAGCCGCGCGCCGCCCAGCGGGCTGTCCTCCAACGACGCTGTGCCGCCGTGGAGTTCGGCCTGTTGAGCCACCAGCGCCAGGCCCAGCCCGGAGCCGGAGTGCGACGCCGTCGACCCCCGGGCGAACCGCTGGAACACGGCGGTGCGTTCCGCCTCCGGGACGCCGGTGCCGTTGTCGTCGACCGCGATCTCCACGCCCTCGCGCGAGCTGACCGCCGACAGCCGCACCCGGGTGGCGCCGCCGTGCTTGACCGCGTTGGCGATCGCGTTGTCCACCGCGAGCCGAAGTCCCGCCGGCAGGCCGATGATGATGCACGTCGGCGACGGCACCAGCGACACCTCGAGTCCCGGGAACGCCCGCATCGCGTCGTGTGCCGCGCGGTCGAGCAACTCGGTGATGTCCACCGGAACCTGGTCGGCCTCGGTGGACAGCTCGCCCTGCGCCAGCCGCTCAAGGGCACTCAGCGTCGGCCTCGACCCGGTTCTGCGTGCGCACCACGTCACCCAGCACTTCCTTGCGCTGCTCGTCGGGCATGTCGAGGGTGGCCAACACCTCGAGGTTGGTGCGCATGGCGGTCAACGGCGTGCGCAACTCGTGGGCCGACACCGCGGCGAAGTCGCGGGCGGAAGCGAGGGCGGCCTTGGTGCGGGTCCAGTTCGGTCCGGATCCGACCGAGCAGGCCCTTGAGCGCCTCGCCGATCTCGACTGCCTCGCTGGCCCCGCTGACGTCGATGTCGGGGGCGACGTCGCCGGCGTCGATCTGGCGGGTCTGCTCAGCCAGTCGGCGGAATGGTCGGACCGCGAAGGTGGCCAGCAGCCAGCCCAGTAGGCCGGCCGCCCCGATCGCGAAGACGCAGATGATCAGGACTCGGCGGTGCAGGTTGTTGGTGTCGGCGATGGTGTCGTCGTAGGTGGCGCCGACCGCCAGCGTCGTGGCCTCCGGGTAGGGCAACTCGACCGTGCGCACCCGGTACTTGACCCCGTCGATGTCGGTGTTGGCGTAGTCGGAGGTCAGCCTGGGCAGCACGACAGGTGAGTTGGACGTGACCTGATCGTCCTGGCGGACGGTGATGACCACGTCCTGGTCGTTGGGTGACGGCGGGATCTGGTCGAGGCCGCGCGGCACGAACGGGACGGCGAACCCGGCCGCTTCGTCCAGCCTGCGGTCAAGCCGCTCGAGGCGGTCGTTGGTGATGCCGATCCACACGATGGTGCCGACGATGGTCACCACGATGGCCGCGCCGATCGCCGTCGCGAACGCCACCCGGGTGCGCAGCGAGGGCGTTCGGCGGAAGATGCGCGACAGCATCACTTCATTGGGTGCGCAGCACGAAGCCCACGCCGCGCACCGTGTGCAGCAGCCTGGGCGCGCCGCCGGCCTCCAGCTTGCGGCGCAGGTAACCGATCAACACGTCGACGACGTTGGTGTCGGCGGCGAAGTCGTAGCCCCAGACCAGCTCCAGCAACTGGGCGCGGCTCTATCTGTCTTGCGCCGGCGAGCACCGCCAGCAGGTCGAACTCGCGTTTGGTCAGGTCGACGTCGACACCGTGGACCCGGGCGCGGCGGCCCGGGATGTCGACCTCGAGCGGGCCGACCTGGATGATGTTCCGACGAGAACGTGGCCGTCGACCCCCGCCGGCGCAGCACGCCTCGACCCGGGCCACCAGTTCGGCCAGCACGAAGGGCTTGACCAGGTAGTCGTCGGCGCCAGCCTCCAGGCCCGCGACCCGGTCGTCGACCGAGCTTCGGGCCGACAGCACACAGACGGGCACGTCGTTGTCCATCGCGCGCAGCGCCGTCACCACGCTCACCCCGTCGAGCACCGGCATGTTGATGTCGAGCACGATCGCGTCGGGCCGCGTCTCGGTCGCCGACCGCAGCGCCTCGGCGCCGTCGACGGCGGTGGCCACCTCGAATCCGGAGAGCCGCAGGCCGCGCTCCAGCGACTCGGTCAGCACATCGGGGTCGTCGTCGACGACGAGCACCCTAGGTGGGGCCCAACGACTGTCCATGGACCCATCTTGCCTGATGGCCGCCCGTACCCGTGGGAGGCCGTACCCG
>CAWBAL010000027.1:0-4904 GCA_963786695.1 uncultured Actinomycetota bacterium
CTGAGATCCTCTCTCGTGCGGTACCACCGACACTATGCGGCGGCCCAATGTCACGTCGTTTCGCGGTGCTAGCCGGTGTTGGTGCCGCCTTCGGCGATGCGGCGCACCGCGTCGATGAACACGTCGATCTCGTCGAAGGTGTTGTAGAACGCGAACGACGGCCGCACGGTGGCCTCCACACCCATCCGCCGCAGGATCGGCTGAGCGCAGTGATGCCCGGCGCGGACGGCGATGCCCTCGGCGTTGAGCGCCTTGCCGACCTCGAGGGGTTCGTGGCCGGCCAGCACGAAGGACAGCACGCTGGCCTTCTCCTCGGCGGTGCCGATCAACCGCACGCCGGGGATGTCGGCCAACCGCGGGGTGGCGTACTCCAGCAGCGCGTGCTCGTAGGCGGCGATGCGGTCGATGCCCACCTTCTCGACGTACCGCAGTGCCTCGCCCAGATCCGACTGCGTCCGCGATGTTGCCGGTGCCGGCCTCGAACTTGTTCGGCGGACCCTGGTACAGCGAGCGCTCGATGGTGACGTCGGCGATCATGTTGCCGCCGCCCTGCCACGGCGGAGTCTCGGCCAACGCCTCTTCGGTCCCGTACAGCACACCGATGCCGGTGGGCCCGAAGATCTTGTGGCCGGAGAACACGAAGAAGTCGGCACCCGTCTCGGAGACGTCGATCGGGATGTGCGGGATCGACTGCGCACCGTCGATCAGAACCCGTGCGCCGTAGCGGTGGCCGAGTTCGACGATCTTCTCCACCGGAGTCACCGTGCCCAGAGCATTGGAAACCTGGGTCGCCGAGACCAGTTTGGTGCGCGGGCCGAGCAGGTCCTCGAACTCGCCGAGCAGCAGGTTGCCGGCATCGTCGACGGGAGCGACCTTGAGAACGGCGCCGGTCTTCTGCGAGATCATCTGCCAGGGAACGATGTTGGCGTGATGCTCGAGAATGCGTGATGACGATCTCGTCGCCCGGCTTGAGATGTTTGCGCACCCCACGACTGAGCCACCAGGTTGATGGCCTCCGTGGTGCCGCGGACGAAGATGATCTGCTCGTCCTTCGGCGCTCCGATGAATCGCCGCACCGTGTCCCGCGCCTCCTCGTAGGCGTCGGTGGCGCGGGCCGCCAACTCGTGGGCGGCGCGGTGGATGTTGGAGTTCTCGTGTGCGTAGAAGTACGACAGCCGGTCGATGACCGCCTGGGGCTTCTGAGTGGTGGCGGCGTTGTCGAACCAGATCAGCGGCTTGCCATTGCACCGTCTCGCGCAGGATCGGGAAGTCCTCGCGAATCGCGTTGACGTCGAAGATCTCGTGCTCGTCGGGGATCTGCGGCACCGGCTCCGATGACAGTGCGGGCGCCGCTGCCGAGGTGAAGTAGTAGTTCGCCTCGTCTCCCGTTGGCGCTGAGGTCGATTCGGGTGCCGACAGGAAGCTGAGATCCGGGATACCTGGGACATCGGTCGGCCAGCTCGGCACCGAACCGCGTGGGGCCACCGGCGCCGCCGGCGTCGTCCCCGCCAGAACGCCGGGCACCGTCGGGACGATCCCGTCGGGAATCGCGAACCCCTCGAGGTGCGGCGCGGCGGTCAGACCCGGCGCGCTACCGCGCGGCGCCACGGGGACAACGCCCGGCGGAACCGGTTCTGGTCCAGGCGAACTCGGTGGCGGGAGCGTCACGCTGGGAGCCTCGAGGAACACCGCGGGCGGCGCGAACGGTTCGGCGCCCGCCGCCGCCGCTGCGTAGGAGGCCGCCGAGGTGGTGTCGGGAACCGAACCGCGCGGCAGCGGGTGGGACCGTCTGCGGCGGTGAGTCGTTACCGGGCCGGAAACTGGCCGCCAGCACCTGGGTGGCCAGGGCGGCCAGCTCGGCCTCGCTGATCGGGAGGTCGCCTTCGGCGTCTACCGACCGATACTCACTTGTACTCATGGAATTGGTCCACCGAAGCGCCGTCGAGCACCGCCAGCGCGTCGTCGGTCAGAACCGCCAACGAGGAGTACAGCGTCACCAGGTAGGACGCGATCCCGGAGCGGTCGATCCCGGTGAACCGCACCGACAGACCCGGTGCCTGCTCGCCGACCAGTCCCGGCTGGAACAGGCCGACCACGCCCTGGCGCTCTTCGCCGGTGCGAACCAGGATGAACTTGGTCTTGCCCTTCTCGACGGGAACCTTGTCGCTGGGGATGATCGGGATGCCGCGCCAGGTGATGAACTGCGCGCCGAACAGGTTGACCACTGGCGGCGGCACGCCGCGGAAGGTGGCCTCCCGGCCGAATGCGGCCACGCCGAGCGGGTGGGTCAGGAAGAACGCCGGGGTCTTCCACACCTTGGTGATCAGCGCGTCGAGGTCGTCGGGCGTGGGTGCGCCCTTGAGCGTCTTGATGGTCTGCTCGGGCGTGACCTGTGACAGCAACCCGTACTCGGGGTTGTTGATCAGCTCGGACTCCTGACGCTCCTTGATGGTCTCGACGGTCAGCCGCAGCTGCTGGGTGACCTGGTCGTGCGGGCTGGAGTAGAGGTCGGAGACCCGGGTGTGCACGTCGAGCAGCGTGGAGATCGCCCGCAGCGTGATCTCGCGGGGGCTGGTCTCGTAGTCGACGTAGGTCTGGGGCAGCGGGTCCTCGATGTTCTCGCCGCCGACCTCGGCATGGATGGCGACCCGATCCGGGTTGACCACCCGGTTGACCCGGTAGATGCCGGCCTCGACGGGAACCCAGCTGAGCAGGTGCAGCAGGAACCGCGGGGTGATGGTTTCCAGCTGCGGGACGGTCTTGGTGGCATTGGCGAGTTGCCTTGCGGCAGCCGAGCCAAGCGCCTGGGACTCGTTTTGGGCCGACGTCATTGTGGTTCCTCCCGACTGGTTGACGGACCAATAATGGTCTCCGAAGCCCGGACCTGCACAGGTTTGGAAGTCACCGTGATGCGAACCTTCTGTGAGGCCCGTCTCGGATGCCGTATGGTGGGCACCATGCAACAGCACGCATCGCTGCGCTTTGTCTCCACGCGCTGCCTCGATGTGCGCTTCTGTTGTTGTTGATTCTTCTGACGCCGTAATTCCCTGCGCTCAGCCCGCCGCCTTCTCGGCGCGTTGATCTGCGCTGTTCGACGTAGCCAGAGAGATCAACCCGATGACAATCTTGTCTTTGCCAGTCCACGTACCCGCGCCCGTCACCGTCCGGCGGCGAATGGGCCCGGCTCCGTCGGTCGACCTGTCGCGGATGACCCGCTATCGGCCCGGCACCTATTCGCACACCGTCGACACGATCGTCTTCATCGACGGCACTTCGGCGCGCACTGATTTAATTCGGCTCAATCCGAACATCGAGGCCTACTCGCTGGACTTCACCGGCATCTCGCCGACCCGGCCGTCGCGCTATCGCGCCGACACCTGGGCGGCGGTACCGCACCTTCAGGCCCGCGCCCACGAGGCCGAGGTCGACTGGATTCTGCGCAACTCGTTCCCCACGCTGTCGACCACCGAGATCAGTCGTCGGCTGCGTGCCGCCGGATATCCGCTGGGCACCCGCAACATCGCCGAGCACGAGGCGATTGCCGGCACCCAGGCCGCGATCTGGCGGCTGACCAATGGCTTGGAGCTCGACGACCGCCCGCTCAACGCCCCCACCCGCGTGGTCCGTCACGCCGGCGCGGTGACGGTCGAGTTCGACGGTGACCGGCAGCTGGCCGGCTACACCGCAATGGTGACCTCGAGTGGCGACTCGGTGCTGAGGCTGCAGAAGTCCGCCGACGGCGTGGTCTGGGAGGACGTCGCCTCGTCGCAACTGCTGGTGAACGGCGGTGTCGGCGAGGTCCACAAGGTGCTGGGCGTCGGCAGCACGATGTCGGACAGCCGGCATGGGCCTGGCCAGCCACGGTTACCGCCACTACCGGCTGGTGGTCGACGGCGACGCCACCATCGGTGAGTTGAGCTTCGACCTGTCCGGCTCCCGCGCATACCGCAACGCCGAGTCGATCGTTTTCCTGTACGACTACCTGCTGGCGGGTGCGCGGTCCGCCCGTCGCCGCACGGTGACGCCGTCGCTGGTGTCCTCGATGGCCACGGTCGAAGCTTCGGTCGTCGGTCCCTTCCGCCTGGCGACCACCGACTCCGCTGCGGTCAGGGTGTCCGATGGCCATGCGGTCATCGACGCCGACGGTGCCGAGGTCAGCGGCCCGCTGCAGCCGGGTGCCGAGTTCTATCTGAGGGTCCGCGCCGGATCGATGGGCGCGACGCTGACTGTCGAGGTGCCCGGGCGAGCCGACGGCTTCGGCGGCCGGGTGATCACCGGGGTGGCCCGCGACGAGGTGGCCGGCGGCTACACGCCGCTGGCGCTGGCCGTGGCCGTCCAGCTCGTGGTCGAGTTCGACGTCGAATGGGCCGACGAGGTCTCCGTCGCGCTCTAACGTGGCGGGTATGCCCGCCGATCTCACTCCAGGCCCCGACGCCCGACCGACCGACGAACTGGCCAGCGCCGAAGCGACGCTTCAGGTGCTCCAGCAGGTGGTGCACGGTATCGCCACCGATGACCTCACCAAGCAGACCCCGTGTCGCGGAGTTCGACGTCGCGGTCTCACCGACCACCTGCTCAACTCCATCACGCTCGATCGGCAAGGCCGCGGGTGCGGAGATTCCGGCACGCGATTCGGCAGACTCCGTTGAGCGGCAGATCATCGCGGCGGCACGGCCGGCGCTGGACGCGTGGCATCGTCGCGGTTTGGGCGGGACCGTGCCGTTTGGACCGCGCGAGGCCCCGGCGGGTTCCTGGCCGGCATCTTCTCACTCGAATTCCTGGTGCACGCTTGGGATTACGCGGTCGCGACCGGCCGCCCGATCAACGCGCCCGACGCGCTTTCGGAGTATGTGATGGGCCTTGCTCAGCGGGTCATCACCCCGGACAGCCGGGGCAGCGCCGGC
>CAWBAL010000028.1:0-23025 GCA_963786695.1 uncultured Actinomycetota bacterium
ACAGGCTGCAACAACATTCGGGCCACCGCAGGTGAGCGGCGGCCCGAATGTTGCTTACGGTACTACAACGGCTACGGCAGCGGAATGGCGTTGCCGGGAGCCACGATCGGCAGACCGACAGACACGTTGCTGATGTCGATCGTGCCGAACGACGTGAAGTTCCAGAACGCCGTCGCCGACGAGGTCAGCTGCAACTGGAGCTGATTGTCGGTGAGTGTCGGTCCAGGCGACGTCGGCCAGCGAAATGCTGACGCTCTGCTTCTGGCCATTCAGAGTCACCGGGATGGGAGTGACCAGGTTACCGAGCACCAAATTGGTCGACGGATCGACGACCTGCCCGAAGACGAAGCGGCTGCTGCCCCGCCCGGAGTAGTCGAAACTCACCGTAGGTGCACCGGCGATGTGCGAGCCGACGGGGACGTCCACGGTAATGTTGATCGCGTTCTTCGCAGGCGACCCGTCACCCAGCGAGTACGGCAGCGTCCCCTGGGGCGCTGGACCTGACCCACCCAGCACCGGCACGATCAACAGGCGCCCGCCGCTTCCGGTGGCGGTGACCGGGGTGTCGGTGTTGAATCCCGGGTCCGATGGCAACTTGGTCGGCGAGAAGTAACCGGTACTGGTCTGGTCGAACCAGGTGAAGGTTGGCAGCGAATTGGTCAGACCTGGGACGCCATCGACGTATTGGTACAGGTACGCCATGGTGGCCTTTACGTTGAAGGTGGCCTGCGGGGTCAGGCTGCCGGCGTTGAAGCATTCACCGTGGCCGATGCAGGTCCACACCATCTTTACGTTCAAGCCCTTCGCGGCGAGGATTGCAGTGTTGGTGACGGCCTGCTGCAGCGGGAACAGTACGTCGTCGGTACCTTGCAGGAACAGCGCCGGGACGTTGATGATGTTCTCCAGCGCACCGGGGCCACTGCTGCTGATCACCGCCTGCTGGCTATTGGTCAGGAATCCCAGCGTGTCCCCCAGAATGATGGCCTTGTAGATCACCGGATTGAGACGCGCGCCCGTGGTCACCAGGCCCAGGACCAACAGCGAGCCGTAGGCGGTCTTGAAGGCGCCGCTGGGGTACAGCGAGCTGTTGAGCGTGTTCCACGACCACGCCGGAACGATGGTCTGGATCCGCGGGTCGATGGCCGCGCTGACGTTCTGGATGCCGCCGCCGTAGGACAGGCCGACCATGCCGACGACGGCGGGGTTGGTATAGCCGGGAACCGGAATCGGATTGATCTTGACCTGCGCGCTCGACAGGTTGCCGACGCCGTCGACGCTGGTGGCGGGCGTCGACAACCACGAAATGATCGACGAGACGTCGCGGCCCTCGAACTGTGGGTTGTCCAACTGCAGCTGTCCACCCGACGCGAAGGTGCCGCGCGCATCCCAAGTCAGCACATTGTGTCCCGGAAGTGGGCCGTTGGCTGCGCGAAGGGTCGTCAAGCCGGGAACAGTGCCGTTGAACACGACGCCGTTCGGGTTGGTATCGCCCACGCCAGGTATGCCTGGTCCCCACAGGATGGTGTTCGCGTTCGGCGCAACACCATTCGCAACGTCGATCGACGGGTAGTAGTTGACGCTGATCTGGACGCCGTCGAAGGACGTCACCTTGTCGGTGAACGCCGTCGAAAACTGCCCCGGCACATTCGCCAGGCTGTACGGGTTTTCATTGAAGTTCACGACCGTCGAATAGCCGATGATCGGCGCCAGCGCGGTGCTCAGCACCGGCGCCTGGTAGAGCCTCTGCACGACCGGCGTCACCACCAACCCCCCCAGCAGTGGGATGCCCTCAAGGTTCGTCACGATCCCTGTCGTCGAGTTGACCAGGATTCTGAACTGCTCGGTCGCCCCGGGGTTGGACAGGGTGGTGGCGTAGGGCAGGTAGCCGAATTGGCCTAAGCCGGGATCACTGCCGGTCGGGCCGATGTTGAAGTTGAGCTTGCCGCCCTGGTTCGGCACGCTGATCACGGTGTACGTCAGCGGCGACCCGCACAACGGGCACACCGCGTTGACCGAGCCGATCAGGACTCCGTTAACCCAGTTGACAGTGGGGGCGGTCGTGATCGCACTGGTCGCCGCCAAGTTCGCCGAGGTGGTGACGCGCCGCCGCGGTGGTCGTGCTCGCGGCACTCGAGGCTTCACGTCGCGTGAAGGCCGCCAGCGCCAATGCCACCGGGGAATCGACCGGCGGGATCGGGTTGCCTCCGGTGGTCGGATCCACAAGGGCGGTGGCCGCCGCGGTGACGAGGCCGGACACGGTGGCCGTGGTCGGGGCGGGAACTTGGGCCGAGGTGGTGGGCGCCACCTGCGCACCGGTGTCGACCGGCAACAAGCGGGTCGTCGAACCCTTGGGCGAGGCAGTGGCGCTGGGCGCCACGCCCGTGAACGTGTTTGCCCTGACGGTGTTGTCGACCTTATCGGCTTGCGCCGAATTGCCTTCGGAGGAAACGCTATTCGAGCTTCCCGAAACCTTCGTCTTCTTTGCTCGGCTGCCGTTCTGCGACGCGGACGAGCCGCTGCCGGAGTGCTGGTTGGTGGCTTTGGGGCCCGCATCCGAGGACGGGCTGTCATCCGCCCAGGCCACCCGTAACCGGTGAAGACCGCGGCGCCGACGCCCAGGGCCATCGCCAAACCGCCAACTCGACCGACAAACCTTGATGCGCCCACGTCGTCCTCCTGTAACCGCCACCGGAACCTGAGCGCAGGTTAAACCTTGCCGACCTTCGCTGCGACGCCGAATCTACAAAAACGCCAGTTCCGTGGCCGCGAGCGTTCCGCGCCGAGGTGGCGGCGGCCGGAGAGGAGCTACGCTGACGGCCCGATCACCTTGTCCGACAGAAGGTTTCCTGGGAAGGACCAGAGTCAGGCGATGTCGAAGACGGTCCAGCCGTATCCGCCGTTGTTGTAGGTCCCGTCGTTTCGGTAGTCGATGTAGACCGGGCCCTGCTTGAAGGCGTAGTAGCCGGTGTTCATGTAGTTCACATAGTCGCCCTGCGGATCGGGCTGGTCCGTCGGGCCGATGCCCACCGGTGCGTACGGCGCGCTTCCGACGGTGAACGAGTAGAAGAACGTGCCGTCCGGTGCGTAAACCGAGATCTTGGTGCCGGCCGGCACGATAAGCCACTACCGGTGTCCGGGGCACGATGTTCGAAGGCATGGTGCCGTAGACACCGCCCGAGTCGATGAGCGAGACGACCGACTGCTGCGGACCGCCGTTGATCGACACGTTCAGCGTCGACCCGGGCGTGCCGACTGAGCGTGGCCTTCGGCGGCAGTGGGTTCGGACCGAACACAATGAAACCACCCAGACCCAACGGCAGCAGGTTCTGATAGATCAGCATGCCATCGCTGAGTTCACCGGGAAGAGTCGAGGTGGGGATGGGGTTGGGGCCGGGCCCGTAGGCATTGGCGCCGACGCCGAGGATGCCGACCGCGCCAGTGCCCGTCAGGAAGTTCGCCAGGGTGGCGGGGTGACCATTAATGGTCCCCGACGTGACGACGTTGACGGTGGTGGGGTTGGACACCACACCATTACCGAAGTCGACTGTCGCGTTCTCGTATGTGTCGTACTTGTAGTTGAACCCGCCGCTGTATGCGCCCGACTGGTCGCTGGCAATCTTGGTGGCTCCGCTGAGGTTGCCGGCGTTCGCCTGATCGATGACCAGGCCCGAGGATCCCGTGTCGACGAGCAGAGCCACGTTACCTCCGCCGTTGATCTTCGCATTCACCAGCGGCTCGGTGGTGTTGTACACATTCAGCCGGACCACCGCGTAGACGCGGCCGTCCGATGTGGCTTGCGCGATGTTCGGAGACGCGGCGGCCTCGGCGGCAGGCGCGAAAAGTCCGACCACGGGCATCAGCAGTGCCGCACCCTTGAGCGAGGCTTGCGACAGCCCGGGCAGCAACATCGTTCCGAGCAGGGACACCTGGGCGATCTGGTGGATGATCGGAATTCCGGCGGTGCCGGCCACCAGGCTCTGCGCAACGGGGTTCAGGGTCTGCCACGCCGAGAGCTCGACCGAGGCCGCGGACAGCAGCATCTGCGGCGCTACGGAGGCTAGACCGCCGAGGATATTGGTTTGTCCCCACGTGGCCTGGTTGAGCGCCGTCTTCGCTGCCGTGATTTCGTCGAACGCGAGCTGCACGTGCGCGCCGGGAGTGATGGTCTTGGGGATGAACTGGCCTTGGTTGACCGGCGGAGCTGCTGCGGAGGATGCGACGGCCGCAGTATCCGGCGCGGCGGGCGGGGCGTTGACGGTCGCGGCGGCCGAGCGGACAGCCGACTTGTTCGAACTTGTGGAAGTGGCGGCGGTGTTGCTCACCGCGGGGGCTGTCGTGTCGCCGGATTCGGCGGTGTCCGAGCCGGAGTTCTTCGGTGCCTTGCGGGCCGCGGAGCCGGCGGCAGCGCTGCTCTGGGTGGAGTGTTTGGCCGGTCGGCTGGCCTTGCTCGAAGGACCTGCGTTCTGACTGTTCGAGACCCCGCTCTTGCCGGCATCCGAACCACCATCGGCATGAGCGATCGCGGCGCCGCTGGCCATCACGGCGCCCAGACCAAGAGTCACCGCACCCGCTCCCAGCCATGCGTACGGCTGAATCCGGCGGCCCTTACCGCGCTGCCTGCTGACTTTCCTGTCGTTAGTGGCCATCGCTCCCCTTGAGTTCGGCACTTCGTCGCACCTGAGATTTTCCTGAGTTTGCTGCGTGTCTATCACACTCGTCTATGAATCAGTTGCGCACCGGTCAAGATCCCGGTGACATTTAGCGGTCAGGCCGCCGGATCCGTCGCAGTGCGGCACCGCAATTCCGCAGCGTGCAGGCCCTGGGAGAGGCGTGTCTTCCCGTATCGCGGTCGTCCTCATTGGCTGATCTGCCAACCGGTCGCTGGATCAACCCGGATACCGGAGATGTCCACCACTTCGAACGCGCTCATCGGGACCTTGTTGAGCTCTGCCTGCGTGGTGAGATATTCGGTTCCGGCCCAGCCGTTGCTCATCGCCAGCAGCTTCGCGCCGTCCTGGCCGGCGGTGGTGGAGTCGTAGATGACCGCGCCGTGCTGCTGCAGCGCTCGCAACACGACCTGGGTCGACGCCGAATATCCGGACATGTCGAAGTCGGCGCTCAACCGCAGCACGCTGCCCATGGGCACACCGTTGGTGCCGTTGCCGTCGCCGCCGCCGGCGGGCCAGGTGTAGCCGGTCCCCCGGTCTTTCGCGATCACGATGCCCAGCATGTGGTCGATGCTGCCGCGGGCCAGATCGTCGGGCCGCAGGATCAGCGGCAGGTAGGGCAGGTGCGACGCGTTCGCCCAGCCGGTCGCCGGGTACAGCCCCGAGTTCATGTCGTAGTGGACACCGGCTTCGGCGATCCAGGACGAGCCGTACATCGCCCGATAGACCGCATTTCCCAAGCCGTCGAGGAAGCTGTTCGCCGGCAGTTCGACGCCGTTTGCGACGTTGTAGAGCTCCTGGGATACGCAGGTGCCCTGCTGGAACACCAGCAGGTGGCGGTCCCAGGCCGGGTAGGACGGCATGCCTTCGACCACTGGGCGGTCCGGGATCGCGTAGGGCCGGCTGTCGATGCTGGGTCCACTGGTCGCGTAGCCGCGGTTGAAGATCACCTTCTCGGTGCGCTGGGTTGCGCTGACGACGTTGACGGGCATGCCGGCGGTGGCGTTCATCCAGGTGTAGCCCCAGTTGGCGCGCAGTGTCGCGCCACGGCCGGCGCCCAGCACACCCAGCCAGGCGCCGGACTGCGCCATGACCGGCAGCGTGCTCACATCGGCGTGGAAGATCGTGTCCGCCGGCATCAGGGTGCATCCGCAGAAGGTCGTCAGGCCGTTGGCGGCGACGGTGTTGCTGGGGCTGATGGTGATGGTGACGGCGACGTTGGTGGTGCCGCCGTGGCCGTCGTTGACCGCGACCGAGAAGGTGTCGACCTTGTCGGCGACGGGTGCGGTGAAGACCGCCGCCTTGTCGCGGGCAGTGGCCGTCGGTGTGTAGGTGAAGCTGCCATCGGCGTTGACGACGACGGAACCCTTGGCCGTCGTGGTGGAGCCGGCATAGGTCATGGTGTCGCCGTCGGTGTCGGCGCCGATGACACTTCCGGTGACGACACCGGTGTTGACGTCACGCGGACCGATACTCGACTTGCCATTAGGCGCAACGTTTTTCGGGCTGATGGTCACGGTGACCGGTACCGCGACGGTCGCGCCGTGTCCGTCGTCGACGGTGACGGTGAACGGTGTCGGTCTTGTCGATGACGGTCGCGGTCGTCGACGCGGCGTCGTGCCGTGCCGTCAGCGTCGGCGTGTAGGTGAAGGCCCCGCCGCCGGTGACGGTCACCGTGCGCCCTTGGCGGTGGTGGTGCTGCCGCTGTAGGTGAGCGGATCCTTGTCGGCGTCGGCGGCGGTGACCTTGCCGGTGACCACACCGGTGGTCGGGTTGGGCGTGCCCGCACTGCCGGTGCCGGTGGGTGCGGCGTTCTTCGGGGTGATCGGCACGGTCACCGAGACGGTGGCGCTGGCGCCGGCGGTATCGGTGACGACGACGGTCACGGTGTCGGTGGTCAGAGCGGTGCCGGCGGTGGCCGTGGATGCGTTGTGCCGTGCCGTCACGGTCGGGGTGTAGGTGAAAACGCCTGCGGTGGTGATGCTTACCGCGCCCTTGGCGGAGGTCGTCGCCTTGAAGCTGAGTTTGTCGCCGTTCGGATCGCTGGCGTTGACCGTTCCGGTGACCGCGCCGGTGCTTGCGTTGGGTGTCCCGAGGTTCACCGAGTCGACAACCGGCGGTTGGTTGTTCACAGCGGCGGCCGCCGTCACTTGTGGTGCGACCTGGGCCGGGCGCACCTGCCGTCGCGTGACAGCGAGCACGACCCAGGACACCGGCGAGTCCACCGGACCGGCGGGGTTGAATCCGGCAGCGGCGTCATCACCGAACGGACCGCGCGCCGGACCGCCGTTATCGCCTGCCGAGAATCCGGCTGGGCGGCAACGCTTTCCGCAGCAGACGCCGGAGCCTTGGGTTTGCTCGCCGGCCGCGAGGCGGCCGGATGGCGCGCCGACGGGCCCGCGCCGCCGCGCGAAGCATGGGATGAGGCACCGTCACCGCCGTCGGCCCAGGCCACGCCGAGACCGCCGGTTGCCATTGCGGCCCCGATCCCCAGGGCGACGGCAAGCCCGCCCACTCGCCCTACACACGCTGCCGCTGTCATGCCAGCCCCCTCTGCCCAACGCGATCTCAAAGATAGCGAGGGGGCGGCGGCCGGAGCCTGGCGCGGTGACATGTCGAGCCCCGACACCGATCCGCGTCGGGCACACCTTGGTGGCGCCGATCAGTCGTTCGTTGCGACGCTGGTCGGCGTCACCGGTGCTGGGGCCCCGATCAGATATCCCTGCAGTTGATCGACCCCTAGTTCGACAAGCCGAGTCCTGGTATCGGCGTCTTCGACGCCCTCGGCGACAGTGAGCAGCCCGAATTCCCTGGCGATGCCGACGATCGCCTTCACGACCGATTCGTCCTGTGTGTTGGTGAGCAGGTCGCTGACGAAACTGCGGTCGATCTTCAACTTGTGCAGCGTCATCCCGCGAAGCTCGGTGAAAGTGCCGAACCCTGTTCCGAAGTCGTCCAGCGCCAACCGGCATCCCAACACCCTCATGTCGCTCGAGAAGCGGTTGGCGACTTCCGTCGACGCCAGGGCCGTGGTTTCGGTGATCTCAAAGGACACCCGAGCCGCGGCGTCGCCGGCCTGCCGCAGTTCGTCGATGATCGCGGCGATCGTGGCCGGATCGTTGATCGAGTCCGCCGAAAGGTTCACTGCCACATGCCGGCCCGCCCGAGCCAACTCGATGCCCCGAGTCACCATGAACCTGTCGACGGTCGACATCATGCCGAACCGCTGGGCTTGCGGAAGGAAGCCGCTGGGAGTTGTCAGCGCGCCGTCGGGTTCCACCATCCGAACCAGCAATTCCTCCTCGACCACGCGCCCCGTGCGGGCATCGACGATCGGCTGGGCGTAGACGACAAGACGCCCGTCGGTAATCGCACGGGACATCAACTCCTCGAACTCGAGGCGGTCACGCAATCGGCGTTCGACCCGGGTGACGTCGGTGATCAGGGCGAAGTAGTTCTCCACGTGGCCGTGTTCGTCGCGGATGCAGCTCACCGACAGTTCACCCCAGATCAGACGGCCAGAGGCGTGGATGTACTGCCTGATCGCCCGGAAGGAGTCAGCGCGGCCTTCCCGAATGTCGTTGTAGCCCTGCAAGTCCGCTTCGGTCAGAGACTCCGGCGGGGTCAGTTCCTGCCAGGTCTTCTGCTTCAACGTGTCGACGTCGTAGCCGAAGAATTCACACGCCGCGTCGTTGACCTCCTCGAAGTGGCCGTCCGGAGTGACCACGCACATGCCGACGGCGGCGTTGTCCATCGCACGGCGGAGACGTTCATGGGTTTTGGCCTGTTGCCTGCGGGCCTCCTCGAGTTGCTCGCGGGCTGCCACCTCGGTGCTGATGTCGATGATCTGAGAGATGAAGTTCTCCACGTGGCCGTGCTCGTCACGAATGCAGCTCACCGACAGATCACCCCAGATCGGATGTCCGTCGGCGTGGATGTACTGCTTGGTCATCCGATACGAGTCGACTGCGGCCTTCCAGAATGTCGTTGAAGTTCTTCAGATCTGTTTGCAGCGAGTCCCGCGGCGGTCAGTTCCTGCCAGGTCGTGCGCTTCAACGTCTCCGCGTCGTAGCCGAACAACTGACACAGCGCATCGTTGACTTCCACGAAACGCCCGTCCGGGTCGATGAGGCACATGCCGATAGCGGCGTTGTCCATCGAGCGGCGGTAGCGTTCGTCGGCCTTGGCCTGTTGCCTGCGGGCCGCCTCCACCGCCTGCTCCGCGGCCACCTCGTCATCGATCAGACGAATGGAGGTGACCGCACCATCGCGGTGTCCTCCGTCGTCGTGAAAGGGCGTCGTGTGCGCGTGGAACCAGTGCGCAACGCCGTCCGCCCGCTTTCAGCTGCACACGCTGGTTGACTTCGCCGCCCGCGCTGACCGTCTTCCATCGGGCGACGGAAGCCGCCCTGTCCTCCGGCGGAACGAGCTCCAACGACCTTCGGCCCAACCAGTTTTCGGCGCGGCCGCCCAACAGAGATTCGACATTCGGTGAAATCCAGACGATTTCGTGGTCACCATCGTCGCACTCCCGGGTATGAACGATCACGTCGCCGGAGTTCTGGACGAGCAGGCGATAAATTCTTTCCGAGGCCGCGATCCGTTCCAGGGCCTGGAAACGCTCGGTGACGTCACTCCAGTTGAGGCAGATCAGATCGGCACCCGCCTTTGTGGCGCGGACGTCGTAGCGGCGCTCATCCACGAGCAGTTCCCCTCGGGTCCACTCCTCGCGCAGGCTCTCAGTGAAGTACGTGAAGTCGTCGAGGATCACCGGCTGCCCGTCGGCCAGGCATTGGGCATATCGCCCCAGCAACCCCGAGCCCTCGAAATTCGGCAGCGTCGCCCGTGCGCTGCGGCCGATGAGTTCGGCTTCCTCGACCCCGAGATAGGACAACGCGGCCCGGTTGGCACTGCGATACACGAAGTCGACCACCCGCCCGCCGGGGTCGCGGACCGCCTCGAACAGCACCTGGGGATCGATCATCGCGTCCGCGCTGGCCCGCAGCAGGCTCAGGGCCTCTTGCTGGGCCGCGAGGGCACCGGCATCGTCGCCGGGCGCCGACTGTTGGGACACCCCGGCATCGTAAGTCCCGCTCCGCGCACCATACTGGCGAATGGGACGCTTCAATCCGCCGTGTTTTTGACTCTTCCGATCCGTATCCCGGCTCGGCTGTACCCGTTTCGGCTCACCGGGCATCTTCGGATAGTTCGGCGGATACGGCAGATCGCCGAGGCCGCGCTCCTCGTCGGCGGCCGCCATCGCCAGCAGCGGTTCGATCGACTGCGCCACCGAATCCAGGCCCGCCATCGGATCGCCCCGCTCGGCGAGCAGCGCCGGCACGGTGGCGATGGTGTAGTCGTCCGGGTCGGCGGTGGCCAGTTCCTCCCACGTCAGCGGCGTCGACACCGTCGCGATCGGGGTGGCGCGCACCGAGTACGCCGACGCGAAGGTCCGATCGCGCGCGTTCTGGTTGTAGTCGATGAACAGCCGCTGCCCGCGTTCCTCCTTCCACCACGACGTCGTCACCAATTCCGGCGCGCGCCTTTCGATTTCGCGCGCCAGCGCGATGCCGGCCCGGCGCACGGCGATGAAGTCCCAGTCGGGCCGGATGCGCAGGAACACGTGCACGCCGCGGCCACCGGAGGTCTTCGGATAGCCGACCAGTCCGAGCTCGTCGAGCAGCGGCTTGAGGATGTCGACGGCGACGGTGCGCGCCTCGGCGAAACCGGTGCCGGGCTGCGGATCGAGGTCGACCCGCAGCTCGTCGGGATGGTCGGTGTCGGGGCAGCGGACCTGCCACGGATGAAATGTGATGGTGCCCATCTGCGCCGCCCACACGATGGCCGACGGGTGGGTGACCATCAGCGCGTCGGCGGTGCGCCCGGAGGGAAACGTCACCCGGCAGGTGTGCAGATAGTCGGGATGCTTCTCGGGAACCCGCTTCTGGTAGATCTCCTCGCCGTCGATGCCGTCGGGGAACCGCTGCAGATGAGTCGGCCGGTCGCGCAGCGCGGTGAGCAGCGGGCCGGCGGCGACCGCTGCGGTAGTAGTCGACGAGCTTGCCCTTGGTGCCGCCGGAACCCAGTTTGGGGAAGTACACCTTGTCCGGGTTGGTGAACCGGACCTTGACACCGTCGACGTCGAGTTCTTCTGCCTTGGTTGCCATCAGCGCGTCTCCAGCACGTCGTACAGGTCGTAGTTCAGCGGGACGTCGAGTTGGTCGAACGTGCAGCTGGCCGGGTCACGGTCAGGCCGCCAGCGCACGAACCGCACGGTGTGCCGGAATCGCTGCCATCCGGCGTTGCCCTCCATCTGGTCGTAGGCCACCTCGGCGACCTTCTCCGGGCGGATCGGGATCCAGCGCTTGTCGGCCGCGGAGTTCCACCGGCTGGGCTCGCCGTCGTAGGACCACGTCGTCGCCCTTGCGCAGCGGTTCCAGTTCGGCGAGCAGCTTCACCCGGTCCTTGACGGTGAATGATGCTGCACCGCCGACCATTTGGAGCTCGCCGTCGTCGCGGTAGAGGCCCAGCAGAATGGAACCCACGCCCTCGCCGCTCTTGTGGATCCGGTATCCGATGGCCACACAGTCGGCGTCGCGGGCGTGCTTGACCTTCACCATCTCGCGCTTGCCGGGCAGGTAGGCGCCGTCGAGCCGCTTGGCGATCACCCCGTCGAGCCCCGCGCCCTCGAAGGTGGTCAGCCACCGCGCTCCCTGCTCCGGATCGTCGGTGGTGCTGGTGACATGACACCACTGCCTGCCGGGGATGGCCTCCGCCAGCGCGTCGCGCCGAACCCGGAACGCCTCCCCCATCAGCGAGCGGTCGCCGGTGGCCAGCGCATCGAAACCGATGAAGTGCGCCGGGGTCTGTTCGGCCAGCATCCGCACCCGGCTCTCGGCGGGGTGGATGCGCTGCGACAGCGAGTCCCAGTCCAGCCGGACACGGCCCTCGATGTCCCGCGGAACCACCACCTCCCCGTCGAGCACACAGCGGGCAGCGACCTCGTCGCGCAGCGCCTCGACGAGCTCGGGGAAGTACCGGCCGAGCTCCTTGCCGTTGCGGGACTGGACCACCACCTCGTCACCGTCGCGGAACACCAGCGCGCGGAAGCCGTCCCATTTCGGTTCGTACGACCACACCCCGGCGTCGTCGGGCACCTTCGCCTGCGCTTTGGCGAGCATCGGTTCCACCGGCGGCATCACGGGAAGATCCACGGTTTCCATCCTCGTCCATTCGTGTGCGGGCGCACCACCCTGTTGACCGTCAGAACCCCCGCAAATCATCGCGCGCTAGATTGCGGGCGTGACCCGCCCATCATCGGGTGCAGGCCGGTTCGCGCCCAGCCCGTCGGCCGACCTGCACATCGGCAACCTGCGCACCGCGGTGCTGGCGTGGCTGTTCGCGCGGTCGACGGGACGCCGGTTCCTGGTGCGGGTCGAGGACCTCGACGACCGCACCCACGACGACGTCGCGCGACGTCAGCTGGCCGACCTGGCCGCGATCGGCGTCACCTGGGACGAGGAACCGCAGTGGCAGTCGGCGCACCGCGACCGCTACGACGCGGTCGATCGACAGCCTGGTCGCGCGGGGCCTGGTCTACGAATGTTATTGCAGCAGAAGGGATATTCTCAGCGCGCCGCGCGCGCCGCATGCCCCGGAGGGCGCCTACCCCGGAACGTGCCGGGAGCTCACCGAGTCCGAACGCGCCGTCCGACGAGATGCCGGCCGGCCACCGGCGCTGCGGCTGCGCGCCGAGGTCACCGAGTACACGGTGACCGACCTGGTGCACGGCAGCTACACCGGCGTGGTCGACGACTTCGTGCTGCGTCGCGGCGACGGTGTGCCGGCCTACAACCTCGCCGTGGTGGTCGACGACGCGCTGTCCGGCATCGACCAGGTGGTGCGCGGCGACGACCTGCTCGTCGTCCTCGCCCCGGCAGGCCTATCTGGCCGCACTGCTGGGCTATCCGCAGCCGGTGTACGCCCACGTGCCGCTGGCGCTCAACCCCGAGGGCAAGCGGCTGGCCAAACGCGACGGCGCGGTGACCCTGGCCGAACTCGGTGTCGAACGGGCGTTTGCGCTGATCAGCGAGTCGCTGGGCTGGCCCGCCGCCGACATCGCCGGCCTGCTGGACCGGTTCGACCCGGCGCAGCTGCCGCGCGAACCGTGGACATATCAACCCTAGTTTCCGCGCGGCGGCGGCGGCGAACTAGGCCGGCCCCACCGGTGTCAGCTCGAAAACCGCGCGCTGGCCACTGCGCTCGAAGTGCTTCTGGTAGGCCGGCCATAACGCGACCAGTTGTGGCCAGTGCGATTGCAATTCGGCCCGACGAGTTCACGTGCCGTACAGCTGATCACCTCGGATCCGACCTGGATGGTCGTCACCGGGCTCGCCCGCAGATTGAGCACCCACGGATTCGCGCGCTCGCCCGCGGGCCGGACATTGCAGACGAGGTAGCGGCCATCGGAGCGGGCATAGAACACCGGGGTCGTGCACGTTCGGCCGGTCCTGCGTCCGGTCGTCGTCAGCAGCAAAATGTTCGCACCACCCCGGCCGGTGGCCTGATAGAGCCGACGGTGCAGCGGTGCGACGAGATGCTTGATCGACCAGACGCCGACGCGGCTCGCGCCGAGCCGACCGGCATCGACTAGGCCGGTAGTTCCATCTGCCCCCACGGCGAACCGTAGGCGGTCAGCAGCTCCAGGAACGGCACCGAGTCGAAGCACTCCGGGCCCAGCACACCCACACCACTCCATGTGCCGTTGGCCAGAAGCTCCAGCGCCACAACGGGATTGATCGCCGTCTGCCACACCACGCACTGGTGACCGTATTCGGCCATCGACCATTCGTTGTCGACGACGTGATACAGGTAGGTCGAGCGCGGATTGCCGTCCTTGTCCTTGCCGGTCACCCACAGTCCGGCGCAGGTCTTGCCCTTCATCTGCGGGCCCAGCGTCGCGGGGTTGGGCAGGCAGGCGGCGACCACGTCGCGCGGGCTGACCTCCACCCCCCCGACTTTGACCTTCTCGGTGCGGTCCAGGCCGAGCTTGTGCAGAACCTTGAGCACATCGATGAATTCATCACCGAGGCCGTACTTGAACGTCACCCGCTTGCACTCGATCCAGCGCGGCATCAACAGCACCTCTTCGTGCTCGACGTTGACGCACTCGACCGGTCCGATGCCGTCCGGAAAGTCGAACACCTCGGGCTCGCTGAACGGTGCGGTGGTGAACCAGCCCTTGTCCTTCTCCCAGATGACGGGCGGGTTGAGGCACTCCTCGATGGTGGTCCAGATGGAGAACGACGGCGCGAACTCGTAGCCCTCGACGGCGAGGTTGGCGCCGTCGCGAACACCGAGTTCGTCGATCTCGCTGAACAGGAAGTCCGACGCGTAGCGCGCGAAGACGTTGGCCAGGCCCGGTTCGACACCGAAACCCACCAGCGCGAGCCGGCCGGCGGCGATCCACTCGGGTTCCGCCTCGAACTGCTCGTCACCCAGCTTCACCCCGGTCAGCTCGTAGGGCTTCTCGGGATGACGCTGCGACAGGCTCATCGCCATGTCGAGGTAGTCCGCGCCACCGGCGAGGGCACCGTCGAAGATCGGCATGGTGAACCGCGGGTCGACGGCGTTCATCACATGCGTGATGCGATGCTCGCGGACCAGCGCGGCGACGGCATCAGCCGAGCCGGCGTCCACCTGCGTCGAGGAGAACCGCGGGTCCTTCACCGCCTCCGCGGCCTCACGGGCCTTGGCCTCGTCGTAGTCGGACACCACGATGTTCTCGAAGAAGTCCCGTCGTTTCGCGATGGCACAAAACGCCGAACCGACACCGCCCGCGCCTACCAGCAGAATTCTCATGCCGTGCAAACTAGCCCAGCGCGACGGGCAGCGACGCCATTCCGCGCAAGGTCACATTGGGCTTGTACACCGGTTCACCGGCCAGTCGCGCATTCGGGAATCGTCGCGTCACCGCCGAGAGAGCCACCGCGGCCTCCATCCGCGCCAGCGGCGCGCCGAGACAGAAGTGCGGGCCCTTGCCGAATGCCAGATGCCGGATCGACTCCCGGTCCGGGTCGAACTCGTCGGGCCGCTCGATGACCGCCGGGTCCCGCTGCGCGGCGGCCAGCAACAGCATCATGGTGTCGCCCTTGGGAATTCGACGAGTCCACCGATCGACCATGTCCTCGCCGGCGACCCGTCCCGACCAGCTGAACCGGCGGGTCGTAGCGCAGCGTCTCCTCGACGATGCCGGCGCGCGGTCCGGCGTCCTCGCCCAGCGCCGTCCAGTGTTCGCGGTGGCGCAGCATCGCCAGGACCGCGTTGGCGATCAGGTTCACCGTCGTCTCGTGGCCGGCGATCAGCAGCAGGTTGC
This sequence comes from uncultured Actinomycetota bacterium, assembly GCA_963786695.1. Lineage (GTDB taxonomy): Bacteria > Actinomycetota > Actinomycetes > Mycobacteriales > Mycobacteriaceae > Mycobacterium. The sequence continues at coordinate 15,043 of CAWBAL010000028.1, forward strand.
AGGTCGCGACGATCTCTTCCTCGGTGAGCTGGTCGCCGGACTCCTCGACCGCGATCAGTCCCGAGATCAGGTCGTCGGCGGGATGCGCGCGCCGGCGCTCCAGCAGGTCGCGCAGGTAGTCGCGCAGCCACAGCCCGGCCTGCAGGCGGTCCTCGAAGTCCCTGCGGCTCGCCGGTGAAGGCGATGAACGGGTCCAGCCCCTGAGCCGAGCAGCGCCGAGGCCCAGCTGAACTTCGGCTCGTCCTCGATCGGCACGCCGAGCAGCCGGCAGATCACCGCGACGGGCAGCGGGTAGGCCAGATCGGCGATGACCTCGAACTCGCCGGCGTCGGCGACCTTGTCGAGCAGTCCGTCGACCATCGCGGCGATGTCGGGCTCGAGCGCCTTGACGACCTTCGGCGAGAACGCCTTGCTGACCAGCCTGCGCAGCCGGGTGTGGTCGGGCGGGTCGAGGAACAGGAAGCCGGGCGTGCCGAACGGCCGCGGCTCGCTCGCCGGCGGCGATGGCGCGCTGGGCGACGGTCGACTTCAGCCGGTCGCTGCACGAGTCGGGATGCCGCAGCACCTCGTCGCAGTCGGCGAAGCCGGAGAACACGTGCAGGTTGGTCTCCGGCATCTGCAGCGGGCCGCCGTCGCGGATCTGCCGGTAGACCGGGTACGGGTCGGCCCGGTTGGCCGGGTCGAGCAGTGTCGCGAGCAGCGCCTGCGACGGTGCGGGAGCAGTCATCCCTCTATTGTGCACGCGTCGAATGCTTCGCGCCGAAATCGACGAAATGCGCGTCACTCGCATTCGGCCAGTTCGTCTGCGCGTAGCGCGTAGTAGCGGCCGAGGACGTGCTCGCGCAGTTCGTCGAACTCACCGGCGGCGATGGCGGCCCGGATCTGGTCGACCAGGCGGATGACGAACCGCTCGTTGTGGATCGTGCACAGCGTCGAGGCCAGCATCTCCTTGGCCTTGAACAGGTGGTGCAGGTAGGCCCGGGTGTAGTGGGCGCAGGTGTAGCAGTCGCATTCGGCGTCGATCGGGGTGAAGTCGCGCCGGTAGCCGCGCGCCGGTGATGTTGTACCGGCCGGTCGCCGAGTACACCGCGGCGTTGCGCGCCACCCGCGACGGCGACACGCAGTCGAAGGTGTCGGCGCCGGCCTCGATGGCCGCGAACAGGTCGTCGGGCTCGCTGATGCCCAGCAGGTGCCGCGGCTTGTCGTCGGGCAGCTCGTCGGTGCACCCAGCCGACGATGGTGGCCAGGTTCTGCTTCTCCAGCGCTCCGCCGATGCCGTACCCGTCGAACCCGCGCCCGTCGGCGTCGACGATGCCGGCCAGGTCCCGCGGCGGCCTGCCGGCGCAGGTCCTCGTACTGCGCGCCCTGCACCACGCCGAACAGCGCCTGCGCCGGCCGCTCGGGCCGCGCGGCCGTCAGCCGGCGGTGCTCGGCCAGGCAGCGCTCCGCCCACGCGTGGGTGCGCGCCACCGACTCCTCCTGGTAGCCGCGGGTGTTCACCAGCGTGGTCAGTTCGTCGAAGGCGAAGATGATGTCGGCGCCGATCTGGTGCTGGATCCGCATCGACACCTCGGGGGTGAACCGGTGCGTGGAGCCGTCGAGGTGGGAGATGAACGTCACGCCGTCGTCGTCGACGTGGGCCAGCCGCTGCTTGCCCTCGGCGATGATGTCGTCGGCCTGCACCCGGTCGGCGTCCATCGAGAGCACCTTGCGGAACCCCGCGCCCAGCGACAGCACCTGGAAGCCGCCGCTGTCGGTGAAGGTCGGCCCCGGCCAGTTCATGAACGCGCCGAGCCCGCCGGCCTCGTCGACGATGTCGGGACCGGGCTGCAGGTAGAGGTGGTAGGCGTTGGCCAGCACCGCCTGCGCGCCGAGTTCGCGCATCGTCTCGGGCAGCACGGCCTTGACCGTCGCCTTGGTGCCGACCGCGACGAACGCCGGGGTGTGGATGTCGCCGTGCGGGGTGTGGATGACACCGGTGCGACCCCGACGGCCGGGCAGCTCGGCGTCGACGGTGAAGAAGGGTCGCTCGGTCACCGGAGTATCTAACCAAGCCGCCGTGTGCGGCTTATCCCAGGAAGTCCACGATGTGGCCGGCGAGCTCCTCGCCGGCGTCCTCCTGGAGGAAGTGCCCGGCGCCGTGGATGGTCGGATGCTCGATGCCCTGGGCGCCGCGCATGTGCTCGCGGAAGATCGGGGCCATCGCGCCGGTGATGGGGTCGCCGTCGCTGAAGGCGACCAGCATCGGCATCGGACTTGCCGACAGCGCCGCCCAGGCGCGGCGGTTGGGCTCGGAGGCGGGATCGTCCGGGGTGGTCGGGAGCAGACCTGGCATCGCCCGCGGGCCACGCAGAAGCTGTCGTCCGGGAACGGCGCGTTGTAGGCCGCGCGCACCTCGGGGCTGACCGGCCGCTGGCAGCCGGACTCGACGAAGAGCCCCACGTCCACTTGCGGAGCGCCCTGGATGGCCTTGCGGAATCGCCACCAGATCTCGGGCATGTCGAAGTCACCGGTCGGCAGGCCGGTGTTGGCGACGACGACGCGGCTGAAGCGGTCCGGGTTCTCGGCGACCAGCCGCAGCCCGAGCAGGCCGCCCCAGTCCTGCCCGAACAGGGTGACCCGGCGCAGGTCAAGGACGTCGAAAGCCAGCGCGCGCAGCCACTCGACGTGGCGGGCGTAGGTGTGGTCCTCGAGGCGCGTCGGCTTGTCCGAGCGGCCGAATCCGACCAGATCGGGACAGATCACCCGATGCCCGGCGGCGACGAGGACGGGGATCATCTTGCGGTACAGGAACGACCACGTGGGCTCGCCGTGCAGCATCAGCACCGGGTCGGCGTGCGCGGGCCCGGCTTCGATCCACGCAATTCGCAGTTGTCCACCGTCGTCGTCATCGACTTCGCAATAGTGCGGTTGATAGGGGAAATCCGGAATGTCAGCGAATCGTTCCTCAGGTGTACGCAGCGTTTCCATTTGCGCGACCATACCGGTTCTGACTGGGACTACTGATGACGGTGATGCGCTGTGGCACACCGAAACATGGAATGCGGTTCACCGTCAGTTAATTGCCAGCCACATTTTTCTCCCATTCCGGACACCGCCGCCACATTGCGTCTCATACTTTTCCCGATGATCCGCCAAAGTCGACGGGTCGCGTCAACAAAGGAGAAATCGGTGAAGCGTGGCGTTGTGGTGGCCGTTGCCGGTGCAGCAGTTCTGGTGGCCGGACTGTCCGGCTGTTCCAAGGAAGAGAAGAAGACCGAGTCGAGCTGCGACTTCCGCAAGCGACGTCCTCGGCAGTGAGCGCGACGTCGGGCACGGCGACCGCCAGCGCTGGCGCGGGCTCCGCCAAGGTGACCATCGACGGCCAGCCGCAGACCGTCAACGGCCAGGTGGTCTGCGCGACCGCGGGCGGCAACTACAACATCGCCATCGGCGAGGCTGCGACCGGCATCGCCGTCGTGATGTCCGAAGACGCGTCGTCGGTCAAGTCGGTCGGCCTGGGCAACGTCAACGGCGTCACGCTGGGCTACACCGAGGGTGTGCCGGGCGGAGCGAACGCCACCGCGACCAAGGATGGCAACAACATCAAGGTCACCGGTACGGCCACGGGTGTCGACATGGCCAACCCGATGACACCGGTGAACAAGCCGTTCGAGATCGAGGTGACCTGCCCCTAGCGGCAGCCCGAACGAGGCGGCGGCGAACCCGAGGGGACGTCGCCGCCTTTTTCGTGCCTTGGTTAGGCAGGGCGCCGTGTAGCCGGGAGATCCCGGCGACGGCCTCGCAAGCCCATGCCCCAACGATCGTTCAGAGGTTCAGCGAATACTTCTGGATCAAAGCGCCTCCGCTACCGACGGAGTACCAGCTCCAGTACGGCTCAGAGGCCCTGGCCTGGTTCTCACCGAGAACTCGCAGAGTTGCGGGACGCTGCGCCGGCACCCGACCTAGGACGAGCCGAGAGTCGAGGTTGTCGGCGTTGTTGGACAGGGTGATGTTGAGCGCCTGACCGTCCAGGGCAATGGACATCGGATAGTTGCCGTCGAGCCGGGCGCCGCGCCAGTACAGCGGCTCCCGCGCGCCGGGCACATTGGAGATCACGATGTTGAACGGCGGCTGCGCAGCCGACGCCAGTGCCGGCAGCAGAGCCAGCGCCAGCGGCGCCACGTTGAACGCCGACAGGGCCAACTGCTGCAGTCGCGGAAGTTGGGTGAACACCTCTTTGTTGCCGCGCATCGAGGCGTGAATGGTGTCCAACCGTTGCGCCGGGTCCTCCAGGTCGGTGGCCAGACTGCACAGGATCGTGCCGACCGCGTTCCCGCCGCTGGAGGTGTCGTCCGGTGCCCGCAGGCTTACCGGCACCATCGCCACCAGCGGGCGATCGGGCAGCCCGTTCTGTTCGATCAGGTAGGCGCGCAGCGCTCCTGCACACATCGCGAGAACGACGTCGTTGACGGTGACGCCGGCGGCGTCCTTGACCGCGATGACGCGTTTGAGCGGCCAGGACTGCGCCGCGCAGCGCCGGGCGCCGCCGATCGGGACGTTGAACATCGTCTTGGGTGCGCCGAACGGCAGCGTCAGCTGCTGCTCCAGCAGCGCCCCGCGCGCGATCGTCAGCGCCGAAGGGCCAAGTCCCGCAACGGCTCCCGCAACTTTGACCAGATCGCTCAGCGGCGACGAGCGCTTCTTGTCCTTGGGCCGGCTGCGGCGCCCGGGGCTCCACGGCGCCCGCAGGTCGGTGTCCTGCGGGTCGTCGGACAGCGCGCGGCGCATGAGCCTCATCGCCGACACACCGTCGAGCAGCGCGTGGTGCATCTTGGTGTAGACCGCGAAGCGTCCGTCGTCGAGACCCTCGACCAGATGGGCCTCCCACAGCGGCCGGTGCCGGTCGAGCAGGGTGCCGTGCAGCCGGGAGGTCAGCTCGAGCAGTTCGCGGACCCGGCCCGGTGACGGCAGCGCCGAGCGGCGCAGGTGGTACTCGAGATCGATGTCGCGGTCTTGCGCCCAGGTGAGGTTGGCGATCCCGCCGAACAGCTCGCCGGGATGCTTGCGGAACGTCGGCTGGACGTCGTCTTGGCTGAGCAGGGTGGCGTAGATGTCGCGGATGAAGTCCGGGCCGGCCCCTTCGGGCGGCTCGAACAGTTGCAGTCCGCCGACGTGCATCGGATGCTCGCGAGACTCGGCCAGCAGGAACATCGAATCCGTCGGCGATATCAGTTCCATCGATGCCCTCCACGTTCCGCGTGACAACCGTGTGCCCATTAGACCGGTTGGCTATGCAGACCCGGTGGCTTTCGTGACTCTCGGAAGTTTTCGGGCCCAAAGACCCTGTCTGCGCCCCTTCTCGGCGCGCAAGGTGAGGGCATGACGGCCGATCGTCGACGGATGACGCTGGCCGTCGCCGTCGTGGTGGGGGCCATGGTCGCGGGTCTGGGATTGCTGGTGGTGGCCTTCATCGGCATGGCCCGCCATCCCGCCGACGACCGGGAACCCCTGCCGGCGAGCACGACAACGACGTCGACGACGGCGCTGGCGGCCGCGATGCGCGAGTGGCAGTCGCGAGCCGGGGACCACTTCAAGGAGACGGCCAAGGCGCTCGATCAGGTGTCCCAGGGCTCCGAGCACGACGACGCCGCCGCCGTGCGAACGGGCTGCCAACGGCTGCATGACACCAACGCGATCGGGTTACAGGCCGACCTGCCCACGCCGGACCCCGCGCTCACCGCGGAACTGCAGCGGATGGTCGACGACGTCAACACCGCCGCGCATGCGTGCTTGCGGTTCTCCGATAGCCGCAATCAGGACGACGCCACGACCTACCAGACCTACCTGACGCGGGCCGTCGATCACCTGACGACGGCCAAGCAGATCCTCAACGAAGACCTGGGTGAAGGCTGACGCTCAGCGGCGACCGCCGCCGCCACCACCGCCACCACCGCCACCAGGTTCGGCGTTGAAGCCCGGTTCGGCGACTTCGGCCTCGGTCAGTTGGTCGCTGGTGTCCGGGATGACGGTCGGCGCGCAGTTCATCGAGAAGCTGTCCTCGGTGTCCTGATCCTGGCACTGGGCCAGGACGTGGGGTGCCTGGCCGCCGAGCCCGGTGAACACCGCGACCGCGGGAGTCAGGGCGATCGCCAGACCGACGGCGCCGTAGACCAGACGTCGCCCGCTAATCGAATCGGTCGCCATGCTCAACCAACCCCCAAGGAAATCTCGATGACGTCTGGCCCGGCGCACTGCGTCTCCGGAACGCCAGGGTAGGCCAGCTTCCTGGGAAACGCGATCCGTTGCCGTTGCGGAGTCAGGCGATTCTCGAGCGGTGCGGGGAATAGCCCCGCGAAGCCGCGGGTTCCGGTGAGCATGCTGTCGTCAAGGTTTGCTTGACGTGTTGGTAAGCGTCAAGATAATCTTGACGCATGAGCGCAAGTCTGACTGAACTCGAATCCCCGCCTCTGCCCTCACCTGATGCTCACTGGCAGGAGTGGCTCGACTACGGCCTGCTTTGGGCCTCGATGGTCGAGCGACACCCGACGGTGGAACCGGCTTCGCTGATCGTGGAGGCTCAGTGGCCGGACGCCGCGATGGGCCAGTCGCATCCTGACGCTGCACGCCTACCGAGAGACCACACCGGGCCCCCGATGGCGGGCGCTTTACGCTGCAACCTGGCCGGCGTACCGCCGCTGGTACACGCGGGGAGAGCTGGCCGCACGTCCTTCTCTGAACGAATGCCGGCGCGCACTTGCCCAACATCTCCCCGAGCTGATACCTACCTGGGAACGGCTGTGCCGCCTGACAAGTGACGATTCGGTCGCTGCCCGCATGCTGTCGATGTGGGGGCTTCCCGCTTTCGCCGTCGGTTGTTCCCAAGTTCTCATCCCCAGTGAGAAGCCGACGTTGATCCGAAATTACGACTACGACCAAGCGCTCTTCGAAGGCGTCATCGCCTCCACCAACTACTCCGGACGCCGCCGGGTACTGGGGACCAGCGACATGCTCTGGGGTCTGCTGGACGGGATGAACGAGGACGGGCTGGCGATCTCGCTGACCTTCGGCGGACGACCGGGCGGTGGCGAGGGCTTCGGGATCCCTATCGTCATGCGCTACGTGCTAGAGACCTGCGCCACCGTCGAACAAGGAGTCAGCGCACTCCGGCGGATTCCCGTTGCGCAGTCCTACAACGTGGCGCTGGTGGACACCAACGGTAGTCACGCCACGGTTTTCGTCGCCCCGGAACAGGCTGCCGTGGTGAGCCGACTCGAGGCGACGACCAACCACCGGCTCAGTCGAGTCGAACACCCCGCCAACGCCGCTCGATTCAACAGCGTCGGAAGACTCGCGCGGTTGGACCAGCTGCGAGGCGACGACGCATCGGGCGAGCGCCTCGTCGCGGCGATGCTGCAGCCACCGTTGCGCAACGACCAGTTCGACGTCGGCTTCGGCACGCTATACACCGCCAAGTACCAGCCTGCAGCCGCAACAGCGACGTGGTACTGGCCTGAGACGTCCTGGACGCGACGCTTCGATGACCCGGACGCCGTCCGCACGGTTGACTTGGCCACACGACCCGGCTCGTGACCTTCGACTCCAGATCACAGCCATACTAATTGCGTGAGTCGAGAACCAACCGACATCGCGGCGCAGGCCCGCACCCTGCTAGATGAGCTTGCCAACAGCACCAACCCAGTCGCCTTTGAAACCTTGCTCGGTCTGAGTCAGTACGTCGGCGAATGTCTGGGAACCTCAGCCCGCACCCTGGCTGAAGCGCAGTCCTGGAGCAGCGTGGCCGGTCTCGCCGGCACCACGAAACAGGCCGCGTGGGCGCGGTGGCACCACTGACGCCTCCTCGCCGGGCGAATCACCACAGCCCGTAACTACGACGAGATCGCCGACGAATCGAGTACTGCAACACTCGCGGCGTCTACGTCCCGGCTCGTTAGTCCTCAACCCGCTGTAGCTCCCGCGGAAAGCAACACCGCGGCGAACCGC
>CAWBAL010000029.1:0-10724 GCA_963786695.1 uncultured Actinomycetota bacterium
GTTCGGCGACGGCGTCGCCGTAGGTCTCCAGCCCGGCATCGTCCTGCCAGGCCTCGACGAACTTCGACTCGACCTTGTCGAAGAGCGCGTCCAGCGAGCGCCGTCGACCGTCCGCCAGGCCGCCGCCGCCTCGGTGATGGCGGCGGTGATGCCATGCCGCTCGAGCCAGGCATCGGCGACGGCGTACTCACCGTCGGGCAGGGCGTAGAGCAGGTGGCCGTTGAGCTCGGTGACGCCGGACTCGTAGAAGCGGCGCACCATGGCCAGGAAGCACGCCTTGTAGGGCGGAATCTTGAGGTTGGTGGCGCCGAGCAGGAACGGCTGGTCGCGCTCGTCGGACGCGGCTCTCGACGAGGTTGGCGGCCTCGGCGTCGGTGCGGGCCACGATGATGCCCGGGACCCGCATGATGTCGAGCTGGAAGCGCGCGGTGTTGAGTCGCTTGATCTGCTCGTCGGACGGAACCAGGACCTTGCCGCCCTGATGGCCGCACTTCTTGGTGCCCGGCCGCTGGTCCTCGATGTGGTAGCCGGGGACACCCGGCTTCGACGAAGCGACGGATCAGGTTGCGGACGTGCGGGATCTCCACCGTGCCCGGTGTCGGCGTCGGCGATGATGAACGGCCGGTAGTCGACCGCGGGTGTGGCGGCCCGCTGTTCGTCGGTCATCTGCAGCCGCAGGTACTGCTGGTTGCGGTCGGCGGTGAGCAGCGCCCGCACCAGGCCGGCGGCCTCGTCGGGCACCTGGCTCAGCGGGTAGCTGGCGAGGTCGGGGCCGGGGTCCTCGGTGACGGAGCCCTTCGCCGATGTCGCCCAGCCACCGAGGTAGATGCCCTCGATGCCCATTCGCTTCATCGTCACGGCCTGGCCGGGGGAGTACGGCCCGAAGGTGGTGATGCTCTTCTTCTCGGCGAACAGTTCGCGCAGGCGCTGGTAGAAGGCCTTGGCGGCCTCGCGCGCGACGGTGTAGTCGACCGGAATGGTGCCGCGTTGCTCGACGACCTGGCGCGCGCTGTAGAGGCGGGTGATCCCCTCGAACCGCGGACTGTCGATGTACCGCTGGGTGTCGGCGACCTCCTGGTCGAATCCCGACTGGGTCTCCGCGTCCGCTTCGATGATGGACATGAGTCTTTACGCTCCTCGTTGAGCCGGTTCCCGCGCAGGCTTCGCGCCCGGCGACGCCACTGATTATCCCGACTCCACCGCCAACTGGAGTGTCTTTGGCCGCACTCCCGAGGAACGGCCGGCGGGCGATGATCGCCGCCACGCCCGGAATTGCCGGGGGTTTGTCGCACAGCAAATGGTACCCAAATTCGGAAGCTTGCCTATCGGTGCCACCGTCAATTGTTCGGTATGCGTACGAAAGATGCTGGGGGATCGAATGATTCAGCTGAAGTTGTCCACTCCATCGACGATTTACGACGGCGCAAATAGTTACGTGCATTTCGGCGCGGGCGAAATGCCCGATTGCTGTTCACGCCGATTCGGAAATCCGGTACATTCCTGTGGTCCGCATCACTGCCGGTACCGGGGGTATCGCGGCGCCCATTCGCTTTCGGGTTGGGGGAAGGAGGCGAGATGAACGACGGTGGGCCGAGGCATGGATCCGGCGACCACAGGTGAGCGTTCACGACCGGCCCCCGCTGAAGACGGTGGGAGCGGTGTTCATAGTCCTCATCGCCGGGCTGCTCACGCTGGTGTTCCTGCAGTTCCGGGGTGACCTCTCCCCGACGACCACCCTGACCATGGTCTCGCAGCGCGCGGGCCTGGTGATGGACTCGGGATCGAAGGTCACCCTCAACGGCGTGGTGATCGGCCGGGTCGGCAAGGTCTACTCGACGGCCACGGGACGGCAAGTCGATGGCGCAGGTGACGCTGTTGGTCGACTCGCACTACGTCCCCGCCATCCCGGCCAATGTGCGTGCCGACATCAAGGCCAGCACGGTGTTCGGCAACAAGTACGTGGCATTGTCCACTCCCGAGAACCCCAGCCCGGCCCGCATCACCAGTGCGGACGTCATCGACGGCTCGACGGTCACCACCGAGTTCAACACCCTGTTCGAGACCGTCACCTCGATCGCCGAGAAGGTGGACCCGGTCCGGCTGAACCTCACCCTGTCCGCGCTCGCCGAAGCGCTGAACGGGCTGGGCACCAAGTTCGGCCGGTCGATCGTCGACGGCAACGCGATCCTCGACGACGTCAACCCGCAGATGCCCCAGATCCGCTACGACGTCCAGCGCCTGGCCGACCTCGCCGATGTCTACACCAAAGCCAGCCCCGATCTGTGGAACGCGCTCGACAAGGCCGTGGTCACCGCCGGGCTCCCTCAACGCGCAGCAGGCCGACATCGACGCCGCGTTGCTGGCCTCGATCGGCTTCGGCAACACCGCCGGTGACGTCTTCGAACGCAGCAGTCCCTATCTGGTGCGGGCGATGGCCGACCTGGTGCCCAGCTCCCGGCTGCTCGACAAGTACAGCCCGGCCATCCTCTGCGGAATCCGCAACATCGCCAAGGCATTGCCGGCCGCGCTGGACTCGTTCGGCGGCAACGGCTACGCGCTGAGCACCGTCACCGAGATCGTCGGCGCCCCGAACCCCTACGTCTATCCGGACAACCTGCCCCGCACCAACGGCCGGGGCGGCCCCGGCGGGGCACCGGGCTGCTGGCAGACGATCGACCGCAACTTCTGGCCGGCGCCCTACCTGGTTGTCGACGATGGGGCGTCTCTGGCGCCCTACAACCATTTCGAACTGGGCCAGCCGCTGCTGACCGAGTACGTGTGGGGACGCCAGGCCGGCGAGAACACGATCAACCCGTAGCTCCGGTGGCCTAGCCTGGTGACCATGCGTGTTCGTCTCGAGCGGGATCTCTGCGTGGGCCATGCCCAGTGCTATGCCGTTGACCCAGAGCTGTTTCCGATCGACGACCAGGGCTATTCGGTCCTCGAGGAGCATCAGGTGGCCCCGGGCGACGAACAACGCACGCGTGAGGGTGTGGCGGCGTGCCCGGAGGCGGCCCTGATCCTGGAAGACGGCTGAGGGCAGGCGATGGTCGCCCCGACGCTGCGGCGCACTCTCAATGTGTGGTCGGCGGTGGGAGTCTCGGTCGCCCTGATGGCTCCGTCGATGGCCATCAACATCAACCCGCAGGGCACGGCAACGGCGGTCGGGCGCGCGGTGCCGCTGGCATTCCTGTTGGCCACCGTCGGTGTGCTGCTGATCGCGCACACGTTCGTTCGGCTGTCCCAGCGGTTCAGCCACGCCGGCAGCGTATACGCCTTCGTGGGAGTGACATTGGGGCCGCGAACCGGCAGCGTGGCGGGCTGGCTCAACGCCGGCACCTACATCTTCTACGGAGCGGTCACCTCGACGGCGGCGGGCATCTTCCTGACCGACCTCGCCCGAAAGGTTGCCGCGCCCAACGCCTTACCGGACTGGACGGCGTTCGTCTTCGCCTGGCTGGTGCTCGCCGCCGTGTGGCTGCTGGCCGTCCGCGAGATCAAAGGCGGGACAACCCTTCTGCTGCTCGTCGAAGGCCTCACGATCACACTGATCCTGGTGGTCGCGGCCGTCACGCTCGGCAAGCTGGTCACCGGCCACGCGCCGGGCGGTCAGCGGTTCGATCTGTCCGTCTTCAGCGTGGCCCCGGGGACGTCGATATCGACGGTCTTCCTCGGAATCGTCTTCGGCTTCCTGTCCTTCGCCGGGTTCGAGGCCGCGGCGACACTCGGTGAGGAGACCCAGGAGCCGCGCCGCAACATCCCCCGGGCCATCCTCGGCACGGCGGTCTTCGGCGGGGTGTTCTTCGTCGTCGTCACCGCGATCGAGATGATGGCGTTCGGCACCGATGCCCACGGGGTGGAGGAGTTCACCAAATCCGAAGCGCTGATGGGTGACCTGTCGGCACAGTACGTCACTCCCTGGCTGTCGTGGGTCATCGTCATCGGTGCCACGTTCAGCGCGGCGGCATGTTGTCTGGCCAGCGTCGTGGGTGCCAGCCGGCTGGTCTTCGCGCTCAGCCGCGACGGAATGGGCCCGGCCGCACTGGCCACGGTTCACCCGTCGCGAAGCGTTCCGCATCTGGCCGCGACCGCATGCGTGGTCCTGGTGGCCGCGATCGGGGGTCTGGGATGGGCTGTGCTGCATGCCGCCCCGTTCGACGTGTTCACGATCTCGGCCACGGCGGGCACGCTGATCCTGCTGGTGGCCTATGTGCTGGCCACCCTGGGTGCGGTGAAGCTGCTGTTCTTCTCCGGTGACGTCGCCGTGAGCAGGTGGGAGGTGGCGATACCGGTGCTGGGCCTGGCGCTGCTGGGATACACCCTGTACCGCAACGTCATTCCGTGGCCGAGCGGCAGCGCACTGTGGGGACCGGGACTGGCGATCGCCGTGCTGACCGTTGTCGTGGTGGTGGTGCTGGCCCGACCGTCGGCCGCGCGCGACGCCGGTGTCGAGATGCAGGGAAGATTGGCAGGATTCCCGGGGCCGTCTTGACAAGCCGCACCCTGTCCGTGCGGGGATACTGGCTAACATGAGCGACTTGCGAACATGGCGCCGTTGAAATTGGAGCGAGTTGGGCGTGAGCAGGCTGCCGACCGGAACAGTGACATTGCTGTTCGCCGACGTTGAGGGGTCTAGGTGACTGACGGTCCGGCCGACGCCGAAGACTTGTCGGCGCCTTTTGGGGACGTTGGTGAGATCCAACGGTTGGTCGTTTTCTTTGCCGATCTGGTGGATTCGACGGCGCTGTCTACCCAAGTGGAGCCCGAGACGTACCGCTTGGTGGTAGGGCGGTACCGCGAACAGGTGCTGCGGGTCGTACACGAGTACGGGGGTCAGATCGGCTCCACCAAGGGGGATGGGTTGGTGGGGCTATTCGGTCATCCGATTGCGCACGACGACGATGTGGGTCGCGCGGTAAAGGCCGGGCTGGAGATCACGCGAGAGGTGTCCCGGCTCAGCGATCAGACGCAACGCCGATTCGGTTTCAGGGTTAATGTCCGGGTCGGGGTGCACTGGGGGCTGGTGTATCTGGACACCGCCCAAGGCGACGTCTACGGGTCGGCCGCCAACCTGGCGAACCGGATCTCGGGCCTCGCACCGCCCGGCGCAGTTGTTGTCTCAGATGCGGTCGAGGCGGAGATTCGGAACGACTTCGAATTGGAAGCCCGCCCACCAGCGTCGGTCAAGAGTGTAAAGGAGCCGATCATCTACTACCGGGTGGTGAGTGAGCGCGCGCCGGTTCTGTGAGAACTCCCGGATGCCATGCCAGCCCAACAGCGCGTCACCCCTGCCGCGGTGTTGAAGTCATCAGTGCCGACAGAGACCGCTTTGCTTCCGGTAGCGGGCTATCGGCAGCGAAACGGTCGGCCACATTGATGAGCGCGGCACGTGCGGGTTCTCCGCGTAGTTCGAAATCATCGAGTGCTGAACGGATTTCGTACAGGTCTGCGCCCTGTTGGCGGGCAACTCGAAGAGCGGCGGCCAGATCCGCACCACGGGCATCGGAGTCGGTGTGGGTGTGCGCGCGAAGGCGCAGCAACTCGGCCTCATAGAAACACATTTCGATGTCGCGGCTCAGCGTGAGCGCCGTATCCAATTGAGCGCGAGCTTCTTCGAGACGACCGGCGGCAGTCAATAGCTGTGCGAGAGCACCGTCGAACAACGTTATGAAGACGGTCAATCCAGCGCCGCGGACGGTCTTCACGACCTCGGTCGCGCGTGCGACGTGGACCGACAGCAGGTCGGCGTCGTCGGCGCCGATCGCACCCATGGCGTCGACGATGGCCCGCTGAGCGGAGCCCCACAGTGCCCAAACCTCGAAGCCGTGGCGATCGCCGCGGTCGATAAGCTCGGCGGCCAGGGTGGCGGCGCGATCGAGCTGACGCGCCTCGATGCGTATCCAAATCTCAAAGAAACACGCGAAAGCCCGGCTGAACGGGCCTTGCGGGAAGCTGAGTTCGTCGGCCCGGTCGGCGGCCTTCAGCACCTCGGCCTCGGCGCCACGGAGGTCTCCGGCCGCAAGCCGGTCGAGACTGAGGATTCCGTGCGCCATGGTCATTGGGTCGGTCGGTGCGAACCACAGCGCCTCAAGCGAGTGGTGGCCCGCCCGGGCGAATTCAGCCGTGGCTGCCTCAATCTGCTCACGGGCGCGAGCGAACCCGCCGCTCATCCATGCCCCGATGCCCACCGCGGCTTCGACCACAGGCCGGAAGTGCTCCCGCTCCTCGTTCATACCCGCGCACAACGACGTCAGCACCCGGGCGGAACGGGGCAGATCACCAACGGCGAAGTAGTAGCCGGCCAGTGCGATCAGCGTGCCAACCACTTCGTCGTCGCGCACGTCCGTCCCGCCGAGCCGCAGGCACTCCTCGAAGTCGACCGCCGTGGCGGCGTTCAGGGGTCCCTCGGCGGCGCTCGCGAGGAATCCCCGCTCCAGGCGCACGGCCATCTCGCTCACGTCGCGGGCACGCCCCGGCTCCTGCTTGTCCACCTGGGCAAGGGCGCGAGTCAGATAGCCGCGGGCCTCCGCGAGAGCGCCTCGCCGTCGCGCATCCGCCGATGCCCGTTGATATGCCGACACCGCCTCGCCGGTGTTCTCCGCCCGCTCGTAGTGCGTGGCCACCAGCTGCCAGTCGGGATCCCCAGCCGCCAGGGCGTCGGCGATCTTGGCGTGCAGGCTGCGGCGCACGCTGGGTGGCGCCAACTCCGTGGCGACCTCGCGGAGCAGCTCGTGACGGAATCGCCAACCGATTGGCCCCCATCGCTCGAGCACTAGCGCGTCCTCGAGTTCGCCGAGAACGCTGTCGAGTACATGATCGCTGAGATCGACAACGGAGCCGAGCAGGCCGCGGTCCACCTGGCGGCCGATGAGTGCCGCCGCCTCCACTACCGGTACCACGTTCGCGCTCGCCCGCAGCCGGGCGAGTAAGGGCTCGTACAGGCCTTCCGGCACTCCGGTCTGCGTGAGCCCGCCGACGACCTGCTCGACGTAGAAGGGCACCCCGTCGCAGCGGTCGGCCACCGCCGCGCGAGCCATTGCCGAGAGATTGGGATCCAGGGCGGCGATCAGAGTGTCAATCTGGTCCCCTGTCAATGGGTCCAGGTCGATCAGTGTCACTGGCCAGTCGGCGGGCAGCCACGGGCCGAGACGTCCCGTCACCACCACGAGCAGCCGGCCCTCGGCGGCATCCAGCAGAGACCCGACTCTTTCGATGGTGGACGGGTCGAACCAGTGCGCATCCTCGACCACCACCATGCCCGGGCTTCCGCCGAGACAGGCCAGGAGATAGTCCTGGACTGCTTGTCCGATCACTTCATAGAGTTTGCGTCCCTCTGCGGCAGCGGGCTCGTATCCGTGTTCCGGTGCGATGTTCAGCACCGGCGCCAACAACGGCACAGAGATTGCCGTGTCCAGTCCGCGGGCCATCAGCTCGGCTTCGAGCAACCACAGCCGCTCTCCAGGAGGGGTCAGTCTGCTGATGCCGCAACGCTGTTCGAGCAGGCTGCGTATCGGGTGCAGACCGGCGTCAGTGTGCAACGCCGATCCCGCCAATGTCAGCACCACCGCCCCCGAATCCTCGGCCAGTCCGGCGGCGGCGGCCGCCAGCCGAGACTTGCCGATCCCCGGCTCGCCACGCAACACCATCCCCGGAGTCCTCAAGGTGCCGGCTTGAGCGTCCATCCATCGGTCCTGTAGCCACGCAAACTCGCGGTCGCGACCCACCAAGGGGGCGCGTATCACCTTCGCAGGCAACGATCGCTCGCCGAGCACCCGATGGTGGGCGATCAACTCTTCAACGCCTTTGACGGCGGCCGGTTCGCACGCCTCTAGCTCAAAGGTGCTACCTATCAACGGCGCTACTACGTCAGAAATCACGACGGTTCCCGGCGGGGCCAGACCCGACACTCGCGCGGCCAGGTTGGCGCCGAGGCCGTAGACGTCGTCCTGGACGGTGTCCAGATACACCAGCCCGCGATGTACCCCCGCCCGGGCCGCGATCTCAACCCCAAAGCGGTGGTGGACCTTATCGCTGAGACGGCCGACCTCGCGCGTGATTTCCAGCCCCGCTAGCACGGCGCGACGTAGGTCGTCCTCGTGGGCTGTCGGATGGCCGAATACCGCCAGCAGCCCCTCGCCCGTCGGTGAGCTGATATGGCCGTCGAAGCGGTTCACGACTCCCAGCACCAGATCGCGGTATCGGGCCACCAGTGGCCCGTAGTTGTCGAGTCCGGCCTGTGCGGACAACGCGGCGGCGTTCACCAAGTCGACATACAAGATCGTCATTCGCCGAATCTCGCCACGATCGCTGGGCGCGGTGAGCAGATCCTCGGCGTCGGCATTCCCATGATCGACAGCCAGCACCTGGCCGGCCAGCGCGGTGGCCGCTGCTTGATCGCCGCGGTTGATCGCCGCCACCGCCTGATCCAACAACTCATCGATCGACGAACCAGCGCCAGGGCGACCCTCGTGCGTGTCGCTTACCCCCCGGTCGCTCACGTCAATATTCTGGCACCACCCAACACCTGACGGCCGGTTTCAGCGTCGCCAGCCAATCCTGTGCGACTCTGCGGGGATTTGAGGGGCCAATCCGCTTACAGCCTCGACGTTAGCGCCCTCCAACTCCGAGGAGGCACACGCCGGGCAGTTCGTAGCCGTCAAGGCTGGAGAAATCTGCCAGTGCCGCGTCGGCGCGGGCCCGGATGGCCGCGCTCGTCTCGGCGGGAAGTGATCTCAACACCCGCGCGAGCGGCCCCGCCAGTGATGGGACCATCGACCACCACTCGTCGAGGGTGGAAACCTTCATCGGCGTTGGGATCTCGCGGACTTCGGTGCCGCGGAAGCCTGCCCCAGCGAACAACTCGGCGAGTGCGCCTGGAGCTTCAAGGGAGAACGGCCCAGGAATGCCAGGCGGCGGGACGGGCAAACCCGTTTCGGCAGTGACAGCGTCCAATAGCAGCCCCAACCATGGATTGCGGTCGCGAGGTCCCCACACGGTGAAGACGGCGCGGCCCCCCGGCCGCAGGATTCGGCGGGCTTCCCGTGCGGCGGACGCCGTATCCGGCACGAGCATCAGACCTTCACGGCACAGCACAGCGTCAAAAGCCGACTCCGGGTAGTCGATCCGCTCGAGGTCCACTTCGCGTGTTGTGACGTTTGTAAGTCCGGCGCTTTTCGCGCGGTCGGCGGCGATCGCTGTCATTTCCGGGACCACGTCGGAGAGCACGACCGCGCCATCTGGTCCCACAAGTGCGGCCGCGGCCATGCCGACACCACCTGGGCCGCAGGCGAGCTCGAGAACACGATGCCCGCGCCGAAGGCCCGCGGAATCCAGCATCGCCTGCGTCACGACGGCTTCCCTGGTATCAACATGCTCGGCGAGTTCGCGCCACGACGGGGCAACCGATGCCCACATCGCGCGCAGCGCTGCGCGCAATCCGCCGTCGTCGGCCGACGGCACTCGTCCGTTTGACTTCGGGGCCGGCTCGCTCGAGTCCATCGACGCCTCCAAGGGCGATTGCAGTGATCTCCCCTGCAAGACACGGGAGGTGCGCACCATCATTCCCCCGACCAGCGTCGCATATTCGGATTAGCGGACACTTACTGGCGCTGTTTTCTAGCACCCATACAACATCGGAGTCGCCTGCAACGGCGTCCCAAGCAGCCCGCCAACACGGCATCGTGATCAAGAGGAGCCGCAAACCATCGACTCTCAGAGATCAGCCCTGACCGTTCTGCAAGTCGGCGAACTCCCTCAGTCCTCCGACAGTCTGCTTCCCGAGCTGAACGAGTCGGGCACCTCCACCCTGGATTGACAGATAGATTGACGACTCGATGCGGGGCAAGTGTCGCTGACGCCGGCGCAAAACTACTGCGGCAAAGTGGGCTTCTGATAAGACGAAGGCCGAGTGACTAGGCGGGCATGTCGACAGGAGCGTCCGGCGCGGGGACGACATCGCCGACTGGGACGATGTCACCTGCGGGCGCCGGGTTCTCCGCCGGTGGCGGCGGCAACTCGGGTGCCGGTGCGGGCGGCTCCGGATTGGCGATGTCGACCAGCACCGGGGCGTTCGGGTCCTGCGGCGCCGCGGGGTCGATCTGCATCTCCTGGGCCTCCACGGGCAGATACATGTGGTGGTTGAACTGCTTCTGATAGGCGCCACCGCCACCGATCCGGACGCCGCCACCCTCACCGCTGGACACCGGGGTGCCGTCGGGCAGCGTGACAGCCGTGTGGCCGCCGTTCCACCCGATCACCAGCGAGTTGGGCGCGGTGCCGTAGTGGAAGCCACGGGCCAGCAGAGCGGCCTCTTCGTTGGCGGTGTGGAACCTGCTGCCGAAAGCCGGCCGGCCGGTGGCCACATTGGACACCCAGGAAGCCAGGCCTGAGCAGTCGGTGCCAGCCGGGCTATCCCCACCGGGGATGTACGGCGTGCCTGACACCTGATTGATCAGCGTCATCAACGTCGCGATTGCAAACATGTGATCGAAAGTAACAACGGATTTTGGTGTACGCCAAAACCTGTGTTCTCCATCACGTTACGCGAATTCGTATGGCCCACACAACAAAAACGGTGAGATATACGAAGGGAATACGAATTTCTCGCTATCTCGCGTGACGCGAATGATGTTGGAAATCAACTGCTTTCACGACAAGGCGCGAATCGGCGAACGGAAATGCATTACAGTGGGGCCATTTTTGGTGATGTCAATTCCGCGAACGAC
>CAWBAL010000030.1:0-5084 GCA_963786695.1 uncultured Actinomycetota bacterium
GCTTGAGCCGGCGGCTTCGACAGTAACCTCACGGCGGAAAAACGCCCGCTAGGCCACCAGCCGGCGCAGCAGCGCCGACGCCGCCGCGATACCGACCACAGCGGCCACCACCAACACGGCGACGTCGAGCCACGGATGCGCCGACGGGATGCCCACCAGCAGCAGCCGCAGCGAATCCACCTCGTAGCTCAGCGGATTGATCCGCGACAGCCAGCGCAGCCACTCCGGCATCACGGCCACCGGATACAGCGCGTTGGAGGCGAAGAACAACGGCATGGTGATCGCCTGGCCGATGCCCATCAGCCGATCCCGGTTGCGCACCAGCCCGGCCAGCGTCATCGACAGGCAGGCGAAGAACGCCGACCCGAGCATCACGACCCCCATCGCGGCCAGGATCCGCAACGGGTTGTAGGTCATGTGGATGCCCATCAGGTAGGCCAGCGCCAGCACGCCGACCACCTGGGCGACCGACCGCACGCCGGCGGCGAACGCCTTGCCGGTGACCAGCGCCGAGGCCGGCGCCGGGGTCACCATCAGCTTGGCCAGGATGCCGGCGTCGCGATCCCAGATGATCTGGATGCCGTAGAAGATCGAGATGAACAACGCCGACTGGGCGATGATGCCCGGGGCCAGGAACGCCAGATACGGCACCGGCCCGGTGTCGATGACGTGCAGCCGGTTGAACGTGGTGCCGAAGATCAGCAGCCACAGCGCAGGCTGCACCATCCGGGTGAACAGCTCGGTGCGGTCGTGGCGCAGCTTCTGCAGCTCGACCCAGGCGAACGTCTCGATCCGCACCAGCCAGGCCGCGTGCCCGCCGCCAGCCGCGTGGCGCGCGCAGCATGCCGGGGGCGGTGGCTGACTCAACCGGCATGACGCGCCGCCTTCCGTCCGGCCCGGATCTCGCCCAGTCCGGCCCGTGCGGTGTCCTCGGCGAGGTCCGGATCCGGCGTAGTGCCGGAACACGTCCTCCAGCGTCGCCTGCGGACCGACCTTGGCCTTGAGTTCGGCCGGGGTGCCGACGGCCCGCAGCGAGCCGTGGTGCATCAGCGCCACCCGGTCGCACAGTACGTCGGCCTCCTCCATGTAGTGGGTGGTCAGCAGCACCGTCATGCCGAACTCGCGCTGCATGTGCTGCACCTGCGACCAGACACCGTCGCGCGCAATGGGATCCAGGCCGACGGTCGGCTCGTCGAGGATCAGCAGCGACGGCCGGTTCACCAGCGCCTGGGCCAGCTCGAGCCGGCGCACCATGCCGCCGGAATAGGTGCCGGCCAGCCGGTCGGCGACGTCGAGCAGCTGCATCGCCTCGAGCGCCTCGCCGACCCGTGTCGCCCGCGCGATCGCGCGGCACGTCGTAGAGCCGGGCGAACCACTCCACGTTCTGCCGGCCGGTCAGCGCCGGCTCGATCGAAAGTTGTTGTGGCACATAGCCGAGGTTGTAGCGGATGTCCATGGTGTCGCGGCGGGCGTCGAGGCCGAAGATCCGCACCTCGCCGTCGCTGGATCGGCGTCAGCGTGGTCAGCACCCGGACGACGGTGGTCTTGCCTGCGCCGTTGGGGCCGAGCAGGCCCAGCGGTCTCGCCGGTCTGGACCTCGCAACGAGAGGTCGTCGACGGCGGTGAAGTCGCCGTAGCGGTGGGTCAGGTGCCGGCAGTCGATGGCGGGTGCGTTCACGGTCGCTGTCTCCTGCAGCTTCTTGGTGACGTCGGCCAGCACCCGCAGTCCGGCCGCGAGCGCCCGGGTGTCGTCGGCGTCGAGGTCGTCGAGCACCTCGGCCAGCGCGGCGCGGCGGGCCGCGCGGGACGCGTCGGCGAGCCGCTGTGCCGGTGCGGTCGAGCGCGAGCCGGCCGACGCGGCGGTCCTCGGGGTCGGGCGTGCGGACCAGCAGACCGTCGGCCGACAGCTTCGACACCAGGGTGGAGGCGGTGTTGGGTGCCAGCCCCAGTTCGGCGGCGGCCGCGCTGACCGAGATGTCGGGCTGGCGGCCCACCAGGCGCAGCAGTTCGGCCTGCGACTCGGTCACGCCGCTCAGGTCGAAGCCACGCGGACCCGAGCGGCGTACGGTCCGCCGGAATCGGCCGACCACGCTGAACAGTTCGGTAACCAGATCGGTGCGGGTCTCCACTTCTCCGATGATAGCTCTGTTACAGAGCTAATGCCGGAACAGCGTCACCGCCTATTGCCGCCGCATTGAGTCGCGCGTAAAGGCCCCGAATCCGCGACCATCCTGGTGTATCACTGGAAGCTGTTCTTGCTTTGCGGTAGCTGTCTTCTCGAGCGTGTCCTCGGCGGCTGCGCGTCGAGTACTCCCGATCTTGGAGGACAGTTCGATGAACGACGGTGACGAGCCCGCAAACAATGTGCGATTCCCCAATGTTGTTGAGCAAGGCGACACCGTCCTGACCCTTGACCCGGGCGGGGTCTACGTGGAGTTCACGGAGTCGTTGTCGCCGCCAGCCGTAGCGTCTTTCCTCGGCCAATTCGGTCTCCACAACGGCGAGGGACCTTTCGGCGTCACTCATCTCGGTGGCGACGAGCCGGTTGCTAGGGCACGGTTCCGATGCGCGGTCGGAGAGGACACTGCGAGGCTGCTCGGCCAACTTCGCGATGACGCCAGGGTCGCAACGGCGAGTCCCTTGTATCACCGCGCCGACCGGATGCCGGCGGATACTGCCGCCAGCTTCTCCGACCGACTTCTGGTGCACTTTCACCCCGGCGGCACAGCCGAAGAGATCCACTCACTCATCGCGTCATCCGAAACCGATCAGATGACCGTCGAGCCTCTCGCGCACGCCGGCGTGGTGTACCGATTGCAGCTGCAGAGCCCCAGGCACCAGGACATCTTTGCGGTCGTCGATCAGTTCTCACGGTCGCCGCTGGTGGCATCCGCCGGTCCAGACTGGATTCAATTGCAGTCGCCGAACAGCGGACCACACCCGAACGACGACCAGTTTCCGACGCAGTGGAACCTGCACCAGATCTCGGCTCCTGCCGGGTGGGCCTACACCTTGGGTTCGTCCGGAGTCGTCATTGCCGTCATCGACTCCGGGTGCGACCCAACTCATCCGGAACTGGCGGCGAAGTATGTCGCACCGCCCGAGCGTCTCGACGTACTCGCCGACGGGACGACGCCGATTCTCACGTCGTCGCACGGCACGATGTGCGCCGGCGTCGCGGCCGCTCAAACCAATAACGTGATCGGACTGGCGGGGGTTGCGCCCAATTGCAGGATCATGCCGATTCGCCTCTACGACGACACCATCCGTTCGCAGTTGGACATCGTCAGCGCCGTCAACTGGGCCCGAGTGCACGGCGCCGCCGTCATCAACATGAGCTGGCATTACGACGGACCGCCCCACGACCTCGTGGACATCGCTCTCGACGACGCCTATGACGCGGACATCGTCCTAGTGGCGGCCAGTGGCAACTGTTTCAAGGATCGTGTTGAGAAAGAACACGAGGCCTGCGGCGACCCGACGTTCATCCAGTACCCCGCAAGCCACCACGCTGTCATGGCAGTCGGCGCATCGGACCGGAGCGATCATCGCCAGAATCGTTACACGTCGAACTTCAGCCCGCTGTGGGACAGCATCTACGGACCGAAACTCAGCGTCGTTGCACCCGGGATATCCTGTCCTACAACGATAATCGGTGGCTATGACCAGTTCTACGGCACGTCGGCGGCGGCACCCCACGTAGCAGGACTAGCGGCCCTCCTGCTGTCGTTGCCGGAATCCGCGCAGCAACCGGCCGGCGTCAAAGTGAACGACTGGGTGCGGTCCATTATCGAGCGGACCGCAGCGAAAGTGGGCGGATATAGCTACGCCCACGATGGCACACATCTCAGCGGGACTTGGAATGCAGAGATGGGCTATGGCCGGATCGATGTCGTGCGTGCGCTCAAGTTCGCCACCGGCGATGAGAGCCTGGAGTCGGCCAGCCACGACTACGCTCTCGCCGTACAGGTTCTGTACGGGCTGATATCGGGTGGCGAAGGCGTCATACTTGCCCCCGGCGGCCACCCGGTACCGATCGACCCTGGCTGGATGCGGATGATGCCCGAGCAGCGAGACGTGTTGCTGGGGTTGGCCGCAACCGAGTTGGCCAAGGCCATAAGCGAACCCGAGGCCAGTCGTGCGATGAGCCGAGCCGGTTGGGACGCGATAGGTCGGGCGGCGGCGCGGATGGGCAACGGATCCTGAGCGGGCTTCCCGCGAGGCTAGTTAGAAGTGGTCGACCGGTCCAGGGGAATGACTGACGCCTCGAGTTCGTCAACAGCCCGGACTGGCTCCTTCGCCGCAGCGAGCACGGTTATCTGATATGAGACGCGGTGCACCGTACCGTCCTGTACGGCCACGTTCACGTCGAGAACGAGGACGTCCGCTGGGGGCACACCGGGAAAGTTGTGGGTCTTCAACTTGACTGTTGCCGAGTCGACGGCGGCCACGTCGGGATCGCCCGCGAAGCTCGAGAGTGAGGCCGTTACGACTACCGAGGAAATCCCGCCTGCATACTCCTGGATATCCAACATTCCAGCTGAACCGGTGCCGAGTGGCACGAGGGCGCGGACGTGGTCTCTGACCAAGTCACCGTCGCTCAAATCGAAGGTGAGCCAGCCTGTGTAGACGTCCATCACTGTGTCGGCGAGGGCCGTCGAGCCGTTAGGGCTCTTGACGGGCTTGCGGACGATGCACCGCAAATGTTGTGCTCCAACAACGCCTTTCAGTGGAACCAGAACGGTCATGAAGCATCTCCTGATTTTGCTCCGGCAAGGCAGAAGGCTCAGTGCTCACCGCTTCGAGCGGTTGCCCGAAGTCTGACCATCGACCATTGGTCCTGCACCTGAGGATGAACATACACGCGTGAACGACCCGTTGACTCGTGATTCAAGCGATCATCATGTGCATCGCTTTCAGGGTGAGCTAATTCTTCCGGATCTGGTGCAGGCGGACTTCACGCAGCAGGCCCCCGCGGGTGGCCGCGGTCATGTAGGTGCAGAACGGCTGGCGGCGACGGTCGGTGGGCGAGCCCGGATTGAGCAGCCGAAGACCCGTCCGTGCTGTGGTGTCCCACGGGATGT
>CAWBAL010000031.1:0-17051 GCA_963786695.1 uncultured Actinomycetota bacterium
TGCTGGCACATAGATCTCGATGCGGTACTCGAAGCCGAACAGCCGCTCCACCCGCGGCCGGAAGAAGACCAGCGGGTCGAACGGGCACAGCAGCGCGGTGCCGCGCTCGGCACGGGGCACGATCTGCCCGGCACGCAGATAGCCCGGCGCCGACCAGCCCGCCACCTCGACGACTTCCAGCTCCCCCGCGGCGACCAGCTCGGCGAGAACGGGTTTGACCTCTGCGGGCCGCAGCCGGAAGTAGTCCCGGATGTCGGCCTCGGTGCCCACCCCCAGCGCGGTGGCCGCCCGCAGCGTCAGCTCGCGCAGTGCCTCGTCGATCGTCGACCTCGC
This sequence comes from uncultured Actinomycetota bacterium, assembly GCA_963786695.1. Taxonomy (GTDB): domain Bacteria; phylum Actinomycetota; class Actinomycetes; order Mycobacteriales; family Mycobacteriaceae; genus Mycobacterium. The sequence continues at coordinate 334 of CAWBAL010000031.1, forward strand.
GGGCCAGCACGTGCGGCGGCAGCACCCGTTCGGTGAGGTCGTAGTGGCGGGCGAAGCCGACCCGGTGCGCCGTCGTCAGCACCCCCGACGCGAACAGCGCCTCGGCCACCCACTTGGTCTCGCTGCGGTCCCACCACGGCGGCCCTTGCGGCCCCGGGGTTCGGACTCCAGGTGTGCCTCGATCTGCCCGGCGGTGCTGGGTCCGAGTTCGGCGACGGCGGCGACGACGTCCTCGGCCAGCCGGGCGTTCTTCTTGACGATCTCGGTGCCCCAGCGGCCGTGCACGTACTCGCGCATCCGCCAGCGCAGCAGCGGCCAGTCCTCGACGGCCATCAGTGCCGCCTCGTGCGCCCAGTACTCCACCAGCAGCCGGGGCGAGCGGGCGCTGTGGCTCCACGCGGCCTTGTCGACGACGTCGCGGTCGTAGGGACCGAGGCGGCTGAACACCGGGGCGTAGTGGGCGCGCACCGCGACCGACACGGAGTCGAGCTGCAGCACCTGGATGCGGCCGATCAGCCGGCGCAGATGCGCGCGGGTGACGGGCCCGCTCGGCCTGGGTTCGGCCAGACCCTGCGCGGCCACGGCGACTCGGCGCGCCTGGTCGGCGGTCAGCCGGCTCATGCCCGAACGAAGGTGTGGAACCGGTAGCGCAGACCCGAGCTGCTGTCCTGCCAGTCCCCCGACGTGCCGACCCACGATTCGTCGAGCATCGGGGCCAGCGCGTCGTCGTCCTCCAGGCGCAGGTCGATCTCGACCTCGGTCACCTCGCAGCGGGTCGCCGCCGGCAGGGCCAGGTGGTAGATCTCCGAGCCGCCGATCACCCACGCGTCGTCTTCGGTCAAAGCGGCATCGAGGTCGCCCACCACCGTCGCTCCGTCAGCCATGTAGTCAGCGTGCCGGGTCAGTACGACATTTCTGCGCCCGGGCAACGGGCGCACCTTGGCGGGCAGCGACTCCCAGGTGCGACGGCCCATCACGACGGTGTGGCCCATCGTCACGTCCTTGAAGCGGGCCAGGTCCTCGGGCAGGTGCCACGGGATGCCGCCGTCGCGGCCGATGACCCCTGAGGTCGACTGCGCCCAGATCAGACCCAGCGCTCATACCGCGACGGGCGCCTTGATCGCCGGGTGCGGATCGTAGTTGCGGATCTCGATGTCCTCGTAGGTGTAGTCGAAGATCGAATCACGTTGGGCCAGAACAAGTTCCGGATACGGGCGCGGGTCACGGCTGAGCTGTTCGGTGACCTGTTCGACGTGGTTGTCGTAGATGTGGCAGTCCCCGCCGGTCCAGATGAAGTCCCCGACGCCCAGGCCGGCCTGGGCGGCCATCATGTGGGTCAGCAGCGCGTAGCTGGCGATGTTGAACGGCACACCGAGGAACAGGTCGGCGCTGCGCTGGTAGAGCTGGCAGCTCAGCCGGCCGTCGGCCACGTAGAACTGGAACAGCGCGTGGCAGGGCGCCAGCGCCATCTGCGGGATCTCCCCGACGTTCCACGCCGAGACGATGATGCGCCGCGAGTCCGGATCGGTGCGCAGCAGGTGCAGCGCGTTGCTGATCTGGTCGACGTGCTCGCCCGTCGGAGTGGGCCACGATCGCCACTGCACCCCGTACACCGGACCGAGATCGCCTGTGGGCGAGGCCCATTCGTCCCAGATCGTGACGCCGTGTTGCTGCAGCCATTCGACGTTGGACTCGCCGCGCAGGAACCACAGCAGCTCGTAGACCACCGACTTCAGGTGCACCTTCTTGGTGGTGATCAGCGGGAAGCCGGCCGACAGGTCGTAGCGCAACTGGTGGCCGAACAGGCTGCGGGTGCCGGTGCCGGTGCGGTCGGCCTTGGGCGTCCCCGTCTCGAGCACACGTCGCAGCAGGTCCTCGTACGGTGTGGCGATCGGCACGCCGACCAGCTTACGTCCGGGCGCACGGGGTAGAAACGATGCCATGCCGACGATCTCCGACACCATCACCACCGCCGACGGAACCTGCCCCGTCACCGTGGCCGTCCCCGACGGGCAGGGCCCCTGGCCCGGCGTGATCATGTACTGCGACGCGGGCGGGGTCCGCACGGCCGTGTGGCAGATGGCCGACCGGCTCGCCGGGCTCGGGTACGTCGTGCTGGTGCCCGACGTGTACTACCGCAGCGGTGACTGGGCGCCGTTCGACATGGCGACCGTCTTCACCGACAAGTCCGAGCGCCAGCGGCTGTTCGCCATGATCGGCAGCATCACCCCCGAGGCGATGGAGAACGACGCCCGCGCGTTCTTCGACTACCTGGCCGCGCGCCCGGAGGTCACCGGCGAGACGTTCGGCACCACCGGCTACTGCATGGGCGGACGCACGTCGCTGATCGTCGCCGGGCGGGTGCCCGAGCGGGTGGCCGCGGCGATGTCCTTCCACGGCGGCGGGCTGGCCTCCGAGGACCCGGGCAGCCCGCACCTGCTGGCCGGCAAGATCCGCGCGGCGGTCTACGTCGGCGGCGCCGCCGACGACGCATCGTTCACCACCGAACAGGCCGAGACCCTGGACAAGGCGCTGACCGACGCCGGCGTCGAGCACACCATCGAGTGGTACCCGGCGCTACACGGGTTCGCCGTGCCCGACAACGCGCCCTACGACGAGGCCGCCGCCGAGCGGCACTGGGCGGCGATGAAGGACTTCTTCGGGGCCCACCTAGGCGCGTGAGTCGTGCTCGTCGTGGTGCTTGCGGATACTGCGCACGGCGCCCACCGCGCCGCGTGACGCGTAGAAGAAGACGACGGCCGACAGCAGGATCAGGAACACGAACGTCGGTAGCCAGTTGGTCCGGCTGTGGGGGACGTTCCACCAGACGATGGTGAACAGCACCGCGCAGACGAACACCACGATGTCGCGCCAGTTGCCCTTGTAGGACGCCGCGACGTCCAACAGTTCGCGGCTCTTCTCGGTGCTCGCGATCAGTTCCTTGATCCGCCGGTCGATGCTGGCCTTGAACTCGGCCCTCAGTTCGACGTCCTCGGGCGGGATCTTGTCGAGGAGGTCCAGGTCCGTCTTGATCATGCCGCGGAAGTCGGGACCCTTGATACTGCCCGCGGCAAGACCCATCAGCGCACCGCCGGCGATCGGGGCGGCTCCCAGTGCGAGGTCAGCGATTCCCATGACACCTCAATTCCTGCTCGTCGCCCTTGAGGGTAGTGCGCGGTGTCGAGCTACCGGGAAAGTCAGCCCATCAACTGCGCGGCCAGGGTCGCACCGAGATTCCAGCACGCGTCGACATCGTCCTTGCCGGGCTTTCCGGAGACGACGACGGTTTCGGCGGCTTTGACCCAACCCAGGCCGGTCGTGATGGCGGTGACGCCGCGCTCCGCGCCTTCGGTGCCCTCGTTGCCGTGGATGTAGACGCCGAAGGGCCTGCCGCGGGTGGCGTCCAGGCACGGGTAGTAGCAGACGTCGAAGGCGTGCTTGAGCGCCCCGCTCATGTAACCGAGGTTGGCCGGAGTGCCCAGCAGGTAGCCGTCGGCCTCCAGCATGTCGGCCGGCGACAACGGTGAGCGCGGGTCGGCGCACGCACCTCGACGCCCTCGATGTCGGGGTCGGTCGCCCCGGCGACGACCGCCTCGAACATCTCCTGGCAGTGCGGAGAAGGTGTGTGGTGGACGATCAGCAGGCGCTTCATGGCTTCTCCTCCGCGTGCATGGCTACCGCTTTGCGCATCGTCTCCCGGGCGCGGCCGCGGTCCCCGGCGTAGTCGTAGGCCCGGGCCAGCCGATACCAGCGCCGCCAGTTGTCCGGGTCGGCCTCCAGTTCGGCACGCACGGTGGCGAACAGGGCGTCGGCGGCATCGCGCTCGATACGGCCCGCCGGGGTGCGCGGTAGGTCGCTGACGTCGAGTTCCATCCCGTCCTCGGCGGCCAGCCGGGCCAGCCGCTGATGGGCCAGGCCGGCCCGCAGGGTGGCGACCATGGCCCACAGCCCCACGATCGGCAGGATCAGCACCCCGACGCCCAGCGCGATCCCGGCCGGCTTGCCGGTGCCGATCAGCACCACCCCGGTCCGGCCCAGCAGCACGAAGTACACCAGCAGGGCCGCACACATGAACCCGATCAGCAGCTGGATGCGCAGCGCGGCGTTCACAGGTCGAGCAGCGGTTCGATTCCGATGGTGAGCCCCGGGTGCTTGGCGATCTCGCGCACGGCCAGCAGCACGCCGGGCACGAACGATGTGCGGTCGAGGCTGTCGTGGCGGATGGTCAGCGTTTCACCGAGCGTGCCGAACAGCACTTCCTGGTGGGCGACCAGCCCGGTCAGCCGCACCGAATGCACCGGGATGCCGTCGACGTCGGCGCCGCGCGCCCCCTCCAGACCGGTGCTGGTGGCATCGGGGTTGGGCGGCAAGCCTTTTCGCGCCTGGGCGATCAGCTTGGCGGTGCGCGTCGCGGTGCCCGACGGTGCGTCGGCCTTCTGCGGGTGATGCAGTTCGATCACTTCGACCGACTCGAAGTACGGCGCCGCCTTCTGCGCGAAGTACATCGACAGCACCGCGCCGATGGCGAAGTTCGGCGCGATCAGCACCGCGGAGCCGGGCTTGCCCGACAGCCAGGACCGCACCTGGTCGAGGCGTTCGTCGGTGAAGCCGGTGGTGCCGACCACGGCGTGGATCCCGCTGTCGATGAGGAACTTCAGGTTGTCCATGACGACGTCGGGGTGGGTGAAGTCGATGACCACCTCGGTGCCGCTGTCGGTGAGCAGCGTCAGGTCGTCGCCGGCGTCGACTTCGGCGCTCAACGTCAGGTCGTCGGCCGCGCGCACCGCGGCGCACATCGTGGTGCCGACCTTGCCCTTGGCGCCCAGAACCCCAACTCGCATGGCAGCAGCCTAGTCGGGACGCGCCGAGCTGACGGTCGCGGCAATTTTGGCCCAGATCGCCGCCGCGCCGTTTACGCTCCGGTCAAGAAGGTCGGGGGATGTTCACATGTTCAAACAAGCGACACTGGCCACGGCGCTAAGCGCCGCGCTGATCGCAGCGGCGCCGGCGGCCAATGCCGCGACCGTGCTCACCCTCGAAGGTGGGCTGGTCGGCGCGCAGCACCTGTTGCACTTCACTCCGCGTCAGCTGCGGGGCGATCTGTGCCAGTCGCCCAACACCTGCCAGCCCGTCGACTACACCGCGCTCCCCGCCCAACCCTTCACCGACGGCGGTGCGACGAACGTCGAGAAGGCCATCGGCGCACTGCCGGCCGGCGAGCCCGTCGTGCTGTTCGGCCACAGCCAGGGGGGTCAGGTCATCTACTCCGATCTGCGCCGGTGGGCCGCCGACCCCGGCAGTGCGCCAGATCCGGCCACGGTGTCGTGGGTGTCCATCGGGAACCCCGAGAACCGCTACGGCGGTAAACGGCCGAAGACCGACGAGGTGAACAACCCCTGGCTTCCGGCCGACACCGCCTACCAGGGCACCGAGGTCATTCGGCAGTACGACGGCTGGGCCGACTGGCCCGACGACCCCACCAACCTGATCGCAGTGGCCAATGCCGTCGTCGGAATGCTCACCACGCACACCGCCTACTGGAACGTCGACCTCAACGACCCCCGCAACGTGCGCTACACACCGGACCTGCCCGGCGGCGGCCCGGGCAAGGTGACCTACGTGTGGGTCCCCAACGACACCCTGCCGCTGGTCGCCTGGGCCGGACCGCTGGCCCCGATGCTGGACAACGCCCTTCGTCCCATCGTCGAGCGGGCGTACTCGCGGCCGGTCGCCATCCCCGACCCGACCCCGCCGGCGGCGCCCGCCACGCGTCGCCCGGCATCGTCGGCCCAGGCAGCGCCCGCTCGCGCGACGGCCGCGGCGAAGTCGGCCGCCGCCCGCTCCGCATCAGCCCACAAGAGGCCGGCCGCTACGGGCGCACAGTCCAGACCCCGCGCCGACCATCGCCGGTAACGCGCTCTACAGCGGGGCGGCCCCGCGCAGATGCTCGAAGATCAGCGACGTCTGGGTGCCGGCCACGTCGGCGTCGGCATTGAGGTTCTCCACGACGAAGGCACGCAGATCGTCGGTGTCGCGGGCGGCCACGTGGATGATGAAGTCGTCGGCTCCGGCCAGGAAGTAGACGTCCATCACCTGGGGCTTGCGCCGGATGTGCTGGATGAAGTTGCGGATCTTGCTGCGGGCGTTGGACTGCAGGGTCACCGAGATCATGGCCTGCAGCGACAGCCCGATCGCGGCGGGATCGATGTCGGCGTAGTAGCCGCGGATCACCCCGAGGTCCTGCAGCCGCCGAACCCGGCCGTGACAGGTCGACGCGGCGATGCCGACGGCGTCGGCCAGCGCGCTGTTGGAGATGCGCGCGTCGGCGTGCAGCAGGGCGAGCAGACGGCGGTCGACATCGTCGAGATCCGGCGGCCGAACATCCTTCGACGCAGCGGCGGAATTCGTCGCCAATTTCGATGATCCTTCAGCCATTGATCGAGTCTATCGAATCTTTGTCGTCATGATTGCTTAGCAGCCGAATGTTCTTCACAATCTTCCTAAGCCATTTTCCAGACAAGGAGCGATCATGCGTGTCGGCATCCCGACCGAGATCAAGAACAACGAGTACCGAGTTGCCATCACCCCGGCCGGCGTGTCCGAGCTGGTCCGCCGCGGCCACGACGTGCTTGTCCAGGCCGGCGCCGGTGACGGTTCGGCCATCCCCGACGCCGACTTCAAGGCCGCGGGCGCGCAGATCATCGACAGCGCCGACCAGGTGTGGGCCGATGCTGACCTGCTCCTGAAGGTCAAGGAGCCCATCGAGCCCGAGTACGCCCGGATGCGCAAGGGCCAGACCCTGTTCACCTACCTGCACCTGGCCGCCTCGCGTCCCTGCACCGACGCGCTGTTGAAGTCGGGTACGACGTCGATCGCCTACGAAACCGTGCAGACCACTGGATCAGACGGGTCGGTGGCGCTCCCTCTTCTCGCTCCGATGAGTGAGGTCGCCGGACGGTTGTCCGCCCAGGTCGGTGCCTACCACCTGATGCGCACCCAGGGCGGCCGCGGTGTGCTCATGGGCGGCGTCCCCGGCGTCGCTCCGGCCAAGGTCGTGGTGATCGGCGGCGGGATGGCAGGCGACAACGCCGCCGCCGTCGCGTGGGGTATGGGCGCGCACGTCACCGTGTTCGACCTCAACGTCAACACCCTGCGCAAGATCGACGCCGAGTACGGCGGTGCCATCGAGACCCGCTACTCCTCACGGCTGGATCTCGAGGACGCCGTCAAGCAGGCCGACCTGGTGATCGGCGCCGTGCTGGTCCCGGGCGCCAAGGCTCCCAAGCTGGTGACCAATGAGACTGTGGCACAGATGAAGCCGGGTGCCGTGCTGGTGGACATCGCGATCGACCAGGGTGGCTGCTTCGAGGACTCCAAGCCCACGACGCACGACAACCCGACATTCAACGTGCACAACGCCGTGTTCTACTGCGTCGCCAACATGCCCGGCGCGGTTCCGCGTACCTCGACGTACGCGCTGACCAACGCGACCATGCCGTATGTGCTCAAGCTCGCCGACAAGGGCTGGCAGGGCGCCTGCTTCGGCGACCCGGCGCTGGCCAAGGGTCTGTCGACCCATCAGGGCGAGCTGCTCAACGCCGAGGTCGCCCACGACCTCGATCTGCCCTACACCGATCCGGCCGGCCTGCTGGCCTGAGACCCGATGTGAGCCAAGGGCTCACCTCCACACAGCGGACCGGGATCGCTCACTGAGCGTCCCGGTTCGTTGGCATTCTGGCCTTACATGCCCGCCGGTGGATGGCCAAGGCAGATGAGCGCGCCCAGCGGGTCCCTGATCGCCGCGAGCGTGCCGTATGGCGTCTCTTCGCCGGGCATCAGGATCTCCGCGCCGAGCGCCTCGCTCTGTTTCACCGTCGCGGCCACATCGTCGACGGTGATGTACACCTGCCAGAACGACGGCACCTCGGCGGGAAATAGCTTGGCCGCGTCCATGATTCCCGAATAGGCGCTTTCTCCGGCGAAGACCTGCCCATAGCGCTCGGGCCCGACGGCATCCGGGGCGCCGCCGGTGCCGATCTCGTCGATGCGGGCGCCCAGGACCGCCCGGTAGAACGCCATTGATGCGTCGTAGTCCTTGCTCTGGCATTCGAACCAGTAGGGCGTGCCGTGCTCACCCCACTCGGTGAATCCCGGATGCGTGCCGGGCTGCCAGAATCCGATGACGGCGCCGGCGGGGTCGACGACCACCATCATCGAGCCCAGATCGCCGACCGCCATCGGCGGCACCATCACCGTCGCCCCCGCGGCCTGCGCCGCCTCGACGGTGGCGTCGCCGTCGCTGGTGTGCAGGTACACCGACCAGATATTCGCCGGACCCGCCTCGGCCATGTGCGGGACCAGCCCGGCGACCCGCTTACCGTTGCGGGTGAAATTCTGGTAACCCCCGAACTCCGGATGCGCGGGCGCCTCGAGGTCCCAGCCGAAGATCTCGTGATAGAACTCCGCGGCACGCGCGGGATCACTGCTCACCAGGTCGAACCAGATCGGCGCCCCGAGTGGGGCGGCGTACTCACTCACGATGAATCCTTTCGGCTGATGTCGTCCTCGAGGTTGACTCGCAGTTGGGCGGAAACTCATCGCGCCCAGGTCAGCTGCGGTCAGTCGAACAGCTCACCGTCAACGTAGAACCAGCGACGGGCTCTCACGGCGAAGCGGGACCGCTCATGCAGCGTCCCACTTCGGCGTCCGTCTCGGTAGTACGCACGGAATTCGACCTCGCCGGCCGGGTCCCCCGCCCGGCCGTCGACCGTGTCGATGATCTGCAGGCCGGTCCAGCTCAGCCCGCCGTCGGCCGGCAGTGCGGCGGGCCGGGTACGCGGATGCCAGGTCCGCCAGATGTAGTCGAGGTCGCCGACCGCGTAGGCGCTGTATCGGGCCCGCATCAGCTGTTCGGCGGTGGCGGCCTGACGCTCGCCCCGGTGAAGTGCCAGGCAGCAACGACCAAGCTGGTCACCGGACCCGCAGGGACACGCGTCGGTCGGTCGCATCCTCGTGTCGGTCAAGCCTGGCCGATTAGCGCCGGCAACGCCAACCTGGCCACGTCGGCGACGAGGTTCCGCAGTGCAGGCGCGTTCGCGTCGGTGGATTGCGTGCGGGTCATGATCGCCAGAAGCACCCGCTGACCGTCAGGTCCGAACGCGATTCCGACGTCGTTGGTGCTGGCGAAATCACCGGACCCGGTCTTGTCGGCGGTGGTCCAGCCCGGCGGCAAGCCGGCCCGCATGCTCGATGTGGTGTTGGCGCGCATCCAGTCCACGAGCTGGGTGCGGTGCGGGGTATCCAGGACGTCGCCGGTGAGGATCGCGCGGATGCCGCCGCCCAGTGCGCGCGGCGTGCTGGTGTCGCGCGGATCGCCCGGCAGGGCCGAATTCAGTTCGGTTTCCCAGCGGTCCAACCGGGTACGGTCATCGCCGATCGAGCGGGCGAACTCGGTGATCGCCGACGGGCCGCCGATGACGCGCAGCAGCATGTTGGCCGCGGTGTTGTCGCTGCGCTGCAGCGCCGCCTGGCACAGCTCGTTCAGCGAGAGGCTGCTGCCCGCCTTGGGGCCCGAGATCGGCGAATTCGCTATCACCGCAGCGGGATCCACGTACAACACGTCGGTCATCGTCAGCTCGCCGCGCTGGGCCTTCTGCAGTACCCGCGCCGACAGGTAGGCCTTGAACGTCGAGCACATCGCGAGCATGTCGTTGTCGCGGTGCGCAACAGTGACGTTCGAGTCCAGGTTGACCGCATAGAGTCCGACCACGCGCGTTGTCGCGCTTTTCCAGCAGTCCGATGCGGTCCTCGAGCGGCGGAAGCGGCTCGGCCGGGTCACTCAAGGTTGGTTGGGTGAACGACTGCTTGCGCCCGCAGGCTGCAACAGCGGTCAGTGCCACTCCCCCGACCAGTAACCGACGACGCGAGAACCCCAAGCCTCAACCCGCAATCCGTCGAAGCGGCTGCGGAAGTGAGCGCTTGGACCGGATCGGCCCGAGCACCGCACCGCCGAACGGCTTGGACAGCACCTCGCGCGCAACGATGTTCACCTCGTCGAGAGTGACGGCGTCGATGTGATCCAAAGTGCTCGCGACACTGCGGTATTCGCCGTAGTTGAGCTCACTGCGGCCCAGCCGGTTCATCCGCGATGCCGAATCCTCCAGGCCCAGAACCAGTCCGCCGCGCATCGAGCCCTTGGCGATGCGGACCTCGGCTTCGGTCAGACCGTCGCGAGCGACTGATTCGAGCACTTCGGTGGTCAGCCGCACCACCTCGTCGAAACGCTCGGGCAGGCAGCCCGCGTACACCGACAACGCGCCGCTGTCGCAGAACGTGTCGACTGTCGAGTACACCGAGTAGGCCAGCCCGCGGGTCTCCCGGATCTCTTGGAACAGACGCGAACTCAGGCCGCCGCCGAGTGCGGTGTTGAGCACCGACAGCGCCCAACGGTGTTGCCAGTTGCCGGCCGGGCACCCGCACGCCCAGTGACATGTGGGTCTGCTCGGCATCCCGGTTGATCAGCGCCAGCCCGGGCCGACCGGTCATCCGTCCGGATCCCCTGCGGGGCGGCAGGGGCTTGCGGCCGCGGACCAGCCGGGCGCCGAAGTACTCGCGCACCAGCGCGACCACCTCGTCGTGGTCGATGTTGCCGGCGACCGCGACGACCATGCGCTCGGGGGTGTAGCGCCGGACGTGGAAGGAGTGCAGCTGCGAACGGGTCATCGCCGACACCGAGTCGACGCTGCCGATCACCGGACGTCCGACGGGATGGTCGCCGAACATGGCCGACAGGAAGACATCTCCGAGGGCGTCCTCGGGATCGTCGTCGCGCATCGCGATCTCTTCGAGCACGACGTCGCGTTCGAGCTCGACGTCATGGGCCGCGCAGCTGCCGTTGAGCACCACGTCGGCCACCAGGTCGACGGCCAGTTCGAGGTCCTCGTCGAGCACGTGCGCGTAGTAGCAGGTGTGCTCCTTGGCGGTGAACGCGTTGAGCTCGCCGCCGACGGCGTCGACGGACTGGGCGATGTCGACCGCGGTGCGCGTCGGGGTCGCCTTGAACAGCAGGTGCTCGAGGAAGTGCGCGGCGCCGGCCACGGTCGGACCTTCGTCACGTGAGCCCACGTTGACCCAGACCCCGACCGAAGCCGAACGCACCGACGGCACGAACTCGGTGACCACCCGCAGACCGCCCGGAAGGACGGTGCGGCGCACCGCGGCGACAGCGTCGCCGCCGCGGTCGGCCGCTCCGAAGGGCTCTCGAACTACGCGTCAGCGGTCGCGGCATCGGCATCGACAGGAGCCGGTGCGGAATCCTCGGCAGCGTCGCCTCGTCCTCGGCGACCAGGATCAGCGAGATCTTGCCGCGGTTGTCGATGTCGGCGATCTCCACGCGCAGCTTGTCGCCGACCTTGACCACGTCCTCGACCTTGTTGATCCGCTTGCCGCGGCCCAGCTTCGAGATGTGGACCAGGCCGTCACGGCCGGGCAGCAGCGAGACGAACGCACCGAAATCGGTGGTCTTGACCACGGTTCCGAGGAACCGCTCGCCGACCTTGGGCAGCTGCGGGTTGGCGATCGCGTTGATCATGTCGATCGCCGCCTGCGCCGACAGGCCGTCGGTCGCGCCGACGAACACGGTGCCGTCGTCCTCGATCGAGATCGAAGCGCCGGTCTGCTCGGTGATCGAGTTGATCATCTTGCCCTTGGGCCCGATGACCTCGCCGATCTTGTCGATCGGGATCTTGATCGCGGTGACGCGCGGCGCGTACGGGCTCATCTCGTCGGGAGCGTCGATGGCCTCGGCCATGACCTCGAGGATGGTCAGCCGGGCGTCCTTGGCCTGCGCCAGCGCGCCGGCCAGCACCTGCGACGGAATGCCGTCGAGCTTGGTGTCCAGCTGCAGCGCGGTGACGAAGTCCTTGGTGCCTGCGACACTTGAAGTCCATGTCGCCGAAGGCATCCTCGGCACCGAGGATGTCGGTCAGCGTGACGTAACGCGCGTCTCACCGTTCGACCTCGTCGGACACCAGGCCCATCGCGATACCGGCGACCGGGGCCTTCAGCGGCACACCGGCGTTCAGCAGCGACAGGGTGGAGGCGCACACCGAGCCCATCGAGGTGGAACCGTTGGAGCTCAACGCCTCCGACACCTGACGGATCGCGTACGGGAACTCCTCGACGCTCGGCAGCACCGGCATCAGGGCCCGCTCGGCGAGCGCACCGTGGCCGATCTCGCGGCGCTTGGGCGAACCGACGCGGCCGGTCTCACCGGTCGAGTACGGCGGGAAGTTGTAGTGGTGCATGTAGCGCTTGGACTTCTCCGGCCCCAGCGAGTCGATCTGCTGGGCCATCTTGACCATGTCCAGCGTGGTGACACCCATGATCTGGGTCTCGCCGCGCTCGAACAGCGCGCTGCCGTGCGCCCGCGGGATGATCGCGACCTCGGCCGACAGGGCGCGGATGTCGGTGATACCGCGACCGTCGATGCGGAAGTGGTCGGTCAGGATGCGCTGGCGCACCAGCTTCTTGGTCAGCGAGCGGTAGGCCGCGCCGATCTCCTTCTCGCGCCCGGCGAAGGTCTCGCCGAGCTCTCCGAGGACCTCGTTCTTGATCTCGTCGGTGCGGTCGTCGCGCTCGTGCTTGCCGGCGATGGTCAGCGCCTGCGCCAGCGAGTCGCCGGCCGCGTGGGCGACGGCCGCGTAGACGTCGTCCTGGTAGTCGGGGAACAGCGGGTAGTCGGCGACCGGCTTGGCCGCCTTGTCCGCCAGCTCCTTCTGCGCATCGCACAACGCGGCGATGAACGGCTTGGCGGCCTCGAGGCCCTCGGCCACGACGGCCTCGGTCGGCGCGCCGCGCGCCACCGGCGATGAGCTCGATGACGTTGTCGGTGGCCTCGGCCTCGACCATCATGATCGCGACACATCGTCACCGGCCCTGCGGCCGGCGACGACCATGTCGAACACGGCGTTCTCGAGCTGCTCGACGGTCGGGAACGCCACCCACTGGCTGCCGTTCGATCAGCGCGACGCGCACGCCGCCGACCGGACCGGAGAACGGCAGACCGGAGATCTGGGTGGACGCCGACGCGGCGTTGATCGCCAGCACGTCGTAGAGGTCCTTGGGATCCAGGCTCAGGATCGTGACGACGACCTGGATCTCGTTGCGCAGACCCGACGATGAACGTCGGGCGCAGCGGCCGGTCGATCAGCCGGCAGGTCAGGATCGCGTCCGTGGACGGGCGGCCTTCGCGGCGGAAGAACGAGCCGGGGATGCGCCCGGCGGCATACATCCGCTCCTCGACGTCGATGGTCAGGGGGAAGAAGTCGAAGTGCTCCTTGGGGCTCTTGCTGGCGGTGGTCGCCGACAGCAGCATGGTCTCGTCGTCGAGGTAGGCGACGACGGCGCCGGCGGCCTGCTGGGCCAGCCGGCCGGTCTCGAAACGGATGGTGCGGGTGCCGAAGCTCCCGTTGTCGATGACGGCGGTCGATTCGAACACGCCTTCGTCGATTTCAGCTACAGACATGGACGTCCGTACAGCCTTTCTTCTGTTCAGCTGTTTCGCGTCGTCACAGATGAGCCCAGGTAAACCCTGAGCACTACGAGGCTTGGGCCTGGATGCGGCTACGGCCGTCGATCGAAGCGGCCGGGCGTCCCCAGTTGAATCGGGCCCGGCAGCCACTACCGAAGACCGCCCGATCAGGGAAGCTTCGCTGTGACACGCGGGAACGGGACACGCGGGTGTGCGTGAACCGCACCCGATCGTTCGAGCCGGCAAACGGCGCGCAACGACCTCATGTTACACGGCAGGTGCTGGCGCTCAGCGGCGCAGACCCAGCCGCTCGATCAGCGAGCGGTAGCGCGCGACGTCGACGTCGGCGACGTACTTGAGCAGCCGGCGACGGCGGCCGACCAGCAGCAGCAGACCGCGCCGCGAGTGGTGGTCGTGCTTGTGCTGCTTGAGGTGCTCGGTGAGGTCGGAGATGCGCTTGGTCAGCATCGCGACCTGCGCCTCCGGCGAACCGGTGTCGGTCTCGTGCAGGCCGTACTCGCCGAGGATTTCCTTCTTCTGCTCGGCGGTCAGCGCCACGAAAACATCTCCATCAATCGGTACCGCGGGAAGATATCAACGCCGTGAGCCGCCGCGGACTGCAGCACACAGTTCGTGGCCGACTCTATCAGCGGGACCGCTCGCGAACCGAAATCGCGGCAGGTCAGCGACGCGACCTTGACAACATACAACCAATTGGTTGTATGTTGGGGAGTGATCGTGGACCAGCGAGGACCGGGCGGACGCCCTGTTCCACGCGCTCTGCCGACCGCACCCGGCGCGACATCCTGCGCCGCGCGCTGGCCGGCGAGCACTCGGTGTCCGCGCTCGCGCTCAAGTACGACATGAGCTTCGCGGCCGTGCAGAAGCACGTCGCCGTGCTGGAGAAGGCGGGCCTGCTGACCAAGCGACGGAGCGGTCGCGAGCAGCTGGCCAGCGGCGACGTGACGGCGGTGCGGTCGGTGGCGTCGATGCTCGGCGAGCTCGAACAGATCTGGCGGGGTCGCATCGCGCGCATCGACGAGCTCATCTCATCCGACGACACCGAGGAGGACTGAACCATGCCCGTGACCGACGTGCAGCACGACATCGACACCCTGACCTTGACCATCACCGCCGACTTCGCCGCGCCGGTGCAGCGGATCTGGCAGGTCTACGCCGACCCGCGCCAGCTGGAGAAGGTCTGGGGACCGCCGACCTACCCGGCGACCGTCGTCGACCACGACCTGACGCCCGGCGGCCGCATGACGTACTTCATGACCGGCCCCGACGGCGACAAGCACGCCGGCTACTGGGAGATCACCGCCGTCGACGAGCCGACGCAGCTTCACCTTCGACGACGGCTTCGCCGACGCTGGACTTCAACCCGAACCCCGACATGCCGGTCGTCGAGGAACGTCTTCACCTTCACCGAGCACGACGGCGGCACCCGCGCGACCTACGTGAGCACCTACGAATCGGCCGAGGCGCTGCAGAAGGTGCTGGACATGGGCGTCGTCGAGGGCGCCTCGTCGGCGATCAACCAGATCGACGACCTGCTCGCATCCTGATGCCGGTCAGTCGTGCGAGGCCAGGATCTGGCGGGCCTTGTCGGTGTCCTTGCCCATGGCCACGACGAGGTCGCGGATGGAGTCGAACTTGAGCTGACCGCGCAGGCGTGCGACGAAGTCCACCGCCACGTGCTGGCCGTAGAGGTCGGCGTCGGTGTCCAGGACGAACGCCTCGACGGTGCGGGTGCGCCCGGAGAACGTCGGGTTGGTGCCCACCGAGACCGCGGCCTGGTAGCGCTCCCCCGGGATCACCGAGCCGGTGACCGGCCCGTGGCCCAGCACGGTGAACCAGGCGGCGTAGACGCCGTCGGCCGGGATCGCCGAGTACATCGGCGGTGCGACGTTGGCGGTCGGGAAGCCCAGCACCCGGCCGCGGCCGTCGCCGCGCACCACCACACCTTCGACCCGGTGCGCGCGGCCCAGCGCCTCGGCGGCGGCCACCACGTCGCCGGCGTCGACGCACGGAGCGGATGTAGGTCGAGGAGAAGGTGACGGTCTCGCTGCGGTGGTGCTCGGCGACCAGCGACATCGCCCTCGACGGCGAAGCCGAACCGCTCGCCGGCCTTGCGCAGCGTGTCGACGTTGCCGGCGGCCTTCTTGCCGAAGGTGAAGTTCTCGCCGACGAGCACCTCGACGACGTGCAGGCGCTCGACGAGCAGTTCGTGGACGTAGCGGTCCGGGGTCAGCTTCATGAAGTCGGTGGTGAACGGCATGACCAGGAAGACGTCGATGCCGAGTTCCTCGACCAGTTCGGCCCGCCGGGCCAGCGTCGTCAGCTGGGCCGGGTGGCTGCCGGGGAAGACCACTTCCATCGGGTGGGGATCGAACGTCATCAGCACCGTCGGCACCCCGCGCGTCGCGGCCCGCCTTGACCGCGCGGGCGATCAGTTCGGCATGCCCGCGATGCACGCCGTCGAACACGCCGATGGTCAGCACGCACCGGCCCCAGTCCGAGGGGATGTCTTCCTGTCCCCGCCACCGCTCCACGTTGCCAAGCCTACGGCGCGCCGTTGCGCGCCGAAGCGCTAGATCCCCAGATCAGGTGATGAATGCCTAAACTTTCGGGTGTGAGTCCTGACGAGACCCCAAACAGCGGGGTGCGCGATCTGACGACGGTCGCCCAGGACTATCTGAAGATCATCTGGACCACCCAGGAGTGGTCGCACGAGAAGGTCAGCACCAAGCTGCTCGCCGAACGCCTCGGGGTGTCGGCGAGCACCGCCTCGGAGTCGATCCGCAAGCTCGCCGACCAGGGTCTGGTGCACCACGAGAAGTACGGCGCGGTGACGCTGACCGACCGCGGGCGGCACGCCGCGCTGGCGGTGGTGCGCCGGCACCGGCTGCTGGAGACGTTCCTGGTCAGCGAACTCGGCTACGGCTGGGACGAGGTGCACGACGAGGCCGAGATCCTCGAGCACGCGGTCAGCGACCTGATGCTGGACCGGATCGACGCCAAGCTGGGCCATCCGACCCGCGACCCGCACGGCGACCCGATCCCGGCCGCCGACGGGCAGGTGCCCACGCCGCCGGCGCGGCAGTTGTCGGCCTGTGCGGACGGCGATTTCGGGACCGTGGCCCGCATCTCGGATGCCATCGAGCAAGACCACTGAACGAAGCAA
>CAWBAL010000032.1:0-16442 GCA_963786695.1 uncultured Actinomycetota bacterium
CATCTTCGTCGAGCAGATCGATCGACAACAACCGCCGTGTCGCGTCGGTCGTCATGATTGCCGCCCCGTATCGGCGGTCATCGCCACCAACACCCGCTGGAACCGCTTGGTGAGCCTCGATGGTGGTGGGGTCGAACACGTCGGTGTCGAATTCGATGCGAAGGCCCAGTTCGTCGCCCGGTATGGCCTGCAGCGTCAGCGGGTAGTGGTTGGAGTCGCGGGCGGTGATCTCGGCGATGCCCAACTCGTCGGCGCCGGACAATGCGGCGGTGTCGACGGGGTAGTTCTCGTAGACGAACAGGGTGTCGAACAGTTGGTCGTGGCCGGTGGCGCGGTGGATCTCGGTGAGCGCCAGGTGCTGATGCTCGAGCGTGTCGTTGTGGGCGCTCTGCAGTTGGTCGAGCAGATCCGCGATGGTGGTGGCCGGCGTGATGCGCGCGCGCACCGGCACCGTGTTGATCAACAGGCCCACCATCGATTCCGCGCCGGCCACCTCGGTGGGCCGCCCGGATACCGCGGTGCCGAACACGACATCGTGGCGGCCGGTCAGCCACATCAGCGTCTGCGCCCACGCGGCCTGCAGCACCGTGTTGACGGTGGTGTGGCAGGAACGGGCCAGCTCGTTGACGGCCCGCGTCGTCTCGGCGGGCACCCGGTCGGTTTCACTGCCTCGGGCGCCGAGCCCCAGCCGGCCCGGTGGGCCGACCAGGGTGGGCGTGTCGAAATCTGCCAGCACCTCGCGCCAGGCCGCGTGCGCGGCCTCGAGGTCTCGCTCGGCCAGCCAGGTGACGAAGCGGCGGTACGACCCGGCCGCCGGTAGCCGGTGTCCGTAATAGCCGGCGAATATGTCCTGCAACAGGATCGGCAGCGACCAGCCGTCGAGCACGATGTGGTGATTCGTCAGCACGATCCGGTGCCGCTCTGGTGCGGTGCGGATCAACGCCACCCGGAACGCCGGCGGATGGTCGAGGTCGCAGACCGCGGCGCGCTCGGCCGCGCACACCTGCTGGATCTGCTCCTCGGAGTCCAACCGTAGATACTGCCAAGGGATTTCGGGGTTGGCGGGAATGATCTGTATCGGCTGCTCGAATTGCTGGCTGAAACGGGCGGCGAGGTTGGGGTGGCGATTGACCACCGCTTGCACGGCGTCGCGCAGGCGGTCCGGGTCCAGTGGGCCGGTGACGGTGATGTCGAGTTGCATCGCATACACGTCGTCATCGTTGCCCTGTGTGGCGTTGGCGTGGAAGAGCAGTCCCTGTTGGAGTGGGGTCAGTGGTAGGACGTCGGCGATCTGGTAGTGCTGCGTCAGTTCGTCGATCTGCTGTTGGCTGAGGTGGGCGGGGGCGATGTCGGACGGGGTGAGTCCGCCGCCGCCGTGTGCGACGTGCGCGCAGATGCCGGCCAGGGCGTCGAACCACAGTTGGCTCAGACGGCTGATCTGGTCGCGGTCGAGTGCCGATGGAGCCCAGGTCCAGGTGGCGTTCAGGGTGGGGCCGGTCTCGGTGTCGATGGTGGCGGCGTTGAGTTCCACGGTGTGCCCCAGGGGCATTGGGACCGCTGTCGCGGCGGCGGTGACTGCCAAGCCGTCGTGGCTGAGCTGCCACAGCTCATCGGGCAGTTCGGCGGTCGCCGCGCCCATGCGGCCCAGATAGTTGAATCCGATTGACGGGTCGGGCCCGGCCAGGTCGACGTCGGTGTTGAGGTAGCGCAGCAGACCGTAGGTCAGACCGTCGGGCAGGGCGCGGAGTTGTTCTTTGGCGTCCTTGATGACCGGGCCGAGTGCCGGGTCGCCGGCGGTTACTTGTGTCCAGCGCAGTCCGCCGACGGTCAGTGCGACCGGGTATTTGGTGGTGAACCAGCCCACAGTGCGGGACAGGTCGACGTCGGGGGCGAGTTCTTCGTTGCGGCCGTGGCCCTCGACATCGATGCCGATCGGGGTGTGTTGGTCACCCAAGAATTCCGTGCACGCCAGGCCGAACGCGATCAGCAGGATGTCTTGCACGCCGGCGTGAAACGCCGCGGGTACGTCGCCGAGCAGCAGGCGGGTGGTCTCGGACATCCAGCGATGCGGTGAGATGTCCGGCAGTCGCGTAGGTGTCGAGTGCGGGTTTGGGTGCGGGCAGCGCGGCCGGGGTCGCCGCCATGTGTGTCCAGGTGTCGGCCAGCTCGATGACCGCCGAGACCTGCGCGTGTTTGGCCAGTCGGGATGCCCAGGTCGCGAACGATGTTCCCGTGACGGGCAGTGTTATCGGTTGGCCGTTGTGGTGTTGGGCCCAGGCGATATTGAGGTCCTCCAACAGGATGCGCCAGGACACCGCGTCGACGGCCAGGTGGTGAATGATCAACGCCAGCTGGCCGGTTGACGTCGCCCAGAGGGCGCTGAGCATTCTGCCGGTGGCGGGGTTCAACCGGGATCGGGCCGCTGCCAACGCCTCATCGGACAGGGCTTCGACGGTGTGCAAGCAGTCGGCGGCGTCGATCGTGCCGGCGTCGGGCACGTGTAACGACCAGTCCCCGGCGCCATCGTCACTCACTTGTAGCCGCAGCATGGCATGCCGGTCCAGCAGGGCCTGCAGCACCACAACAACATCGGTGGGGGTGACTCCGGCCGGGGCTTGGAGCACCATCGTCTGGTTGAACTGATCGACCGGGCCGGCCACGTCATGCAGCCAACGCATGATCGGCGTGGGCATCACGTCGCCGAGGCCTTCGTCGGCCGGACCGACTCTTGCGTCGGCGACTCCGGCGACTTGGGCCAGCCGGGCGACGGTCTGCTCGACGAAGATGTCGCGTGGGCGGCACGTCAGGCCGGCTCCGCGGGCGCGGGCGACCACTTGCATCGACAGGATGCTGTCGCCGCCGAGGTCGAAGAAGGAGTCGTCGACGCCGACGCGGTCGAGGCCGAGGACCTGGGCATAGATCCCGGCCAGGATCTCCTCGACCGCGTCGGTCGGGGCGCGGTAGTGCTGGCCGTCGGTGTATTCGGGTGCGGGTAGGGCGCGGGTGTCGAGTTTGCCGTTGACCGTCACCGGCAGCGCGTCGAGGACGACGACGGCGGCGGGCACCATGTAGGGCGGGAGTCGTTCGGCCAGTTGGGTGCGTATGGCGGGTGGGATCGACTGTCCCGGTGATTGATTCGGTGATGTAGCCGATGAGGCGTTTGGTGCCGGGCTGGTCTTCGCGGGCGATCACCACCGCCTGGTCGCACCCCGTCGAGTGCGGCGAGTGCGGTTTGGATTTCGCCGAGTTCGATGCGGTAGCCGCGGATCTTGACCTGCTCATCAGCGCGCCCCAAATATTGCAGTTGCCCGTCGGGGCGCCAGCGCACCAGGTCGCCGGTGCGATACATCCGCGTTCCGGGTTCGCCGAACGGGCATGCCAGGAAGCGGGACGCGCTCAGCCCGGGCCGGCGCCAATAGCCAACGCCCACACCGCGGCCCGCGACATACAGTTCGCCGACCACCCCGGTGGGTACCGGGCGTAACCATTCGTCGAGCACGAACAATGCTGCGCTCGGTACCGGCGCGCCGATCGGAGCGGCGCCCCGATCCCGCCGCCAAAGGTGCACTCTTCGACACCTACATGGTGGTTTCGGTGGGGCCGTAGACGTTGACCATCACCCGTCCGGGTGCCCACTGGTCGACCGTCTCGGCCGGGCAGGCCTCGGCGCCGATCACCAGCGCGGCCGACTCCAAGCCCTGCGGCGACAATGCGCGTGACCGCAGAGGGGGTTTGGGTGAGCACCGTGACCTGTTCGCGTACCAGCAGGGCGTGGAAGTCATCGGGGGAACTTGCGATGTCTTCGGGGACGACGACCAGCCGGCCGCCGTGCAACAGCGCACCCCAGATCTCCCACACCGAGAAGTCGAACGCATAGGAGTGGCACTGGGTCCACACCGATGCGATCCGGCAGTCGATGTCGAGTGGATTCGACCAGGTGGACCACGTTCTGGTGGGTGATGGCGACGCCTTTCGGGGACGCCGGTGGTGCCCGAGGTGTAGATCAGGTAGGCGAGATCGTCCGGGGCGGGCGCCGGTAATGCGGTGGCCGGGTAGCTGTCGATGGCGGGGTCGTTGATGTCGATGACCGACACGTCGCACCCGTCGAGCCGCTCGGCCAGTCCGACGGTGGTGACCGCGGCGATCGGCGCGGCGTCGGTGATCATGAACTGCGATTCGGGCCGGCGGGTGCGCGGGGTCGATCGGCAGGTACGCCGCCCCCGTCTTCAAGACCGCCAGCATCGCCACGATCGCCTCGGCGGACCGGTCGAACAGCAGCGCCACACACTGCCCGGGCCCAGCGCCGTGACCAGACAGCAAGTGCGCCAACCGGTTCGAGGCCTCATCGAGTTCCCGATACGACAGCGAGCGGCCCTCGAAGGTCACTGCCACCGCGTCCGGGCGTGCGTGCCACCTGGGCGGCGAACAGCACCGGAATCGACACCGGCGTGGCCGGCCGGGTCAACGTGGCGCGGTTGCCGACCTCATCGAGGCGGGTGTGTTCACCGGCCTCGAGCACATCGATCGACGACATCGTCTGGGTGGGATTCGTGGTCATCGCCGCCAACACCCGCTGCAACCGCTCGATCAGGGTATCGATGCCGGCGGTGTCGAACACGTCGGTGCGGAACTCCACCGTTCCGCCGATGCCGGCGGGCTCACCGGCCGCGGTGAATTGTTCGGACAGGGAGAACGACAAGTCCGTCCGGGCGGTGTGGGTGTCGATCGGCAGTTGGGTGACCTGCAGATCACCCAGCCTCAGCCCGGCGGCGGGGTCGTCGTTGTCGTGCCCGGGCAGGTTCTGCCAGGCCAGCATCACCTGGACCAGGGGGTGATGGGTCAGCGACCGGGTCGGGTTGAGCCGCTCGACGAGCACCTCGAACGGCACGTCCTGATGCTCAAACGCGGCCAGGCTGCGCTGTCGCACCTGGGCAAGCAGGTCGGCAAGACTGGGATCGCCGCCTAGGTCGACGCGCAACACCAGCGTGTTGACGAAGAACCCGACCAGATCGTCGAGTGCGGGGTCGCGGCGTCCGGCGATCGGGAACCCCACCGCCACATCAGAACTCGCGCTGATCTTGGACAGCAGCACCGCCAGGGCGGCCTGGATCACCATGAAGCTGGTCGCGTTGTGCTCGCGGGCCACCTCCCGCACCCGCTGCTGCAACTGCGCCGGCCACTGAACCGTCACACTCGCGCCGCGTTGATCGGCCACCGGCGGGTAGGGCCGATCGGTGGGCAGCGCCAGCCGCTCGGGCATCCCGGCCAGCGCGTCCTGCCAGTAGGCCAGTTGCGCGGCGATCGGGCTGTCCTGATCGGCCAGGTCACCGAACTGGGCGCGCTGCCACAACGTGTAATCGATGTACTGCACCGGCAATTCAGCCCAGCCAGGGACTCGGCCTTCGCAGCGGTCGGCGTAGGCGACACCGAGATCGGCCACCAGCGGGGTGATCGACCAGCCGTCGGCGGCGATGTGGTGCACCACGCCCGCCAGCACGTGCTCGTCGTCGGCGACACGGAAAAGCTTCGCCCGCAATGGGATCTCGGTACTCAGGTCAAACGAGTGACCCGCCACCGCGCCGATGGCCTCGTCAAGTCGGCCCGCCGACCATCCGGCGGCATCCGTGACATCCCAACCGAACTCGGCCCACTCGGCCGGAACGACAAGCTGCTGGGGTATCCCCTCCGGCGCGGCGATCAGTGTGCGCATGCTCTCGTGCCGGGCCACCACATCGGCCAGCGCCGCGTACAACGCTCCCGCGTCAAGCGGGCCGTGCAGCCGCAATGCCACCGCCATGTTGTAGACCGGTGAGGGCCCCTGCAACTGATCCAGGAACCACAACCGGCTCTGGGCGAACGACAACGGAATCACCGCGGGCCGCTCACGCGCCACCAGCGGTTCACGCCGACCGGTTTCCTGCGCACCGATCCGGGGCGCCAGCTTCGCGACCGTGGGGGCGTCGAACAAGGTGCGCACCGACAGGTCGACCTCCAGGCCGGTGTTGATCGCGGCGATCAGACGCATCGCCGACAACGAATCGCCGCCGAGGTCGAAGAACGAGTCGTCGATGCCGACGCGTTCGAGGCCGAGGACCTGGGCGTAGATGCCGGCCAGGATTTCTTCGGTGGCGGTGGTCGGGGCGCGGTAGTGATCGGCCCTCGGTGTATTCGGGTGCCGGTAGGGCGCGGGTGTCGAGTTTGCCGTTGACCGTCACCGGCAGTGCGTCGAGGACGACGACGGCGGCGGGCACCATGTAGGGCGGGAGTCGGTCGGCCAGCTGGTTACGTATAGCGGCGGGGTCTGCGGTTTCGGTGATGTAGCCGATGAGGCGTTTGTCGCCGGGCTGGTCTTCGCGGGCGATCACCACCGCCTGATGCACCCCGTCCAGCCGGGCGAGTGCGGTTTGGATTTCGCCGAGTTCGATGCGGTAGCCGCGGATCTTGACCTGCTCATCAGCGCGCCCCAAATATTGCAGTTGCCCGTCGGGGCGCCAGCGCACCAGGTCCCCGGTGCGATACATCCGCGCTCCGGGCTTCCCGAACGGGCACGCCAGGAAGCGGGACGCGCTCAGCCCGGGCCGGCGCCAATAGCCCACCCCGACGCCGCGGCCCGCGATATACAGTTCGCCGACGACGCCGGCCGTCACCGGCCGCAACCACTCGTCGAGCACGAACAATGCTGCGCTCGGTACCGGTGCACCGATCGGCGGCGCCCCCGATCCGGCCGCCAAAGGCGCACTCTTGGACACCCACATGGTGGTTTCGGTGGGGCCGTAGACGTTGACCATCACCCGTCCGGGTGCCCACTGGTCGACCATCTCGGCCGGGCAGGCCTCGGCGCCGATCACCAACGCGGCCGACTCCAAGCCCTGCGGCGACAATGCACTCACCGCAGAGGGGGTTTGGGTGAGCACCGTGACCTGTTCGCGTACCAGCAGGGCGTGGAAGTCATCGGGGGAGCGCGCCACCGACTCGGGCACCACGACCAGCCGGCCGCCGTGCAACAGCGCACCCCAGATCTCCCACACCGAGAAGTCGAACGCATAGGAGTGGCACTGGGTCCACACCTGATGTGGTGCCAGATCCACGCCGATGTCGAGTGATTCGAACAATTGGACCACGTTGTACTGGGTGACGGCGACGCCTTTGGGAACGCCGGTCGTGCCCGAGGTGTAGATGATGTGGGCGAGATCATCGGGGGCGGGCGCCGGTAATGCGGTGGCCGGGTAGCTGTCCACAACGGGGTCGTGGACATCGATGACCGACACGTCGCACCCGTCGAGCCGCTCAGCCAGTTCGACGGTGGTGACCGCGGCGATCGGCGCCGAATCGGTGATCATGAACTGGATTCGGGCCGGCGGGTGCGCGGGGTCGATCGGCAGGTACGCCGCCCCCGTCTTCAACACCGCCAGCATCGCCACGATCGCCTCGGCGGACCGGGTGAACAGCAGCGCCACACACTGTCCGGGCCCAGCCCCCTGGCCAGACAGCATGTGCGCCAACCGGTTCGACGCCTCATCGAGTTCGCCGATACGACAGTGAACGGCCCTCGAAGGTCACCGCCACCGCGGCAGGGGTCCGCGCCACCTGCGCGGCGAACACCACCGGAATCGACACCGGCGTCGCGGCAGGGTCAACACCGCCCGATTGCCCCACTCATCCAGGTCGGCGCGCTCACCGCCGATCGAGCAGATCGATCGACGAGAGCCGCCGCCTCGGATCGGCGGCCATCGCCATCAACACCCGCTGCAAGCGTTCCGCTAAATCCGCGACGTCGAAACTCGAAAATGGCTGTCCTGCACCCGCGGTACTGAGAAAGAGGTCCTCGCCGACGCCGGCGAAGAACAACCCGAAGCCGCTCACCTGACCAGAACTGGTGTACGACGCTGATGCCGTGACGCCGCCGAAGTCCAGGGCGAATGTCGACGGGATGAAATTGACGTTCACCCTGTCGGTGGGCCGGCCCGGGTCGCGAGGGTAGGCCTTGCGCTCGAGCGCTTGCACCGGATACCGCTGATGTTGCAGCGCTTCTCGTATTCTCGTGTCAACATGCTCGCAGAAATCGGCGACTGTAGCTCCCGGGGAAACGCTCAATACCAGCGGAACAATCCCGGAGACCATCCCGGGGAGTGTCTTCGACTCCAGCCGTACTCGCCTGCTGACCGGGAAGTCGAGCACCACCTCTGAGCCCTCGGCGCACCAGCCACGTACCAACAGCGCGCACGCCGCAGTGATCACCGACGATCGCGGCACGTTCCACGCGTGGGACAACTCGTGAACTCGGCGAAGGACCGCTGGGTCCAATTGAACGGGCGACGAAGGCAAATGCGGATCACGCTCGCCCGCGACCTCGGGCAACCGATAGTCCGGTCCACCTTCCGAGGGAAGGTTCGTCATCCAATAATCCTGATCCTCAAGATAATCGGTCGACGATTCGTACTCGAGCTCGATGCCGACCAGGTCCTTCAACGAGCCGAAGAAGGCAGGAGGAATAGGTGACCCGGTAACGACTGCAGAGTAGACAGTGGCGATCCGATGGCCAACCAGCGCGAGACCCGATCCGTCGGTGATGATGTGGTGGCAGCAGGTGAACCAGTAGAACTCCGCGGGTCCCGTTTTGAACAATGCGAATTTGAACAGCGGGCCGGTGAACGGCATCGGCGTGCGTTGGATCGATGACGCGATCTCAAAGGCTTCCTGCGCGGGATGCTTCGAGCGGCTCAGGTCATGGAAGTCGAGCTCGACATCCTGGTAATCGATCGCGCGTTGGAATACCTGGCCGTTCTCCTCGAAGAAAGCAGCCCTGGCTGGTTCGGCCTCCCGTATCACTCGGCGGACCGCCCACTCGAGGGGACCACGTTGAACCGGACCGTCGATCTTCACAAAGAGGCCCAGTTGCCACTCCGTGCCGAAGCGACCCGTTGCCTGCGCAAGCCAAATGTCCAGTTGCCCGCGTGTCAGTGGAAGGGCCCGCTCGTCAAGTTCCATCTGACCGCCCTTCGATGTCAGGCGGCATCTGGGGGCGCCAGCTGTTTGCACAGCAGCTCCGCCAAGCCGCGAATGGTGATGGTGGTCATGTCGGTGGACGAGACGCGAACCCCCGTTTCGGTCTGTATGCGGGTACGTAGTTCCAGGGCACCCAGCGAGTCCAGGCCGTAACCGGAGAGCGGCCGGTCGGGATCGACGCTGCGACGCAGGATCAGACTGACGTCATCGGAGATCAGGCGCCGCAGTCGGGGTGGCCACTCGTCCGGGGGCAGCTCGTCGAGCTCGGCTCGCAGCATGCTGGTACCCGTTGCGCTTCGCGCATTGGACCGGAAAGCTTCGGCGAAGGGACTGCGCTCGGCGAAGACGGTCAACCACGGGGTACCCGTGATCGGCGCATAGCCGGTGTAGACGCGGTCGTGGCGCAGCAGCGCTTCGAGCGCATACGCGCCCTCGTCGGGAGTGATGGCGACGTCGGAGCTCTCCGCCAGGGCGGTTGCCCGGCCGATCTGGGCCCAGGCGCCCCAGGCGATCGCGGTAGCCGGCAGGCCCCGAGCCCGCCGCCAGTGGGTGAAGGCGTCCAGCCAGCTGTTGGCCGCGGCGTAGGCGCCTTGCCCGGGCGAACCGACCATCGCGGCCGCCGAGGAGAACGAGCAGAACCAGTCCAGCGGCTGGCCGACGGTGGCAGTGTGCAGATTCCATGCACCGAAAACCTTTGGTGCCCAGCCATGCTCGACGATGTCGTCGGTGATGCTGGCCAGCGTGGCGTCCTCGACCACCGCCGCCGCGTGCAGCACCCCCCGCACGGGAAGGCCGGTGGCGGTAGCTGTGGACACCAGGCGCTGCGCCGTGCCGGCTTCGGCGATGTCGCCGCACTCCACCACGACGTCGGTGCCGATGGCGCGGATGAGCTCGATCGTCTGCAGCGCCTCGGGCGGTGGGTGCGAGCGCGAGCACAGCACGATGCGCCCGCAGCCGGCCGACGCCATCTTCTCGGCCAGGAATAGCCCCAGGCCGCCCAGTCCGCCGGTGATGATGTAGGCGCCGTCGCGGCGGTAGACCCTGGCCTGTGCCGGCGGCACCATGACGCGGCGCCTGCCGGTGTGCGGGACATCGAGAACGAGTTTGCCGGTGTGCTGGGCCCCGCTCATCAGCCGGATGGCCGTGGCGGCATCGGCAAGCGGGTAGTGCGTGCTCTGCGGCACCGGCAGTGCACCGTCCGCGGTGGCTTGGTAGACCGTGTTCAACAAGTCGCGTAGCCGGTCCGGGTGGCTGTACGCCAGCAACCCCAGGTCGACGGCGTAGAACGCGAGGTTGCGCCGGAACGGGAAAAGACCCAACCGGGTGTCGCCGTAGATGTCCCGCTTGCCGATCTCGACGAATCGTCCACCGAGCGCCAGCAATTCGAGTCCAGCGCGCTGAGCGGCGCCGGAGACCGAGTTGAGCACGATGTCGACGCCGTACCCGTCGGTGTCCGGGGGGATCCGATCGGCGAACTCCAGGCTGCGCGAGTCGTAGACGTGCTCGATACCCATGTCGCGCAACAATTGCCGCCGTTGCTCGCTGCCGGCGGTGGCGAAGATCTCGGCTCCCGCGGCGCGGGCGATGGCGATGGCCGCCTGTCCCACGCCCCCGGTCGCGGAGTGAATCAACACCTTGTCGCCGCTCCTGATGCGGGCCAGGTCATGCAGGCCGTACCAGGCGGTGGCGTGCGCGGTGGTCACCGCGGCCGCCTGTTCGTCGGCCAGACCTGCAGGCAGGGTGACGGCCCGGCGCGCGTCGCACGTGATGAAGGTGGCCCAGCAGCCGTCGGCGCACAGACCCCCGACATGATCGCCCACCGCGTGGTCGGTGACGTCTGGTCCGACCGCGGTCACCACTCCGGTGAAATCGGTTCCCAGTTGCGGCAGCTGCCCGTCGAATGCTGGGTAGCGGCCGAACGCGATCAGCACGTCGGCGAAGTTGATGCTGGACGCGCTGACCGCAACCTCGATCTGCCCGGGACCCGGTGGAACACGTTCGCAGGCGACGAGTTCCACCGACTCCAGATCGCCGGGAGTCCGGATCTGCAGACGCATCCCGTCGCGCTCATGGTCATTGACGGCGGTGTGTCGCTCCTCGGGGCGAAGCGGAGTGGGGGACAAGCGCGCCGCATACCACGCGCCGTCTCGCCAAGCCGTCTCGTCCTCCTCCGACCCGCTGAGCAGTTGCTGGGCCAGCTGCTCGGCATCGGTGGCGTCGTCCACGTCGATCTGGCTGGCGCGCAAGTGCGGATGTTCGATTCCAACCACCCGCATCAGGCCCCGCAGCCCAGCCTGCTCCAGATTGGCCACGTCACTGGCCACTACGGTTTGGGCGTTACGCGTCACGACATACAGGCGGGGGAGCTCGCCGGGAATCTCCGGCAGTTCGCGGGTGATACGCACCAGATGCTGCACAGACTCGCGACCCAGAAGCGGGCAGCGGTCGTCGGCGTTGCGGTTCTCGGGTCCGGTGAGTATCACCAGACCGGTGAAACCACCGGCCCGCAGGTGACTTCCGAGCTGTTCCGCGTTCGAGTCGTGGTCGGCGTGTGGTGGCCAGCTCATGGTGGTGGCTTGCGCGCCATGGCTTCTCAACGCGTCGGTCAACGAGGTGGCGACCGCGTCGGTGGTGGCGGTGTCGATCAGCAGCCAGGCTCCGGCGTCGGTGTGTTCCACCTCGGGCAATTCTCGTTGCCGCCATTCGATGGTCAGCAGCCGGGCGGCCAGCACCCGATCGTTGTTGCCGTTCTCGGCTGCTCCGGTGCCCAATCTCAGGCCCGTCACTGCGACCAGCACCGCCCCGTGCTCGTCGAGCACAACGAGGTCGGCCTCGACCCCGGACGTATCGGCCTTCGTCACCCGCGTGTAGCAGTAGCGGGCATTGCGGGCCGCACCGTAGGCGCGGAGTCGACGGATACCCAACGGCAACGCCAGCACATCTTCGCCGAGGGCCTGGACCGCCGGATGAGCCGCGACGGACTGAAAACAGGCATCCAGCAGCGCCGGGTGGATGCCGTAAGCATCTTGTTGCGAGCGAATCTGACGGGGTAACGCGACCTCGACCAGCACGGTGTCGGCTGCCCCGTCGCCGGTGTGCACCGCGGCGAGGCCGGCGAAAGCCGGACCGTACTGCACACCACGCTGTTCCAGCCGTTTGCGCACCTCGGTGCCGTTCTCACGGCGCGGGTGTGCGGCCAGTAGCGCGGATATGTCCTGCGCAGGAGGTTGCTCTTCGTCCAGCGGCGTGGAGGACTCCGACAGCTTGCCGCGCCTGTTCGCCCCCCTGATTGGTCTCCACGGCGAAGTCGGCGACGCCCGGCGATGACAACGCGGCCGAGGCGCCGACCGTGGTCTGCTCATCCAGCAGTAGCGCCTGCTCGAAGCGGATGTCGCGGATCTCAGAAGCCTCGCCGAGCACAGCGCGCGCGGCCGCCAGCGCCATCTCGCAGTAGGCCGCTCCCGGAAGCACTGCCACATCGCGAATCCGGTGATCGCCCAGCCATGGCTGGGCGGCGGTGCCGACCTCGGACTGCCAGACGTGGCGTTCCGGTTCCTCCGGCAAGCGCACGTGCTCGCCCAACAGCGGATGTACCGAAACGGTGCAACCACCATGTGTCGGAGATTCCTGAGCGCCGCGGGTGAACAAGAGCCGACGGCGATTCCAGGTTGGCAGCGGCGCGTCCACCAGCTTCCCCTCCGGGTAGAGCACGGAGAAGTCCACCGCGGCGCCCGCGCTGTGCAGATCTGCCACAAAGCCGCGCAGCCCGTATGGCAGCGCTTGATCGCGGCGCATACCGGCCAGAGCCGCCAGCGACATGTCGAGACTGCGCGCGGTCTGCTCGACCGCATGCGTGAGCAGCGGGTGGGGCGACAGCTCGGCGAAGACCCGGTAGCCATCCTCCAGGGCGGCTTGCACCGCCGGGGCGAACCGCACCATCTGGCGCAGATTGTCCACCCAGTAACCCGCATCGCACAGCGGCTCGTCGCGCGGGTCGTACTGGGTCGCCGAGAAGTACGGGATCTCCGGTGACATCGGACGCAGGTCGGCGAGCGCGTCGGTCAGCTCGTCGAGGATCGGATCGACCTGCGGCGAGTGGGAGGCCACATCGACGGCGATCTCGCGCGCCATCACATCACGTTGCTCCCAGGCGGCGACCAGATCGCGAACGGTTTGGGTGGCACCGCCGATGACGGTAGACTGCGGCGAGGCCACGACCGCGACCACGGCGTCGTTGACGCCGCGGTTGATCAGCTCCGAAAGCACTTGCTGGGCGGGCAGTTCCACTGACGCCATGGCGCCGGCGCCGGCGATGCGGGACATCAGCCGCGAACGCCGGCAGATGACGCGCACCCCGTCTTCGAGCGACAGGGCGCCGGCGACAACGGCTGCGGCGGCCTCGCCGAGTGAATGCCCGATGACCGCGCCCGGCCGCACCCCGTAGGAGCGCATGGTGGCGGCCAGCGCGACCTGCATGGTGAACAGCGTCGGCTGGATCCGGTCGATACCGGTCACGAGCTGCGGCACGGTCATCGCTTCGGTGACCGAGAAACCGGACTCGCGGACGATCAGTGGCTCGGCCGCCGCGACGGCGGCTGCGAACACCGGTTCGGTCGCCAGCAACTCGGCACCCATCCGAGCCCACTGCGAACCCTGTCCGGAGAACACCCACACCGGTCCGCGGTCGTCCTGCCCGACCGCGGCCTGATACGGAGTGTCGCTGTCGGCGACCTCGCGCAAGGCATCGGTGAGCTCAGTCCGGGTGCTTGAAACGACGGCGATGCGGACTGGGCGGTGCGCGCGCCGACGCGCCAGGGTGTAGGCCAGATCCGGTAACGCCACATCCTCGTGTGTGCTCACCCAGTCGGCCAGCCGGCCGGCAGTGCGGCGTAGTTCGTCGGCTGAGCTGGACGACAGTGGGAAAATCAGTGGTTCCGGCATGGGCGTTTCGACTGGGACGTCGTCGGGCGCACGGGCTTCGGTAGCGTGCTCTGGTGCTTGTTCCAAGATGGCATGCACGTTGGTTCCGGACAGCCCGTACGACGACGCCGCCGCCCTACGGGGATGATGGCCGTTGGTGGGCCATGGTGTGATCTTCTGTGGCACAAAGAGCTTGGTATCGACTCTGGCCATCTCATCGGGCAGCCGAGTGAAGTGAAGATTCGGCGGAATCACGCCGTGTTGCACGGCCAGAACCGCCTTCATCAGCCCCAATGCTCCGGCGGCGGACTGGGCGTGCCCGAAATTGGTTTTCAGCGTGGCCAGCGCGCAGGGGCCGTCGGTGCCATAGACGTTGGCCAGGCTGGTGTATTCGATCGGGTCCCCAACGGGGGTGCCGGGGCCGTGCGCCTCGACCATGCCGATGCTGCGGGCATCGACGCGCGCGGCGGCCAATGCTGCCCTGTACACCGCGGTCTGCGCCGTGACCGATGGTGTGGCGATGTTCACGGTGCGGCCGTCTTGGTTGGCAGCAGTGCCGCGAATGACGGCCATGATCCGATCACTGTCGCGCAACGCGTCGGGCAGACGTTTGAGCAACACCACGACGCAGCCTTCGGAGGACACGAACCCGTCCGCCGCGACGTCGAACGCATGGCATCGTCCGGTGGGAGACAGCATGCCCTCCGCCGACCCCGCGACGAACTTGCGCGGATCCAGCATCACGGTGGCGCCACCGGCCAGGGCTAGGTCGCTTTCACCGTCGATCAGGCTGTGACAGGCCAGGTGCACCGCGGTCAGACCAGACGAGCATGCGGTGTCCACTGTCAGCGCGGGACCGTGGATTCCCAGGGCGTAGGCGATCCGCCCGGAAGCCAGGCTGAAGCTGCTGCCGGTGAAGCCATACGGCCCCTCCACGGCGTGCGCATCGGCGGCCAGCAGTTGGTAGTCGCCGTGTGTCAAGCCGACGAACACACCGGTCCGCGAGTCGGTCAAAGTCTCCCGCGTGAGCCCGGCGTGTTCCATAGCCTCCCAGGAAGTTTCGAGCAGCAACCGGTGCTGCGGGTCGATCGCGGTAGCCTCGCGTTCGCTGATCCCGAAGAACTCGTAGTCGAAGCCGGCGATGTCATCGAGGAACCCGCCCCACTTCGTGACCGACCGACCCGGCACCCCCGGCTGGGGATCGTAGTACTCGTCGGCGTCCCATCGGTCGGGCGGAATCTCAGTGATCAGGTCGTCGCCGCGTAGCAAGGCCTCCCACAGCCGCTCGGGAGAGTCGATCCCCCCGGGAAGCCGACAGGCCATGCCGATAACGGCAATGGGAGTGACATCGGTGTTGTCCACAGCCGCTCTCGGTTCCTCAAGCGTGTTCTAATCCGACTTGATCGTCATCCCGCTGCATCCGGCCGCCCCCAATTCGCACGTTTACTTATCGGGCCCCGCCCTCGGCCAGCCGCTCGCGCAGACTCTTCGGCCGAATATCGGTCCAGTTCTGTTCGATGTAGTCCAAGCACGCAGCGCGGTCTGCTTCGCCGTAAACCACCCGCCAGCCCGCCGGCACATCGGAGAAGGTCGGCCAAAGGCTGTGCTGCTCCTCGTCATTCACCAAGACGAAAAAGCTGCCGTTGTCGTCGTCGAACGGATTAATGCTCATCGGAATCCCAAAACGTCTAGTGGAGCTGAATTAACTCCGGCGCAAGACGGACTACACTGCAAACGGTACTGCTGTCCACGCCGTTCGTCCGGGTTTCGGCAAAGATCATCGGGACCGTTAACAGCGGGTGGGGGTGACACGACCACGCTGATTCGTCGTCGTCTTGCAGTCGCCCTCTGTCGAGACCGTCGCCTGCGCCTTTCAGATGCGGGAGCAGCGGCTCGACATCTGGCCTCGTCCTCTCGGCGCGGCGGTGCGTGGGCGGTCCACGCGCCACGCTGTGGCCAGCGTCCATAGGCCCTGCGTGTTGCCCCCTCGGGTGGGTCCGGACCACAATCGGTGAACTCATTCACACACCCTCTTAGCCACGGCGTCGCCGAGCGCGAGCACGTCCAGACCCTGACCGCTGTCGAACGTGAATCGGAAGAGCCGATCGTAGTTTCGAATCGCCGGTATGCCGCACAGCATGCGGTACAGCAATCGCTGTGGGGTAGGCGGAATCTTGTCGAATCCGGCGATGATGGGGCTGTCTTCGATGAGGCGCAGCCGGGCGTCCCAGCGCGTTATCTCCGCGCCGTCTCTGGTACCCCACTTGATCAGGCCGGAGGTGAAGATCTTGGACAGCCGCGGACCCCACTGCCGACGACAAGTCGGCGAGTAGCTCCCCGCTGTCGAACCGGTCGATCAATCGGTGCAGCAGTTCGGTCTACCTCGGCGGGGTCCGATACATCAGAATGCCTTCCGCGACGATCAGGACGGGACCGCCCGCGGGTAGCTCATCGATCCAGCCGGGATCGGTCACCGATGACCCCACCATCCGATAGGTGTCGGATTCGGAATACAA
>CAWBAL010000033.1:0-21254 GCA_963786695.1 uncultured Actinomycetota bacterium
TGGGAGTATTTCAGGCCCAAAGACCCTGTCTGCGCCCCTTCTCGTGGCGCAAGGTGAGGGCATGACGGCCGATCGTCGACGCGATGACGCTGGCCGTCACCGCGGTGGTGGGGGCCATCGTTGCGGGTCTGGTTTTGCTGGTGGTGGCCTTCATCGGCATGGCCCGCCATCCCGCCGACGACCGGGAACCCCTGCCTGCGAGCACGACAACGACGTCGACGACGGCGCTGGCGGCTGCGATGCGCGAGTGGCAGTCGCGAGCCGGGGACCACTTCAAGGAGACGGCCAAGGCGCTCGATCAGGTGTCCCAGGGCTCCGAGCACGAGGACACGGCCGCCGTGCGAACGGGCTGCCAACGACTGCACGACACCAACGCGATCGGGTTACAGGCCGACCTGCCTACGCCGGACCCCGCGCTCACCGCGGAACTGCAGCGGATGATCGACGACGTCAACACTGCCGCGCATGCGTGCCTGCGGTTCTCGGATGGCCGCAATCAGGACGACGCCACGACCTACCAGACCTACCTGGCGCGGGCCGTCGATCACCTGACGACGGCCAAGCAGATCCTCAACGAGGACCTGGGTAAAGGCTGACGCTCAGCGGTGACCGCCGCCGCCACCACCGCCACCCGGTTCGGCGTTGAAACCCGGTTCGGCGACCTCGGCTTCGGTCAGTTGGTCGCTGGTGTCCGGGATGACGGTCGGCGCGCAGTTCATCGAGAAGCTGTCCTCGGTGTCCTGATCCTGGCACTGGGCCAGGACGTGGGGCGGCCGGCCACCGACTCCGGCGAACACCGCCACCGCGGGAGTCAGCGCGATCGCCAAGCCGACGGCGCCGTAAACCCAGCGTCGCTCGCGAATCGAATCGGTCGCCATGCTCAACCAACCCCCAAACGGATCTCGATGACGTCTGGCCCGGCGCACTGCGTCTCGGAACGCCAGGGTAGGTCAGGTTCCTGGGAAACGCGCTGCGCGTGTACGTGGTCGTGACTCAAATGGTCGTGATCAAGCCGTGCTTGCGTAATCGCTGGCGATACCAGATTCACCTGTCGATGGGAGAGGTTTCCTACCCGCGGGGTAAGCACCGGGCTCGTTCGATGCGCTGCGAAATGCCTCACAACGGGCCTGGCGTGCGGCTACCCCGGCGATACGCGGGACGGCGCTGCGGTTCGTCCTCGGGCACCAAGACCACTTCTTCGAGCTGGGGTCACTATCGGCTCGCCGGCCGGATGGTGGTTCGCCGACGACGCGCGTCGTCCGACAACCCAACCGCGGCCGAGGTGGCGCGTCGCTGGCGAGGATTGCATTGGAGGCGCCGACCGGCGGACACATGAAGGTCCGGTCGCGACCGTCGAGGCCCTCGACGTCACTTAGGACGTGCCGTCACGGAGCTGGGCGATGGTGACAGCTCCACGCCGGATGGCCTCATTGGCCAGACGGACCCGGCCGTTTCCCTCTGCGGGGATCGCGAATTTGTCGTACAAGTTCTGCAGATGCTGTTTGATGGCAGCCTCTGTAACGAATAGCTCGCTCGCCATCCGCCGAACTGATGCAGGCTCGGGGAAAGGGTCGTCGGAGATCAGCGGGCGGCACAACACCACGAGCACGTCGAGTTCGCGCCGGGTCAGGCGCGGCGGGGGGAGGGCCGGGGCGGCAGAAATCGTCGCTTCACCAACCGTCGTTTCGTCGCCTCTCCCTTTGCTCCCAGAAGATCAACCGTGACTTGCCGACTCGCAACTCGTCCCCAGAACGCAGGACCCGTTCGGCAGAGATCTTTTCTCCGTTGAGATAGGTGCCATTGCGACTACCCACATCCCGTACCGACCAAGCAAACCCGAGGTTCTCCAGGACGGCGTGCAAGCGTGAGACGGTCGAATCGTGATTGAGCGACACGATATTGGTTGAGGCCTTGCCGACGGTCACACGTTGGCCGCTCAGCGTGATCAGTTCCCGTCCTGACGGTTTCCAGATTTCCAGGTGGGAAGGCACGCAAATAGCCTATTGGGTTAGGCCAATTCTCGATCGCTAATCGGACGGCCAGAAATGCTCCCGTTTCGGCAGCTGGAATCTGGCTTCCCAGCGATTACGGAATGACGACCCGATCAAAACCATTTCCTTCGATGACTACGCGGTCGGACGAAGAGCTACACATCTCTTCTGCCGCGCACGCTGCAGTGCCGGGTGATGGGTGCCGAATCGGCCGACCCAGAACCCGATCCCCGGACCCCACCCGGCCGCGCCCGGTGGGCACGAAGTTCACCCGGATTACGCCAACCGCCGGCGGCACTGGCTGCGCTGGTGTCAACACCAGGAACTCCCAGGCTACCGGTACCGCAGCCGCTACGATCTAGGTGACCTGCAACGAGGGTTTCCATGACAGATCCGAGTGCCAACTACCCCGCCGAGCTCACTCAGACTCAAGCGGCGGCCGACACTGCCGACGAGACCTCAATCAGCACCGGAACACTCGAATCAGCGTTTGCCACTACCAGCCCACCCGCCCGCCTCACACAGATCGAGGTCGACCAGCGGCTCGACGACTTCGATCTGCTCGTCGAACTCGGCAGCGGCGCATTCGCGCGAGTCTTTCTAGCCCGGCAACGGTCGCTGCAACGACTGGTGGCGGTCAAGATCTCCGCGAACCACGGCAACGAACCACAAACCCTCGCCCAGCTCGATCACGATTACATCGTCCGGGTCTTCGACCAGCGGATTCTCCACGATCGAGACTGGCGGCTGCTGTACATGCAGTATTTGCCCGGCGGAACGCTGCTCAACCTCGTTCAAGCGATTCGCCGTGCGGGACGGCCACCCGACTCCGGTCAGGCGTTGCTTGACGCGGTAGACAACGCACTGGAGTCGCGCGGCGAGATCCGGCCCACCGAATCATCGAGCCGCACCGAGCTCGCGACCCTCTCCTGGCCCGAGACCGTCGCGTGGCTGGGGAAACGACTGGCTGAAGCGTTGCACTATGCGACTTCACGGGGCGTCCTGCACCGCGACATCAAACCCGCGAACGTACTGCTCGCACCCGACGGCACCCCCAAACTCGCGGACTTCAACATCAGCTTCGCCAGCAACGTGTCCGGCGCAAGCCCGTTCGCCTATTTCGGCGGCTCACTGTCGTACATGTCTCCCGAGCAGCTCATGGCTTGTCGGCCCCGGCACATGCAAGATGCGGCAAACCTCGATACCCGC
Source organism: uncultured Actinomycetota bacterium (assembly GCA_963786695.1). Taxonomy (GTDB): domain Bacteria; phylum Actinomycetota; class Actinomycetes; order Mycobacteriales; family Mycobacteriaceae; genus Mycobacterium. The sequence continues at coordinate 3,201 of CAWBAL010000033.1, forward strand.
AGCGACATCTACTCGCTCGCAGTCGTGCTGTGGGAACTGCTGACCGGCCTGAAACCGTTCGATGATTCCGCGGCGCAAGCCGCTCGGGCGCGCTCGGGCGGATCGGTCTCCGACACCACCGCGCTCGAGCTGATGCTGATCACCCGCGCACAAGGGATTTCGTCGGCGGCACTCGCCGCGCTACCCACGAACTGTCCTGCCGCGCTGCGTAGAGTTCTGCTCAAGGCACTGAGCGCCGATCGTGATCAGCGGTGGGCCTCGGGAGCTGAACTCGCCGAGCAACTGCAGTTGTGCCTTGATCCGCAAGCTCGTGACCTGGTGGATCCACCTGCACGAAGTTGGCGGCTGCGGCTGCGGCCGTTCTTTCTGCCGATTGGTACGCTGGCCATCCTGATTCCCAACCTGCTGGCCGGCGCGTACAACATCCAGCACAATCAGCTGCTTATCGTCAGCAAGCTTTCCGAGCAGGCCCAGGGTCGGTTCATGCTGGTCACCACACTGAGCAACCTGATTTACTTTCCGCTCGGCGCTGCGGTGCTGGTCTATTGGTTTCGCTACATCATCCTGGTCCCGCGGCGCGTGCGACGTGGGCCGGCACCGCCCGCAGAAACCTTGGCCCGAGCGCGCCACGACTGTCTCGTCGCAAGTGATCGGATGGTGTTCGTCGTGTTTGGCTTGTGGTTGGTGGGCGCGCTGGCATTTCCGCTCACCATGCAGTTCGCCGCGGGTGGAATCCCTGGTAGGTCTGCGATCCATTTCTTTGGGTCAATCACGGTGTGTGGCGCAATCGCGATCGCGTATCCGTTCTTTCTGTTCACCTTTTACATCGTGCGCAGCGTCTATCCGGAACTGGTGGCACACGGACAGACAAATCCGCGGGAGGCCGAACAGCTACGAGCACTCAGCCGTCGACTCCCACGCTATCTGGCGATCGCGGCCTCAGTGCCGTTGCTCGGCGTTGTGGCCGTGAGCTTCCTGACCGCGCAAGAGATCGCCGAAGTCATCGTGGCGATCAGGGTGCTGTGTATCGGGGGAATTGCCGCGTTCGTACTCGTGTATTGGTTGTCGCGGCAGATCGAATCCGACATTCAAGCGCTCGAGCGGGTGATTCGCAACCGAGCGCCACACTAGCCACCGCTCGCGGCTTATCTGACGATCGAAGCATGCCATCTGACAGATCGGCCCGCCACCTGCTGGTGGCGGGCCGACTAATGGCTACTGGGTTCAGTTTTTTGCGGTCACGATCGGCACGTTGCCGAACACCGGCGACTTCTTAGGCGTCTGGGTCACGGGCGCCAGGACGCCGCCGGCCTGCTGCTGTTGCGCGCCGCCCCCGTTCGTAAGGCTGACGGTGATCGTTCCACCGCTGCAGGAGACAGTCTTCCCGTCGACCAAAACAGACTGGCCTTCGTCGATCGGGATGTCATAACCGTCCTTGTCGGTGTAGTGGCATCCGCCATCACCAGCGCCGCTGTTGGCGGGTTGCGCGTAAGCGGTCGCCGGGGCCAAGGCAAGAACGGCCATGGAGCCAAGGAGCGTGGCTGCATACTTGAAACGGGTCAGGGCGCGGGCGGTTGAGTCGTTCATCGTGATTCCTCTCGTGGGGTTGTTGAGGTAAATCATGCTGATCAGGGGGCTGCCTCTGTAATCGCCCGCAAGCCAGATTCCGCGCGTGAAAAGGACAGGATTTACTTGCCGCGAGGCAAGGTGCTGATGCCGCCCGATCACGTGAACCACATCTTTCGCGCTGTCCCAGATGCTGCTTGGGCATGCGTCGATTCGCGACACCCGAGCGGTACACCGCCGTGGAATGACTCGGAGATTCGGGCGGCGATGGATGCAGCGGAACCGGCCTCTATGAGTTGTCGATCCCGCGGCAAAGCCGCTCGGACGTCGATCAGATTTCCCGCGGTCCGGACGGTGGAGACCTTCCTCGGCCGAAATCACAAGGGGGATGGTTTTCCTGAGCCATCAAGATGACGAGCTCGACGCGGTCAAAATGCGGCCGCGGGGAGCCCGATGAAGGGCTATAGCGAACAGCAGAAGCGTCGTCCCGCTGCGATAACAGCAGTACGCCTTGGCGGTGGCGGAGGGATTTGAACCCTCGGACGGGGGTTACCCGTCACACGCTTTCGAGGCGTGCTCCTTAGGCCGCTCGGACACGCCACCGTCGGCAAGCTTACGGTCCCGTGCCGGACTAACCCAAATCACGCTGACGGGTGAAAAAGGCCTCCAGCAGCGCGGCACACTCGTCGGCCAGCACGCCGCCACGCACCTCGGGCCGATGGGTGAGCCGGCGATCGCGCACCACGTCCCACAGCGAGCCCGCCGCACCGGTCTTGGGTTCCCACGCCCCGAACACCAGGCGTTTCACCCGGGCCATCACCAGCGCGCCCGCGCACATCGTGCACGGCTCGACGGTCACCGCGATCGTGGTGCCCTCCAGCCGCCAGCCGTCGCCGTACACCCGCGCCGCGGCCCGCAGCGCCAGGATCTCGGCGTGCGCGGTCGGGTCGCCGAGTGATTCACGGGCATTGGCGGCCCTGGCCAGCTCGGTGCCGTCCGGGCCGAACACCACCGCCCCGATCGGCACGTCGTCGGCACCGGCCAGACCCGCAGCGGCGATGGCCGCACGGACCGCGTCGTCGTCAGGGATCACCGATCAAGGCGGTCGAGAACCGCCGCCAGCTCCTCCGCGAACCCCATCTCCCGGGCGATCCGGCCGAGCTGTTCGTCGGCATACAGGTCGGTTTCGTCGAGAATCACCCCGAGCACGCCATCGGGCAGGCCGATGTCGGCCAACACGCCCAGATCGCCTTCTTCGAAGGGCTCGGAGTCCTCGAGGTCCTCCGCCGAGATGTCCGCGTCCAACGTCTCCAGCGCCTCGGCGGCGATGTCGTAGTCCAGCGCCGCGGTGGCATCCGACAGCAGCAACCGGGTGCCCGACGGGGCCGGGCGGACGATCAGGAAGAACTCGTCGTCGATGTCGAGCAGCCCGAACACCGCTCCGGCGCTGCGCAATTCACGCAGTTCGGTCTCCGCAGCGCTCAAGCTGGTCAGCACCTTGCGGCTCATCGGCGAGCATCGCCACTTGCCCTCTTCACGCACCACAGCCACGCCGAAGCCGTCCGGGGTGTCCGCCGACCCCGGTGCTGACGCTCGCTGTGCCTCCATGGGCGCCTACGGTAGTCGCTGATCAGGCCTGTTGACCAGGTAATGGACGGCGCCCGGCGTTGGTGTGCCAACCTGGAAAGCGTGACGAACACACCCGTATGCGTGCTCGGGCTGGGGCTGATCGGCGGATCGGTGATGCGCGCAGCGGTAGACGCAGGCCGTGAGGCGTTCGGCTACAACCGCTCCGTCGAGGGCGCCGAAGCCGCCCGCTCCGACGGCTTCGCGGCGACGACCGACCTCACCGAGGCCCTCACCTGGGCCGCCGAGCGGGAGGCCCTGATCGTGCTGGCCGTCCCGATGCCCGCCGTCTCGCAGCTGCTCGGCCATATCAAGGACACCGCCCCGGACTGCCCGCTGACCGACGTCATCAGCGTCAAGGGCGCGGTCCTCGAGGAGGTCCGGGTGGCCGGTCTGCTCGACCGCTACGTGGGCGGGCACCCGATGGCCGGCACCGCGCACTCCGGGTGGAGCGCCGGCAGCGCGCGGATGTTCGTCGGAGCGCCCTGGGTGCTCAGCGTCGACGAGCACGTCGACGCCCGGGTGTGGGCCCAGGTGATGCACCTGGCGCTGGACTGCGAAGCGGTCGTGGTTCCGGCCAAGTCCGACGAGCACGACGCCGCCGCCGCCAGCATCTCGCACCTGCCCCATCTGCTCGCCGAGGCGCTCGCCATCACCGCCGGCGAAGTTCCGCTGGCCTTCGCCCTGGCAGCCGGATCCTTCCGCGACGGCACCCGCGTCGCGGGCACCTCACCGGACCTGGTGCGCGCGATGTGCGAGGCCAACGCCGAGCAGTTGCTGCCTACTTTGGACCGCGCGCTGGAACTGCTGACCCACACCCGGCAGTCACTGGCGGAGAAGAACTCGGTGGCCGAGCTGGTCGAGGCCGGGCATGCCGCCCGGGCTCGATACGACAGCTTCTCGCGCCCGCAGATCGTCACGATCGCTCTGGGCGAGGAGAACTGGCGAGAGGAACTGGCCGCCGCGGGCCGGGCCGGCGGCGTGATCAGATCCGCGTTGCAAGGCCCGGGTAGTCGAGGATGAATCCGTCGGCGTCGACGGTGATGGTGGTGTCAGCCACCGGCGAGTGCAGCTTGATGCCCTCGGGGCTGTCCAGTCCGGAGCTGCTGTAGCTGATCGAGGCAGAGCTGACCGTGAGGTCGGGCAGGTTGACGTAGACCACCGGCAGCGTCACCGAATCCACCCGGCGGTACAGGCCGGTTCGCCGGATCGGCAGCGCGTTGAAGAACGGGCTGAAGACGACGTCGACGTCCAGTGCCCCCTCGTAGGAGCCACGCGACTGTCCCTGGTGGTCGGTGATCAACCACATGTTCTCCTCGTCGCGCGCGATCGACAGCTGCCGATCCCGCTCGGCCAGGGTGATGCTCAGCGAGAGCCGCTTGGTGGCGCCACTCTCGTCGGTCACCAGGTCGTAGGACGCGCTGAACGCCGGGTGTGTGCCGGACGCCGCGGCCACGATGCGGCCGTATGCCTTGATCCGGTTGCCGGACAACTGGACGCGAGCGGACTCCATCCGCGAAGCGTCGTGTGCACGCCAGGTCAGGATCGCCGGCCAGGCGCTTTCTGTCGCATCGTTGGCTGCACTCACCCGTCTACCGTAAGCGACGGGTCTCCGCGTTCGTAGCCAGGCCTCGAAGTATCGCCCATCTGTGACGTACGCGGTCCGGACTCCAGGCCCACCTCGTCGTCGAGCAGCGGTTGGGGCATCCGGCGGAAACGGCCCGCGCCGGGAACCGACGACCACACCGCCAGCGCCAACAGCCCGTCGAGGACCAGGGCCAGAACTGTGACCAGCAACGCACCGACCAACGCGATGTGGAACTGGCGGATCTTGATGCCGTCGATCAGATAGCGGCCGAGCCCGCCGAGGCTGGCGTAGGCGGCCACGGTGGCGGTCGCCACGACCTGAAGCGTCGCGGTCCGCAGGCCGCCCAGGATCAGCGGCAACGCGTTGGGCACCTCGACGCGGGTGAGCACCTGGGTCTCGGTCATGCCCATCGACCGTGCCGCGTCGACGACCTTGGGGTCGACGTTGGCGATACCCGCGTACGTCCCGGCCAGCAGGGGCGGGATGCCCAGCAGCATCAGTGCGACGGTCGGCGGCAGCAGGCCCAGTCCCCACAGCAGCACACCGAGCAGCAGCACCCCGAGCGTCGGCAGCGCGCGCAGTGCGTTGACTCCGGTCACCACCAGGAAGGTGCCGCGACCGGTGTGGCCGATGAGCAGTCCGACCGGGATGGCGATGAGGGCCGAGACCACGACCGCCACCGCGGTGTATTGCAGGTGCTCGAGAATGCGTGCTGCCAGACCGGCTTTGCCACCCCAGTTGGCGGCGGTGAAGATGTAGGCCAGCGCCTGGTGCAGGAAGTTCATGACGCCGCCTTGGCCCGCGCCCACGGCGTGATGGCCTTGCCGGCGAGCATGATGAGGATGTCGATGACGATCGCCAGCAGGAAGATCGCGATGATGCCGGCGATGATCTGGTCGCTCTTGTCGGCTTGATACCCCTCGGTGAACCAGGTGCCCAGGCCGCCGATCCCGATGACCGAGCCGACCGACACCATGGAGATGTTGGTCACGGCGATCACCCGCAGACCGGCGATCAGAACCGGAATCGACAGCGGCAGTTCGACTTTGAGCATCTGCGCCAGCTTGGTGTAGCCGACCGCCGTGGCCGCGTCGCGAACCTGGCCGGGGACGGCGTCGAGTGCCTCGGGTACCGCGCGCACCAGAAGCGCCGTGGTGTAGAGGGTCAGGGCGACGATCACGTTGGCCTCGTCGAGGATCCGGGTCGGGATGATCAGCGGCAGCACCACGAACAGCGCGAGCGACGGGATGGTGAAGATGATGCTTGCCGTCACCGTCGTCAGCCGCCGCAATACGGTGCTCCGCCATACGTAGGCGCCGAGTGGCACCGCGATCACCAGGCCCAGCACCACCGGGATCAACGACAGCCGGATGTGGATCACCGTGAGCGCCCACGCTTTGTCGAGATGGGTCAGCAGATAGTTCATTCGCTCAGCTATCCCCCCGGGTCGCTGCGCTCCTGCCCGCCGCGCCGCCGAGTGCGTCGAGCACGTCGTCGGCCTTCACCCCGCCGATCACCTGCTCTTCGGCGTCGACCGCCACCCCGAGCCCCGACGGCGAGGACAGCGCCGAGTCCAGCGCCAGCCTCATCGTGCCGTCGGGCCGGAAGAGCGACCCTCCGGCAATCGTGCTGTCGTACAGCGACTTCCCCTGCCGATGCAACTCGACGCCCTCGGAGTTGACCCAGCCGTAGGGCCGTCCGTCGTTCCGCAGTACCAGCCGCCATTCGCCGGGTTGCAGTGCGAGCCCGTCGATGTCGGCCTCGGCGACCGTCGCGATGTCGTGCAGTGGAAGGTCGTCGGCCTTGCGGAACTGCAGGCCACGGTAGCCGCGGTCGGCGCCGATGAATCCGGCGACGAACTCGTTGGCCGGGTTCGACAGCAACCGCGCTGGGGCGTCGTACTGCTGCAGCACGCCGCCGGGCCCGAACACCGCGACCCGGTCGCCCAGCGTGATCGCCTCGTCGATGTCGTGGGTGACGAACACGATGGTCTTGTGCAGTTCGCTTTGCAGCCGCAGGATTTCGTCCTGCAGTTCGTCGCGGACCACCGGGTCGACCGCCGAGAACGGCTCGTCCATCAGCAGGATGGGCGGATCGGCAGCCAGCGCGCGCGCCACGCCGACGCGTTGCTGCTGTCCACCGGAGAGCTGACCGGGATAGCGGTCACCGAGCTTGGGGTCCAGTCCGACTCGCTCGAGGACGCCGTAGGCGGCCTTGCGGGCTTCTCGTCGCGACTGGCCCTTGAGGACTGGCACCGTCGCGACGTTGTCGATCACCCGTTGGTGGGGCATCAGGCCGCCGCTTTGGATCACGTAGCCGATGCCGAGTCGCAGCTTGACCGGATCGACGCCGGCGATGTCGCGGCCGTCGACGGTGATGGTGCCCGAGCTCGGCTCGATCATCCGGTTGATCATCCGCATCGAGGTGGTCTTGCCGCAGCCCGACGGGCCGACGAACACCGTCAGCGTCCCGGTGGGTACTTCGATCGTCAGGTCGTCGACGGCCACCGTGCCGTCGGGGTAGGTCTTGGTGACGTTCTCGAAGGTGATCATGGCTTCCCGATCGGCTTGTCGAAACCGTTGTCCCGGATCCAGTTTCGCGCGGCCTCGTCTGGGTCGATCCCCGAGTTGCCCGACACGGCGGTGTTCAGCTCGATCAGCCCCTCGGTGGTCAGCTTGGCCGATACCGCGTCGAGCACGGTCTTGAGTTCGTCGGATTTCTTCTGCGAACTGACCAGCGGGACCACGTTGGCAGCCAGGAAGTTGTTCTTGGGATCCTCCAACACCACCAGCTTGTTCTGCGGGATCGCCGGTGAGGTGCTGAAGATGTCGGCCGCCGTGACGGTGCCGTCCATCAGCGCGCGCACCGTGGCAGGCCCGCCGCCGTCGCTGATCGACACGAAGTTGTCCGGCTTGATGTCCAGGCCGTACTTGGCCTTCAGGCCGGGCAACCCCTCAGTGCGGCTCTGGAACTCCGACGGCGCACCGAACTTCACCTCGGCGGAGTGCGCCGCGAGGTCGCCGATGGTCTTGAGGTTCCACTTCTGCGCGGTGGCTTCGGTGACCGCCACCGTGTCGGTGTCGTTCGCCGGCGACGGCGTCAGGATCGACAGGTCGCCCGGCAACGCCCGGATCAACGCCAGCTCCACCTGATCGGGGGTGGTGACGGTGGTCTTGGGATTGAAGTACTGCAGCAGGTTTCCGGTGTACTCGGGTACCAGGTCGATCGAATGGTCGCGCACGGCCGGGACGTAGGTCTCCCGGCTGCCGATGCCGAATTGTCGGCCCACGGTGAAGCCGTTGGCCTCCAGTGCCTGGGCGTAGATCTCGCCGATGATCTTCGATTCCGGGAAGTCCGCGGAGCCGACGACGATCGACTTCAGATCACCTGAGGCCGAGCCGCCGCCGAGCGGGTTCGCGCTCCCGCACGCACCCAGCACGGGCACGAGGACGGCGAGCACGATCGCCGCCAGCCACCTTCGCTTCGCTTGTCGCGGCGCGATCATGAGCGTCCTTTCACCCCGGCCCTCGACCGACAGTATCGGCCGACGGCGTCAACCGTCACCGTCTCGTTGCAGCTTTGGTTGTTTTCTTCTCGGTCCGAACGGGCAATGATGGCGTCATGAGCAGCGAACCGCAGGTATCACCTGGCGAGCCGACGCCGCCGGTCACGCCGGTCCCCCCGCCGCCACCTGCACCGGAGAACACGCACGTCAGGCCGGTCGACGAGGTCAAGCTGACCAAGGCCGCCGCCCTGTGGATGTCGCTGATCGCCGGCTTCCTGATTCTGATCGTCCTGCTGGTCTTCATCGCTCAGAACACCGAGTCCGCGTCGTTCGCCTTCTTCGGCTGGCGCTGGACGCTGCCCCTGGGCGTGGCCATCCTGCTCGCCGCGGTCTGCGGCGGATTGCTCACGGTGTTCGTCGGCGCCGCGCGAATCTTCCAGCTGCGCAGAGCCGCGAAGAAGAACCTACGGGCTGCGCTGAAGGGCTAGCCCAGGGCGGTCAGTCCGCCGGCGATCAGCACGGCGACGGCCTGGCCGAGCAGCTCTCCAGCCTTCCGATCCTGGTCGCTGTCGTCAGCGGCCATGCGCCTCCGGAAGTCGATGCCCGCCACGATGATCCCCAGCTTGAAATAGCCCAGCGCCATGTGGAAGTTCCAGTGCGCCAGCGGATGTCCGGACACCACCGAATACCGGTTCGCAAGGTCCTCCGGCGACGGCATCGTCGGAGCCGACCACGCCATCTCCTCGCCGAAAATCAGGTTCAGTGCCGGATCGCGGTGAACGCACATCAACGCCGCATCCGACAACGGATCACCCAGCGTCGAAAGCTCCCAATCCAGAACGGCGCGAACGATTGTCGGGTCGTCGGCATCGAGCATCGTGTTGTCGATGCGGTAGTCGCCGTGCACGATCGAGGTGCGGCTCTGCGCAGGCACGGATTCGGCCAGCCTGGTGTGCAGCCGTTCCACGTCGGCGTCGCGCGGGTCGTCGGGCAGCCGGACGTGCTGCCACTGCGAACCCCAGCGACGCACCTGGCGCTCCAGATACCCGGTGGCCTTGCCGAAGTCCCCGAGCCCGACGGCGTCGGGGTCGACGTCGTGCAGATCGACGAGGACCCGGATCAGGCTGTCGACACAGTCGCTGACGACCTCGGGCCCGCCGAGCGCCTCGAGTTCGGCGCGGGTACGCACCACCTGGCCGGGGACGTACTCCACCATCTGGAACGGCGCGCCCAGCACCGAGTCGTCGTCGCGCATCGTCACCGCGCGCGCCACCGGCACCGGGCCGTCCGCCAGCGCCGCGACCACGCGGTATTCGCGGGCCATGTCGTGGGCCGACGGAGTCAGACCGTGCAGCGGGGGGCGTCGCAGCACCCACCTGGACTCGTCGTCGTAGACCAGGAAGGTCAGATTGGACCGTCCACCGGAGATGAGCTCGGCCCGCAGCTCGCCGGCGCGCGGAATGCCGGCAGCCTGAAGGTGTCGGTCCAGCGCCGTCAGGTCGAGCCCGTCGAGTGAAGTCACCCGATATGTATAAACCTCAGCGCCGGTTGCGCGGTAGCAGATCCCAGACATGCTCGGTGCCGTTGACCGTTGCCACCGTGGCCTGTCCGCTGCGGGCATACAGCAACCGGGTCACCGACACGTAGTCGATGGGAAACGACAGCAGCCGGGCGGTGCCCAGGAGTTCGTGCAGCACAACGTTGATCACGCCACCGTGGCTGAACACCACCACGGTGTCGTCGTGTTCGGCGGCGGCGACGATGTCCGACAACGCCGCCATCACCCGGCCGCGGAACTCGTCCTCGTCGACGACGCCCGGTAGGTGGCCCGCGGCCATCCGCGCCCACTCCTCGGGCCGCTCGGCGCGGACCTGCTCGATGGGCACGTAGTGCGACATCCCGCGGTCGTACTCCGCCAATCGCTCGTCGATGTCGACGGTCAGGTTCCTGGCCGCCGCGACGGGTTCGGCGGTCTGGGCCGCGCGGCGCTGCGGGCTGCTCACCAGCCGGGTGATGGGAAAGCGGGCCAGCGCGTCGGGCAACCGGCGGGCCTGCTGCCAGCCCTCCTCCGACAGTTCGGGGTCAGAACCCTCTCCGGCCTCGGTGCGAAACGGCAAGGCGTGCCTGACGAGCAGCAACTGCATGGGTGAGGTGGTCCTTAAGAGTCTGTCGCAGAAAGCAATTCAGCATACGACGCCTCGATCGCGTCGGCCAGACGGGCGATGTCGGGCAGCGCGTTGGGATCGGTGCACAAGCCGATGCCCATATCGCCGGCGCAGGAGATCGCCGTGATCCGAAGCGCGTGGTGAGCAGCCGGCTCGGACGAGGAGAACAGGTTCTGCACCCGACGTCCGGAAACACTCACCGGCTCGCGCGGTCCGGGCACGTTCGATATCGAGAGGCTGAACTCGCGCGCACTCCCGGCCAGTCGTTGGGCGGCCGAGCCGATGTGGCCGATCCGCCCCAGCGCGTGGAACAGGTCGTACATCTCGTCGGCGTCGTCGAGGCGCTTGCGGCGGCGGGTCTCGGCGCTGATGCGGTCCAGACGGATCAGCGGGTCGGCCTCGTCGATCGGGAGATCGATGTTGAGAAACGAATCGCGGTTGCCTGCGTCGGCCGCCGACTCGTCGCGATGGTGCAGGCTCACCGGAATCTGAGCGCGAAGCCGGTGCGCCGCGGACTGGCCGACGAATGTCCTCAAACCCCCTGCGATGGTGGCGAGTAGAACGTCGTTGACCGTCGCGGGGTCGGGTCGCGCGGCGCCGATGGCTTTGAACTGCGCCAGCGGGGCGACGACGAAAGCCAGTTCGCGGGCGATGGTGATCGGCTGGTCGAACGGTGAATGACCGCCGGGATGGCCCAGTTCGCGCAGCACGGCGCCGGGCAGCCGGCGCGCTTCGGCACGCCGGGTCAGCTTCGGTGCGTCGTGCAGGCCGGGCCGACCTTCCGTCGCAGGGGCGGCCGCGTGGGAGTCGAACAGCAGCGCGTCCAGGAAGTGCACCCCGGCGATGCCGTCGGCCATCGCATGGTGGATGCGCGCCGCGATCGCTTCCCGGCCGTCGGGCAGTGGGCCGATCACGTCGAACGTCCACAGCGGCTTGCTGCGATCGAGATGCTCGGACATCAGCCCACCGACGATCCGCCACAGGTCGGCCTTCGAGACGCACTGCGGGTCGGTCCGGCGCCGGACGTGGTGGCGGATGTCGAACGCCTCGGCGGGAACCCAGCGGGCGTCCGGGCCGGAGGTGTCCACCCGGTGGGTCGCCCTTGGTTGGGAGTCGAGCCGCTCGGCCACGGCGGTCCGCAGCGCCTCGATGTCCAGTGCACCGGCGCCGGGTTCGAGGATCATGAGCTTGAGGGTGTGCCCGGCGATCGACGCCGACTCCAGACTGAGGATGCGCCCGTCATCAGCGGAGAGGCGGTCGGAATCGTCGGGCGGCGGCACCTGCCACAGCGTACGGCTCGGTTCTGAGGCCCGTGCAACGATGAGGTCCATGCGCGCTTTCGCTTGCCCGGTGTGCCAGAACTTCGCATCGTTCGAGCGTGACCGCTGCCAATCCTGCGACGCCTCGGTGGGCCTGCACCTGCCGAGCCGGTCGATGGTCGCGCTGACCGACGGAACCGCGACCATCGACGGCATCACCTGGGCGCGCTGCACGCAGGCCGAGCCGCTGGGCTGCAACTGGCTGGTGCCGGAGACCCAGGACGCGGCGGCGCGCGGACGATGCCTGGCCGACTCGCTGATTCGCCGCGAACCCGAACCCGACGACACCATCGCCCGGGAGAAGCTCGCGCCCACCGCGGTTGCCTTGCGCAGGCTGGTCTACCAGCTCCACGACCACGGCCTGCCGATCGACCCGTACTGGTGCCGCGACGGCGGTCTGGCGTTCGATCTGTTGTCCAGCTACAGCACCGGCGAGCGGATCACCATCGGGCATGCCGACGGGGTGATCACCATCGATCTGGTGGAATCCCTTGACGCATACCGGGAAACGCTGCGGGTGCGCCTCGGCGAGCCGTACCGGACGATGCTCGGCCACTTCCGCCACGAGGCCGGCCACTACTACCAGAACATCCTCGTGGAGACCGGTCCCGGCGCGCAGCGCTACCTCGAGCGGTGCCGGGACCTCTTCGGCGACGAGCGGGCCAGCTACGCCGACGCGATCGCGCGGCACTACGAGTTCGGCGCGCCCTCGGATTGGCAGGACGCGTTCATCTCCGAGTACGCGACCATGCATCCGTGGGAGGACTTCGCCGAATGCTTCGCGCACTACCTGCACATCACCGACACCATCGACACCGCCCGCGAGGCGGGCATGGTGCTTCACGTCGACCGGGTCCGCTTCACCGGGCCGCGCGACATCGTGCCGCTGGAGTCCTACGCCGACGCCCCGATCGAGCGGCTGCTGTTCGACTGGAAGTGGATGTCGCTGTTCTTCAACCGGGTGAACACCGCGATGGGCAAGAACCCGCTGTATCCGTTCGAGATCAGCACGCCGGTGGCGGACAAGCTTGATTTCGTACACACCGTGCTGCGGGAGTCAGCACGGGAGGACTGATGAACGACGCCGAGAAGCATGGCCCGCAGGACGTCCACCGCCGGTTCGCAGAGCGTTACCGGCGGCTCGAGAAGGCGCGCGAGAAGCGACCTGCCGCGGCAATCCTGGCCCGTTTCAAAGAGATCGACGGCAGCACCCAGAGCGGCCTCATCTCGATTCAGCTCTTCACTACGGTCATCCCCCTGATCATTCTGGGCTTCGGTTACTTCTCCGGCTTCGCTGCCGACGACAGTCCGGGTGCCCTCATCATCAAGGAGCTTGGGCTACGTCACCCGCAGGATGACCGCGTTCGCGAAGCGTTCGGCGACTCGTCGGCTCTGAAGTCGAGCTGGACTTTCCTCGGCGTCGCAGGCTTTCTGGTGTGGGGCTATCCCGATGTCGATCATGATCGCCGGAGTTTTCGCGAAGGCTTGGCGCCGTGAACAATTCGGGCTCGGCACCAGGTTGTTGCGGGGCGTGACGTGGTTCGTGCTGTACCTGGTCACGATCGCGCTTCGCGAACGGATCGCCTTGGCCGGCGATACGACCGGTGCGATGCGGGTGCTGCTGTTCGCCGCGGCGCTGGTACCGGTCTGGGTCTTCTGGTCACTCACTCCGGTCCTCCTGGTCCGCGACGGCGGCAGGGGCCCAAAGTATCTCGCGCTTGCCGGGTTGGCCGGCCTGGTGATCGACGGAATCGTCATCCCGCTCGCAGCCCGGCTCGTCTTCCCGCCGTTGCTTCACGGCTGGGAGGGCTTCGGCCCCATCGGAGTATCGATGGCGTTGATGATGTGGTGCGGAGTGATCGGCACCGGATGGGTCGTGACGGCGTGCGTGGGAGCGGTGCTGTGGGAACGTATTGCGCCGTCGGAAACCGTCATGGAGTCACAGACCGCCGAGGTCACCCCCTAGCACGCTCGCGACGTCGATCTCGCCGGCCTTGGCCGCAGCGCGCAGTTGGTGGAAGTCGTCGAGTGATTTCTCGGCGTAGGCGTAGGACCAGTCGACGATGGCGCTGCGCACCGTGGCACCCCCGCCGACGTAGCCGTGCAGCATCGACGCATTCGCGCTCTGGGCGTGCGCCCGGGCAAGCAGCACGGCGCACGCCGAGACGTACTCGCCGAAGGCGGCCGGCGACATCCCTTCGGTGTCGATGGTGCCCTTCATGTCGTGGAACTGCCGCACGTAGTAATCCCTGCCGTCTTTGCGAGCCGTGCCCAGGAAGACGTCGGACATCGCCTGCAGAATGAGCTGACCGTCCACGACCCGCACCCCCTGACCCAAAGCCTCGATGGCGTCGCGCATGACCGGTGGCTGCTCGACACCGCCGTACTCCTCGAGTACGGACTTCGTCGCCTCTTTGATCTGCAGCACCAGCGGAGTCCCGTCGGGCCCGGTGAGGATGGCCAGGTAGCACCGGGTGCCCACGCTGCCGACCCCGACGACCCGCAGCGCGATATCGGTGACCCGGAAGTGGGACAGCAGCAATGCGACGTCAGCGGACACGGTGGTGAGGTACTCCCGCAGCGACTCGACCAGTTGGGTTTCCACCTCGACGTCGACGTGCTGCAACAGCGGCGGGTCCTCCCGTAGTCGCAGTTCGCCGCCGGGTCCAACCATCATGATGCGCTCGAACACCCGCGCCGAAGTCCGTTGCCGTGCCCGCCGCACGGACCGGTCGATCAGCGGCTGCAGGCTCTTGCCCGCACTGGCCCCGATAGCGCGCCGGCTCGAATCGGAGGTAGTAGCGATCCAGCACGTTCAACTCCAAGAATCTCCCTCAGGGCGTCCCGGTAGGCGGTCGCAGCATCCTCGACGAAGCCCCGAATCGCCTTCGGTTCATAGCCGTTTCCTCGTCCGCCGACGATGGCGCTGGTGATCAGGCGCTTGACGTCCCATTCCCATGGCGCGAGGGCTGCTTCGTCGAAGTCGTTGAGATCGAACACGAGAGCGCGATGCGGCGCCGCGTAGATGCCGAAGTTCGAGATGTGCGCGTCGCCGCAGCAGATCACCTTGATCCCGCTCGACGGTCCGGCAGCGAGGTCGGCGGCCATCACGGCGGCCGAGCCGCGGTAGAACGAGAACGGATCGGTGAGCATCCGGGCGAACCGCAGCGGAACGAGTTCGGCTATCCGATCGGCGTTCTGCGCGACGAGAATTTCGGTGGCGCTGCGCGGCCCGGGAGTCAACTCGGCGAGCGCGCGCCGTGGCGTCGACTTGCGCAACGCGCGCCCGCGTCCGACATCGTCGCCGGGGACCTCGAGGTCGATGACCCGATCGCGCAACGCCCGGCTCGGCATGTTCAGCGCCGATCGGTGAGCAGTTCGGCCAGGATCTGCTCGGTGTGCTCGCCGAGCTTCGGGGCCGCCGAGCGCGGCGCCCATGGTGTGCCGTGGAAATCCGCCGGTGTCGCGACCATCGGCAGCGACCCGCCGTCACCGTCCGGAACGTCGACCAGACCGCCCGCGGCGTAGAACTGCTCGTCGCCCAGCACGTCCTCCATCGAGTTGACCGGGGCCCAGAACAGCTCGGGCTCCGCGGCGAACACCTCCGACCACTCGTCCAGCGTCCGACTCGCGAAGATTCCGTCGAGGGTGGCGATGAGCTCGGCGGCGTTCCTGGCGCGATCGCGTGCGGTCGCAAATCGGCTGTCGGCCAACCACTCCGGGTGCCCGACGGCACGGCACAGCGGCGGCCAGTGCCGGTCGGCCTCCAGTCCGACGATCCAGAACCGCCGCCCGTCGGCCGCGACGTAGTTGTTCATACACGGGTTGCCCATCGACTCCCGCTGGCCGATCGCGATCGGCCGTCCGCTCAGCAGGAACGTGTTGAGGTCGAAGCTGACGGTGTAGGCGCCCTGCCGGTACAGCGAGGTGCTGACCAGTTGTCCCTCGCCGGTGCGTGCGCGGGCCACCAGTGCGGCGTTGATCGCCGCCGCCAGCGTCATCCCGGTCAGGTGATCGCCCATCCCGCCGCGCTGGAACGGCGGGGTGTCGCCGGGCTTGGTCAGCAGGTCGGCCACCCCGGAGCGAGCCCAGAAGGCGGCGACGTCGTAGGCCGGGCGGTTGGCGTCGGGACCTGTCTCGCCGTATCCGGTGATCAGTCCGTAGACCAGGCGCGGGTTCAGCGCGGCTAACGCCGGATAGTCCAGATCGAGTCGGCGCAGCGCGTCGGGCCGGACGTTGGTGATGAAAACATCAGCGCCGGAGATCAATTGGCGCGCCGTCGCCAGTCCGCCGTCGGTGGTGAGGTCCAGCACGATGCTGCGTTTGGAGCGGTTGTCCATCTCGAACGGCGGGCTCGAGCCGTCGTCGAGGCCGATCATCCGGCCGAACGACCGGCCGGGATCACCGGTGGGCGGTTCGATCTTGACGACGTCGGCGCCCCAGTCGGCCATGATGCCGCCGGCCGCCGGTCCGGCCACCCACACCCCGAGCTCGACAACTTTGATCCCGTCCAGCGGTCCTCCTGCCATTTCGGGAACACTACTGGCGCGGCCGCCGGAGAATGCTATTCTCCGAATGGAGAGTGAGGAGTTCCATGACGAGAACGGATAGCCCCGCCGACCTGGACACCGCCACCCTGGGCCGGTGGCTGGACACCCAGGACGCGCCGGGTGCCGGTGAGCTGCCGGTGGTCGAGGTCCTCAAGGGCGGATCACAGAACATGCTCTACCGGGTCAACCGCGGCGGCCAGGGCATGGTCCTGCGGATGCCCGGACCCCGCGCCGACGAGCGTCGCCTCAGTGAGCTGCTGCGCGAGATCCGCCTCGAGCGGGCGCTCAAGGGCACCGACGTCCCGCACGCGGAACTGGTCGCCGCCGACGAGTCCGGCGAGGTGCTGGGCAAGCCGTTCTACCTGATGAAGGAGATCGACGGCTGGAGCCCGATGGACGGTGGCTGGGAAGCCCCGTTCGACACCGACCTCGAGGCGCGCCGCGGCCTGGCCTTCCAGCTCATCGAGGGCGCAGCGAAGCTGGGCCGACTCGACTGGAAAGCCCAGGGGTTGGAGGGCTTCGGCAAGCCGGACGGCTTCCACGACCGGCAGGTGGACCGCTGGCTGTCCTTCCTCGACTCGTTCAAGGTGCGCGAACTGCCGGGGCTGGACGTGGCCTCGGACTGGCTGCGGCGCAACCGCCCCGCCCACTTCACCCCGGGAATCATGCACGGCGACTACCAGTTCGCCAACGTCATGTACGCCCACGGGGCGCCGGCCCGGCTGGCCGCGATCGTCGACTGGGAGATGACGACGATCGGCGACCCGTTGCTCGACGTCGCCTGGGCGCTGCTGGGCTACGACGGTGAGAATCCCAAGGAGCAGGGCTTCTACCTGCCGATGGAGGGCATGCCGACCCGCAGCGAACTGCTGGCGCACTACGAGAAGGTCAGCGGCCTGTCCACCGAGAACATCCACTACTACCTGGTGCTGGCGAACTGGAAGCTGGGCATCGTGCTGGAGAAGACCTACGCCGCCGCGGTCAAGGGCGGCGCGGCGGACCCGAAGATCAAGGAGGCGTTCGGGGCGATGGTCCCCGACCTGATCAGCACTGCCGCCCGGCTGGCACAGTCGGGCGAGGAGTCCTGAAATGGGTTACGCCGACGATCTTTTCGACCTGACCGACCGGGTGGTGCTGGTCACCGGCGGCAGCCGCGGCCTGGGCCGGGAGATTGCCTTCGCCGCGGCGCGGTGCGGAGCCGACGTGATCGTCGCCAGCCGCAAGTACGAGACCTGCGTGGAGACCGCCAACGAGATCGAGGCCGAAACCGGCCGCACCGCAATGCCGTACGGCGTTCACGTCGGCCGGTGGGACGAGCTCGACGGTCTGGTCGAGGCGGCCTACGACCGGTTCGGCAAGGTCGACGTCCTGGTCAACAACGCCGGCATGTCACCCACCTACGACAAGCTGACCAACGTCAGCGAGAAGCTGTTCGACTCGGTGGTCAACCTCAACCTCAAAGGACCGTTCCGACTGTCGGCGCTCGTGGGTGAGCGGATGGTGGCCGGCGGCGGCGGGGTGATCATCAACGTCAGCACCCACGGCTCGCTGCGGCCGCATCCGTCGTTCATCCCCTATGCGGCATCGAAAGCCGGACTCAACGCGATGACCGAGGGCCTCGCCCTGGCGTTCGGGCCCACCGTTCGGGTCAACACGTTGATGCCCGGACCCTTCCTCACCGACATCAGCAAGGCCTGGGACTTCGGCAAGCGAGAATCCCTTCGGCCGCCACGCA
>CAWBAL010000034.1:0-323287 GCA_963786695.1 uncultured Actinomycetota bacterium
ACGGATTGGGTATCGCTTGCGGCGGGGTAGCCGGGTGGCCGTATCCGTTCTGGAACATATCATGGTGATAGGTGCTGTATGCACCCATGGCCCTGACCAATTTTATCTGTTCAATGTGCTGTTCCGGTTTGGATCCAGGAATCCCGCTGAAGTCCTTGATGCCGGTACGCGCCGGTTCATCATCGATTACGGGCTTTTTGAAACGTTTCAGCAGATATTCGATTTGGGAAGCCGCTTCTTCGTAAAAACACCTCTTTGCGTTTCCCCGAATTGTGTGGGGAGTGAGTACATCGAGCATGTAGTTTTGCTCGTCTGTCTCCCAGTACGCCGGGCAAGCCCGGCGAGTTTGCCGTTATCCGGTCCGGATGCACTTCCTTGATTCTTTTGAATAAGCGGAATACTTCCGTCGAGTCCTGCATTCCATATCTCAAGGAGAATATTTCCATAAGGCTTGAGTCTCTCAGCCATCTTCCCCACAGCCTTTTCCAGAATTTCAACCGGGAAGTTCGGCTGACTTTCATGGGAGAAAAGCACCACCTCGATGACCATGTCCAAATTGTCTGCCAGCGTAATCAACGATGCAAGCTTTTAAAGCTGTCTTCCCGGATGTCTCCCGCATCGGTATACATGGTGCTTTGAGGGGCGGTGTCCACCCACAACTGGCGCGGCGGGCCGAAATTCCACTGGCACCAGACCCTGAGCGCACTGATTCCGTTTTCTGTGTAATCCTTCAGACGGGTTAATCGTTCTTTATCGCTTTGGTTGAACGCAGGATTGTAGATCGCATTGAAGAAGCTCAACCCCTGCCAGTCGAATGGCTTCCCGTCGAGCGTCAAGCGGGTTCCGTCGATCCCTAATACTTTTGTCAAATATGTTCTTGTCATTATAGATGCACCTGTTAATATCTGACGATAAAAGGGTCGCCGTTAATCCCTCATGACCTCACTGGGTGTGGAGCAGGCCCGCGGCCTTGATCACCGGCTCCCAACGGACGAGTTCCTTCTTTATGAGGGCTTCGAAACTGGCGCCGTCACTACCGACGGGCTCCACTCCGGCGGACTCGTATTTTGTAAACATCTCAGGATTGCTGAACATTTTAACCATCAAGCCGCTCAACTGCTTCTCGATTTCCTTCGGCATTCCGGGAGGCCCCCAGAGACCGATCCACGACACCGCTTCAAAATCAGGCAGGGTCTGGGCCACTGTGGGCAAATCCGGCACTATGGAGGATTTTGTCCCCTTCGATACGGCGATCGCTTTAAGGCGGCCGGATTTCACATGAGGCAGACCGGTGATGATGGGTGCGAACATGAAATCGATCTCTCCACCGAGCAGGGCCACAAGCGCGGGAGCATCCCCTTTGTAAGGCACGTGGGTGATATCGATATTCGCCATCGTCTTCAGGAGCTCGCCGGCGACGTGCCCCACTGCCGGTGCCGAAATGATCCGTAATCGAGCTTGCCAGGCTTTTCCTTGGCAAGCGCGATGAGCTCTTTCAC
Organism: uncultured Actinomycetota bacterium; assembly: GCA_963786695.1. Classification (GTDB taxonomy): domain Bacteria; phylum Actinomycetota; class Actinomycetes; order Mycobacteriales; family Mycobacteriaceae; genus Mycobacterium. The sequence goes on from CAWBAL010000034.1 coordinate 1,500, forward strand.
AGACGTTGCCTTGACGTAGGTCGGGTTCACAACGATCATCATCGGAGAATAACTCACCAAGGAGAGCGCGGTGAAATTGCGAACGGGATCGTAAAGGGGCTTCTTTGCCATCAGATGGCCGAAACAAAAAGCTCCGCTCCCGCTGAAGAGCAACGTGTAACCGTCGGGGGCCGAAGTCGACACCGCCTGGGATCCAAGCATACCGCTGGCTCCGGGGCGGTTCTCTACGACGACCGGTTTTCCCAGTTCATCGGAGAGCTTCTGGGCGGTCATGCGCGCCAGCACATCGGTCTGGCCGCCAGCCGGATACGGCACGATCATTATAGGCTTTGTCGGATACCCCTGCGCAAAAACGGCGCCGGCCCCGAACACCATCAAGCTGATGATCAGCGTACTGCACGCAAATCTCTTTATATTCTTGCTGATCACCTCCCTCGCCTGATAACGGTTGTGGGGCTGCATCTTCTGCTCGGCATGTCCACTATGAACGACAGCGCGTTGGTCATGCCGCCTTGCAGCCCGGATCACCTTGGGCTTGTTTCTTTTTCATGATCGCATTCCTCTTCGAAGTTCAGCCGCCACGCCGAGTCGGTTCGGCCCGGGTCTAGTCCGTGCCCTGGACGGTAAATACGGTGTTGTCTTCCCGGATCGCATGGTCGTCATCGAGTGGACGGTCGCCGGGGTCGTGGGACTGGGCCTTCAGCCGTGCGCGGAGTTCTCCGACATCTACGTTACGCACCTTCCTCCGCAGTCGGCTGCCATCGTAGCTGCGGCGACACCTGCCGCCTCACCCATAGCCATGCACGGAGGGATCTCGCGCGAGATTTTCTGAGCTGTCGGGGTGGCCGAATAGTGCCGGCCGGCCACCAGCAGATTGGATGTTTCCTTTGGGATGAGCGCCCGGTAGGGTGTGTAGTAGTCGCGTCCGCGAGTCACCGAATCGTCAAAGTAACGTCGGGAAAGGATGTCCTCCCTCGTAACGAATACCTAACCTGCAGCAGCCGGGTTACCCGGACACCGAGTTGCGGCGCTACATCCACAATGAAGGCATTCTCAAAGCCCGGCACACTGGCCCGGGCATATTCGAGCAGTTGCGCGATGCGATCGCGGCCAGCGAAATCAGCACGAGTCGTATGCTCGACGCTCAGGCCGTCGTAGCCCGCCATGTGCGGACAGTTGCACCACACAATCCCGGGGCAAGCGGTGTACGGAGCCACCACTGATCCCAGGTACCTCCGATGACGCGCTTTGCCTCGGTGTCGATGCGCCTGCACTCCTCCGACTCTTCGAAGCGGAAGCGCTCGGCGGTATCGACATCGACGCCGCCGAGACGGAACACCGTAGTGACGAGGTAATCTTCATGGATGAATGAGGCCCCGGCCGAGGCTGCGACGTCAAGGTCCCCGGAGGCATCGATTACCACCGTGGCCGCAACAGCCTGTGGGCCGGCCTTTGTCTCACATACCACAGCCTCGACCCTGCCTCCCTCGACCACGGCATGCGAGAACCAACTGTGCAGACGAAGCTCCACCTTGGCCTCGCGCACGAGGTCATTGGACACACGCTTCCATCCATCCGGGTCGAAGGCCGCTGCATAGCAGACCGGTCGCGGCTTGTAAGGCGAATGCAGCTCTAGGACGTTCCAGGTGGCCCACCTGCGGTAGCTTGCCGGGTCGCGGCCCCAGTCCTCACGTGGAGGCACGACTGCGAGCCCGAGCTTCTGCAGGTGCTTGATGTACTCGCCGCACAACCCGCGCACGGTGATATCGGGGTCCGATGCACATGTCTTTCAACACGAGCACCATGCCGCCGGACGCCAGACCGCCAAGGTATGGATAGCGTTCGAGCAGCGCAACCGAAGCACCCTGGCGAGCCGCAGCAACGGCAGCGCAAACGCCTGCCGGTCCGCCGCCGACTACCGTAACATCGACGCGCGATACAACCGGCACCTGTCGCGATCGCTGGTAATCAAGAATTGTTTCTGACATGCCGTCTCCATAGTATGGCACTAAGATGAAATTTACTCATCGAGCGCTATCGCGATTTGAGTCGAGTAGCGCACTAAAAGTGCTTTCGGCGTCCAAACATATAGTGAGGCGGATTTTGCTGTCAAGTGATATCTTTCCGCGACTGATAAGAATTTACTTTTTGGTGGCGGAAGTAAAATTGTCTTCATAGCAGCGTTATGTCGCCCTCCCATTGCGATTTTTATCTCACCTTTTAGTCGCCTTTGACGTAGGCAAAACCCGGACCACTTCCGTAAGCATTTTGATTTACAGACATTATTATATTGATAAGCTGTTGGCAGAATACTTTTATAGAAATCCGACAGTTCTTGGAGGTGAATGGGCGGTTTAACGTAAATTATATAATGATTATAGCGTGTTTTTGTATCGTTTGCACTTTGTAAGATATTGCGACAGTGCTATGGTTTTATAGGAGAGCGTTTGAAGACCTCGGAGATCGGGCTTTTCAGGCGCAGCATCATGGGCATTTTCCCGAATCCCTTCACCACGACAAGAAACAGTGGATGTTTACGTCCCGGAAGCTTTACCGGCAGAGCGTTATAGGAAACTGTGGTCTTGTCCTCCTGATAAAACAGGCATCAGATCGCTCCCGAAAAACAAAAAACCGGACTTTCAGCTCTGTTTCAACTTCTGCGATGATTGAATCCTGAAAACAAAACTCAGGAAACTCCAGCAAGAAGAGAGTCTTGACACTCGGAAATTGATTGTGTATAGAGCGCGGCAGAGGGAGCCATAACATATACCGTGAACTGAACACCCCCGCGACCGATCGCTGGGGATTCTGAACGGGCTAAGCGAGTTGCCGACTATGAATGTGGTACTACTCCCTCCTCCAGCAATGGATCTTCAGACCTTCAGCCATAGGACTTCCCTCTTCCCTTGGATCTGTTGTACTACCGGAATCAACATCCTATCCAAAACCATATCTCCGTTTTATCGGTGTCCGACAGGCATTGAGGGAAACATCCCCGAGACATTATGCGATATAAATGGTGGTGAACGACATGTGCCGGAACAACGGGGCGCTTGGGATTCTTCCACGTTTTGAAGCAATAGGAGAAATATAAGACCATGTCGACGGCAATCACACCCTACCTTGAGATGTCGCAGGCCATTGTAGAGGCGGGCGGCGAGGCATTGAAAAAATGTTACCAGTGCGGGACCTGTACGGGGACCTGTCCCTGGGCGCCGATCACGGAGTTTCAGATCCGTAAACTCATCCGGCTGAGCCAGTTCGGCTATGACGGGATCGAAGATCTGATGTGGGGTTGCACCACCTGCAAGTTCTGCGTGGACCGATGCCCGAGAGGGGTGGAAATCATCGACCTGGTGAAGTCGATCCGAAACATGTATTCCGAAGGGGGGATGCTCCCCACGAGCCTGCGGGCCTTCGTCGGGAGTCTCGCGGCAAGGGGGAATCCCTGGTCCGGCGATGTCGAAAAGCGCAACGACTGGGCGAAAGGGACAGTATCCCCTCTATGCCGAAGGGATGGACTATCTCTACTGGACCTGCTGCACCGTCTGTTACGACCCGAGAAATATGCTCGTGGCCAGGGCGTCGGCGGATATCCTCAATCAATCGGGCTTCACCTGGGGGCTTCCCGGAACGAATGCCCAGTGCTGCGGGGAGAGCGTCAGAAAAGTCGGCGATTTCAATCTCTTCGAACGCTTCAAGACGAACAATCTGGGGATTTTCAAGGCCGGCGGCGCCCCAAAGATCCTGACCATCTCCCCCCATTGCCTGGCGACCTTCAAACAGGAGTACGGGGAGGATCTTGACGTGATTCACCTCAGCGTCCTCATGGCCGATCTCATCCGCTCGGGAAAAATCGTACCTAAAAAAGACCTGGGCGGCCTCAAGGTGACGTACCACGATCCCTGTTACCTCGGCCGGCACAGCGGCATCTATGACGCGCCGCGGGACATCCTGAAAGCCATTCCCGGCGTGGAACTTATCGAGATGGATCGGATCCGCGAGCAGAGCATGTGCTGCGGCGGCGGAGGCGGCGGACTCTGGATGGAGCGGGCCAAAGGGGAGCGTCTGAGCGACCTCCGGGTGGAGGAGGCGCTGAGTACGGGTGCGACGGTGCTGGCCACCTCCTGCCCCTACTGCATCGCCATGCTGGAGGACAGCGTTCGCACCTTGAATGCGGACAACCGGATCAAGATCAAGGATGTGACGGAACTTGTTTGCGAGAGCCTTGAGGGGTGCGGACGACCGGATTCGGATAAAGGAATGGACGGCGCTTGTGTGCCGGAGCCTTGAGGGATAAGGAGCTTTTATGAGCAGGATCGGTGTTTTTGTCTGTCACTGTGGTTTGAACATCGCCAAGACCGTCCGGGTCAGCGAACTGGCCGAGTTTGCCGCGACGCTGCCCGATGTGGTCGTGGCCGCGGACTATAAGTTCATGTGCTCCACGCCGGGGCAGGAACTGATCCAGAACGACATCAGGAAACACAATCTCGACAGGGTCATCGTGGCCGCCTGTTCGCCGCTGATGCACGAGAAGACCTTTCGCAAGGTCATCGAAAACGCCGGCCTGAACCAGTACCTCCTCTCGATCGTCAACGTCCGCGAGCAGGACGCCTGGGTGACGGACAGCGAGGACGAGGCGACCGCCAAGGCAAAGGCCCTGATCAACGGCGCCGTCTACCGGGCGCGGCTCCTCCAGCCCTTGACCCCCCGCTTCATCGACGTGAATCCCGACGTGATGGTGGTCGGCGGCGGCATCGCCGGCATCCAGGCCGCCCTGGAATTGGCCGAGACCGGGAAGAAGGTCTACTCTCGTCGAGCGGAATTCCACGATCGGCGGCCACATGGCGCAGTTCGACAAGACCTTCCCCACCCTGGACTGCTCGGCCTGCATCCTGACGCCCAAGATGGATGCGGTCCTCCAGAATCCCCGCATCGAACTGCTGACCTATTGCGAGGTCGAAGAGGTCAAGGGTTTCGTGGGGAATTTTGACGTGAAGATCAGGCAGAAGGCCCGCTACGTGGACCATGACAAGTGCAACGCCTGCCTCGCCTGTACGGAAAAGTGTCCCGGGAAAGGGCGTTTCCGAATGGGACGAGGGGCTGGTCAAGAGGAAGGCCATCTATATCCCCTTCCCGCAGGCCGTTCCCCAGAAGCCCGTCATCGACCGCGACGCCTGCACCTACTTCCAGAAGGGCAAGTGCCGGCTCTGCGAGAAGGCATGCGGCCAGGACGCCATCGCCTTCGAACAGCAGGACACGTTTAAAGAAATCAAAGTGGGCGCCATCATCGTGGCCACCGGCTACGATCTCATGGATACGAAACCCCTTCTCCAGTACGGCTACGGCAAATTGCCCGGCGTCTATCACGCCCTGGAAATCGAGAGGCTTTTCAATTCCGCGGGTCCCACGGGCGGCAAGGTGGTCATGCGGGACGGCAAGGAGCCGCAGAGCATCGCGATCCTCCATTGCATCGGGAGCCGCGACAAGAACCACCATGAATACTGCAGCCGGGTGTGCTGCATGTATTCCCTGAAATTCGCCCATCTCCTGAAGGAAAAAACCCACGGGGACGTCTACCAGCTCTATATCGACATGAGGGCGCCGGGCAAGGGCTACGAGGAGTTCTATAACCGGCTCGTCGAAGAGGATGTGAAATTCATCCGGGGCAAGGCGGCCCGGGTCACGGACAAATCGGACAATCCCGATTTCGCGGGAAAGCTGATCGTGGAAGTGGACGATACCCTCATGGGCCGTTTCGTCAAGATCCCCGTCGATATGGTGGTCCTCTCCCCGGCCATGAAGCCGAGGGCGGACGCCAAGGAGATGGCCCGTCTTTTAAACCTCAGCACCGACAAGTACGGATTTTTCATGGAGAGGCACCCGAAATTGGCCCCGCTTTCCACCATGACGGAAGGCGTCTTCATCGCCGGGGCCTGCCAGGGTCCCAAGGACATCCCCGATTCCGTGGCCCAGGGGACCGGCGCGGCCGCCGAGGCCCTGACGATCGTCGTCAAAGACCGGTTGGAACTGGAAGCGGCGACGGCCATCGTGAATCCGGCCGCCTGCAGCGGTTGCCACAACTGCGTGACCGTCTGCCCCTACGGCGCGCCCGCGTTCAACGCGGAAAAGAATGTATCCGAGATCAACGAGGCCCTCTGCAAGGGCTGCGGCCTGTGCGCGGCCGGCTGTCCCGTCGTCGGCGATTTTCACCCGCCACTTCACCAACGACCAGGTCATGGCCGAAATGGAAGGTTTGATGGAATTTTGATCAAAGGAGAGAGGAATGGACTTTGAACCTAAAATCATGGGCATCGCCTGCAACTGGTGCACCTATACGGGCGCCGACCTTGCCGGCACCACCCGGCTCAAGTATCCCCAGAACGTCAGAACCGTGCGGGTGATGTGTTCCAGCCGGATCAACCCCTCTTTCATCATCAGGGCCTTTCAGCTCGGCGCCGACGGCGTGCTCGTGGGCGGCTGTCATCCCGGGGACTGCCATTACGGAACGGGGAATCTGTATGCCCGGAGAAAACTGGCGATCACCAAGCAGATTCTGGAATTTGCCGGCATGGACCCGAAGCGGTTCCGGGTCGAGTGGATCTCCGCCTCGGAGGGGAAGAAATACGCCGAGGTGGTGGAAGAGTTCACGAACGACCTCAAAGCGCTGGGGCCGCAGAACACATTCAGGATCAAGAAGGATGAGAGTGAGCGCCTATGACCGCCATGAAACAGATCGAGGAGAATCTCAGGAGGGAAGCGAAGCGATTGCTGGAAAGCGGCGAGGTCTCCGTCGTTCTTGCCTACGGCCGGGGATACGATGAAAACCACCCCATGCCCTACGCCGCACGAAAAGCGGAGGAGGCCGACAACCTGATCTTCAACGAATACTGCACGTACAACCTGGCCAGGTACCTGCCCAAGTATCCTCCCAAGACCAGGATTGCCGTCGCCGTGAAGGCCGCCGACAGCCGGGCCGTGGTGCAGCTGATCCAGGAGGAAAAGCTCCGGAGGGAGGACTTGGTGATTCTCGGAATTCCCGTTATCGGCATGAAGGACCCGAAGACCGGCGAGACCATCGACCAGAAGACCACCTGCAACATGGCCAATCCCGTGATTTACGATATTCTCCTGGGCGACGAGATCCACGGTATCGGGGGCGGTTCTCCCTATGATTGCCTGGCCGAGCTTGAGGCGATGGATCAGGACGCCCGCTGGGCCTTCTGGAAAAAGGAATTCAGCAAGTGCATCCGCTGCTTCGCCTGCCGCAAGGCCTGCCCCATGTGCTACTGCGACCCCTGCTTCATGGATGCATCGCGGCCCCGCTGGACCGACAAATCACCCACGGCCGACGGTCATCTGATGTACCATCTGACGCGGTTTTACCATCTGGCGGGGAGGTGCATCGATTGCGGCGAATGTTCCCGCGCCTGTCCCGTGGACATCCCTCTCTACCTCTTCCACAAGAAACTGGCCAAGGAGTGCGAGACGATGTTCAAACAGGCCGCCGGTATGAAAATTGAGGACAAACCGGTCATGGTCAATTACGGAAATCAGGATTCGGACGAGATGCTCAAGTAGCGCTGCCGCGATCGAATCGGAGAGGATCGCGGAAACGTTGATCACTGCGGGAAGGAGAAAGTCGTGTTCAAGAAGATAGCCCTTGAAAAGTTGGGGGATTTGGTATCGGCGCTCATGAAGAGGGGGCCGCTCTATGCGCCCGTGAAGGGTGAGAAGGCCGTCGATTTCCAAAAGATCCGGCAGCCGGCCGATGTGACTTTGGATTTTTACAATACGGCCATGAGCCCCAAGTTCGTTTTTTTCCCCCAGTCGGAGGAGATGATCCGTTACACGCTTATTAAGGACGAGGCCCAGGGCGAGATCGTGCCCGTCGACGCAGCGCCGTCGGTGATCCTGGGGGTGAGGCCCTGTGACGCCAAGAGCTTCGAGATCATGGACAGGCACTTCCTGGGGGCCGGAATCATCGACCCGTACTGGAAGGACAAGCGCGACGAAAACGGTCGTCGTCGGCTACGCCTTCGATCCGGCGACGCCGCCCGATCCGGCCGATTTCTACAACACGCTCGGCATCCATGCCGCCGATACCGATGGCAGCGACATCTTCATGATCAGGAAGGACGGGGAACTCCTCCTGAAGGGCGTTACGGAGAAGGGAGAGGGCCTTCTGAAGGAGCTGGCGGTGCTGGAGATGGGCTCGGAGCAGGACGAGGCCTTTTACGCCGAGGCGATCCGCAAGGGCCGCGACGTCAAGACCCGTTTCGCTAAGATCGAAGACGTCGCCATCGCCGAAAAACTGGTGCGGATCTTCGAGAAAAAGGAGTTCTGGGAAGAGAAGACATCGGCCTGCATCAGCTGCGGGGTCTGCACCTTCGTCTGCCCCACCTGCTATTGTTTCGATATCAACGATGAAACCCTTTTCCGGGAAGGGGCAAGGAGGCGGTTCTGGGACGCCTGCATGTTCACGGATTTTACCCTGGAGGCGAGCGGCCATAACCCGCGGCCGAAAATCTTCCAGAGATACCGCCAGAAGGCATGCCATAAGTATTCCTATCACGTGACGAAGTACGGATGCATCTCCTGCGTGGGATGCGGGCGCTGCACCCGCTCCTGCCCGGTGAATATCGATATCTTCTCGATCGTGGAGGACGCGGCGCAGCTGTAGGAGCGTCTTTTTTGTTTCCGGTCGAAGTGACCTTTTAAAATCTATTCGAGGAATGATGATGCAGAACCCCTATATCCCCATGCCGGTCGAGGTCGTAAAGATTGTGACGGAGGTCGACACGAAGGACATCAAGACCTTCCGGTTGGTTTTTGTCAACAAGGACGACGAAGCGGGATTCACCTATATGCCGGGACAATTTGCCGAACTGTCGATCCTCGGAAAGGGCGAAAGCCCCATCGGCATCGCCTCTTCCCCCACCCAGCCCGGCTACATCGAATTCACCGTTCAGCGGGCGGGAACCCTCGTCGGCGGCATCGTCACCTCAGCCCTTCACGATCTCGGAGAGGGCGCCAAAATAGGCGTCAGGGGCCCCCTGGGAAATGCCTGGCCCATCGAATACCTGGAAGGCAAGAACGTGGTGGTCGTCGGCGGCGGCTTCGCCTTTACCACGCTGCGCTCCCTGATCCATTACATGCTTCACGAGGACAACCGGGGGCGTTTCGGCGATATCAGCGTCATCTACGGCGCGAGAACGCCGGGGCTTCTCTGTTACAAGGAAGAGCTGGCGGCCTGGGAAAAAAGGGATGACATCCGGATGCACGTGACGGTGGACAAGGGCGATGAGACCTGGAAGGGCCGGGAGGGCTTTGTCCCCACGGTGTGCCGCGAGGTCGCCCCCAGTCCCGACAACACGGTGACGGTCATCTGCGGCCCCCCGATCATGATCCGCTTTACCCTGCCCGTCTTCTTCGATCTCGGCTTTTCCAAGGAGAACATCTTCACCTCGCTGGAGATGCGGATGAAGTGCGGCATCGGGAAATGCGGCCGGTGCAACGTCGGGGACAAATACGTCTGCAAGGACGGGCCGGTATTTTCCCTCGCCGAGCTCGACAAACTGACCAGGGAATATTAAGGGGAAGGACCCTTCTCCGGCGCGATCGCTTCACCCTCGATCAGTCGCAAGTGCAGCGTATACGACGGCCAGGCATCGCTGCGGATCTCGATCCGTTCCGCCAAGCCGTCACGATTGAAGGAGGGAATAGCAACCCTTTTCCGGAGCCCCCCTCCCTCCCCGTAAAGACGAATTTCAACAATGCCGCTGCCGGCCGTGGAGACGTCCACAAATCCTCCGTCGGGGCGTCCGAAGCGGCAGACCGTCTCGCCCCCCTCCCCCCGGCCCCAGGCAAGGGGCTCCTCACGCGGGCAAGAAAAACGCCAGACGGATATCCTCCTCCATCCGTTTGGAAAAGCCCGGGGAATCGAAGGGCGGCACCGCCCGGTTGACGACCAGCGTCTCGCCGCTTTCCGCAGCGAACAGGACGAAACCTTCGAGGGTCATGAGCGCCATCTGCAATCTTCGGGTCCGGGGATCGGCCACCACGATCCCGATGGCCGTCTCTTTTTTTCCGTCGGGCAGGACCGTCTCCAGGGCATGGACGAGACGGTATTTCGAAAACAGGAAGGGCCGCCGGCATCCCTCCTCCACCGCGGTTTTCAGGGCCGGGTCGAGGGGCTTCAGGATCGGGACCGAGGCGCAGGCGCTCAGGGCCAGGGTGACAAGGAGGATCGGGATGAGGCGGCGGATGGTCTCGTTCATTCCACGTTCACGAAGAGGGAGGACGGCAGGGGGCGATTGAGCCGGACCTGGCTGAATTCCAAAAGGGTGTCCGTGCGCTCGTCTTCCACCACCCGCACGCTTTTCATGACGCCGGCCTGCTCCGAAGAGAGGGTGAGTTCAATCCGCTGGATCATTTTACGCCAGGAGGCCTCTTTGGGAACGAGGAGTATCTTTGGCTCCGGCCCCTTCACCAGCGACGCCTGGAATTGGGGATTGGCGTCAAACCGGCCCTGCTGCCAGTTCATGATGTCCTCCATGACCAACCGCATCGCGGGCAGGGCGGCGCCGGCATCCTCGCGCCACTTATCCTGGTCCTTGAGATAGCGCTTCACCGCGTCCCCGTTCATGATCAATACGCTCCGGACGGGACTGTCATATTCCCACCTGAGCTGCGCGGGGGGCTGGTAAAAGAACCGTCCTTGAGAGACAAAAGGCTTCGCCAGGATGGGCAGCGTTTTTTTCTGGACGAACCGGGCCTCGAGCGAGGTGATCCTCCGGGAGGCCTCACGGATCCCTTCCCAGCTGTCCGACCAGGCCAGGAGAAAGGGCAAACAGAGGATCAGGCCGAAAAAACGGACTCCCGAGCGCTTAAGACCGAACACAGGATCCCCCTTTTTCAAAACATCCCCCCGTTGACGGAGATGACTTGACCGGTGATGTAGGAGGCGTCGTCGGAGCAGAGAAATCGGACCACTTTCGCCACTTCTTCGGGCCGGCCGATTCGTGCCATCGGAATCATCTGCTTGATGTTTTCCATCGGGAGTCCGCTGGTCATGTCCGTTTCGATCAGCCCCGGCGCGACCACATTCACCCGGACCCCGAGCCTTGCCACCTCCGCGGCCAGGACCCGGCTTGCGGCGATAAGCCCGGACTTGGCCGCGGCATAATTTGCCTGTCCCCGGTTCCCGACCAGGGCGGAAACGGATGACAGCGACACGATCGAGCCGCGTTTCTTCCGCATCATTTTTCGCAGGATCGGTTTGGTCATATTGTAGAACCCGTTGAGCGTCGTATTGATGACGGTGTTCCAGTCCTCCCGGGGCATCATCATGAAAAGGCCGTCCGCCGTGACCCCGGCGTTGTTGACCAGGACGTCGATCCGTTCCAGACGGGCAAGGAGTTCGGTAAGTTTGACTTCCGTCTCGTCGGCGTTTCCCACATCGAACTTGAGGGCCTCTCCGCTGCCGCCCGCCTCCCGGATCAGCCGCAGCGTTTCCGCCGCCGCCTCATCGTTGGCTTTGTACGTGATCATCACCTCATATCCATGCGAGGCCAGCTCAACGGCAATGGCCCGACCGATCCCGCGGCTGCCGCCCGTGACGATGGCGATCTGCTGTTCACTCATGCCCTCTCCTCCCGACTCTGTTTTCGATGGTTCACGACAATTGTTCCTTGAGATCCTTCTTCAGGATCTTGCCGATGGAATTGCGGGGAAAGTCCTTGACAAAGATCACCTTCTTGGGAAGCTTGAAACCGGCGATCCGGTCCTTGACGGCCGCAAGCAGCGCCTCTTCGGAGAGTTCGGCCCCCTCCTTGAGCATGACGAAGGCCGCCACGACCTCCCCTTTCTTCCGGTCCGGCATCCCGATGGCGGCCGCCTCCCGGACCTCGGGCAGGGCCTGAATCACCCTTTCCACCTCGGCCGGGTAGATGTTTTCCCCGGAACTGATGATCATCTCCACCTTTCGGCCCACGATGGAGATGAACCCCTCTTCATCCCGCTGCCCCATATCCCCCGTGTGGAACCATCCCCCCTTCATCGCCTCCGCCGTCTCCGCAGGCTTGTTCCAGTATCCGGCAAACACGTTGGGTCCTTTGACGATGATCTCCCCGGCTTCGCCCGGCGCCACATCCCGGTCCCTCGTCGTCCACGATCCGCAGGAGGACGTGCAGGACCTCCTTGCCGACGGATCCGGCCTTCCGGATCGAGTCCTCGAGGTCCAGGGAGGTGAGGCGGAAGGTCTCCGTCAGGCCGTACCCCTGGGCGAAATAGATCCCCTTGTCCTGCTGGTACTTCCGGATGACCGGCAGGGGCATGGGGGCGCCGCCGGCGATGAAGAAATGGACGTGGGAGAAATCCGCCTGCTCCCATTCCTCGGTCTGGGTCAGCAGCTGGAACATGACCGGCACGGCGAACATGTAGTTGATCTTCTCCCGGCAGATCAGACCGACCACTTCGGAGGCATTGTAGAATCCCTTGAGGTACAGGGATCCGCCGGCATAGAGGACCGGGAGGGCCGCGGCGCCCAGGGCGCCGATATGGAACAGGGGGGCCACGACCAGGGACTTGTAGGAGCGGTTGATCCCGCAGCCCACGACCGTGTTGATCGAACCGAACAGGACGTTCCCGTGCGTGAGGACCGCCCCTTTGGGGTCCCCGGTCGTCCCGGAGGTGTACATGATGAACAGGGGATCGGACAGGGTGACCTCTTCCCGAGGGATCGGTTCCGAATCGGGAAACGACGCAACCGCACCGGCCAGAGTTGGATCCCCCCCGGCAGCGACGCCGCCGTGCCGGAAGTAATGCGCGATCCCCGGCAGGGAAGCCCTCATCTCCTCGACCCGGGCGGTAAAGTCCGCGGAATAGACGAGGACCCGGGGGGCGCAGTCCCGGAGGATATAGATCATCTCCGGCGCGGCCAGGCGGACGTTGACGGGCGTCATGATCGCCCCCGTCTTGGCGCAGGCAAAAAAGATTTCCAGGAACTCGGAGGCATTGGTCATAAGAACGGCCACCCGTTCGCCCCTGACGACCCCCCAGCTCTCCAAGGCATGGGCCATCCGGTTCACCCGCTTGTTGAACTCACGGTTCGTGAAGGTCCGCTCGCCCTCCTCCGTCAGGAAAAGGCCGTCCGGATAGACCGCCGCCCGCTTGAAAACCCATTCACCGATATTCATTACTTTTCCTCTTGATATGCTTTGAGAAAATCATCCCTTGATATTCCTGCCTGCGTGAGAATTGTTCTCAGAGTCGAACGTTTGATTGAACGGTGATTGGGCATGGTTAGAGGCGTACTCGTGCCGTCAGGATTTTCTCTGACCATGGAAATGTGATTCCCTTCCCGAACCACACGAAAACCCAACCGGATAAAGATTTGAATCACCTTCCGAACGGGGGCGTCAGAGGGAAAGCCGTCCATTACATAGTAATCCTTGCTTCAGCCACAAAGGCTTCAATGACCGGCTGATCGGTTTGAAAGACCTTGTCGCCAAAAGTTTCGAGATGAAACCTGATGGCGGACTTAACATCGGATAGAGCCTCCTCGTAAGAATCCCCTTGGCCGACGATCACACCTTTCAAACCAAGCGGATATGCGACGTATCCGTCCTCGTGCTTTTCCACGACTATTTTGAACTCTCGTAACATGACAAACTCCTTCTTTTATCCTGCCAGAACGAGCTGACGCACATAGAACGTTTCATCGGCATGGCCATAAAGCACCGACAATATGGACCGTCTGGTCTTACCGAGAAGCGTTTCCGTTAGCTGATCGTTCAGTGTTATCTTTCCCATAACTCAAACATTCGTACACGTTTTGGGTACGAATGTACCTATTTTGGGTACGGAAAGCAATAAAAACTAAATTGGATATTATTGAAACACGTCCCCTATTGGTAGGACAATCGCGGCTTGCAGGCGGTCCGGTTGACCGAAAATGACAATAGGTTCTTATTCAAGCACCCATTTACCATAAATATCAGGATTGGAAGATTCGCTACCTCTTGCTTTTGTTTCACGATAACTTTTTTCTGCAAAGTTATCTTTTAATGAGATTGTAATTTCATACTGCGACTGGAGCGTCCCATTTTGCTTTGATTACATCATTAGTCCAATCGGTTATTTGGTAAGTAAAATTGTCACTGTAAAGTAATGAATTTTCATGAATTCGGCTTTCTTTTGGAGCATAGACGTATGATATAATTTCTTTACAAGTCTTACTGTTACGGTCGCAAGTTATTGATGTGAAGTTATTGAAATGATTCTAGCATTTGTTCCTGGAAGAGCTTTCCAACGACCTTCTGCAAAAACAAATTTATCCACTTTCTTTAAGCTCTTGCGAGGTGATTCTATATTATTCAAATCAGAGCAACCAAAGAGTAGGGATGCTATAAATATGATAGAGATAATTTTTTCAACATTTTTTCTCCTATAACGGTACCGCGGTTCACAGGCCGAGAGTGTAACGAGCGGTCCTCGTGCAGCCGCATGTTAGCGTCTTCTCGTTATTTCTTTCTATAGCACCCGGTCTCTTTGCAGTACTCCATAAAATTCTCATACTCGACACAGCTTTCAACTGTATCAAGGAAAATCGCACGAACTTTTGACCGAACTGCAGAAGCAGGTTCTACCAGAACGAGCCTAGGGCGGTTTCCACGACCAAGGAGTGCCCTCTTGAATAGCCACTTTGCCTCGACATCGGCATCGGGGAAAGAATAACCCACAACCGTGATCTCATCGGCTTCACGGATCATCTCTTCAGCCTTCTCCCATACCTTGGCCAGGAAAGAATATCTTCCAATGTCCTTACGATAGGTAGGCGGGACGAGAACGGGTGCGAGTAGTCCTTGGCAAAGGCTGCAGTGCTCCTGAGGGAGCCGCTTATATCGATAGTAGTAAGCAAGATGCGGAGAATTGCATTGGTTGCATACCGCCCAATTCAAGGATCCATGCAGTTTGAGTATATCGACATCTATTGGCAAACGCTCTTCTCGTAGAATCCTATTATAGCCATCGAAGTGGGACACACTGACGAATGGAACCGCATAGTCTCCCAATAAGCCGCGGTCATTAATGGAAACCGCTTTATCGAGTAGTAAGTCATAGTTGAAGGTGATGAATGAATTTCGGTCCGAAAGGTCCAGGCTATAGTCGACCAACATGTCATAGAGGTTGCGACGGTGATCAGTGGTCCCATCAGGATTTTTCGAGTATGCGTCACTATGGGTGGTTTCCAACTGTATCGTCTCGAAGATGAAATCGTCGATCGCTTTCTTGTATGCGGGATAGTCCAGCTTGTGGGGCTCTGAATCGCTTGTCTGAGATATCCCCAAATCAATATAACTCAGGAGATCTTCGACCGAGATGTCCAGCAATTTTCCCACGCTGTCTATGTGGCATAGCCTCTGTTTTGTTGCTTGATCGAGTTCCGCTATGAATGAGGTGCCATAGAGCAGATCAACCAGTTCAAAAACCTTTTTGAAACTTGAGAGGCTGATGTCGTCGTAAATGTCCTGATTACAGAGATAACCCATCCCATTGAACATGAAGTCACGGATCAATGGTCCTCCCGCATCCTTAGATGCACCAGCCCCAAAAACAAAGACTTTGTTCAAGATTTTTCGATGTGACTTAAACACACAGTTTGTGTATCCCGATCATAGATTGTAATGCAGGCAATTGTAATCATTGTAAATATATAATATCACGGTTTAAAATCGTCATCTTATACAGACTGTATAAGACGACCCAAAATCGGATATAACAGACGTACTCCCGCAGTATTATCATCTTGATCACCCAAAGCATAAAACCCCGCTCCTTTTAAGAAACGGGGTTTTGTCAGCGAGTCCATGTTTCCCTCCAGTATGGTTATACGGGATGGAACTTATTCAACTGCCTTTACATATTTCGGAATTTACTATCACGATTTCCATTTAAAATCTATCATATTATGGAAATATTTCAGCCTAACCCTTACAGGAAGCTTTGCATCACCAAAAATCGGTTCATAGACGCTTCATCACCAAACAGGCATAGGTCCCGCCGAAGGAGATCCCGCTCAGCAATCCATAGGTCAAGGACCTATGTTGGGACTCCCCGATGACGAACGGCAAGGGGACACAGGGGCGTGGTCAGGCCCACGGTGGGAGGGATGATCCCCTCCCGGAGGGAAAGGGCCAGGGCGGCCGCCCGGATCCCGCCGGAGGCGAAGATCTCCCCTGTCGCCCCCTTGATTGACGTGATCAGAGGTTTGGAACTGCCGCCGCCGAAGATCCTGTCCGTACGCCTCGGCCTCCAGGGCGTCGGGGTTGCAACCGCCGTTTCCCGCCGCCTGAATGCAATCGATCTCCTGCGGTGTGACGCCCGCCATCCGCAGGGCCCTCTCCAGGGCCAGGATGAAGCCGCGCGGCTCTTCGGGCCAGCCGGTCGGCGGCGCCGGGGATGAACTCAGCCCCCATCCCGTCACCTCGGCATAGGGTGCAGCCCCGCGTTCACGGGCGAGATCTCCGGCCTCGAGACAGACGATCCCGCACCCCTCTCCCATCACGGGACCGTTGCGGGTGCATATCGAACGGCCTCGCCCCTTCCGCACCGCCGTCCGTCGGGGAAAGGGCCCTAAACCGGGTCAGGGCTTCGTAGAAAAAGGGTGACAGGATGTCCGCCCCGCCGGCCAGGATCACGTCCGCCGCCCCGCGGCGGATCTCCATGGCGCCGTAGGCGAGGGCCGTCTCCGCGGAGACGGCCAGATGGTTGATGGTCGTATTCACCCCGCGGAAGCCCAGTTCGATGGAGGCGTGACCGGCGGGGGCGTTCATCACCGTGTTCGGCATGTGGATGGGATTGACCATGTTGGGACCTTCCGTGAAGAGGGTCCGGGCGCTGTTCACCTTGAGCTCCGTATTCCCGAAGGCCGTGCCCATGATGATCCCGATGCGGTCGCGGTTGGCCTCTCCGATCTTTATCCCCGCATCATCCAGGGCCATGCGCGCGGAGGCCGTCACCATCGCGGAAAGGCGGTCCATCTTTCTTAGATTCTTCACGGAGATGAAGTCCCGGGGCTCGAACGCGCGGACTTCCGCCCCCAGATGGGAGGTAAAACCCTCGGTCGAAAACGCTTCAATCTCCCGGATGGCCGTTTCTCCCCGCCACAGGGCCGACCCGAAGGCCTCCTTGCCCACCCCCAGGGGCGTGACCATCCCGATACCCGTGACGACGACCCGTCTATCCACGCCGCACCCCCTCTTCCCGATAGCGGCCGAAGATGACCGTCGTGTTGTTGCCGCCGAAGGCAAAGGAATTGGAAAGGACGATATCCGGCGCTATGGGACGCGCCCCCGTCGTGACGTAGTCCAGGTCGCACTCCGGATCCTGGGTCTCGTGGTGGATCGTCGGAGGGATGAAGCCTTCCGTGATGGCCAGCAGCGATACGACCGCCTCCAGGGCGCCGGCCGCGCCCAGGGTATGGCCGTGCATCGATTTCGTGGAACTCACGGGGATCCGCCCGGCCCGCGAACCGAACACCTCCTTGATCGCCCGCGTCTCCATCAGGTCGTTGGGCGGCGTCGCCGTGCCGTGGGCGTTGATGTAATCCACCTCCTCCGGCTCCAGCCCGGCAGTCCGTCAGGGCCGCCCGCATCGCCCGGATCGCCCCGGAGGCGCCCACATCCGGCGCCGTCATGTGATGCGAATCGCAGGTCACCCCGTAACCCAGCACCTCGCCCAGGATCGTCGCCCCCCTCTTCCGGGCATGCGAGAGGGATTCCAGGATCAGGATGCCCGCCGCTTCGCCCAGGGTGAGACCGGCGCGGTTTCCGGAAAAGGGCCGACAGTAATCGGGATCAACGGCCTTAAGGGCATTAAAGGATGCGAACGTCATCCGGCAGAGAGGTTCCGTGCCGCCGACGATCATCGCCCGGGCGGCGCCGGTGCGGATCAGGTCCCTCCCCAGACCGATGGCCGTCGCTCCCGAGGAGCAGGCCGTCATGATCGTCGCCTTCGGTCCCCAGAGGTGAAAGGCGTTGGTCAGGTGATTGGCCGTGGAGGCGCAGAATACCGAGGCAAGACGGGAGAAATGGGCCCTCCGCCCCCCCGTCTTCAGATAGTCATGGAAGACCGTCTCCGCCTCCAGGAGGCCGCCGGCGCCGCCGCCGATGACGACGCCCATCTCGTCCCGCAGTTCTTCCGGAACGGGATAGAGTCCCGCCTGTGCGAGGGCCTGGAGGGCCGCCACCAGGGCCATGCA
Source organism: uncultured Actinomycetota bacterium (assembly GCA_963786695.1). Lineage (GTDB taxonomy): Bacteria > Actinomycetota > Actinomycetes > Mycobacteriales > Mycobacteriaceae > Mycobacterium. The sequence goes on from CAWBAL010000034.1 coordinate 19,765, forward strand.
GTCCGAGCGCGACATCCTCTTCAGGGAAATTTCACCGGGAATAACGGCGCGGGGGTTGAAATCCCTGATCTGCGCACCGTTATGGGTGCGGAATGCCGTCGTATCGAAGAGGGAAATCGGTCCGATCCCGCAGATCCCCCGGCGCAGCGCCGCGGCGAATTCCCGGGGATTGCCGGCAATGGCGTTGACGGTCCCCAGCCCCGTGATCACCACGCGCTGTTCTTCGGAATTTTTCATCGCGGCATTCAAACCGAGCATGGGAAAGGTGCTCCTCGAAACTAAAAATTGACTGTCCTTTTTCCGGACGGATTCTCACTTTACTTACCCGAGGGAAAAAGTCAAATCCAACGGCTTCGTAAAAAGTAAATTTTCCCTCGCCAGGCGGGAGGGCATTAATCGCTTTGCTTCCGTCATTACCCTCCCCCACTTGCTGGGGGCGGCAGGAGGGGGCAAGGGGAGGTTTTTAGCCTTTTTGCGAGGTCGTCAAATCTTTCTCAGTTCTCCTTCAACTTTTCCTCGTAGAGGGTACGGATTTCGCGGATCAGGGCGGTAAGGCGAAAGTCCGGATCCCGGTAGTCGGGAAGAAAGGAGCCGATCCTTTCCACCTCGATGGTGTTGGGCACGCACGTATTGAACCAGAACCGTCCCGGCAAAAAAAGGCGGTTGGTACGCCGGATCAGGAGACATTGAATGGGGGCGCGGCAGTAACGGGCGATGCTGAAGGCGCCTTTGTTGAAGGGACCCAGCAGGCCCGTCCGGCTTCTCGTCCCTTCCGGAAAGATGAAGACATTGCCGCCGGAAGCAAGATATGCCTTGATGCTTTCGCAATTCCGGATCATGAGCGCCGAATCATCAGCCCCGTTCGTCGCGGGCATGAAGCCGGACTCGACGCAGCAGATAGCTGAAAATCGGCACCTTGAAAAACGTTTTTTTAACAATCGTCTTCTGCTTTTCGAAGAGCGAAACGAGGAGGAGGGGGTCCAGATAGGACAGATGGTTCGAGATGATGATGGAGGAATGTATCGCGCCGATGTCCCCATGGATCTGCAGGGCAAGTCCCGGTGTGATGCACAGCAGAACGCGAAAGAAGCCGTGAAAGAAGCGCTGATTCAGGCGCTGAAAAGCGACCTCCCGATCCTTGGCCCGAAGCCAGGCCCATCCGTAACGAGGGGCAAACAAGAGGAGAAATCCCAATATGAAATAGACCCATATGAGGAGGGTCACGGCCACATCGCTGAAGATTTTAAGTTTTCTGGAAAAGAGCGTCATGGAGGTTTAGATAAACCGTTTGATCAGGAGACTCGTGTTGACGCCGCCGAAGGCAAAATTCTGGATAGCCGCTATTTTTATCGGCCGCGCTTCCAACGCCGGTGTATGGCGGATCATGGCGCATCGCTCGTCCGGCTCTTCCAGGTTGAGCGTCGGAGCGATAAACCCTTCCTGCATCATGTACAGGGTGATGATGGTCTCGATCACGCCGCAGGTGCTCATCGTATGCCCCATGTATCCCTTCAGTCCCGTCACAAAGGGTCCGGCGCCATAGACGGCATGGATGGCCTGGGCCTCGATGATGTCCCCCATCTTGGTGCCCGTCGCATGGGCGCTGACAAAATCGACCTGATCGGCGGCCAGGGCCGCATCCCGGAGGCCGATACGGAGGGTTTCACTGATTCCGGCGAGATTCGGCAGTATCAGATCGCCCCCGTTGTTGTTGCAGGCAAAACCGATGACTTCGCCCAAGATCGTCGCACCGCGCCGTTTGGCATGCTCAAATTCCTCCAGAAGAACCGCTCCGGCGCCTTCCCCCACCACGAGTCCGTCGCGATGGACATCGAAGGGACGCGGGGTGCAATGGGGCCGGTCGTTGAAGGCCGTGGAACAGGCCAGCAGATTGTCGAAAACGGCCACGGTGGTCGTATCGTATTCATCGGCCCCGCCGCACAGCATCGCATCCTGCATGCCGTACTTCACCGTCTCGTAACCGTAACCGATGGACTGGCTGCTCGTCGTACAGGCCGTGCCGGAGGAGATCACCCGGCCGGTGATGCCGAACATCCGGGTGATGTTCACCGCCGTCGTATGGACCATGGACTTGAGATAATCGACGGCGCCGATGGCGGAGAATTCGGAACGCGAACCGCCGAAAAAGGTCTTGTAGATCTCCCGCTGGACCGTGGGACTGCCGTGGGTGGAGCCGAAGGCCACTCCCAGGCGGCCGGAAGTCACAAATTCCTGCGCCAGGCCGGCCTGTTCGAGGACCTCCTTGGCAACCTGACAGGCGTAATAGGCCACGGGCCCCATGGTCTTTCGGTGGGTCCGCTTAAAATCATAGTCAATGGGATAATCGACGGACCCGAAGACCTGGGAGTGGATATATTTGGACAGGAGGTGATCCTCCTTGAGCGGTTTCACGCCGGATACGCCCCGCCGGAGGCTTTCCACGATCTCCTGACGCGTATGACCGATGGGGGTGATCGCCGCGCAGGCGGTAATGACGACTCTTCTTCCCGTCATAAGCCGAGGGCGGCCTCCTTCCGCATCAGGTCTGCCACGCCGTAAATCCTTTGAATTTTCATCAAAGATCTCTCTTTTTTGCCATCAGCTCTACATAGTCGATAATCTGTCTGATGTTTCTGATCTCCATGGCCATTTTCTTCTCTTCGTGCGTCAGTTCGAGGTGCAACAACCGTTCGATCTCCAGCAGCAGTTCGATGGCGTCCACACTGTCAAACCCGAAAGCTTCGCGAAGGTTGTCATCGAGCCCGGGATTGACGATCTCGAATTCACGCTGGAAGATTTCGAAGATTTTAAGGGTAATCTCTTCTCTGGTCATCTGGTTCCCTTTGTTTTACGCACCTTTCCCTTCGATTTGGTGGGCGGAATCATAATGAGTATTGTCTTCTTTAGCAAGCCCTTTTTACCGTCCGGGGAAGAGTTTCCCGAAGACCTCGCGGGAAAAACGATCATGCCCGATCATCTGTCTTACGGTCTGAAACGAGCCCAGCAGGGTACCCAGGACCCCCGGCGCAAGGGCGTTCTGGCCGGCGAAATAGAGACCTCCCACCAGTTGGCGATGGAGTGCGGCTTCTGCCGACAACTGCCGCGACGAACGCATGATGCCATAGGGAGAACCCTGGGGACTGTTCACCCAATCCCTGATGGTCAATGGAGTGTAGGTATCCAGGACCTTCGCCCCGGTCAGCGATCCGAAAATCCCCTCGGCCCCTTTGAGATAGCCGATCGGCCCGGCGCGCTTTTTCATCATTGTAAGCCACACCGCGCCGGCCTGTGGTCGTATTCTCCCACTGGCGCCATTCAGAAAAGAGGCTTTTCGTAATGATCATCAGGAGGTTTTTATCTCCCCGACCAGGTCGCAACTGATAGAAGACACCGTCTTGGAGCGCCCCATCCCGGTCCGCCCGCAGCAGGTAGACATTATGCGACCGGGCGGGATGGGTCGCGGCATCCACGACCACATGCGCCGCGAACAGACCCTTCCGTATCCTCAAGTCTCATGATTCGCCGGGCATGACGGGGCGTGACAGCCCCCTCCGGAAGCATCGCGAGGACTGTCTTGGGATGAATGGCGGCAACGATCCGTGGCGCAGCGAGCACCCTTCCGGAGGCCAATTTGATCCCCTTGATTTCATTTCCAGTCAAGAGGATCGCCGCCGCCGGATCGCCGCAGAGGAGGGTGCCGCCCAGGTCTTTGAATCGGGAGACAAAAGCCTCCGCCAGGGCCGATCCGCGCTCCCGAAGCCGCCAGGACGACAGGAGATAGGAAACCAGTGCGAGATGGTGGTAGAGAACAGGACATTCGGACTCGGACATGCCCATCCATCCTGACGTCATGCTGTTCAGAACGCCCCGCAGCCGGGGCGAACAATTCATTTTAGCCAGATAGGTCCCCAGCGGTGCGAAGAGATCCATATCGAGAAGAGGCGGGAGATGAGGAAAGAAAGGCGAAGGAATTCTGGATGTCCGCCATGGCGCGGAGATTTTTCATGATCGTCGCGATGGATTGCCGTTCATCAGGAAATGCCTGCTCCAGCGACGCCGCAAAATTGTCGAGGCCTTCGGGCAGATCGAAGGTAAAATCATCGAAGAGGTAACGATCGATGGGCCCGTCCTGCCCCATTCGCTCGACTGTCATTCTTTCCGTGACGCCCAGATAATCGCACATCCTCCGGAGCGATTCTCCCTCCCCGAAGGAACCGAAATAATGAATCCCGACGGGGCAGTCCAGACCGTCCCGCTGATAACTGCGCATCAGGCCGCCCGGGAGGGGATTTTTTTCGATGATGGCGACACGAAAGTGCAGCCGTGAGAGGATGATTCCCGTCGACAGTCCCCCGATTCCGGAACCGATGAGCGGGAAGGGTTTTGGAGCGGAGCCACGTCGGCCGACCGCTGCGGTGTGCCGCTGCTGCGACACCGGCTGGAGCTGGGGCCGGGCTCGGCGGCCGACGACGTGCTGGGGGCGCCGCTGGCCTGCGTCAGCGAGTTGCGCTTTCCCGAACCGGCGCACGACGCCGCGGGCACCACCCTGGCGCTGGCCGGCGGTGGCAGCATCTCCACCTGGCAGGGGGAGCGGCTCTACTCCTGACGGCCGGACAGCTTGAGCACCAGCCGCGCCCCGCCCAGTGGGCTGGTATCCAAACGATGCTGTGCCGCCGTGCAATTCGGCCTGCTGAGCGACGAGTGCCAACCCGAGCCCGGATCCCGAGCGCGACGCCGTCGAGCCGCGGGAGAACCGCTCGAACACCGCGGCACGTTCGTGCTCGGGCACCCCGCTGCCGTTGTCGTCGACGGTGATCTCGACCCCCTCGGCGGAGCTGGTGACCGCCAGCCGGACCTCGGTGGCCCCGCCGTGCTTGACCGCGTTGGCGATGGCGTTGTCGATCACCAGCCGCAGCCCCACCGGCAGCCCGACCATCAACACGGCCGGCGAGGGCACCAGCGACACCGTCAGGTTCGGGTAGGTCCGTTCGGCGTCGTGCGCGGCCCGGTCGAGCAGTTCGGCGATGTCGAAGGGAACGAAGTCGTCGGCGGTGGTCAGCTCGCCCTGGGCCAGCCGTTCCAGCGCGGTCAGGGTGGCCTCGATGCGGCTCTGCGTGCGCATCACGTCGCCGATCACCTCGTTGCGCTGCTCGGCGGCGAGGTCCAGGGTCGCCAGCACCTCGAGGTTGGTGCGCATGGCCGTCAGAGGGGTGCGCAACTCGTGGGAGGCGACGGCGGCGAAGTCGCGCGCCGACTCCAGGGCCGCCTTGGTGCGGTCCTGTTCGTCACCGACGCGGGCCAGCATGCCCTCGACGGCCTCGGCGATCTCCACGGCCTCCCGTACCCCGCGCACCTGCACCTCGTCGGGGTTGGACTGCGCGCTGATGGCACGGGCCTGCTGGGCCAGCAGCCGGAACGGGTTGACCATGATCAGCGAGATCAACCAGCCGACCACCACGGCGCCGACGATCACCCCGGCGCAGATCAGCAGGACGCGCAGGTGCAGTTCGTCGATCCGGTGCTTGGTCTCGGCCAGCGGTGCGCCCAGCGCGATCGTCGCGCCGGCCACCGAGAACGTGCGGACCCGGTACTCGACCCCGTCGATCGTGGTGTTGGCGTAGCCGTTGCCCAGTTCGGGCAGGACCACGTCGGGCGGCACCGACATGGCCAGCCCGCCGACCCGCACGGTGCGCACCAGGTTGCCGTCGGGGGTGGGGGTGCCCTCGGCCGGCTGCTGCGTGCTGGACAGCAGGGAGCTGAAGTCACCCAGGCTGCTCACCGAATCCAGCCGGCGGTCGAGCTGGCTGTACTGGTCGTGGGTGACGCCCAGCCACACCCAGGTGCCCAGGGTGAGCACCAGGACGACCACCGACAGCGCGGCGACGATGACGATGGTGCGCAGCGAGAGCACCCGCGTCGGCAGGCGCTGCAGCAGCCGGTAGACGAGCTCGTCGGGCTTCACGACCACGACGGCATCGGCGCCTCCTTAGAGTGTGCCGGCGGCCGGGGGCTCGAAGGCTAGAGACCGGGAACCAGCGGACGCTGCCCGATGCCGCACCGGTTGCGGAAGTCGGTCGACGGCTGGCGGATGTTCTCCAGGTCGGTGCGGATCGACGGGTTGGCGTCGAGGTAGGTCTGCGTCTGAGCGGCGACCTGCTTCTTGGGCAGCCCCTGCAGGCCGGTGAAGAAGGTGTTGACGTCCGGATGCGCGAACAGGTAGGCCGCCATCGAGGCGGACACGCCGGACATGATGCCGGTCATGTCGGCGGTGGTGCAGTTCGGCGGCGGGTCTGCCGCGGCGGGACCCGCGATGCTCAGCAGAACCGCACCTGCGCCCAGCGCTGCCGCGGCTGCGCGACGCATGGAACGACTCGATGACATGGGGCCCCCTTGTTTTGGAGTTCTCTTCGCCGATCATGGTAGGGCAGCGCGGTCGCCGACGCCGTGCTTTCGCCTGATGGCTAATCAGGCCAACCGTTTTCGGACTTCCCGGTCAGGCGGTGGCCTTCTCGTCCTCGACGGTCGCGGCGATCTCCTCGAGTTGTTCGATTCGGGTGCGCGCGTAGGCCTGCTGCTCGGTGATCGTCAGCTGCCCGCGGTGGCTGCCGATGAACGTGCCGATCCACGACAGCGCCGTGGTCAGCCGCGCCTTGAACCCGACCAGGTAGATCAGGTGCAGGAACAGCCACGCCAGCCAGGCGATGAAGCCGCTGAACTCGATCTGGCCGATCTTGGCCACCGCCGAGTACCGCGACACCGTCGCCATCGAACCCTTGTCGAAGTACTCGAAGGGCTCGCGCGCGGCCGGGTCGGCGCCCTTGAGCTCGGCCTTGATCAGCTTCGCGGCGTAGCGGGCGCCCTGGATCGCGCCCTGCGCCATGCCCGGGCACGCCCTCGATCAGGGCCATGTCGCCGACCACGAACACGTTCGGGTGACCGGGGACGGTCAGGTCCGGCAGCACCTTGACCCGGCCGGCGCGGTCGATCTCGGCGCCGGACTGGTTGGCGATGCTGCTTGCCCAGCGGGCTGGCCGACACCCCGGCCGACCACACCTTGGTGGCGGCCTCGATCCGGTCGATCGTGCCGTCGCTGTGCTTGACGGTGATCCCGTTGCGGTCGACGTCGGTGACCATCGCCCCGAGCTGGATCTCGACACCCAGCTTCTCCAGCCGGGCGGCGGCCTTCTGGCCCAGCTTCTCGCCCATCGGCGGCAGCACGGCGGGCGCGGCGTCGAGCAGGATCACCCGGGCCTTGGTGGAGTCGATGTGACGGAAGGCGCCCTTGAGGGTGTGGTCGGCGAGTTCGGCGATCTGGCCGGCCATCTCGACACCGGTCGGGCCCGCGCCGACCACGACGAAGGTCAGCAGCTTCTCCCGGCGGACCGGGTCACTGGAGCGCTCGGCCTGCTCGAAGGCCCCGAGGATGCGCCCGCGCAGCTCCAGGGCGTCGTCGATGGTCTTCATGCCGGGTGCCCACTCGGCGAAGTGATCGTTGCCGAAGTAGGACTGACCGGCACCCGCGGCCACGATCAGCGTGTCGTAGGGGGTGCGGTAGGTGTGGCCCAGCAGGATCGAGTCGACGGTCTGGTTCTTCAGGTCGATGTGGGTGACCTCGCCGAGCAGCACCTGGCAGTTCCGCTGGTCGCGCAGCACCACGCGGGTGGGCGGGGCGATCTCGCCTTCGGAGATGATGCCGGTCGCCACCTGGTACAGCAGCGGCTGGAACAGGTGGTGGGTGGTCTTGGCGATGAGCTTGATGTCGACGTCGGCGCGCTTCAGCTTCTTGGCCGCGTTGAGGCCGCCGAAGCCGGATCCGATGATGACGACCTTGTGCTTTTCCGATGGGGTGGCACCGGGGTGGGTCATTTTCGCTCCTCAACGACATGCACAGGACACCCTCTACGGTAGTCGCCCTGCTCTGAGAAGTTCGCGTCGGTCCCCGGCGCGGGTTACAGCCCGACGACCGGGCGCAGCGCCTCGCCGACCTTCGTGATCGCACCGGGAATGTAGACGGGCATGTTGATGATCACGCCGTCGATACCGGCGTCGAGCACGTTGGTCTTGATCTGCTCGGCGATGCGGTCGGGGCTGCCGACGACCATCCGGCCGGCCATCGCCTTCGGGATCGCGTCGTCGGTGACGTTGTCGTCGGCCATGACGCTGACCAGCACGCTGGTCTCCAGCGTGGCGGGGTCGCGGTCGGCTTCCTCGCAGCGCTGCGCCAGCGCCGCGAGCTTGCCGGGCAGCTCGGGGAAGCCCGCGATGATGTTGAGGTGGTCGAAGTGGCGAGCGGCCAGGCCGAACGTCTTCTTCTCGCCGCTGCCGCCGATCATCAGCGGAATGTGGTCGCGGAAGCGGGGATTGGCGAACGCCTCCTTGGTGCGGTAGTACTTGCCGTCCACCGTCGGGCGCTCGCCGGCGATCATCGGCAGGATGATCTGCAGCGCCTCCTCGAGCTTGTTGAACCGGTCGGTGAACGTGCCGAACTCGAAACCGAGCTGGTCGTGCTCGAGTTCGAACCAGCCGGCGCCGATGCCGAGGATGGCCCGGCCCTGGCTGACGACGTCCAGCGTGGTGATCGCCTTGGCCAGCAGGGTCGGGTTGCGGTAGGTGTTGCCGGTGACCAGCGTGCCCAGCTGCACGTTCTGGGTGGCGGTGGCCAGGGCGCCCAGCGCGGTGTAGGCCTCGAGCATCGGCTGGTCGGGCGAGCCGAGTCCGGGCAGCTGATAGAAGTGGTCCATCACGAAGACGGAGTCGAAACCTGCCGCCTCGGCCTCTTGCGCCTGGGCGATGACGGTGGGGAAGAGCTCGGCGACGCCGGTGCCGTAGGAGAAGTTCGGGATCTGGAAACCGAGTCGGATCGTCACCCAGCCGACATTAACCTCCGCCGGCGAACGGCAGGTGAATCAGCCGAAGTTGGCCAGCGCACCGCGACCGACGTGCAGCGTCTGACCGGTGATGTGCCGCGCCGCCGGGGTGGTCAAAAACATTGCGAGCCGGGCGATTTCGGCTGCCACCGACGGCGGCGTGATGCTCAGCCCGTCGTAGGACGGCTCGGCGCTGCGGCCGCAGGCCACGGTGTTGATGGTGATCCCGCGGGTGCCGAAGTAGTCGGCCTGGCCCGCGGACCAGTTGGACAGCGCGGCCTTGACCGCGGCGTCGGCGCTGCCTTCGCGCGGGTTCTCCGGCACGACGGTGACGATCGCGCCACCGGAACGCAGGTGGTCGCCGATGTTCTGGATCAGCAGAACGGCCGACAGCAGCGAGGCGTCCAGCGCGGTGCGCCAGGCGCTGGCGGTGTCGGCCAGCGTGTAGGCGCGGGGATCGCCGCCGACCCAGTGCGGGGCGGGGACGTGAACGATGGTGTCCAGGTGATGCGGGAACTGGGTGCGCGCCTCGGCCAGCGCGGCCGGGTCGATGGTGTCGCAGACGATGGCGTCGACGTCGAGTTCCTTGGCCGCGACCTCGAGATCGTCGCGGCGGGCGCCGCTGATGACGACTTTGTGGCCGGCGTCGCGGAATCCTTCCGCGATGATGCGACCCAATTCGGTATCACCGCCGGTGACCAGCACGTCCATCGCCATTGACCTCCTCGTGCTCAACGCTGGGAACCCAGAGCTCGCGAGTGAAATGTTACTGGACAGTAGCTACAGGTGCTAATGCGGCACGGCACGATGCGGACACGGTGTGGCGTTTCGCCCTAGAGTGAGCCGCATGAGGCGGATGGGGACGCCCGGAGCCGGCATCTCGCTGCCCCGCTGGGCGTATGTCCCGGCTGTCCTCGGTGCGCTGTTCGTGGTCCTGCCGCTGGTGGCGATGGCGGTCAAGGTCGACTGGGCGCATTTCTGGTCGCTGATCACCAGCACGCCGTCGCAGGCCGCACTGCTGCTGAGCCTGCGTACCGCGGTGGCCAGCACGGCGCTGTGCGTGCTGCTGGGCGTGCCGATGGCGCTGGTGCTGGCGCGCAGCGACGGCGGGTTCGTTCGAGCGGTGCGGCCGCTGATCCTGCTGCCGCTGGTGCTGCCGCCGGTCGTCGGCGGTATCGCGCTGCTCTACGCGTTCGGCCGGATGGGACTGCTCGGGCCAGTACCTGGAGACCGCCGGCATCCGCATCGCGTTCACCACGACGGCGGTGGTGCTGGCGCAGACGTTCGTCTCGCTGCCGTTCCTGGTGATCGCGCTGGAGGGGCCGCCCGCACGGCCGGAGCCGACTACGACGTGGTGGCCGCGACGCTGGGGGCCCGACCGGGGACCGTGTGGTGGCGGGTGACGCTGCCGCTGCTGGCGCCCGGCCTGGTCTCCGGTGCGGTGCTGGCGTTCGCCCGTTCGCTGGGCGAGTTCGGCGCCACGCTGACCTTCGCCGGGTCCAGGCAGGGTGTCACCAGGACGCTCCCGCTCGAGATCTACCTGCAGCGCGAAAGCGACCCGGATGCGGCGGTGGCGCTGTCGATTCTGCTGGTCGCGGTGGCCGCGGTCGTCGTGCTCGGTCTGGGCGTCCGGCGGGTGTCCGGCTGGAGTGCGGCGTGAGCGCCGATGGCTGAGTTGCACGTCGCCGCCACGGTGGCCGCGCGCCGGTTCGGCGTCGAGTTCGACGTCGCCGCGGGTGAGGTCCTGGCGGTCCTCGGACCCAACGGGGCGGGCAAGTCCACCGCGCTGCACGTGATCGCCGGCCTGCTGCGGCCCGACACCGGAGTCGTGCGGGTCGGCGGGCGAACGCTGACCGACACCGCGGCGGGCATCCAGGTCGCCACCCACGACCGCCGGGTCGGACTGCTGCTGCAGGATCCGCTGCTCTTCCCGCATCTGAGCGTGCAGGCCAACGTCGAGTTCGCGCCCGCGCAGTCGGGGCGCGGGCCGCGCGCGGGCCAGGGCGGCCGCCGAGCGCTGGCTGGGGGAGGTGGGCATGCTCGGATCTGGCCGGCCGCAAGCCCGGGCCAGCTGTCCGGCGGGCAGGCCCAGCGGGTGGCGATCGCGCGGGCGCTGGCGGCTGAGCCGGAGGTGCTGCTGCTCGACGAGCCGCTGGCCGGGCTCGACGTCGCGGTGGCGGCCTCGGTGCGGGCCGTGCTGCGCCAGGTGTCGGCCGCCGCGGGGCGCGCGACGGTGCTGATCACCCACGACCTGCTCGACGTGCTGACGCTGGCGGATCGGGTGATGGTGGTCGAGGCCGGCGGGGTGGCCGAGATCGGACCGGTCGCGGAGGTGCTGGCCGCGCCGCGAAGCCAGTTCGGGGCCCGTATCGCGGGCGTGAACGTGGTCCGCGGCACCCTGGACGGACCGCACGTGCTCCGAGGGGCCGACGGAACGGCCTGGCACGGCACCCCTGCCGAAGACCTGACGCGACGTGCCCGCGGTGGTGGCGGTGTTCTCGCCCGCCGCGGTGGCGGTCTACCGGGACCGGCCCGCCGGCAGCCCGCGCAACTGCGTGAAGGTGGCCGTCGCCGAACTGCAGACCACGGGAGCGACGGTTCGGGTTCGCGGCGACGAGCAGGCCGACGGCGCGCCGGGGCTCGCCGCCGACATCACCGCCGAGGCGGCGGCCGACCTGCGGCTGGCGGCGGGGGATCCGGTGTGGTTCACGGTCAAGGCCCAGGAGGTCGCCCTGCACCCCGCGGCGCGACCCGCTGTGGGGTAGCTGTGAGGACAGCCCTGCGGCGAGTCGCCCCGAGCCTGGGGCTGCGATGGGAGGTACCGCTGGTACCGGCCGCTGAACTGGCGTTTTGCTGAGTTTTGTGGGTTCACCACAGCGTGGCCGTACACCACATCGTGAGCAGGCCACACTTGCGTCACGGCTGTAACACGGTAGGTTCATCGGCATGAGTGAGCCGGACCCGACTTCACGACGCCCGGGCCTGTGGACGGCACTGGCGGTCACCGCGGTGACCGCAGCCGGCGCCGTCACGATCGCGCTGCCGCCGACTTCGGCGACCGCCGACCCCGTGCCCCCGCCGCCGTCGACCACCGCGGCGCGCCGCCGCCCCGGCCCCGCCGCCGGCCGATCCGAACGCCCCGCCCCGCCGCCGGCCGATCCGAACGCCCCGCCAGCCGAGCCCGGTGCTCCGGCTCCGGCGCCGGCTCCGGTGCCGGTGGACCCCAACGCCCCGCCGCCGCCTCCGGCGGACCCGAACGCCCCGCCGCCCCCGCCCGCGGATCCCAACGCGCCGCCCGCCGATCCGAACGCACCGCCGCCGGCGCCGCCGGTCGAGCCCGGCCGCGTCAACAACGCGACCGGCGGCTTCAGCTACCTGCTGCCCGCCGGCTGGGTGGTCTCGGACGCCTCGCGCCTGAACTACGGCCAGGCCCTGCTGAGCAAGGAGATCGGGCCGGCGCAGAACGGGCAGCCCGCCCCGACCGCCAACGACACCAGCGTCCTTCTCGGACGGCTCGACCTGAAGCTGTTCGCCGGCGCCGAGCAGGACAACAGCAAGGCCGCGGTCCGGCTGGCCTCGGACATGGGCGAGTTCTTCATGCCGTTCCCCGGCGTCCGGGTCAACCAGCAGAGCGGTGTGCTGCAGGCCGGTGACATGCCGGGTTACTTCTCGTCCTACGAGGTCAAGTTCACCGACACCACCAAGCCCAACGGTCAGATCTGGGCCGGCGTGGTGGGCACGGCGCAGCCGAACGCGCCGATGAGCCTGCGCAACCAGCGGTGGTTCGTGGTGTGGCTGGGTACCGGCAAGGACCCGATCGACCCGGCGGCCGCCAAGGCGCTGGCCGAGTCCATCCGGCCCTACAGCCCGCCGCCCCCGCCGGCGCCGGACCCCAACGCTCCGGCACCCGAGGCCCCGGCACCAATGCCCGGCGAACGCGTCGTCGGCATCCCGATCCCGGTCGAGACACCGGTTCCCGAGATGATGCCGCCCGGCTGATCGTTTATTGACGATCGTGGCCATTTCGGCACGCGAATCGTTACCCGGAGGCGGTATACCAGTGTCATGACGGCCCGGCGGCCCACGCCGGCCGGCGACACGAGGAGACCCTCATGGACATGTTGGCGGCTACCGATTTCCTGGCCCGTTCATCGACGCTGACCAGCGTCGGCTGGATCGGCTACATCATCATCGGCGCGATCGCGGGCTGGATCGCGGGCAAGCTCGTCAAGGGCGGCGGCTCCGGCATCCTGATGAACATCGTCATCGGCGTAGTCGGCGCGCTCGTCGGCGGCTTCCTGCTCAGCTTCTTCCTCGACACCGCCGCGGGCGGCTGGTGGTTCACGCTGTTCACCGCGGTCCTGGGCTCGGTGATCCTGCTGTGGATCATGAGCAAGGTCCGCAAGTACCTAGCCGGAGGTAGTCAGCGGCGATCCGTCGAGGCGCACGACCACGTCGGACAGCGGACGCCGCGGCGTGGCCGGCAGCGGGTCGGCGTTGAGCGCGGCCCAGCCGACTCGAAGCAACATCTGCGGAAAGCCGTCGCCACCAAGCAACTTGGTGCGCACCTCGTCGCGGGTTTCGGCCAGTTCGAGGGGCTCGGTCAGCGGGCAGCTGGCCAGACCGAGTGCCGTCGCGGTCAACAGGACCACACCGGTGGCCTCCCCGGCGTGCAGCTGGGCCACCGGGTCGTCGGTCGCGGTGGCCAGCACCAGCACCACACCGGCGTCGTCACGCGCCTCCACGCCGCCGGGTTGCTCGAGCGCCGGGCCGGCGAACACCCGGGCGGGGAACTTTCCCTGCTTCTCGGCCGCGGGGGTGTTGCGCGCCGGAACCCCGGCGGGCGAGCCGTGTCTGCCACTCCACATCGCCAGCTCGGCCAGGTACTCGGGGTCGCTGATGTGTTGTCGCACCGCATGAGTCACCACCTGCGCCAGCTCGCCCTCCTCCTCGATCCGGCGCAGCGTGACCCCTGAGCGGGCGGCGCGTGCGGCCATCAGCGCGATGTCGCCGCCGGGCACCGGCCACGAGGAGAACCAGCGGCGGTCGGTCCGGCGCCGGGGTATCGCAGCGGCCAGCGCGATGTCCTGGTCGGCGACGCCCGCGCCGAGGATCTCGACACTGGCCAGGTGATCCGGGTCGGCCGGGTTGGGGAAGCGGTGCACCTGCGAGGCCCAGCCCAGCGCGGAGAGCGCGACGGTGAAATGTTGCAGCGCGACACCGCAACTGAGCATCAGATCGCGACGCGCGGGGTCGATGTGGGGCAGGTGCCGAGCCGGGTCGGCATACAGGTGCACACTCTCGTCGCCGACCCGCCACCGCCACGGCTGCGAGTTGTGAACCGATGGGGCACGGACCGCCAGCGCGAGCGCGGCCTCGACGGTCGCGGCATCGGGCAGTTCAGAGTCCATAGGTCCACAGTCACACCGAAAGCCGTGGCCGCACAGTCATCGAAAGGCCCCGATCATGGGCCATTGGTCCCTTGATCGGCCCCGCTCTGCACACCACCGCGGCACCGTTGCACCATGGGTGGATGGCAGGTGCAGAAGTCCCGACCGCGATGCGCGCCTGGCGGGTGCGCCGGCCCGGCCCGATGCGAAGCAACCCGCTGGAGTTCGACTCCGAAGCGCAGGTTCCGCAGCCGGGTCCCGACGAGCTTCTGGTGGCGGTGCGGGCGTGCGGGGTGTGCCGCACCGACCTGCACGTCACCGAGGGCGATCTGGCCGTGCACCGCCCGCGGTGTCACCCCGGGCCACGAGGTGGTCGGGGAGGTGGTCGCGGTCGGGCCGGATGCCGGTGACGGCTTCGCCGTGGGCGATCGGGTCGGCATCGCGTGGCTGCGGCACACCTGCGGGGTGTGCGACTACTGCAGGCGCGGCGACGAGAACCTGTGCCCGAACTCGCGCTACACCGGGTGGGACGCCGACGGTGGGTACGCCGATTTCGCCACTGTCCCAGCGGAGTTCGCGCATCATCTGCCCGACGGTTACACCGACAGCGAGCTGGCCCCGCTGTTGTGCGCGGGGATCATCGGCTACCGGTCGTTGCTGCGCGCGCAGTTACCGGCCGGCGGCCGGCTGGGCTTGTACGGCTTCGGCGGCAGCGCTCACATCACCGCCCAGGTGGCGCTGGCCCAGGGCGCCGAGGTGCATGTGATGACGCGCGGAGACGAGGCCCGCCGGCTGGCACTCGACCTCGGTGCGGCCTCGGCTCAGGGGGCGGCCGACCCGCCGCCGGTGAAGCTGGACGCCGCGATCCTGTTCGCCCCGGTCGGCGATCTCGTACCGCCCGCCCTGGAAGCGCTCGACCGGGGTGGCACGCTGGCCGTGGCGGGAATCCACCTCAGCGACATCCCGGTGCTGAACTATCAGCGACATCTGTTCCAGGAGCGCCAGATTCGCTCTGTCACATCGAACACCCGCGCCGACGCCCGCGATTTCCTCGCCTTCGCGGGCCGGCATCGCATCGAGGTGACCAGTCCGCAGTACCCGCTGGAGCAGGCCGACCGGGCGCTCACCGACCTCGTCGAGGGGCGCATCGCCGGCGCCGCGGTGTTGCTGCCGTGACCTAGAGCGCGGCCAGCACGCCGCGCAGCTCGGCGGCGAGGCTGCCGCGGCCGTTGCGGTACAGCGGCCCTCGGCCGTCCGACAGCAGCATCCGCAGCCGGGCCATGCCCCGTGCCCGCACCGGGCGAGGGGAGTGCAGCAGCAGGGTGATGTCGTCGATCACGTCTTGGCAGGCCGCGACCCGCTGGGCATGGAACGGAACACGCATCGGAACGACCCGGCCGGTGTCGCACGGATCGGACACCGCGTGCCGAAGCGAGCGGGCCAGGGCTTGTCGTTCCTCGACCGAGGTCACCCGCGCCATGTGCAGCGCCAACGCGCTGCCGGGTTCGGGCAGGATGCCCGCTTCGAGATCGCGATCGAGTCGGGCGGCGAGGAATCGGGCCCGCCAGCGGGTCGCCAGGCTCGGCCAAGGCCGGTCGGACGCCGGAGGCGTCGCGGATCCGCCGGGAAGCTCGACGTCGTGGCGAAAATTGTTGCGCCCCATGGGCTTTTCCTTGCTTCGGGACCGCTGGATGCGATCGGCCGGATGACCTACGTAAACGTTATACCGGTCATGCATGACCAGTCAAGTTGAATTACTGGTCACGTTGTTGCTAGTCTTCTGTCATGCCGCAGGCTCCCGTCGTAGTGGCTCGGCGACGCCGAGGCCAAACCCGCTCCCGAACCGCTTACCCGCGTTCAGGCGCTTGTGAACACGGTGGATCTGGAATCGGGCACCGACCGGCTGGCCGACGCGGCCGACGCCGTCCCGTGGCTGCGGTCTCAGGGTCTGCTCGGCGCCGACGCGGATCCGGGCCCGGACGATCTGCGCACCATCCGCGCGGTGCGCGAAGCGTTGCGCGCCATGCTGGTTCACAACTCCGGCGGCCCCGCCCCGAGCACCGCGCAAATGCTGCCCCTGCGGCATGTCACCGAGTCTGCCACCGCCCGGGTGCGGGTGGACGAAGACGGCGGTGTTCGGCTCGACGCCGACGCGGGTTCGGTTGACGGCCGGCTACTGAAGCTGCTGCTGATCGTCGCCGACGCCCAGCGGGACGGAACCTGGACGCATCTCAAGGCGTGCGGCAACGAGGAGTGCCGGTGGGCGTTCTACGACCGCTCCCGCAACCACGGCGGCACCTGGTGCGACATGGCCACGTGCGGCAACAAGCTCAAGAACCGGGAGTTCCGGGCCCGGCGCACCAAACGCTGAGGGCGGTCAGGCCGACAGGTGCCACACCAGGGCGGCGGCCAGCGCGCCCAGCCCGTTGAGCGACCAGTGCAGGGCGATCGGTGCGATCAGGCTGCCGCTGCGTTTGCGCAGCCAGGTGAACACGAAGCCGGCCGCACCGGTGGCCAGTACCGCCATGGTGACTCCGGCCAGCATGCCGACCACGCCGCCGCCGAAGATCCGGGTGAAGCCGACGTTGCTGCTCGTCAGGCCCAGCGAGGTGGCGATGTGCCACATGCCGAACAGCAGCGACCCCGCCGCGGCCACCCCGCGAAAGCCCCAGGCGCGGTCGAGCGCGCCGTGCAGGACACCGCGGAAGGCGAGTTCCTCGGGGATCACCGTCTGCAGCGGGATGATGACCATCGAGGCCAGCAGCGCGCCCGACAGCGTCGCGTAGTGATCGTTCAGGAACATCGGCCGGGTCCAGGGCAGCAGCGCGCCGACGGCGATCACGGTCAGGACCAGCAGCACCGCGCCCAGCGCGTAGAGCGCACCGGATTTCCAGTGCTCGCGGCCCAGGCCCAGTTCGGCCCAGCCCAGCCCGCGCGAGCGCACCAGCAGCACCAGGCCGATGGCGGCGGCGGGCACCACCGCGAAGTTCGCCCACGGGGTGGTGAAGTGCGCGATCAGGTTGGTGATGGCCAGCACGACCACGACTACGGCGATGTCGACGTAGACGCGAAAGTGGTGCAGCGCGGACAAGCTGCGATAGCGCGGGATGCGGGCAGGGCGGCAACCATCGCGCTGGACTCGGACATTTGCTCACTATTGTACGCGCGCGCAAGAAGAGCCCCGGCATGTCGCGACGTGACCCCTGCCACCTCGCCGCTACTCGTTGTCGCCACCGGTTGCCGCGGTGGCGTCGACCGACGAGGTCACCCCGGCGTCCCGGGCATCCGGCCACACCCAGTCGCGCACCTCGGGTAGGTCGTCGCCGTGCTCACGGGTGTACTCCCTGGCGGCCAGCCGCTTGTCGACCATCTCCTGACGCAGGGTGGCGCACCGGGACTGCAGGAACGGGACGCGGTCGATGACGTCGATGACGAGGTGGTAGCGGTCGAGGTCGTTGAGCATCACCATGTCGAACGGCGTGGTGGTGGTGCCTTCCTCCTTGTAGCCGCGGACATGGATGCGGCTGTCGTTGCTGCGACGATAGGTCAGCCGGTGAATCAGCCACGGATACCCGTGGTAGGCGAAGATCACCGGCTTGTCGGCGGTGAAGACCATGTCGAACTCGCGGTTGGACAGCCCGTGCGGATGCTCGGTCTCGTCCTGCAGCCGCATCAGGTCCACCACGTTGACGAAGCGCACCTTCAGGTCCGGCAGATGCCGGCGCAGCAGGTCGGCGGCGGCCAGCGCCTCCAGCGTCGGAACGTCACCGGCGGCGGCGAGCACCACGTCGGGATCCTGGCCCAGTTCCTCGCTGCCGGCCCACTCCCAGATCCCCAGGCCGCGGGTGCAGTGCGCGATCGCCTGTTCCATGGTGAGGAAGTTCGGGTGCGGCTGTTTGCCGGCCACCACGACGTTGACGTACTGCCGTGACCGCAGGCAGTGGTCGTAGGTGGACAGCAGCGTGTTGGCGTCCGGCGGCAGGTAGACCCGCACCACCGTCGGCGCTCTTGTTCACGACATGGTCGATGAAGCCGGGGTCCTGGTGGCTGAAGCCGTTGTGGTCCTGGCGCCAGACGTGGCTGGACAACAGGTAGTTCAGACTCGCGATCGGACGCCGCCACGGAATGTGGTTGGTGACCTTGAGCCACTTGGCGTGCTGGTTGAACATCGAGTCGATGATGTGGATGAACGCCTCGTAGCAGTTGAACAGCCCGTGGCGCCCGGTCAGCAGGTAGCCCTCGAGCCAGCCCTGGCACTGGTGCTCGGAGAGCATCTCGACCACCCGGCCGGCCCGGGCCAGGTGCTCGTCGACCTCGGGGCCGAAGAACTCGGCGTTCCACTGCTTGTCGGTGACGTCGAACACCGCCTGCAGCCGGTTGGACGCCGTCTCGTCGGGGCCGAAGATCCGGAAGTTGTCGGGGTTCAGACGGATCACCTCGGTCAGCCACTGGCCGAGCACCCGGGTGGCCTCGGCGGTCGTGGCGCCGGGCGCGGGCACCTCGACGGCGAAGTCGCGGAAGTCGGGCAGCCGCAGGTCCTTGAGCAGCAGCCCGCCGTTGGCGTGCGGGTTGTCGCTCATCCGCAGCTGACCCGCCGGCGCGAGCGCGGTGATGGTCTCCTCGACCCTGCCGTCGTCGTCGAAGAGTTCCTCCGGCCGGTAGGAGGCCAGCCAGTCGGCGAGGACCTGCAGGTGTTCGGGGGTGTCGCTGGCGTTGGCCAGCGGCACCTGATGCGCCCGCCACGACCCGGTGGTCTTCTTGCCGTCGATGTAGGCCGGGCCGGTCCAGCCCTTGGGGGTGCGGAACACGATCATCGGCCACGCCGGGCGCCGCTCGTCGCCGGTGCCGGCGTTGGCCTTGATCGCGGCGATGTCGTCGAGGACCTCGTCGAGCAGCGCGGCGAACCGGCGGTGCGCGCCGGCATGGTCGGCGGCGTCGTCGTCGGTGACCTCGAAGAAGTAGGGCTTGTGGCCGTAGCCGACCATGAGGCTGCGCAGCTCGTCTTGCGGAATGCGGTCCAGCACAGTCGGGATTGGCGATCTTGTAGCCGTTCAGGTGCAGCACCGGCAGCACCACGCCGTCCTTGGCCGGATGCACGAACTTGTTGGAGTGCCAGCTGGTCGCCAGCGCTCCGGTCTCGGCTTCGCCGTCACCGACGACGGCGACCACGAGCAGGTCGGGGTTGTCGAAGGCCGCCCCGTAGGCGTGCGACAGCGCGTAGCCCAGTTCGCCACCCTCGTGGATGGAGCCGGGTGTCTCAGGGGCGACGTGCGACGGGATACCGCCGGGGAAGGAGAACTGGCGGAACAGCCGGCGCAGGCCCTCGGCGTCCGGAGTGATGTCGGGGTAGGTCTCGGTGTAGGTGCCGTCGAGGTAGGCGTTGGCGACCAGGCCGGGACCGCCGTGGCCGGGTCCGGTGATGTAGATCGTCGACTGTTCGCGCTGTGTGATCGCCCGGTTGAGGTGGGCGTAGAGGAAGTTCAGCCCGGGAGTGGTGCCCCAGTGGCCGAGCAGCCGGGGTTTGACGTCGTCGCGGGACAGCGGCGCTCTCAGCAGCGGGTTGTTCAGCAGGTAGATCTGGCCCACCGAGAGGTAGTTGGCGGTGCGCCACCACCGGTCGATCTGCTCGAGCACCTCGTCAGGCGTTGTCGCTGTCATGACGTCATTCAACCCCCGATCGTCGGTCGTGGCGGGTTCGAGAACCGGTTGTTCACCCGGGCTTCGATATCGTGAACCGGGCTTGCCGCCCGGTGCACACGAAAGGGGACCCGTCATGCGCGACGACGAGCCGTTGCTGGCCGGCGTTCGGGTGCTCGACCTGTGCGACGGGACCGGCGACGCGGTCACCCGGCTGCTGGCCGACCTCGGCGCCGACGTGCTGAAGGTCGAGCCGCCGGACGGCAGCGTCGCCCGCCGCGCGCTGCCCACGATCGACGGGGTCAGCATCCCGTTCGCGTTGCACAACGCCAACAAGCGCAGCACCGTGCTGAACCCGACCAACGAGCCGGACCGCCGGCTGTTCTTCGAGCTGGCGGCCGGAGCCGACATCGTCGTCGACAGCGGCATCCCCGGTCAGGCCGCGGCGTTCGGTACGTCGTGCGCGCAGCTGGCCGACCGCTTCGAGCACCTGGTCGCGATGACGGTCACCGACTTCGGCCTCGAGGGTCCCCATGCCTCGTGGCAGGCCACCGACCCGGTGCTCTACGCGATGTCCACGGCCCTGTCGCGATCCGGACCGGCGACCGGGACGCCGGTGCTGCCGCCGGACGGCATCGCGTCGGCAACGGCCGCGGTGCAGGCCGCCTGGGCTGCGCTGGTCGCCTACTTCAACCGGTTACGTTGCGGGGCAGGCGATTACATCGACTTCGCCCGGTTCGACGCGGTGGTTCTGGCGCTGGACCCGGCGTTCGGGACCCAGGGGCAGGCGGCGACCGCCCGCAACGCAGCCAGCCGGTGGCGGGGCAGGCCCAGGTACCAGGACGCCTACCCGATCTTCGCCTGCCGCGACGGTTACGTCCGGATCTGCGTGCTGGCGCCGCGGCAGTGGCGCGGGCTGCGCGCCTGGCTGGGGGAGCCCGCGGACTTCCAGGACCCGATCTTCGACTCCATCGCGGCCCGCACCAAGGCATTCGGTCAACTGGGTGCGCTGATCGCCGACTTCTTCGCGGGCCAGACCATGGCGCAACTGGTGGCCGACGGTCAGGCGCACGGGGTGCCGATCGCGGCCGTCCTGACTCCGGCGGAGGCGCTGCAGTCCGAGCACCTGGCCGAGGTGGGGGCGCTCGTCGACACCGAACTGGCACCGGGAGTGCGGGCCCGCGTCCCGGTCGGCTACTGGGTGGTCGACGGCGAACACGCCGGCTACCGAACCCCGGCCCCGGCCGTCGGCAGCAGCGATGTGGTCTGGCGGACAACACCTTTCGCGCCATCGGCCACCCGGGCGGTCGGCGCCCGGCCACTCGAGGGCATCCGGGTCATCGATCTGGGTGTCATCGTCGCCGGCGGTGAGCTGAGCCGGCTGTTCGGCGACCTGGGCGCCGAGGTGATCAAGGTCGAGAGTTCGGCCTACCCCGACGGTCTGCGCCAGAAACGCGACAACCAGGCGATCAGCGAGTCGTTCGCCCGCGCGCACCGCAACAACCTGGGACTGGGTCTGGAACTGCGCAGCCCGGCCGGCGCCGAACTGTTCGCCCGCCTGGTCGCCGCCTCCGATGCGGTGTTCGCCAACTTCAAGCCGGGGACGCTGCCCGCACTGGGCTTCTCCTACGAGCGGCTGCGCGAGCTCAACCCGGGCGTGGTGCTCGCCGAGAGCAGCGCGTTCGGCGACACCGGGCCGTGGAGCAGGCACATGGGCTACGGACCGCTGGTGCGCGCCACGATCGGCGTCACCCGCCTGTGGACCTCCGATGAGGCGGCGGCCGAATCGGGCCGCCACCCGTTCTACGACGCGACGACGATCTTCCCCGACCATGTGGTGGGCCGGATCAGCGCGATCGGCGCGCTGGCCGGGCTGATCCGGCGCCAGCGCACCGGTGTCGGTGCGCGCATCCACGTCTCGCAGGCCGAGGCCGCCATCAATCAGCTCGACACCATCTACGTCACCCAGGCTGCCGAGGTCTCCGGGGTCGGTCACGTCATCGAGGACGGTGCCGTCAACCGGGTGCTGGCCTGCGCGGGCGAGGACGAATGGTGCGTGGTGTCCCTGCGTTCGGAGGCTGACTACCGGGCCGTGGCATCGGTGGTCAGCGGGGACCTGGCCGCCTGGGCGGGGGACCGCTCGCCTGCGGAGGTCACCGAGGCGCTGCAAGCCGTCGGCGTGCCCGCCGGCCCGATGAACCGGGCCGACGACGTCCACCAGGATCCGCAGCTGGTGCTGCGAAAGGTGTTCGGGGACATGGCACATCCGCTGTTCGAGCATCCGCTGGTCACCGAGGCGGGCCCGGCGCCGTATCGCAACATTCCGCCGGCACCGCAGAACCCCGCACCGCTTCCCGGCGCCGACACCCGCCGCGTCTGCCGCGATGTGCTGGGCCTGGCCGCCGACGAGATCGATCAGCTGATCGCCGACGGGGTGCTGTTCACCGCCGGGTAGTGACTACTCTGCTGGGGTGGATCGACTCATGCACCTTGCGACGGCCCAGTCGTGGCATGCCGCGGGGGCGGGTTGGGGATGGGACAAGAT
This sequence comes from uncultured Actinomycetota bacterium, assembly GCA_963786695.1. Taxonomy (GTDB): domain Bacteria; phylum Actinomycetota; class Actinomycetes; order Mycobacteriales; family Mycobacteriaceae; genus Mycobacterium. The sequence continues at coordinate 42,204 of CAWBAL010000034.1, forward strand.
TCCGGCCGGGGTGAGCACCGGGGCGTCCACCGCAGCGGTGATCGCGCTCATCTGGGCATCGTTTCGGCTGCTGTTGAAGCTGTGGATGCGAACGGAGGGCAGCAGGCGCGCCCAGTCGAAGACTCTCGACAAGCTCGCGTGCGGCAGCTCGCAAGCGTTCATCGAAGCAGCGCTTGGTATTCCGCAGTTCGTCAGCACCAGGGACGGGCGAGACGTCCGGGTCTATCGGCAGCCCGGCGCCTGGGTGGTGATCGAAAGCAAGGACGACCGCGTCTTCTCGTACTCGATCACCATCACGACCCCGGACATGTACTACGCGACACGCACCCTGACTTTCGGCCAGCTGGACCTCCGGTTGGGGCGAGACACCTTTGCCAAGGCCGACGACCGATTCAGCGGCGAGATCTTCTGGACCGGTGCCCGCCGAACCGGGTATCTGCGGCACTACTACTTCGGCGACGCCGGCGGGGAGCAGAACTACTGGCTGTCATACAACAGCAGCGGGTCCGGCGATCCCGACGAAGTCGCCGCCGCCAGCCGGGGCGAGTACCGACGCGGGACCTACAGTCCGGGTTCGCTCGAAGCCGGCGAGCACAACCGCTCGCCCGTTGACGCCTCGCGCATCGTCGCGAACACCCTCACCGTGTTGTCCCCGGAGGGCAAGCCCGCCGAGTTCCTGACCCGCGACACACTGGGGGTCGAACACGACGAGGTGCGACTGGTGTCCAACGCCGGAGCGCCGACCCGACGCAGCGAGTTCGAGCGCAGGTGGACCCGGATGTGGAAGACCTGATGTCAGACAGAACAGGAGTGAATCCATGAGTGCGACAGCTCAGGTGTTCATCGACGGCCGGTTCCGCGCCGCCGATCAGGTCGAGCCGGTTCTGGAGGCGGCCACCGGCGAGAAGCTCGGCGACGGCGCCAGCGCCACCGAGGCCGACGTCGACGCCGCGGTGGCCGCCGCGCGTGCGGCGCTGCCGGAGTGGTGCTCGACCTCACCGGACCACCGGGCCGACCTGCTGGTGGCCTTCGCCGTCGCGCTGGAGAGCCGGGCCCGCAGCACCGACCAGCTGGTGACCCGGGAGAACGGGATGCCGATGTCGTTGTCCCGCGGGGCGAATGGCCGGTTCCCGGCGGCGCTGATGCGCTACTACGCGCAGCTGATCACCGAGACGGCGATCGAGGAGGTGCGGCCGAGCATGATCGGGCACACCATCGTGCGCCGTGAGGCCGTCGGGGTGGTGGCCGCGATCGTGCCGTGGAACTACCCGCAGGCGCTGGCCGCCTTCAAGCTGGCGCCGGCGCTGGCCGCCGGGTGCACGGTGGTGCTCAAGGCGGCACCCGAAACCGCGCTCGACGCTTTGGTGTTCGCCGAGGCCGCGCAGGAGGCCGGGCTGCCGGCCGGGGTGCTCAACGTCGTGCCCGGCGGTGTGGCCGCCGGCGCCCATCTGGTGTCGCACCCCGGCGTGGACAAGGTGACGTTCACCGGGTCGACGGCTGCGGGCCGGATCATCGGCGAGGTGTGCGGGCGGCTGCTGCGCCCGGTGACCCTCGAACTCGGCGGCAAGTCGGCGGCGATCATCCTCGACGACGCCGATCTGGGCGCCACCATGAAGGGGCTGCGGTCGGCGTCGTTCGTCAACAACGGGCAGACCTGTTACCTGAGCTCGCGCATCCTGGCGCCGCGCTCCCGCTACGAGGAAGTCCTGGCCGCGCTCGGCGAGCTGGCCGAGCGGTCTGACCGTCGGCGATCCGCTGGACACCGCGACCGACATCGGGCCGGTGGTCAGCGCCCGCCAGCGCGACCGGGTGCTGGGCTACATCGAGGCGGGCAAGAACAGCGACGCCAGACTCGTTGCGGGCGGCGGTCGTTCCGAAGGACCAGCCGCGCGGCTGGTTCGTCTCGCCCACGGTGTTCGCCGACGTCGACAACTCCGACCGCATCGCCCAGGAGGAGATCTTCGGGCCGGTGCTCGCGGTGATTCCGTACGACGGCGACGACGAGGCGATCGCGCTGGCCAATGACAGCGAGTTCGGGCTGGCCGGCACGGTGTGGTCGACCGACGACGAGCGTGCCACCGAGGTGGCCCGTGCCGTGCGCACGGGCACCATCGGGGTCAACGACTACCAGCTGGACTTCCGCGCGCCGTTCGGCGGGGTGAAGGCCAGCGGCATCGGCCGCGAACTCGGGCCGGAAGGCCTGGAGGCGTTCTTCGCGCTGAAGTCGATCTACCGGGTCGGTCCGGCCGACGGCTGACCGGGCGGGCTATCCGCCCGTCCCGATGCAGCCGACGCCGTTGATGCAGCCGCCGCCGCCGTTGGGGCCACCGCCGCCGCTGCCGACACCGGGAATCGATCCGCTTTCCGCCTGGTACTGGCGTCTGCCGCGACGAGCCGGCTGGGTCGGCAGGCGGGCGCGTATCCTTTCGCAATGGCATCGAGCGTGGCCGGCAAGATCGCGTTCGTCACTGGCGGTGCGTCCGGCATAGGCGCCGCGTTGGCCACCGACGCTGGTCGACAGGGGTGCTGAGGTCTGGATGCCGCGGATCGTGCAGATCGACGCCGCGCGCGAGTTCGCCCGGAACCTGCACCAGTCGGGGCGGCAAGGCGCACGCAGTCGAGCTCGATGTGCGCGACACTCATCGTTCGAACGCGCTGTCGCCGAGGTGATGCAGCAATCCGGGCGGATCGACGTACCTGTTCAACAATGCCGGCATTGGAATCGGCGGTGAGATAGACTCGTACACGCTTGATGACTGGAACGACGTCTTTGACGTGAACCTGCGCGGGGTGGCACAGGGCCGATGCCGAGCGGTCTACTCCGATCGATGATCCGGCCGGAGGCATTCCGGCCACATCGCGAACACAGCATCCATGGCTGGTCTGGCGTCGATTCCGCGGGGAGGCCAGCTACACCGCCTCCAAGCACGCTGTCGTCGCACTCTCGAAGGCCTTGCGGCTGGAGGCCGAGCGCCACGGCGTCAAAGTGCTCCGTCGCTTCGTCCCGGCGCGGCCCGGACCCCGATGCCTGACCCGCGGCAAGCTACGGACGACGACAAAGACCGGCATCAGCAGACGACCAACTACTGCAGACGTTCTGGGAGCCGGTGATCCGTCCGATGGAGCCCGACAAGTTCGCCGACCGTGCCCTTCGCGCCGTGTTGCGTGGCGACGCAATCATCGTTGTGCCCGCCTGGTGGAAGGCATTCTCGGCAGCCTGGAGCGCCTCTCACCGGCCTTGTCGATGCGGGTACGCACGACTCACGCTCAAGCGCCTCCGTGAAATGGAATCGACCACTCCCGAGCGCCGCGGCCGATCGACACCTAGTCCCGCGCGAAGGCGGCCGCGGCCTCCCGTTCGAGATCCAGGTACTGGTCCTCACCGACGTCGACCGCGACCCCGAGGATGCGCCCGCCGGTGAAGGGGAACCCGGCCGGGTAGGAGCGGCTCACCGGGTCGGCGCTGTCGTAGCCGACGCACAGCCCGTCACCGCACAGGGTGAACGGGCCGATCTGCGCCCTCATCGGCCCCTCGGCGACAACCTGTTCTCCGACATACAGTTTCGCGGTTCCCACCGATTCCATGTGCTCGCCGGCGCCTTCCCGGACGAACTCGACACCCAGGGTCAGCTGGCCGGGCTCCAGTTCGGGGAGACGAACGTCTGCTCCGGCTTGATGCCCAGGAAGTTGTAGACGTAGTGCAGCTTGCGGTCCTTGATGAACAGCGTGTGCCCGCCGAACCGGGAGCCGTGGGCGAAGATGACGCCCTCGGACTCCGGCGGTCACCTCGACGTCGGCGAGGATCTTGTAGGAGCGGCCGCGGATGTTCACCGCCGTCGACTCCGGCACCGGCGCGGTGTCGGGGTAGTAGACGTAGCGGGAGCGGGGCGGCTCACCCTGCGGCCGCACGTCGTTGATCTGCTCGACGGCCGGCCGGTCATCAAGGGGCAGAACGAAGTTCGCCTCGGCCTCTTCGAACCAGGCGTCGATGAGCTCCTGCAGCTTCTCCGGGTACTGGCCGGCCAGGTTGCGCGCCTCGGCGCGGTCCTCGTCGACGTGGTAGAGCTCCCAGACGTCCTGGTCGAAATGCCCCTTGCCGCTGATCGGGGCGTGCAGGGCGGCGGCCTTCCAGCCGTCCTGCCAGATGCCGCGAGTGCCGAGCATCGAGAAGTACTGCCGCTTCTTGGTGGTCGGCGCGTGGGCGTCGTCGAAGCTGTAGCGCATCGACACTCCGTTGAGCGGGTACTGCTCGACGCCCCGGTACACCGCCGGCATCTCCAGACCGACCGCCTCGAGGATCGTCGGCACGATGTCGGTGGAGTGGTGGTACTGGTGGCGCATCTCGCCCTTGGCCTTGATTCCCTTGGGCCAGTGGACAACCAGCGGGTCACAGGTGCCGCCGGCGAACTGCGCGTAGCGCTTGAACATCTGGAACGGCGTGGAGAACGCCACCGCCCAGCCGGTGGGGTAGTGGTTGTAGGTCTCCGGGCCGCCGAGCTCGTCGAAGTAGGACAGGTTCTCCTCGAGGCTGTCGGGGTAGCCGTTGAAGAACTTGTTCTCGTTGACCGAGCCGTTGGGGGTGCCCTCGCCGGAGGCCCCGTTGTCGGCGCAGTAGAAGATGATGGTGTTGTCGAGCTGGCCGGTCTTCTCGAGGAAGTCGACGATCCGGCCCACCTGGACGTCGGTGTACTCGGAGAACCCGGCGAACACCTCGGCCATCCGGCAGAACAGCTTCTTCTCCTCGTCGTTGAGCTCGGCCCACGGACGCACGTAGTCCGCCTCGTTGGCGACGTCGGCGGGCATCGGGTTCAGCGGGGTCAGCTCGGTGCCCTCGGGCACCACGCCGCGCTCGACCATCCGCGCCAGCACCCACTCGCGGTAGGCCTCGTAGCCGTCGTCGAACACGCCCTTGTACTTGTCGATGTACTCCTGCGGGGCAGTGGTGCGGCGCGTGGTTGGCGCCGGGGCAGAACCACATGAACCACGGCTTGGACGGCGCCGACGACCGAAGGTCCCGCAGCATCCGGATCGCTTGGTCAGCAAGGTCTTTGGAGAGGTGGTAGCCCTCTTCGGGGGTGTACGGCGGTTCGATGGCGTGGTTGTCCTCGATGAGGTCCGGGTACCACTGGTTGGTTTCTCCGCCGAGGAAGCCGTAGAACCGGTCGAAGCCCTTCGACAGCGGCCACTCCGACTTGCTTCCGCCCGGCGAGAGGTCCTCCACCGGCACGTTGTGGTTCTTGCCCAGCCACATCGTCGCGTAGCCGTTGTCCTGCAGCACCTGCCCGATGGTCGCGCACTCGGCAGGCAGTCGCCCCGCGGCGCCGGGGAAGCCCATGGATCCCTCGGTGATCGACGCGCACCGGTTGACGTGGTGGTTGCGTCCGGTCAGGAAGGTCGACCGGGTCGGTGAGCACAGGGCGGTGGTGTGCCACTGGGTGTAGGTGACGCCGTTGTCGGCGAGCCGGTCCAGGGTCGGCATGTTGATCCGGCCGCCGTAGGGCGACCAGGCGGCCTGGCCGGTGTCGTCGTAGAGCACGATCAGGATGTTGGGCGCGCCCTCGGGGGCCTGCTTGAGCAGGTACGGGTTCCAGTCCGGCACCGAATCGCGAATGTCGAGTTTGATGACCCCGTTGAACGGCTGTGTCACGCTGGTTCCTCCACGACTTTCGACGGCTCTCTTCTGGACCGTCGACTCGGCGCCCATGCTCGCACCCGGCACAGCCCGGCGTAAGCCAACTCGCCGAAAACACAGGTTCTCGTCACAAGTGCCAAAGCGCTGCCGAGGTTTCGGCGCGTGCGCTCTCCGGTGCTAGGTTTTGACAGGCGTCAACCGGAAGGAATCACCCATGGGCCTGGATCCGCGTACCCCGGTCATCGTCGGCGTCGGGCAGGTCAACGAACGCGAGGACGCCGCGGACCTCGAGCCGGTCGACCTGATGGCGATGGCCGCCCGCGAAGCCGCCGACCCGCGGGTGCTGCAGGCCGTCGACGCCATCCGGGTGGTCAACCTGCTGTCCTGGCGCTACCGGGATCCCGGCCTGCTGCTCGGTGCGCGGATCGGCGCCGAGGATGCCTCCACCTACTACACCGGGGTCGGCGGCAACACCCCGCAGTCGCTGGTCAACCAGGCCTGCCTGGACATCCGGGCCGGCCGCGCCGACGTGGTGCTGCTGGCCGGCGCTGAGACATGGCGCACCCGAAAGCGGTTGAAGGCCAAGGGTATCCGGCCGGACTGGACGCGGCAGGACGACACCGTCGCGGTGCCGCCGGGCGCCGAGGACGAGGTGCCGATGTCGGGCCCCGCCGAGGACCGTATCGGCCTGCTGCTGCCCTCGCACGTCTACCCGCTGTTCGAGCAGGCGCTGCGCATCGCCGGCAACGAGGGCAGCGACGAGCACCGCAAGCGCATCGGGGAGCTGTGGGCGCGGTTCAGCGCGGTGGCCGCCGACAACCCGCACGCCTGGAGCCGCGAGGCGCTGCCCGCCGAGGAGATCTGGCAGCCCAGCCCGGACAACCGGATGATCAGCTGGCCCTACCCGAAGCTGATGAACTCCAACAACATGGTCAACCAGGCCGCCGTCGTCATCCTGTGCTCGGCGGAGAAGGCGACCTACCTGCAGATCCCGCAAGACCAGTGGGTGTTCCCCCACGCGGGCACCGATTCCCACGACACCTACTCGATCGCCGAGCGTGACGAATTGCACCGGTCCCCGGCGATCCGGATCGGCGGGCGCAGGGCGCTGGAGTTGGCCGGCGTCGGAGTCGACGACCTCGACTACGTCGACGTCTACTCGTGCTTCCCGTCGGCGGTGCAGGTCGCGGCGGCCGAACTGGGCCTGCCCCTCGACGACCCGCAGCGACCGCTGACCGTCACCGGCGGACTGACGTTCGCCGGCGGCCCGTGGAACAACTACGTCATGCACTCCATCGCCACCATGGTCGAGCTGCTCCGCCGCAACCCGCAGGCCCGCGGCCTGATCACCGCCAACGGCGGCTTCCTGACCAAGCACAGCTTCGGGGTGTACAGCGCCACCCCGCCGGCGGCCGACTTCCGCTGGGAGGACGTGCAGGCCGAAGTGGACCGCGAGCCGACCCGCACCGCCCACCCGAACTGGGAGGGCGAGGGAACGGTGGAGTCGTGGACCACGCCGTTCGACCGCGACGGCAACCCGGAAGTGGCCTTCCTCAGCGTGCGAACCCCCGACGACGCCCGCGTGCTGGCCGTCATCCGCGATGCCGAGGCCGCCGCGGTCACCGTGCGAGACGACATCGCCGGGGCCAAGGTGCGTCGTCGCCGCCGACGGTCGGGCCAGCCTGCGCTGATCTTGTCCGGCGGTCGTTGAAAAGCCGGAAAATTTTGCCCGCACCTGCCTAAGCTCGACGGAGCGGATGGGGGAAGTAGGGCCTGGAATGCGGATCTTGCTCACGGAGGTCACCGGAGGGCTGGGACGCGCGCTCGCTCAGAGCTTGCTGGCATCCGGGCACGAGGTCTCGGGAGTCGCGTTGCGGGGGCACCGCGACCTTGATCCCGGCGTCGACTTCGTCAGCGCCACGGCCGGACACCGGGTCCTCTACGACCTGGCCGCCGACGCCGACGTGGTTGTGCCGCTGCCGCCCGACGGCGACGGTGTGCGACCCGCCGAGCTGGTACGGATCTGCGATGCCGCCACTCGCGGCGGCGCCCGGGTGATCTTCCCCTCGCTGTCGGCGCTGATGCCCGCCCGGTGGCAGCAGGCCGAGGACCTCGTCGGTTCCGGCTGGGCGCCCAACCTGATCGTCCGGATCGCGGCACCCGTCGGCCGGCAGGCCGATGCGCTGGTGTGCCGCTCGGTGGCGGCCTTGCTGAGCACCCCGGCGTCGGGTCCGGTGCACGTCCTGCACATCGACGACCTGATCCGGTTCCTGGTCGCGGCGGTGGGCTCCGACCGCACCGGCACGGTCGACCTCGCGACCTCGGACACCACCAACGTCGTCTCGGCGCGCCGTATCCTCACCGCCGTCGACCCGCGGCCCAGGGTGCGCTCCCTCGACGGCTGGCCGGTGCTGACTCCGACCCTCGACCTCGCCTCACTGCACGACGACTGGCAGTTCGAGTGCGGCTGGAGCGCCACGGACGCCGTCGCCGACACCGCCCGGGGACTTCAGGGCCGCAAGCCCGGCCCGCTCGGCGCCGTCCCCGTCGCCGGCCGGATTACATTGCCGTGCAACGGGGTTCCGCGTTCGGCCGGACCGGGTCTGGTCAGTGCGGCCCCCGAGGGCGCCGAAGCCGAGTTCGACGACCGGATCGATCCGCGCTTCCCGGTCTTCGTCACGACGCCGTTGACCGCCGCACACGCCGCGCCGCTGACCCCGATGTCACTGGACCTCCACGCAACCGGCCTGCGGGCCGGCGCCCGCGCGGTCGCGCAGCTGCTCGACCTTCCACCGGAGCTGGCGCGGGAGTGGGAGAGCCGGCTGGTCGCGGTGTTCGGCCACCGGATCTACCTCGGCGCCTCGGCGCTCGCCGCCGCCGAGCCGCGGCTTCCCGGCCGGGCCGCGGAGCTGGGCCGTCGGCTGCGGGTCGCGCTGCCCACCGATATCGAGCTGTTCCCCTTGGGCCGGGCCAAAACCGCACAGCGCTGGCTGCGGCCGGCCGCCGACGCGGTGACCATGGCCCGGATGGTCGGCGCAGCAAGGATGTTCGGCCGCCATGTCGACGCCTACACCGACGCGGCGTCATCGGAGCATCTCGGTGCGACCGCACTCGAAGCTCTCACCGATGCCCAGTTGGAAGCCCGAGTCCGGCTGCTGCGCAGCAGGATTCACGAGGGCTGGACGCTGGCGGCGCTGGGTGTCCTGCTGACCGAGGTGGCACCCAGCCAGCTGACGAGCAGTGCCGACCAGGTCATGTCCGTACGGTCGGAATTGGACTCACTGGCCCGCGTGATGCGCGCGCACCCGTACGTGCAGGGCTCGCTGGATTCCGGTGACCTCGACGCGGCCCGCTCCGCCGCGCCGATGGTCGGGACCGCGTTCGACGCCGCGCTCTCCCGAATCGGCCACCGCGGTCCGGGCAGCTTCGAACTCGCCGCATCGGTGATCGGGGACCGGCCCGCGGCGGTGCTGGCCGCAGCCCGGCGCACCACTGCGCAGGCCGCGGCATCCGATCACCGCACGCCTCCTCATGGCGGCGTCGCCTACGACTCCACGCTGCGTTTCACCCACCAATTGCGTTCTGCTGTACGGGAACTCGCCCGCCGACGGGTCGCGGAGGAGAAGTTGGCCACCGCGCAGGACATCTACTTCCTGACGGTCGACGAGGCGCTCGCGATGCCGGTCGACACCCGGCTGCGGGTCAAGCGGCGCGCCGCCGAGCGGGAGCGGTTGGAGGCGATGACGATGCCCTCGGGGTTCGACGGAACCTGGACGCCGGCACCGAATCCGTTGGCGGCCCAGGACAATGAACAACTGCACGGACAGACCGTGGTCGCCGGTGTTGCCGAAGGAACGATCAGGGTGGTGCGCTCGGCCGACGATGCCGATCTGCAGCCCGGCGATCTCGCGGTGGTCGCCGCTGCGGATCTGGAGTCTGTTCTGCTGCTCGGCACACCCGGCGCGGTGATCACCGACGACGGCCCCTGCCTTGCCGACCTGGCCGGCATCTCACGCGAACTGGGGGTGCCGGTCCTTACCGGTGTCCCTGACGCCCTCACCCGGCTGGTCACCGGCATGCGGGCACGCGTCGACGCCACGCAGGGAACGCTGACCGTGCTGGCCGCCGAAGACGATGCGGCAGCCGAACTGGCGGCGCAGGCGCAGAGCTGACGCCGCGCGGGCCCGGTATACCGTGGCCCGATGATGTCGCGCAGGATCGCGGTGCTCGCGGCGCTGTGGCTGATGTTCATCATCGCCCCCGCGCTGGTCGGCGCACGGCTACTCGCGGTCGCCGGTGACACCCCGCACAAGGGGTGGGCCGTCGGGATCTGGGTCGGCGGGTACCTGGCCCAGTTCCTGGTGTTCCGGGCGATGTCACGCCGCTCGCCGCGGCCGGTCGGGCCCGGCTGGGTGATCGCCTCGACGATCCCGTGGGTCGCCGACTGGACCGCCCCGCTCTCGCAGTGGGCGGTGGCGGTGTGCGCGGCGATCGTCCTCGCCTACACGGCCTGGCTGGTGTCGGCGGTGTATCGGGTGGACCGGCTGCGGGCCGCGGGTCTTCGCGGCTGCGCTGTGGTTCTCGAGGTCATCCGGCCGACGCTCAACGTCGTGGTCAACAAGGACTCCGCCCGCCGCGTGCTGCGGGTCAGCGTCGAAGGTGCCGACGGGACAGCGGCTTACGAAACCCGCCTGACTGCGACGTTCGCCCTCGGCGACATGCCGGAGGCGGGCGACCGGCTGGCGGTGCTCATCGATCCCGCCGACTCGCGGCACGTCGAGCCGATCGCGGACGAGCCCATCGAGCGCGCCGCACCGCTGCCCGAGGACCTCGACGCCGAGACCGCCGCGCAGCTGCGCAGGTTCGCGACCATGCGCGACCGCGGCGATCTCACCGACGCCGAGTTCGCGACGGCCAAGAAACGACTGCTCAACCAGTGAGCAGTGCTCACCCGAGCAGATCGCGGAGGTCCAGCGCGTTGCGCACGGCGTGGCCGTTGCCGTCGTTGTTGAAATACACCAGCACCCGGCGGCCCTGGTCCTGCCACTCCCGGATCCGATCGGCCCACCACCGCAGGTCGTCGCCGGTGTAGCAACCCGCGTAGAGGGGAGCGGTGTCCGGACCGTGCATTCGTACGTACACGAAATCGGTTGTGGCACAAAGGTTGCAGGCCATACCAGGTCCGCTGGTCACGACGTACGCCGCGCGGTGGCGCTCGAGTAGCTCGTAGACGTGCGGATCATGCCAGGACGGGTGGCGGATCTCGACGGCGATGCGAATCCAGTCGGGAACCACCTGCAGGAAGTGATCCAACCGGGCGTCGTCACGCTGGAAGTCCGGACGCAGTTGAACGAGCACCGCCTCGCGTCGCTCACCGAGGGCACGTTGGCAGCGCTCGAGACGGTCGGCCCACGGTTCGGGCGTCGCCAGACGGCGAAAGTGGCTCAGCCCCCGATGGGCCTTGACCGACATCGTGAAGCCCTGCGGCAGCCGGGTGCGCCAGCCTTCGAAGGTCGCGTCCCGCGGCCACCGGTAGAAGCTCGCGTTGAGCTCGACGGTGTCGAACACCTCCACGTAGCGGGCGAGGCGTTTCGCCACCGGCAGACCGGGCCGGTACAGCACCCCGGCCCAGTGGTCATACGACCACCCCGAGGTGCCGATCCGGGCGGCTCGTTCATCGCACGGGGATACCCACCCCGCCACGAACGACGCACAGTGCTCAGGCCGCGGTGGTGACCGCCTCGGGCAGCGGCTCCAACGCCTGGGCGACGATGTCGGCGACGTCGGTCATCGGCTTGACCTCCAGCGCCTCGAGCACCTCGGCCGGGACATCGTCCAGATCGGGCTCGTTGCGTTGCGGGATGAAAACCGTTGACAGTCCGGCACGTTGGGCCGCCAGGAGCTTCTGCTTGACACCGCCGATGGGCAGCACCCTGCCGTTGAGCGTGACCTCACCGGTCATGCCGACATCGGATCGCACCTGCCGTCCGGTGGCCATCGACACCAGGGCCGTCACCATGGTGACTCCCGCCGACGGACCGTCCTTGGGCACCGCGCCCGCGGGCACGTGCACGTGGATCCTGCGGTCCAGCACCGCCGGGTCCACACCCAGCTGTTCGGCGTGGGATCGGACGTAGGACAGCGCGATCTGCGCCGACTCCTTCATCACGTCGCCGAGCTGACCGGTCAGCTGCAGGCCGGGCTCACCGTCGGTGGAGCCCGACCTCGATGTAGAGGACGTCGCCGCCCAGACCCGTGACCGCCAGCCCGGTCGCCACGCCGGGCACCGCGGTGCGTTCGGCCGACTCCGGGGTGAACCGCGGCCGGCCCAGGTACTCGACCAGGTCGGGCTCGCCGATCGTGATGGGGTCCTGGCTGGAGTCGAGCTTGGTGGTCACCTTGCGCATCGCCTTGGCCAGCAGCCGCTCGAACTGCCGCACACCCGGTTCGCGGGTGTAGTTCGCGGCGATGGTGCGCAGCGCGTCGTCGGTGACGGTGACCTCGTCGGCGGTCAGCGCCGCCCGCTCCCGCTGCCGGGGCAGCAGGTAGTCGCGCGCGATGGCCACCTTGTCGTCCTCGGTGTAGCCGTCGATCTGCACCAGCTCCATCCGGTCCAGCAGCGCCGAGGGGATGTTCTCGATCACGTTGGCCGTGGCCAGGAACACCACGTCGGACAGGTCCAGGTCCAGATCCAGGTAGTGGTCGCGGAACGTGTGGTTCTGGGCGGGGTCCAAGACCTCGAGCAGCGCGGCGCTGGGGTCGCCGCGGTAGTCGGAGCCGACCTTGTCGATCTCGTCGAGCAGCACGACGGGGTTCATCGTGCCGGCCTCGCCGATCGCGCGCACGATGCGACCGGGCAGGGCGCCGACGTAGGTCCGCCGGTGACCGCGGATCTCGGCCTCGTCGCGCACACCGCCCAGGGCGACGCGCACGAACTTGCGGCCCAGTGCGCGGGCCACGCTCTCGCCCAGCGAGGTCTTGCCGACGCCGGGCGGGCCGGCCAGCACCATCACCGCACCGGAGCCACGCCCGCCGACGACCTGCAGGCCGCGCTGGGCACGACGCGCCCGCACCGCCAGGTACTCCACGATGCGGTCCTTGACGTCCTCCAGGCCGTGGTGATCGGCGTCGAGGATCTCCCGCGCCGACTTCAGGTCGGTCGAGTCCTCGGTGGTGACGTTCCACGGCAGGTCCAGGACGGTGTCCAGCCAGGTGCGGATCCAGCCGCCCTCGGGGCTCTGCTCGCTGGAGCGTTCCAGCTTGCCGACCTCGCGCAGCGCGGCCTCGCGCACCTTCTCGGGCAGATCGGCGGCTTCGATGCGCGACGCGGTAGTCATCACTGCCCTCGGGCTCGCCCTCGCCGAGTTCCTTGCGGATCGCGGCGAGCTGCTGGCGCAGCAGGAACTCCTTCTGCGTCTTCTCCATCCCGGAGCGGACGTCCTCGGCGATCTTGTCGCTGACCTCGACCTCGGCCAGGTGCTCGGCGGTCCAGTCGATCAGCGACCGCAGCCGCTCGTCGACGCTCTCGGTCTCCAGCAGCTGACGCTTCTGCACGTTGGTCAGATACGACGCGTAACCGGCCGTGTCGGCCAGCCCCGACGGGTCGGTCAGCTGGTTGACCGCGTCCACGAGCTGCCACGCCTCACGGCGCTGCAGCAGAGCCAGCAGCAGCTTCTTGTATTCGGCGGCCAGCGCCTTGGTGTCGTCGGTCGTCGCCGACTCGGTGACTTCGTCCACCTCGACCCACAGGGCGGCGCCGGGGCCGGTGGTTCCCGCGCCGATGTGGGCACGGCGTTCGCCGCGCACCACCGCCGCGGCGCTACCACCCGCAACACGGCCCACCTGCACGATCGAGGCCAGCACACCGTAGGCGGGGTAGCGGTCGTCGAGCCGCGGGGCGATCAGCAGCTCGCCGGAATCGCTCGAGCGGGCCGCGTCGACAGCGGCCTGGGCCGTGTCGTCGAGCGTGATCGGCACCACCATCCCGGGCAGGACGATCGGGTCGCTCACGAACAACACGGGAACAGATTTGGCTTCAGCCATCAATCCTCCAAAGTTCAGTCTGAAGGGCTCAACCTTGGTGATCGGCGGAATGTTCCCGAACACGTGTTCGCTCGTACAGCGGAGCTGGCGTGATCGACCACTCGCGAGCCCGCGCACAAAAGCAGCGAGCCTGCCGCCGGGTGGGCGACAGGCTCGCTGTTGTCAGATGTGACCGGGTCAGCCCGCGGTCGGGGTGGCCCCCAGAACCCGCTGCAGATCCGGGATCATCGACTGCAGCTGCTGTCCCCAGTAGCCCCAGCTGTGGGTGCCGTTGGCCGGGAAGTTGAACACGCCATTGCGTCCACCGGCGGCCAGGTAGTTCTCCATGAAGGTCTTGTTGGTCCGCAGGGTGAAGCCCTCCAGGAACTGTGCGGCCATCAGGTTGCCACCGCCACCGGAGGTGTCCAGCTCCGACGGCGTACCGGTGCCGCAGTAGATCCAGACCCGGGTGTTGTTGGCGACCAGCTGGTTGACGTTGACCATCGGGTCGTTGCGCCGCCAGGCGGGGTCAGACGACGGACCCCACATGCTCTGCGCGTTGAACCCGCCCGCATCGTTCATCGCCAGACCGATCAGCATCGGCCACCAACCCTCGGAGGGGTTGAGGAAGCCCGACAGCGATGCGGCGTAGATGTACTTCTGCGGGTAGTAGATGGAGTAGGTGAGCGACGCGCTGCCCGCCATCGAGATGCCGACGACGGCGTTGCCATTCGGGTCCACCCCGTAGTTGGCCGCCAGGTAGGCCGGCAGCTCCTGGGTCATGAACGTTTCCCACTTGTAGGTGTAGTTCTGACCGTTGCCCTGCGACGGCTGGTACCAGTCGGTGTAGAAGCTCGACTGGCCGCCGACCGGCATGACCGTGGACATGCCGGAGCCGTTGAACCACTCGAACGCCGGGGTGTTGATGTCCCAGCCGCTGTAGTCGTCCTGGGCACGAAGGCCGTCCATCAGGTAGACCGCGTGCGGTCCACCGCCCTGGAACTGGATACGGATGTTGCGGCCCATCGAGGCCGACGGGACATCCAGGTAGAGAACGGGAAGGCCCGGCTTGGAGAAGGCGGCCGCTGTCGCCGAACCGCCGACAACGCCTATCAGGCCGGGCAGGAAGAGTGCGGCCACAGCGGCTGCAGCCAGGCGGCGCAACCAAGTGCCTCGCATCATCTCGACGATTTTCATGACGACAACCATCACCTTTCAGTACGTGTTCGGTTAGCGGTCAAGTTGTTCTGCGCGGCAAGCTAATCACGCACGAGATGCCGGATCGGGTACGCAAATCGGTGCGCCAAGTCGCGGTTGGCTAACGATCAGGCGTCGTGACGGACTCGGGATGGCCGACGCGCCAATCACTTTGACCCTGCTGACATGCGCAAACGGTGACGGTCGCAGCTCGGACGCCGAGCCGCGGGTAACGAGTCGGTCACGGGTGTGGCACGGTGGAGATGTGGACGACCCGTTCGATCTCCAGCGTTTCGTCGACGCCCAGGACCGCGTGTACGACCGGGTGCTGGCCGAGCTGCGCGCCGGCGCCAAACGCAGCCATTGGATCTGGTTCGTCTTTCCGCAGCTGAGCGGACTCGGAAGCAGTTCAACGGCAGAGCTTTTCGGGATCGAGTCGCTGGCCGAGGCGCGCGCCTACCTGGCGCACCCGGTACTGGGGCCACGGCTGCGTGAGTGCGCGCGGTTGCTGACCACGATCGAGGGCCGCTCGGTCGAGGCGATCTTCGGCTGGCCCGACAACCTCAAGGTGCGCTCGTCGATGACGCTGTTCGCCCAGGCCACCGACGACAATGCAGACTTCCTCGCCGTGCTGGAGAAGTTCTATGGCGGACAGCAGGATCCGCGGACGCTGGAACTGATCTAGCGCGTTTCCGGGCGCAGCACCAGCCAGCCCTGCGGCGGCACCACCACCTCGTCGACCACATCGTCCGGCGGCGCGGCGGTGCCGCCCACCAAGCGGGCCGGGCCTCCGGTCAACTCCGCGACGGGCAACGGCAGTGGCGCGTCGTCGATGTTGAGGGCGACGATCAGCGCGTCCTCGCCGTGACGCGTCTGGTAGGCGTATCCCTTGTTCTGCAGGTACAGGGCGCTCGTCGTGGCGTCGTGCAGCCAGGGATGACGACGGCGGAGTCCGACCAGATACTGGTGCAGGGTGAGCACTTCGCGGCTCGCGTCGTCCAGAGGCTCGGAGGGCGAACCGAATTCAGGTCGCACCGCGTCGTCGCCACCGACCCGCTCTTCCTTGACGCCGCGATAGCCGAGTTCGTCGCCGGCGTAGATGGTCGGGACGCCGCCGGTGGTGAACAGCAATACCAGGGCGTGAGCGAGGTGTTCGGATCGGTCCAGGCGACTGGCGATGCGGGTGACGTCGTGATTGCCGACGAACGTCTGCGGCGCGAACCGGGCCAGGAAGTCGTTGTGACGCTGCAACGCCCAATCGAGCTCGTGGAAATTGCCGTCGTTGAGACTGCTCCACACCGCTTTCCACAGCTCGTACTGCGTCACCGAGTCGACACCGGATCCCTCGACGAAACCGACATAGTCGCCGTGGATGACCTCGGCGACGAACCACGCCTCCGGATGACCGCGGCGGACGCGGGGCAGCACCTGCGCCCAGAACGCTTCGGGCACCGCGTAAGCCGCGTCGAGGCGCCAGCCGTCGGCGCCGCGGTCCAGCCAGTGCCCCATCACGTCGACGACGTAGTCGACGACCTCCGGGCTGCCGTGGTTGAGCGTGATGAGCTCCCCATGGCCCTCGAAGGTGTGGAAGCGACCCGGCCGGCCCCGGAACCAGGCCGCCGCGTCGGCGTTGCCGTCCACCGCCTGGCGGTAGCGCTCGAAATCCGTTCCGACATGGTTGAACACACCGTCGAGCAGTACCCGAAGGCCACGTCGGTGGGCCTCGTCGACCAGGCGGTCGAAGTCGGCGTCGTCACCGAGGCGCGGATCGATCCGGTAGTGGTCGGTGGTGTCGTAGCCGTGAGTTCGTGAGGCGAAGATCGGGCCCAGCGCGATACCCGACGTACCGAGTTCCACGGCGTGGTCGAGCCAGTCGACGATGCGGCCCAACCGATGCTCGCCGGGCCCGGGGGAGTCGGTGGCGGGGAACGCGCCGGTGAAGCCGAGCGGGTAGACGTGCCACCAGATCGCGTGTTTCACCCACGCCGGCGAGGTCACGGCCGGAACCTCGCGGCGTAGAGGGCCATCATGGCGTCGCGGTACTGCGGGGCGGGTCCGTCGGCGACGAGGTGCGGGGCGACCGCGGTCACCGGCAGGGGAGCCACCGGCGGCAGCGGCGCCCGCCATTCGATCAGCCACTGCGCCAACTGGGCACCGGACACCGCAAACACGATGCGGCCCAGGCCGACCCACGCGTGGGCGGCGGCGCACATCGGGCAGTGCTCGCCGGAGGTGTAGACCGTTGCGCGCGGCGCGTTCCTCGGGCGACAGGTTGGTCACCGACCAGCGGGCGATCGCGAGCTCCGGATGGGCTGTGTTGTCACCGCCCGCGACGTGGTTGTGGTCCTCGAACAGGGCGCGCCCGTCGGCGCTGACCAGAACCGAGCCGAAGGGTTCGTCACCGGCGTCCAGGGCTTGGCCGGCGAGTTCGACACAGCGGCCGAGCCATCGGGTGTCCTCGTCGCTGAGCGCCACGCTGTCTCACTTTACGCAGCGGGCCGGCGGCGTCGCCGAAGGCGCAGCAACCGCGCCGGGTCCAGCGGGCGGGCTTGGCGCCCGCGGGCCAGGGGGTAGCAGGCCAACCCGACGAACACCGCGCACAAATGCCCGACCTGAGTGAACATCGGGTGTGCGACGAAGACGGCGGTGACCGCGCAGCCGATGATCGCCAGCAGGTACAACCACCGCCAGGGGCGCACGACGCGGTAGGTGAGCAGGCCGACGATACCGACGACGAAGTAACTGACCCCGACGTCGCGGGCGTTGAGGTACCTCGGCGAGACGGTGGCCTCCTGGATCTGCCAGTACAGGAAGCCCTCGCTGAGGTAGGTCGCGACGATATGGGCGATCAGCCCGGCCGCGACGAATCGCAGTGAGCCCAGCCAGCGTTCAGCCGGGGCCAGAACCAGGCAGAACACCAACAGGTAGGGCCACCAGACGAAACCGTCGATCCACAGCAGGCTGGTGATCAGTACGCGAATCGGCTCGGAGGCCAGGTGATGCAGGTTGGTCGAGTCCTTGCGCAGCAGCGCAAGCAGATGCCAGCGGGGCAGCAGGTGCTGGACCGCGGTCGTCGAGAACAGCACCGTCAGCCAGGTGAACGTCACTGGCGCGCCGCCGACGAAGTGCGTGATCACGTGCGGCCAGCTTCGCCGGTGGGCGCGGGGTGCTGGAGGACCTCGTCGGGCATACGTCGACGATAGTCGGAGGCACCCGCGCGCCGAGCGTGCGTCCACTGCGAAAATGCGCGCGGAATCTCGCAGTGGACGCACGCTCGGCGCATCGCGCCCTGGTATTGGTTGACCGCGGACGAGGAATCAGAAAGCCGGCTGGATGGCGGGCCGCTCTTTCGATCCTCACGTTCCTAGCGGCCTGAGCTCCCCGTCGCACCCGCGCCTAGTGGCAGCAGTCCTTTTCGAAGACCTCGAGCCGACATGCGCACGACGCCAGGATCGGCACGTCGGCGCGCGCCTTGGCCAGCTCCAGCTGCCGGCCGATGATGACGGCCTCCTCGGTGCGGCCCAGCCGCTGCAGGCATTCGTGATAGCCGTGCAGGCTCCACACGTTGTTCGGGTGCTGGCAGGGCCGGCTCAGCGTCGGGTCCAGGCCGAGGTCGGCGGCATACACCCGGGCGGCCTCCTCGACGTGGTTCTGTTCGAGCAGCAGCGCGCCGTAGGCGTGGCGGGTGGGTTGCATCCAGCCCCACGGCTCGTCGTAGGGCAGCGCGTCGTCGAGCGCGATCGCCCGCCGCAGATGCGCATACGCTTCCTCGAAGTTGCCCTGGCGATAGCTGATCTCGCCGTCGAGCATGGCCGCCGCGACCGCGAGGATGTCGCGGCTGGTGTTGTTGAACAGGTACCGCGAGTCCGGAATGCGGGCGTACGCCTCGCCGAACGCCTCCCGCTCGGCGACGGCCTGCGCGACCTGACCCTTGGCGGCGTGCGCCACGCCGCGGCCGTAGTGAATGGTAGCCGTTGTGCTGCAGTACAACTCGGTGTCCGCGGGCAGGGGTTCGGCTACCAGCTCGTCCCAGCGGCCGAACCGGATCAGCACGTGCACCCGCAACGGGACGAAGGCCTCCAGCCAGTCGGCCATCGGCGGCGACTCGATGGACAGCAGCTCGGCGGTGAGCTGTCCGGACAGCTCGTCGGCGGCCTGCAGCGCGATCTGCGACTGCCCGGCGAACATCGCGGAGTAGACCACGAAGTGCAGGTCGTGCGCGCGGTACAGCGAGTAGAAGTTCAGCGGCCCTTCGTGTTCGACGAACCGGCGGTCGGCGCGGACCGCCGACTGGTTGGCCAGCACCGAGGACCGGTACTCCCCGCACAGCACGTCGATGTGCGAGGGCATGTGCTGCAGATGGCCGGCGTCGGGGACCAGGCCGCGTAGCAGGTCGGCGGCCGGCAGCGCCTCCTCGGGGTGCGCCGACATCTCCATCGCGTGGATGTAGAGGTGCAGGACCCCGGGATGGCCCCGGCCGGTGTCGGTGGTCAGCGCGCGGTCGAGGAACTGTTTGGCCTGCACCACTCGTGAACCCGGCGCGGGCTCACCGGTTGCGGTGTCCCACAACGCCCATGCGGTGACGTTGACCAGGGCGTCGGCGGCCAGCGCAAGGACGTCGACATCGTCGGGGTGGGCCTCGGCCAGTTCGGCCATCGCGTCGGCGTAGGCGGTGTGGCCGGCGGCCAGGGCGTCGGCGTCGTCGGGGTCGTCGGTGGGGAAGCGGGCGGCCAGTGCGGCGATCAGGCCGCGCTCGACGACATCGGCGCGGCCGTTGGCGGCCAGCCCCAGTTCCATTCGGGCGCGGGCCAGCGACGCCGCCAGGTCGACCGGGTCGAACGCGTCCCAGGCCTTGTTGTAGTTGGGCCCGATGCGCGTACGCGATGCCCCAGCGGGCGATCGCCAGGTCGGCGTCGAGCGCCAGGGCCCGCTCGAAGCAGCGGATCGCTTCTTCGTGGTTGAACGCATAGGCCCACACCAGTCCCCGGTCGAACCACACCTGCGCCTGCGGCGACGGCGTGTCGACGGGCCGGTGGTAGTCCCCGAGGTCGTAGTACGGCTCGGTGTCGCCGAGCGGAACCGCCATGTGCCGCTCACCGCGACAGACGTCAGTCCGGAAACGCGGCGCGCGACTCGTCTGCTCGCGGAAACCTAGTGGCCCGCGACGATGTCGGCCTCGTCGACGGTCACCGGCTCCTTGGCCCCCGGCAGCAGCGAGTACAGCAGGCACACGACCGCGAAGAACAGATACCCAAGCGCCACTTGCGGATTGGCGGCCCAGGCGATCTCGCGGCGCGTGGATCAGGCCGATGAACGACAGCGCCGCGGCCACCACCGACGCCATCGCGGCGTAGCGGAACTTCTTCTCCAGGATGAACGTCACCATGGTGCCCAGCAGCAGGCCGACCAGGATCGCGCCCTCGCCGAGGGTCTGCAGACCGTCGTAGACCACGCCGGCCCCGCCGAGTGCGTCCATGCCGACCTTGGCCGCCGACGTCCCGGCCGCGTTGAGCGCGTTGTCGATCAGGCCGCTGGCCCACTGCGCGAGGTTGGGCAGCAGCGCCGCCACGACCGCCACGGCGTGCAGGCGCGGCACCGCCTGGAAGGCCTGCGCGCCGATCAGCAGCCCGATGTAGAGCAGGATCGGCACGATCGCCGGCACCGGCAAGCAGCTGCCGCGAGCACGCCGAAAAGACCGAGGAAGCACAGCAGCCCGATCACCACACCGCTGGCCAGCGAGTAGCCGGCCCGCCCGCCGGCGTCCTTCCAGCCGGGGTGGCCGATGTAGACCGCGGGCGGGAACGGCGAACCGAACGCCGATCCGATCACCGCGCCGGCGCCGTCGGCGAGCAGCACGCTGCGCAGGTTGTAGTTGTCACCGGCGGCGGCCGCGCTCTCCACGTTGCTCATCGCCTCGGTGAAGTTGTAGACGCCCAACGGAATTGCGGTGCCCAGCAGCGGAGCCAGATGCGACAGGCCGGAGAACAGCATGTCGATCCGCAGATCGGGGATGCCGATCGCGATGTCGGAGACCGCCTTGCTGACGTCGGGTGCCGACATGAAGCCGCCGATCCAGCCGATCGCGGTACCGACCAGCAGCGCCACCAGGCCGACCGGGATGTTGCCCGGCAGCTTCACGTCGGTGAAGAAGCCGATCAGGATGATCGCCAGCACCGGAAGGCCGATCCAGGCGGCCTCCCACATCTGCGCGGCGGGCCGCATCGAGATGAACGTGATCGAGATGCCGGCCAGCGTGCCGAGCATCGCCGCGCGCGGGGTCAGCTTGCGGATGTAGGGGCCGACGAACGCCGCCGATGATGACGATGACGCCGATCATGAACGCCCACGCCAGACCGGACTGCCAGGCCTGCATCGGATCCTTGGTGGCCAGGTACACCGGCAGCATCACCACGAACACGACGATGAACATGTGCGGCACGCTCGGGCCGTACGGCAGCGCGGTGACGTCGGTGCGGTTCTCGCGGCGGGCCAGCCGGCGGGCCAGGAACGTGTAGTAGAGGTTGCCCAGCACCAGCGCGACGCCCAGCGCAGGCAGCACGGTGCCCAGCACGTCGCCGGCGGGCACCTTGACCACGCCGATCATCAGCGTGGTCAACGTCAGGACGTTGACCAGGATGTTGAAGCCGAGGCCGAAGAAGGCGTTCAGGTCGCCGCGCGTCCACCAGGCGACCTTGACGTCACTCGGCGAAGGGGCGGGCTGGTCGGTGACGTCCGTGCTCATCCCTGCAGATTGTCGGCATCGAGATTCCATTCGCGGTACGGCTGTGTGTCGATCGTGTTAGCCCATCGCCGGGACGGCGGTTAGACACCGTGACGGCACCGTGTTGTAGTGCACGGGTGCTGGAATTCACCGTCGAAGACATCTCCGCCGAGGAGATCGCCCGCCTGCGCGCGATCTATGAGCCGCTGGCCGAATCGGTGCGTGACCTCGTCGACGCCACCATCCGCACGCAGGCCGACGCCGAGACCGTCGCGGCGGTGAAGGCCGACATCGACGCCGCGGTGGCCCGGTTGCGCAGCAGCCAGATCGACGGCGCGTTCGGGGTTCGCCGCACCACCTCGGGGGAGAGCCTCGGCTGGGGCAATGCCGTGATCGGCATCCGCAACGCCCTGGCCCCGCCGCTGGAGATCCACCACGAGCCGGACGGCCGGCGGTGGTGCGACTTCCACCTCGGTGCGGCCTACGAGGGTCCGCCCGGGCACGTGCACGGCGGGGTGTCGGCGCTGATCCTCGACCATGTCCTCGGCGAAGCGGCCAGCCCGGATCGGAAGCCGCGCTTCACCGGCAGCATCACCATGCGCTACCTGCGCGCCACCCCGCTGGGTCCGCTGCACGCCGAAGCGGTGATCACCCGCACCGACGGCGTCAAGACGTTCTGCGCCGGGCACATCTCCGACGCCGAGGGCATCACCGTCGAGGCCGAGGGCGTCTTCATCACCCCGCGCTGGCTGCGCGACTGAGCGACTACTGCTTGCCCATCGCGAGCGTGATCCGGTCCTCCGGCGTGATCAGGTGGTCGTGGCTGTCGTCGCCGATGTCGATCTGCACCCAGTCGATCGTCCCGGTGAACCGGTTGCCGCTCGGCCCGTAGTCGGGCGATGCCGGCGATCCGGTGTCCGAGCCGACGTCGCAGGCCTCGTCGGCGGAGAAGCCCATCGGGATGGTGATCTCCACCCGGCCGGTGCCGACCGGCTTGCCGTCGTAGTACAGGGTGACGGTGCCGCCCTTGGCCAGTCCGCCGCCGTCGTAGGCGAACTCCATCCGGACCTGGTGCTTGCCCGCGGGCAGCGGCGTCGTCGGCGGCGACGATGAAGTACTGGATGCCGAAGAAGTTGTAGCAGTACTTCAGCTTGCCGTCGTGGACGTAGAGCGACCAGCCGCCGACCTGACCGCCCTGGGTGACGATGACGCCGGCGGCACCGCCTTCGGGCACGACGACGTTCGGCGGTCACCGAGTGCGACTTGTTCTTGATGTTGAGCACGCAGCTCTCGCTGACCCGCATGCCGGAGAACAGCAGCTGGCTGTTGCCGCGGATCAGCTGCGGGCGCCCGGCGATGTCGGGGTTGATCCGTTCGAATCCTCGGTCGTCGAGCGGGACGACGTTGTACTTGACCGCCTCGATGAGCCAAAGTCGTTGCAGCTCAGCAAGTTTCTCGGGGTTGTCCGCGACCAGGTTGTGGGCCTGGGTCCAGTCGTCGGGACCGTAGAGTTCCCAGACGTCCTCGTCGAACGGCGGCGGCGTGTCGGCCTTCCACGGCGTGCGGTGCTTGGTGCACCGCGGTCCAGCCGTTGTGGTAGATGCCGCGGTTGCCCATCATCTCGAAGTACTGGACCACGTGCGTCTCGGGTGCCTTGCCGTCCCGCAGCGTCGCCCAGCATGCTGACGCCTTCCAGCGGTGCCTGCTGAATTCCGTTGACGATCAACGGCGCCGGAATTCCGGCCGCCTCCAGGATCGTCGGGGCCACGTCGATGACGTGGTGGAACTGGTTGCGGGTGCCGCCCTTGTCGGCCAGTCCGCTGGGCCAGTGCACGATGGTGCCGTTGCGGGTGCCGCCCCAGTGCGACGCCACCTGCTTGGTCCACTGGTACGGGCGTGCACAGTGCGTGCGCCCAGCCGACCGCGTAGTGGTTGTAGGCGTCAGGGGTGCCGAAGTCGTCGATCTTGGACAGCAGGAACTCGGTGGTCTCGATGCCCGGCATGCCGTTGAGCGTGGTCATCTCGTTGAAGCAGCCGTTGATCGTGCCCTCGGCGGAGGCGCCGTTGTCGCCGATGATGTAGTAGATCAGCGTGTCGTCGAGGACGCCGAGATCGTCGATGGCGTCGATCACCCGGCCGATCTCGTGATCGGTCTGCTCCAGGAAGCCGGCGTAGATCTCCATCTGCCGGGCCAGCACCGGCTTGAGATCCGTCCGGCATGTCGTCCCAGGCCGGGATCTCGTCGTGACGCCGGGTCAGCTCGGCGTCTTCCGGGATCACCCCAAGCTTCTTCTGCCGGTCGATGATCTTCTCCCGCAGCACATCCCAGCCCTCGTCGAACTTGCCCCGGTACTTGTCCGACCACTCCTTGGCGACACGTGGTGCGGGGCGTGGGTGGCGCCGGGCGCGAAGTACATGAAGAACGGCTTGTCCGGGGCGAGCGCCTTCTGCTGGCGCACCCAGGTGATGGCGCGGTCGGCCAGGTCCTCGGTGAGCGTGTAGCCCTCCTCGGGGGTGCGCGGCGGCTCGACCGGCGTGGTGCCCTCGTAGAGCCCGGGGTAGTACTGGTTGGCCTCGCCGCCGACGAAGCCGTAGAAGTACTCGAACCCGGAGCCCGGTCGGCCACTGGTGGAACGGCCCGACCGGCGAGACCTCCCACACCGGCACCTCGTGGCACTTGCCGAACTGGGCGGTCGAGTAGCCGTTGAGCTTCAGCGTCTCGGCGATCGGCGCCTTGTTCTTGGGCCGGATGCTGCTGTTGCCCGGTGCCGAGGTCGCCATCTCGGTGATCGCGCCCATGCCGACCGAGTGATGGTTGCGTCCGGTCAGCAGCGCCTGCCGGGTGGGCGAGCACAGCGCCGTGGTGTGAAAGCGGTTGAGCTTCAACCCGTCTCCGGCCAGCCGCTCGGCCACCGGGGTGTCGCACGGGCCGCCGAACGCCGACGATGCACCGAAGCCGACATCGTCGATCAGCACGATCAGCACGTTGGGCGCGCCCGCGGGTGGCCGCAGCATCCTTGATCGGCGGATAGCTGGTGTTGGGATCCTTGGCGTCGTAGGTGGTCAGCCCGACGTGCTGCGGATCGGGGATGGGCAGGACGTCGCGGCGGACGTCGTCCCGGGAGTCGGTGTTGCTTTGCGACGACGGCTTGGCCATGTGTTCTCCTCGACGTGGGCTTGTCCGAAAGCGTGGCCAGCGTACGCCGACCCGGCTGGGCCGGAGCGGAGAATCCGCACCGTGCAGTGGGACATCATCTCGACACCGCCGCCGCGGCGGGTAGGTTGCCAACGATGGAAAAAGTGATCGTCACTCTGCGCGCCGGTTCGGCCGACGAAGAGTGGGCCGAGCGGATCCGGGGCCCGGTGGCCGACGAACTGCTCGGCCTGCAGGTGCCCGGCCTCACCGTGAACGTCCGCGACGACGCCGTGCGCGCCGCGCTGATGACACTGACCACGCTGGACCCACCCGTGCAGGCGTTCGTCACGCTGTGGACCCAGCAGTACTACGGCGACCAGGTCACCGCCGCGCTGGACCTGCTGGCATCCCACGCCGAACAGGTCGCGGCCTACCTTGTCACCGAGTCCGCACCCATGCCCCCGCCACCGACACCGCCCGGCGAGCGCGCGCCCGCGCTGGCCAACATGGCACTGCTGCGCAGGCCGGCCGACATGGACGAGCCGACCTGGCTGACCCGCTGGCACCGTGACCACACCCAGGTGGCCATCGACACCCAGTCGACCTTCGGCTACGTGCAGAACTACGTCGTGCGCGCGCTGACCCCGGACGCGCCGGCGATCAACGCCATCGTCGAGGAACTGTTCCCCGTCGAGGCGGTGGGCAGCCTGCACGCGTTCTTCGGAGCGGCCGACGACGACGATCTCCGCCACCGGATGGAGCAGATGGTCGCCAGCACCGCGGCGTTCGGCGCCAACGTCGACATCGACGCCGTGCCGACAAGCCGCTACGTCTTCCGAACCCCGTTCAAGGACTGACGGCGATGGTCACCTTGCACGACGCCGTCGGCCTCGCCCGGGCCGACAACGGCCTGGCGGTGGTGTCGACGCTGCGCTCCGACGAGACGATCCAGGCCTCGCTGATCAATGCCGGGATCCTCGACCACCCGGCCACGGGCGAGCCGGTGCTCGGCTTCGTCACCTACGGACGGGTCAAGCTGGCCAACCTGCGGGCGCGGCCCGCGGTGGCGCTGACATTCCGCGACGGGTGGAAGTGGGCGACCGTGGAGGGCCGCGCCGAACTCGCCGGGCCCGACGACCGTCCCGAATGGCTCGCCGACACCGACCAGCTGCGCCTGCTGCTGCGCGACGTGTTCGCCGCTTGCGGTGGCACACATGACAATTGGGCCGAGTACGACCGGGTGATGGTCGAGCAGGGCCGCACCGCGGTGTTGGTCGTCCCGACCCGCGTCTACTCCAACGGTTAGGTTTTCCCACCATGACGCTTGTGATCGACGACGAGAACCGGGTCCGCACGCTCACCCTCAACCGCCCGGATGCGCTCAACGCCTTCAACGAGGCGCTCTACGACGCCACCACCGAGGCACTGCTGGCCGCCGCGGAGGACCCCGAGGTCGCCGTCGTGCTCATCACGGGGGCCGGGCGTGCGTTCAGCGCCGGCCAGGACCTCGGCGACATGCAGGCCCGCATCACCGATCCGGACTTTCCCGCGGGCAAGCACGGGTTCCCCGGCATGATCGACGCGCTGACCAGGTTTCCCAAGCCGCTCATCTGCGCGGTCAACGGCGTCGGTCTGGGTATCGGCGCGACGATCCTCGGCTACGCCGATCTGGCGTTCATGTCGACGACCGCACGACTCAAGTGCCCCTTCACCAGCCTGGGCGTGGCACCCGAGGCCGCGTCGTCATATCTGTTGCCGCAGTTGATCGGCCGGCAGAACGCAGCCTGGATCCTGATGTCCTCGGAGTGGGTCAGCGCGGAGGAAGCCCTGCGCATGGGCCTGGTCTGGCGGGTCTGCGAGCCCGACGAGCTGCTCGCCGACGCCCGCAGACATGCGGAAGTCCTTGCCTCCCGGCCGATTCCGAGCCTGATGGCGGTCAAACAGACGATGACCGAACCGGTTCGCCCGGAGATCACCGCGGCCACCGCCCGCGAATACGCCTTCTTCCAGGAGCTCATGGGCGCCGCGGCCAACACCGAGGCGCTCGCCGAGTTCCACCGCGGCCGCTCGGACTGACCCACTACGGCACCATGGCCTCCGCGGCGGCCACGCTGTCTCGCTGGGCGGCGATGATGGCCCGCACCGATCGCAGGCAGCGGCCGCAGTCGCGCCCCGCCCCGCAGGCGGCAGCCACCTGACGGGAGGTCGCCGCTCCCGCGGCGACCGCGTCGCTGACGCACTGACTGGTGGCGCCCGTGCACAGGCAGACGTACATCAGCGCCCGCCCCGGGTCCAGAACATCCTTCGCACGACGGCCATATTAGCGGAGCCTAACTTAACTAAGGCGGGCCTACGACACTCTGCGGACAAACCCGGTGGCCACCCCCGGGCCTGCACTAGATTGAGCGTGCTGCCATCGACACCGACCCTGGTAGGAGAAGCCATGCAAGGCGACCCGGAAGTACTGCGTCTGCTCAACGAGCAGCTCACCAGCGAGCTGACCGCCATCAACCAGTACTTCCTGCACTCGAAGATGCAGGACAACTGGGGTTTCACCGAACTGGCCAAGCACACCCGAGACGAGTCCTTCGACGAGATGCGCCACGCCGAGGCCATCACCGACCGGATCCTGCTGCTCGACGGCCTGCCGAACTACCAGCGCCTGGGCTCGCTTCGCGTCGGCCAGACCCTGCGTGAGCAGTTCGAGAGCGACCTCGCCATCGAGTACGAGGTGGTCGCCCGGCTCAAGCCGGCCATCATCCTGTGCCGCGAGAAGCAGGACTCCACCACGGCCGTTCTGTTCGAGGGCATCGTGGCCGACGAGGAGCATCACATCGACTACCTCGAGACGCAGCTGGAGCTGATGGACAAGCTGGGTGTGGAGCTCTACTCCGCACAGTGCGTGTCGCGCCCGCCGAGCTGATCGTCAACTAGAACGTGTTCTCATTTCCGGCGGCCGGGCGTAACATCGCGCCATGAGCCGAATCGGAGATTTTCCCGACGACGACGTGGCCGGCTGGATCACCAAGTCCCCGGCACTGGGCACCGCGATGGCCGGCTTCTCCGGTGCGGTCTACAGCGACAAGAACCGTCTGCCGCTGCGGGTGCGCGAGCTCGCGCGCGCGGTGATGGCCCACGACAACGAGTGCGTGGTGTGCATCAACACCCGCGACGCCGACGGTCCGGCCGCCGGGGTGGACGAGGACCTCTACGCGCACGCCGAGCAGTGGCGGACCTGGCCGGGCTACAGCGAGCAGGAACGCATTGCCGCCGAGTTCGCTCACCGGTTCGCCACCGAGCACACCAAACTCCGTGACGACGAGGACTTCTGGGTCCGCGCCAAGGAGCACTTCTCCGACGAACTGATCACCGATCTCACCCTGTCCTGCGCGATGTGGCTGGGCATGGGACGCACCTTGCGGACCCTCGACATCGGCCAAGCCTGCAAGCTGACGCTGCCCAGCCGGGCCTGACCGCGTCGATTCACGCCACCGCGCCGGACCGGTCGGCAGAATGGCTGCCATGACCACACCGCTCGCCGGCGCGGCATCGGCCCATTCGCCGGGACGGCGGTCGCCAACTCGAAGCCGACGGGGTGGCCGCCGTCGTCGGCACCGTCGTCAACCCGGCCGGTCTCACCCACGCCAAGACCGTGCCGATCCGGCGCACCACCTCATTCGCCGATCCCGGTCTGGGCGCCAGCCCGGTGTGGCACGGATTCGCCATCGACCGTGCGGGCATTGCGTTCACCGAGGGCATCAGCGTCGTCGGCGACGAACGGGTACGCATCGACCTCGAGGCGCTGCGCGCCATCGGCAACGGCCTGGCCTGGGCGCCCGGATCGTTCTTCGACCAGGACGGCAACCCCATCCCGTCGTGTGCCCGAGGAACGCTGGCGCGCATCGAGTCCCGGCTCGCCGCCGCCGGACTGCGGGCGCTGGTCGGCCACGAGATCGAGTTCCTGCTCGTCGACCCCGAGGGCAACCGGCTGCCCGGCAACCTGTGGGCTCAGTACGGCCTGGCCGGCGTCCTCGAGCACGAGGGCTTCGTCCGTGACGTCACCGAAGCGGCCACCGCGGCCGGGGTCGGTATCGAACAGCTCCATCCCGAATACGGGCTGAACCAGTTCGAGGTCTCGCTGACCCCGCGCTCGCCGGTGGCCGCCGCCGACCAGCTCATCCTGGCCCGGATCATCGTCAGCAGGGTCGCCCGGGACTACGGGATGCGCGTCAGCCTCTCGCCGGTTCCTTTCGCCGGCAGTGTGGGTTCCGGTGCGCACCAGCACTTCTCACTACTGCGCGGCGACACCCCGGTGTTCTCCGGCGGTACCGGGCGCAGGGCATGACTGCCGAGGGGGAGGCTGCCGTCGGCGGGATCGTCGCAGGTCTGCCCGAGGCGCAGCTGATCTTCTGCGGCTCCATCGTGTCCGGCCTGCGCATGCAGCCCGGCAACTGGGCCGGCGCCTACGCCTGCTGGGGCACCGAGAACCGCGAGGCCGCCGTCCGATTCGTGCGCGGCGGACCCGCTAACCCCTACGGCGCCAACGTCGAGGTGAAGATCGTCGACCCGTCGGCCAATCCGTACTTCGCCACCGCCGCGATCCTGGGCCTGGCCCTCGACGGCATCGAACGCAGCGCACCGCTGCCGCCGGAGACTCCCGTCGACCCGGGCACGCTGTCCGAGGAGCAACGCAAAGCCGCCGGCACCGTGGCGCTCTCGACCGACCAGGCCGTCGAGATCGCCGCGCTGGACGGCTCGTCGCGGATGCGCGCGATCCTCGGCGATCCGGCCGTCGACGTTCTGGTGGCCGTGCGCCGCTACGAGCACGAGACCTATTCGCATCTCGACGCGCAGCAGCTCACCGACAAGTTCCGCATGGCCTGGAGCCTGTGAACACGGCGCTCGCCGAGCACATCGCAGGCCTTCGGCTCGTCGACAACCACGTCCACGGCTACTGGTTGTCGGGCGTCGACCGGCAGCGGTTCGAGAACGGTCTCAACGAGGCCAACACCGAACCGCTGGCCGACTTCGACTCCGGATTCGACACCCAACTCGGCTTCGCGGTGCGAGCCCACTGTGCGCCGCTGCTCGGTCTGCCCGAACACGCTGCGGCCGAGGACTATTGGGAACGGCGCAGCCGGCACTCCGAATCGGAGCTGGCAAGTGTGTTCCTGCCCGCGGCCGGGGTCAGCGACTGGCTGGTCGACACCGGGCTGCCGGGCGACATCGCGGGCCTGACCGAGATGTCGGACTGCCGCGGGCGGCTGGGTGGGCGAGATCGTCCGGATCGAGCAGGTCGCCGAAGCGGCCGCCGCCGCGGGCGGGGACTACGCCGACGAGTTCCGGCGGATTCTGAACGAGCGAACCGAAACCGCGGTCGCGACCAAGTCGATCCTGGCCTACCGGGACGGGTTCGACGGCGATCTGTCCGCACCCACCGATCGCGCCGTCGCCGAGGCGGCGGCCCGCTGGCGAGACCGCGGGGGAGTGCGACTGACCGACCGCGTGTTGTTGCGGTTCGGATTGCACGAAGCCCTGCGGATAGGCAAGCCGTTGCAGTTCCACGTCGGCCTCGGCGACCGGGATTGCGACCTGCACCGCACCAATCCGATGCTGCTGCTGGACTTCCTGCGCGAGTCGGGTCGCACGCCGATCGTGCTGCTGCACTGCTACCCGTACGAACGCGAGGCGGGCTACCTGGCCCAGGCGTTCAACAACGTCTACCTGGACACCGGGCTGAGCATCAACCACCTCGGCGCCCGCTCGCAGGCCTTCATCGCCCGAACGCTGGAACTGGCCCCGTTCCGCAAGATCCTGTACTCGTCGGACGCGTTCGGTCCGGCCGAATTGCACTACCTCGGATCGAAGCTGTGGCGCAAGGGGATCGGTGCGGTGCTGACCGAGTTCGTCGACCGCGGCGACTGGAGCGTGGCCGACGCGATGCGGGTGGCCGATCTCGTCGGGCGCGACAACGCACGCCGGGTGTACGGGCTGTAGACCGTCCGTCAGGCGGGCGGGTCGAAATGGACCCACTTCGACGCGCCCGCCGGCCCCACGCACTGCACCGGTATGCCGGGAACCTGGGTTTGTATAGTGCTGCCGCTCAGTCGGATTTGGCCGTTGGTGCCCGGGACGGCGCAGGGCAGCGACACCTGAGCCTCACCGATCAGCGGCCCAGTCGGCACCCAGGCACCGTGCGCGGAGCAGATCAGGGTGCTGTTGTCGGCAGTCAGCCCGAAGACGAAGGCGATGCTGGGCGTGCAGGGCGCGCCCGCGACCACGTTGCGAGCCACGCCAGGAAGGCAGCTCGCCGAGTCACACGCGGCCGATGACTCGGGTGCAAAGGGCAGCGGCGCCGTGATCAATCCGCACGCGGCAACAGCCGCGACGATGAACTTGCGCATGTCTACTCCTAGTGTCGGATCCACCCTGCCGCGTCGAGCCTAGCGCCGTCGGGCGTGCGCCGAGGGCTGAACTGCGGCCGGCGCCCCCGACTAGATCAAGCCCGTCGCGTCGAACACCCACGACATGTCCGCTGACGCAAGGTCTTCCAGCCAGGTCGGCGGAGCGAAGCCGGTCAGCCCGTTCATGTCCCAGTAGTCCTTCCACAAGGTGATCTTGCCGTCCTGCACCTTGTGCACCGTGACGAACTGCAGCACACCCTGCTCACCGGTCTTGAACGTCCATGTCTCGGAGTGCTCGTACATGGTGTCCACGCCGTTGGTCACCAGCACGCCGTCGTGGTTCTCGTAGCCCGCCAACGGCTCCAATCCGATCTTCAGCCGCTTGACGATGTCCTCGGGCCCGCGTGCTGCCGCCGCCGGGCCGACCGGCATGTCGACGTAGATGCAGTCCTCGGACAGGAAGGTCTTGACCGCCTCCCAGTCCCGGTTGGACAGGGCCTTCCACATGCCGAGCACCGCCCCGGCGATCTCGGTCGGAACGGGGGAGATGTCAGTTGGCATGAGCGAGATCCGATTTCGTCGATCAGAGGTGCCGGCGTTGGCTGCCCGGCTCGCAGGAAACTTCCGGTCCGCTCGGTACCGAGCAGGTCGGTGGGCACGCCGTCGCGTACGACCGGACGCCCGCCGATCAGGACGAGCTTGACGGTGTCGTCGTTGCGGTTGACCATCCGGGGCAGGCCCCCGTACTGCTCGACGGGCGACTCGGCGTAGTCGTCGAGGCGGCTGTCCAGGTGGTCGGGATCGAGCACCACCAGGTCGGCGCGGTCGCCGAGCCGCAGGTGCCCGGCGTCGATCTCGTACCAGTCGGCCAGTTCGCCGGTCATCCGGTGCACCGCCTGCTCGAGGGTCATGAACGGCTGTCCGGCGCGTTCGGAGTCGCGGACATGCCGCAGCAGCCGCAGCCCGTAGTTGTAGAACGCCATGTTGCGCAGGTGCGCGCCGGCATCCGAGAAGCCCATCTGGATGCCCGGGTCGCGGGCCAGCTTCTTGAGCACCTCGGGCCGGTGATTGGAAATTGTTGTCCGCCAACGCAGCTTGGTGCCGTGCTCGAGAACCAGGTCCAGGAACGCGTCCACCGGGTGCAGACCGCCGCGGTCGACACCGACCTGGCCGAAGGACTTGCCGACCACCGACTCGTCTGGGCAGGCGACGATTTCGGCGTCGAAGAAGTCGCGATGCCACACCCGCACACCGAACTTGCTGTCGTAGTCCTTGCGGAACTGCCTGCGGTAGTTCTCGTCGGCCAGCAGGGCATTGCGCTCCACCTCGTCGCGCAGGTGCAGAGCGGCGGCCCCGGAGCCGAACTCCTCGAACACCACCAGGTCGATGCCGTCGGCGTAGACCTCGAACGGAACGGGAAGGTGCTGCCAGCGGAAGTCGGCGCCGAACCTGTTCACCAACCGGGCCAGCGGGCCCAGCATCATGATGGCCAGCGGGTTGGACTTGACGTCGGCCGCCGACAGCAGACTGGTCTTGAGCTTCTTGCGCAGCACCGGAAGTGACTGCGCCACTTGAGATGCCAGGTTGACCGGGTTCTGGATGTCGGGCCCGGACTGCAGCACGCGACCGCGCTTGCGCACCAGCGACTTGAGGCGCCGCAACTCCCGCGGTTTGGCGTAGGTCGACGGCAGGGTGCGCGAGCGGCAGGTCTCGCCGTCGATCTTGTCGAACAGCAGCTGCTGTGAGGACAGGCCGACGAACCCGGCGTCCAGCGCCTCGGTGAGCATCCGCTCCATCTCGGCCTGTTCACTGGAGGTGGGCCGCATGTCGTCTCGGGTGGCCCGATCCAATCCCATTGTGGCGGTGCGCATGTCGGAGTGGCCGATGAAGGCCGCGATGTTGGGGCCCAGCGGGCGCGACTCGAGGGCCTCGACGTACTGCGCGGCGGTGTTCCACGTCTTGGCGGCATCGATCGCGTCGATGACGTGCTCGCGCGGGATCGCCTCGACGCGGCCGAACAGGTCACCGGCGTCGGTTCCCCCGACGTGGATGGTCGACAGCGAGCACGAGCCGACCAGCACGGTGGTCACGCCGTGGCGGACCGACTCGGGCAGGCCGGGCCCGCCGAGCACCTCGACGTCGTAGTGGGTGTGCACGTCGACCATGCCGGGCAGCACCCACTTGCCGGAGGCGTCGACGACCTCGGCGCCGGTCTCGTCGAGCGGGTGCGGAGTGACCGCGACGACGCGGCCGTCCCGGATGCCGATGTTGCGGATCGCCGACGGTGCGCCGGTGCCGTCGAACCATCGGCCGTTGCGGATGATCGTGTCGTAGGTCACGACGTCAATAGAACAGTGCGGCCGGACAGGTGTCAACGATCAAGTAGACAAATCTGCCGAAGTGTTCACCCCGTCTGATCAGGCTTCATGGCCCGGTTCCAGATCCTTGACGTCGGCGAAGGTGACCAGCCCCGAATCCTCCGGCGCGCTCCGACACCGGCTCGGTCAGGTGCCCGACGTGATCGCCGAGGTCGAACCGATCAGGATCGGCCGGCGAACCAGGCCGCGGCGCCGTCGGATCGGCAACCCTCCGGACCGTCCACCACTGGCAGCGACTGAACTTGTCGACCCGGTCCCGGTCTCACCGCCGAACAGCCGCGCCAGGTCGCGATGCTCGTCGAGCACGTGCACGCAGTGCGTGGCGCCGATACGCGACCCGATAGGTGCGTTGCGCTTGGACAGCCCACCAGAACGGGCGGGTTGATCGACACCTGACTGCTGAAGCCGACCAGACAACCCGACGCTCGTCGCCCGCCGGGTGGTGACGACGAACATCGGATAGTCCAGCAGCGCGACGATCTGCTCGAACGCCCCCAGCCGGGTTGCACATCGTGCTCTGTCATGGGCGCCACCTTCCGTCGTGGACAGGCTTCTGCGCAGGGTACCCAGGGCGCATACTCGCGAGGGTGACACCACTACAGCGCTACATCGCAGAGGAGATCGCCACCGACCACGTCGACGGGCTGCTCAGCCGTCGGGAAGCACTGCGCCGGCTGGCGCTGTTGGGCGTCGGCGGGGCCGCCGCCACGGCGCTGATCGCCGCCTGCGGCGAGAACAAACCGCCGGCGCCGCAGGCGTCGTCGTCCCCGTCCGTCGGGCGCGTCGAACGCGCCGCCGCCGGGAATGGCCGCAGCCGTTGCGACGACCCCGGTCAGCTGGGCGGGGCCACGCGGCGAGCTCATGGGCAGCTGGGCACCGGCGGCCACCCCGCGCGGCGCGGTGCTGGTGATACACGAGAACAAGGGGCTCAACGACTGGGTCGCGGTCGGTGGCCGGACGGCTGGCGGGCGTGGGGTACTCGGCGCTGGCCATCGACCTGCTCTCCGAGGAGGGCGGCACCGCGACCTTCGGCGACCCGGCCGCCGCGACCGCTGCGCTGGGCACCGTCGCGCCGGACCGCTTCATCGCCGACCTCAAGTCCGGTCTCGACGAGCTGCAGCGCCGGGCGCCCGGTCAGAAGCTGGCCGTGGTCGGCTTCTGTTTCGGCGGGGGACTGGTGTGGCGCCTGCTGGCCACCGGCGACCCGACGACTGTCGGCGGCGGTGCCGTTCTACGGCCCGCTACCCGAAGACCCCGATTTCGCCGGATCCAAGAACGTCGCCGTCCTGGGCCTGTACGGCGCGCTCGACCAGCGGGTCACCTCCTCGGAGCCGGCGGCGAAGGCCGCGCTGGACGCCGCGGGGCTGGTCAACGACCTCGTCATCGAACCCGACGCCGATCATGCGTTCTTCAACGACACCGGGCCGCGATACAACCCGGCGGCGGCCGCCGACGCCTGGGGTCGCGTCCAGGACTGGTTCGGCCGCTATCTGGCGTAGCGGAGTTCACCGCCTGTTCAGGACACCGCAGGCGCGCCGTCGCCGTCCGCACATCGGCACGCGTTCAGATACGGCCATGTTGCGGGTCGCGCAAGTCGCGAATTTCTACGGCCCGCGCTCGGGAGGCCTGCGCACCGCGGTGGACCGGCTGGGTGCGGAGTACTGCGCCGCCGGCCACGAGGTGTTCCTGATCGTGCCCGGCCGCGTGTTCACGACCGTCGCGCTGCCGGGTGGAGTCATGCGAATCACGGTGCCCGCCAAGCAGATTCCGTTCACCGGCGGCTATCGCGCCGTCATGCCCGCGCCGGTGACCCGGGTGCTGGAGCAGCTGGCCCCGGACGCCATCGAGGTGTCGGACCGCTTCACCCTGCGCTCGCTGGGCGCCTGGGGTGCGCGCCGCGGTGTCACCACGGTGATGATCTCCCACGAGCGGCTGGACCGGCTCACCGGCCAGATCCTGCCCAAGCCGTTGGCGCGCCGGCTCGCCGACGCCGCCAACCGCCGCACCGCGGCCGGCTATGACACCGTGCTGTGCACAACGAGTTTCGCCCGCGAGGAGTTCGACCGGATCGGGGCGACCAACGTCATGACGGTGCCGTTGGGTGTCGACCTGGAGATGTTCCACCCCCGCCGCTACTGCACCCGCACGCGCGACCGGTGGGCCGCTCCCGGACAGACCCTGCTGGTGCACTGCGGCCGGCTCTCGGTGGAGAAGCGGGCCGACCGCAGCATCGATGCCCTTGCAGCGCTGCGTGATTCGGGTGTCGATGCCCGGTTGCTGATCGTCGGCGACGGACCGTTGCGGGCGCGGCTGCAGCGGCAGGCGGCACGGTTGCCGGTGGACTTCACCGGGTTCGTCGAGTCGCGCAGCGCCGTGGCCACCCTGCTGGCCTCGGCCGACGTCGCGCTGGCGCCCGGCCCGCACGAAACGTTCGGCCTGGCCGCGCTCGAGGCGCTGGCGTGCGGCACGCCCGCGGTGGTGTCCCGAACTTCCGCGCTGACCGAGATTCTCACCTCCGACAGCGGAGCCAGCGCCGACAACGACCCGCAGGCCATCGCCGGTGCGGTGAGCGCCGTCATGAACCGGCCCGAGCCGCAGCGCAGATTCTGCGCACGGCGGCGTGCGGAGAACTTCACCTGGCGGCGGTCGGCGGCCGGAATGCTGATCGCTCTGCGCGGTAGATGACCCATTGCGGTTTGGTCCATCGCCGCGATGGGAACGCCGCCTATTGACGGCGCTGTCCCCAGCGACCGCACTAACGAAGGAGCCGACCATGGCTACCAACACAATCGTATGGATCGTGGTCGCTGTCATCGCCCTGCTCGTGGTGATCGCCGTCGCGGTCGTGGCTCGCCCGCAAGCAGCGTGAGCGCAGCCGCATCGCCAAGTCCGACGAGATTCGCGAGCAGGTCCGGCAGGATTCGGTCGATGTCGAGCGCCGTGAGGCGCTGGCCCGTGAGACGGCTGCCCGTGCGCGAGCCGCCGAAGCCGAGGCCGAGGCCAAGGCAGCCGAGGCCGAGCGCCTGAAGAGCCACGCGGACAAGCACTTCAGCCACGCCACGGACGCGCGCAGCGATCTCGAGGAGCGGAGCTCGCACGCGGACGCGCTCGATCCGCGGGTCACGGACACCGATGCCGCCGATCCCCGGGGCGAGGCGGTACCCCGCAACAACCCGGTGGGTCACAACAACTAGGGCGCTCAGCCCGGCACAGCCGCGGCGGCACCCAGGCTGACCGGCAGCTCGGCCCAGCCGCGCAGCACGCGGGTGTCGCGGCGGGTGCCCAGCCCGGCCAGTTGCACGTCGGGGAAATGGGTGAAGAACCTGCGCAGCCCGACCTCACCCTCGGCGCGCGCGAGCGCGGCGCCCAGGCAGAAGTGCCTGCCGCCCGAAAACGCCAGATGCTTACCGGCATTGGCACGCTCGACGTCGAAGCGGTGCGGATCGTCGAACACCGCCGGATCGCGATTGGCGGCCGCCAGGTAGATCACGACCGTCTCGCCGGCCCGCACGGTGGTGCCGGCCACCTCGGTGTCGGTGCGGGCCACCCGCGCCGACAGCTGCACCGGCGACTCCAGCCGCAGGATCTCCTCGACGGCGTTCGGCCACAGCGACGGATCGGCGGCCAGCTTGGCGAGCTGATCGGGGGAGTTGAGCAGCAACCGAATTCCGTTGCCCAGCAGGTTGACTGTGGTCTCGAACCCGGCCGCCAGCACCAGCCCGGCGGTGGCCTGCAGTTCGGTCTCGTCGAGCAGGGAGCCCTCGTCGGCCACCTGGATCAGCTGGCTCATCAGGTCCTCACCCGGATGCTCGCGCAGGGTCTGCAGATGGTCGGCGAGCCACGAGTTGAACCCGGCGATGCCCTGCTGCACCCGCTGGTACTGCGGCCAGGACACGCCGAGGTCGAGGCTCGGGGCGGCCAGCTCGCCGAACTCCAGGACGCGGGGCCGGTCGGCGTCGGGCACGCCGAGGATGTCGCTGATCACCGCGACCGGCAGCTTGCGAGCAGTAGCTCGCCACGATGTCGACCACCCCGGGCCCCTCGGAGAGTGCGCCGAGAAGTTCCGTCGGCGGTGTCCTCGACGCCGTCTCGCAACGCGTTCACCGCGCGGGAGGTGAACACCGACGACACCGTCTTGCGGTAGCGGGTGTGGTCGGGCGGTTCGACGGCCAGCAGCGACGGCGGGCGCAGCGGGTGCAGCAGGCTGTCGCGGGTGCGTGCCTCCAGCCAGCGCAGCGGTCGCCGGCAGGCCCGAGCCCAGCACGATCACCCGGAAGTCTTCGGAGCGCAGCAGCTCGCTGGGCGATGGCGTGGTCGACGGTCAGGTAGCTCACCCGTGCCGCGATCAGCGGGCCCTGCGCGCGCAGCTCGTCGTAGAACGGCACCGGGTCGTCCCGCAACGCCGGGTCGGCCAGCAGCCGGGCCTGCGGATCACCGCGCCGCAGCCGACCACCTCGACGACGGCGCGCACCACGCCGTGCATGGCGAACCAGTGCAGCCGCTCCTTCATCTGTGGCATACGTCAGGCCGGTGGGGTCCAGCTGACCGGCAGGCGCTTGATCCCGTGGATGAACGCCGACAGCAGCATCGCCGGCTCCTCGGTGACGGCGATGTCGGGAATCCGGTTGTGCAGTTCCTCGAACAGCACGGCGATCTCGCGGCGGGCCAGGTTGGCGCCCAGGCAGAAATGGGTACCGCCGCCGCCGAAGCCGACATGGTGGTTGGGGTTGCGGGTGACGTCGAAGCGCCACGGGTCGTCGAACTTGTCCTCGTCGCGGTTGGCCGAGGAGTACCACATGCTGACCTTGTCGCCCTCCTTCATCGTCACCCCGCTCAGTTCGACGTCGCGGGTCACGGTGCGGCGCATGTAGATCACCGGTGAGGCCCACCGCACGATCTCCTCGACCGCGGTCTGGGTGGTGTCGGCGAAATCGTCCCACCAGATGCGGCGCTGGTCGGGGTAGCGGGTCAGCGCCAGCACGCCGTGGCTGATCGCGTTGCGGGTGGTCTCGTTGCCGGCGACGGCGAGCAGGATGAAGAACGAGGCGATCTCGGCCGAGCTGAGCCGCTCCCCGTCGACCTCGGCGGCCACCAGCGCGGTGGTCAGGTCGTCGCGCGGTTGGGCACGACGGTCCTCGGCCAGCGCGGTGGCGTAGGCGCCGATGTCGAGGGCCACCTTCATGAACTCGTCGAAGTCGGTGGTCAGGTCGGGGTCGCCGAAGCCGAGGATGATGTTGGTCCAGTGGAAGATCTGTTGGTGGTCGTCCTCGGGGATGCCCATCATGTCGCAGATCACCTGCAGCGGCAGCGGACCGGACAGCTCGGTGACCAGTTCGCCGTTGCCGTCGGGGTGGTTCTCGATCATCGCCGACACCAGCCGCTGGGCGCGGTCACGCACCGAGGCCTCGGTACGGGCCACCACCTTGGGGGTGAAGGCGCTGCGCACGATGTTGCGCAGCCGGGCGTGACGCGGGTCGTCCAGGGCGATCATCGAGCCGAAGTACTCGGCGACCTCCGGAATCTGGTCGGCGATCGTGATGTTCGGGTA
The DNA here is from genome assembly GCA_963786695.1 of uncultured Actinomycetota bacterium. Taxonomy (GTDB): domain Bacteria; phylum Actinomycetota; class Actinomycetes; order Mycobacteriales; family Mycobacteriaceae; genus Mycobacterium. Next base: position 81,242 of record CAWBAL010000034.1, read on the forward strand.
CGAGCTGAAGATGTCGGGGTGGCGGCTGGCGAAGAAGACGTCGTCGAACTTCGTCAGCGCCCAGTGTCCGGGGCCCTGCGGGACACCCTCCATCTCGACCTCGTGGAAGAACGTGATCGGGGCTTCGCGGCGCAGCGTCGCGAACGCACCGTCGCGGACTTCGTCGTCGAGCTCCCAGAACTCGAACGTGCCCAGGTTGATGTCGCTCAAGCGCGATATCGGGCGGCGGTTGACCGTTGACTCGAGTGGCGATGCCCATGTGGAATCCGTTCCGTCCGTCTCTGGCGATGCGGCTCTCCACCGACATTAGAGTCCGGCGCTGCGGGTCGTCATCGTTTCCGGGTCAGGGCACTGGGCATCAAGCCGTAACTCGAGGTCGCGCGTAATGCTCAGGGTGACCGCAAACCTGGTGCGACCGACTGGCTGTCTTTACCTTGCCGGGTATGACCCAGCTGCACGACGGACTCACCGCGACCGGCCGTCCGGTCTCGGATGCCGAGACCGATCTCCTGCGCCGGCTGCACGAGGGCTCGCTGACCGAGATCGAAGTCGCCTGGAGCGACCCGTTCGGCAACGCGGCCGGAAAACGCATCCCGGCGCCGCAATTCCTGGACCGCGCCCGGCACGGCTTCGCGTTCTGCGAGGCCGCACTCGGCTGGAACACCGACGGAACGGTCATCGACGGGCTGCGGCTGACCAATTGGGACGGCGGATATCCGGACGTCCACGCGATTCCGGACTTCTCGACGTTCAAGCCGCTGCCGTGGCGGTCCGGTGTCGGACACGTCATCTCCGACATCGTCCGCCCCGACGGCACACCCTCGCTGCTCGACCCGCGCGGGGTGCTGCGCCGCGTGCTGGCCCGGCTTGCCGGACTGGGATACACCGCGAAGGTGGGGGTGGAGTTCGAGTTCTACCTGCTCGAGCCGGACGGGTCGCCGATCCAGGCGGACATCAAGGCCTACTCGCTGGAGAACGCCAACAGACTGGACCCGCTGCTCTCCGATCTCTACGCCATCCTCAGCGCGTTCACCCGGCTCGAGGGCATCCAGACCGAATACGGCCCGGGTCAGGTGGAGACCAACCTGGTTTACACCGACGCACTCGACGCCGCCGACGACAGCGCACGGCTCAAGTACGCCGCCAAAGAGGTCGCCCGCAAGCACGGCAAGGTGGCCAGCTTCATGCCCAAACCGTTCTCGGAGCACTCGGGAAGCTCTGCGCACCTGCACATCTCGCTGTGGCAGGACGGTAAGCCGGCCTTCGCGCCGGTCGACGGCGCCGAGAACGATCTGACGCTGTTCGCCATCGGCGGGCTGCTGGAGCACCTGCCGTCCATCACGCTGTTCGGCGCGCACTCGGTCAACGCCTACCGGCGCTACACGCCGGACTCGTTCGCCCCCGACACGGTGAACTGGAGCCGGGACAACCGAAGTGCCGCCGTCCGGTCGCTGGTCGAGTCGCCGGAGGGCACTCGCATCGAATTGCGCACCGGCGCATCGGATTCCAACCCGTACTGGTTGGTGGCCGCTGCGCTTGCGGCCGTGGTCGCCGGGATCGAGGCCCGCCGTCAACCGCCGGCCGCCGGACAGGGGAACCTGTACGGCAAGGGATCGCCGTTGCCGGAATCGTTGGGCACCGCCCTGGCCCTGGCCGCCCAGGACGACACCATCCTGGAGATCCTGGGCGCGGACTCCGTCCTCGACTTCGTCTCGATCGCCCGCAGCGAGTGGCAGGCGTACACCAGTCACGTCAGCGACTGGGAACGTCAGCGCTACCTGACCACCTCATGAGCGGCCCCCGCTTCGGAGTCTGGGCTCCGGTATACGGCAATCACGGCGCTCGCCGGCACCCGACGGATCTTCCCGACCCCAGCTATCGGCGCAACCGCGACCTGCTGGTGCGTGCCGAACGGGCCGGCTTCGACGCCTCGCTGGTGGCCCAGCACGTCATCCATCCCAGCAACACCGAGAACGACGTGCTGGAGACCTGGTCGACGCTGGCCGCGCTGGCCGAGGCCACCTCGAGCATCGAGTTGATCGGTGCGATCAAGCCGTTGCTGTTCAACCCGCTGGTGTTCGCCAAGATCGCGGCCAACGTCGCCGAGATCGCCGGCGGCCGGTTGTCGATCAACGTGGTGACCGGATGGTTTCTGCCCGAGTTGGAAGCACTCGGCCTCGACCCGCTCGAGCACGACGACCGCTACGCCTACACCCGCCAATGGCTGGACACCGTGGTCGATCTCTGGAACGGCAAGCACGTCGCGCATCGGTGACCGCGGCGGGCAGCAGGCCCTGGTTCGTCCCGCGCCCGCCGAGATTCCGCCGGTGTACGTCGGCGGGGAGTCCGAGCCGGGCCGGGAGCTGGCGGCCTCCCGCGGCGACGTGTACTTCATCAACGGGCGGCCATTGCAGGACACCGCGGCGCTCATCGAGGACCTGAGGTCGCGTCCGCGGGACCGCCGGCCGCTGCGATTCGGGTTGTCCGCCTTCGTGATTGCGCGACCGACCGAAGCCGAGGCCAAGGCCGAGGAGGCCTATCTGCAGTCGCTGATCGACGCCGAGAACCGACCGGAGATCTCCGGCGGCACCGACCCCAACACCGCGATGTACCAGGTGCTGGCCGGCACCCGTCGCATCGGGTCCAACGGCGGCACGCTGGCCGGCCTGGTCGGCAGCTACGAGCAGGTGATCGAACGGATCGACGCCTTCCACGACGCCGGTGTCGAGTTGTTCATGCTGCAGTTCCAGCCGATCGAAAGCGAGCTGGATCGCTTCGCCGACAACATCATCGGCCACTACCGCTGAGAGGGACGTTCCACCGCATGAGCATCATCACCGAGATTTCTCAGGGCCCGGCTCCCGTCGCGCCGCGCCCGCGCTTCACCACCGAACCGCTGGGCGGCTCGGTGGCCGAACGGCTGGACCGGCTGGCCGCCGTGGTCGAGGGGCTGCGCGAATCCGACGCGGCGGCAGAACGCGACCGGGTGCTGCAGTACGACGCCGTCGAGGCGATCCGCCGGACCGGTGTGCTGACCCTGCGGGTGCCGACCCGCTACGGGGGGCCCGGCGGGTCGGTGCGCGACGTGCTGACCGCCGTCATCGCGATCGCCCGCGGCAGTTCCAATGTGGCCCAGGCACTTCGGCCGCACTTCGGCTTCGCCGAACGTCTGCTGAGCAACCGCGCCAACGACGCCGAACGCGACGAGTGGTTCCCGCGGGTCAACTCCGGGATCATCGTCGGCAACGCGATCACCGACGCCAAGGGCAAGACGCCGTCCGGGGCCGACACCACACTGCTCGCCGACGGCGACGGGGTGCTGCGGCTCAACGGCTACAAGTTCTATTCGACGGGCACGCTGTTCGCCGACCTGATCGCGGTGTCGGCCAGCGACGAGTTGGGCCGCGACCTGCAGGCCATCGTGCCGGTGGATCGCGAGGGCGTCGAACTGTTCGACGACTGGGAGGGATTCGGCCAGCGCACCACCGCCAGCGGGGGCACCCGGTTCACCGACGTCGAAGTGCGTCCGCACGAGGTGACCACGGTCTCCGACGGTCAGCACCTGGGCCACAGCACGGCTTTCCTGCAGCTGTACCTCGCCGCGGTCGCGGCAGGTGTCGCCGCGGCGGTCCGCGACGACGCGGTCTGGTACGTCCAGAACAAGGCCCGGCCTGCCGCGCACTCGCTGGCCGACACCGCCTGCGGTGACCCGTTCACCCTGCACGCGGTCGGGGAGATCGCCGCGCACGCGTCGGCGGCCCAAGCGCTGATCCTCAACGCCGCCGACGCCATCGACGGTGTCGTTGACTCGGGGCGGACCGACGACGCCGACGAACTGGCACGGGTGGCCGTCGTGATCGCCGAGGCGCAGCTGATCGCCGAGCGGCTGACCCTCTCGGCGGCCGAGCGGTTGTTCGACACCGGGGGAGCATCGGCCACCGCGCGGTCGCTGAACCTCGACCGGCACTGGCGCAACGTGCGCACGGTGTCGACCCACAACCCGCTGGCCTACAAGGCCCACGTCGCCGGGAACTACTTGGTCAACGGGGTGTGGCCGCCGGCCAACGGCTACTTCTGAGTCGACTAGGACTCGGCCCAGCCCATCTTGCGGGCGAACGTGATCGCGTCGTCCGACGCGGTGCCCAGACTCTTGCACCGCTCGATGTAGCCGCGCACCATCGGCACGAAGTTCATCGGGTTGTAGGCGTCTTCCTCGTAGCTCCACAGCCCGTCGCCGGCGTACTTGAGCACCGAGATGTTGGGCTCCTGGTGGATGCTGCCGTCGCCGGGGTCGCGCATCCGGTTCTGGAATTCGCAGATGACCCAGCCCTTCTCGGTGTCGACGGAATGCCACGTCGACGGATAGAACGGCATCTCGCTACCGGGAAAGGTGCTCATGGTCTTGACGATCCACTTGCGGATCGCCTCGCGGCCGGAGAACTTTCCGTAGGAATGCTCGACGTAGGTCGCATCCTCGGTGAACTGGTCGGCGAACCGCGACCAGTTCCAGCTCTCACCGATCCCGACGACCACCTGCTTGTGTTCTGCGAACGCCGACTCGAGTTCCTCGCGTGACCACTGACCCATCAGGTGGTTCTACCAAACCGCCCGCGGAAAGATCAGCTTTCCTCGACAACCTTCTTGATCCGCTCGAGCGTGGTGCGCATGTCGCGCTTGTTGCGGCGCCCGCGCAGATGGCCGGCGAACAGCCAGAACACCCGCATCGGTAGCGACTGGTTCAGCCGGAACGACTCGGTGACGTCGGTGCCGTCACCGCTGGGCTCCAGCCGGTAATGCCAGTTGTTGACCGGGTTGTCGCCCGCCATCACCGCGAAGCCGAACTCGCGGCCGGGTTCGCACGCGGTCACCTTGCAGGTGGTCCAGTACACCGGTCCGATCTCGTTGCGGCGCACGTGGCCGCGGAACTTCGCCCCCAGAGCGGGACCGGTCGCGCCGTCGAGCCACTCGGACTCGAACACCTCCGGCGAGAAGCGAGGGGTATTGCGGACGTCGGCGATCAGATCCCAGATCTTGTCGGCGGGTGCGGCCATGTGAACGGTGACGGAGCCTTCCATCCCGTGATCCTAGGCGGGTCGGCGTAGCGTCGGGCTCATGGGTATCGCGTCGCGGCCGAAAGTCGGTGTGGAGCGCCACATCGACGCGCCCACCGCCGTCGTCTGGCAGATCCTCGTCGACCTCGAGGACTGGCCGCGCTGGGGCCCGTCGGTCGGCGGGGCCACGCTCGACGACGGTCGGCGCCAGATCGAGGCGGGATCGACCGGCCGGGTCAGGACTGCGGTCGGCGCCGAACTGCCTTTCCGGATAACCGAATTCACACCGGGCCGGCGCTGGGCGTGGGCCGTGGCCGGCGTCGGCGCCACCGCCCACGAGGTCAAGCCCGACGGCGAAGGCTGCCGGGTGCGCTTCGAGGCGCCGTGGTGGGCGGCGGCGTATCTGGCGGTGTGCGCCGTCGCGCTGGGCCGGATCGCCCGGCTGGCGACGTCTAGGCCGACGTGACGTGCGGGATCTCCGGCTGGAGGAAGACATCGTTGAGCGTGACCGTGCGCAGGTTGCGTGACCGGATGATGTCCACCAGCGCCGGATAGACGTGGGTGACGGGCAGGTGGTTGAGGTGCCCGATGACGATGTTCTGCTGGATGAAGTACTGGTCGGCCATCTTGACGATGACGTCCTCGGCCACCGGGGTCGAGTCGGCCAGCGATCCGGACCACAGTGTGGGAACCCGGTACCCGAGGTCGCTGGCCACGCTGTCGACGAGGTCGTTGTGGGCGCCGTACGGCGGCCGGAAGTACGGTGTCACATCCGCGCCGTAGGTGTCGCGCAGGAACTTGTCGTTGCGCTGCAACTCGTCGGCGACCCGCTCCTTGGTCAGCGTCGTCAGGTCGGGATGCGACCAGGTGTGGTTGCCGAGCTGGATCTGTCCCGAATCGACCAGCGGCCGTAGCAGTTCCGCGTTGTCGCGCCAGGAGTCGTAGACGCCGTTGACGAAGTACGTCAACCGGATTCCGGTGTCCTTGGCCAGCTGGGTGTAGAGCCGGACCACCTCGGAGCTCACCCCGTCGTCGAGGGTGAGCGCCAGCAGGTCGCCGTCGCCGGGCAGCTTCGTCAGCTCACCGCCGCCGGGTAGCGCGATGCGGCTCACCGGTGCGGGCGGAGGCAGCAGCCGGGCGGACCCGATCGGCGGCGGAGGACTGGCCGCCGATGCCACCTGGGTGCCGGGCCCGGACATGCCGATCGCCCGGGACGCTCCGACCAGTCCGGCCGATGCGAGCAGGCCGACCACGAACTGCCGCCGGGTCACCTCAGGCACAAGTCACACCTGTCACACCAGTCACACACCTAGGGTAAGCACTGCCGGCCCGGATTCACCGCACCTGCGCGCGCTGTGTCGCCGGACGCGATCGTGGTCGCCATTGGCGTCGACAACGCGTTAGCGTGGCAGCCGGGGCGAATTCGCCGCAGCCGCAAACAGATCCCCGACGATGCGAGGTGGACAGTGAAGATCCGGTTCGGGGTGAGTCTGGGCATCGACACTGCCGTCGACCGGCTGCCCGCCGTGATCGACCGGCTCGAGGCCGACGGCGTCGACTCGCTGTGGTTCTCCGAACTCGTGTACAGCCCGGCGGTCGACCCGTTCGCCGGCATCGGGTACGCGCTGGGCCGCAGCACCCGCCTGAAGGTGGGCACGTCGGTGGCCGTGCTGCCCGGCCGCCATCCGGTGCTGGTCGCCAAGCAACTGGCGTCGCTGGCGGTGCTGGGCCCCAAACGAGTGCTCCCGGTGTTCGGTCTGCGCCCGGCCTCACGAGCCGAGTGGGACCTCTTCCCGGTGCCCGAAGGCCAGCGTGCGGCGGTGTTCGACGAGGCGCTCACCGTGGTGAGAGCCTTGCTGGACACCGACGAGGTGAGTTTCACCGGGCGGTTCTTCCAGATCGACGACGTGTCGCTGGGCATCCGGGCGCCCTCTCGGGTCGACCTGTGGCTGGGCGGCTCGGCCCCCGCGGCGTTTCGCCGCATCGGCAGGCTGGCCGATGGCTGGCTGGGCAGCTTCCTCACACCCGACGAGGCACGCCAGGCTCGCGAGAGCATCGAGCGCGCCGCCGCCGAGGCCGGCCGCCAGATCGAACCGGACCACTACGGTCTGAGCCTTGCCGTCGGCAACGGCGCCCTGCCCGAGGAGGTGCTCGCCGCGGTCCGCGGCCGCCGCCCCGATGCCGATCCGACCGACCTGGTGGCCGCGGACTGGCCGCAACTGCACCGCCAAATCGACGGTCTGATCGCCGCCGGGCTGACGAAGTTCGTCATCCGGCCGGTGGGACCGGCACCCAGTGCGACAGAGTTCATCGACCGTTTCGTCGCGGAACTGTTGCCGCGCCAGAACTGATCGGCCAAAGTGTCCTGTGAAGCGGTAGGTTGTTGAAAACCGAACAGCGGCAGAGGAGTCCCATTGTCGAATCACTTCACCGGTCTGAGCCTCGGCCCCCCACTCGGCGACCAGCGTCTGGATCTGTGTGACCTCTACGCATTCCAGTCACCGGCCGACCCGACCCGCACGGTGCTGATCCTCAACGCCAACCCGAATGCCGATGCGCTGCACCCGGATGCCATCTACCGACTGGCCATCGACAACGACGGCGACCTGCAGAACGACATCGCGTTCAGCTTCGTCTTCTCCGAGCCCGCGGACGGGCGACAGACCGTCGACGTCTACCTGGCCGTGAACGAGGAGGCCGAGTCGCCATATGCGGTGGGGGAGAAGATCTTCGACGCGGTCGAAGTGTCCTTCGGGCCCACCCCGAACATCGCGCCGTCAGGACAGCTTCACGTTCTTCGCCGGCGCGCGCAGCGACGCGTTCTTCTTCGACTTCGACGGCATCAAGAACCTGTTCGACACCACCGGCGGACGCAACTTCACCGCACCGCACCTCGGCGGCACGATCACCGTGGACGGGGGTGGACTCCAACACCGAGGCCAACGTCTTCTCCATCGCGATCGAACTGCCGACCGCCCGACTCGGCGCCGACCCCGACATCAGGATCTGGGGCCGCTGCAGCCTGCAACGCGACGGCGAACTGCTGCATGTCGACCGGGCCGGCCATCCGTCGGTGAGCAGTTTCTTCAACACCGACGAGACCAAGGAGGAGTACAACGCCAGCGAACCGGTCCACGACCGGCAGCGCTGGATCGGGCAGTTCATCCACCTGATGGGCCACACCGGTGACTACAACCGGGAGGAGGCCATCGCCGCCATCGACGCCGAGGGCACCCTGCCCGACATGCTGACCTACAACCCGTCCAAGCCCGCCAAGTACCCCAACGGCCGGGTCTTCACCGACGACGTCATCGACTACCGGCTGGCGTTCCTCACCAAGGGCGACTGCCCGCCGACCGGATTGTCCCCGCACACCGACACTCTCGACGTCTTCCCGTATCTGGGGCCGCCCCACCCGACCGGGTAGCTACCCGCCCGGGCAGTACGACCGCGTGGCGGCGTCGAGCGCCGCACGGTAGAGGTCGTCCAAGCCGCGCTCGGCGGCGACGGTGGTCTTGGCCGCAGCCAGTTCGCCCGCGCAGGCCGGTGACTGCAGCAGCGGCCACTGCGCGGCGATCTCGCCGACCATGCGGTGGTTGAGGCCGTCGATCACCGACCGCGACGCGGACAGGTCGGGCGCCGACGTCGGTGCCGTCGCGGGGTCGAACTTCCAGCCGGCGAACCGGCTGTACTGGATACCCTCGGTTGCGTCGATCTGGTCGGTGAACACCTCGGTGACGAAATCGCTTGCTACGCCGTTGGATTGGGCCTCGGTGGCCACCTGGTCCAGCACCACCCGCACCCGGGCCGGATCGGTGATCGCGCCGCCGGTCAGCCACTTGCTGGCCGCCACCGGGTCGGCGGTCTGCAACCGCTGGGCCGCAGCGTCGATCAACTCGTGCAACGGCTCGGGCGGGTCCGCAGCCGCAGGCGCGGCAACCGAGATGGCCAGCACCGCGAGCAACACCGGGGCCGACAGTGTCCATCGAGTAGTCATGCCCTACATCGTGCCTCCATTGCCCTCGACAGTGACGGAGGCGTTAACTGTGTCGGTGGCGGACTGGAGTGGCGAGGACTACCGGCGGGTCAGCAGTCTGCAGCGCGCGGTCGCGTCGGAGACCCTCGCCGATCTGGTGCTCGACGGAGACGAGCGGATCCTCGACATCGGCTGCGGGGACGGGTTTCTCACCCGCGAGATCGCCGGGCGGCTGAGCAACGGATTCATCGTCGGCATGGACGCCTCGCCGCGGATGGTCGCCGCCGCCGGTTCCGGAGCGGTCACACCGGCCGGGCCGCGCTTCGTGCGCGCCGACGCCCGCCGGTTGCCCTTCGGGCGTTGCTTCGACATGGCGGTGTCGTTCAACGCCCTGCACTGGGTGCCGCAGCTCGACGAGGCACTCACCGCGATCGCGGCGGTCCTCGAGCCCGGCGGTCGAAGCCTGATCCAGATGGTCTGCGCCGCAGACCGGCCCAGTATCGAGTCCACCGCGATGACCGTCGCCCGCAGCGCGCCGTGGTCGCAACACTTCACCGACTTCAGCGCACCGTTCGTCCACCCCGACCCCGCGGAGTTCGCCGATCTGGCCAACGCCTGCGGCCTGCGGGTGAGCTCACTGACGGTCCGCGACCGCGAATGGGACTTCGGGTCCGCCGCGCAGTTCCGGGCTTGGTGCGAGGTGGGCTCCACGGCATGGACCGACCACCTCGCCGAGCCCGACCGGGCGGCGTTCGTCGACGACCTGGTCGCCGCCTACCAGCCGGTCGTGCCCAGGCCCGGGCTGTTCCGGTTCATGCAGATGCGGGCCGAGCTGCACACCTGAGCACGGTCAGCCGACCGGGCCCCGGTCCAGCAGGATCGCAGCGCTGCGCGGATTGCCCGCGCGGTCCAGCCAGCTCAGCGTGATCGTGTCACCGGGGCGGTGAGCGTCCATGGCGTCGGACAGGTTCGACGCCGAGTTGATCGGGACTCCGTCGACCGCGGTGATGATGTCACCGCTCATCAGGCCGGCCCTGCGGGCCGGTGTGTCGGGAAGCACTTGGCGGACCACGGCACCACGACCCGTCGCCGTCGGCGATGCCGACACCGATGAAGGCCGTGTCGCCGATGTGGATGCCGGGCGCCGGTGCGCCGGCCCGGATCTGGTTGGCGACCCCGAGGGCGCGGTCGATGGGGATCGCGAAGCCCTCGCCGCCGCGCACGCCGCCCATCCGGTAGGTCAGGGTCGCCGCCACATTGACGCCGACCACCTGGCCGGCGCTGTTGACCAGCGGACCGCCCGAATCGCCGGGGCGCACGTCGGCCGCGACCCGGATGAGGTCGGTGAGCTCACGAGAACCCCCGCCGGATTCGTCGGACGCGCGCACCGACGCCCCGATCTGCGTGATCGTGCCGGGTGAGAAGCTCGGGGCTCCGCCGGCGCCGCCGGCGTTCCCGATCGCGGCGATGGGGTCGCCCACCGCCACCGACGAGGAAGTGCCCAGCGCGGCGACCGGCAGGGCCTCGGCGCCACGAAGCCGGACCAGCGCGATGTCGTTGGCCCGGTCGTAGCCGATGACGTCGACGGGGTAGGTGCGGCCGTTGGCCAGGCTGGTGGCCGTGATCGAGGTCGCACCCTCGATGACGTGGTTGTTGGTCAGCACCTCCCCGCTGGGGTCCAGCACGATTCCGGTGCCTGCGCCGACGGCGCCCTGGTAGTCCAGCGTGGTGTTGATGTCGACCAGTCCGGGAGTGACCTGCCCCATGACCGCCGACTGATCCAGCGGAGCCTGCGGGGCCACCGGAAGCGGCGGTGCCGGGGCGGCGTGGGCAGGCGCGGCGAGGAAGGCCGGGACCAGCAGAAGGGCGGCCACGAGTGCCGGCATGCGGCGACCGCGGCGAAGTGGATGCTTGGCGTCCATATGACAACTGTGCCTGAAAGATGGCGCAACTGGCACCATCGCCGCTCGAACCGTTGCTGGTGGCACGGCGTGGTTTTGTCGGTCACACATTCGGGCAAACCTGGAGAGCATCACAAAACCCCAGCACAACAACGCAGAACGGATTCGCATCGTGAGCACTCCAGACCGGTCCGAGCGGCCGCCTGAACAGTCCGGAGAACAGCAGAGTTCCACCGAGAAGCCGGAGGTGGGCGAACACGCCCGTGCCGAGGCGAAAGAAATGGCCAGGGCCTACGAGGACCGGCCGACGGCCGTCCTGCCGGGATCGGACCGCACTGTCACCGGCACCGCCGTCAACGACTGGCTCGACGACGACGGACAGCCAATTTACGGCAACGACAACAAGTCTGGCGAAAACGCGGAGCGCTGAGACGCCGACTTTGCTCGAGTGGGGATGCCGCCCGCAGTCGCGTAAGCTACCGGCGTCACGTCACGAGGGGAGTGCGGCCGGTCTCGCGGGGAAGCCGGTTCGCAGACAAGAACAGGACAAGGAAGTTGTCAGAAACACCCGCCACGACCGCGCACATGGAACCGCATTTCGGCGATGTGCAGCACCATTACGACCTCTCCGATGACTTCTATCGGTTGTTCCTCGACAGGACGCAAACCTATAGCTGCGCTTACTTCGAGCGCGACGACATGTCGCTGGAAGAGGCCCAGATCGCCAAGATCGACCTGGCGCTGGGCAAGCTGGGTCTGCAGCCTGGGATGACACTTCTCGACGTCGGCTGCGGCTGGGGCGCGACGATGATGCGCGCCGTCGAGAAATACGACGTCAACGTGGTGGGCCTGACCCTGAGCAAGAACCAGGCGCTGCACGTCCAGCACCTCTTCGACACCTCGGACAGCCCACGGTCCAAGCAGGTCGTGCTCGACGGCTGGGAACACTTCCACGAGCCGGTGGACCGCATCGTGTCCATCGGCGCCTTCGAGCACTTCGGCTGCGACCGCTACAACGCCTTCTTCCACCGGGCTTACGAGTTGTTGCCGCCCGACGGAATCATGTTGCTACACACCATTGTTCAGGCGGGCACCGATGAGCTCGGGGTGCGCAACCTGCCGATCACCATGCGGCACCTGAAGTTCTTCAAGTTCATCATGGACGAGATCTTCCCCGGCGGCAGACTGCCGAGTGTCGCGCTGGTCGAGGACCATGCCGCCAGGGCCGGTTTCGCGGTCAACCGCGTGCACCCGTTGCGGCTGCACTACGCGCGCACGCTGGACCACTGGGCGGAGGCCCTGCAGGCAAACGAGGAAGAGGCGGTCGCGCTCCAGTCTCGCGAGGTCTACGACCGCTACATGAGGTATCTGACCGGTTGTGCCGAGCTGTTCCGCGACGGCTACACAGATGTCTGCCAGTTCACCCTGGCCAAGGGCTGAAGTGGTCGCAGCAAGCCCTTGGCCTCCCCACCCTGGGTGAACCAACTGGATTCATCGCCGGCTCATCCCCCTGGTGGGCCGAAGCACGATGTCCACTTCTGACGCTATGGCGCGGGGGCCGTCCGCGTCCGGAGTCGAAAGACCAAAACTGCAGGGCCGTTGGTCCCCGGCCGGGTGTTAGCATGCCCGCGGGTGGCCGAGGAGTGGCGCATGATCCGCACGTTGGACTGAACTGATGCCGACCTGGCTTCGCTCCCGACCCGCGGTACTGCTGATCGCGACGGCGCTGGCGCTGTGCCTGGTTCTCGGGCTGAGTTTCATTGCCCTGCACCGATTTCGGGAGATGCGAGGTGCCGCGGTCGAACCGGTCGCCAACCCGCTGACCGACCAGCAGTCGAAGACGCAGGTACTGGAACCCGCCCGCGATATCGTCGCGGCCGCCGACCTGAGAGGTGTCTCGGGTACCTACCTGCTGATGTCGTGCGAGAGCAGCGCCGACCCGCCGTATCAGGGCGCGATCTATCTCAACTTCGACGTGCCCCGCGTGCTCGAGACCCCGAAGTTCTTCCGGTCGATCGCGTCGGTGATGACCGCGCGGGGCTTCACCGAAGGGGCGCCACCCAACCGGCACCCGGGCGGGCGCACCTTCACCAGGGACGGCGTGACGGTGATGTACTTCCGCAACGACGACACGTCCACCCGGGGCACCATGCAGGTCTACGGCGAGTGCCGCAACGTCACCGACCACCGGCTGGACACCACCGGATGGGTCGACATCACCGCCGAGCTGCGCCGCTGAGCTCAGCGCATACCTCCTGAGCTGGGAAAACACCCCCGGTCCCGAGAATTGAGGACTTAAGTCCCCGGCGCGCCGGGCCTTCTACCCGTGTCTGGTACGACGAGTTACAGATAGGCTTGCGGCCATGACCTACGTGATCACCAGTGCGTGCGTTGACATCAAGCACAAGGCTTGCATGAAGGAATGCCCCGTCGACTGCATCTACGAGGGCGACCGGAGCATGTACATCAACCCCGACGAGTGCGTGGAGTGCGGCGCGTGCCGCCTCCTGTGCGAGGTCGACGCGATCTACTTCGAGTCCGACCTGCCGGAGGAGGAGAAGAAGTTCCTCGCCGACAACGCCGCCTTCTTCAACGAGGTCCTGCCGGGCCGCGACGCCCCGATCGGAAACCCGGGCAGCTCCAGCGAGCTGGGGCCGGTCGGCGTCGACACCCCGATGGTCGCGGCGCTGCCGCAGAACCAGGCCGCACCCGCGCACGCCTGATCCGGCTTTCACGCCACGCTTGGTCAGGTGGCTTTCGGCTCGTCCGCGTCGGCGAACTCGCTGATCGCCTCGAAGGCGCGGGCGCCGTACACCGTGGCCGGGCCGCCGTGCATCATGATCGCCACGCCGATGGCCTCGGCGGCTTCCTCCTTGGTGGCGCCGGCCTTGACCGCCGCGCGGGCATGCGACGCGATGCAGCCGTCACAGCCGTTGACGATGCCGACGACCAGCGCCATCAGTTCTTTGACTTTCGGTTCCAGCGCGCCGGCGCCCATGGCCGCGCCGCTCATGTCGTTGAACGCGCGGTAGACGTCGGGAATGAGCTGTCGCAAGGCGCGGTGCTGGGGGCGCAGGTCGTCGAGGACTTCGTGGTAGTGACCGTGTTCGGACATGGCTGCCACTGTATACCCCTAGAGGTATTTCAGCTGGAGGTTCCCGTTACCACTTTGAGGCTGTCTCGTTGCCCGGCGGCAGCCATTAGCCGGTATACGGCGCGACAGGTAGGCTCCGACGAAGGTCGATCAAGGCCACGCTGTCCCGGTTCGCCTCCCACGCTAGCAGCCAAGCACCGCAGTCAGGCTCGAGCCTAGCCGCGCGTGCGCGTGCGGCGACGGAGGCCAGGGCAGGAGAGGAGTGCTTTTTTGGACACCGTCCTGGGACTGTCCATGACGCCGACCACCGTCGGACTCGTCCTCGTCGAAGGCGACGGAGCCGACGGCGCGACCAAGGACCACGACACGTTCGAGGTACGCCGCGGCGGTTTCAGCCCGGTCACCACCTCCGAGTTCGTTGCCGAAGCGCTGTCGCGGACCCAAGCGATCGCCGGTGGTCAGCGCCTGCAGTCCATCGGAGTGACCTGGAGCGACGACGCCGCGGTCGAGGCGTCGCTGCTGCTGGACTCGCTGGCCGACTCCGGCTTCGACAACATCATCCCGATCCGGCTGCCGGAGGCCACCGAGGCGTTCGCCCGGGCCATCGGCGCGGTGATCGGCTCGCAGGTGACGGCGGTGTGCGTCGTCGAACCCGACGCCGTGGTCGCGCTGTCGGTCGACACCCACCAGAACGCGGTGCAGACCGCGGTCAGCTACGACCTGGAGACCGAGCAGGATCTGATCGGCTGGCTGGCCGATGTGTCCAACCGTGACGGATGGCAGCCTGACGGGCTGGTCATGCTGGGCTCGGGGGACGAACTCGACATCGTCGCCCGACAGCTCGAGCAGGTACTGGGCATCCCGGTGTTCGCCCCCGCCGAGGCGGAGCTGGCACTGGCCCGCGGTGCCGCACTGGCGTCGGTGAACAGCATCGGTCTGTTCGACGATCCGCTGTTCATCGCCCCCGAGCCGGCACTCGACGCCACCCGGTCACGGGCCCGAAGCGCGCCGGTGGCGATGCTGATCGGCGGAGTGCTGACCTTCGTGGTGTCCGCCTCGGCCGCCGCTGGGATCGCCCTGCTACCCGACCACGGCCAGACCCGCGCCGAGCAGCGTCCGGTGATCGACACTGCCCAGACCTCCGTCCCGCGACCGGTGAGCGTCTCGGTGGCGCCCGCCCCGCCGCCGCAGGCGGTGGCGCCCCCGCCCGAGCAGCCCGCGCTGCCCGCACCGCCGGAAGCCGTTTCCGACCCCGCCCCCGAGGTCGCGATGACCGAGGAGCCGGCTCCGGAGCTTTCTGCCGACGTCCCCGCCGACCCGCCGGCGGCGGCACCGATCGAGGCGGCCGCCCCGCCGCCGATGGTGACCGACCCGACCGTTCCACCGGTGTCCACCGCCAAACCGTCGCTGCGAACCCGCATCATGGAGCGCCTGGCCGATCTGCGCCCCGGCGGCGAGTAACGGCTGACGAAGTTTCGCTGATATCCCTGGGAGGTACGCCTTCACCGGCACCGCACCAGGGTTGTGGCACGTACTTCGCGTGTTCCTGGGCGGAGTCGTAACCGGCAACTAGACTGCAAATTTGCTGATCGCAGAGGACGGGGAGCTGATGGCCAGAGCACTTCGACGGGCACTCGCCGCCGCGGGCATCGCGGCCCTGGCGCTGACGGCTTCCGTCCCCACCAGTTCGGCCTCGGTAGCGCCGTCGTTCGGCGGAGCCACCATCGCGTCGGTTCAGCCGACCAACGGCCAGCTCGTCGGCGTGGCGCATCCCGATCATCGTGACGTTCACCAAGCCGGTGCCCGACCGCGCGGCTGCTGAGCGCTCGATCAGCGTCACCTCACCGGCCAATGTGGCAGGCAGGTACGAGTGGCTCGACGACACGGTCGTCCAGTTCGTCCCGGACCACTACTGGCCGGGCCACTCGGAGATCACGATGATGGCCGGCGGCATCCCGCGAACCTTCGGAACCGGCGCCACGGTCCTGGGCGTGGCCAGCATCTCGGCGCACACGTTCACCGTCAGCATCGACGGTCAGGTGGTCCGCCAGATGCCGGCATCGATGGGCAAGCCCAGGCACCAGACACCGGTCGGCTCGTTCAACGTGCTGGAGAAGCAGTCCTCGGTGGTGATGGACTCCCGCACCATCGGCATCCCGCTGAACGATCCCGAGGGTTACAAGCTGACCGTTGCCAATGCCGTCCGCATCACCTGGGGCGGGGTGTACGTGCACTCGGCACCGTGGTCGGTGGGCTCGCAGGGCTATGCCAACGTCAGCCACGGCTGCATCAACCTCAGTCCGGACAACGCGGCCTGGTACTTCAACCAGGTCAACATCGGTGACCCGGTCGTCGTCAACGGCTAACTGACCGCGGCGCGTGCAGGTTCTTGGCCGTCGGTGAGGTCGGCACCGAGGCCGGATCGGGATAGGTGCGCAACACCCGGTCGGCCGTCCCCGGTGTCGTCACACCGAACCAGTAGTGCTCGTTCTTGAAGTGGTGCAGCCGATGGTCGCGCCAAATGATCCGGTAGACAGCACTTTTCGGCTTGTAGTCGGTGTGGATGAGGTAGTGGCACCACTCGTAGACCAAGCCGAAGGCCAGGATCGTCACCAGGAAGGTCAGACCCATCCCGGTCCGCGGGAAGGCCAGCAGCGCGATGAGCGTCGCGGAGGCCAGCGCGCCGATCACCGACTGCAGCGGAATGAACACCAGACCGACGTCGCGCGGCGCGATGTGGTGTTCGCGGTGCTTGCGGGCCAGCAGGGGGTCGAGGGTGAGCCGGCCGAGCCGGCGTGGGCGCCAGTGCAGGATCAACACGTGGATCATCCACTCGAAGAACGGGAACGCCGCGGCGACCGCGACCGGCACGAGCGCGTCAGTCGGTCTGCCAGTCGCCGACCGCCACCCGGGCCGCTACCGCGGCCAGCGCGCCACCCCCGAGCAGCCACGGCGAGAGATGCCTCCAGAACTCGCGGGCAGCCTCGGCCAGAGTCATCGCGCGACGGGTATCGGTCGTGTCGCTCATCGTTGATCCTCCAGTGCGGTCAGGGCGGCGACCAACGCCGCGGTCGCGGGTTCCAGGAGTTCACGGGCGGCGGCCGCGGCGGCGGCCGGCTCGCCGGCGGCGATCACACTCGCCAGCGCGCGGTAGGCCTGGACTTGACCCACCTCGGCGGCCATCAGGGTGGCGAGCGCTGGCAGTGCGGGCTCATAGGCCGCTCGTAATGTGTTGAACATCAACCGAAATGCGATGGAATCGGCGCCGTCGACGACGTGGTCCCAGAACGTCAGCGCTTGGCGCTGCTGTTCGACGGGGTCCTCGGCGGACTCCAGTGCGGTGATCGACTGCTCGAGCCACTCGGCCAGTCCGGGGCGACGGCGTTCGGCGGCCAGTTCGGCCACCTTGGGCCCGTTGTGCAGGCGCGCCTCCAGGATGCTGCGCGCGACCGCGACGTCGAGTTCGCCGCCCTGCAGCAGCAGGCGGGGAAGCAGGTCCAGTCCGGCGTGGCGGCGAAAGTCGCGCACCGTGGTGGCGTCGCCCTGGCGCACCTCGACAAGGCCCGCGGCCGCGACCCGTTTGAGCGCCTCGCGCACGGCCGGGCGCGACACCCCCAGCACCTCGGCGAGTCTGCGCTCGCTCGGCAGCGCCTCACCGGGCTGCATCTCACCGCTGAGGACGTCGGCGAGGATCTGCTCGAAGACGTCCTCGGGGACCGAGCGCCGGCTGACCGGTTGCAGTGCCATGCCCCCAGCTTGACCCACCGCCTGGTAACAGGTCAAGTGGTCATACCAATTTGGTCTACTTGGGATGCCGGGCGGTGAACTTGACGGTGACCTCGTCGTCGATCTTCAACGTGCCCATGAACAGCGAGTACGGCTTGACCCCGAACTGCGTCTGCACCACCGGCACCTGTGCCGACATCACCCAGGTCCCGCCATGGTCGTCGACCTCCAGGTCCACGACCTGCGGCCGCGACTTGCCGTGGATCTCGACGGTGCCGGTCATCCGGTAGCCGGCGTCGGTCTTGGCGATGTCGTCGGCGGAGAACCGGATCTGCGGGTACTTCTTGACGTCGAGCGACTTGAGCGCGTTGGACCGGACCACCACCTTCTCCGGCCCCGACAGCGGCGTCACGCCGCCTTCGCCCTTGAGCACCTGCAGGGAGTCCACCTCGACCACCAGGTCGGCGGCCACCGGCGTCTTGCCTCGCCAGGTCACGCCGGCCTGCCAGGAAGCCATCGCGATTGTCAGCCGGTGGCCCATCTTCGCGGCGGGGCCGCCGACTCTGGTGAGGACCTGCAGCTCACCGTCGGCGGCGGTCAGTGTCCAGCTGGATTCCGTCACGTCCCGACTGTATCGCCATGCGCGAGAGGGGACTTGCTCGCGCCCGTGTAATCGACCTGCCAGTGCTTGATCCCGTTGAGCCACCCGGAGCGCAACCGCTCGGGTTTGGCCAGCGAGGTGAGATCCGGCATGTGGTCGGCGATGGCGTTGAACATCAGGTCGATCGTCATCCGTGCCAGGTTGGCGCCGATACAGTAATGCGCCCCGGTACCGCCGAATCCGACGTGCGGGTTGGGGTCGCGGAAGATGTTGAACTGGAACGGATCTTCGAAGACTTCCTCGTCGAAGTTGGCCGAGCGGTAGAACATCACCACTCGCTCGTCCTTCTTGATCTTCACGCCGGCGAGCTCGGTGTCCTCGAGCGCGGTGCGCTGGAACGAGGTCACCGGAGTTGCCCACCGGACGATCTCGTCGGCGGCGGTGGCCGGGCGGTGCTTCTTGAACAACTCCCACTGCTCGGGGAAGTCGGTGAAGGCCATCATGCCCTGGGTGATCGAGTTGCGGGTGGTCTCATTGCCGGCCACCGCCAGCAGGATCACGAAGAACCCGAACTCGTCGTCGGAGAGCTTGTGGCCCTCGACGTCGGCCTGCACCAGCTTGGTCACCAGGTCGTCGCGCGGGTTGGCCGTGCGGTCGGCGGCCATCTGCATGCCGTACATGATCAGCTCGACGGATGCGCTGATCGCGTCGTTGTTGGCGAATTCCGGGTCCTGGTCGCCGACCATCTGGTTGGACCAGTCGAAGAGCTTCTTGCGCTCGTCCTGCGGCACACCCATCAGCCCGGCGATGGCCTGCAGCGGCAGCTCGCAGGAGACCTGCTCGACGAAGTCGCCGGAACCCTCCTCGAGGGCACGCTGGGCGATGTCCTGGGCGCGCTCGTTCAGCTCCTCGCGGAGCAGTTCGACCGCGCGCGGGGTGAACGCCCGCGAGATGATCTTGCGCAGGTGGGTGTGGTGCGGGGCGTCCTGGTTGAGGAGCACGAACTTGCCGCGTTCGATCTGCTCGCCGACGGTGCCCTCCTTGTAGCGGGGCAGGGCGGTCTTGCGCAGACTGGAGAACACGTCGCTGCGCCGCGACACCTCCTTGACGTCCTTGTGCTTGGTGACGACCCAGTAGCCGCCGTCGTCGAATCCGCCGACGCCGATCGGCTGCTCGTTCCACCAGATGGGCGCAGACCTGCGCAACTCGGCGAGCTCCTCGACGGGCAGCCGCTCGTTGTTCAGATCGGGATCGGTGAAGTCGAAACCGGGGGGCAGGTTCGGGACGGTCTTGGGCATTGAAATGCGCACCTCCATACGACGTGTTCTAGTGCCCGTGCCCCATGACTACACCACAGAACGGAAGCGTCGTGTCGGCTTGGGAAAACTCGCAACTGAAACCTGTTCTACGGGCACCGATCAGGCTGCACGCAATGCCTCGGACGTCTCCTCGTCGGCAGGCAGGAAAGCTTCGATACTCAGTTCGGCGGCCGTCAGGTCCATGGCCGTGCCGAACGTGGTGACCATGCTCAAGAACCTCAGCAGCACACCGTCGAGCCGGTAGAGCTCCAGGGGCACGGCCACCTCACCCAGGTCGGCGGAGCCGTCCAGCCCGCCCGGATAGGACTCGACCTCGGCAAGCAGCCCGGCCAGGCCCGGCGCGCCGGCGACCTCGCGGCGCAACCGGCCCACGAGATGGTGACGCCACTGGGCGAGGTTGCGGATCCGCGGCGCCAATCCGTCGGGGTGCAGCGCGAGCCGCAGCGCATTGGGCTTTTCCAGCAGATGCGGCGCCACCCCGGCGAGCAGGATCGTTGTTCCCGAATTCGCTTGCAGCACATCCCAATTGCGGTTCACCACCAGGCACGGATTGGGTTCGTACGCGCTCAGCACCCGATCGATCCCGGCGCGGACCGCCGCCATGCCCGGGTCGTCGAGGCTGCGTTCGCCGTACTCCGGTGCCAGTCCGGCGGCCACCAGCAGCCGGTTCTGCTCGCGCGGCGGCACTTCGAGCGCGGCGGCCAGCCGCAGCACCATCGCCCGGCTCGGTGTCGAGCGGCCACTTTCGACGAAGCTGACGTGGCGTGCCGAGACGTCGGCCTCCAGCGCGAGATCCAGCTGGCTGAGGTGACGCCGGCGCCGCCAGTCCCGCAGTACCGAACCGAACGCCGCAGTAGTAGTGCCGCCCATGGCTCCAGCATGGCGCAGGGTGGTGGCCAAAGCCATTACCTGAGAGGTAATTGCACGGCTTACCCGACGAGGGGACCGTTGAGGTCATGACCGAGAAACGCGACGCACAACCAATTCCACGGTGGCTCGAACTGGTCATGAAGGCCGACCGCGCCGGCTCGTCGTGGTACGTCGGCACGGGATTCCTCTTCGCCCCGGTGCTCGCCCTGGTGGCACCGTGGCACGCGGTCACCGTGGCGATCTGGGTGGCAGTCGCCCTCGCGGGACTGTGGCTGGGAGTACTGGGCATCGCGATGGCCACCGGCCTGGCGCTCGTCCTTCGGTCCAATACCGAGATCCCCGAGGACTATTGGCGCACGATCGTCGACTACCCGGCCACACCTAGCTCAAGGTGATGGCGTTCTCCGGGCAGGCCCCGGCCGCCTCACGGGCGCTGTCGGCGAGGTTCTCCGGAACCTCGTCGACGATCACCTCGGCGTAGCCGTCGTCGGTGAGGGCGAACACCTGCGGACAGATGGTCGTGCACACTCCGTGGCCGCGGCAGCGGCTGTCATCGACAGAGGCTTTCATGGCAGGTCGAACTCCAGGTGCAACTCGGTGAGCCCACGGAGAATGTAGGTCGGAACGTAACTGTAGTGCCGCGCCCCGGCGGGTCCGTGATGTGCTTCGCTGATGCGGATGTCGGTGGTGCGGTCCAGCAGCCGCTCGATCGCGACCCTGGCCTCGGCGCGGGCCAGCGGCGCGCCGGGGCAGGTGTGGATCCCGCGTCCGAAGGCGATGTGCTGCCGGGCATTCGAGCGGGCCGCGTCGAAGGTGTTCGGGTCGGTGAACCGGCGCGGGTCGCGGTTGGCCGCGCAGTTGACCACCATCAGCGTCGAGCCTGCGGGCACGTCCACGCCGCCGAGGGTCACCGGCTGGGTGGCCAGCCGGAAGTCACCCTTGACCGGGCTCTCGTAGCGCAGCGCCTCCTCGATGAAGTTGCCGATCTTGGAGCGATCTGCGCGCAGCGCCTGCTGGATGTCCGGCCGGTCGCCGAGGATCTGCAGCGCGGCGCTGAGCAGGCGCACCGTCGTCTCCTGGCCGGCGGTGTAGAGGTTGGCCGCCACCCGGGCCACGTCGCCGGGGTCGGGCACCGAGCCGTCCGGGAACGTCGCCGCGGCCATCTCGGAGAGCACGTCGCCGCGGGGATTGGCGCGCCGGTCCTCGATGTAGGCGATGAACTTGTCGTAGAGGTACTCCAGCGGTGACTTGGCCAGGCTCTCACCCTTGACGCTGCCGATGCCGCCGCCGTGGTGGGCACCGCTGCGCATCTCGGCGAGGAACTCGTCGCGGTCGGCGTCGGGCACGCCGAGCAGGTCGGCGATGATCATCAGGGTGAACGGCTGGCCGAAGCCGGCGATCAGCTCGCCGCCCGAGCCGACCAGATAGTCGTCGAGGGCTTGATCGACCATCGCCGCCATGGCGTCCTCGTTCTCCTTGAGGCGCTTGGGCGTGATCAGCTTCATCAGCAGGGCGCGGTGGTCGGTGTGCACCGGCGGGTCCAGCGTCGGCAGCTGGTCGTTGAACGGCAGCTCGTCGCGATGTGCCGCAATGAGTTCCGGCACATCGTCGCGGCCTTCCACCGGGACGGGGAAGCCGGGGAACGGTCCGGTGACCGAGATGCACGACGAGAACCGGTCGGCGTCACCGGCAACCTCGCTGGCCTCTTCCCAGCCGGTCACCATCCACACCCCGTGATGCGGTTCGCGCACCACCGGGCAGCGGGCCTGCAAGGTTTCGAGATAGGCGAAGGGATCGGCGACCACGTCGCGGTCCATGAAGAAGTCCACGCTGTCGACATCAGTCATCGAGAAGTCCCTTACGACGGAGGATCAGCCATACGATCGGCTAGGGTGATGCTAGCCGATCGTATGGTAGATTACTAGCCGATCGTAAAGGAGCCAGGATGAGCGCAGCGACGCTGGCCGGCGCGCCGACCGACACCCGGCAGCGCCTGATCGACGCCGCCACCGCGCTGTTCATCCGGCACAGCTTCGCCGGCACCTCGCTGCAGATGATCGCCGACGAGCTCGGCTTCACGAAAGCCGCCATCTACCACCACTTCCGGACCCGAGAACAACTGCTGACCGCGGTGCTGGAACCGATCATCGGCGAGCTGCGCACGGTTGTCGAGGACGCCGAGACATTGCGCGGTGCACATGCCCGCGCCGAGCGGATGCTCACCGGCTATGCCCGGGTCGCGGTCGACAATCCGGTCCTGATCTCGGTGCTGGCGGCCGATCCCGGCGTCCACAGCGTGCTGAAAGCCAACCGCGAGTGGACCGACATGATCGCGCGTCAGCTGGCCCTGCTGGCCGACCTCGACCCCGGCCCGGAGGGACTCATCCGGGCCCGCTTCGTCTTCGCCGGCATCGCCGGGTCGACAGCGCAGCGCGGTGTCGTCGACCGGGAGTGGCTGCATCGCCATCTGGTCGAGGTCGGACGGCGCACGCTCGGCCTGCGCGCTCCACGACGAAACACATAGCACCACAACGTATTTCGCGCCCAACATCGGCGGCAATGCCCGCCGGAAAGGAGAAGCTCGTGTCCAAGACCGCAGTGGTGACCGGCGGCGGTTCCGGGATCGGGGCGGCGATCGTCAACCGGCTGCGGTCCGACGGCTATCGGGTCGCCATCCTCGACCTCACCGCGTCGGACTCGGAGTTCTCCTACGTCGCCGACGTCACCGACCGGGCTCAGATCGATGCCGCACTCGGCGAGATCCGCGCCGCACTGGGACCGGTCACCATCCTGGTCAACGCCGCCGGGAAGGACAGCTTCCGCCGCTTCACCGACATCAGTTTCGACGAGTGGCGCAAGATCATCGACATCAACCTGCACGGGGTCTTCCACACCATCCAGGCCGTGCTGCCCGACATGATCGAGGCGGGCTGGGGTCGCATCGTCAACATCTCCTCGTCGAGCACCCACTCCGGAGTTCCGTACATGTCGGCCTACGTGGCCGCCAAGTCCGGCGTCAACGGGCTGACGAAAAGCCTTGCGCTGGAATATGGTCCGGCCGGGATCACCGTCAACGCGGTTCCGCCGGGGTTCATCGACACCCCGATGCTGCGCAGCGCCGAGGCGCGCGGCAACCTCGGCGACATCCAGGCCAACATCGACGCCACACCGGTGCGGCGGATCGGCAGGCCCGAGGACATCGCGGCGGCCTGCGCGTTCTTCATCTCAGAAGAGGCCGGCTACATCACCGGCCAGATCCTCGGCGTCAACGGCGGCCGCAACACCTGACCCGGCTCAGCCGCCCGACTTCGAGGTGGGCGTCACCGACGTCGTCACGGTGACGGTGGTGGTGCTCACCGTCGTGGTCGCGCTGCCGGAGGTGGTCGCCGACGTGCTCGCCGACGATGTGCTCGACCCGGAGAACCCGGGCTGGACGAGTTCGATCCACGAGTCGCGGTAGATCACGTTGTCACCCTCGGACACCAGGAAGATCTTCGGCGAGACCGAGTAGGTGACACCGTCGTTCTCGGCGATGACGGTGCCGTCGGAGCCACGACTGGCGGACAGCGTCACCCCCGCGTCGTCGGACAGTCGCACCCCGCGGTACTCGAGGTCACCGCTGGGGTCGACGCAGATGGCCATCAGGGATCGCTCGGTGCGGCCGTAGGCCATCACGAGCTGGCCGTCGTCGCAGCGGGCCTTGGTGTCGACGTAGCCCTTGGCATCGGCCTCGTATGGCGCGGAGCCGGCGCTCGAGGTCGCCGTCGTCGTGGTCGCGGTGGTGGTGGCGGTCGTGCTCGGCGCGGCCTGCGCCACCGGCAGGGTGTCGGCAGCACCGAAGTTCACCGTGACGCCCACCGCCAATCCGACCGTGACGAGCGCTGCGCCGGCTCCCAGCGGCGCCAGCATCCTCGAGCGCCGCGACCTGCTGGGCTCGGGGAGGAGCGGGTGATCAACGGACATGGGATCCCTCCGGATGCGACGGGGTGTCACGCCTAAGCGAACCACCTCGCCGGGTGTTTTCCGCGCTGGCGGAGCGGCGTTTCGCCGGACAATTGCCCTCCTCGCTACGCTCGGTCGGATGGGTGCCGAGCGGTTGGTCTTCTCCGGGCACATCGCCGGGTTCGGCACCGCGGCCGGTATCCGGCTGGTGATCGGGCGCTGGGCCGAATCGCCGTTCGGCAGTTTCGCCGACGTGATGGTCCAGACCGCCGATGACGAACGGGTGCTGCTGGCACCGAGTTCGCAGGTGGCCGACTTCGTCTCCTCGACCTACCACTTCGACCGGGTGGAGCTGGGCGAGGTGCGCGCGGACCTCTCCGAGCACACCTTGACCGTCGATGCCCCCCGCCTCGATGTCACCGTCACGATCGGCGGACCGACGCCGATCGACCGGCTGCTGCGGCTGGTGCCGGGCCGGCTGGCCATCGCGCCGTGGTGGCTGGCCGCCATCGACCCCGTGGCGGCCAGGATCGTGCCGGGCGTGCACACCGCGGGCAGCGCGGGCAACGGCCGCCGCGAGTACTACGGCGTGCGGCGGTCAAGGCGCGTCGCCGCCGTGACGGGCAGTTTCGCCGGGGTCGATCTGGGCGCGGTGGCGCCGCTGCTTCCCGCGGTGGGCTTCGGCTTCTCCTCGGCGCCACCGGATCCGCAGATCGTGACGGTCACCACCACGATCGACATGCCGTCGTCGTCAGTGGCCGGCTGACATCGGTTTGGGTGCGTGGGTCAGCACTGCCCACAACAGCCGCGCGGCCTTGCGGGCCGCCTCGTCGGGAACGATCGGGCTGCCGGCGACCAGTTGCTCGGCGGGGGAGCCGCCGATGTGTTCCATCAGCGCGACGGCCAGCGTGCGCAGTTTCACGTTCGACTCGTGGCTGGCCCGGCGCAGCGTGCTCCAGGCCGTCTCTGCGTCACAGCGCAGGCAACCCATGATCGCGCCCTTGGCCTGCTCGATGGCTCCGCGGGACTGCAGCACGGCCATCATGTCGGCAACCGCGGTGCCGTCCTTGGCATCGCTGGTGAGCATGGCGGCGAAGATCAGCTGCTCGTATCCGACCAGGATGTTCACGGTGGCAGCCGTGGCCGGCCGATCCAGGATGCACGAGAGCACCACGGTGGCGTCGGCCTCCCAGACCCCGGGCACCGCCACCGCGCCGCGGACCTGACGCCAGGCCGCGCTGTGCTCGGGATGGCGGGCCGCCATCGCCTCCAGCGTCAGATCCGGCCAGCGGTCGTCCGACCACAGGTCCAGGCTGAGCACCGGGATCTGGTGGGTGACCGCGTCGACGACGGGGCCACCCAACTCGTCGAGCTGAGCCTGCACGATCTCGCGCCCGAGTCCGCGTGCGGCCACCACGGTCGTCTCGTGGTCGTGTCCGCCGCTCGTGCACCGTGATGGCCAGGCCGACCGCATCGGGTAGGTCGCGCTGCACTCGCTCCAGGATCCGCACCAAAAGCTCGCTGTCGGAAGCCTTTTCGCGTGGCTGAAATTTGGGGATGGGCATTGTCGTGTCTTACTCCATCGTGACGACGGCGGCCACTCGGTCCAGTCCGGATATCCCGAGCAGAGTCTTGATGGGCCCGGTTGCCGCCACGATCATGGTGAGCTCGGTGGTGGCGGCAACGGCGAACAGCGCACGGACCGCCGCGCTGTCGCAGTAGTTGACCTCGGTGAGGTCGACGGTCAGCGCGGTCGATCCGTTGGCGGCCTTGGCCATCGCGTCGGAGAAGTCGGCGACGTTGGCCAGGTCGATGTCGCCGGAGGCGACCACCACCGCGAGTCGCGTCGTCGGACGCCACCGTGACCCGGAACTGGGCGTCTGTCATCGGGTCAACTCCTTGGTCATTTCGACGATGGTGCCGTCTTGGGTGGGGCTCAGGCGAACCGTGTCCACCAGCGCAGCGATCACTCGCAGTCCGTGGCCTCGGTTACCGGGCGACTCGGGCGGCGGTTTCCAGCAGCCGTCGTCGCAGACTGCCAGTCGCACGCCGTCTCCGGTGGCGGCGGCGGTCACGGTCAGCTCAACCTTATGCTCGGCACCGTCCCGTGCGTGCTCGGCCGCGTTGGATGCGGCCTCACCGACTGCCAGCAGCAGGTCGGCGGCGGTGTCGGTGCCGATGCCCGCAGTCTGAAACCACTGACGCAGCTGCGCGCGGACGACGGCCAGGCTCGCCGGTTCGGCCGGGACACGAACATGCAGGGCGGGCACTGTGGAATCGTCCATGTGCCGCCCTGGTCTCAGTGCCTCATCCACCCGGTCTCCCGTCGTCATCCCCGCCCCCGACGACGCAATCGCCGCAGCTTATCAATGTCGTGAGGCCGCCGAGGCGACCCGAGCCGAAACGCCTTTGCGGTTTAACCCGAATCGGCTGGGTCTCAGCCATTAGGCTCAGCGCAGGGCCAACGGGGCACAGGGCCCGGTGGCATACGACTCAGAGGGTGAACCATGTTCCGCGAGCTCGTCATCGCAGCAGCCGTCGCGGGGACCGCGCTGGGCGCCGCACCGTGCGCCTCGGCCGACGAACCCCACGGCCCGTTCGCCGGTGATCCGCCGGGGATCAACTACGAGGCCAGGCTCTACGCCCCGTGCTACGCCTTCGACCGCTTCATCTTCGGACGCGGGCCGGGCGGAGAACCCTTGGCGTGCCACTGGATTCCCAACCAGTCGCCGTTCGGCGAGGCCCGGTCACCGGCCGACGCCGGCGCGTGGGTGGTCTCCTACAAGCTGTACGGCGTGCAGCCCATCGGCGCGCCGTGTCCCGGCCCGCAGTCGGCGGCCCAGTCGCCCGACGGGCTGCCGATGCTGTGCCTGGGTGCGCAGGGCTGGCGGCCGGGTTACCTCACCTCGGGCGAGTGGGGCAACGGGAGCAACTTCAACCCGACCGGCTAGCGTGATCAGACGGCGGCCGCCGCTTCGTTGAGCTCTTCGAGGTGGTTGGTGGCCTCGAGGTATTCCTGAACCCACCGCTCGATCACGGCCGAGGTCTTGTCGACCTTGGTGAACTGGCCGACGACCTGGCCGACCGGGTTGAACGCCACGTCGACGGTTTCGTTCGGGTACTTGTTGGTGGCCGCAACGGCCATCCCGGAAACCATGTACTGCAACGGCATTCCGAGCGGCTCGGGGTTACCGGCCGTCTGCCACGCCTCGGTCCAGTCGTTCTTGAGCATTCGGCATGGCTTGCCGGTGAACGAGCGGCTTCGCACGGTGTCCCGGCTGCTGGCCTTGACGTAGGCGGCCTGCTGAACCGGGGTGTTGTGGGCCTCTTCGACCATCAGCCACTGCGAACCGGACCACGCACCCTGGCAGCCCAGCGCCAGCGCGGCCGCGATCTGCTGACCGCTGCCGATCCCGCCGGCGGCCAGCACCGGGCGGGGTGCGACCTCCTTGACCAC
Source organism: uncultured Actinomycetota bacterium (assembly GCA_963786695.1). GTDB lineage: Bacteria > Actinomycetota > Actinomycetes > Mycobacteriales > Mycobacteriaceae > Mycobacterium. Next base: position 109,179 of record CAWBAL010000034.1, read on the forward strand.
CTGCGGCCACAGCACGATCGAGCCGACCTCGCCGCAGTGCCCGCCGCCCTCGCCGCCCTGGGCGATGATGATGTCCACGTCGGCCTCGGCGTGCTTGCGCGCCTGCGCGGGGGAGCCGCACAGCGCGGCCACCTTGCGGCCGGATTCGTGGATGTGCTTGATCATGTCGGCCGGCGGAGTGCCCAGCGCGTTGGCGATCAGTGTCACCTTGGGGTGCTGCAGCGCGACCTCGACCTGCGGGGTGGCGGTGGCCTCGGTCCAGCCGAGCAGCTGCAGGGCGTTCGAGTCCGCGTCGGAGGTCGGCACGCCGTGGTCGGCCAGCAGCTTCTTGGCGAAGTCGAGATGCTGCTGGGGCACCATCTTCTTGAGCATCTCGGCCAACTCGTCGCCGGACATGTCGCTGTTCATGCCCTCGTACTTGTTCGGGATGACGATGTCGACGCCATAGGGATGGTCGCCGATGTGCTCGTCGATCCACTTGAGCTCGACCTCGAGCTGCTCGGGGGTGAAGCCGACGGCGCCGAGCACGCCGAAACCGCCGGCCTTGCTGACGGCGACGACCACGTCGCGGCAATGGGTGAAGGCGAAGATGGGGAACTCGATGCCGAGTTCGTCGCAAAGCGGAAGTGTGCATGACCGGCTCCTCAAAGCGCGCGGTGGGCGACTGGAACGTGTTCTAGTTTAGTACGGCCTCACCCCGTCAAGTCCAGGTGTTCCGACCAGCGGATTGACGAACACCTATCGGGCCAGGTGGACCAGCCAGAGCGCGAGGAGCGCCGCGATGCCGACCAGGCAGGCGATGTGGTCGCGGTAGATCGCCCACGCCAGGCGGCTCTGCTCGTCCGGGCTGTCGGTGCGCCGGCCCAACCGGACGGCGTTGGGCACGGTGCGCGAGGCGGCGAGCAGGATCGGGCCGCCGGCCAGCACAGCCGAGGCAGATCAGCAGCCAACCGGGGGTCGTTCCGGACACCGCCTCGACCACGCAGGACACCGAGCAGAACCACCATCACCAGCGCGATGATCCGGCCCATCGGCTGGGAGGTCGTCGTCGCTCGGCGGTAGTAGGCGGCGATGGCGGCCAGCGTCGGTTCTGGAAGTTGCCCGCCCCGGCGGACGGGCCGGCCCGCCTGGGTGTCGAAGATCAGGTCCATCCAGAGGATCGCGAGCAGGAAACCGCTGCATGCCAGCAGCACACCGGCAGTCAACGGCATCGAACCCTCCTCGCGACACCGCGCGTACCGTTGATTTGTGCTCAATGGCGAGCACAGATCAATGAATGGGGTTCAGCATGACTGCCTCTCGGCACCGAACCCGACGCCTGCTGATGGCCGGCCTGGCCGCCGCCGCGACTGACTGCGGCGCTGCCGTCCGCGACCGCCGCCGCCGCACCCGATTGCGTCAACGGCGTGGTCCCGCTGAACCCGTACGTCGTCAACTGCAACCTGCCGCCGCGCGGCCATCAGGTCATCGGCGCCGCACCGGACGCCGGCGCGATCATCGCCTGCCGCCACGTCCCGAGTTGCATCTCGTACTACGTGAACTATCCGGGGACCCTGCTGGTCCCCGGATATCCCAGCTATGGCCCCTGAGTCGCTGAACTGACTCCGCGCCGGCCGCCGACCAGCAGTGCGCCGCCCGCCACGACCAGGCCGACGACCGCGACGGGGATCGACCACGCCCGGCGCTGCGAAACCGCCGACTGGCATTGCGCCACATAGTCGTCGTGCGGGACGACCTGGTTGAGAATCGGCACGTTGGCGACCGTCTTGCTGTTGGCCTCACGCGCCGCGGACAGGTCGGATGACACGCCGTTGCCGCAGCCGATGCTGCCGCCGTTTCCGTCCGAGGTCGACACCGGAACCAGCAGCGCGATCACCCCCACCACCAGAAGTACCGCGCCAATCGCGAGAACCAACCGCCGCACCGTCACGTTCATGTCTCCTTGTCCGTCGAATCGGTGCGGTGACTACCCAGCGGCTCCGGCGGCCAAACCGTCGCGCGCTACGGCGCGGAGTACAACGCGACCTCGGAGACCAGCGGAAGGTTCAGCGTGGTCCGGATGCCCGGCGGCGCGGCGACCACCGCCGGGATGGCGTTGACGATGCGCCCGGCCGCGCCCGCGATGGCGGCGTGGTTGTGGTCGCCCTTGGTGCTGGTCGGACAGATGTCGACGGCATAGGACGGCTCGCCGGTGATCTCCACGCGGTAGGACCCGCCGGGCTGGGCGGGCTGTGCCCACTCGGGACGCAGGTCGCCGCGCAGCCGGGTGACGTGCTCGACGACGATGACGGGATGGTCGCCGACCATGCCCTTGATCTCGAAGCGGACTGCGGCGACTCCGCCCTTGGGGATGTGGCCGGCGGCGATGTCGAACGCCTCGGGCGCGGGCTCGCGCTCGTAGCTCTCGGTGATCGAATCGATGTTGATGTTCAGCCCCGCCGCCAGCTGCCGGATCGCACAGCCCCACGCGATGCTCAGGACGCCGGGCTGGAACAGCATCGGCACCTCGTCGAGCGGTTGACCGAAGCCCATGACGTCGAACATCACGATCGCGCCGTCGTAGGTGGCGTAGTCGGCGATCTCCATGCAGCGCACCTGCTGGATGCTCTGACAGGTGCTGGCGAAGGCCAGCGGAATCAGGTCGGTGATGAAGCCGGGATCGACGCCGTTGATGTAGATGCTCGAATTGCCCGCTCGCCCAGCCTCTTCCAGCGGTTCGATGTACTTGTCGGGCATCACCTGCCACGGGAACTGGAGCACCCCCGGTGACGAGCCGACGACGTTGACCCCGGCGGCCAGGATCTTGCGCACGTCCGCCATCGCCTGCGGCATCCGGTTGTCACCCATCGCGCAGTAGACCGCGCACTCGGGTTCGGCTGCCAGGACGGCGTCGAGGTCCTTGGTGGCCTTGATGCCCGGTCGTCACGTCCAGCCCGGCCAGTTCGCCGGCGTCCTTGCCCACCTTCTCGTCGGTGGACACCACCAGCCCGGTGAGCTCGAAGGCGGGGTTGGCGATCAGTTCGGACAGGGCCAGACGGCCGACGTTCCCGGTGCCGATGTGGGCGACGCGGATGGCCATTCGTTCTCCTCACGCTCGCGTTGCAGTCGCCTCAGTATGCGCACTCGGCGCGCAAACTGGAACAGGTTCTATTTTCTTGTCGGCGCTGCGGTAGCCTGTCGCGTCATGGGACGCGTAGACGACAAGGTCGCGATCATCACCGGCGGGGCGCAGGGGATGGGGGCCGCCGACGCACGGATGCTCGTCGCCGAGGGCGCCAAAGTGGTGATCGGCGACATCCTCGACGAGCCGGGTCAAGGCACTGGCCGACGAGCTGGGTGATGCTGCGCGCTACGTGCACCTCGACGTCAGCGACGAAGAGCAGTGGCAGGCTGCGGTCGACACCGCCGTCACGGAGTTCGGCAAGGTCAACGTCCTGGTGAACAACGCGGGCATCGTCCAGGTGGCACCGCTGAAATCACTCGACGTGGAGAAGTGGAACAGGGTCCTCGCGGTCAACCTCACCGGCGCCATGCTGGGCATCAAGGCGGTGCTGGGACCGATGAAGGACGCCGGCGGCGGATCGATCATCAACGTCTCCTCCATCGAAGGCATGCGCGGCGCGTCGTGGGTGCACAGCTACGTCGCCTCGAAGTGGGGGCTGCGCGGGCTGACGAAATCCGCTGCGCTGGAACTGGCCTCGGACAACATCCGGGTCAACTCGCTGCACCCCGGCTTCATCCGCACCCCGATGACCAAGCACTTTCCCGACGACATGGTCGGCACCCCGCTGGGGCGTCCCGGCAAGCCCGAGGAGGTCGCCACGTTCGTGGTGTTCCTGGCCAGTGACGAGTCGTCGTTCTCGACGGGTTCGGAGTTCGTGGTCGACGGCGGGTTGATCACCGACGTCCCGCACAAGCTGCCGTAGCTCAGTTCCTGCCGTTGCGGCGCACCCGCAGGGCCAGCGAGCTGAACGCCGCGCCCAGGGCGGCGCGCCCCAGCGCCGGGAAATGGCCGATGGCGTTGGCCGCGCCGCCGCGCCGCCCCGGAATGCTCAGCTGCAGAACCGGCCAGTCGTGCGCCGCGGCCATGGCCGCCAGTCCCGCTCGCGGGTTCACCGGCCGCGGGTGCCCGACGAGTGCCATCAGCGGCGCGTCCTCGTCGCCGTCGGCATAGAAGTAACTGCGCGCGAGCTCGACACCGTTCGACTCGCAAAAGCGTTGCGCCGCAGCGGCTTTCTGGCGTCCCCAGACGATGGGCCGGTTGATCCGGCCGGTGAGCAGCCCGCTGTCGTCGAGTTCGAAGGTGTTGCACACCAGGTTCGGGATGCCCAGCGCGCGAGCGACCGGGCCGGCGTGGATGGTCAGCGCCGAGGAACTGAGCACCACGGTGTGGCCGCGGGCCTGGTGCGCCTTGACGATCTCGCGCATCAGCGGATACACCCGCTGGGACACCTGCTCGGAGTACAGCCGCTCGCCGACCTCGTCGAGTTCGGCCAGTGACTCACCGCGCAGATATCCCGCCGCCCGCACCAGCAGCCGCTCGAACTGCATGCGGCCCAGCTTGTAGCGCAGCGAGGCCTCGATGACGCCCAGCACTTCGCCGATGCGGGCCTGCCTGCGGAGGATCCGGTCGCTGGCGTGCGCGGTCGCGGTGAACCCGGCGACCAGGGTTCCGTCCAGGTCGAAGAACGCCCCGACCGTCGGCCCCGCGGGTCCCTGCGCGACCTGTGTGACGGGGTCTGCTGACAGCATCACCCCACCATCATGGCCGAGCGTCAGCGCAGCGACACCGTGATGGTCCCGCCGGCGGGGTCGGCAGCGCTCAGCACGCCGGCCGGAATGCGGAAGATCCGCCCCGGCGACGCCGCCCACGGCAGCCTGCGCCGGGCCAGCACCACCCCGTCCTGGCGCACGGTGACGGTGGGGAAGCGCACCAGGGTGTCGGTCCAGGCCAGCAGCCGCCCACGCGGGGGCGCGGTGACATCCGCGGGCAGGATCCCCGGGCTGATCCAGCGCAGCGGCGACTCGGCGAGCAGCCGGACACCGCCGGCCGGCCGCGGGCCTGCCGTGCAGGTGGGCCAGCACGTGGGCGACGACGTGGCGCCCGTCGAGAGCGGCGACGTCGGCGGTGTCGACCGGATGGACCAGGTTGCCGATCGCGAACACCCCGGGCCGGCTGGTGCGCAGGGCCATGTCGACCAGCGGGTCCGAGGCTGTGCCGATCCATGTCCAGGTCCGCCGACCGGGCCAGCTCGTGGTCGGGCACCCAGTCGCCGGTCAGGACGAGGGTGTCGCAGTCGATGGTGCGCCGGGCGCCGGTGTCGAGGTTCTCGATCTCCACCGCCCGCAAGGCCGGCGTCGCCGATGATCCTGACCACGCGGGTGCGGGTCGCGACCGTGACGCCCAGCCCGGCCCTGGCCGCCGTCGTGAACGCGGCGTAGGACTCGGGACGGTGATGCTCGGTTGTCATCAGCACCGGGCGGCAGCCCGCGTGGCGCAGCGTGAGAACCGCCGAGTAGCTGACCAGTTCGGCACCGACGATGACGGCGCGGCTGCCGACGCCGCGGTGCGCGATGTGGACCACGTTCTGCAGGTGACCGGTGGTGTAGACACCCGACGGGCGGTCACCGGGGATCAGCCGGGCCGATCGGGGCCGTTCCCGCGCACCGGTGGCCAGGATGACGGCATCCGCCTCGATGAGCTCCCGGCCGCGCGGCGAGGTGGTCTCGAGGGTGCGCTGCCCGGCCCAGCCGGTGACCATGGTCTCGGTGCGGATCTGCGCCCCGGCCGCCGTCGCGTGCTGCACCAGCCGGCGGGCGTAGGCCGGGCCGGTGATGACCGTTCGCAGGTCGCGGATGCCGTAGCCGAGGTGATCGCTGTGGCGCGGGATACCGCCGGCGGCCGACTCACGTTCGAGGACAACGCACTTCCAGTCCCCGCCCGGCGAGATCAGCCGCGGCCGTCAGGCCCGGCGGGACCGCCGCCGACGATCGCGACATCGACACTCATCGCAGCGTCCTCGAAGAGGCTCTGCACCTCGGCGCCGCAGAAGAAGCCCTGGCACCGGCCGTTCATCACCCGGGTCCGGCGGCGCAGCCCGTCGAGGCCGGCCGGCGGGATCACCGAACGGCAGGCGTCGCGCAGTTCGCCTTCGGTGACCCGTTCGCAGAAGCAGACGATGCGCCCGTAGGCCGGGTCCGCGCGGATCGCCTCGCCGTCCTGGTAGGGACGCGTGAAGGCCTCGCCGAGATTGGGCATCCGGGGCGGATCGGGCAGTGCGGGCCGCGGCTGGCGGCTGTAGTCCGGCGGCGCGCAGCACACCCAGCGCATGTTCGGCGATGGCCATTCCCGCCGTCAGCCCGGTCGACCGGATCCCGCCGACCAGCAGGTAGCGCTGCGCCGGGTCGGCGTCGATCAGGTAGTCGGCGCTGGTCGATGGCGGCCCGCAGGCCGGCGTAGGTGGCGGTGATCTCTTCGGCGAGCAGTTCGGGCATCAGCCGGGAACCCTTGTCCAGCAACGACTCCAGGCCCGGTTGCGTCGTTGCCGTCGCGGTGCGGTCGGTCAGGTCCTCGGAGGTGGGGCCCAGCATGACGTTGCCGTAGATGGTCGGGCTGATCAGCACACCCTTGCCCCGCGACGTGGGCACCGGCAGCACGATGGTGTCGACCAGCCGGCGGGCGAGTTTGTCGTAGACGATCAGTTCGCCGCGGCGCGGGGTGACGCTGAACCGCGAGTAGCCGAAGTGCCCGTCGATGAGGTCGGCGCCGAGCCCGGCGGCGTTGATCACCCAGCCGGCCGTGCACCGGGCCCGCGGTGGTGTGCAGCGTGGTGCGCGAGCTCGCCGACGTCCACCGACTCGACGCGGTGACCGAGCAGCAGCGTCGCGCCGCGGTTGACGGCGTCGGTCGCCAGCGCCAGGTTGACCGTCCACGTGCAGATGATCGACTCGTCGGGAACGGTCAGCCCACCCAGGGCGCCCGGGCCCGAGGTGCGGTAGCCGTTCGTAGACCGTTGCCGCGTCGATGATTTCGCATCGCGTGGTACTCGTTGGCCACGGCCTTCTCGCTGCAGGGCGGGCAGGGCCTCGAGTTGCTCGTGCGTCCCAGGCCACCAGGATCGCGCCGGTGCGTTCGATCGGGATTCCGGTGCCCACGGCGTAGTCGGACAGCAGCTGGTAGCCGCGCCGCACCAGTCGTGACTCCAGCGTGCCGGGTTTGGCGTCGAACCCGGTGTGCAGGATCGCGGTGTTGGCCTTGCTGGTGCCGTCGCCGACGTCGTCGCGGGCATCGACCAACGCCACCGACAACTGGTGGCCGGCCAGTTCCCTGGCGATGGCCGCGCCGACGATCCCGGCCCCGATGACGACGACGTCGTAGTCGGCTGTCACGACCGCTCCGGGTAGGTGGTCTCGGCGAGTGCGCGCCAACCGCAACGGAATTCGTCGGCTCGGGCGCTGCTCCAGCGCGGTTCGAAGGTGGCGGCCGGGGTCCAGTCGTCGACCACGGTGTCCAGCCCGCGGGTCGGCTCCAGGCTGAGCCGGGCCAGCGCGGCCGCACCCAGCGCGGTGGCGTGCGCGGACGGATAGACGTCGACGGGGATCTGCAGAATGTCGGCGGTGGCCTGCATGAGCACGGTCGACTGGGTCAGGCCGCCGTCGGCGCGCAACCGGGTCAGCGGCGCTGTCGGTGTCGGTTCCGATCGCCGATGCCAGTTCGGCGATCTGCGCGGCGATGCCTTGCAGTACCGCGAGCACCAGGTGGCCGCGGCCGGTTGCCAGGGTCAGGCCGGAAAACGTTGCGGTGGCGCCCGATTGCCACCACGGCGCGGCCAGGCCGGCCAGCGCCGGGACGCACAGCACGCCGTCGCTGTCGGCGGCCGCGACGGCGTCGAGCTCCTCGGCGCCGGCGATGACACCCAGTGACGACAGCCAGCGCACCGCCGAGGCCGCGGTGTAGACCTGCCCGTCGACGCAGAAGGTGTCGGCACCGCGAATCCGCCACGCGACGGATGTGGTCAGCCCGGCCGACGAGCGCACCGGGTCGGCGCCGGTGTTGGCCAGCAGGAAGGCACCGGTTCCGAAGGTGCACTTGGCCATGCCGGGCTGCAGGCAGGCTTCGGCCAGCAGCGCGGCCTGCTGATCGACGACCACTCCGCCGACCGGAACTGTCGCCACCGAATGCTGTTGTGGTACCGATGATCTCGTCGTTACCGACAATGCGGGGCAGTCGTTCGCCGGCCAGGCCGAACAGGTCCAGCAGCGTGGCGTCGAAGTCGTGTGCGCCCAGTTCCACCAGCAGCGAGCGGCTGGCGGTGGTGGCGTCGGTGACGAACTCGCCGGTGAGCCGGTGCAGCAGCCAGCTGTCCGACGTGGTGACCACACCGCCGCGCTCGACGTTGCGCCGCAACCAGGCCATCTTCGGCGCGGAGAAGTACGGGATCGAGAACCAGCCCGGTGCGGGCGGCGACATCGTCGGCGTGCGAGCCGAGTTCGGCGCACAACGCCTCGGCGCGGCGGTCCTGCCAGACGATGGCCGCCGTCAGCGGCCGGCCGGTGTCGGGGTCCCATGCCAGGACCGTTTCGCCCTGATTGGCCAGGGACACCGCCGTCGATGGGCCGGCCCGCCTCGGCGAGCGCGGCGCGCCCCGCGCTCAGCACCGACTCCAGCAGTTCGTCGGGATCCTGCTCGACACCACCGCCGCCGAGGTAGCGCGGATGCACGGGCACCTCGGCCAGGCCGACCACCCCGTGTTCCGGGTCGACGACGATGGCTTTGGTGCCCGACGTCCCCTGGTCGATGGCGAGGACGGTCACGGACCGGTGTCCGCCTTGGCCGAGGATTCCAGCTCGTCCTCCCACGCGCCTTCGTCGCGGCCGAGCGCGATGGTCGCCGCGGCCATGGCTCCCACGGCGATGGTCAGGACGACCGCCGAAGGCTTGCTGACCGCCAGGTGCTCGCCGAGCAGCACCTCGCCCAGCAGCACCGCGACCACGGGTTCGAGCACCAGCATCGCCGGCACCGAGGCCCGCAGCGAGCCGGCGTGGAACGCCGACTGCTGCAGCAGTGTCGCGATGACGCCGATCACGATCAGCACGTAGAGGATGGGCGAGGTCAGCAGCTTCGACAGGCTGCCCTCGATCACGGCGTGCATGACGAGCTTGGTCAGCACCGCCACCACACCGAACAGCACGCCGACGCCGACGGCCAGCATGATCGCGCGGCGCCAGTCCGACAGCCTGCTCGCCACCGCCACGCAGCCCGCCACGAACACCAGGCTGATCCCGGCGACCACTACGGCAGGCAGCACCGCGCCGTCGTAGTCGCCGGGCTTGGTGCGCGCCAGCGACACGAAGACGCCCAGCGCCACGGTCAGCATCACCGCCCAGCCCCACTCGGCGCGGGTGACCCGCCGGTGCGCCAGCCGGGCGCTGAGCGGCAGCGCGAACAGCAGGGCCGACACCAGCAGGGGGGCGACCAGCAGCAGCGAGCCGTAGGCCAGCGCGACCGCCTGGAACGCGTACCCGGTGACCGCCGCCGCGGTGCCGGCCCACCACAGCCGCCGTCGCAGCAGCGTGGACACCATGACGGTGCTGACGCCCTGGTCGGCGGGCACGTCCATGGTGGCCCGCTGACGGACCACGATGCCGATGGCCGCGAACACCGCACCCGCGAGGGCAGCTGCCACAACAAGCGTGTGCTGCAGCAATGTAGTCAGTCCCTTCGAGGTGTCGGCCTTAGAACCGAATCTAGGCCACGCGAACGAGTGCGGGCGTCAGCGCACCTGAACGACCGTCGGCGTGCTGTTGTATCCGGTCACGCGAACCCAGTTCGCGGCCGGGCCGCCCGGGGGCACCCGGCCCTGGATCTGGACGGTCTCGCCCGGGAACACCGTGACGTAGTTGTCGTCGTACTCGATCGGCAGGATCTCGTCGGCCAGCGGGCTCGCCAGCAGCTCGGCCCGCTCGAAGAACGCGATCTTGGTCGTCGGGTTGTGCAGCTGCACGGTCACCGTCCGGCCCGCGGCGTCGTCGCCGCCCTCGGCGCGCGCGCTGATGTCCAGCGGCACCTTGGCCAGGTAGTTCAGCGCGGTCATGTCGGCCCAGCTGATCTGTTTGGAGTCGAACGCCGCGTCGTTGGACGGCGGCCCGACGTCGTCGACCTGCCGGGACTGCCAGTAGACGTTGTCGGCCACCACCTTGCCGGCGGAGTCCATCAGCTCGCACCGCACGAAGAACACCCGGGAGTCGGGCGGCCCCGGCGGCAGCGTCATCGCCTGCGCGGCCCCGCCGGAGTCGACGTCGATGCCGTCGGCGGCGCGGTCGTCGCGCACCCTGCCCGTCACGTCGTAGGTGCGCACCCGCACCCGCAGGTTCTCCTGCTTGTCGGGGGTCTGGTTGACGACGCTGACCTTGGCCTGGCGGTGGTTGCCGGTCGCGTAGGAGTCGAACACGACCGACAGCGGCTGCAGGCCCTTCTTGGCGCCGTAGTAGGCGCCGCCGGGCCGCAGGTAGTAGTCGAAGATGTTGCCGAAGAACGACGGCCAGTGGCTGTTGAGCATCCAGTAGATCGTCATCTTGTGGCCGTCCCAGCCGTTGGCGGCGAAGGCCTCGAACTGGGCGCGGGTCGCCTCGTAGTGGGCCAGCTGCGCCTTGTCGGCGAACACCTGGGCGTTGGGCGAGGGACCGTAGCGCCGGTCGATCACCCGGCGGACGTTGAGCAGCTGCGAGTTCTGCGGACCCGACCCGGCGTGGAAGTACCAGGTGTCGTTGATCGGCCACAGCTTGTCGGGCGGAATGAACTTGCGCAGGCTGGCGAACGGCGGGATGTGCTCGTTGTCGCCCTGTTCGGCCGACGAGCCGCGGGCGGCGCCGTACCGGCCGGAGAACCAGTACGACGGCGGTCGCCAGCTGTAGGGCCCGGCCATCTGGATGCCGTCCCACATCGTTGCTCCGCTGCCGTCCCGGTTCAACGACGACACCGTGTCGACGGTGGCGTTCTGCCAGTGCAGGTCGGTCAGGATGCGGTGGTAGTCGGCCAGCACCTCCGCCGGCGGGCGCCCGTCGCTGCCGTTGGCCCAGATGAACACCGACGGGTGCGAGCGCAGCATGTCGATCTGGGAGCGCATGCTCTCCTGGGCGACGCGGCGGTCCTCGTCGTCCCACTGCTGCCATTTCTCCCACTGGTTGCAGCACATCCAGCCGTACATCAGCGGGATGCCCATCTCGTCGGCCATCTCGACGAAGCGGGTGGAGGAGATCTTGGACTCCAGCCGCAGCATGTTCAGGCCGAGATCCTTGACGTAGCGCAGGATCGCGGTGTCCCGGTCCGGGTCGGACTTGTAGAGCAGGTCGGGGGTGTAGGTGGCCCCGCGCACCAGGAAGTCCTTGCCGTTGACCTTCAGGTAGAAGTTGCCGCCGGTGCCCAGGTCGGCGAAGCCGTCGTCGGTGTCGCGGCCCTGGGTGATGGTGCGGATCCCGAACTTCGATGTGGCGGTGTCGGTGATGGTGCGGTTCTGGACGAAGTCCAGCTTGAGGTCGTAGAGGTCCGGCCGGCCCATCGTGTAGGGCCACCACAGGTCGGGGTGGCTCGACCGTCAGCGCGGCGAATCTATCCGGGGTGAAGCTGATCTCGCGTTCCTCGCCGGCCTTCAGCGAGACGGGTTCGTCGACGTGGATCGGGGCCTTGCCGTCGCGGGTGATCGTTGCGCGCAGCACGCCGCTCACCCGCTCGGGGGAGTAGTTGCGCAGGCCGGCGTAGACGGTCAGCCGCGCGCTGTCGGTGTCCGGCAGTGGCAGCTCGGTGTTGACGGTGGCCGCGCCGATGGCGACGGCGCCGGATGTCTTGAGGTACACCGGTTTCCAGATGCCGGCGTTGCGGTCGGGGACGAACGAGTTTCCGTTGGCGGGATTCTTGTTCGGCCCCTGGTAGCCCAGATAGCGCCAGTTGATCCAGTCGTACCAGCTGTCGGCCAGCTCGACACCGTCGACGTCCTGGATGGCCCGCTCGGGGGTGACCTTGACCGCGAGGATGTTCGGCTTGCCCGGCTGGATCCACGGGGTGACGTCGAGCTGGTGGTCGTTGTACATCCCGACGATCTGGCGGTTGTCGGCGACGCGGTGGCCGTTGAGCCAGATGTCGGCGCGGTAGTTGATGCCGGGGAAGTCCAGCAGGTAGGTCTGCTGGCCGGCCGGCGCGGTCGAACGTGGTGCGGTACCACCAGTCCTGCTTGTAGAGGTCCTGGGGGACCTCGGTGAGCAGGTTCTTGCCGTAGTACAGGTTGGGGTAGACGCCGTCGTCCTGCAGCGTCTGCAGAACGGTGGCCGGCATCCGGCGCACCGGATGCCAGGCGGAGTCGTCGTAACCGGCGCTGGACACCGTCTTGCCGTCGGCGCCGAGCGTGCTGGCCGACTCGAGCTTCCAGCCGCCGGAGAGTTCGACGTCCTGCGCGGCCTGCGGCGGCGGCGCCCCGAAGACCCGGAAGTCACCGGCGCAGACCAGCAGGAGCACGATGACGACGATCGCTCCGAACGTCTTCGCCACCGTCGTCTGACTCCTTGCATCGATGTCGCGACAGGACTACGGCGCGGGAGGGGCCGGATGTCGCGGGTCCATCTTGGCAGAGCCGCAGCCGGGTCGTCGTGCCTGGTTTATGTGGAACTCAGCACAGGACGCCGATGGCTCACGGACTCGTGCGGGCGGTGCAGGTGAACGGTTCGTCGATCCAGTAGGTGTCGTGCTGCTGGTCGTAGACCAGCTGATAGGTCGTCGCCGGGTCGCACAGCTTGTCGATCTGCGCCGGATCGGCGGCGGCGATGGTGAACCAGTACTTGTTGGTGTCGGCGCTGATGTTCTCGCACTTGTAGAAGAAGCCGATGAGCCCGGGCCCGAACACGCCGCTGAGGAAGTCGGTGGACAGCTTCTTGTTGAGGTTGATGTTGTCGCAGTCCGCGCGCATCCCCTCGACGCTGGTGGTCTGCGCGGCGGCGCTGGTGTAGCCGCGCGCGGTGTGGGTGCCCGAGGCCGTCCACACCTGGGCGGGCAGACCGACCTGCGCGGCGATCTCGGTGAGGAACGGGTTGGCCGGATCGGCCGCACCGATGCCACTGCCGGGGCCCATCATGGTCACCACCGCGCGAGGTCGCGCCCGCGCCAAGCGCGCACATCCGGGACACAAACCTCACGTGGGGCCTCCTTCTCCGGCCGAGCCGGTGGAATCGCACCCTAACCGACTTTGCGCGGACGCCGCCGAAGCTCGCCCGTCGATCTACGCTTACGCAATGACCGATCAGGACCGTGCGGCAGCCCGCCGCGAGATTGCCGATGCCCTGCTGACCGCGCTCGAACGCCGCCACGAGGTGCTCGACGCCATCGTGGAGTCACCCGACCGCGCCTCGGCGGTCGACGCCGTCACCGCGCTGCTCGGGAAGTCCCGGCGCGGCGGCGAGGCCGTGATGGGGATGTCCTTCGACCAGCTGACCAAGGACTCCCGGCGCCGCATCGCCAAGGAGATCGAGGACCTCAACAGCCAGCTCAGCTTCACCCTCGGCGAGCGCCCCGCGAGTTCCGACGATCGTCTGCAACTGCGCCCGTTCTCCCACGACGCCGACCGTGACATCTTCGCCGCCCGCACCGACGAGGTGGGCTCCGCCGGCGACGGTTCCGGAACACCGGCCGGTGACCTCGACGACGAAATCCGTTCCGCGCGTGAGCGTCTGCACGCCGAAGAGGCGGCCTGGTTCGTCGCCATCGACGGCGACGACAAGGTCGGCATGGTGTTCGGCGAGCTCGCCGGCGGTGAGGTCAACGTCCGGATCTGGATTCATCCCGAGCACCGGAAGAAGGGTTACGGCACCGCCGCGTTGCGCAAGTCGCGCTCGGAGATGGCCGCACACTTCCCGGCGGTGCCACTGGTGGTCCGTGCGCCCGGGAGCGCCGGCTGACGCGCCACCGGATCGGGTGACCGATGAGCGTCGCGTTGCAGGTGGCTGTGCTCGTCGGCGCGATCGTGGCGGTGCTGGCACTCATCGCGGTGCCGATCGTGCTGGTGTACCGGCGCAAGTACCGCGCCGCCGCCCAGCGCGCAGCCGCTGACATCGAAGCCGAGGGTGTGCTCCGCGCCTTCGAGAAGGGTGTCTATCGGGGCGCGTCGGCACCCGGCTATCCCGCGGTGAAGAACAACGGCCGGATCGCACTGACCCGCCGGCGGGTGGTCTTCGTGACGCTCACCGGCACGACGATCGACATCCCGTTGGCCTCGATCACCGGCCTGCGCGCGTCGAAGGTGTTCCAGGGCAGCGTCGCCGGCGGCTGGACGCATCTGGTGATCCGGACCGCGACCGGCGAGATCGGCTTCTTCGTCAAGGATCTCCCGGCCTGGATGCGAGATCTCACCACCGCCGCCGGAGTGGCTCCCGACCAGCCCTGAGCCGAACCACGGGCGCTGCGTAATGTCGCACGGTATGAGTACGCGCGCGGGAATCGTGGTCACCGGCACCGAGGTGCTCACCGGACGCGTGGCCGACCGCAACGGTCCGTGGGTGGCCGAACGGCTGCTGGAACTGGGCGTCGAACTGGCCCACATCACCATCTGCGGTGACCGCGCCGCCGACATCGAGGCGCAGCTGCGTTTCCTGGCCGCCGAAGGTGTCGACCTGATCGTGACGACCGGCGGCCTGGGACCGACGGCCGACGACATGACCGTCGAGATCGTGGCCCGCTTCTGCGGCCGCGACCTGACGTTGGACGTGGAGCTGGAAGCCAAGATCGCGGCGATCCTGAAATCCCTCATGGCGCGCTACACCGGGGTGGACTTCGACGCGGTGCTCGCGGCCAACCGCAAGCAGGCGATGGTTCCGGTCGGCGCCCACATCCTCGACCCCGTCGGCACCGCGCCCGGTGTGGTGGTGCCCGGCAAACCGACGGTGCTGGTTCTGCCCGGCCCGCCCCGTGAGCTGCAGGCCATGTGGCCGGCGGCGATGGCCAGCGAGGCGGTGCAGCAGGCGATCGCCGGCCGGACGATCTACCACCAGGACACCGTCCGCATGTTCGGGCTGGCCGAGTCGGGGCTCGCCGAGACGCTGCGGGAGGCCGAGCGCAGCGTGCCCGGCTTCACCGATCTGGAGATCACCACGTGCCTGCGCCGCGGGGAGGTGGAGATGGTGACCCGCTACGAACCCCGCAGCGCCGAGGTGTACCGCCAGTTGATGGCGCTGGTCCGGGACCGGCACGGCGCCATGGTGTTCTCCGAGGACGGTTCGCTGGTCGACGACCAGGTGGCGCGGTTGCTGGCCGGGCGGCGCATCGCGACGGCGGAGTCGTGCACCGCGGGTCTGCTGGCGGCCCGGCTCACCGACCTGGCCGGCTCCTCGGCCTACGTCGCCGGTGGGGTGGTGGCCTACGCCAACGAGGCGAAGGTCGAACTGCTGGGGGTCGACGCCGCTCTGATCGATGAGCACGGGGCGGTCTCGCAGGAGGTGGCCGAGGCGATGGCGGCCGGGGCGCTGCGCCGGTTCGACGCCGACACCGCCGTGGCGATCACCGGGATAGCGGGTCCGGGAGGCGGGACGGCCGACAAG
This sequence comes from uncultured Actinomycetota bacterium, assembly GCA_963786695.1. Lineage (GTDB taxonomy): Bacteria > Actinomycetota > Actinomycetes > Mycobacteriales > Mycobacteriaceae > Mycobacterium. The sequence goes on from CAWBAL010000034.1 coordinate 124,755, forward strand.
CCGGTGGGCACCGTCTGGTTCTGCGTGATGCTGGCCGACGGCACCACAGTCATTCGGTCGCTTCGGCTGCCGGGTGGGCGCTCGGACATCAGGGAGCGGTCAACGACGGTGGCGATGCACCTGTTGCGGCGCACACTCCTCGACGAATTCGGCGCTCTGGAAGCCTAATTCAGGCAGATCTCGGCGTCTTCGACCACGAGGTCGGTGGCCTCTCGGCTGTCGACATCGCACAGGGCAAAAAAGCGGGCACCGAGGTTGGCCAGTTCGACGACCAGTTCGGCGCGATCCAGGCCCGCGTCGAGAGCCTGATCGAGCAGCGCGATGATCTCGTCGCGGCACATCATGGCGCCGTCGACACGCAGGCCGTCGGCCTGAGCCTGACGTGCCGCCCGCATCATCCGCCAGGCGTAGCGCCGTTCGTCAGCGAAGTTGCTCATTCGGAGCAGCCTTTCGACAGGGGGGCGGCGACTAAGCCGTCCGTGCACCGGTTTTCTGCAGTACACCGTCAGACTGCCGTGCCCGGACTCGTGGCGACAGGGACTTGTGGCCCAACCTTGCGGGGCCGTTGGGCATGACAAATAGACCGATGGTCGAAACGCTGGCAAGGATTCATTCCGTTTGACCCGTTGCAGCGGGACTGCGCGCGTATCGTCATCCCGGTCGAATTCAGTGCCACTCATTTCTCGGGGAGAACGCAAATGAGAAGAATTGTCATGGGTCTGGCGGCGGCAGGCATCATTGCGGGCTCGCTGACCGGTGTGCAAACCGCGAATGCGGCGCAGCCGAGCAACGCCACGCCATCGACTACGCACAGTTCCCCGCCGATCATCACCGCGCTCGACTGCTACGGCACCACCGGCAACATGGGCTGCGGGCCGGGATTCTTCTGGCGCGACGGCTGGCGCGGCTGGGCTTGCTATCCCTGCTGACCGCACCCGATCCGGATCAGCCGACAGCAACCACACGAACGGAAGACTTCGCCATGAATTCTTTTCGCCTCGGCGGGCTCACCGCCGCGCTTTTCTCAGCAGCAGGTCTGACACTGGGTGCCGGCCTGGCAGCAGCACAGCCCGGTGACTACACCGCCCTGATCGTCGACCCCAACGTGGTGACCGACTCGCAGGCCTACACTGCAGGCACCCCGACGCTGAATCCCGGTGGCCAGCCGGGCGCCACGACGGTCTTCACCCACCGCGACGGCGGCCGCACCATCACCGACACGGTGTGGGTGCTGTCCGACCCGGCCGCGGCCAGCACTGCCATCAACCAAGCCCAGGCCAGCACACCGATTGCCAATCAGAAACTGGCGTCAGCGGCCGTGGGCTCCGGCGGACAACTGATCACCGGAACATCACCGGATGGAACACAGTCGCTGAGCGTGCTGTATTTCACCGAGGGCAATGCGGCGTCGTCAATTGAATTCTCCGGTCCTGCCGCCGATCCGGTGCCCTCTGATCTGGTGATCGAAATGGGTCAGAAGCAGGATGCGCTGATAAAGAGCCAACTCGGCACTTAGCCGGCAATCACCCGGTCAGGGAATCCGGGTCGATCGGGAAATCGAAGTAGGTGTCCGGATAAGGCTCGGGCTGGTAGGTGTAGTGCCACCATTCTTTGTCGTAATTGACGAAGCCCTGCTTTTCCAGACCTTCTTTCAGTAGCAGCCTGTTCTTGAGTTCGTCGCCCTCGATGCGGGGGTCGAGCGTGTGCGCCAGGGTGTCGAAGCAGTCGAAGCCGGTGCCCATGTCGATCGAGTTGTCGGGGAAGCGGACCTGCTGCGGTGCGGTGCAGTCGACCAGCGGCTGGCCGGGCACATACGGCGGTTCGCCGGCGGCAGGCAGCGACACCAGGGTGAGGTCCATCGTGCTGCCACGGCTGTGCCCGGACTTCTCGGCGATGTAGCCGTCGGCGAACAGCACCGACTTGTCCACCCGCGGATAGAACTCCGCCTTCATCCGTTCGTCGGCGAGGTCTTCGGCCCAGGCGACGAAATCGTTGACCGCGCGCTGCGGCCGGTAGCAGTCGTACACCTTCAGCGTGTAGCCGCGCTCGAGGAACTCCTCCTGCGCGCGCCGCAGCCCGTCGGCCGCCTCGTGGGTCAGGATGCACATCGGGCTGCGGTAGCCGTCGACCGGATCACCGGTGAAGTTGTGCGGGGTGTAGTACCGCATCTCCTGCAGGATGGACGGGGCGACGTCGGCAAGGGCCACGAAGTCGGCGGGTGCGACCGGGTCGGGTGCGGCGACGGCGGCCGGCGACGCGGCGATCGCAACCGTCAGCGCGGTCGCGACAACCGAAAACAGTTGCCGGTCAATGCGTTTCGTCACGGTCCCAGATGTCGAGCATGGCGTTCAGGATGTCCTCGGCACGGCCGAGTCCGGCGAGGTGGCTCTCGCCGGGCAGGTGGTGCAGCTCGGCGTCGGGCAGAGCAGCGACCACATGCTGACCGTGGGCGAACGGCACGATGTGGTCGCGGTCGCCGTGCCACCAGCGGACCGGCACCTTGACCTCGTCGAGCCGGAATCCCCAGTCCCGGGCGAAGACGACGATGTCGGCGAACGGCGCCGCCAGCTGTTTGCGGCTGCCGTTGAGCAGGTCGTCGAGGAACATCGCCTTGAACTCGGGGCGCACCAGCATCTTGCGGTCCGCTTCCGGCGAGATCGCGGCATACAGGTAGACGGCCGGCTCGGCCACCGGCCGGATCAGCCGGATCAGGGTACTGGCGGCCAACCGGATCGGTCCGCCGGCAACTTGGATGACGGGAGCGGCCAGCGTGCCCAGCGCCATCAGCCCGCCACTGATCGCGTCCGGCCCGACCGTCGGCGCGACGCCACCCAGCACACCGGCCGCGACGATCCGCTCCGGCATCGCCGCCGCGCAGGCCAGCGTGTAGGGACCACCGCCGGACAGGCCGACGACCGCCATCTTGTCGATGCCCAGGGTGTCGGCGATGGTGGCCAGGTCGGTGGCGAAGGCCAGCACGTTCTCGTACTGGAACGGGGTCGACGAGCCGATGCCGGGACGGTCGACGCCGATCAGCCGGATGTTGCGCTGCTCGGCGAACACCCGGGCTTCCATCGGGATCTGACGGCGCGCCCCGGGGGTGCCGTGCAGCCAGAAGACGGCTCGGCCCTGGGGGTCGCCGAACTCGGCGAAACCGATCCGGCGGTCCTCGCCGACGGCGATGTTGCCCTCCAGCTTCGGGCGGGCGATAGCGACAACCATGGGCACAGTCTCGCACGCGCCAGCAATCGTCCCGAACGTTCCGCCAAAGGCGAAGCCCGCTCAGCTATCGCCCGAGCCACCCGGGCGGCCGGCGCTGCGCCCAGGGCATCGCATCCTCGAGCTGGGCGGCCAGTTGCAGCAGGATCGTCTCGTCGGGCGCCATCAACTGGACGCCGATCGGCAGGCCGTCGGCGGTGAGCCCCAGCGGGCAGCGAGATCGCCGCCCAGCCGGTGACGTTGGCCATGGCTGTCCATCCGGTGTGGGCGAACTCGACGTCGAAGAAGGCACGTGTGGTGCCGCGCGGCTGATCGAGCACCCCGTAGGACGGCGGCGGGGCCAGCAGCGTCGGCGCCAGCAACACGTCGTGGCCGGCCATCCCGGCGACGAAGGCGCGGGTCTGGGCGTGCACGGTGTCGATGGCGTCCGCGTAGGCCACACCGGTGGTGGCGAAGCCCTCGCGGATCATCACCCAGGTGCTGGGCTCGAACTCGTCGTCGCGCGGGTCGCGGCCCAGGTGCGCCCGGGCGAAGTCGTAGAGCTGGACATTGCTGACGTTGTGCAGCACGGCGATCGCGTCGGCCACCGCGTCGGCGTCGAACTCCGGACCGCCCGTCTGCACCCGGTGGCCCAGACCCTCGAGCGCCCGCGCGGCCGATTCGACCGCGTTGACCACGCGCGGGTCGGTGGCCGGTGCGGGGAACGGCGAACCCGTCGACATCAGGATCCGCTGCGGCGCGGGGGTGCGCCGGATCGCCTGCAGGAACGGCTGGTCCGGCGGCGGCGGCGTTGTAGGGGTCGCCCGGCGCAGACCCGGTCACGGCGTCGAGCAGCGCGGCGCTGTCGCGCACCGTTCGGCTCAGCGCATGCTCGACGGCCAGGCCTTCGAGCAACTGACCACCGGGCGCGAAGGAGGTGCGGGCGCGGCGGGGCTTGAGCCCGACCAGTCCGCAGCAGGCCGCGGGCACCCGGATCGATCCGGTGCCGTCGCCGCCGGACGCGGCCGGGACCACGCCGGCAGCCACCGCCGAGGCCGATCCGCCCGACGAACCGCCGGGCGTGATCGACGGTGACCACGGGTTGGCGGTGCGGCCGAACAGCGACGGCTCGGTGGTGCAGTGGTTTCCCCACTCCGGGGTGTTGGTCTTGCCGAACACCACCAGCCCGGCGTCCAGGTAGCGCTCGACGATCCAGGCCGTGTGCCGCGCAACGTGGGTACGAAGCGCACGCGACCCCATCGCCTCGGGTGCACCGGCCAACGACGCGCCAAGGTCCTTGAGCAGGAACGGAACTCCGGCCAGCGGGCCGGCCGAACCGTCGCGCAGGGCACCCGACGCGTCGAGCGCCGCCGCCTGGTCGCGGCCCCTTTCGAACAGTTCGGTGATGACGGCGTTGAGGCTGCGGGCGCCGTCCAGCCGAAGGATCGCCGCCTCGAGCAGTTCTACGGCCGACACCTCGCCGGCGGCGGCCAGAGCGGCTTGTCCGATCGCATCGATGTCGGCGAGTTCGGCGGCCAGCGTTGCATCCATTGCCACGGATCTTCGCCCGCCCCGGCCCGGGGTGGCAAGCCCGGCGCCGGCGGCTACGCCTGCTGGCCTGCTGGGCGGCCTCCGCGGCCTTCTTGTCCTCGGCGGCCTTCTCGGCCCGGCCCTCCGGGCTCGCCAGCGAGTTGCCCGGGGTTGCCGGCCGTGGCGAGTTTGGCGTTGCAGTTCAGGAACAGCAGCACGGTGTCGGTGACGGGGGAGAAGTTGTCGCCCTTGAGCCAGGGCGCCTTCTGCGGAGCGCGTCACAACGCAGTCACTCTGCGACACCGCATCACCGACCGATGCGGCGATCACGGCCTTCTGCCCGGCACCGCTGATCGCCGAGGCGGCATCCGAGTACGACTTGCCCGAATAGTCGTCGGCCGCCGCCACACCGGCGCCCAGGAATGTGATCGACGCCGCAGAGAGTGCGACAGTTCCCAAACCGAATGCGATGAGCTTGCTCACGAATGTCGCCCTTCTCGTGCCTGCCGGTCACCCCCCTGTGCGTCACAGTCGGTGGGACGCGAAATCACAGGCTAGAGGGGGGATCTGGTAATTGCCTGTGCACGGACTGCGGACGCGCTGAAGGGTCGTTCACCCGGTGCGGACACCCGCATCGTCGGCGCCTGGCACACCGACAGCCACCTGCGTGACAACACATGTTCGCCTGGATGCGGTTCACTGGTGTCATGGCACCAACACGTCAGCATCGACCGCGCCGGCTGCGCGATCCGCTGTCGATGGGATTCGAGGCGCATCGCGGTCTGTTGATCCTGCGGCTGCGCTGGCACGCGAGAGCCGCCCGCCGGAGCCTCGACCTCAGACGGCGGTTTTGTTGACTCGTCGCCGGTATGACGACGGCGTCTCGCCGCAGAACTGGGCGAACGCCCTGGTGAACGAACCCATGCTGTCGAAGCCGACGGCGCTGGCGGTCTGCTGGACACTCTGACCGGGGGCGGCGAGCAGCGCCATGGCCCGCAGCATCCGGGCATGCAGCAGGTAGGTGCGCCAGGACAGTCCGACCTCGCTCTGGAACAGCCGCCGCAGTGTGCGCTCCGAGACCGCGACGGCCCGGCACACCTCGTCGAGGCTGACCGACTGCAGGTGATCCTTGGTGTAGGCCATCGCCGCGGCGACCACCGGATCCTCGGATGTCGGAAGGCTCAGTGGCGCTTCGTGATCCAGCGCTTCGGACACCAGATTGGCCAGCGTCAGGAAGAACGAGTCGGACACTCTGGCCTCGTCGGCGGCACCTGCGCCTCGGTCGATGGGCCAGCGCAACGCGTAGAGCATCATCTCGCGGAGCAGTGGCGAGACGGCCAGGATGCGGGCCCGGTCGCCGGCGTCGGGGATGACGGCCGGGTCGAACATCACCGCCAGCGTCTTCACCGACGGGTTCATCGTCGCCTGGTGCTGCAGGCCGGCCGGAATCCAGGCCGCCTGCTGCGGCGGCAGCAGGTAGTGGCCGGCCGCGGTCTCCACCTCGACGACCCCGCCGATGGCGTACTCGATCTGGTGGACGTCGTGGACGTGCCAGCCGGTCACCAGCAGGTCGCCCTCGTAGAGGTAGCTGCCGGCCAGGACCGGGCCGCCGCGGCGCAACTCCACCCGCGCGACGTTGGCCGGTTCGGCTAAACCTCTGGCCGATTGCGCGGAGACGGTCATGAATATGCAGGGTACAACTTAGGCATGAATGTCGACGACCTGATCCTGGTGAGCATCGACGACCACGTCGTCGAACCGCCGGACATGTTCCTCGATCACGTTCCGGCCAAGTACAAGCCCGAGGCGCCGATCGTCGTCACCGACGACAACGGCGTCGACCAGTGGATGTACCAGGGCCGGCCGCAGGGCGTCAGCGGACTCAACGCGGTCGTGTCCTGGCCCGCCGAGGAGTGGGGCCGCGACCCGGCCGGCTTCGCCGAGATGCGCCCTGGCGTCTACGACGTGCACGAGCGGGTCCGCGACATGAACCGCAACGGCATCCTGGCCTCGATGTGCTTCCCGACCTTCACCGGCTTCTCCGCGCGGCATCTCAACATGACGCGCGAAGACGTCACCCTGGTCATGGTGTCGGCCTACAACGACTGGCACATCGACGAGTGGGCCGGCTCCTATCCGGACCGCTTCATCCCGATCGCGATCCTGCCGACGTGGACTCCCGAGGGCATGTGCGACGAGATCCGCCGGGTGGCGGCCAAGGGCTGCCGCGCGGTCACCATGCCGGAACTTCCGCACCTCGAGGGACTGCCGAGCTACCACGACGACGACTACTGGGGCCCGGTGTTCCGCACGCTGTGCGAGGAGAACGTGGTGATGTGCCTGCACATCGGCACCGGCTTCGGCGCGATCAGCATGGCGCCCGACGCGCCGATCGACAACCTGATCATCCTGGCCACCCAGGTCTCGGCGATGTGCGCGCAGGATCTGTTGTGGGGCCCGGCGATGCGCAAGTACCCCGACCTGAAGTTCGCGTTCTCCGAGGGCGGCATCGGGTGGATCCCGTTCTACCTGGATCGCTGCGACCGCCACTACACCAACCAGAAATGGCTGCGCCGCGACTTCGGCGACAAGCTGCCCAGCGACGTGTTCCGGGATCACTCGCTGGCCTGCTACGTCACCGACAAGACCTCGCTGAAACTGCGCCACGAGATCGGCATCGACATCATCGCCTGGGAGTGCGACTACCCGCACTCGGACTGCTTCTGGCCCGACGCGCCGGAGCAGGTGCTGGCCGAGCTGAACGCCGCCGGGGCCGACGACGCTGACATCGACAAGATCACCTGGCAGAACGCCTGCCGGTTCTTCAGCTGGGACCCGTTCGCCCGGACCCCGAAGGCGCAGGCGAGCGTCGGCGCGCTGCGCGCCAAGGCCACCGACGTCGACGTGTCGATCCGCTCGCGCAAGGAGTGGGCCGGCGCGCTACGCCGAGAAGCAGCTGGCCAAGGCGTGAGCAGGGGGCTGGCCGGCAAGGTTGCGGTCATCGCCGGAGGCGCGACGGGAATCGGGGCGGCCACTGCCGCTCGGCTGGCCGCGGAGGGCTGCCCTGGTGGTGGTCGGCGACGTGTCCGCTGACGGTGCGGCGGCAACCGCCGAGTCGATCCGCGCCAGCGGGGGCACTGCCGCCGCGGTGTCGTTCGATCTGGCCGACCCGGATTCGGTTCGCGCCCTGATCGATTCCGCGGTCGCGGAGTTCGGCGGCGTGGACCTGTTGTTCAACGTGGGCTCGGACATGAGCATGCTGCGCGGCGACACCGATGTGGTCGACATCGACTTCGCGGTCTGGGACCGCACCATGACGGTGACGCTGCGCGGTTACGTGGCGAGCATGAAGTACGCGATCCCGGTGATGCTGTCCCGCGGCGGGGGAGCCATCGTCAACATGTCCTCGGCCGCGGCTTTCATCGGCGAGCCCACCCGGCCGGCGTACGCGACGGCGAAGGCCGGCATCGGCGCGCTCACCCGGCACGTCGCGTCGCGCTGGGGCCGGGACGGAATCCGTTGTAACGCAGTCGCTCCCGGCTTCACCGGGACGGAGATGATGCGCTCGGTGCCGCAGTGGCCCGAGTTGGAGGCCGCCGCACTGCGCGGAACGCGGTCCACCCGGGTGGGCCACCCCGACGATATCGCCGCGATGGTCGCCTTCCTGATGTCCGACGAGGGCGCCTGGGTCAACGGTCAGGTGATCAACATCGACGGCGGCGCGGTCCTGCGCTAGGCGCGGGTTCTGTCGGACGGGTCTGGCCGGCCGTCGGCGCGGAGGTGGCGGCGGTGTTCGCCGCCGGGACGTCGATATGGGGGTGTTCCGACCATCGGTTATCGCACGCATTTGCTCACCGACAATGCTGCGTTGGCAACGACCCACGCCGATGTGTGACGAATGAGGCGGATGCGATTTGCGGAATGCCCGACCTGACGAAATCAGATCAGCGTCAGGTTGCGCGCGCTTGCGTGGCGGACAGCGCTCATGGGAATCGACTGATCGAGAGTCGCGAACCGGCCGCCGTTAGCGGTGGCGAGCGCGAGTAGATATGCGTCGGTTACCTGGCGATGCCCGTGCAACAGCGAGTAGTCGATAAGCTCGTCGTCGAGCAGACTGACCGAACACAGCCAGTACTCGTGATATTCGGTCGCCGCGGCGCGTGCCAACCTGCCGATCGCCTGTGCAGGTGGCACCGGGCTGGGATATCGAGGCTGGCTGATGATTCGAACGAAGCCGTTTTGAGTTATTGCACACGACGCCCAGCCGTGGACGATCTCGGCGTCGACCCACCGGCGAACACGCTCGTGGTCGACGTGATCGCTGTCGAGCAGTGCGATAAGGACATTGACGTCCAGCAGGGCGCGCGTCACACGGCTTCCTCGTCACGCAGCCGGTCGACGAGAGCGTTGGACACGGCGGGCCCCCGATGCTCGAAGGGTTCGAAACCATAGAAGCTTTCCGGCCCTGTACGCGGATCGGGGCTTTGCTGTTGCGTCAGCGCCTGCCGGGCAAGATCGGACAGGACCTCGCCTGCGGTGCGGTTCTCGCGGCGCGCGCGTTCCTTCACCGCGAGCAGTACGTCATCGTCCAATGACAGCGTGGTGCGCATACATCTGATGTTAGCGCATCAATTCGATCGACGGCGGCCTGAGCCAGAGCTACCTACGGTGCTACAGGACCTTCTCCACGTTCGGTCGCCGCTCTTGCTGAAGTGAAGCGGTCGGCGGCCACGGGTTCACGGGACGTAACCTGCGCCAGCGCCTGTCAGCAACCTGAAATGTTTGTGCCGACGTGGCACCGACTGGCTGAAGTACACACTCGACTGCCTCACGACGTTGCATGGCTCCAAATATCGGAAGAAGTCCGAGACCCGTACGGCATGCGACCAGGCGCCGCGCGCGCAAGTTCGATCCAGGCGGGGTCGTACCCCTCCATTTGGGGATGTAACTGCGGCTGCGACTCTTGAGTAGGATCGACAGCCGGGGTTGATCCGATCGAGCCGCAGCAGATGACCAGGCCCGCGATGGTCCGAGCTCGCGCCTTTGAGCGACGGTCGGCCACGCGCTCTTCAACGTCGGAGCAGGATCGACTTGTCCACCGAGGCACGAGCGCGCCGCCGACGCGCGGGACGCGCGAGGAGAGCTGGATCTGCGCACGTCGCGCTGCGAGTTGATGCATGGCTAGAGGAACGCATCGAGCGACTGTCGGGGTGGCCCGGACGCTCAGAAGGCCGTGGTTTCGCAGGATGAGCGATGTCTTGTCGCCGAGGTCATTCGACGAGCCGCGGCTTTTCGTCGTCGCGGCAGCGCGATGCCCTCGTAGTCGTGGTACCCGAGAGAGGCGAGCGCGATGGTACGATTGTTGAGAGATGGGCAAGAGGCGCGACTCCTGAAGCGGACACCGCGACGCCGGCGGACGTGTGTAAGTGGACTACGCAGACGATGTCGGGACGCGCGGCGTGAACGGCGCTGTGGATCACGAAGCGCGACGAGTGGATTGCGTCGTGGCGCACCATCGTGCCAGCCGGAGTTCGCATGTTCGATCCCGTGGGCACCGAGGAGAAGACCGGGTTCGACGCCGCCACTGGTCACGCCTACGACATGTTCCAATCCATCCTGAGGATCAAAATGATCACCGTGCAGGTGAACGGCAACGAGATGGCTTGGGTCTGTGAGAATCACTTCGGCACCGAGCCGAATATCCAAATGGCTTACAGCATCGAGACATTCGCATGGGATGATGACGGAAACCTGCTTATAAAGACGTACTACCCGATGCCGGAGACCGTGGGCTCCGACGCTGACCCGTATGCGCACCTTCTGGAGGGTCAGAAGTAGTAGGTGGCAACGACTGCGCTCAGTACACTTCAGACGAACGCTCGTGAGCAGCATAAACGCTGCCGATGCGGACCCGCTCGACCCGCTGCTCGGCTTAGACTTCTGCGGTGTTCTCGGAGACGCGCTATGCGATGAACGGGGACTCTGCGCGTCGCCTATCGCGCGTCGCGTGAAGGTCCTCGCGACATCGTGTTCGTCCCGAACTGGTTCACGTGCTGCGAACACCTGCCGGAGCTACCGTCCCTTCAAGGCTGGGTCGAGGCGATGACATCGCTCGGTCGGCTCATCTTCTTCGACCAGCCGGGCACGGGAGCGTCCGATCCCGTCACAGCGGGTGCGCTGCCGACCTTGGAGCAATGGGCGGACAGCATCACCGCGGTGCTCGACGACCTCGGGAGTCGCGAAGCGGTCCTCGTCGCGAGCGTCGGCGCGTTGGCGACGGGGCGCTGTTCGCCGCAACATATCCGTCTCGCACAACCGCGCTGGTCGTGCTCGAGGGCTTGCGGACCCGATGTCTGTGCGCGAACGCACTGATGAGCGTCGATCCCGAGGAAGCCAACGGTGCCTTGGTCGCCATGTGGGGCACGGGTGAAGTCCAACATGTCTTCAATCCGGACATGCCGTGGAACGAGGAGATCCGGGCAACGTGGGCACGACACGAACGCCTAGCGGCCAGCCCAGCGACCGTCGCTCGGATGCTGCCTCTCGCGACCGAACTGGACGTGCGGGCGGTGCTTCCGACGGTCCGCGTGCCAACCCTCGTCGTGCAGCACGCTGACGACGGGTTTATCCCGCCCGAATGGGGCAAGGACCTCGCAGACCACATATCGGGCGCGAAGTACGTCGAGCTGCCGGGCCGCAACCTCTATCACTTCGTTGAACCGTGGCGCCCGTCCTTCCAGGCGATCGCCGAGTTCCTCACCGGTCAGCAGGCCGACGTGGCCGATGATCGGGTCCTTGCCACCGTGCTTTTCACCGACATCGTGGACTCCACGCGCCGCGCCGCAGAGATCGGCGACCGCAACTGGCATGCATTGCTCGACGCACACGACGCCGTCGTCCGATCGCAACTTGCCCGGTTTCGGGGCCGCGAGGTGAACACCTCGGGAGACGGGTTCCTCGCGATGTTCGATGGCCCTCAACGCGCGATCCGCTGCGCGATGGCGATCCGCGACGCGGTGCAGGCGCTCGGCATCGAGGTGCGCGCCGGGTTGCACACCGGCGAATGCGAGGTCCGGGGCGATGACATCGGTGGGATCGCCGTGCACATCGGGGCGCGTGTGAGCGCCCTGGCGGGGCCGAACGACGTGCTGGTGTCCAGCACGCTGCGCGACCTCGTCATCGGGTCAGGGCTCGAGTTCGACGACCGCGGTGCTCACCAGCTCAAGGGCGTGCCCGGCGAATGGCACATATTCGCCGTCGCGTCTCCGTAGCGGAGGGTTGCGGCGAAACTGATTTCGCCTGCCGTAAGCAGCTTGTGCACTCGGAGGTGTCATCTGCTCAAAACGTTTTGGGGGTGGCGCGACCGGCAGCTGCCTGGTGGAGACGGTGATTTGGCAGCTTCCCGGTGGGCAGACCTACATCACGACACCCGGCAGTGCCTTGTTGTTCCCCGCCTTGATGGCTCCGACCCCGCCGCGCCGCCGGGCCGGACACATCACGCCCGAGCCGGCCAGCGCCGACCGCAGCGCGCTGATGCCCACGCGAAAGCGCACCCAGGGAGCAGAACCGCGCCCAGGCCATCGCCACCGAACGCGCCCACAACCGCAACGAACGACGAACCCGCCACGCCGCGATCTTCGGCACCCCACCCCCCGACAACGACGCAGACCCACCGCCGTTCTAAGAAGCGACTGCGAACACCCGCCAGTCGCCGGGGACTCCCTTCAGTTCGTGCGTGCCACGGTCCTCGAACTCGATACCCGACCCGATGACGAGGTCGCGCACTGTGCTGGACACCAGCACCTCGTCAGCTCCTGCCAAGGCGCTCACGCGCGCGCCGATATGCACGGCGATCCCGCCGATGTCGTCGCCGCGCACCTCACACTCGCCGGTGTGCAACCCGCCGCGCACCTCGATGCCGAGCGCCTGCACGGTGTCGCGAATTGCCATGGCGCAGCGGATCGCTCGCTGCGGGCCGTCGAACATCGCGAGGAAGCCGTCGCCCGAGGTGTTCACCTCACGGCCTCGGAACCGCGCCAGCTGCGACCGCACGATGGCGTCATGCGCATCGAGCAGGGCAAGCCAGTCCCGGTCACCCATCTCGGCGGCGCGGCGCGTCGAGTCCACGATGTCGGTGAACAGCACCGTGGCGAGAACTCGGTCGTCGACCACTTCGGCTTGATGTCCGGTGAGGAACTCGGGGATCTCCTTGAACGACGGGCGCCACGGTTCAACGAAGTGGTACACGTTGCGCCCCGGCAGCTCGATGTACTTGGCGCCCGATATGTGGTGGGCGACGGACTTGCCCCACTCGGGCGGGATCAACGGGTCGTCGGCGTGCTGGACGACGAGGGTGGGCACGCGGACTGTCGGAAGCAGCGCCCGCGCGTTCACTTCCGCCACGAGTGGCATCACGAGAGCAACGGTTCCCGGGCTCGCCGCTAGGCGTTCTTGACGGGCCCACGTTGCCCGGATCTCCTCGTTCCACGGCATGTCCGGATTCATCGCATGTTGGAATTCTCCAGTCCCCCACACGGCGACCATGGCAGCGGTAACTCGCTCGGGATCGAGCGCGTCAGCGCGGTCGAGCCATCGGATCCGCGTAGCCCTCGAGCACGACCAGCGCGGTTGCGCGGGACGGATGTGTTGCCGCGAACAGCGCTCCCGTCGCGAACGCGCCGACGCTCGCGAGGAGGACCGCTTCGCGACTACCGAGATCGTCAAGTACCGCGGTGATGCTGTCGGCCCATTGCTCCAAGGTCGGCAGCGCGCCAGGCGTGACGGGATCGGATGCTCCCGTGCCCGGCTGGTCGAAGAAGATGAGTCGCCCGAGCGATGCCATCGCTTCGACCCAGCCCTTGAAGGGACGGCAGCTCCGGCAGGATTTCGCAGCACGTGAACCAGTTCGGGACGAACACGATGTCGCGGGCACCTTCACGCGACGCGCGGTAGGCGACGCGCAAGTCCCCATTCATCGCATAGCGCGTCTCCGAGAACACCGTAGAAGCGTAAGTCCGGCGGAGCGACGGCACCGCTGAAAGTTGGGATCGGTAGCCGACACCGCGACCTCTACTTGCTCGTGACGGCGCCACAGGGCGACGCACATGAGCGAAGGGAAGACCCGTGAAACGAGTTCTCGCGGTCGGTGTCGGCGTGATCGGCTGCAGCATGCTGCTGATGGCCTGTTCCGACAACAACAGCAGCAGCAAAGCCACCGCGTCGGCGACCGGCTCCGCGTCGGTCAGCACGGCGGTGGCCAGCGGCGGAAAGACCTCGGTGAAGGTCGAGGGAAACGACCTGCCGGGCCTGGACACCAGCACGGTGACGTGCGTGAAGCAGGGCGGCAACATCAACATCGCCAGTGGAGCGATCGGCGGTCAGCAGGGTCTCGGTGTGGTCATGACCGACGGATCTCCGCCGAAGGTGACCTCGCTGGGCATGGTCGTGGATGGCAACGCACTCGCGGTGAGCGACAACATGGGAGTCAAGACCGGTTCTGCCGACGTGAAGGCGGACGGCAACACCTACACCATCAGCGGTGAAGCGGCCGGGGCCGACATGAAGAACCCGATGGCAGGCATGATCACGAAGAAATTCGAGATCACGGTCACCTGCAGCTGAATTGGCCGACATGGGGGCGGGACGGCGGGCGTGCCGGACACGTCCGCCGTCCCGCCGTTTCCCCGGACCGCAGAGGTGGCCGTCTTATGATGCAGCCGTGTCCATTTCAGGCGAGCTCCAGCGAGCTCGCCAGCTGGCCCTCGCCGCCAAGGAAGAGGCGGCCAAGGAGCTGCTGCTGTCGCTGGGCCCGGAGATCGAGCGGCAGGACCGCGACGACCTGGCCCTCGAGGTCTTCGCCCAACTCGGCGAGATCTATCTCAACCGGACCGCCTACGACGGCACCGCGGAGTGCTTGCGGCGCATCGACGAGTGCTTGGGCCGCTACTCGCAGCTGCCGGCCAGATCCACCGAGGTCGAGCACATGATCGCCCACTACACCCTGCGGTCCCGCTTCCTGCGGGTCGGGCTGGCCGCGGCCCACGGCGACCACGAAGAGGCCGCCCGCGAGTTGACCGCCCTGCAGGATGACGAGTGCGCCCAGCGATTCACGGATCTGGAGTCCGACCGCGACCACCTGTCGACGTTGGCGGGCATCCTGTGCGCCACGGCTTTGTGCGACGACGACCTACACGTCCAGGCGGCAACGTTGTGGCGCAACATCATTCCGGTCATCGACGGTTTGACCGACAACTCGGACGAGGCTGACCAACTGCTGGTCGCCGGCGGCATCGCATACGGCCGGTTCTGCGTCGAGACCGGCCGGCTGGACGAAGGCGAGCAGTGGCTGCACCGGGCGGCTGCGCGGGCGCAGCGCCGCGGCTGGGGATTGTATTGCGCGCGAGCCGAACTGGAAACCGCCGCGGCCAGCTGGTTACGGGGCGACCACGAGACCACCGAACGACTCGTCGGCACGGCGTACCCGGTGATCGCCGAGCACAACCGTGCCCACGACGTCTCGCGGTCCTGGTTGTACTTCGGACTGACCCGGCTTGGAGTCGGAATGCTGGAGGCCGCCGACGAGTCCTGGTCGCATGCCGAAAGACACTGGCGTGAGCTGGGCAAGCCGTTGCACATCCACCGAATTCTGCTGCAGCGCAGCTGGATTTCGGTGTTTCGCGGCCGATTCGCCGAGGCGGTGGAACTGGTGGCGCAGGCGCGCGAGCTCCTGGACAGCTGGCCCCGGTCGAGCTGGTTGCAGTACGCCCGCCTCGATGACCACCTGGGCTCCATCTGGCGGGCCGATGCGCTGGCGGACATGAACTTCGACGGCATCGGCGATCGCGTCGGACGACTGGCGCGAGTCCGAGGCGCGATACGCCGCCTCGCTGGGCGTCACGCGTTTCGAAACGGGCTCCGAGCGCCACCGCAGCGCGATGGCGAAACTCGAACAGGCCGCCGAGCTGAAGATCCCGGCCGCCCTTGCCGTCGACTCCGTCCGGTACTCGATGACCGACGCCGACGCCCGGTGGCGGTGGGCCGCGCACGTCTCAGGCCGGATGCTGGCAAGCGCGTTCGCAGTGGCCTGGGAGTGGGAGAACACCGCGCTCGTCAGCGAGCTCATTGAATACCATTGCGCGCGAGGCACTTTCGCCCACGAGCCGCTCGGCGAATCCGGGGGATGGAATGGCGGTGTCACCACGGCGGTGGTGGTCGACACCGCAGCCGAGGAGGCGCTGGCCGCCGGCGGGGAACCGGTCGAAGGCCTGACCCTGACGACGCTGGGCCCGCTCCCGCAACTGCAGATGGACCCCACCGGCGCCCCGGTCCTCGAGCACTACCGGACCCTCGCGCACAACCGCTACGGCCAGACGGTGACGTCGGCCGGCCCGGCCTGGACGACGTGGCCATGACCGCGACCACGCCCACCACCCTCGTCCTGCGGTTCGCCGACCTCGGGGTCGCCACCTACGGGAGCCTGCGGGTCGTCGGCCAACCCGAACGCACGGTGACGTGGGTGGTCGAGGAGCCGCTGGTGCTGGCCGCGCTCGAGGAACTACAGGGAGCACTGCCCGAGCCGCACGGCGCCGAGAGCCTGGCTGACGCGCTCGACCGGGCGCTGACGAGCGGCCCGTTCGCCGCTCCGGAGCGCGAGCTCACGCTGGCCTACATCCTCGGGGTGCTGCTGATCTCCGGGCCCGCCTGGCAGCTGCTCGGCGAGTGCGTCTCCGATCCGCGCCCGCTGCTGTACGCGTCCCCGAGCGCCCGGCTGGCCCGTATCCCGTGGGGCCTGCTCGCCGTGCCACTGGCCGGGCCCAGCCGCGAGGAGTTGGTCAGCGCCCGAACGGCCGCGATCACCACCAAGGGCACCACGGCCGCGCGCATCCCCTGGCAGCTCGCCG
This sequence comes from uncultured Actinomycetota bacterium, assembly GCA_963786695.1. GTDB lineage: Bacteria > Actinomycetota > Actinomycetes > Mycobacteriales > Mycobacteriaceae > Mycobacterium. The sequence continues at coordinate 141,383 of CAWBAL010000034.1, forward strand.
ACATCGCGACGCTGACCGACGGCGTCCGGCTGATGGAACTGGTCGACGTGCTGATGGCTGTGCCGCCGAACATCGCGCACACCGAACGCACCGCGGCCCGGTGGCCCGACCGATGCGGTGCGGCGCCGCTGCTGGTGCTCGACCCGCGGGTGCCGGGGCAGCGGCCCGACTCGCCGCTGGGTTCGGTCCTGGGCCGGCCGTCGGCCGAGAGCAGGCTGTCCCGCCACTTCGCCACCGTGATGTCGCATCGGCCGGTGCTCCCGGGCGCCGGGTCCGCCGTGGATCTGTTCCGCCGCACCGACGCGGACCGGGCCTGGCTGGCCGGCCTGCTGCAGCAGACTCCGAGCCGGCTGTTGTTCGTCGGCCACGCCAGCGCCGCCGACCGTGCCCACGGCTACGCCGACCGCGCGGCAATCCACCTCGCCTGCACCTCCGCGGTGCCGGGCGGCGCCGAACCGGTCGGCGATCACCGTCCGCTGCTGGCCGCGGACCTGATGTCCGCACAGCTGCCGATGCCGCCGCGGGTCGCGCTGCTGGCCTGCGGCTCCGGCGGCGACTACCAGTTCGACGAAGCCACCGGCCTGGTGGCGGCCATGGTGCTGTGCGGAAGCGAGCTGGTCACCGCGACACTGTGGTCGCTGCCCACGACGGCCGGCTACCGCCGATTCACCTCCGCGATCGGCGATCCGATGGCCGAGGTGGTCATCGCCGTCGACGAGGCCCACGAAGCCGACGAGGCCGCTCTTGCCGTCAACCGGTGGCAGCGTGCGCAGATGAGGCGCTGGCGCGACGGCGACACCGGCGCCAGCCCGCTGTACTGGGCAGCGCTGGCGACCTTCGCGGTGGACGGTGCCCGGTGAACGCGTCACGCAGGCGGCAGGCACACCGCGATAGTCGACTCGTCGGACGGCCGGTAGTAGGCGTCGATGATGCTGCCCGGTGCGACTCGGGGCAGCTGCGACGCCGGGACCACCGTGGTCTCGTGGGCCGGGAACTGACCGCCCCCGCGTCGGCTGACCATCACGTCGAGTTCGACCTCGCGCAGACCGTCACCCACATCCCCGGTGGCGCGCATTCCGGTCACCACCCCGGCCGAGCGGGTACCGTGCCGGATCAGGTCCATCTGGTCGCTGGTGAGCAGCCCGTTCCGCATCAGGGTGCGCGCGGCGTCGGCGCGGACCGCCACCACGTCGTCGGCCAGCGAGAGCCGATCGCGGGCCTGGGGGTCGAACGAGACCAGCAGGATCACACCGGGGCGCAGCGCCGAGACGGCCGGGTCACCCTGGCGGTGGCACAGCCGTCCGGTGAACCGCTGACCGTTGACGCTCTCGACCTCGACGACAACCAGCGGATCGGCGGAGTCGGCCACGGCCCGAACGGTTCCCACCGCGACCGACCGCGAGACCGGGGACGTTCTGCGCCGCGACGAGCGTGGTGGCTGCCCGCCGAGGCCGGCGGCGATGATGATCGATGCGAGGGTGAGAGCGGAGACGACGGCGATGGCGCCCAGCATTGCGTCAGACATGAAGGGAAGCCTCTACTTGGTCCCGCGCTACCGAACCCAAGTTTGCCCGGCCCTTATCCTGTCCGGATGAGCAGCCAACCACGACGGGCGGTGATCGACCGCGCCTGGCGGGCAATCGGTCCCGGCGTCGAGGTGCTCAGCGGCGACGACGGCGCCCCGCTGCGCCGCACCGTCAAACGGATCCTCGACCCGCTGGTATTGCGGTTGCGCACCAACCCGGCCTACTCCGCGCCGTTCGTCAGCGCCGACGTCGCCGCCGAGATGTTCGACGTCATCCTCGCCCATGCCGACCAATTGCGTTGCACCGCAGCATGGTTCACCATGATGAAACTGGAGCGCCGTCGGCAGCGGCTGACCAACGGCAACGCCCAGGACCTGTACTTCCCGGTGTGTTTCGAGCTGGCCGTCACCGAAGGCGCGCCCGATCAGGGTGACTCCGCGACGGCAGCCGCGGCACTGCATGCGGTGCACCACGACCGCGACCGCACCACCATCGAGGCACTGAACCACTACCTGGCCAACCCGCAGGTGCTCGCCAAGCTGGAGCGCCAACTGCAGCGCAGCTGGACCGACGTGTGCGCCGACGACACGATCACCGGTCCGTTCTTCGCCGGGCTCACCACGGTTCTGGGCCCGGCCGAGGGCCACACGGCGAGCGTCGCCCGACAGCGGGTCTGGACGGCCCTGATCGCCGACGCCACCCCGTACAACCTCGGTGCCCTGGCGCGCATCGACCACTCGCGGTTGCCGTGGTCGGTCGTGGCCCTGGGGCTGGCCTCCCGGCTGCCGCTGCAGCCACCCCCGGTATCGGGTGAGTGCGGCGGTGACCGGCCGCTGGACCGAAGCGTCGTCGAGCGGGTCCGGGCGACGCTGCGCCGGGCCCTGGACCGCGACGAACTGCCGGACGTGCCGCTGCTGTGCGCCGAGGAGGTCGACCGGGCCAGCGCGCCATGGGGTTTCCTCGGCGAGGACAAGCAGGCGACGCTCGTCGCGGGCATCGAGGTCGGCAGCGAGCTGGCTCCGCTCGACGAATCCGCCGTCGCGCGCTATCAGCTGGCCGTGACCATTCAGGCCAGGCTGCGCAAGGAGGCCTACGTGCTGCACGCCAGGCGTGCTATCGCCGGCGATGAGCCGATTCACCCGCGCCAGCAGCAGGTGGTCTCCGACCTCGCCAGCTTCGCCCGGCCGTACCTGAGCCGGCTGTGGGCGCGCCTGCACGGCCGCGATGTCTGGCAGGAGCCCTGCGACGACGTCGACGACGTGCGGGCCCTGCTCGAGGGTGTGGCGCGTTCGGTCAGCCTCGATCACCGTCAGCGGATCAAGGCCATGCTGGAACTGCAGGTGGCGCGATGAAACTGGTCACCGAATCCGGGCTGTGGCGGGCCGGGCCGACGGCTGCGCCGGTGCCGCTGGTCGCGGTCCTCGAGGTCGACGGCGCCGTCTTGTCGTGGACCGTCGACGAGCCGGCCGATTCGGCGGCACAGATCACCTTCACCGACCCGTCGCGGGCGGACTGGCTGTGGCGGGTGGTGGGCGAGGACGGACACCGGGCCCTCGCCGCGGGCACCGCGGCCGCGCCGTCCGACGGCACGGGGGAGATCGACCTCGCCGGTGTGGAGGTGCGCCCCGGCGCACTGGACGGGCTTCGCCGACTGGCCGTCGGACACTGGTTGCGCAGATGGTGGCCCGCCAGCGTGCGCGACGGTATCGCGGGTCTCAACCCGGCCGTGCTGGACGCCGAGATCGCGGTGGCGACGGCCGGTGCCGACGAGTTCTTCGGCGACGACACCCTGGACTCCGACGTGGCCGGCCTGCTGGCCCCGCACGCCGAGGAACTCCGGACCCAGCTGCTCCTGGGCGACCCCCGGATTGCCGAACTGGTGCGCCGCTGTGTCGATCTGGCCGACGAGTTCGGCGTCGATGCACCCGGCTGGCCGGAACTCGCCGACACCCTGGCCGACGGCGCCGCCGGTGCGCCGGTGTCGGCGCGCCGCGACGACTACGCGCTGGCGGCCGGCCGCGGCGGCGGACCCGAGCCCGCCGAGGTGATCGCCCGCGGCGTGACCTCGATGGCGTGGGCAGGCGTGCCCGGCGGGGTGTTCGACGCCGCGGACGGCACCGTCGACTGGACCATCGCGGTGGAGGACACCGGACCGGTGGCGCTCGTCCGCACCGCGGTAGTCGGCCCCGGGACACCCGCGGGTGTCCCGGTCACCCTGCACCACAACGGTTTTCAAGCCACCGGAACCTTGGACGAGAACGGCCGCGCGGCGCTGACCCTGGTCGGCGAGGACAACCGGCCTGCCACCGCACGCGAAGCCTGGGACGCCGACTGGTCCGGCACCGCAGTCACGGTCGGCGTCGACGTCGAGGAAGGACCCGAGGCACGGGAGCGGGTCCGGCAGTTCGCGCGGCAACGGCTCGGCGGACCGCAACCGGATGCCTACCTCGCCGAGGTCCTTGCCGCCGAGTCGGACTACTGACCTATTTCGCCAGCGGCGACGGCGGCCCCGGTTTGGCGTTGGCGGCGTCCCGCCGGCGCGCCGCCATCCCGGCCAGCGCCTCGAACACCACCCGGTGCGCGGCGTTGACCGTCAGCTCGGCATGGTCGTAGGCGGGCGCCACCTCGACGACGTCCACCCCGGCGACGTCGTGCTCGTAGCAGAGTTGGCGGACCATGCGCAGCAGGTCGACGCTGGTGAGGCCGCCCGGCTCCGGCGTCCCCGTTCCGGGGGCGTGCGCCGGGTCGAGGACGTCGATGTCCACCGAGACGTAGAGCTTGTCGGCCTTCGCAAGCGCCTCGCTGACGGCCTGTCCCATCACGGCCTTGAAGCCGCGGTCCCAGATCTCCTGCATGGTGTGCCAGGTCATCTTCTGCTCTTGCATCCACTCGAAGGTGTCCTGCGGCGGCCAGTACCCGCGCAGTCCGACCTGGACGAAGTGGCTTCCCGGCACGGCTCCGGACTCGATGAGCCTGCGCATCGGGGTGCCGTGGCTGGCGAGGTTGCCCTCGATCTCGTCGGCGGTGTCGGCGTGCGCGTCGAAGTGCACGATGCCGACGTTGCCGTAGCCGTGGAAGTCGGCGACGGCAGTCGCGGCCGGCCAGGTGATGGAATGGTCGCCGCCGAGGATCACCGGCACGATGCCGCGGCTGGCGATCGCGTGGACGCGCTCTCTGATGTTGGCGTGCGACACCTCGGTCTGCCCGTGCGGGCAGTAGGCATCACCGAAGTCGACGACCTCGAGCCAGTCGAAGATCTCCAGGCCGAGATCCAGGTGGTAGGTCCCGGGCTCGTAGGCCGTGGCGCGGATCGCCCGGGGCCCGAACCGGGCGCCCGGCCGGTTGGTGGTGCCGACGTCGAACGGCGCCCCGACGATGGCCACGTCGGGCTGCCAGGAGTCCAGCTGTTCGGGCTCGGTCAGAAACGGGCGGTGCCCGAACGACGCGACCCCCGCGTAGGGCAGATCCAGCTGCTCGGCCATGCCGGGCGGTAGCTCGCGGTTGGGCTTGTGGTCGTGGCCGGAACTCATTCGGCAGACACTACCGCCGCCCGCCGACCCAAGTGGGGATAAAGCCACCTCGGGCGTGCGGCAATCGGTGTCGTTTGCCCCGCACTGGGTGTGACCTACGCCCTTGGCCCGTCGGTCGCGGCGCAGCAAAGTGGAGATAACGGCGCAGAGGGGGAGGTGGAGGACATGTTCTTCACACACAGGACAGCCGAGTTCACCACACCACACCGAATTGGTCTGATTCGCAACGTTTTCAACGCGCAGACCCTGCACATCGGTCACCGCCCCGCGCCCAGCCCGATCTTCCGGGTGTCCGACCGGCTGCACGCTGAGCGATCGGTGACCGTGGCGGCTCATGAGGTCGCCGTAACGGTCGCGGCCTGGCTGGCCGAACTGGGTGTGCACAGCCCGCTTGTCGACCAACTCGCCAGCGCGGTCGTCAAGGGTGACTGGATGACCGCACGTGCGATCGCCGATCACCTTTCAGTGGACGTCACCTCCACACTCTGACTATTCGGCGCGCTAACGTCATTCCATGAGCGGATCGAGCGACCAGGCCGAGATCGCGCGCGCGTTCTCCCAGCACCGCTTCGACGACGCCCTGCCCCATCTGGCCCCCGACGTCCGCTGGACCATCGTGGGCTACTCGGTTCTCGAGGGCGCCGACGCCGTCGTCCGCACCTGCCGTGACACCGCGGGAAGTCTCGACGACAACACCACCAGCTGGGACCGCTGCCTGACGGTGGTCCAGGACGACACCGTCGTGGTCGAGGTCGTCGGCCGCTACACCCGCCCGGACGGGGTCACGACGGTGGCCACGTGTTACATCTACGAGTTCGTCGACGGGCGCATCGCGTCGATCACCTCGTATGCCGTCGAGGTCGACCCGGACTCGGACGGATCCCCGCCCAACGCGATCTCGCGCTGAAATCCCTTACCGGACAGTCAGATCAGTGACTCGGGGACATCGTCCTCGCCGTCGGAGATGCTGAGGCCGGGGTTCGTCACGAAGCGGACCTGATTGCCACCCGCTCGTCGCGCCTCGTACATCGCGGTGCTCGCCAGCGCCACGATCTCGTCGAGCACCTCGTGCGGCGGATGCTCCGCCAGCGGATGCAGCGGAGTGCTGACCACGCCGATGCTCACCGTCATCCCACTGGGCGTGGCCGAGATCGAACTCCGGGCGCGCTCGACGAGAGGAAACGGATCCGGACTGGTGAACGTGTCGGCGATCAGGAACTCGGCCTCGCCGACATGGGCCAGGATCGCGTCACGACGCACGGTTTCGCGCAGCGCCTGACCCGCCATGATACGCGCCCGGTCGCCGCCGCGGTTGCCCGTCATGCTGATCATGGCCGCGAAGCTGTCGATGTTGACCACGGCGATGACGAAGTAGCGGTCGTCGTCCCGGTTGCGGGACCCCAGCAGGGTGGCCGCCTGGTCGTAGAACGCCTCGCGGTTGAGCAATCCGGTCAACGGCTCGAGGCCGTCGGGGCCGCCGTCGACCCCGCTCAACCTGACCACCATGCGGCACGAGAACGCGGCGAGGACGTAGAGCAGCGTCACCAATACCAGCGCGATCAACCCGATCGCGATGTCGTGTGCCCCGATCCGCACCGCGAGGTAGACCACCGTGGCCAGCCCGACGGTCATGATGACCGCCACCATTCGCAGGGTGTGGAACAAGGCGGTGTAGCCGATGACGAACGTCAGCGCGGTCGCCCCGAAAACGCCCTTCACCGGATCGTGCGGAATCACGCTGCCGACCACGATCGCCACGGTCGCCCCGATCACCAGTGCCACCGACTCCGTGCGGGTCGGCCACCGATGCCGAAGCCAGTTCAGCCCGGCGATCAGCGCGAAGGCTGAAACCGCGGTCCACAGCACCCGGCCGGCCGGCACCTGTGGGACGGTGGACGTGAAGGCGGCGAGCGCGGGCAGCAGGCCCAGACCGAAGACCATCGCCGCAATCACCCTGGAGGTCAGCCTCTGAGCGCCGCGGGCGGCGAGCATCGCAGTCAGGGCGTAGTAGTGATCGAGGCTGCGGCCCTTCCCCAACCTCATCGACGGTTCCCCTCAGTCATCACACCGATAGCTCGGCATGACCAGCGATCCCCGAACACCCGTTCGCCATGGCCGGATTCCGAGCCTAGCGAACACCATCCGCACTGGTCCACTTTCCCGTCAGGTTAGCGGCGAGAGGATCAGCCGGTGCACCGAGACCGCGTAATCGCCGCCCTCGAACGGTTGCCGGTCCCATGTCGCCCATCGGGACACGCGCTGCAGACCGGCGATACCGGCGAGCCGGTCGTAGCGCTCGAGTGTCAGGCGGTCGGCCCGCACACTGAAGCCGGCCACCAAGCAGACCGCCGTGGGACAGCCGAGCGGCCAGCGCGGCCAGCGCCCTGGCCTCGGTGCCCGGCTCCAGGAAGATCATCACGTTGCCCGCCAGCAGAGCGAGGTCGAACGGCCCGGGGACGGCTGATCCCAGGTCGGCCAGGTCGGCCTCGACCCAGCTCAGGTCGGGCGCCTTGGACTTGGCCGCGGCCAGCATGGGCGCGTCGGCGTCGACGCCGACCACGGAGAAACCGCGGCCGGCCAGTTCGATCGCCACCCGGCCGGTGCCGCACCCGGCATCGAGCACCGAGGTACCGCCGGATTCCCGCAGCAGCGACTCGACCAGATCGGCCTCGCCGTGAACGTTCTGGCCGGAGGCCGCCAGCTTGCGCCACCGCGCGTCGTAGTCGTCGCCGCGCGGGACCTCGGATCGCTGCCAGCGAGTCACCCTGCCATCCTGGCAGAACCGCGCCGCTCCGGGTCAGGCCGGAACGACGACGGTCAGGTCGTTGCCGCTGCGCTCGACTTTCATCCCGGCCCGGCGGGCCACCGTGGCGACCGCCGCCGCGTCGGCGGGTTCGGATCTCGTCGCTGCCAGCGCGCGGGCCAGCCGGCCCTTGTGTGCCTTGTTGAAGTGGGTGACGACGGTGCGCCTGCCATCGGAGTGTTCGGCCAGGACGTCGACGCGGACCGCTGACGGCAGTCTGCCGAGCGCGGCGTACGAGCCCGAACGCAGGTCGACGATCAGCTCGGCCGCGGACAGTTCGGCCAGCACCGGCTCCAGCACGGGTCGCCACCGGCTGGCCAGCGTCGGTTGACCGGGCAGCTTGGACGTCGCCGACAGGCGGTAGGCGGGTATCTGGTCGTCGGCGCGCAGCAGGCCGAACAGCGCCGACCCGACGGCGAGCCGGGCGCCGGCGCGGGCCGCCTCGGCGCCGCGCAGCGAGTCGATGTCCAGCGCGTCGTACAGCACACCGGTGTAGCGCTGGATCGCCGGCAGGGTGGGCGCTGTGCAGAGCGCGGCATTGCGGTCGATCTCGGCGTCCTGGGCCGGGGAGAGGCCCAAGGCGCGCCTGCTGGCCGGGCGGTCGGCGGCCAGGGCGACCAACTCGTCGACCAGGGTGCTCCGCAGGCCGTCCAGCGCCGCCGCCCCGAGCGCGTCCAGCCGAAGCGGCGGCCCGTCACCGCCGGCGCGTTTGGTCTCCGACGGGGGCAGCAGCACGATCACGACGCAAGACGTTAACGGTGCCGAAAACCCGGCTTCGCACGGACCACCCCGGCTGCCCGATCCGGTCGATACCGGTCCCGAAAACGAAGCAGCAAAGTAATTCGTTTCACGAATTACCGGCGGAAAATCGCCGATGGAGCTCGGCCAATTGTTTAGCAACCTGAACGTCGTTGCGGCGCTGCGGCTTTACTCGTTATTGACCGCAATGTAAATTGACCGGCAGTGTTCTACGAATTCCGCAGGGCACTGCTGTACCACTGACGCAATTCGAGGGTTACCGGTAGTGCTGGACGAACAGCTGACAGTCGCGGAGGAACTCCGCCGGCTGCGGCTGCTCATCGACCGCCTTCCCGCGATCATCGGCTACTGGGACCGGGATCTGCGCAACTTCATCGCCAACGACACCTACGTCACGTACTTCGGGCTGGTCCCCGACGAGATCCGCGGCCGCCACATGCGCGAGGTCATCGGAGACGAGCTCTTCACATCGCTGCGGCCACACGTCGACGGGGTGCTCGCGGGCCGCACGCAGGTGTTCGAAGCCACGCTGCCCGACACCCGCGGGGTCGCCCGGCGCTTCGCCGCCTCGTACATTCCCGACATCATCGACGGCGAGGTGCGCGGTTTCTACTGCCACGCCATCGACGTCACCGCGCGGGTCGAGGCCGAACGCGTTCGCGACGAGGCGCTGCGGCTGTTCCAGATCAGCATGGCCAACGCGCCGATCGGTGAGACCCTGCTGACCACCGACGGGCGCGCCCTGCGGATCAACCCGGCGCTGTGCCAGCTGATCGGCGCGAGCGCCGAGGAACTCGCGGGCGCGAGCTACCGCGACTTCGTCCACCCCGACGATCTGCCCGGTGTGATCGCCGAGCACCGCAAGCTCGTCAGCGGAGAGGTGTCCCACATCTCCTCCGAGCAGCGCTACATCCGCATGGACGGAACTGTCATCTGGATGCAGCGCAACGCCGTGCTGGCGCCCGGCGGGGAGTACGGCGCCGAGGACGTCATCATCGCCCAGATGCAGGACGTCACCGCGCGCAAGCTCGCCGAAGCCGAACTGGCCCGAATGGCGGTGACCGATCAGCTCACCGGGCTGCACAACCGGCACGCGCTCGTCAACCACATCGAGGAGTATCGCGCCGCCCGACCGACGGCATCGGTCGGCATCGTCTTCATCGACCTCGACGGGTTCAAGCACGTCAACGACAGCCACGGTCACGCCGCGGGGGACGCGGTGCTCACCGAGGTCGCGCGCCGGCTGAGTGCGGCGGTGGCGGCACCGAGTTCGGTCTACCGACTCGGCGGCGACGAGTTCATCGTCCTGGTTCCCGACGCCGACGAGGGCGCCGCGGTCGCCGACCTCGCCGCGCAGTACTGCGCCGCGCTGACGGGGGATTACGACGTCGGCTCGGGCGCGGTTGCGCTCAGCGCGTCGGTGGGCTGCACCTCGGGCCCGACCGGCGACGTCGAGGACCTGATCCGCAAGGCCGACGCCGACATGTACCGCCACAAGTCGCGCCCGCGCTCAGCGGTGGACCACTAACAGCGGAACGAGCTGCTCGGCGGGTGTCAGCGACCCGTGATGCCCGACGAGCGCCGACTCACCGGGTTCCACCGCGCGGCGCACCATCGCCGCCGAGCCTCGCGCGGCCGCCACGACGTCACCGATGCGGGGCCGGACGGTGTCGGCGACCTCCGCACCGAACCAGCCGGCGCCGATCGCCTCGTCCCGGGTCACCACCCACGCGCGGGCACCCAGCGTGTCGCGCCACGCGGCCAGCACGTCGGCCGCAGCACCGGGGTGTGCGTAGACATGCCGCGCCCGGGGCTCGCCGCCGATCGCCGACACACCGTCGAGAAGCGTTGCGACACTGTCGATGTCGACCGTCTCAGCCGGATCGACCGCGACCATGCCGTGATCGGCCACCACGGTCAGCAGGCCGCCGCGCGGAAGTCCTTCGACGATCGACTCGACCAGCCGGTCGACGTGGCGCAGCTGCATCCGCCAGGCCGGTGACCCCGGCCCGTACAGATGGCCGAGCAGGTCCAGTTCGCTGTGGTAGCCGTAGCAGAACCCGCCAGCGGCGACCGCGGTGCTGATCTCGGCGGCCAGATCGCCGAGCGCGTGCACGCCGATGTACTGCCCGCCGCGCAGTACCGCCCGGGTCAACCCCGACCCGGTGAACTCCGCGCCGGAGACGACGCTGACCGCCACGCCCTGCGCTGCCGCCCGCTCGAAGGTGGTCGGCAGGGGCTGCACGGTCTCGGGCACCGCGGTCTCGCGCAGGTCCTCACCCCACGGGTGCGGCCGCCAGCGCAGCGCGTTGATCACCCCGAGGTCCGGCAGGCGAAAGGAATACCCGACCATCCCGTGACCGCCGGACGCGCATCCGGTGCCCACCGCGGCCAGCCCGGCAGCGGTGGTGGAGGGAAAGCCGACCTGCAGGGTGGGCCCGCGCAGCTCGGACAGCACGGGGGCGTCGCGTGCGTGGGCGTCGAGCAGCTCGGCCCCCAGGCCGTCGATCAGCAGGACACAGGCTCCGGCAACGGAGTCCGGCATCGCGATCCGGCGATCGAAGCCGGCGACGCCCATCGCCGCCAGCACCGAGGGCACCACGTCCGCGAGGTGCGGGGTGTGCGGGTCCGGGCGGGGCAGGTCCACGGTCCCGAGCCTGCCACACCGGCCTGCCCGGAAGGGCGTTCAGGCCTTGCCGAATCCGGCCCTGGCCAGGATCTGCTGGCCGGCCGCGCCGGTCACCAGATCGACGAACTTCCTTGCCAGGCCGGGGTTTCCGGCCTGGCCGAGCGTGGCGATCGGATAGGTGTTCACCGCGTCCGTGGCCTCGGGGAACGGCACCGCCGTCACCTTCGCACCGGCAGCGGCGGTATCGGTGACGTAGACCAGTCCCGCGTCGGCCTGACCGCTGCTCACCTTGTTCAGGACGTCGGTGACCGAGGACTCCTCGCTCACCGGGTTGAGGGTGACGCCCGTTTCGGCCTCGATCTTCTGGGTCGCCGATCCGCACGGCACCTGCGGCGCGCAGACCACGACGTTGAGCCCCGCTCTGCTCAGGTCGCGAAACCCGTTGATCGCCTTCGGGTTTCCCGGAGCGACCGCGATGGTCAAGGTGTTGGAGGCGAAGTTGACCGGGTCGCCGGCAAGCAGGCCGGCCTTGGCGGCCTTGTCCATGTTCTTGGTGTCCGCGGAGGCGAAGACGTCGGCGTGAGCGCCCTGGGTCAGCTGCGTGACGAGATCGGCGGAGCCGGCGAAGGAGAACTCCACCGATGCGCCCGGATTGTCCTTGCTGAACTGGTCGCCGATCTCGGTGAAGGACTTCTTCAACGACGCGGCGGCGAAGACGGTGATCTTCTCGCCTGCGGGCGCAGAGGGTTCCGACGCCCCGCACCCCGGTACGGCGGCGAGCAGCACCACGGTCGCGAGCACCGGAATCCAGCGGATCGTCACTGCGCTCCAGGGGTCTCGACGATGACGGTGGTGGCTTTGACGACGGCCACCGCGATGCTGCCCGGTTCGAGCCCGAGGTCGCGGACCGCGTCGCTGCTCATCAAAGAGACGACGGTGAACGGTCCACATTGCATCTCGACCTGGGCCATCACGGTGTCGGTGACGACGCGCGTGACCAGGCCGGCGAACCGGTTGCGGGCCGAACTGGCGATGGACAGCGGATCCTTCGGGGCGGCCGAGGCGTGATCGCGGGCGAAGGCGGCCAGCGCGGCGCCGTCCACCGTCTTTCGGCCGGCCTGATCGTTGCTCACCGGCAGGCTGCCGTCGTCGATCCATCGACGCACCGTGTCGTCGCTGACTCCGAGCAGTTCGGCTGCCTCGCGGATGCGGATCATCGGCACGACCGAATAGTAGCGAATCGATCCGCATCTGCGGCATAATATCGCCCATTGGATGCGCAGATGCGGAGCGATACCGTTGCCATAGGGTGTGGCGATGCCCAGACTGCGTGGCGGCGCACTGGCCGCGGTTGTCGCCGCATGCTGCTGGCTGCCGGGCCCGGTGACCGCACAGGCCGATCCGGATGCGCTGTGGGCCATCGTCGGTGGTCAATGCGTCCCCGACCTCTACGAGCATCACGATCCGGCACCCTGCGCGCAGGTCGACCTCAGCTTGGGAGAGGACCGGGGCTGGGCGGTCTACAAGGACATCGACGGCGCCCGGCAGTACCTGCTGATCCCGACCGCGCGCATCCCCGGCATCGAGAGCCCCGCGCTGCTCTCCCCGGGCGCGACCAACTACTTCGGCGCCGCGTGGCAGGCCCGCGCATTCGTCGAACAGCGGGCCGGCGGGACGGTGCCGCGCGACTGGATGAGTCTGGCCATCAACTCCTCGGCGGCGCGGTCGCAGAACCAGCTCCACATCCACATCGACTGCCTGCGGGCAGATGTGCGCGACGCGCTGGACTCGTATGCCGGCCAGATCGGCGCCACGTGGGCACCGTTCCCGATTCCGCTTGCGGGACATACCTATTCAGCCATAGCGGTGCCCGGCGCCGAGCTCGAGGTCAATCCGTTCACGCTGCTCGCCGACGGGCTGGCGGGAGCCCGAGCCGAGATGGGCCGCTACACACTGGTGGTCGTCGGCGCCGACGATGTCGGCGGCGGCCCGGGATTCGTCATTCTGGCCGACCGCGCCGACGGTGAGACCGGCGACTTCGCCGGGGGTGAGCAGTTGCAGGACCACGACTCGTGCCCGCCGCCGCTGCCCGCGACGAAGTCGACCGCCAAGTAGCGATCAGGAGGGCGGCAGCTGCCCGTTTCCGGACTGGCCGGCCAGCCCGTTGAGGACGTCGAGATAGTGGCGTAGCTGAATCTGCGACAGCCACGGCGGGTTCTGGCCGGGCGGGGGAGCGTCGGTCAGCTGCCAGGGCTGGCACCCGCGGGTCTTGAACGCCTTGTCGGTCGGATCGATCTGGACGACCTGCGCCTTCCCGGTGAGCGCGTTGTCCAGTGTGGTGTTGCCGTCGTCGCCGCCGACCCGCCGCCAGTAGCACTTGTCGCCCTCGACGGGTCCGGCCGACGCATAGGTTCCCGCCACGATGTCGGTACCGATGGCATACGTGCCGGCATGGTCCATGGTGGTCTGCGGCAGGGGCGGTGGCGTGGGCGCCGGGGTGGTCGGATCCGCGGCGGCGACACCCGTGATCGGAAGCAGAGCCGCAGCGGCGAGTGCCGCGACGACGAGGGTGCTTTTCGATCGGCCCACGACAGACAGGGTACGCGGGCGGCGGTGCCGGTCCGGGCTAGGCGGTCTTGCTCAGCAGCGGCAGCAGGAAGCGGCGGCGGTTGAGGATGGCGTCGTCGAACTCGTGCTCCGCCTCGGCCACCGAGGCGACGATGGGCAGGCGGACGTCGTTGTTGCGGGCCCGAAGGCGCTGCATCACGACGTCGCTGCCGACCACGGCCCAGTCCACTCCGGAGGCGTTGCAGCGGTCGTCGACCTCGAAGAGCAGCCGTACGGCTTGCGGGGTGAACGCATCCACTCCGGTGAGGTCGAGGACGAACGGCTTGTCGGCGAGGACGAACCGGTTGACGCACTCGGCGACCCGGTCGACGTTCGAGGCGTCGACGCGGCCGCTGATCGCAACCACCGTCGCCGCATGCCGGAAATGAGCACGGACGTGTGCGCCCTTGTAGTCAACAGCTGGGTTGCCGTAGCGCGAGGTGAAACTCGTCATGTGCGGCCTCATTCCGGTCATCGTTCGCGTTGTGTGGGGTGCCTGTGGTTGCCCCACCCTTGACTCGAACGCTATGCCGCAAAGTTAAGGTGACCGGGAGCGGCGACTAAAACTCTGTTAAGAACCCTGATTTCAGGCGCGACCCTCTCATCGAGCAACGTCCACCGGCACGGGGAACCGCGACGACCGTCAGACCAGCGCGGGCAGGACCCGGTCGGTCAGCAGCCGCACCGACTCCCAGGCCGCCTCGACCGGCATTCCGCCCACCAGCGGATGCAACGTGATGGGCCCGAAATCCTGGGCCGAGCGGTACTCCGCGATGAGTTCATCGGGGGTCAGGAAGCGGTATCTGCCGGAGGCTCGCACCTCCTCGAGGGTCTGTACGCCGGGCAGATGCATCAACGATCTCGAGGCTTGTGACCACCGGCCGTAGGTGACCGCCTCCCACAGGATGTGGTCGCCGAGCTCCGCCCACGCCTGTTCGGGGTCCTCGTGCAGGTAGATCATCCCGCGGTTGACCTCGGCAGGCATGATGACGAACGGTCGCAGGCCGGCCTCGCGGCACAGTTCGGTGTAGTACTCGGCCAGGTCCGGTCGATGATCGGGCAGGCTCAGCGGGAGGCCGAACCGCACCGCACGCCGCACCGTGGCGCGCACCCCGCCGCCGACGTAGAGCGGCGGATGAGGTTTCGACCAGGTGCCCGACACCACGCCCGTGTCGCCGCGCCATGCGGCCAGCATGGTCTCCAGCGCCTGATCCATCAGGGCGCCGCGCCGGTCGAAGTCCACGCCCAGGGTCTGGTATTCGATCTCCCGGTAACCCAGGCCGACCGTGGTGTGCAGCCGGCCCCTGCTGAAGGCGTCGATCATCGCGATGTCCTCGGCCATCCGCACCGGGTTCCACAGTGGGGCCAGGGCGCAGTCGATGCTGGCGATGATGTTGGTGGTGCGCGCCAGCAGCATCCCGGCGACCATCACCGGGTTGCAGCTCCAGCCGTGGCCGGTGACGTGGTGTTCGTCGACGCTGACCGCGGCCACGCCGCGAGAATCCGCGAACTGCGCCAACTCCAGTGCCGCCGAGAGCAGTTCACCCTGGACAGCGGGGACACCGCCGGGGGAGGCGAAGTTGAACCGCAGAACCGCGAAGGCCATCACAGCACCCTATGGCCATCTGGATCACGGTTTGAGCAGACCGGGCCCGTCACACGCCGACGTGTCCGAGTACGCCGATACGGTGACGGCGTGCGCGAGGAGTCCACCGCCTTCACGACCGCCCTGCAGTGGCTGGCGCTGTGGTTCGCGGCGACCGGGATGCTGGCACTGGCGGGTCTGCTGAACAGGGCGGCCTGGGTCCTGGCCGCGGCCGCGGCCCTGATCACGTTGGTCAGTGCCTGGCGCGCGCTGCTGGCCTGTCTCGACCATCGCCGGAATCTCCGTCTCGATGCGCTGTACCGGTCCAGCGGACAGGCCGCCGTCGACGCCATGAGCGGTGTCGAGTTCGAGCACTACGTTGCCGCCGTTCTGCGCGGCAGGGGATATGACATCGAATTCACCCGGGCAACAGGCGATTTCGGTGTCGACCTCATCGCAACCCGCGACGGGGTGCGCACCGCCGTGCAGTGCAAACGGCAGGCCCGCGTCGTCAACGGCGCGGCCATCCAGCAAGTCGTCGCCGGGGCCGCCGTCCACGACTGCACCGCAACCATGGTGGTGACCAACCACCGCTACACCCGGGCCGCCGAGCAGCTGGCCGAGGTGCATCAGTGCGCGCTGGTCGACCGCACCCGCCTGGCGCGGTTGGCCCGCAACCCGCTTCAGCCCACGAACCGGTCCCGGTAGGCGCCCAGTCGGCGGCCACGTCGTCGGCGTCGAGCCCGACGTCGGCGAGGTCGTAGATCACCTCTCCGTAGCGGCCGCGCGGATGCTCGGCGATGAAGTGCGCCATCGCCGCGCGCACGGCATCGTCGTACGGCTGGTCCGCCAGCTCGTAGATGGCGGCGAGGGTGGCGTGCTCGTCGGCCATGAAATCGGTGAACCGCACGTCGATCGACTGATCGGCCGGCAGCACGTCACGGTCGCGCAGGCAGCCGTTGAACAGGTCTTCGGCGCGGCGCAGCCAGTACCGGCCCAGGGTGTGCGGGTCGGGATGAGCCGCTCCCATCCGGGAGGCGTAGGCGACCATGGTTGCCATCGACCGGGTCACGTCGACCGGATCACGATGTGTGACAACGAAGGTCGCGTCGGGGAAGGTGGCGTACAGGGTGGGGAACTGTTCGAGATGCTGGGGTGACTTCAGCACCCACCGCGTCCCGCCGCGCAGGAACTGCATGGCCTGCAGGCTGCGCTTGAGGTAGGCGTACGACGGACCCTGATCGTGCGACTTGTAGTACGCGGCGAAGGTCGGCAGGTAGTACGTGGTTTCGAAGAGCATCGTCGGAGAAGTCGTTGGCAAGCAGCTGGATCTCCTCGTGCGCATGGTCGACGGTCATGTCGTGCATGCGCTTGAACTCGGGCATCGACGTGTTGACCAGATCCAGGCCCGCCGCACATCGGTCCCGGCGCGGCTGGTCGTCCTCCTCGTCGGGCGCGGGGAAGGGCTCGAGGCTTTCCCAGTACGGCAGATGGCGCAGATTCGGGTCGGCGGCCATCAGGTTGAGCAGATGGGTGGTACCGGTGCGGGGCAGCCCGCAGATGATGATCGGCCGCGCGATCACGATGTCCTCGATCTGCGGGTGCTCGGCGATCAACGCCTCCAGCCGGAGCCGGTTGACCAGGTTGCCGACCAGTTGCTCGAAGGCGACGGCCACCCCGACATCGGAGAGCCCGGCCTCGTCGCGCAGCGACGAGCACAGGACCTCGAGGCGCTCCCGGAAGGCCGGGTCACCGAAGTCGTCGAGGCCGGTGCGCTCGGATGCGGCGAGCAGCATCGCCTCCGGATTGATTTCGAGGGTCGCGCCGTAGCCGGCCAGTGCCTCGCGCATCGGCATGGCCGCCTCGGGATAGCGCGGATCGGCCAGATCGGTGAACCTGACGGGTGCGGGCCGCGCAACACCGGCGGTCACGGCGACACCTCGGCCACGTCGACCACCCGGCACGTCGGCCGTTTCGGGGTTTCCTCCGGCAGGAACCAACGCAGCCAGATCAGGCCCTTGCGCCGCCCGGCCGTCGACACCCAGTTGGGATGGCCGGGGTCGGTGTCGCTGACCACGATTCGCCATGACCCGTCGGGCTCATAGGTCACGTGTGCGCCGTTGATGGTGACGCGCTCGTAGGTGTAGTCGTAGGTGTGCAGCCACGGGTTCCACAGGCAGAGGTTCCAGAACACGCACGGCGGCGAGGTGCCCTCGATGATCAGCGCCTGATCGGGCTGCAGCTCGTAGGCGCCCATCGCGTAGGCCGCATCGGCGGCCGCCCATCCGTAGGTCTGCGTGGGAACGGGGTAGGGCTCGGCGATCTCGTTGGGCGGTTCGACCTTGACCGGGATGAACGAAACCTGTTCGTTGAGCCAGGTTTTGGCGGCCCGCAGGCGACGGGTCAGGTCGGCGCGGCTCTCGTGGTGGCGTGCCGGTGGGTCGATCGCCTCGATCTTCCATTGCACCCGCCGGTCGGTTTCGGGGTTCTCCAGATAGTCGCGGGTGAGGGCGACGACGGCGTCGGAGTCGAGTTTGAGCCAGGCGCCCGGCTGCGGGGTGGGGCTGATGGTGAACTCGAAGTTGCCGGCGTCGTCGAACTGCAGCGAGCGGTCGTTCATCGTTCCGACGATGCGGTTGCTGTAGTGCCCGTCGTCGGGACCGCCGTAGACGGTGATCGACAGGTAGACCGAGTCGCCCCGGTTGCCGGTCACCCGATAGGTGCGGTTGGGGTCGATCGGCGCCAGTTGGTAGAAGGCGTCGGAGTTGTCCCCGCCCCATCGCTGGTACGGGCCGATGACGTCGACGAAGCGGGGGTTGTCCTTGTCGCCCCACACGTAGGCGTCGACGGCGACCCGCAGCAGGCTGAAGGTGAGCCGGTAGCCGTCGACGACGTCGGGTTCGTCGAGTGGGGGATCGGCGTCGAGGATCTTGCGCTCGATGGCGGCGACTTCCTCGAGCAACTCGTGAAAGGCCTTCGAAAGGTCACGCGACAGGTCGTCCTGGGTCATCCTCGCTCCTTGTGTTCCCGTGGCTGTACTCCCTGGAGCACCAGGGAGCAGAGTTTGTCGGTCAGCTGCTCGGTGTCGTCGCGGCCGTCGACGAGCGTGGCGTAGAAGGTGGTGCCGATCAGCGCGTTGAACAGCGTGTCGGTGTCGACGTCGGCGCGAACGACACCCTGCTCGGCGCCGGCTCGGACCACTGCGGCCAGTTCGGCGCGGATCATGTCGTCGAGCAGTTGCTGCGTGCGGATGTGCAACTCGGAGTCGCGCCGGCGTTCGGCGAGGATCCCCATGGTGGCCGCCTCGACCACGGGCTCGCGCCAGAACCTGACCGCGCGGTGGACGAACTCGCGCAGATCGGTCTGGAAGTCCCCGGTCCGCGCCACCATCGCGGTGTCGGTCGCGGTGCCGAACGCGGCCTCGAACACCACGTGGGCCTTGGACGGCCAGCGCCGGTAGATGGTCGGGCGGCTGACGCCCGCCGCGCGCGCGATCGAGTCCATGGACACCTGGTCGTAGCCGACCTCGGTCAGCAGTCTGCGGGTCGCGGCCATGATCGCGTCATCGGTGCGGGGATCGCGGGGCCGCCCGCGCACCGGCTCAGGTGCAGCCGCGTCACCGGACGTTGCGCTCACGCCGAATTATGTTTCGTTACGTCACGTAATTTGTCAATGACGGCCAGCTCCGAGCCCCGCGGGCACCCTTACGCAATTCTGACCCTTGATCTCTGGACATAGCAGCGGTTTCAGCTGGCCAATAACGTGAACCACAGAACCGCCAAGCCCGTGACACCAAGGGGTCGGCTTTCGATGCCGGCTCCTTGGTGCACGGGATAGTCAACGACCGGGAGGTCACCTCATGAAGCTTCGGTTGCACAGCTTGATCCGATCGGCGGCCCTGTTGATGGCCGCCGCCGCCCTGGTGGTGGGGGTCACCGAGGCGCCGGCGGCACGCGCCGATGACCAGTTGAACTTCACCGGGACCACGCTGAGCGGGGCGCAGTTCAACGGCGCCAGCCTGCAGGGCAAGCCCGCGGTGATGTGGTTCTGGACGCCGTGGTGCCCGTTCTGCAACCAGGAGGCGCCCAACGTCAGCGCGGTGGCCGCGGCCAACCCCAAGGTCACCTTCGTCGGTGTCGCCGCGCGGTCCGACGTGGGTCAGATGGAGAACTTCGTGTCGAAGTACAACCTGAACTTCACCAACCTGAACGACGCCGACGGCTCGATCTGGGCCCGGTTCAACGTTCCGTGGCAGCCGGCGTACGTGTTCCTGCGCCCGGACGGCACGTCGACGTTCGTCAACAACCCCACCTCGGCGATGTCGCAGCAGGAGCTCACCGACCGGGTGCGCGCGCTGGCGTCCTGAGCCTGCTGTGGACCAGAACCTGGTCGGCCTGGCCTTTGCGGCCGGAATGGTGGCGGCGCTCAACCCGTGCGGGTTCGCCATGCTGCCGGCTTATCTGGCCCTGGTGGTCAACGGTGACGACCCTGGCCGGGCCAGGGCCGTAGGCCGTGCCCTGGCCGCCACCGCCGCGATGGCGCTGGGCTTCCTCACCGTGTTCGGACTGTTCGGGCTGTTGACCGTGTCGGTCGCGTCGACCGTGCAGCAGTACGCGCCCTACCTGACGGTAGTGGTCGGGATAGCGCTTGTGGCCCTTGGGATTTGGCTTCTCTCCGGCCGTGAGCTCACCGCATTGAGCTGGAATCCGGCGCGTTTCGGCAGCCGGTGGGTGCCGACGGCGCAACTGGGGTCGATGTTCGGTTACGGCGTGGGCTACGCGATCGCCTCACTGTCGTGCACCATCGGGCCGTTCCTGGCGGTGACCGGCAGCAGCATGCGCAGCGGGTCGACCCTGGACGGCCTGCTCGTCTACATCGCCTACGCGGCCGGTATCGCACTGGTGGTCGGTGTGCTCGCCGTGGCGGTCGCGTTGGCCAACTCCGCGCTGATCGACCGGATGCGCCGCGTGTTGCCCTACGTCAACCGGATCAGCGGTGTCGTCCTGGTCGTGGTCGGGTTGTACGTCGGCTACTACGGCGTCTACGAGATCCGCCTGTTCAGCGCCGGCGGCAGCGCGCAGGACCCGGTGATCAACGCGGCGGGCCGCATTCAGCGGCACTTGTCGGGCTGGGTGTACGAGCACGGCGTGTGGCCGTGGGTGCTGGCCGTCGGCGTTGCTGGCGGCGGCGGTCGCGGCGGTGTGGGCGTGGCGTCGACGGCGCCGCAGCGCGGTTCCCCGGGTGGCATAGCCGACTAGACCCGGAAATGACGACACCCCGCGAGCCTCGGCCCGCGGGGTGTCGCTTCAGTCAAACGGTCAGGCCAGGTCGAACCGGTCCGCGTTCATCACCTTGGTCCACGCGGCGACGAAGTCCTTGACGAACTTCTCCTTCGCGTCGTCCTCGGCGTACACCTCGGCCAGGGCCCGCAGCTGCGAGTTCGACCCGAACAGCAGATCGACCCGGCTGCCCGTGTACTTCGTCGCTCCGGTCGACCGGTCCTTGCCGATGTAGGTGCCGTCGTCAGCAGGCGACGGTTCCCACTTGGTGCTCATGTCGAGCAGGTTGACGAAGAAGTCGGTCGTCAGCGCGCCCGGCTTGTCGGTCAGCACACCCAGCTTCGTACCGCCGAAGTTGGCGCCGAGCACCCGCAGACCACCGACCAGGACCGTCATCTCCGGTCCCGACAGACCCAGCAGGTTGGCCCGGTCGATGAGGTGGTACTCGGCCGGCAGGTTCAGCCCCTTGCCGGCGTAGTTGCGGAAGCCGTCGGCCTTGGGCTCCAGGTAGGAGAACGACTCGACGTCGGTCTGCTCCTGGGTGGCATCGCCACGACCGGAGGTGAACGGCACCTCGATGTCGAATCCGGCAGCCTTGGCCGCCTTCTCGACGCCGACGTTGCCGGCCAGCACCACCAGGTCGGCGAAGGACACGTTGACCCCCGCCGAAGCCTGGATGCCTTCCAGCGCGCGGATCACCTGAGCCAGCTCGTCGGGCTCGTTGACCTCCCAGCCCAGCTGCGGCTGCAGCCGGATGCGGCCACCGTTGGCACCGCCACGCATGTCGCTGCTGCGGTAGGACGAGGCTGCCTTCCACGCGGTCGAAACCAGCTGCGGCACAGTCAGACCCGAGTCCGCGATCGCAGCCTTGAGCGTGGCAACGTCGGCGTCGGACAGCGCGGTGCCGGCGGGAACGATGTCCTGCCACAGCCAAGTCTGCTTCGGCACCAGCGGCCCGAGGTAGCGGACAACCGGACCCATGTCGCGATGCAGCAGCTTGAACCACGCCTTGGCGTACTCCTCGGCGAGTTCCTCGGGATGGTCCAGCCAGCGGCGGGTGATCTTGCCGTAGATCGGGTCCATCCGCATCGACAGGTCGGTGGTCAGCATCGACGGGTGGGTCTTGCCGGTGCCCTGAGCCATCGGCACCGAGTTGGCCCAGCCGTCGTCCTTCGGCTTCCACTGGTTGGCACCCGCGGGGCTCTTGGTGAGCTCCCACTCGTTGCCGTAGAGGATCTCCAGGAACGAGTTGTCCCACTTCGTCGGGGTGTGGGTCCAGATCACCTCGAGACCGCTGCTGACGGTTTCATTGCCGACGCCGGGGTTGCTCCAGCCGAGGCCCATCTGCTCCAGCGGGGCCGCTTCGGGCTCCACCCCGTTGACGATTGGCGGTGGCGCCGTGGGCCTTGCCGAAGGTGTGGCCACCGACGATCAACGCGGCGGTCTCGATGTCGTTCATCGCCATCCGGCCGAAGGTCTCGCGAATGTCGATCGCCGCGGCAATCGGGTCCGGAACACCTTCGGGGCCTTCGGGGTTGACGTAGATCAGACCCATATGGCTGGCGGCCAGCGGGTTCTCCAGCTTGGTGCGGTCACTGCCGGCATAGCGGTCTTGCGAACCAAGCCACTCGGCCTCCGCGCCCCAGTAGATGTCCTCCTCGGGCTCCCAGTAGTCCGGGCGGCCGAAGGCGAAGCCTGCGGTGGTGAAGCCCATGTGCTCCATGGCCCGGTTGCCCGCGTAGACGATGAGATCGGACCAGGAGATCTTGCTGCCGTACTTCTTCTTGAGCGGCCACAGCAGACGGCGGGCCTTGTCCAGGCTGACGTTGTCAGGCCAGCTGTTCAGCGGCGCGAAGCGCTGCATCCCGCGCCCGCCGCCACCGCGGCCATCCTGCACGCGGTAGGTGCCGGCGGCATGCCACGACATCCGGACGAACAGCGGGCCGTAGTGCCCGAAGTCGGCGGGCCACCAGGCCTGCGAATCCGTCAGCAGAGCATCGAAATCGCGCTCGAAGGCGTCGAAATCGAGAGTCTTGACGGCCTCGCGGTAGTCGAAGCCTTCGTCCATCGGGTCGATGGCGGGGGGATTCTTCTGCAGGATCTTCAGGTTGACGGCGTTCGGCCACCAGTCACGGTTGCTGCCGCCCTCGACGGGCGGCTTGATCCGCATCGGGCAACCGCTTTCGGCCGGCTCGGTCTGAGCCTCTCCGATGGGGGGTGATTCCTCAGCCACGTTCATTCCTTCCAGGTGTGGGTGTTGTGAAACTCAGCGCGATCACGGTTGTGATCCCGAAGTTTGTAGGGCCGCGCAGTCGGGGCACAGGCCCCAGTAGATGACCTCGGCCTCGTCGACGGTGAAGCCTTCCAAGAGCCGTCGTCGTCGGACGGGGTCAGGCACGGCACGTCGCCGACGGCGCAGTCGACGTCGCCGATCACCCCGCAGACCCGGCAGACGACGTGGTGGTGGTTGTCGCCGACCCGCGACTCGTAGCGCGCCACCAGACCCGACGGCTGGATCCGGCGCACCAGCCCGGCGGCGGTCAGGGCGTGCAGCACGTCGTAGACCGCCTGGCGGGACACCTCGGGCAGACCGCCGCGAACGGCGCTGAAGATCGTCTCGGTGTCGGCGTGCGGGTTGGCCTGCACGGCCTCGAGGACCGCGACGCGGGGCCGGGTCACCCGCAGGTCAGCCGCACGCAGCTGGTCCGCGAGATCCGGCATCGACGTCACGCTTGAGATACTGGCACCGTTTTCTGGACTGAGTCAAGACTTTGTGGACGGCCTGTCGGAAAATACCCGTGATCAGGGCCGGGGATTGGTACCGCTCTGGCCGGGGCCCACGGTGGGCGTCAGCGGAGCGACCGCCGTCGGGCTGAAGTTGTTCCCTCCGCCGGGCTTCGCGCCCTTGTCGGTCGGGTTGACCGAATGGCTCGTGCTCGTCTCGGTGGACTTCGCGCCGCCGCCACAGCCGGTGAGGGCCGCGATCGCGGTCGCGGCCAGCGCGATCCCAACGACCAGGGGCCGCCGAATCGGTTGATTCATCGAGCCTCCCCGCTGCGCTGCTTCGGCTAACACCGCGGGACAAAAAGGGCCCGGGCATCCCCGAAGCTACCCCCTCAGTGGCGACCGGACGGGAATTTGCCGTTATCTGGCGTGGGCGCCGAGCAGCGACGGCATCAATTGCGTTCAGCGCCAGCCTCACTCGTGGCAATCGACGTCGGGAGGCGTGACCGTCTAACGCCACCCGCACGCCGATCGGTATGGTGATGACTTCCGGCGGATGACGCTTTTGCGGCCGCGGCGGCCCGGCACCCCGGGAAACCAGTCCTCACTACAGGAGCAGTGTCGTGCCCCTCAACACGGTCGCACTCGAACTCGTGCCACCGAACACCGACCGCAGTCCCGACGAGATTCTGGACGAGGCGCGCAAGGTCGTGCGGTTCTCGGCGGAGACGGGCCTGGACGGCCGCATCCGGCACGTGATGATCCCCGGGATGATCGTCGAGGACGACGACCGCCCCGTGGAGATGAAGCCAAAACTCGACGTCCTGGACTACTGGTCGCGGATTTCGCCGGAGCTGCCCGGCGTCAGGGGGTTGTGCACCCAGGTCACCGCGTTCATGGACGAGGCGGCGCTGCGCGTCCGGCTGACCGAGCTGCTCGCCGCCGGCATGGAGGGCATCGTCTTCGTCGGGGTCCCGCGCACCATGAGTGACGGGGAGGGCTCCGGTGTCGCACCGACCGACGCCCTGAGCATCTACCGCGACCTGGTGCCCAACCGCGGGGCGATCCTGATCCCCACCCGCGACGGCGAGGCGGGCCGGTTCGGCTTCAAGATCGGGCAGGGCGCCACGTACGGCATGACCCAGCTGCTGTACTCCGACGCCATCGTCGGCTTCCTGACGGACTTCGCCCGGGAGCACGACGAGCGTCCCGAGATTCTGCTGTCGTTCGGCTTCGTGCCCAAGGTGGAGACCCGGATCGGCCTGATCAACTGGCTGATCCAGGATCCGGGCAATGCGGCGGTCGCCGCCGAGCAGGACGTCGTGCGGGCATTGGCCGCCGGCGAACCCGAAGTCAAGCGCCAGATGCTGGTCGATCTGTACAAGCGGGTCGTCGACGGGGTTGGCGAGCTGGGCTTTCCGCTGAGCATTCACTTCGAGGCCACCTACGGCATGTCGCGGGCGGCGTTCGACACGTTCGCGGCGATGCTGGCCCACTGGTCGCCCGGCGACCCCGGCGCGTCGTAGCGTTCCTCGCGTGCAGACCCTGATCGATTTCGACAACGCGCCGGTGTTCGCCATCCCGGCCCGCGACGGATACCGGGGTTTCGCCGGCTGCCAGGGAATGCTGCTGGAGGGTCCGCAGGGCTGGGGCGAGTTCAGCCCGCCCGGTGACGGCGTCGACCTGCGCGCGGTGCGCTACCTCACCGCGGCCGTCGAGGCCGGGACCGTCGGGTGGCCCGATCCGGTGCGCGGCCGGGTGCCGGTGGCCGTCGCGGTCCCGGCGGTCGAGCCCGCGCTGGCCGCGACCATCGCCGCCAACGCAGGCTGCCGCACCGCCGACGTGCGGGTCGCGCGGCGGCCGGATTCACTTGACGACGACGTCGCCCGGCTCGCGGCAGTGCGCGACGCGTTGGGGCCCGGCGGGATCATCCGCTGCGACGCCGGGGGAGCCTGGGACGTCGCGACCGCGGTGGCGGCGATCGAGGTGCTGGACGAGGCAGCCGGCGGGCTCGAGTTCGTCGAGCAGCCCTGCGCCTCGCTCAACGACGTGGCGGAGGTCCGCCGTCGCGTACGCGTACGGATCGCGGTCGACGAGTCCATCCGCGATGCCGACGACCCGTTCGGCCTCGCGCTGGCGCAGGCGGCCGACGTCGCGGTGCTGACGGTCAACGCGCTCGGCGGCGTGCGCCGCGCGATGCGGCTGGCCGAGACGTGCGGGGTGCCGTGCGTGGTCTCCGCCGAACCGGACAGCAGCGTCGGCCTGGCGGGCGGGCTCGCACTGGCAGGCGCACTGCCCGACCTGCCCTACGCCTGCGGGCTGGGCACCGCGGCGGTGCTCGTCGGGGATCTGGTGTCGCCGGGACGGTCGCTGATCGCGGTCGACGGCCACCTGCCGGTTGCCCCGATGCCGCCGGCTCCGGATGCCGCTCTGCTGGCCGGGTTCGCGGTCGACGGACCCCGCGCGGGTGACCTGGTGGCGCGAGCGGCTGCGCGCCGTCCAAGAACTGCTGTGACAGCGAATTCGCGAAGAACACTCTGTTCAGCTGGTTGCTTGACAACCGAGAACGTGACCCGCTCCTCGGCTTAGACTTCCGCAATGTTCTCGGAGACGCGCTATGCGCGCAACGGGGATCTGCGCGTCGCCTACCGGGCGTCGGCTGAGGGTGAGCGTGACATCGTGTTCGTCTCGCCCCCGTTCACAAACTGTGAGGTCTTTACCGAGCTGCCGTCAATCCAAGGCTGGTTTGAGGCGATGACATCGCTTGGTCGTGTCGTCTTCTTCGACCAGCCGGGTATGGGTGCATCCGACCCTGCAACACCGACCTTGGAGCTATGGGCTGACAGCATCACCGCAGTGTTGGACGATCTCGGCAGCACGGAAGCTGTCCTCGTCGCGATCGACGGGATGTTCCCGCACTCGGCACTTTTCGCAGCCACATATCCGTCTCGGACAACCGCGCTGGTCGTGCTCGAGGGCTACGCGGCGCCGCTTGCTGAGCGCGCCAAGGGATTGAGTCCCGAGAAGCTCTCTACTGCCGCGGTCGCCATGTGGGGTACCGGGGAGACCGTGCATCTGGCGAATCCGGATATGCCGTGGAACGAGGAACTTCGGGCAACCTGGGCACGACACGAACGTCTGGCGGCAAGCCCGGGCACCTTTGCTCGCATGATCGCTCTGTCGGCCGCCCTGGACGTGCGGGCGTTGTTTCCCACAGTCCGGGTCCCGACACTCGTCCTCCATCACACCGATGACCCGTTCATCCCGCCCGAGTGGGGCAAGAACGTCGCCGATCGCATATCAGGCGCGAAGTACGTCGAGCTCCCGGGGCGCAACGTTTTCCACTTTGTCGAACCGTGGCGTCAGTCGTTTCAGGAGATCGCCCAATTCCTCACCGGCCAGCAGGCTGACGTGGCCGAGGACCGGGTTCTCGCCACGGTGCTCTTCACCGACATCGTGGACTCGACGCGCCGGGCCGCCGAGATGGGCGACCGTGACTGGCATGCCTTGCTCGACGCACACGACGCCGTCGTGCGGTCGCAGCTGTCTCGGTTTCGAGGCCGCGAGGTGAACACCTCGGGCGACGGTTTCCTCGCGATGTTCGATGGCCCGCAGCGCGCGATCCGCTGCGCGATGTCGATCCGCGACGCGGTGCAGGCGTTGGGAATTGAGGTGCGCGCCGGGTTGCACACCGGCGAGTGCGAGGTCCGCGGCGATGACATCGGCGGGATCGCCGTGCACATCGGGGCACGCGTGAGCGCACTGGCAGGGCCGAACGATGTGCTCGTGTCCAGCACGCTGCGCGACCTCGTGATCGGGTCAGGGCTCGAGTTCGAAGACCGCGGCACGCACGACCTCAAGGGCGTGCCCGGCGAGTGGCGCCTCTTCGCCGTCGCGTCTCCGTAGCGGTTGGGTTGCGGCGAAACTGATTTCGCCGGACGTCAGCAGCTCACGTCATCGCGGGAGGGACAGCGTCACGCTGCCCGCCGGATCGTCCGATGTCAGCGGGTGCACAAGCCGCTAGAAAAGCGACTCGGGAGGGTAACAACCTCGTTATGGTGAAGCGAAACCTAAGCGGGGTTCGCTATGTATCTGACCCAGGGATTGCGGCGGGCAGCGCAGATCCGGCCGCGTGAAGAATCGACCGTCTTCGGGGACAGGCGGCGCAGGTGGGCGGAGACGGCCGACCGCGTCGCACGGATCGCCGGTGGCCTGAAGGAAGCCGGGGTGCAGCCCGGTGACCGGGTCGCGATCTTGGCGCTCAACAGCGACCGCTACTTCGAGCTGCTGTACGCCATACCATGGTTGGGCGCGGTCATGGTGCCCGTCAACACCCGGCTGGCAACGCCAGAGATCCGGTACGTCCTCGAAGATTCCGGGGCACGCGTGCTGTTCGTCGACGGCGCGATGAAGGCGCACGCCGCTGCGCTGGCCGGACAGATGCCGACCGTCGAGGCGATGTTCTACCTTGACGACGACGCACCGCCGGCGGGCATGCGGTCTTACGAGGAGCTCGCGGCGGGACACAGCGATCGAAGACGCCGGCGCCGGTGGAGACACGCTGGCCGGCCTGTTCTACACCGGCGGCACCACGGGCAAGTCGAAGGGAGTGATGCTCAGCCACAACAACATTGTGTGGAACGCGATGAACGTGATCGCCGGGATGTACCACGACCAGGACACGACCTACATTCATTCCGGCCCGATGTTCCATCTTGCCGACGGCGCCCAGAACTTCGGCGTCACGGCCTGCGGCGGGCGCCACGTCGTCGTGCCGCGCTTCGATGTGACTGACTGCCTGCAAACCATGGAGCAGGAGAAGGTCACGCACGCCGTGTGTCTGCCAACCATCCTCAACATGCTGGCCAATCACCCCACGGCGAGGGAATTCGATCTCGCGAGCCTCAAATACATCCACTACGGCGGCTCGCCGATGCCCGAGGGCGTGCTGCGCAAGGCGTTTGAGGTTTTCCCGAATTGCCAATTCATCCACACCTACGGCATGACCGAGTCGGCGGCCGTCCTGACCCTGCTGCCGCCGCGCTACACCACCCTCGACGGGCCATATGCCGGCCGCCTCAAATCCTGCGGCCAAGCGGCGCACACCGCCGAGTTGAAGATCGTCGACGAGAACCGCCGCGAAGTGCCGCGCGGCACCATCGGCGAAGTCGCGGCCAAGGGGCCCATGATCATGCTGGGCTACTGGAACAAGCCACAGGAGACGGCGGCCGTGCTGCAGGACGGTTGGTACTACAGCGGCGATGCCGGCTACATGGACGACGAGGGCTTCGTTTTCATCGTTGATCGGCTCAAGGACATGATCATTTCGGGCGGCGAGAACGTCTACTCGGCGGAGGTCGAGAACGCGATCTCGCTAATGCCCGGCGTGGCCGAGGTGGCCGTGATCGGCATCCCCGACACCAAATGGGGCGAGAGCTGTCCACGCCATCATCGTGCCGCACGCCGGTGCCAACCTCACCACCGAGGCGGTGATCGCACATTGCCGGACGCAGATCGCCGGCTACAAGTGCCCACGCTCGGTCGAGTTCCGCGACACACCGCTCCCGTTGTCGGGCGCCGCAAAAGTGCTGAAACGCGAGCTGCGTGAACCGTTCCGGAAGGCCGACCAGAAGGCGGGTGTATCGCACACTTAGCGATCTCTTGTCGACAGACGAGCGGACGCATCGATCCCGATTCATATTCCGGCGCGACCTTGCGATCGGGTCAGGGCTCGAGTTCGACGAGCGCGGCACACACGCACTCAAGGGCGTACCCGGCGAGTGGCGCCTCTTCGCTGTCGCGCATCTGCGTAGTGGTGGGTTACGGTGAAACTCATCTTCGCCGGCGCGAAGAAACCTCTTAGATCGCCGGGATGCGGCTACGCGCCGGGCGGACCGGCTCGGGCAAAGGGGCCGGGCGGATGGTCGCCCAAGCGATCAGCACCGCCCGCGCCGCCGGCGCCAGCGGCACGATTCTGGTGCGCGGCGATTCGGCCTACGGCAACCGCAAGGTCGTGCGGGCCTGTGTCGGCCGCGGCGCCCAGTTCTCGCTGGTGATCAGCCGCAACCCCGCGATCGACCGCGCGATCGCCGCCATCGACGACCAGGACTGGACACCGGTGTCCTATCCCGGCGCGGTGCGTGATCCCGACACCGGCGCCTGGATCTCCGATGCCGAGGTCGCCGAAATCCCTTACACGGCTTTCGCGTCCACCAAAGACCGGATCACCGCCAGACTCATCGTCCGTCGTGTCAAGGACGCCTGCTACCCCGATGCCTTGTTCCCGGTGTGGCGGTATCACCCGTTCTTCACCAACACCGACCTACCTGTCGAGCAGGCCGACATCACCCACCGTCAACACGCGATCATCGAAACGGTGTTCGCCGATCTGATCGATGGACCACTGGCCCACATCCCGTCGGGTAGTTTCGGCGCGAACTCTGCCTGGGTGCTGTGTGCGGCGATCTCCCACAACCTGCTGCGCGCCGCGGGTGTGCTCGCTGGAGACCGCCACACCCGAGCCCGCGGCTCGACGCTGCGCCGCCAGATCCTCAACGTCCCGGCCCGGCTGGCCCGCCCGCAACACCGACCAGTCCTGCACCTGCCCACTCACTGGCCCTGGTCCAAGCATTGGCTTGCACTGTGGCACAACACCATCGGCTACAGTCCACCCCTGATCGCCACAGTCTGACCACCCGCCGCCAAGGCCCGACCGGAGCACACAGGAAAGGGGAACGCTCTTAGCTGCATAAACGTCTGCCGACGCGCGCCCTGGGACTTAGACTTCCGCCGTGTTCTCGGAGACGCGTTACGCGCGCAACGGTGACTTGCGCGTCGCCTATCGCACGTCACGCGAAGGTCCTTGCGACATCGTGGTCGTCCCCCACTGGTTCACGTGCTGTGAGCTCGTTCCGGAGCTGCCGTCGATGCAGGGGTGGGTAGAGGCGATGACGTCGCTCGGTCGGCTGATCTTCTTCGACCAGCCGGGCACGGGAGTGTCTGATCCCGTCACACCGGGCGCGCTGCCGACCTTGGAGCAATGGGCCGACAGCATCACCGCGGTGTTGGACGATCTCGGGAGCCGCGAGGCAGTCCTCGTCTCGCTCGTCGACGGTGCGTTCGCGCCAGCTGCGCTGTTCGCCGCAACCTATCCGTCCCGTACTACCGCGCTGGTTGTGCTCGAGGGCTACGCGGATCTGTTTGGTGAACGCACTGATGGAGCAACTGTCGAGGAAGCGCGCGCTGCCTTGGCCAGCATGTGGGGGACGGGCGAGTTCCAACATGTGATCAATCCGGATATGCCGTGGAACGAGGAGATCCGCGCGACATGGGCTCGAATGGAACGCGTGGCGGCGAGCCCCGCGACTGTCGCTCTCGTCATGCCTCTGGCGACCGAAGTGGACGTTCGGGCGGTTCTTCCGACAATCCGCGTGCCCACTTTCGTCGTCCAGCACACCGACGACCCGATCGTCCTGCCCGCGCTGGGCAAGTACGTCGCTGATCACATACCGGGCGCGAAGTACGTTGAGCTGCCGGGGCGCAACATGTATCACTTCGTCGAACCGCAGTGGCGTGCGTCCTTCCAGGAGGTCGCCGAGTTCCTCACCGGCGAAAAGGCCGACGTTGCCGATGATCGGGTGCTCGCCACACTGCTGTTCACCGACATCGTGGACTCGACGCGCCGGGCCGCGCGAGATCGGCGACCGTGACTGGCATGCCTTGCTCGATGCGCACGACGCTGTCGTCAGGGCGCAGCTCGTGCGGTTTCGGGGCCGCGAGGTGAACAGAACGGGCGACGGTTTCCTGGCGATGTTCGATGGCCCTCAGCGAGCGATCCGCTGCGCGATGGCGATCCGCGACGCGGTGCAGGCGCTCGGCATCCAGGTGCGCGCCGGGTTGCACACCGGCGAGTGCGAGGTCCGCGGCGATGACATCGGCGGGATCGCCGTGCACATCGGTGCGCGCGTGAGTGCGCTAGCCGGGCCGAACGAGGTGCTCGTGTCCAGCACACTGCGCGACCTCGTGATCGGGTCAGGGCTCGAATTCGAGGAGCGCGGCACTCACGCGCTCAAGGGCGTGCCCGGCGAGTGGCATCTCTTCGCCGTGGCGTCTCCGTAGCGGCGGGTTGCGGCGAAACTCATTGCGCCTGCCGTAAGCGCTTGTGCACGCGGTGACATCGACTGGTCGAAGAACACTTCAATTGACCCTCGACGGCGACCAACTCGACTACCTGAAAAAGCGCCTGCTCGCCCGAAAAGCGGAATGCGAACCTGTATGGTCCCCACGGAGCGGCAGGTGGCGCAGCGCGCGACCCGTCGGGCCCGCATGCCCCTACGCGGCGGCCGGCCTTGTCGGCCAGCACCGCAAGGGTCTCGGTGGGATCGAAGTACTCCATCCAGCGCGAGACCTTGCCGTCGTCGTCGAGCGTCAGCGTGCCCGCGATCTTGATCGACACGATGATCTGCCCGCCCGCGTCCTTGATGTGGTCGACCCGCTCGTTGCGGACGATGTTCCCGACAACGGCGATTGACTCCACGTCGACGCTGATCGTTTGCATCCCGAGGACCTCGTGAAACTGGTGCATGAGTGCGACGGCCTCAACCCGACGCATCGTTGGGCTGCCGGGCCGAACCAGTATCCGTTGGGGCGGTCGTCGTTCCGAGGAGGCCGAATTCCTCACCGGACAGGGCGTGGTCGAACCGGGTTCTGTTCACGGTGCTGTTCCCGACAACGAGGACTCGACACGGCGCGCAGCTCGGTGTCAGGCGCGGGAACCTCGGGCGACGGCTACCTGGCGAGTTCGATGGACCCAGCGAGCGATCGGCTGCGCGATGGCATCCGCGACGCGGCGCAGGCGTTGGGTTGACCGAGTAGCACACCGGACGAGGTAGATCGACGATTCGGCGGAATCGCGTCGAGGCTGGTCGCAGCTGGCGCCGACGGGCGGAGACGCCTCGCGCGTCACGGCTCCGGGCGCGTGGTCTCGCCGTCGGCCGAGCATCGACTACGGAGCGGTGACTGGTCCGGTGCTCGTCACCGGCGGAACCAAGATCGCATGATCTCCACCGAGTCCCCGGCAAACGGCCGCGCTATGCGAACGGCAAATTGTCGAGTCCACAGCGCCGACCATATGCAGATTTTCGGCTCATCTCTCGCCGAGGTCCTTGGCCACATCGACCAGTGGATAGACGAGAACGACTTAGCCACCGAATCGCATCGCACGCATCCCTAGCAGCACGAGCGCCATGCAATCAGGAACGGGCGCCACTGGAGCGTTTGAAGGGCGGGTGACATCTGTAGAAGACGTTTGAGGTGCCCCATCGGTGGGTACAAACGCGCCGATGAATACGGATCCTCCCACCGATCAAGAGTTCAGCCCGGAGTCGATGTCGCCGTTCGAATCGCGCAGGACCACCATCATCGTGCTGTGGTCGACCTACGTGGTCGCCGCGATCATCCTGACCCTGTACTGGATCTATTCGGTCTAACGGCGTCGCCAGCCGACGACGGCCAGGCCCACCCCGATCAGCGCGATGATCGGTCCGAGCACCGACCACGTCGTGGTGTTGCTCATCGGGCTGCCCTGGACGGCGCCGAACCCCTGCAGGGTGAACAGCAGGCCGAACAGGGCGACCAGGACACCGACGACACCCACGGCGTGACGCATATCTAGTTCCTTCCTCCGTTGGGGATGGCGGCGGCTACCGCGCGCATCACCGCGCGCTTGACCTTGACCACCCCGGACTCGGTGACCGGCCGGGCCGGCGGCTCCAACACCAGCACGTCGCCCTCGGCGATCCGGCCGGGCTTGACGACGTTGCCGTAGACACCGAGGCACCGCCGCGAGTGGGCGGCGATGGCGCGGGTGATGTCACGGTCGCGCTTGAGCTGCGGCTGCTCGTGGGACGGCATCACGCACCGGATGGTCGGAATCAGCGGCTGCAGATCGGCGTGCGGGCCGTGCAGCACGCCGCCGCACCAGTCCCACTCCGGATGGTCGGAGGTCGCGGGGGAGTCCACGACGAGGGTGGGCCGGAACCGGCGCTCGTCGAAATCGGAGTCCGGCGCCAGTGCTGCCATGGCGGCCAGGCTCTGCGCGGTGAGAATGTGCACCGGATAGGCGTCCACGTAACTGCCGACGGGTGTGGCGTAGCGGGTGATCTCGGCGAGCTTGCGGACGGGAAACATCGACAGGTCGGGCAACGGCTCGTCGTCCTCGAGGCCGAACACGACGCGAAGGTCGGTCTTGGTGGCCATCGGGGTGCGGTACTGCTGGCGCTCGGAGATCGGCGGCAGGGCCCGCAACTCGACGTCGTGGTCCACGTATTCCGACAACGCGCGGTGCACGCCGGGGTCTGAGCTGGAGAACTCGCGGCCGTCGGGGAATCCGATGAGCACTTCGGGTGCATGTCCGGGGCCGGCGTCGGCGGCCGGGGTCTGCGCGTAGCGCGCCGTGCACCACAGCAGACCGGGCAGCTTCTTGGCGCCGGTGGTGGTGTCGTGTTCGACGTCGCGCACGGCCCACGTCCGGTCGGCGTGCACACCCAACGCGCTGACGTCGGCGAACGGGACCCGCTCGCCGGCCATCGATTTCACCGGATAGCGCCAGACGGACGTGATGCGACCGGCTTCGACCATGCTGTCAGCCTATGGCGTCACGCCGCCGGCGAGCGACCGAGTCTGCGCGAGGAGACGATCAACGCCGTCAGGCACGCCACCAGCCACAGGCCCAGGACGATGAACGGCAGCGGCCGCTGGCTTTGCGGGAAGTACGTCGCCGCGTGGATCGCCGAGACGGTCGCCCCGCTCGGCAGCGCGTGGTTGAGGAACGCGAACGGCTGCGGCAGCAGCGATGCCGACACCGCCCCGCCCGATGAGGTGTTGCCGAGCAGGATGAACACCACCCAGGTGGGGATGATCGCCCAGCGGTGCATCCAGACCAACATGGTGGAGTTGAACGCCGCGGCGACCGCGATCTGCAGCGACGTCAGCAGCCACAGTTGCGGAAACGAGGTCTGCAGAGCGTGCAGCACCGGCCCGGCCACGAAAGACAATGCGGCGCCGCCTATTACGGCAAGGCTCACCAGGCAGGCCAGCCAGCGTCGCAGGGACAGCGTCTTGACGTTGGCGCGCAGCTGGAACATCGTGATGAAGCCCAGGATGGTGGCGGCGATGACGAGATAGAACGTCGCCAGGCCGGCCGGGTCCGAGGTGGGCAGCGGGTGCAGGTCGACGATCGGCAGCACGAACTGACCCGGCTGGGTCTGGTCCAGCTGGGTCAGGGCGCGGGCGCCGGAGGGGTCACTGGCGCTGGAGAGCAGCAGTTGCGGCGGCTTCGAGGTGGCATCGATGACGGCGGTGATGCGCTGTTGGTTGACCGCGGTGATCCCGGCCTCGCGGGTCGGATACTCGTGGACGTCGAACTCGCTCGGCCTGCTCTGCAGCGCGGCGATCAGTGGCTCGGTGTCGGCTGCGGCGCCGACGACCCCGACGGGCATGTTCCGGGGGAAGGGCTGCCCCAGCGCGAGGGTGTAGGCCGCGACGAACGACGACGCCATCACCACCGCGATCGCGATGACGGCGGCGGCCTTGCGAATCTCCAGCGGAATCCGCCGCGGCGAGAACCGGGAGGGCTCCGGCGTCTCCACTGTCGTCTCCACACGCGTCACGCGCACTCCTCGTCGTCCGACCGCACCTCAACGTAGCGCCCGCGGCGGGCGCAGGGGCACTGACTGACCTGGTGTCGGCGTCGACGTCCACCCCTGCCACTATGAAGCTGCACATTTGCGGTACGGAAGGCACCAGGGACGACACGATGTACGACCAGACCAGTGGATGGGACTCACACGACCCGCACGACGTCGGATTCCGCATCGACCCGGTGCTGGCCCGCAGCTGGCTGCTGGTCAACGGCTCCCAGGCCGACAAGTTCGACCCCGCCGCCCGGTCCCGCGCCGACATCGTCGTGCTCGACATCGAGGACGCGGTGGCACCCAAGGACAAGGCCGCGGCCCGCGAGAACGTGGTGCGCTGGCTCGACGCCGGCAACACCGACTGGGTGCGCATCAACGGCTTCGGCACACCGTGGTGGGCCGACGACATCGAGGCGCTGTCGAAGTCCACGCTCGGCGGGGTGATGCTGGCGATGGTGGAGTCCGTCGACCACGTCACCGAGACGGCCAAGCGGCTGCCGAACGTGCCCATCGTCGCCCTGGTGGAGACCGCCCGGGGCCTGGAGCGCATCACCGAGATCGCCGCGGCCAAGGGCACCTTCCGGCTGGCGTTCGGCATCGGCGACTTCCGCCGCGACACCGGCTTCGGGGAGAACCCGGCCACGCTGGCCTACGCCCGGTCGCGGTTCACCATCGCCGCGAAGGCCGCCCATCTGCCCGGTGCGGTCGACGGTCCCACGGTGGGCTCGAGCGCGCTCAAGCTCAGTGAGGCCACCGCGGTGTCGGCCGAGTTCGGCATGACCGGCAAGATCTGCCTGACCCCGGACCAGTGTCCGACCGTCAACGAAGGTCTCTCCCCGTCGCAGGAGGAGATCACCTGGGCCAAGGAGTTCTTCGCCGAGTACGAGCGCGACGGCGGCGAGATCCGCAACGGCTCGGATCTGCCGCGCATCGCTCGGGCCAACAAGATCCTCGATCTGGCCCGCGCCTACGGCATCGAGGTTTCGGAGTTCGACGACCAGGCGGTGCACGTCACCGCGCCGTCGGACACCTACCACTACTGAGCGTTCGCCGGTACGGAGCTCACCGAGTCTGCGCCCAGATCGCCTTGCGGGCCCAAATCCACGCGCTGGGCGCAGACTCGATGCCGCGCAAGCAATCTCGGCAGACTCAGCGGCCCCCTCTGACGCCGACCACAGCACCGTAGGGCACAATCAGCCGATGCGCGCTGTCCGTTCGATCCACGGTGAGCCAACCGTCGTGCAGGTCGACGAGCCTTCGGGTGACTGGCCGGTGCTGGACGTCGGTGCGGTCGGCATCTGCGGCAGCGACTTGACATTGCTGTCGTGGAGTCTTCCGGCCACCATCGGCCATGAGTTCGCCGGGACGATCGACGGCACCGCGTACTGCGTCGAGCCGACCATGCGCTGCGGCACGTGCGACCAATGCCTGCTCGGTGCCCCGCAGCGCTGTCGGAACCAACGCCTTCTGGGCGTGACGCTGGACGGTGGCCTCGCCGACCGTGTCGCTGTTCAGCCGGAATGCCTGGTGCCGCTACCGGACGGCCTGCCGGTCGCGAACGCATCGCTGGTCGAACCGCTGGCGGTGTCGTGGCATGCCCTGCGCCAGAGTGTCGGTCGTCCCGGGCGAACGGGTGCTCGTCGTCGGCGGTGGCAGCATCGGGCTGCTCGCGGTCGCCGCAGCGAAGGCCATGGGTCTGGACGTTGATCTCGAAGCGCGTCATCCACACCAGAAGGCGGCCGGCGAACGGCTCGGCGCCGGAACGCCGAACGGCGAGTACGAGGTGGTCGTCGAATCGGCAGGCACCGAGTCGTCGCTGGCCACCTGCATCAACCACGCCGCCCCCGCGGGCCGGGTAGCCCTGGTCGGGGTCGCGCACGACAACCTGGCGCTGCCCGGCGTGCCGGTGATGATGAAGGAGCTCACCCTGGTCGGCTGCATGTGTTACGACTGCGGCCGCGGTGGGCACGAGTTCGCCCAGGCCGCCGCTGTCCTGGCCGCCGACCCGCAGATCGCCGCCACGGTCATCACCCACCGCTTCCCGCTCGACGACGCGGCCGAGGCGTTCCGGGTCGCCGCCGACCGCACCAGCGGGGCGATCAAGGTGGTCATCGAGCCTTAGCTCAGGGTTTGACGGCCTGCAGGGTGTAGCTCAGCGGCACCCGGTCGCCGTGTTCGGTCAGACGCCACTCGCCGTCGGACTCGGTCATCTGCCCGGGCAGCGCCTCCCACGGCACCGAGTCGTGTTCGACGAACATGGTCAGGTTCAGGCCGGCGTCGAGGATCGCGGTGATGATCTCGCCCATCCCGTGGTTCCACTCGCGGGACTCGGTGTTGGTGAACACCGCGTCGGTCTCCACGTAGGTCCCCGAGGCGTCGAACCGCATCGGCTCGGTGTGCTCGAAGTACGGGTATGCCGAACGCGACCGCGTCGGTGCGCGTCTCGTCCAGCGCCCACAGCACCGGATGGCCCTCCCGCAGGAACAACCGGCCGCCGGGGCGCAGCAGTTGCGCCACCACGTCGGCCCAGCGCCGGACGTCGGGTAGCCACACGAGGGCGCCGACACCGGTGTAGACCAGGTCGAAGCACGTTGCGGCCCAACACCTCCGGCGCCTCGTAGACGTCGGACTCGACATAGTCGACGGTGACGCCGGCGGACTGCGCGATCATCACGGGCGATCGCCAGGGCGGCACGCGGAGAAGTCCAGGCCGGTCATGCGCGCCCCGAGTCGGGCCAGCGAGATCGTGTCGGTCCCGATGTGGCACTGCAGATGGACACCGCGCAGACCGGAGATG
Source organism: uncultured Actinomycetota bacterium (assembly GCA_963786695.1). Classification (GTDB taxonomy): domain Bacteria; phylum Actinomycetota; class Actinomycetes; order Mycobacteriales; family Mycobacteriaceae; genus Mycobacterium. The sequence goes on from CAWBAL010000034.1 coordinate 179,315, forward strand.
GCGCCCAGTCGGGGCACGTCGAACCGGACGACGTCGGAGAGCCGGTTGGGGTCGGCGATCAGCTGCTGCACCGCGTAGTCCGGTGAGGCGGCGTGCGCGGGGGACCGTTCGTCCCACATCGCCCGGTTGGCGTCCCGGTGTTCGTCGTACACACCGACACTGTCGCAGGTGTCGTGCCGACTGGCTACAGGTCCACCGGCATCGGGTCGACGTTCCAGATCTCGTCGCAGTACTCCGCGATCGCGCGGTCGGACGAGAACTTCCCGCTGCGCGCGGCGTTGATGATCGACATCCGCGACCAGGTGTCGTCGTCCTGCCAGGCGGCACTGACCTTGGCCTGGCAGTCGACGTAGGACCGGTAGTCGGCCAGCACCAGGAACGGGTCGTGGTGAATCAGGTTGTCCACCACGGGCCGCAGGACCTCGGTGTCGCCGTGGGTGAACACACCCTGCAGGATCAGTTCGAGCACCTCGGCCAGCTCCGGATCGCGCTCGATGTAGCTCGCCGGCCGGTAGCCCTCGGCCTTGATCCGCTCGACCTCGTCCACGGTCAGCCCGAACAGGAAGAAGTTCTCCGCGCCGGCCTCCTCGCGGATCTCGACGTTGGCGCCGTCGAGGGTTCCGATGGTCAGCGCGCCGTTCATCATGAACTTCATGTTGCCGGTGCCCGAGGCCTCCTTGCCGGCGGTCGAGATCTGCTCGGAGAGGTTGGCCGCCGGGTAGATCAGATGCGCGTTCTGCACGTTGAAGTTCGGCAGGAACACCACTTTCATGAAGCGGTTGACGTCGGGATCGTTGTTCACCGTCGCGCCGACGGCGGTGATGAGCCTGATGATCCGCTTGGCCATGAAGTAGCCGGGCGCGGCCTTGCCGCCGAAGATGAACGCGCGGGGCGCGATCGCGTAAGCCGGGGTTCTGCTTGAGCCGGTTGTACAGCGTGATGATGTGCAGGGCGTTGAGGTGCTGGCGCTTGTACTCGTGGATCCGCTTGACCTGGATGTCGAACATCCAGGTGTGGTCCAGCTCGATGCCGGTGGTGGAGTGCACGAACTCGGCGAGCCGCCTCTTGTTGGCCCGCTTGACCTCTCGCCAGCGCTGCCGGAACGCCGGGTCCTCGACGAAGTCCTCCAGCCGGCGCAGCTGGTCGAGGTCGGTCAACCAGCCGTCGCCGATGGTGTCGTCGAGCAGCGCCCGCAGTCCCGGGTTGGACAGGGCCATGAACCGTCGCGGCGTCACACCGTTGGTCACGTTGCCGAACCGTTCCGGCCACATCTCGTAGAAGTCTTTGAGCACACTGGCTTTCAGCAACTCCGAGTGCAGCGCCGCCACACCGTTGATCGCGTGGCTGCCGACGGTGGCCAGGTGTGCCATCCGCACGCACTTGCCGTGGTCCTCGCCGATGAGCGACATCCGCGCGATGCGGTCCTCGTCGCCGGGGAACCGTGCTCGCACCTCGTCGAGGAAGCGGTCGTTGATCTCGTAGATGATCTCCAGGTGCCGGGGCAGGGATTCGCCGAAGATGCCCAGCGGCCAGGTTTCCAGCGCCTCGGGCAGCAGCGTGTGGTTGGTGTAGGCGAAGGTCTCGACGGTGATCGCCCACGCCTCGTCCCAGCCCAGGTGGTGGTCGTCGATGAGCAGACGCATCAGCTCGGCCACCGCGATCGACGGGTGGGTGTCGTTGAGCTGGATGGCCCACTTGTCCGGCAGGGCTGACAGCGGCAGGCCGGCCCGCTCGGTGTGGATGCGCAGGATGTCCTGCAGCGAGCACGACACGAAGAAGTACTGCTGTTGCAGCCGAAGACGTTTGCCCGCATCCGGTTCGTCGTTGGGGTAGAGCACCTTCGAGACCTTCTCGGCGACGACCTCCTCCTCGACGGCCTTGTAGAAGTCGCCGGTGTTGAAGGCCTCCAGCGCGAAGGACTCGACGGACCGGGCGCTCCACAGGGTCAGCGTGTTGCAGGTGTTGACGCCGTATCCCTGGATCGGGTGTGTCGTAGGAGACGCCCTTGATCACCTGCTGCGGGATCCAGCGCACGCGGTGATGGCCGGCGAGGTCCTCGTACTGCTCGGTGTGCCCGCCCCAGTTGACGATGTAGCTGGCGTCGGGTTTGTCGATCTCCCAGGGGTTTCCGCGCACCAGCCAGTTGTCGGTCTTCTCGACCTGCCAGCCCTCGTGGATCTCCTGGTCGAAGATGCCGAACTCGTAGCGGATCCCGTACCCGATCGACGGGCGTTCGAGGGTCGCCAGCGAGTCGAGGTAACAGGCGGCGAGCCGGCCCAGGCCGCCGTTGCCCAGGCCGGGCTCCTCTTCACACGCCACGATCTCGTCGAGCTCCTGGCCCAGCGCGGCCAGCGCCTCGCGGGCCTGGGCCTCGATGCCGAGGTTCAGCAGGTTGTTGCCGAGCTGGGGGCCCATCAGGAACTCGGCCGACAGATAGCAGGTCACCTTGTTGGACTCCTCGAGCCAGTCCTGGGTGGTGGCCATCCAGCGCTGCTGCATCCGGTCGCGCACCGCCAGGGCCAGGGCCCGGTAGTAGTGCTCGGCGGTCAGGGCGGAGGCGGGCCGGGCGATCGAGAAGGTGAGGTGGTCGCTGATCCCGCGGCGCAGCGCGTCGGCCGACAGACCGGTGCGGCTGTGCTCGTGGGGTATGGGCGCGGCCGATGCCGCGGGATCGAGATTTCCCACGTTCACCACGTCGGTCATTGCCTGCTCCCTGCTTCTGGACAGCTGCTGAGGACCGCAGTGTCGCATCGCCGTGTTTCAGCGAGGCGAGGCGCACGAGTCCCTCATGTGAACTATGGCCCATCAGCGGACGTGGTGCGCGTCGAGCGGCCGCTACCCTCGAAAGACATGACGACACTCGAGAACCGGCCGCACACCGCCCTGCTCGTCATCGACGTCCAAAACGACGTCGTGGCCCGCGCCCACGAACGCGACCGGGTGGTTGCGACCATCGCGACGGTGGTCGACCGCGCCCGCGCGGACGGCGTCGCGGTCATCTGGGTCCAGCACGCCGACGACGACCTTCCCGAAGGCAGCGACGCGTGGCAGATCGTTCCCGAGTTGACTCCGACCGATGCCGAGCCGGTGATCGGCAAGAACTTCGGCGACGCGTTCGAAGGCACCGCGTTGGAGTCGGTGCTCGCCGGACTCCAGGTCGGCCACCTGGTGGTGACCGGAGCCCAGAGCGATCAGTGCGTGCGCTGCACGATCCACGGCGGGTTCACCCGCGGCTACGACGTCACCCTGGTCTCCGACGCGCACACCACCGAGGACGCTCAGCCAGTGGGGAGCGCCGCCGCCGGCGCAGGTGATCGCGCACACCAATCTCTACTGGAGCTATCAGTCGGCGCCCGGACGTACGGCCGCCGCCGTCGCCGCCGGCGACCTCGAGTGGTAGTCGTTTCTTGCCCCACTGACCCAACAGGTCTATACAGTTTTCCAGAGTTGTTCACTGGCCGTGCATCGCCGCCGCAACAAGATCGGAGAACGACAATGACGTCGACACTCGAGCGCGGGGGACCAGGTGCTGGCCGTGGCCCGCGGCATGCGCGATCTGGTGGCCGGCCAGGCCGCCGACTCCGAGCAGCTGCGCACGCTGTCCCCGGCGATCGTCGAGGAGATGTGGGACAGCGGCCTGATGTCGTCCTTCAACCCCATCGAAGCGGGCGGTGTCGAGCCGACGTTCGCCGAGATGATCGAGACCTGGATCGAGATGGCGTGGCAGGACGGCTCCTTCGGTTGGATCGGTATCGCGAACCTGCCGTCGTCGTTCGCCGTGGCCGCCTACCTGCCGGACGAGGGTTTCGCCGACGTGTTCACCGCGAACGCCAACCACGTGACGATGGGTGGGCAGTTCTTTCCCAACGGGCAGGGCGTCGTCGTCGACGGCGGATACCGGGTCACCGGATCGTGGAGTTTCGGGTCGGGCACCGGGCACGCCGAGTACGTCTGCGCCGGCTTCTTTCCCATGGAGAACGGCGAGATGCGTTGGGCCGCCGACGGTATGCCCGAGATGCAGGTGGCCGTCATTCCTCGCGACGAGATCATCTTCAAGGACGGCTGGCATGTGCAGGGCCTGAAGGCCACCGGCTCCTACGACTACAGCGTCGAGGACGTGTTCGTGCCGCAGGCCCGCACCTTCCCGCTGTTCTCGCGCACGCCGCATCGGGGTAGCTCGCCGGCCACCCGGATGGGGCTGATGCCGGTGACGGCCGCCGGCCACGCGTCATGGGCGCTGGGCGTGGCCAAGAGCATGCTCGACGACGTCCAGGAACTTGCCGCCACGAAGTTCCGGATGAGCGACATGGCCTCGCTGGCCAGCCGGCCGACCTTCCAGAAGGACCTGGCGCTGAACGTCTCGGCCTGGCGGGCGGCACGCCTGTTGATCCTGGACGCCTTCACCACCGCCGAGGCGGTCGTCGCGTCGGGGGAGGATCTGACCCCGACGCTGCGCGCGGACATGCGCGCGGCGGCCGTCTACGCCACCGACGTCGCGCGGCGCTGCGCCGAGTGGGCGCACCTGGCCGCGGGCACCACGTCGATCCGGGAGGGCACCCGGCTGGAGCGCGCGTTCCGCGACATCTACACCGGCACCCAGCACGCGTTCATCAGCGAGAAGGTGGCCATCGACGCCGCGCAGATCTGGCTCGGCATCATCGAGGACCAGCCGGGTTTGTAGCCGCGTTTTCGGCCTCCCCGTGTGAGTCGCTGGTCGATAATGGGTCGAACTTCGACCAGGGGTGGGTCATGGACATGCGGGACGTTCACGAGGTCGATCGGTGGAATCGGACACTGGATCACCCGGCGGGCCTTCTACTCAGGCGACCACGTCGCGATCATCGACGCAGAACGTCGCATCAGCTACGCCGACTTCGATCGGCGCACCGACAGGCTGGCATCCGCGCTGCGCGACCGTGGTGTGCGTCAGGGCGACCGGGTGGCCAGCCTTCAGTACAACGGCGCGCCTTTCCTCGAATTACTCTTCGCCACCGCGAAACTCGGGGCGATCTTCGTCCCCATCAACTTCCGGCTGGCCCCGCCGGAGATCACGTATCTGTTGGCCGACTCCGGCGCCGACGTCTTCGTCTGGTCGGGATCGCTGTCGCAGCTGGCCCGTAACGCCCTCCGCGGCGGGGGCGTGCGGGTACGCCTCGGCGTGACGGTCGGCGGCAACCCGTCCGACGACGAGGCTGACTACGAAACTCTGCTCGACTCGGGCGCCCCGGGGGCACTCGACATGCGGGTGGCCGGCGGTGATGTCGCAATGCTGATGTACACATCCGGCACCACCGGCCGTCCGAAGGGCGTCATGCTCACGCACGACAATCTCTTCTGGCACGTTGTCAACAACCTCACGGTCGGTCGAGGACTACGCGATACCGATCGCACCGTCACCGTCGCGCCGATGTTTCACATCGGAGCCCTGGGGGTGCACACTCTGCCGCTCTTCTACGTCGGCGGGACCGTTATCGTCTTGCCGGCGTTCGATCCCCGGGAAACGCTGGCGACAATGGCGAAGGAACGTGTCACCCTGCAATTCCTCGTCCCGGTCATGTGGTCCGCGCTGATGACCGTGCCCGACTTCGAGACCTACGACCTGTCCGCACTCGAACTTGCGGTCACCGGCGGAGCGCCCTGTCCGCTCCCTGTGCTGGAGTACTTCCAAGACCGGGGCGTGCCCTTCCAAGAGGGATTCGGGATGACCGAAGCAGCTCCCGGGGTGAGCCTTCTGGACGCCGATCACGTCAAAGAGAAGGCGGGGTCCATCGGTCGGCCGGGGTTCTATGTGCAGACCCGGATCGTCGACGAGAACGACCGGGACGTTGCCACGGGCGAGGTCGGTGAGCTCGTCCTGCGCGGGCCGAACATGTTCGTCGGCTACTGGGGGCTGCCCGATGCCACGGCGGAGGCGTTCCGCGGCGGCTGGTTCCACACCGGGGACATGGCCCGGGTCGACGACGAGGGCTTCATCACGCTCGTGGACCGCAAGAAGGACATGATCATCAGCGGCGGCGAGAACGTCTACCCGATTGAGGTGGAGCAGGTGCTCCACCGGCACCCGGCAGTCCGCGAGGTCGCGGTGGTAGGCGTACCGCATCCCAAATGGGAAGAGACCCCGATCGCCGTAGTTGTCATCAACGACGGCGCCGAAGTGACCGCCGACGAGTTGATCGGCTACGCCAGGGAACGGTTGGCACACTTCAAGTGCCCAACGCGAGTCGAGTACCTGGCCGAGTTGCCCCGCAATGCCACAGGCAAGGTGCTCAAAGTGGCGTTACGCAAGGAGTTCGGCGGCGATGAGTCAGCGGTGCATCGCTAGTTCCACCCCGTCAATACCGGTACGCCGACCGTCGACCGGAACTAAGCTCCACCAGTTATGACGGCCTGGTCGACCCCGGTGTGGCTGGGGCAGCGGTCGGTCAGCCGCAGGCAGTCCCGACAGATGAGCCGCAGCTTCGCCGAAGTCGGTGTCGGAATGGCGCCCGAGCGGATCCGCCAGATCGCCATGGGGCGGCCTGCCACCGAGGACGAACTGGTCGACGTCGGCTTCGCCCTGACGGTGACCGAGCTGCTCAACGAAAAGCGCCGCTCCAAACGTGGTCGCGCCCAACGGCGTTGCACCAGTTGGCTGATGGTCCTCGCCGGAGTGGTCGTGGCGCTGAACATCCTGCTGTGCATGGGCCTGGTGCTGTTCGTCCTGACCCAACACACCTCACCGTACTGACGGGCGGTGACCCTCAGCCGGTGACGTAGGTGTCGGCGACGTCGAGTGCCTTGTCCAGGATGCGCCAGCCCCTCGGCGACCTCGGCGTCGGTGATGTTGCACGCCGGCACCGCGTGGATCCGGTTGAAGTTGGCGAACGGCAGCAGGCCGCCGGACTTGCACGCGGCGATGACGGCGTTCATCGCCGCGCTGGAACCTCCGTAGGGCGCCAACGGTTCGCGGGTCGCCTGGTTGGCGACGAGTTCGATGGCCCAGAACACGCCGAGCCCGCGCACCTCGCCCACCGAGGGGTGGCGCTGCGCCAGCTCGTGCAGTCCGGGGCCGAGCACCTTCTCGCCGATGCCGGGCGGCGTTGGCGACCATGCCCTCGTCTTCCATCGCGTTGATGGTCGCGACCGCGGCCGCACAGGCCAGCGGGTGCCCGGAGTAGGTCAGCCCGCCCGGGTAGGCGCGGTCGGCGAACGTCGCGTAGATGGCGTCGTTGATGGCCACGCCACCGAGCGGCACGTAGCCGGAGGTGACGCCCTTGGCGAACGTCATGAGGTCGGGCACCACGTCGAAATGGTCGATGGCGAACCACTTTCCGGTCCGCCCGAAGCCGGCCATCACCTCGTCGGCGATGAACACGATGCCGTGGCGGTCGCAGATCTCCCGCACGCCGGCCATGTATCCGGGCGGCGGCACCATGATGCCGGCGGTGCCGGGCACCGACTCCAGGATGATCGCGGCGATCGTCGCCGGGCCCTCGTGGGCGATGAGGCGCTCGAGGTAGTCCAGGGCGCGCTCGGACTCCTGCTGCTCGTTCTCGGAGTAGAACGACGAGCGGTACAGGAACGGGCCGTTGAAGTGCACGACGCCGGCGCTGCCGTAGTCGTTGGGGTAGCGCCGCGGGTCACCGGTCAGGTTGATCGCGGTGTCGGTGCCGCCGTGGTACGAGCGGTAGCGGGAGAGCACCTTGCGCCGGCCGGTGTGCAGCCGGGCCATCCGCACGGCGTGCTCGACGGCGTCGGCGCCGCCGTTGGTGAAGAACACCCGGTTCAGGTCACCGGGGGTGCGCTCGGCGATGAGGCGCGCGGCCTCCGAGCGCGCCGCGTTGGCGTGCTGCGGCGCGATGGTGCACAGCTTGGCCGCCTGCTCGGCGATGGCCGCGACCACCTTCGGATGCTGGTGGCCGATGTTGGTGAACACCAGCTGGCCGGAGAAGTCCAGCAGCTTGTTGCCCTCACCGTCCCAGACGTAGGAGCCCTCGGAGGCGACGATCGTCATCGGCTTGATCTGGGCCTGCGCCGACCACGAGTGGAAGACGTGCTCGCGGTCGAGTTCGTAGGCGCGGGCGGCCTCGGCACGGGCGGTGTCGAGGTCCTGGCCGTTGGGCAGGAGGTGTGAGGTGGTTGCAGTCATGGCGCCTGCTTCTTTTCGGGCTCAGTTGTTCTGGGGGAAGCCGAGATTGATGCCGCCGTGGCTGGGGTCGAGCCACCGGCTGGTGACCACCTTGCCACGGGTGAAGAAGTGCACGCCCTCGGTTCCGTGGGCGTGGGTGTCGCCGAACAGCGACGCCTTCCACCCGCCGAAGCTGTAGTAGGCCGTCGGCACCGGGATCGGCACGTTGATGCCGACCATGCCGACCTCGACCTCGTTCTGGAAGCGGCGGGCCGCGCCACCGTCGTTGGTGAAGATCGCGGTGCCGTTGCCGTACGGGTTGGAGTTGATCAGCTCCAGCGCCTCGTCGTAGGTGTCCACCCGCACGACCGAGAGCACCGGGCCGAAGATCTCGTCGGTGTAGACACTCATGTCGGGGGTGACGTTGTCGATGAGCGTCGGGCCCAGCCAGAAGCCGTCCTCGCCGCCGTTCGGCCGACGACGCTGCGACCGTCGACGACGATGGTCGCGCCGTCGGCCTCGCCGGCGTCGATGTAGGAGGCCACCTTGTCGCGGTGCACCTTGGTGACCAGCGGGCCCATGTCGGAATCCTCGGTGCCGTCGCCGATCTTCAGCGTCCTGGTGCGCTCGGCGATCTTGGCGACCAGCTCGTCGGCGATCGGGCCGACGGCGACCGCCGCCGAGATGGCCATGCAGCGCTCGCCGGCCGAGCCGAAGCCGGCGTTGACCATGGCGTCGGCGGCCAGGTCGAGGTCGGCGTCGGGCAGGATCACCGCGTGGTTCTTGGCGCCGCCGAGGGCCTGGACGCGCTTGCCGTGCAGCGTGCCGGTGGAGTAGACGTACTGCGCGATCGGGGTGGAGCCGACGAACGAGACGGCCTTGATCGCCGGGTTGGTCAGCAGCTCGTCGACGGCGACCTTGTCGCCCTGCAGGACGTTGAAGACGCCGGCGGGCAGGCCGGCCTCGGCCCACAGGTTGGCGATCCACAGCGCGGCCGACGGGTCCTTCTCGGACGGCTTGAGCACCACGGTGTTGCCGGCGGCGATGGCGACGGGGAAGAACCACATCGGCACCATGGCCGGGAAGTTGAACGGGGAGATGACCGCCACCGGGCCGAGCGGCTGACGGATCGAGGCGACGTCGACGTTGGTCGAGGCGTTCTCGGTCATCCCGCCCTTGAGCAGATGGGCTATGCCGCAGGCGAATTCGACGACTTCCTGGCCGCGGCTGACCTCGCCGAGCGCATCGGAGAGCACCTTGCCGTGCTCGGCGGTGATGATGGCGGCCAGCTCCTGCTTGCGGGCGTTGAGCAGTTCGCGGAACGCGAAGAGGATCGTGGTGCGCTTGGCGAGCGAGGTGTCGCGCCAGGCGGGGAAGGCCGCGCGCGCGGCCTCGATGACGGCGCGCGCGTCGGCGACGTCGGCCAGCGCGACCTGGCCGGTGACCTGGCCGGTGGCGGGGTTGGTGACGGGGGCGGTCCGGTCGCTGCTGCCGGCGAAGGTCTTGCCGCCGGCCCAGTGGGCGATGGTGCGGACGCGGGTGTGGGGCGCTGCGAGGGTCATGCTTCGATTCTGGCCGCGGGCAGCCTTCTGATGGGCCGACAGATTGTATGGATTTGCCGCTGGACTCTTACACTATGTAAGTGCAGCCGACACTTCGCGAGATCCTCGACCTACCGGCGCTGCGGGCGGGGCAGCCGGAGGTCGTCTGTGACGGTCCGTTGGACCAGCCCGTGCGCTGGGTGCACGTCAGTGACCTCGCCGACCTCTCCGGCCTGCTGACCGGCGGGGAGCTGGTGCTCACCACCGGGCAGCCGCTGGCCGATCCCGCCGCGCCGGGACGACTACCTGCCAGGCGCTGGCCAAGGCCGGGGCCGTCGGCGTGGTGATCGAACTCGGCCTGCACGTCGACGCGATACCCGAATCGGCGCTGGCCGCTTGCGCCGGACTCGGACTGCCGGTGATCGTGCTGCATCGCCGGGTGCGCTTCATCGACGTCACCGAGGAGGTCCACCGCCGCATCGTCGCCGACCAGTACGCCGAGGTGGCCTACGCCCAGCGCGTGCACGAGGCGTTCACCGCGCTGAGCATGCGCCGCGCCTCGATCGAGCAGATCGTCGCGGCCACCGCCGAGATGCTCGAGACGCCGGTGGTTCTGGAGGACCTCAACCGGCAGGTGCTGTCCTTCGCCGCGCGGGACACACCGACGGCCGTGCTGCTGGCGGACTGGGAGCGTCGTTCGCGGCTGGCGGCGGAGGACTCGTGGACGGCGCGCCCGGTGGGCCCGTACCGCGAGGTGTGGGGACGGCTGATCGCCCCGGAGATCGCCGGCGCCGACTCCCGGACCGTGACGACGCTGGAGCGTGCGGCCCAGGCGCTGGCGCTGCACCGGATGGTCGAGCAGAACCGCACGTTCCCTGGAGCTTCGGGCGCAGAGCGGCCTGGTCGACGATCTGCGCCGGGGCCGCATCGCCGACGAGGCCGAGGCGACCGCGCGGGCGCACGCGCTGGGGTTGCGGCCCGCGCTGGCCTACGTGCCGATGGCGGTGCGCCTTCGGGAGGGCACTGCCGCCGATCAGGTGGTGGTGCAGCAACGGCGGGTCCGGACCCTGGACGCGATGATGCACGCCGTGCGCTCGGCCGGCCATACCGGCCTGGCCGCCACTCGCGACGACGGGCAGATCGACCTGGTGCTCGCACCGCAGCGGATCGGGGGCCGGGCCGGATCGCTCGAAGCAGTGCTCGGCGAGCTCTGTGCGGAGATCCGCCGTGCGGTCACCCGGCTCGACGGGGTCAGCGACTGCGTGATCGGCGTCGGCCCGGAGTCCAGCCGACTCGTCGATGCCGTCGGCGGGTTACGGGAGGCGGGGCACGTCGCCGAGGTCGCCATGTCGATGCCGTTGCACGACAAGGCTTTTCATCGCGCCGCCGATGTGCGGCTGCGGGGGCTGATCTCGCTGATCCGGTCCGATCCGCGGGTGCAGGCCTTCGCCGAGACCGAGCTGGGCGGGCTGCTCGCTCATCGGGCGGCGCACGGCGACGAGGCGTTCGATCTGCTGCGCAGCTTCCTGGAAGCCGGCGGCAACAAGGCGGAGCTGGCCCGCACGCTGCACATGTCGCGACCGACGCTGTACTCGCGGCTGGATGCGCTGGAGCGGATCATCGGGCTGGATCTCGACGACGCCGAGTCCCGGACGTCACTTCACGTCGCGATGCTGGTCCTCAGCGGCGCCGGGTAGTAGGAGCGCGCTCCGCCGCTCAGACCTGCTCCATCTGCCGGCGCTCGTCCTTCAGCCGTTCCTTGCTTCTCAGCAGCCGCAGCAGCGTCACCAGGACGAGCCCGCCGACGATGTTGCCGACGACGGTGTACGCGAACCATCCGAGCCAGTCGAAGTAACCGAACGGCGCGTCTCCGGTGGCCAGCGCACCGAAGATCAGCAGCGAGTCCAGGATCGAGTGGAACAGCTGCAGGCCCGCCAGCAGGAACGCGCCGGCCACCGCGGCGGCGATCTTGCCGGGTACCGAGTCGGTGCCGTGCTGCATCCGGGTCATCAGCGTGATGACCATCCCGCCGAGCACGGCCAGCGACAGGCTCTGCAGCGACAGCGGTGCGGTGACGAAGTGCGACGCCGACTCGATGGTCTGGTCATGCAGCTTCGGAAACGCCGCCATGATCAGCCACATGATCACCCAGCCGCCGACGAGGTTGGCCACCAGCGTGCCGCTCCACAGCTTGAGCAGCTGGGCAACGCTCGCCCGTTTCGCGGCGACCGTCGTCACCGGCACCAGGAACCCCTCGGTGAACAGCTCGCTGCGGCCCAGCAGCAGTGCCAGGAAGCCGATCGAGAACGCCACGCCGGCCAGCAGCTGGTTGTGGGTCTCGGCGAGCACGGACAGATAGGCCAGCACGCCCATCGCGACCTCGGTGCCACCGAAGAAGCCGGTCACCAGTACTTCGCGCCAGGTGCGGTGCAGGCGCTGGCTGCCCTCGTCGACCATGCGGTTGAACGCCTCTTCGAGTTCGTCCTCGATGGGGCTGTCGGACTCGCCGAGTTGGCGCTGGCTGGTTTCGCTCACGGCGTCGAGTACCCGCAGGCGGCACCGCCCTACACTCGACAGCCGTGGGTGTCCTCATCGGCTTCGCGCCGTGGATCGTGTACTGGGTGCTGGTCGGCAACGTCCCGTTCGAGACCGCCGTCGTGGTGGCACTGGCGGTCGCCGTCGCCGGCCTGGTGCTCGGTCGAACCAAGAAAGTGCCCGGCTTCACCTTCGAAATCGGGGCGGTCGGCCACGTTCTCGGTGCTGACGATCCTGACGTTCGTGCTCAGCCAGGCGTTCATGGAGCGGTGGATGCAGCCGCTGAGCAACCTCGGGATCTTTCTCGTGACGCTGGTGGGCCTGCTGGTCGGCAAGCCGTTCGTCCGCGAGTTCGCCGCGGTGGGCCGGCCCGACGAGGTGGTCAACAGCGAACCGTTCGCCCGAATCACCACACTGCTGACCTGGATCTGGGTCGCCGCGTTCGCGGGGATGACGATCTCCTCGGCCATCCCGCCGATCGTCCAGGGCGACGCGACGATCCTCGACACCAGGACTCCGCTGTCGTTCGTCTGCTACTGGGTCATCCCGTTCGCATTCATGGCGGCTGGCAGCGCTGGCGTCGCGCATCCTGCCCGACAAGATGACGGTGCCCGACAACGTCGTTCGCCAGACCTCGTTCGTCGCCTACAGCGAGGCCGCCATCGACGAGCTGTACTACCTGGCCCAGCAGCACGCCGACCGCGAGGTGGGCGCCGGCAAGGAGGCCTACGACGTCAAGGTCGGCGGTATGGGAACGCCACTCACCGGCGACGACACCAGGAAGTCCTGGCCGTCGACCTACCGGGTCCGCGAACGGTCCTAGGCCGGTCCTAGGCTCCGGGACTCCGCGAGGGTCTTCACCCCGGCCAAGACGGCTTCCATTCCCGCCGACCCACTGGCGCATCCGGCGCTCGACGATCGCCTCGGCTTGGTCGGGCTCGACGCTCGATCATCATCGTGACACCGGACTTTCCCGGCCCCAGGCGGGCGGAGTAGCGCAGCCGTGTCCCGTCGGTTGCTGACGCCAGGTCGAACCGCCAGACGGCGGCGGGTCCGTCGGGATTGCCGACGGCCCACTCGAAGGCCCGCGGCGGATCGAACTCGGTGATGTGGGATCGGGTCGTCCAGACACCGATGGCATCATGCCGGTTGGTGCCGAGGAACTGCGCACCCAGGCCCGGCTCGTCGAATCCGTCGACCCATTCGACGCTTTGAAGTTCGGTGCTGAAAGCCGGCATCAAGCTGATGTCACTGACCAGGTCCCATACCTGTCCGACGGGCGCAGCGATGTCGGCATACACCTCGACTCCGGCCAGCGCCATGGCGATCAGCATAGGAGACAACCCGCCTTCGGAAGCCCGGGTTCCCAAACACGCTGGGAGTCAACGAGACAGCGGACGCGCCGTTCGAAATCGCAACTGTTCGGCCAACATTGGACAGCGCTTCGGACACCGTTGCGTCACGGTTCGGACAAAACGCCTGTACAGCGGCAAAACCGGGTAGCCTCGCGCCCTCTGTTTGCTGTAGAAGTGACGGTAGTGACTCTTGTGAACGAGACCGGGTTTGCTCCCGGTGCTCGCATGGGGGATGAGTAAGGGCCGATGTTCGCTACCTAAGCGACCAGTGCGCCCGGAGAGGTGAAGTTGAAATGAAGAGGTTCTACGCCTTCGCGATCAGCCTGGCGATGCTGCTGGCGATCCCGGCCTTGGTGCCGACCACGGCGAGCGCCGCGCCGGTCAGCCGCGATCAGTACGTCAAGATCGTGATCGACCGCGGGCTCGCCCAGCGCGGCGTGCCCTACTCGTGGGCCGGCGGCGACATCAACGGGCCGACACTCGGCACTGGGACCGGGTGCCACGACGGTCGGGTTCGACTCCTCGGGCCTGATCCAGTACGTCTACGCCGGAGTCGGGGCGAAGCTGCCGCGCTCCTCGGGTGACATGTACAAGGTCGGTCAGCACGTGACCGCCGACCAGGCACTGCCGGGTGACTTGATCTTCTACGGGCCCGACGGCACCCAGAGCGTCTCGATGTTCCTCGGGAACGGGCAGATGCTGGAGGTCACCGACACCGCCGTCGCGGTGTCACCGGTGCGCACCAAGGACATGGCTCCCTACCTGGTTCGCGTCATCGCCTGACCGGCTTCCCCACGGGGCGCGCTGATCGCGTCGACATTCGTCGGCGCGCAGCGCGCCCTTCTGGTGTCGGCGGCCTGACCTACTCGCAGTCGGTGCAGATCATCCGTCCGGCGTCGGCGAGCCGGCTGCGATGGTGCACCAGGAAGCAGCTGCTGCACGTGAATTCGTCGGCCTGCTTGGGGATCACCCGAACGGTCAGTTCCTCGTCGGAGAGATCGGCCCCCGGCAGCTCGAAGGAATCCGCCGCGTCGGCCTCGTCGACATCGATCACCGCCGTGGTCGGATCGTTGCGCCGGCCCGCAAGCTCCTCCAGGGACTCCTCTTCAGGCTCGACCTGGGTACGGCGGGGGGCGTCGTAATCAACCGTCATGTCCGTGCCTTCCAGTAACTCCTCGACCGACGCGACAACGCGGCCGAATGCGGGTTTGTTCCCGAACCGCGCGCCGGCTAAACACCGCGGCGTCGCGGCTAGTGGGACCAGCCCTCTGCGGCTTGTTCCTCGAAGGTGCGGTCGATGCGTTCGAACCGCCGCCGTATCGAACCACGCGAGTTCGCATGCGGCAGCACATAGAGCCGATTGGCCAGCACCGCGTCGGCGGTCAGGCCGGCGACCTCGGCCGCGTCGAGCACGGTGTCATCGGTGACATGACCGGAGAACGGCACGTCGTCGTCCTGGTCAGCCGGGTGTTCGATCGGACCACCGGTCGCGGCGGCGGTGCGGCTGCGCTTCGAATTGGCTTCGATGTTGGTCCCGACGATCATCGGGCACAGCACCGAAACCCCGATGCCGTCGGGGCGCAGTTCCCGCGACAAGGTCTCGGCGAGGGCGACGACGCCGTACTTGGCCACGCAGTACGGCCCGAGGCCGACGTTGGCGACCAGGCCGGCGAACGACGCGGTGAACAGAAGATGCCCGCCGCCCTGGCGGCGCAGGCGGGGGACGAACACCTCGACACCGTGGATCGGACCCCACAGGTCGATGTCGATCAGCCAGCGCCAGTCCTCGTGGGACATCTCCGCAATCGGCCCGGCAAGGGCCACTCCGGCGTTGTTGAACACGATGTCCACGGTCCCGACAAGCCGCTCGGCCTCGTCGGCGAGGCTTTCGACGGACTCCAGCCGGGTGACGTCGCAGACCACGCCGTGTGCGGTGAACCCATCGGCTCGCAGCGCGGACACGGCGGCGTCGAGGGCGCGCTGGTCGACGTCGCCGAGCACGACGTGCGCGCCGCGCGCCGCGAACTCCCGGGCGGTCGCCAGCCCGATACCGGCGGCGCCACCGGTGATCACCGCGCCGCGCCCCGCGAATGTGTCCACGGCGCTGAACTTACTTCCTCGACGGGCGAGCGGTCACGTCCGCCACAGCGACTCCTGGGCGACGCTGGCGATCAGCGTGCCGTCCTCGGTCTGGATCGACCCGCGGGCGAGGCCACGGGCATCGCTGTGGCTCAACGCGACCGAGTCGTAGAAGTGCCACTGGTGCAGGTCGCTCGGACGAAGCAGCCACAGTGAGTGATCGAGGCTCGCGGCCCCGCCGGGACCCGGCATCTCCTGCCCGGGTGGGCGGGCCGCCGACACCAGGCCGAGGTCGGAGATGAACGTCAGCGCGCAGGCCCGCAGCACCGGGTCGTCTTCGATGGGCTCGCGGGTGCGAAACCAGAATGGCTGGTTCGGCCAGTCCAGCGGGGCGCCCGGGGCGATCCGCACGTCGAAGTGGTCCGCCCACTGCTCGGGCATGCGGGTGACGACGGTGGCCTCGGCCAGCGTCAGCGCCGGCGGCTCGGTCCGCTGCCAGTCCGTGGTGGTCTCCGGCCGATGAAACGACGCCAGCATCTCGAAGATCGCCGCCCCGTTCTGGACGGCGGTCACCCGACGGGTGTCGAAGGACCGGCCGTCTCGGGTGCGCTCGACGGTGAACTCGATGTCGACACCGGCTTTGCCGCCCCTGATGTAGTAGGCGTGCAGGGATTGGGGGAGGTGGGTCGGGTCGACGGTGGCGGCGGCCGCTGCCAGCGACTGCGCGGCGATCAGTCCGCCGTAGAGCCGTCGGCCACCGACGCCGTACGTCACTGACGTGGCGAAGTCGTGGCCGTCGCCACGCAGCCGGACCATCTCGGCGATCCAGCTCGGCATGTTCTCCCCGTGATCTGTGGTGACGAAAATCGCACCAACGATAGCCTGCGACCACCCCTTCGAGTTGGCCGGTGCCGACGGCCGCGATGCTTAGACTGCGCTCATGGATCGCGCTCCCAACGACGCGCCAGAGGGCCTGCTCCGCATCGAGGATTGCCTCGACGCGGACGGCGGTGTCGTGTTGCCCCCCGGCGTCACGTTGATCTCGCTGATCGAGCGCAACGTCGCCAATGTCGCTGACTCCGTTGCGTATCGGTACCTGGACTACAGCCACGGCGCCGAGGGGCACGTGACCGAACTGACGTGGGCCCAGCTGGGCCGGCGGCTCCTGGCGGTCGGCGCCCGCGTCCAGCGAGTCGCGTCGCGGGGTGACCGGGTGGCGATCCTGGCGCCGCAGGGCTTGGACTACATCGCCGGCTTCTTCGCCGCGATCAAGGCGGGAACCATCGCGGTGCCGCTGTTCGCCCCCGAATTGCCGGGGCACGCCGAGCGCCTCGACATCGCTCTCGCCGACGCCCAACCGGCCGTGGTGCTGACCACGGCGGCGGCGGCCGGTTCGGTGCAGGGTTTTCTGGGCAAGCTGCCGTTTGCCCGGCGCCCCGAGGTGATCGTCATGGACGAGGTCCCGGATTCGGCGGGGGAGGAGTTCGCGCCGACAACCATCGATGTCGACGAGATCTCGCACCTGCAGTACACCTCGGGCTCGACGCGTCCGCCCGCGGGCGTCGAGATCACCCATCGGGCTGTCGGATTCAACTTGATCCAGATGATCCTGTCGATCGACCTGTTGGACCGAAACACCCACGGTGTCAGTTGGTTACCGCTGTACCACGACATGGGCCTGTCGATGATCGGGTTCCCGACGGTCTACGGCGGGCACTCGACCCTGCTGTCGCCGACCGCGTTCATCCGACGCCCGCAACGATGGATCCAGGCGATGTCCGCCGAATCCCGGGCGGGCCACGTGGTCACTGCCGCACCGAATTTCGCCTACGAGTGGACGGCACAGCGCGGCCTGCCGGATCCCGGTGAGGACATCGATCTGAGCAACGTGGTGATGATCATCGGCTCCGAACCGGTCAGCATCGAGGCGATCCGGAAGTTCAACACGGCATTCGCGCCGCACGGCTTGCCCGCCACCGCGTTCAAGCCGTCCTACGGCATTGCCGAGGCAACGCTGTTCGTGTCGACGATCGCGCCGACCGCCACCGCGTCGGTGGTGCACCTCGACGGTGCCCGACTCGCCGCCGGACAAGCCGTCCCGGTCCCGGCGGACCAGCCGCGGAGCCGTCGCTCAGGTCTCCTGCGGCCAGGTGGCCCGCAGTCAGTGGGCTGTGATGGTCGATCCGGACACCGGGGTGGAATTGCCCGACGGCCGGGTGGGTGAGATCTGGCTGCACGGCGAGAACATCGGCCGCGGGTATTGGGGCCAGCCCGAGGAGAGCCGAAAGACGTTCGGCGCCAAGCTCGTGCAGCGACTGGAAGACGGCAGCCACGCCGAGGACCTCCCGCATGCGGCCACCTGGCTGCGCACCGGTGACCTCGGCTTCTATCTCGACGGCGAGCTCTACGTCACCGGCCGCATCGCGGATCTGGTGACTGTGGACGGCCGCACCTTCTACCCGCAGGACATCGAGACCACCGCAGCGGACGCCTCGCCGATCGTGCGGCGCGGATATGTGGCGGCATTCTCGTTGCCCGCCAACGAGATACCGGGCGCGCCCGGTGACGACGACGGCGAGGCACTGGTCATCATCGCCGAACGTGCCGCGGGTACCAGTCGTGCCGATCCGCAGGCCGCACTCGAGGCGGTCCGCGCCGCGGTCTGGGACAAGCACGCCGTCGCGGTGGGGGACGCGCGACTGGTCCCCGCCGGGGCGATCCCGCGCACCACGAGCGGGAAGCTGGCCCGCCGGGCCTGCCGCGCGGAGTATCTCGACGGCACCCTCAAGTCTCGCTAGACCATGCGGCCGTTGGGCTGAAAGCTCGACGAGCGCAACACCGGCAACAGTGTTAGCGTTGGCGCGCGCTGTCGCGCTGGGGTGCGACACGAGAGCAGGGTCTGATGTTGGACGTCGTGGCCAAAGCGGCGATATGGGAATTTCACGTGGAATGCGATCACTGCGCGACCTCTATCGACGTGTCGGTCCTCGTGTACAAGCCCGCCCAATCCGCCGCAAAACAGGCACTCAACGAGCTGCTGGTGGACTACGGCTGGTTGCCGACGGCAGGCGGCGGCTTCTGCCGCGCGCATGCCGTGCCCGCGCGCAGGCACTAGCTCAGCCGGCGAACGACAAATACAGCAAACTTCGGTAACGGATCATCCAGACCCGTCTATATACCGCCCGTACGGGTTGGGGCCTGGGCGAATGCGAGTACCGATGAAACCGCAACTCATCTGCGCTGCCGTGGCACTGCTCGCCTGCGTGAGCCCGGCGCCACCGGCTGCCGCCGACACCGAGTCCCACGTGCCGTGCGGGGTGCTCGACCAGCTTCGGGACAGTCTGGACAACGGCGTCTCTGCCGGTATCGACGGCGTGCGGACCGTCATCACCTCGCCCTACATCGCCGGCGGGCCGCAGAGGCGCGACGCGGAGGCCAATCTCGCTCTGGTCAGCCACGGCGTCCACGTCCTCGAGGACGTCAACGGCGCCGCCAACGTCCCGGGACTCGCGCCGCTGCTGGTCAACCTCGATCAGGCCAACCAGGACATGACACAAGCCGTCGAGGCTCTCTTCCAACCGACATCGGGAGGCTTCGGGTACGGATTCGAGTACGGGTCGACGATCTCGCTGGCGTGGCCTCAACCAGCAACCTGGACCGTCATCGACTATGCCGACCAGAAGAAGAACGACGTCTACACCCTGGTGAACAGCCTCGCGCCCACCTGTACGCCCTGAGTCAGCGCGCTTTCCACTGGGGCCGTCGCTTCTCCTGCCAGGCCCGGATACCCTCGCCCACGTCCTCGGTGGCCCCGGCGACCTTGCGCATGACCTCCCCGAACCGCACCGATTCGATCCAGCCCATGTCGGCGGTCCGCCACGCGACTTCCTTGGTCGCCCGTTGTGCCAGCGGCGCGGCCTCGGTGAGCACCGTGGCCCACGCGCGGGCTTCGGCCAGCAGGTCCTGCGGTTCGACCAGCTTCCACACCAGGCCGATCTCCTGGGCACGCTGTGCGTTGACGGGCTTGCCGGTGAGCAGCAATTCCATGGCGTTGGCCCAGCCGACCCGCTGCGGCAGCCGGATGGCGCCGACGATGGTCGGCACGCCGAGGCGCACCTCGGGGTAGGAGAACGACGCCTCGGTGGTCGCGATGACGAAGTCGCAGAACAGCACCCCGGTCAGTCCGTAGCCCACACACGGGCCGTGCACGGCGGCGATCGTCGGCTTGAACAGCTCCATACCGCTCTCGAACGAGTTGATCGTCGGCTTCTCCCAGAAGGTGCCACCGAACGTGCCCACCGACCCCTCGCCGTCCTTGAGGTCGCCGCCGGCGCAGAAGACGTCGCCGTTGGCCGTCAGGATGCCGACCCAGGCGTCTTGGTCGTCGCGGAACCGGTCCCAGGCCGCGTTGAGGTCCTGACGAAGCGCGCCGTTGATGGCGTTGCGCGCCTCGGGACGGTTCAGGGTGATGGTGGCGATGTGATCGTCGCACTCATAGGTGACCAAGGGCATTGCTGCACTCTAATTTCGCCGGGGCAAATCCACTCTGGCCGGTGCGCATCGGCGCAATAATCGTCGTGGTTCGGGCCCAGCGGTAAGGACGGATGACATGAAGAAATTCTCGGCAGCGTTGTTGGCAGCTTTGGCTGTAGGGGCGGCACCGTTGTTCATCGCGCCGGCGGCTCAGGCCGACGTGTGCGGTGATGTCGGCGGCCGACACGTCAGCGTGGGCGGATGCACCGACGTCGCGGGTGATGTCGCGGGGGCGGCAGTGGTGGCAGGTGCCGCCACGGCCGACGACGCCGCGGCCCAGGCAGCGGCCGGCCAGCCGCCGTGCTACACCCCCCAGGGTGTGCCTTACTACACCCCTGGTGACGCGCCCTGCTCCTGACGCCTATTGCTCGCCGAGGCCCATCATCTCGGTGACGTGGTGGTCGCGGCCTGCGGTGTAGCCGCCGTCGACGGCGATGGCCTGCCCGCTGACGAAGCTGGCGTCCGGCGACAGCAGGAATGCGGCCACGGCCGCGACCTCCTCAGGACGGCCGAATCGGCGTAGCTTGTGCTCGTGGCGCAGTCCCTCGCGGGCATGCTCCATGCCGGGCAAGCCGATGACCGAGTCCAGCAGCGGGGTCTCGATGAAGCCGGGGCAGATCGCGTTCGCGCGAATTCCGCTGGGCCCGTAGTCGATTGCGATGTTCTTGGTGAGCAGCACGACGCCGCCCTTGGATGCGTTGTAGGAGCTGCCGCCCGCGGTGCCCTCCAGCCCCTCGATGCTGGAGAGGTTGACGATGGCGCCGCGCTCGCCGGCAGCGCGGTCCTGCTGTGTCATCTGGTTCAGCGCCGCCCGGTTGACCACGAACGTGCCCTTGAGGTTGATTCCGAGCACCCGGTCCCACTCCTCGTCGGGAATCAGATGCACGGGCCCGCCGCCAGCCACGCCTGCGGAGTGCACGACGCCGTCGAGGCGGCCGGCCTTGGCGACGACGGCGGCGACTGCGGCGTTCATGGCCTCGGTGTCCATGATGTCGGCCCGGGCGTAGCCGAAGGCCGCGGAATCGAGTCCGGGCGGCGGCTCGGGGGCTAGATCGATGCCCACCACGGTGGCGCCTTCGGCGAGCAACCGTTCGACGGTCGCCTTGCCGATCCCGGATGCCGCGCCGGTGACCAGGATGCCCTTGCCCCGAAGGCCGTGTGCTGAGCTCACCGCATGTCCTCTCCGCGGGCCGAAAGGGGAGTGGCCCGTGATCAAGATGCCAGACGAGGCCTGATCAGGCGAAGAACTGTCTCAGTTGGTCGGCGATCACGGCCGGGTTGCCGCCCTGGTTCTGGGCCGCGCCGTGGTTGAGTCCCGGTAGCACCACCCGGGTGGCGTGGGGGAGCACCTGTTGCAGTGCGTCCTGGGTGCCGGTGAACAGCGGTGGCGCATCGGCGCCGCACATCAGCAGGCACTGGGCGGTCACGTTGCGGTAGTAGTCGATGGTGCCCTCGGTGGCCTTCACCTGCCGCAGTTCCGGTATGAGTGCCGGCACGAGGTCACGCAGGGCGACGGTGTCACCGCGCGCGGCGAGCGCGTCGAGCGCCAGCACGGCGCGACACACGAGCGGCGACGCGAACACCCGGCCCATCACTCGGTAGAGCGGTGAAACCGCTTGCGTCCGTGGGTCATTGCCCGCATCTGCGGCGAGGCTGGACATCGCCACCGCGATGTCGCCCTTGGCGACCAGCGCTTCGCCGCGCTCGATGGTCTTCTTGAACTCCTCGAGTCCCGGCTGGCCGACGAAGATCACCGGCTCGAAGACGGCGACCTTGCGGATCTGGGGGATGGCGACGGATCCGTGCAGCGCGAAGAGCCCGCCGTCGGCGGTGCCGAAGACGCACTGCGCGCCGGTTTCGGCGACCACCGCCGCAAGGTCCTCGTCCTCGCGCTCGATGCTGTAGTCCGGCCCGTAGGGACCGCTCATGCCGCGGCCGCGCCGATCGGGGATGCACACGGTGAACTCGCCGGCCAGTGCGCTGCCGAGCTTCATGTAGTGCTGTGCCGCCAGCGCGCCGCCGTGCAGGATCACGATGGCCGGGCCCCGCCCGAGTTGGCGGAAGCCGATCGTCGTGCCGTCGCTGGACCGCACCGACCTCTTGGCGTAGGCCACCTTGCCGCTCATGTCAGCCGAGCCGCGCCGCCGCGGCGCTCAGCGCATCCCGCGCGCCGTCCCAGGTGCTGCGGATGACATCGGCGACCGGCAGGATTTCGACGATGCGCGAGGACACCTGACCGGTGTTGGCGACGCTGGCCTCCATGTCTCCGTCGAAGTAGAGAGTGGTGACCCCGCCGAGCAGCGGGGTGGCGTCGTCGGCTGCGACGCGTCGGGCCAGGCCGGTGCGCAGGACCCGCATGGTCGGGTTTCCGGGTACGTCGAGCAGCACGGTGCCCGCGTCGTCGGCGGCCACGATGGCCTCCTTGAAGTTCGCATGCACGGCCGACTCTCGGCTGGCCAGCATCCGGGTACCCATCTGGACGCCCTCGGCACCGAGCACCACCGCCGCGGCGGCCGAGCGGGCGTCGCAGATCCCGCCGGCGGCGATGATGGGAAGGTCGACGTGTTCGGCCACCAGGGGCAGTAGGACCATCGTGGATGCCGCCAGCGCCGACTTGAATCCGCCACCTTCGACACCCTCGACCACCAATGCGTCGACTCCGGCGTCGACCGCCTTGCGGGCGCCGCTCAGCGATCCCACGACGTGCACCACGGTCATGCCCGCGTCGTGCAGTCGGGCGGTGAACAGCGCCGGGTCACCGGCGGAGGTGAAGACATGTCGCACGTCGGCCTCGGCGAGAACGTCGACGATGGACGGGTCGCGTTTCCAGCCCTGGATCATCAGGTTGGCGGCCACCGGCCGAGTAGTGAGCGCACGCACCCGGCGCAGGTCGGCGCGGCCCTCCTCGGTGAGCGTCTCGATCATGCCCAGGCCGCCGGCCTCGGACACCGCGGCGGCCAGTTCAGCGCGGGCGATGTAGGTCATCGGCGCCTGGACCACGGGATATGTGACGTCCAGGAGGGTCTGAATTCGGTTGGCCACGCACCATCTCAGCACACCGTCAAACGAAGCCACGCCGTAACGGAAGGGCCGAGGTATGCGACGATGCCACTAGAGTTCGCTGATTTCGTGCCCGGCAAGCAGTCCCGGCGAGCGCAACAGAGAGGACCGCCGGATACATGATCGAACGGCATCGTGCAGTCACAGTGACCCTTGCGAGTGCGGCCATCATCGGCGCCGCCCTGGCCGGAGCGGCCCTGTCCGCGGCCGATCCCGCAGACCCGGCTCCGGCACCGGTGACGACGGTTCCGGTGGCACCACCTGCGGCGCCGGCCGATCCCCAGGGCATGACCCCCAACCAGCCCCCGGTGCCGGCAGCCGATCCGGCCGTCGCCCCGGCCGCTCCCGTCCTTCAGCCCTCGGTGCCGGAGATCCAGAACCCGACGTACGGGTCCGGCGGCGGGGGAGGTGTGTTCGGCACGCTCAAGGATCTGTGGCACCAGGCCCAGAACCCCTACTACGCGCCCGACGAGGTCATGGGCTCCGGGGGCGGGGCGCCACCCGCCGCCAGGAGCCGGCCCGGCACCGGCGTTGCCGCCCGGCTACATCTCGACCAACGCCCCCGGTTCCGAGACCCCGTCGACGGGCTCAGGTGGCGGGCCGGCGACCGGTCGGCCGGCGCTCCCGCCCGGCTACTACTCGACCAGCGGGCCTCCGCCGCCCGGCTACCAGTTCGCGGCGCCCGGCCCGAACGGGGCAGCAGCACCGACGACGACCGCGGTGCCCGTTCCCGGGCAGTAGCCGGTCACGGCCAGCGCGCGGTCAGCGGCTCGGGAGCCCAGGACGGCCATGATGGCGAGCCGATGACCTCGCCGCCGGCGAGCTGAGCGACGATCCGCGGACCGGCCAGTCTGCTGTTGTCGTAGACCGTCGAGATGTCGCCGCGGGCCAAGGCCATGGCCACCAGGCTCCACAGGCGCCGGTGGCGTTCGCGAATCTTGTCTTCCGGAACACTGTGGCCCCCGGCGCGCACCCGGTAGGCCACCCGTTGCACGGCGAGGTCCTCGGGAATGAGCACGGCGTGGACGGCGACGATGTAGCCGGCAGCCTGAGCCTCGGTGAGCAGTTCCAGTTTGGACGGGTGAGAAAACACGGTCTCGGCGATGAAGGACCGGCCGCGGGTGATCAAGGTCGAGCGGGTGGCGGCCGCGACGCGGGCCGCGTCGTAGGCGTGAGCCGCCGGGTCGCCGGCCAGCGCTGCCTGGCGATCTCGTCGGCGTTGACGACGACGCTGCGGGCAAGCAACGGAGCGAGGGTGACCGCGATGAACGTCGATTTGCCCGCGCCGTTGGGACCGACGACCAGGTCGAGCCGTTTCATCGTGGCCGGGAGGCGGCGATCAGCCGGCGTCGGACAGGACCGTCGAGGTCCCGTCCGGGCGGTACTCGACGATGTCGCCGGCGTCGTCGAGGGCCACGGTGGTCACACCGCTGGCGGCCAGAAGGTGGCCGTAATGGGTGCGGGTCAGGTTCTCTTCGATCGCCGCGGAGACCTCGGAGTTGAAGACCACACCCTCCTCGACGGTCAGGTCGACCAGATCGAGGTCGCCGGAGAGCGCCGCCTCGACGCGGCGCCGAGACGCGGTGTGCTGGCTGGACACCGCTCGGCCCACTCGAGCCCAGTGGTCGAGTTGCTGTTTGGCGGAACGGCTTTGGCGCACGCCTTCGGCGGCGGCGCTGTCCACGAGGTCCGCGGCCATCCGAATGACGCGGTCAGCGACTCCAGCCATCACAAACCTCCCTGTAGCACTCTGCAACAGAGTGTAACAGAATGCTACGAGGCGCTGAGGATCTTGATCGCGAAGATGAGGGTGTCGCCCTTCTGAATTCCGGCGGCGGGCTGACCTTCGGGGTAGCCGTCCGCGGGGACCATCGCCACCGCAACCGTCGAACCGACCTTCTGGCCGGCGATGGCCTTCTGAAAGCCCGGCACGACTCCGTCGAGGGCGAAGTCGGCCGGCTCGCCGCGCTCGTAACTGCTGTCGAACACCGACCCGTCACGCCCGTTGACGCCCTGGTAGCACACCGAAACGGTGGCCGTGGGAGCCACGACCGGTCCGTCGCCGGCCTTGAGGGTGTGGACCTGGGTCTCGGTCACGCTGAACGGTGCGTCGACCTTGACGACCGGCGCCGCGGTGTCCGTGGATCCGGTGACCGCGACGCTGCCGGTCGCGCCGGTCAGCGTCCACTCCGGCGTCCCGGCGGCCTGCGGCGCCACGGACGGGCAGGAGAGGGCCGCGGTCGCGATGGTGGACTCGGCCACCGAGGACGTCGTCACGTCGGCGACCGAAGGCGAGCTTGACGACGACGTCTTGGCATCCGAGCCGCACCCGGCGAGCGACAGGGCGATCGCGGCGGCACAGGTTCCCAGGGCAACGGACGAAGGCACACGAGAGAAGTTCACGGCCGTCACGCTACCGCCGCACCATGCAGTTGCCGAACTCCGCCCACCGGCCGGTCGGCGACCCGCGCCGGCGGGCGAGGCCGGACCGACTGCTTGCGCGGCCATCGGGACTCTCGAAACCGTTGCACTGCGGTCACTTTCGCACCGGACCGCAGGGACGATCACCGGCCTCCGACGCACGCAGGCGCCATAAGTGCCGTTATGACAACGGCTTTCGCTGGGACAGCAGGTTTCATTGTTCGATCACAATTCGGCAAATAGTCTGGAAAACCGGCCGAACACCTCTAGCCTGGTGTCCGGTTCAGTCGACGATCCTCGAGTCGGGGAGCGACAGCGCCGAGGGGCGGGACCCTCGTGGGGTGCGTAGCGAGAGGTTGAGGGTGGGGCAGTACGGCATTCAAACTGCGGATCGCAGTGCCGAGTGGGTTGATGAGTTCGACGACATCCTCGCGGGTGATGCGGAGTACGCCGAACGCCTGCACAGCCTGGTGGCGAAGGTGATCGCCGGGATGGTGCGGGCGTGCGTCACGCACAGCGACATCACGCGTCTGCAGTGGCAGTCGGTCGCCGACAAGTACCGGGAACGCTGGGCGCAGGGCGATCTCGACGGAATCATGCCGGTGATGGGCGAATTGGTGAGCTGGCTGCGCAGCGCCGGCGTCGAGCCGGTCCGGGTTGCCGGTCTCACCGAGCTGATCAATGATCCCTGTTTGACGCGCGTACGCCGGATCGTCGTGATCGATTGGGACACCAACCTGGTGGACGTGCTGCGCGCGGTGGCGGGAGCTGTCGCGCAGGCACCGAAGGTGAACGTCGTCCGCAAATCGGCTCCGGTTTCAACCCGCGATGAGTGACGATTCCGAGAGGCCGCTCACCGCGGTTTGACTGCTGCGGGGGACCGATACCGAACTGTGATCATTGCCGCATCGTCGGCAATGCGCTGAGGCGCTGAATCGCCTCGGCGAGTCGAACTGCCCTGCTAGAGGCTGATTTCGGCCGATGAGCCGTACCCCGGTGAAACCCGCAGAGTCGGCGAGCCCGCGAAAAGTCTTGGCCTGGACCGAATACATTCTCAGCAAAGCCTCAGTCGGCACAGGCAAGCTGTTGTAACCCGCCGGTTCGGCGCATGCATGTCCGTGTCTCGAGGAAGAACAGCCAACGCAATGAGCGATCGTTACGACTATCCGCCACAGGACGGCCAGAGTCAATGGCGGCCGAAACAGTCTGCAAATCAGCAGAATTCAGGTCAATGGAGCCACGGTGGATATCAACAGCCATACACAACCGACCCCGCCCGGATGCACTACCAGCCGTACGGTGCGGCTCCGCAAATGAGTGACCCGTCACAGAAGCCGCCGGCCCAGCAGCGGCCACGGCAAAGAAAGACATCGCGCGCCGGCCTGCTGGTCGCCGGTACCGCCGTGGTGGCGATGGCGGCGGGCGCAGCGACAGCCGTCGCGCTGGTAGACCATTCCGCGCCGGCCGCGCCGGTACCCGCGGCGGCGCCAGTCGGGAAACCCGCACCGGCGACGGCCCCTGTTCCGGGCCAGCAGACCAGTGTGAGCGCCCCGGGATCCGTCGAACAGGTGTCGGCCAAGGTGTTGCCCAGCGTGGTGAAGATCCAGATCGACAGCGGGCAGGCGCGCGAGGAGGGGTCCGGCATCGTCCTCAGTTCCGACGGGCTGATCCTGACCAACAACCATGTGGTGGCCGCGGTCGCCGACACCGCGACCAGTCAGGGGCCAATCGCCGACGACGGCGGACCGTTCGGGCAGCTGCCCGGCGGCCGCAGCGGCGGTGGGGTACGGGCGACCGTGACGTTGTCGGACGGCCGGACCGCGCCGTTCACCGTCGTCGGAACTGATCCCGCGGACGACATCGCGGTGGTCCGCGTCGAGAACCTCTCCGGCCTGACCCCGATCACCATCGGTTCGTCGAAGGACCTGAAGGTGGGCCAGAACGTGGTCGCGGTCGGCTCTCCGCTGGGGCTGCAAGGCACCGTCACAACGGGCATCATCAGCGCGCTCAACCGCCCGGTGGCAACCGGCGACGAGCAGACCGGTCAGCATTCGGTGATGAGCGCCATCCAGACCGACGCAGCAATCAACCCCGGCAACTCCGGCGGTGCGCTGGTGGACATGAACGGCGACCTGATCGGGGTGAACTCCGCGATCGCATCGATGGGCGGCGGTCAGGATTCCGCGGGCGCCCAGGCCGGATCGATCGGCCTCGGGTTCGCGATTCCCGTGGATCAGGCCAAGCGCATCGCCGATGAACTGGTCGCGACCGGAACCGTCCAGCGGGCCGCGCTGGGCGTCCAGCTCAGCTCCGACAACAGCGGTCACGGCGCGACGGTCGCGGCGGTCGCACAAGGCAGCGCGGCGGCCGCAGCCGGACTGCCGAAGGGTGCACTGATCACCAAGGTCGACGACCGCGTGATCGATGGCCCCGAGGCACTCGCCGCAGCGATCAATTCGAAGGCGCCGGGGGACATCGTCGCAGTGACCTATGACGACCCGTCGGGGTCATCGCAGACGGCTCAGGTCACCCTCGGAAAGCAGCAGTCACAGTCATAGCGATTGCCCGCCGATGGGCGTACGTACGGAACGAAAGGCCGGGGACTTCGAGTCTCCGGCCTTTCGGCTCAGCGGTCGCGACGGCTGTGGCGCTCAGCTGGTAGCCGATGCGGGGCGTCCGATGCTGGTGGCCTTCCGGGAAACCGGACTCTTCCTCGCACCGGCGGCGGCCGGGCTGGCGTCAACGTGAGTGGCCGTCGGGGAGCGCCGAAGCCTTCCGTGTGAGAAGTAGGGTCCGGCGTCCGGTGTCAATCTCGAGTAACCCGCGTCAACGATCGGCTTGAGCACTGCATTGAGCTTGCCGACAATCCGCTCCGGGAAACCGAGCTGTTGGAGCGGAATGAGAAGCGGAAGCGTGGGCGAGGGGACCATATACGTGGTCGTTGTGCCGCCCAGTTTTTGGCTTGTCACACTTGATACCTCGACCGCGTCAGAGGGATCAGCGACTGCGGTGCCGTCATGGAAATAGAGCATTCCGAACAGCGAGTTCACCACGGAGACCAGATTCCATGGCCGGTCGGGCGGATCGCTCCAGGCGTCGTACTGACGGAACACGACGCTGACGTCGTATTGGCTCTCGGCCAGGTTCTGCTCGGTGTAGTTGACCACCGGTAGGTGCGCACCGGCGGGCAGATAGATGTCGAAGAGGCCGGTCTCGGGACTCGCGAACAAGGCGAACGACAACAGATCGGGTCGCGGAGCGCTGGGATCCGTTGCCAGATGGGCCAACTCGCGGTTGATGACCAGGGTGCCCTCCGACAAAGCACCGATCACCACCGGGTCGCCATTGCGGGCCGCGTTCTTGATCTGATCGTCGAGCGAAGCACGCCCCATGGCGACGGCGACATCGACACCGGGCGCGGCCAGGCTTCCGCTCAGCAGACCCATACTGGCCGGGTAGTTCACCACCTGCGGCGTGCTGCCGGGGAACCAGTTCTCGCCGACCATGTGATTCAGCAGGTCGTACCCCTGCAGAACGGAGAGGGGAGGCCCTGTTGCTTCGTCCATACCCACGAAGTAGAGCCGCCCCAATGGCAGCGCGCTGACAATCCTCGGATAGTAGAGAGGTCCTGCACCTCCGACGGTGATCCTCGTCTGGGCGTGCGCCCACGGGGCGCAGATCGACCCGATTGCGATGAGCACGGAGGCGAGTCCCGCGATGGCAGCTGCCAGCGCTAGCCGTGACAACCGCATCATGTATCCCCACCTCGTGTTGCAGCTTCCGCGCCCAGCCTTCTACGGGGCTCACAGCCACGCTACCTTCCTTGGCCCCGACCCACTGGGCATCAATGCCCTAATTGGGGAGTAGCGTCCGGTCTCAGCCTTGTTGTCATCCGCGAGCTGCGAAAGTGCCGCCAGGGGGCTTGGTCTCTTGCACGTCACACCCTTCCGTCATGGGCGCTCAACTGCCACCCGGCGGTCGCGCATTTATTATCACGCCATTGAGGACCGCGCGGGCGTAGGTGTGATACTTCGTTCGGGTTTTCTGCCGGGCTGGTTGTCGGCAGGTAGGCGCTACCGGGGTTTGCCGCTGCTCTGCGAGACGCCGTGTGTCTTACAAAACGTCGTACACTGTTTGCCATGGCTGACACGATTACCTTCCGGCCGGACGAGGACACAGCAAAGGCGCTGGAGGTTTTGACCAAAGATGGCACGGCCGTGTCCGCAGCCGTTCGATCTGCTCTCATCGATGCCGCACGACGGAAGGCCAGCGCGGCGATTCGCGCCGAGGCGGAAAGGCTTGCCGAAGACGAGTCCGATCGCGCTGAGGCCATGCAGGTGCTGCGCGATATGGAGACGCTGCGTGCGTGGTGAGGTCTTTCAGTTGCATGCCGCGCGGGGGAGCCGCGGTCACGAACAGTCCGGTTCCCGCTACGCCGTCGTCGTCCAGTCAGACCAACTGCCCCTGTCGACCTGGCTGGTTGCGCCAACGTCTACCGCGGCTCGTGCCGCCAGCTTTCGCCCCGAGATCGAAATCGGCGGCGTGAACACCCGGGTGCTTGCCGAACAGGCCGCGGCGATCGACCCGGGCCGGCTCGGCAAGAGCGTCGGGTTCCTCAGCTTCGACGAGATGCGCCGCATTGACGCAGCACTGCGCATCGTCCTCGATCTCTAAGCGCGACTCCGTCACGTCCGCTGAAAGCAGCGGTGCATATTGGAAGTCTTCCGCAACATGATCGCCCACCAGCATGTTTCAACAGGAGACCGTGTTCCAGCCAACTTGACATAATGTGGCTTATCGGCAAAAGGTAGACACTGGTCGGGCGTGCGGCGTGAGACGCGCCGGCTACTTGCGGGACCACCCGCGCACGCCTGGACGGAATCGCCTGCCCACTTCTATGCCCACCGCATCACCGAGTCCGAGTCTGGAACGAGTCACGGTCGGCATCGTGAGCGACCGGATCAACGCGCGCCGCGTCGGCGACTCACGCCCGCGGCCGGGCACCGAAACACCGTCTTGCGACTGCCCCTTCCTCCCACCCGCACTGCGGAGAATCGTCACAGTGACGTAATGACCGGGTGCCGCTGGATACCCGAATCACGTTGGCGAGCAACGGAATACCGGGCGCGGCACCGCACCGCCCAGCCAAGCTGCTCGGCCCCGTGACGATTCACTCCGCACTCGTCGCCTCCCCTCTCCTCAACTGCTTCCGACTCACAGTTACGTCACGGTGACGTTTTGACCTCACCGACCGGTGCGGCCCCGCGACGACATCGGCTCCGCCGATGACGGTTCGACGCCGATGGGCGCGTCGGTACGTTTGACCCACTCGCCATAGGCCTTGGACAACGGGCCCGAAGACAGCCCGTGGGCGAACACACTGAGAATGACCGTCACCGCCATCACCCCGCCGACGTCATCGATGAACGGTGAGTTCGGACCGAGTTCCTCCAGTGCCAGCAATCCGAACACAATCGTGGCGAGGCCCCGCGGTCCGAACCAGCCGAGGAAAGCCACGGTGCGCCAGGTGAATCCCGTCCCGATCATCGCCAGCGCAACCGGAACCAGACGCAGCAGGGTCAACGCCAGCACCGCGATCACCAGCCACTGCCATTTCAGCCCGTCAGCGAA
The DNA here is from genome assembly GCA_963786695.1 of uncultured Actinomycetota bacterium. GTDB lineage: Bacteria > Actinomycetota > Actinomycetes > Mycobacteriales > Mycobacteriaceae > Mycobacterium. The sequence goes on from CAWBAL010000034.1 coordinate 210,577, forward strand.
AACCAGCAACAGCAGACCACCGAAGAGGAACCAGACCACGAAGCCGAACAGGTCTGCGGCCGTCTCGAGCAGATCCCCCGCCTCGCGCTCCTCGGCCAGCGTCGTCGAGGCCGCGCCGAAGACCAGGCCACCGACAAATGCGGCGATGAACGCGTTGGCGCCGATCAGTTCGGCAACGCCGAACAGCAGCGCCGGCAGGAACAGAGTGGCGATCTGACGTCCCCGCCGACTACTGAGGCCACGCGCCCGGGAGCGGTCCAGGACCCACGCCGCCGCCCATGCCAACGCGATCGCACAACCCAGCGCGAGCAACACCGACGCCACGCCGAGACCCAGCAGCCCCGGGATTGGCGCGTCCTCCCGCTCGGCCAGCACCCCCAGCGCCATCAGAACGATGGGCGTCGCCAGACCGTCGTTGAGGCCGCTCTCGACGTTCAGTCCACGGCGGACCCGCAACGGCACGACCGGGTTCAGCACGGTGGGCGCGCCCAGACCGGCATCGGTGGGAGTGATCGCGGCCGCGATCAACCAGGCTCCGCCCGCACCCAGTGCCGGCAGCAGGGATCCCGCGAGCAGAAAGGTGGCGAGCAGCGCCAGCGGAAAGCCGATCGCCAACAGCCTGAGCGCGATCCCGGGGTCGTGGCGAAGCTGGTTGATTCGCACCGTGGATGCATCGTGGAACAGGATGATCACCAGAGTGACCTCGGCCATGGTATGCACGAAGTCCGCGTTGATGTCGACGCTGCTAGCGGAGAAGAAGACCAGCCCGGCCGCGACGCTCAGCATGGGGGCTGTCACATTGGCGAGGGTCAGCCGGCGTGCGACCAGCGCGTAGCAGACGATCAGCCCAGCCATCACGGAGATGACTGCGCCGCTCACGGGTGCCCGTCCACGACAACCTCCCCCGCCTCAGATCGAATTCCACCAGCAGTTCGTCTTGAGGTACAGCGACAGCGTGTTCGGCGGCAGGCTGGTTCCGCCGAACCACGGCTGAATGCGGAACGCCGTCAACTGGTTGGTCGGAAGGTTTGCCGGGATGAGCTTGGTCACCGTCTCGGTACCGTAGGTCAGCGTGATGCCGCTGTAGTCGACGGTGAAATCGAACGATTGGCCGATCGGCACTTTGATGACGTCATCGGGTTCGACCGGGAGGATCCGGGCGAAGTCGACGTTGTAGTACGGCGCGATCTCGAAGTCCTTGTCCACGACGTTGTACCGCCACGCCACCATCAAGGCATTCTGATCCGGACGGAAGAAGTTGAACGAGATCCCGGTCAGCTTGTTCCAGTCGTACTGATCCACCGACTGCAAGTCATAGATCGACTTTTCGGTGAACATCGCACTGCCCGTCACGTTCTTGACGAAGAATGCCGGCGTTCTCGGGAAGCTGAACGGGATGTACTTGAAGATCACGAACTTGTTCAGGAAGCTGAATCCCTGCGCGTTGTGATTTGCCACCACGGCCGCCGCGGCGGAGGTGGCTGCGGCCCTAGAACTCACCTGCCGTTCCACGTCGCGGGCCGCCGCCGAAGCGGCGACCGCGACCTGCACGGGAGCGGGCGATGATGGTGAAACAGGTTGTGCCGGAATGGGTCTCACAGCAGCAAGCGCCTGAACGTTGGTGGTCCTCTTCGCGGCCCTCGAGGGCGCCGCGGACGCCGCATGGGCCTGCGCCTGCCGCGGCGCCGAGGCCCTTGGGTGGGCACGGCCGGGCTTCGCATCAGCCGAAGCCGACGACGATGCGTGGGAATCGTCGGGCGCAGCCCACGCCGGCGCGGCGACCGCCGTGCCGATGCCCGCACCGACCCCGAGCGCAACCGCCACGCCGCCAACGCGGCCGACGAGCGCCGCTCTCGTCATCGTCATCTGTTTCAACCCCCGACTGCCAATAGCACTGGCAGCCTATCCGCAGCAACGTGCGTCGCGGACTGGCTTCGCGCATATCGTTGAGCAGTCAACCGCGAACAGGAGACGTGATGTCCACACCAGGCCTCGCCCCGGTTCTGCAGAGCTACGTGCTCGCCGGGGTCCGGCTTCAACTGGCGCTGCGCCTCGTGCTGGCGGCGTTCCTCTTCGTCACTCTCCTGATCGAGCGGCCCCACGACCGGTTTTGGCTGTGCATCGGCATCTTGGCGGTGTATCTGGCGATCGTCGGCCTGTGGGCGGCGTGGGCGTTCACGCGACAGCTTCCCCGCGAGAGGCTCAGCCCCCCAGTTGCGTTCGCGGTCCTGTTGGCCGACGTCACCGTCGTCGGCGCGCTGACGGCGATCACCGGGATCGCATCGCCGCAGGCGTGGACGTCAGATGTGTTGGTGCAGGGCTTGTTCATCATCCCGATCATCGCCGCCGCGCAACTCAGCGCCCGGGTCAGCGCCGCCATGGCTGTGCCCACACTGCTGTCCTTCGTGGTCGCGAACTGGCTCAACCAGGCAGCCAACGAGGAACCCTGGCCGCCGATCTTCCTGCACGCGGCCGTCCTGGTCGCGCTCGCCGGTGGTTCGGTGGTGCTGTCCTATATCCAGCGGTCGCGAATCAGGACCATCCGCGGGCTGCTGGAACAGCGGACCCGGCTGCTCGACGAGATGCTCGGGCTGGAGATGCGTGAGCAGACAGAGCTGTCAGAGCGCCTGCACGACGGTGCGCTGCAGTCCGTCCTCGCCGCGCGATACGACCTGGCGGCGATCCGGGCAGCGGGCTCGACCGAGGCGCTCGACCGAATGGACGGCGCCCTGACCGATTCGGTGCACCTGCTGCGCGACGTGGTGCGCGAACTGCACCCTGAGGTTCTCGACCGGTCGGGGCTTCGTGCAGCGGTGGAACAGTTGGCTCACACCGTGGCCGAACGTGCCGATCTCACAGTCGATCTCGACATCGACGACTGGCCGGAGGGAGTTCGCACCGATGCCGATCGCATCCTGTTCGGGTGCGCCCGCGAGATCACCAACAACGTCGTCAAGCATGCGCGCGCCGGCACCGTGGCGATCAGCCTCGAACTCGCAAACGACATGGCACGGCTGCACATTCGCGACGACGGCGTCGGGATAGGCGACGTGGACCTGGCCCGGGTCGTCGAGGAGGGCCACATCGGCCTGGCATCGATCCGCACCAAGGTGCTGGCCGCCGACGGCTCCTTCGACATCGACTCCGATGCCACCGGCACCGAGATGACGGTGACGGTCCCGGTCCGACGCGGGTAAAGTGCCTGACGAGCCGGGTCGAGGGAAGGCTGGTGCGACGAGGTGCAGACTTCCGAGGCGCGCACGCGGGTGGTGGTGTGCGATGACCACCCACTGTTCCGCGACGGCATGGTCCGGGTTCTCAAGGCCAGCGGCGGTATCGAGGTCGTCGGTGAGGCAGCCGACGGGCGCACCGCGCTCGACATCATCCGGGAACTGAAACCCGATGTCGCCGTAGTCGACTACAAGATGCCCGGCCTCGATGGCGTCGCGCTGGCTCATGCGGTGGCCCGTGACGAGCTGCCCACCAAGGTCCTGCTGGTGTCGGCGTTCGACGACAGCAGCATCGTCTACGAGGCCCTGTCCTCGGGCGCGTTGGGGTTCATGAGCAAGGAGGCGCCGCCAGACCAGGTGGTCGACGCCGTCCGGGCCATCGCCCGCGGCGAGGAAGTGGTGCCGCCCGAGCTCGCCAGGGGGCTGGCCGGCGAGGTACGCAAACGCGCCAAGGGCGCCATGATGGTGCTGACCTCCCGGGAACTGGAGATGGTGCGCTTCATCGCCGACGGGGTGTCGGTTCCCGACATCAGCCGCCAGATCCACCTGTCACCCGCCACGGTGCGAACCCACATCCAGAAGCTCTACGAAAAGCTCGGTGTGTCCGACCGGGGCGCCGCCGTGGCCGAGGCGATGCGCCGCCGGCTTCTGGAATGACCGGAACTACTTCCGTTTCCGGGAGTTCAGGGCCACCGCGGCGTGGATGAGCGCGGTCAACGCTTCCTCGTCGACCATGTCGCCCTCGCGAAAGTCGATGGCCCGCCTGGTGTTGCCCTCGAGACTGGAGTTGAACAAGCCCGAGGGATCCTCCAGCGCCGCGCCTTTGGCGAACGTCATCTTGACGACGTCCTTGTAGGTCTCGCCGGTGCAGACGATGCCGTCACGCGACCAGACCGGAACTCCCCGCCACTTCCACTCTTCGACGATGTCGGGATCGGCCGCCGTCACCACGGCGCGGATGTGCGCCAGCATCTCCCCCCGCCAGTCCCCCAATTCCCGGATTCTCGCGTCGATCTGCTCTGAGGCACTCATCTCCATGGACCGCTGAATAGCCGCATCCGCCACCCCGATAAACCCCTCCCACCTGGGATTTGGCGATTCAGTCCGGTGGGCGGTATCTTTTTCGACGGTTCAAGATCGTTTCGGAAGGCAAAAGGCAAGAGGATGCGTACCCACTACAGAACACGCGGCTTCGCCACCCGTCCGCAGCGCAACCTCCGCTCCCACCGGGTTCTGCGCCCCGTGGCCGGCCAGTGCTTCGAGATCGAGATCCATCTCGAGAACAACCAGTGGGTCATCGACATCCCCGAGATCGATGAGTCGACCGAGGCGAGCAGCCGCGCCGCCGTCGAGCTGGCAGCGCGTGAATGTATCGCCACCAAGACCGGGATCCCGATCGGATACATTTCGGTCTGGGTTCGCGACTGAGTTCGATCATCCTCGACCGCAACGATTTTCACGAGCCACCGCTCACATCGGCTTGAGACCGCCGAGAATCTCGCTCAGCGCTTTGGCTCCTTGTCTCTCTTCGCCGATGGCCGCCCGCACCTCCTCGGCACGCCCCAGCAGAATCAGTCTTTTCGCCTCGGCCACCGCCTCGGGCGGCTGAGCCGCGACCGCATGCGCCAGAACTGAGGTCTCGGCGACAAGCGCCTCGCGTGCAACGACTCTGGTCGCCAGTCCCCAGCTCACGGCCTCCTCGGCAGCCAACCAACGCCCGGTGAACAACAACTCGGCGGCGCGCTGCGGGCCGACGAGGCGAGGCAGCAGCAGGCTGCTGCCCGCCTCCGGCGTGGTGCGCAGGGCGGCGAACGGCGCCCGCATCCTGGCATCGTCGGCGACCACGACGATGTCGCAGTGCAGCAGCAGGGTGAAGCCGAACCCGACAGCGGCGCCGTGGACTGCGGCCAGCAGCGGCTTGGGGAACGTCGCCAGCACTTCCAGGAGGTCCTGGAACGCGCTGTCGAAATCGGCCAGGTCGGAGCCGGCCCGGCTCAGTTCTGCGAGGTCGACTCCGCTGCAGAATCCAGAGCCTGCTCCGGTCAGCAGCACCACGTGTACCCGGTCGTCGGCGGCGGCGGTGCGCAGTGCCGCTGCCAACTCACGGTAGCCCGCAGGGGTGAATGCGTTGTGCCGCTCGGGCCGGTTCAGCGTCACCGTCCTGACGTGATCGTCGTCGTCGGTGAGAACCTCGCCGCCCGTCATTGGCGCAACGGGCGGAACAACGGTATCCACACTCGGCTGTCCTCGTCGCCGGAGAAGCCGGTCCAGTCCTCGAAGAAGACCTCGACCTGCTGTCCGATCCGGATCTCTTCGGGTGCGATGCCGACCACGTTGCTGATCAACCGGGTGTCGGGTTCTTCGGCGAGCTCGACGATCGCGACGATGTAGGGCGGGTCGAATCCCGGTATCCACGGCTGGCGGTCGACGGTGAAGGCCGCCACGGTGGCCCGCCCGGAGACCTTCTCCGGCCCGACATCGGTACTGCGGCAACGCCAGCAGGCCGGCCCGGGTGGGTGAAAGAAATGTCCGCAACTGCGGCAGCGGTAGATCAGCAGGTTCCCGTCCCTGCCGCCGGTCCAGAACGCCAGCGATTCCGGCGTGGGGCTCGGCACCAGCCGCAGGCCGGGCCGTTGGTAGGTGTCGTCGCTCATCGGCTGCTCACCAACATCGATCCGGCCACCGGCCCACCGCCGACGCCGACGGCGACCACCTCCGGCGTTCGGGCGGCCTGGCGATCACCGCCCTCGCCCCACAGCTGCACACAGGCTTCGTGCAGAAATCCCATGCCGTGCAACCGGCCGCCGGAGAGCTGACCGCCGCTGGTGTTCACCGGCAGCTCACCGTCGAGCGCGATCCGCTGGCCGCCTTCGATGAACTCACCGACGCGGCCATGCTCGCAGAAACCCAATGCCTCCAACCACATCACGGTCAGGAAGCTGAAACCGTCGTAGAGCTGGGCCATGTCGACGTCGGCGGCCCGCAACGCGGTGTTGTCCCACAACGTGGCGGCCGAGTCGTGGGCTGCCATCGTGGTCAGGTCGAAACGTTGTTCCCACGTTGGCCTTTCGAACATGCCGGGGCCCACCGACTCCACCGTCAACGGGTGCCGCGGCAGGCCGACGGCCGCGTCGCGTCGCGACACGATGACGGCGGTCGCGCCGTCGCAGGGCACATCGCAGTCGTAGAGACACAACGGTTCGGAGATCATCCGGGCCGACAGGTAGTCGTCCATGGACATCGGGTCGCGGTACACCGCATCCGGATTCAGGCCGGCGTTTCGCCGGGCATTGAGCGCGATGGCACCGAGTTGTTCACGGGTGAGCCCGAATTCGTACATGTAGCGCTGGGCCGGCATCGCCAGCCAGTTGGCCGCGGACAGCGCCCCGAACGGCGCCGTCCATTCCATCTGGGACGGCAGCTTCCCGCCACTGCCGAGCAACACCGAGGCGTGTCCACCGCCGGCCTGCGCGGCCGCCGTCGACTCCCACACCGACCGGAACACCACCACGTGATCGGCCAGGCCCAACGTCACCGCCATGCAGGCCTCGATCACCGGGCCGATCTGACCCGCGGTCTCCAACGACGACATGTACCACCGGCTGCGCAATCCGAGCGCGGTGCGGACCTCGGTGATGCTGGCCCCGGAGAACCCCGCAGCGCCCGCTGCCGGTCCGGGATAGCTGGCGATGCCGTCGATGTCGTCGACCGACAGACCGGCGTCGGCGATCGCGCGCAGCACCGCCTCCAACGTCAGCTCGAGTCCGGTGCGGCCGAGGCGACGCCCGACCTGCGACTTGCCGGCACCGGTGAGGACGGCCTTGCCGTCGAAGGGTCCCCGGTTCATGTCACCTCTTCGGAATTGTTCGCGCGGCGGTGATCCGGTGCCCGGTCGGCAACGGCGTTCTGGGTGAGCTGCAGCGCCACCAGCACGTCGACCGCCGTGATCACCAATCCGATGTAGTACATCCACTTCATCGTCGGGTCGGGCTGGGTGGCGAAGTAGACGATCAGGAAGATCGGCCCGATGATGCCGAAGACGAACACCGTCGCCTGAATGCGGACATAGACCCAGAACGTATCCATCCCTACTCCGGACCGCGGGCGACCGGCCGGCCGGACTCGGAGCTCCACTGCGACCAGGAACCGGGGAACAACGCGGCATCCCGGCCGAGCGCGGTCAACGCAGCGATGGCGACGGCCGCGGTCACACCCGAACCGCAGTACACCCCGACCGGCTCGTCGGCGACGCCGCGCTCGGTGAGCAGTGCAACCAGCTCGGGGTCGGGTAGGAAGGTGCCGTCATCGGCGAGCAGCGAGGTGCTGGGCAGGTTGCGTGCGCCCGGGATGTGGCCGGCGACGGGGTCCACCGGCTCGACGTCCCCGCGGAAGCGTTCCGGTGCACGGGCATCCAGCAGGGGCGCCTCGTGTACCTGCTCGGCGGTCACGGTGGGCATCGCCGCGGCGTAGAGGTCGTCGTGGCGCACGGTCACGGTTCCGGGCTCGGGGTCGGCGGGCCCGCTCTCGAGGGCCCCACCAGCCGCCTTCCAGGCGGCCAGTCCGCCGTCGAGGATGCGGACGTCGGGCAATCCGGCGGCGCGAAGCACCCACCACGCCCGCGCCGAGCCCGCCCGGTTCCAGTCGTCGTAGACCACCACGGGGCGATCGTCCCGGACACCCCAGCGGCGGGCGGCGGCCTGCAGAGCCGGACCGGACGGCAACGGATGGCGCCCACGCCCCGCGACGGTGTGGTCGCTCAGGTCGTCCTCCAGCGACACGTACACCGCCCCCGGCAGGTGTTCTTGCAGGTAGGCGGCGTATCCGTCGGGCTGTGCCAGCTGCCAGCGCACGTCGAGGAGGGTCACCGGCTCGTCGGCGGCGATGCGGCGCATCAGGTCGTCGGCGGTGATCAGTACGCCGGAACGGGTTGCCACCGGGCCTCCCCTCGGGATCTCCTGGTCGCGAAATCGAGTAGTCGACTACTCATGCGCGATCGACCTTATCCACTCTAGGTTTCTACAGCAGACGAAAGTCAGGAACGGACTCCGTCTGCGGGGGCGGCGGAGTCGCCAGGCCGGCTACACCTCGGGTGGGGGGTGTGGTGTAGCCGGCAGGCGACGCCGGGGAAGGCTCGGAACCCCTTCCCCGGCGTCCGTGATCCCCTCAGGACTCGGCGCGAATCGGCGTCAGATGATCCAAGAACCAGTCCCGCGCCAGGGCTGCCACCTGCTCGAGCGCTCCGGGCTCCTCGAACAGATGCGTCGCACCCGGGATCACCGCGATCCGGCACTCGGCGGGTATCGCCGCACCGGCCTGCCGGTTCAACTCCAAAACCGCCTCGTCTCGGCCGCCCACGATCAGCAATGTCGGCGAGTCCACCTCGGCCAGCCACCGGCCGGCCAGATCCGGCCGGCCACCCCGCGATACCACGGCCGCGATGCTGACGGCGGGGTCGGCGGCCGCCCGCAACGCTGCGCCGCCGCCGGTGCTCGCCCCGAAATAGCAGACGTCGAGTCCGGCGGTGTCGTCCTGGGACCGCAGCCATTGCGTCACACCGATCAGCCGTGCGGCTAACAGCTCGATGTCGAACACGTTGGCGCGGTTCTGCTCCTCGGCAGGGGTCAGCAGATCGAACAGCAGGGTGGCCAGGCCCGCCGAGACCAGCACGTCACCCACATAGATGTTTCGGGGACTGAACCTGCTGCTGCCACTGCCATGGGCGAACACGACGATGCCGCGTGGCTCCCGGGGTACGGTCAGGTGCCCGGCGACGAGCACCTGGCCGACCGGAACGCGGACTTCCTCGTCGCGCAGGAGTTGTGGTGCGGACATGAGTCGACCTCCCGTCATTGTCGACGGTACGTCGACGCGCTGTCGTAGGCAGGCGAATTCCGTCCGCCGCAAGCATGTCCCGCGCCGGTAGGGTCGGCGAGGTGAAATCCCAGCAGGAACACACTCCCGATGGTCGCCCCCGTGCGCGCGGTCTCGGCATCGAGCTGCCGGGTGAGCCGGGACCGTTCAACGCCATCACCGATGTGCCGGGAATCGAAGTCGGGGTCACCACCCTTGTGGCCGGGGACACGGTCCGTACCGGTGTCACCGCGATCCTGCCGCGGGGGCGCGCCGGTGTCGGCCAGCCGTGCGCGGCAGGCTGGTACTCGCTCAACGGCAACGGCGAGATGACCGGCACAACCTGGATCGAGGAAGCCGGATCGTTCAATCTGCCTGTGCTGCTGTCGAATACGCATGCGGTGGGGGCATGCCAGACCGGTGTGATCAGCTGGGTCAACCGAGTCCACCCCGCCCTGGCCCGGCAATGGCTTCTTCCGGTGTGCGCGGAGACGTGGGACGGCTACCTCAACGACATCAATGGTGGCCACGTGCGTCCCGAGCACGCCGAACAGGCTCTCGACGCCGCCGCGCCGGACCGGTCGCCGAGGGATCGGTCGGCGGCGGCACCGGGATGAACTGCTATGACTTCAAGGGCGGCAACGGGACTGCGTCCCGCCTGGTGCGCTACGGCAGGCACACCTTCACCGTCGCCGCCTTCGTGCAGGCCAACTTCGGCTCCCGCCACGAACTCACCGTCGCCGGCCGCCACGTGGGTCCGCAACTGGCGGAGGACAATCCCCTCGCCGGAGACTGGTTCGAGCGCGACATGACCCGCCCGCCGCCGGGCGCGGGATCCGTCATCGCCGTCGTCGCCACCGATGCCCCGCTGCTGCCCGGGCAGTGCAAGGCGCTCGCCCGGCGGGTTCCCCTGGGTCTGGCGCGCACCGGCACCACCGGAAGCCACTTCTCCGGTGACATCTTTCTGGCCTTCTCCACCGCCCCGGTTCCGGATCTGGCCAGCCGCTTCCCGGTCGGCGACCCCGGCGACGACGAGTTCGGCCACCTGAAGTTCCTGCCCTGGGGGCGGATGGACGACTTCTATGCCGCCGTGGTCCACAGCGTCGAGGAGGCCGTGCTCAACGCTCTGGTGGTCAACGCCGACATGGTCGGCCGCGACGGGCACCGCTCCCCCGCACTACCGCACGGCCCAGCTGCGGGCGCTGCTGTGACCTCAGAGACTCAACTTCGGTATGGCGCCCGGCTTTCCGAAGTCGATCTGTGCCGCCGGGTTGGCGATCGCGGTGACCAGCCCGGTGCCGAACGGGCCGGCGTCGTCGAACAGCGTTCCGGTGCCGACGGAGACACCGTCGCAGACCAGGTGCGAATCACCCTGCACACCAATGTATTCCGAGTTCGGTAGGCGCGACAGCGCCACGGTGAGATCACCGTTGATGTAGCCGATTCCCCTGGTGCCGAGGTTGCTCACCATGCTGGTCGCCTCCGCGACCACCACTGCGCGTACGAACGGAGTAATGTCCCGGCCCGCCACCACGTCGATGGGGCTGTGGTACACGCGCTTTCGTGAAGTGTTCTGGTGCTCCGCCCCCACCGGGCTCCAGCCGGCATCATCGCTCCCGATGAAGAACACGTGCGGCTGCAGGTCGGGCGGCGGCGTGAAGGCGGTGTCGCACGCCCATTCCGAGCCGGGCGGGGGCTCTGAAAGGCGGTACTGCACCAGCGTCGCCCGCGCCACGATCGTCTCCCCCTGCACGATGTCGCACTCGGAGTTACGGATTCGGCGGCCGTCCCGGACCAACCGGGCCCGCACCGAGGTGGGCACGCGACGCGCGGCCTTGAACAGGTCGACCGTCAACCGGGACGGCAGGAAATCCGGCAACCCGAAGCGCTGCTCGAGACTCCACGCCGCCAGGCTCACGACGGCGGGACCGTTGAGCATGTCATCACCCCAACGGCTTCTGGCGTTCTCCGTCGGATGGAACATTCCGTCGGGGTCGGACAGGTAGTGCGCCGGACGGTTGGTCATCCGCGCATCTTCGCACAACGACCACCGGTGATCGTGCCCGGATGTTTAGCCGACATAATCAACGCGACAGCGCGACAACAGCGGAGGTGACGTGCCCGATCTCGAGGACGGCCATCGGCGCCCCGGTGTGTTGATCGCCGCGCTGAGCGTGGTGGCGCTGACCGTGGCGGTGCTGCAGACCGGGGTGGTTCCCGTCCTGGGCGTGATCGCCCGCCAGCTCAACGCCTCCACCGTCGACGTGAGCTGGGCGGTCACGGCCAACCTGCTGGCCGCGGCGGCCACCACGCCGCTGATCGGCCGGCTGGCCGACCTGTACAGCAAGCGTCGGGTACTGCTGGTGGTGCTCACGGTCGTACTGGCCGGCTCGCTGCTGGCGGCGCTGACGTCGTCGCTGCCGCTTCTGATCGTGGCGCGGGTTCTGCAGGGGGCGTCGTTCTCGCTCTACCCGATCGGGGTGTCGATCATGCGCGAGGAACTCGCACCCGACCGTCTGATGCGGGCCATGGCCGTGTTGTCCGGAACGTTGGGGTTCGGCGGCGGGATGGGGCTGGTGGTCACCGGACTGCTGATGCGCGGCGAGGCGGGATACCACCGGGTGTTCTGGCTGACCACGGCGTTCACCGTGCTGGTGATCGTCGTTGTGCTGCTGGTGGTTCCGGCGCGCCCGCGTACCTCGGCAGGCACGATCGACTGGGCGGGCGCGTTCGGCCTCGGCGTCGGCTTGTCGGCGGTGTTGCTGACGATCACCCAGGGCAGCTCGTGGGGATGGTTGTCGGCGCGCACGATGGCCAGTGCCGCGCTCGGCGTTGGCCGTCCTCGGCATCTGGTGGTGGTGGGAGCGGCGCTGCGCGCAGCCGCTGGTGTCGGCGGCGATGTTGTCGCGGCGGCCGATCCTGCTGACCAACATCGCGACGGTGTTGGTCGGAATGGGCCTGTATCTGAGCTTCCTCGGCCTCACCGAGTTCGTGCAGGCGCCCGTCGGAACCGGCTACGGCTTCGGCGCGACGGTGCTGGGCGCCAGCGTGGTGTTCCTGCTGCCCGGCGCGGTGGCCGGCTTTGTGACCGCGGTGGCCAGTGGCCGCTACATCGACCGGTTCGGCGCACGCGTGGTCCTGGTCGTGGGCGCGGCGGCCGGGGTGGCCGGCTTCGTGCTGCTGGCCGTCCTGCACGACGAGCCCTGGCAGGTGATCGCGGCGACCGTCCTGGCCAACGCCTACATCAGCCTGGCCTACGGCGCCCTGCCCGCTCTCGTGGTCCGCGAGGTCGACGCCGGCGAGACCGGTGTGGCGACGAGCATGAACGCGATCGCGCGGACCATCGGTAGCTCGATCGCCGCCGCGATCGTGGCCGTCCTGCTGGGCCGCTCGCACAGCACCTATGCGCCGGAGAGCAGCTTCATCGCGATCTTCGTGCTCGGCGCGGTCACCGCGGCCGGTGCCATGATGCTGATCGCGGGCAGCCACCCGCGGCTGCGGCGACTGGAATCGATCGACGACATCACCGATTCGCGGGCGCTCAACCACGAGTGGGGCTGACGGGGCGGCCCCCAGTCGCGAGAAGACGCACAATCGCACGAATTCAGCCCGCAGCGTGCGATTCCGCGTCTGCTCGGTAGGTTCGCCCGCCGCCGCGGGCGGCACCGATGCCCGCCAGCACGACGAAGCCGATGCCGACGATCGCCGAGGACGCGCGGAACCTGGTGCAGCACCAGGAATCCGATCAGCAGCGCGAGTGCGGGTTCCAGGGCCATCAGCGTGCCGAACGCGGCGGTGTTGAGCCGTCGCAGCGCCATCAGCTCCATGACGAAGGGCGCCATCGGCAGCAGGATCGCCAGACCGAGGCCGACCAGGATCAGGTCCGGGGTCATCCTGGGTATCACCGCGTGACCGACCGCCGCGGTGGCCACCAAGGCGGCAACCGGCATCGACACCGCAAGCCCCTGCAACCCGTCGACCCCGTCGCCGACGCGTTGGGTCAGCAGGATGTAGGCCGCCCAGCAGGCGGCCGCGGCGAGCGCGAACCACACCCCGACCGGATCGATCGCCCCGCGCCACGGTTCGGTCAGCAGAACGACGCCGACACCCGCGACCGCGGGCCACACCAGCCGGCCCCGGCCGCGTCCGCTGACGACGGCCACGCCGAGCGGTCCGAGGAACTCCAGCGCGCTCGCGGTGCCCAGCGGGATGCGGGACAGGGCGGCCATGAACAGCAGCGTGGTGGTCGCGGTGACGACCCCGAGGATGACGCAGATCGTGAATGTCCTGCGCGTGAAGGCGGCCCGTCGCGGGCGAACGACGACCAGGAACAGCAGCCCGGCCCACGCCAGTCGCAGCCAGGCAGCGCCCTCGGCCCCGATCCGGTCGATGAGCCCCACCGCGACGGCCAGACCCAGCTGGACGCACACCATCGCCCCCACGGCGAGGGCCGCGCCGACCCTCGCCGGATGTGTGGTCATGGTTGGCATTGAACGGCACGCGCGATCCTTCGCGCGAATCGATTTCGCGACGTCGTCAGGCAGTCACCCGGTCGACCAGCTCGCGGGCCAGCGCGAAGGCGGACGTGGCCGCCGGCGACGGGGCGTTGCGCACATGCGAGACCGGGCCGGTGCGAGAGATCACGAAGTCGTCGACCAGCGCGCCGTCGCGGCCCACCGCCTGCGCCCGCACCCCGGCATGTGACGTGCCGTCGAGGTCGTCGAGGGACAGCCCGGGCACGTACCGGGCGGCGGCGGTGACGAACGCACGCCGGCTGGCCGCCATCCGGATCTCGTCGAGGCCCACCCGCCAGTACTTGCCCGCCACCCGCCAGGTTCCCGGCCAGGTCAGCGACTCCCAGGAGTCGCGCCAGCTCCAGCGGCGCAGCGAATAGGCGTCGCGGGCGGGCACCATCATGGCGGTCGGCCCGAGGGTGACGTCACCGGTGATGTGCTTGGTGATGTGCACACCCAGGAAGGGCAGTTCGGGGTTGGGCACCGGGTAGATCATCCCGGTCACCCGTGGCCGTTCGGTCGGTGTGAGTCCGAGGTAGGCGCCACGAAACGGCACGATCTGCGGGTCGCGCGGGGCACCGGCCCGGCGCGCCAGCCGATCGGACCACAAGCCCGCGCACGCGATGACCCGGCCGGCCGGCAGCGGCCCGTCGGCCGTGTGCACGACGGCGTCGTCGCCGGCGTCGATACCGGTCACCTCGGTGCCGAACCTGACGACCGCTCCCAGCCCCGTCAGTTCGCCCGACCAGAGCCCGCGCCACCGCGGGGTAGTCGACGATGCCGGTGTTGGGTGCGTGAAGTGCTTGCAGCCCAACCGCATTCGGCTCGATCTCGGCTGATCTCACCGGCGTCGATCCGCCGCAGGCCCGGAACGGCATTGGCCTTGCCGCGGGCCTCGAGATCATCGAGGCGCGACAGTTCGTCGGTCGACACGGCGACGATCAGCTTGCCGCAGCGCTCGTGCGGGATGTCGTGCTGTTCGCAGTACTCGTACATCAGCCGAGCACCCTCGACACACAGCCGGGCCTTCAACGAGCCGGGCTGGTAGTAGATCCCGCCGTGGACCACCCCGGAGTTGTGGCCGGTCTGGTGCTGCGCCGGGCCGGCCTCGCGCTCCAGCACCGCAACCGAGTCCTCGGGAAAGCGCAGTCAACCACTCGCGGGCCACCGCCAGACCGACGATGCCCGCTCCGACGACGACGAGGTCATAACCGGGACGAGTCATGTTGCGCCTCAGTCGGCGCCGGTGTCGGCGATCTGCTCCAGCGCCTGGATCACGTTCACGCGGCGCTGTTCGATGGTGCGGCCGAGTTCCTGCAGGAGCTTCGGGTTCTGGTGCACCAACTCGGCCAGCTTGTCACGGGCTACGTGCACCACGGTGACTTCACCCACGGCATAGGCGGATCCGAGCACCGGCTGGCGCGTCAGGGTGGACTGGCCGAGGTACGAGCCCTCCTCCTGCGACGCGATCACGACCTCCGAACCGTCCTCGAGGCGGCCCGTTATGCCGTACCTCGCCGGAAAGGACGAACGTCATCCCGTCGGGAACCTCGCCGGCGCGCTGGAGCAGCTCCCCGTCAGCGAAGCGTTCGAGCCTGGCGTGCGAGATCAGCGCCTCCTGCTCGTCGCGGCTGAGCCGGAACGTCGGACCCACGACGGTGTGGACGGCCTCGGTGATCCGGTCCAGTGTCGAGAAGTCGTCCTCGGCCTCGTCCAGATGCAGCCCCTCACGACGCGCGGCGTACCAAACCCAGCGCAGGAAGGTCGCTTTGGCCTTGCCGTCTTCGGCCGGTGAGGCCAGCGGGATCTTCGTGCGGTACTCCATCGTGCCCGCGGGAACCGCCGACGGCGTGCGGTCGGGATCGCACTGCGGCAGCTCGGAGGCCACCTGCGTGAGCATGGCGCAGACCTTGTCGGGCGGATCGTCGACCGAGAACATGCTCGTCACGGTCAGTGAGTGCTGGCCGGCCGGCCGGCTCAGGTTCGCGAACGAGGCGGCGGCCAGCACGGAGTTCGGCGTGATCTGCAGTCCGGTGCCGGTCTCGAGATGGATCGACCGCCAGTTGACCTCGACCACTTTGCCCTTGGCCTGCGGCGTCTCGATCCAATCCCCCAGCCGGAAGGGCTGTTCGAAGAGCATGAGCAGACCGGAGATGATCTGGCCGACCGAGTTCTGCAGCGTCAGGCCGACCACGATGGAGGTGACACCCAGGGCGGTGAACAGGCCCTTGACGTTCGCGCCCCAGATGTAGGCGAAGATCATCGCCAGGCCCACCGCGATCAACACGAAACGCAACACGTCGAGGAAGATCGACGGAATCCGCTTGCGCCAGGACCCGTCCGGAGCACTCTGGAACAGAGCGGCGTTGATGCCCGAGAGCAACAGCACCAGCACCACGAAGGCGACCAGTGTGCCGACCACCCGCACCGAAGTCGCCTCGGGCGGAATCTGATTGGCCTCCAGCATCAGCAGCAGCAGCGCGCCGAGCGGCAGCAGGTAGTTGCGCAGGATCGTCACCGGGCGCACCAGGAAGCTCTTCTTGCGCTGCAGCGCGTGCTGCCACTCGGTGAGGGCGACCAGGGTCAGCGGCAGACCCGACGGCGATTCCGATCGCCCAGTAGAACCACGCCGAGGAGAAGATTTCCGACATCAGGGACGCTCCGAGAGCCGCCAGATCGGTTCGGTCGCACCGTCGACCGAGACGGTTCCCGCCGACGTGAACGCCATGGTCTCCTGCAGTGTGTCGTACACCCTGGAGGTGACGTAGATCCCGGGCTGCGGCGCACCGTTCTTGATCTGATGAGCCAGGTTCACCGCGGCACCCCACATGTCGTAGACCACCGACGGCTTGCCGAACAGCCCGCTGCTGACCGTGCCGGTGTCGATGCCGGCGCGCAGGCTCAGATTGTTGTCGGTGTCGGCTGTTGAACCGGTCGACGATCCGCTGACACTCCAGGGCGAAATCGACGGTCCTGCGCACGTTGTCCAGCCGCGGCACGATCAGACCGCAACTGGCGAGATAGCCGTTGCGCACCGTGTGCACGCCGCTCCATACCGAGATCGTCAGCGGCGGCGTCCATCTGGCGGATGAGCTCGTTGACCAAGACCAGCGAGTCCTGCGACGACAGTTCGACCTGCAACCGGTCCAGGCCGATGATGTCGGCGAAGATCACCGTCACGTTCTGGTGCTCGACGGCGATGGTTTCCTCACCCTGCTTGAACCGCTCGGCGATGGCTTCCGGCATCAGCGAGTTCAGCAGCTCGTCGGTCTCCCGGCGGTGCTGGTTGATCAAGTCTTCCTTGACGGTGAGGCTGCGGCCCATCTCGTTGAAAGCCACTGTCAGATCGCCGATTTCGTCGCGGGAGTTGACCGGGATCGCGACGTTGTAGTCACCGGCGCTGATCCGCTGCGCACCTTCCTCGAGCCGCCTGATGGGCCGCACGAAGATCTGGGCCAGCAGGATCGCCAGCAGGCAGACCCCGAAGATCATGCCCGCGGTCACCAGCACCATGGTCTTGGTGAACGTCGCCTCCTTTGCGAACGCTTCGGCGGTGTCGACCTTGGCGACGATCGACCAGTGCAGCTCCGAGTCCTTGACCACCATCGGCGCATAGGACTGCAGGGTGTCCTGGCCGAGGTAGTCGGTGGCGATCAGGGTTCCGGTCTCGCCCTTCTGGGCGTTCCTGGTGGCCGGTGAGACCACCGGCTGAATCAGCGTCGTCCCGCCCTGACGGATGGCCATGTCGGCGACGTCGGCCGGGGTGCCCGCCGCGACGACGTGCGCGTTTGTACTCCTGTGGATTCTCCAGGAACAGGCGCGAATCCGACCTCATCAACTCGTCCGGGCCCGGCCAGGATCGTCTCCCCCGTCTGACCCAGGCCGGCATCGCTCCACTGCTTGTCGAAGGTCATCAGGCGGTTGATCTTGTCGATCGGGAACTGCAGCGCCAGAACGCCTTCCGCGCGGCCGTCCCTGCGCAGCGGGGCGACCATCCACGCCGTCGGCGAGTTCTCGGCCGGCTGGTAGAACTCGAAGTCGGTGAATCCCACGTAGTCGACCGCGTTGGACGACATCGCCTTCAGGTAGGCCTCCTGAAGTTTGGATCCGGCGTAGGGGCCTTCCACGATGTTGGTGCCCAGGTCGACGTCCTTGTAGGCGCTGAAGACGACGTTGCCGCCGGCGTCGATCAGCAGCGCGTCCTCGAACTCGAACCGCGTCACGATCTGGCGGAAGAAGTCCTGGTACTTGGCGTTGGCCGCCGACCACTTGCTGCCGTCACGGGCGTCGTTGATCGTGATCGCGGTGTCGGCGTCCTTGCGCAGGGCGGTGTAGTTGGCCTGCAGGTAGCGCTGCGGCGTTGGAGGTCGGCAGCAGCGCGGCGGCGTCCAGCGTGATCCCGCTGTACTTCTCGGTGTCCTTGATGAACGAGTTGTTGTAGTAGTCGACGATGTTCTGCCACTGCGCCGGGCTGATCTGCGCGTTGGACAGCTGGTTGAAGCCGGCGCTGAACGCCTCGAGCGCGTCACGGGTGACCGAGCCGTGGGTGTAGATGATCAGCGAGCTCTTCAGATCGGTGATCTGACCATGCAGAGCCCGGGTCTGGGACTCGCGTACCTCGGTCAGCCGGCTGAACACCGCGTTGCGCAGCGAGGTCCGGCCGGCCGTGAACGCGATGCCGCCGACGACGGTGGCGGCGAGCACGGTGCACAGCACCATCATCAGGATGAGCTTGGACTGGATGCTGATGTTGCGCAGCGAGCGACGGCGACGCTGGCGGCGCCGTTTCGCCATTGGCGCGTCATCTGACCCGGCGGGCTCGGAGACCGCCTCCGCAGCGTCTGTGTCAGACACGTGCGTCATAGGCATCCCTTCGCCCCGGCAGACCCGAACAGACACGGGTCACCGAGCAGGGTACCGCAACGTTGTGACCATTGTGGCTGATGTGACGAATGAGCCGGCGCGGATGTCACCTGCTCACTGACCGGAACTCCGCCGTTGAGCGGCGGCCCCGCGGGTGATCGGATACCGGGGTGGACACCAGTTACGAGGGCACGCTGCGCGAGATCACCACCGACAAGGGCACCCTGCGCTATCACGAGGCCGGCGAGGGTCCGGTCCTGCTGTTGTTGCACGGCTCCGGTCCGGGGGTGACGGGCTGGCGCAACTTCCGCGGCAACCTGGCGTTCTTCGCCCGAGCATTTCCGCTGCCTGGTGCTGGAGTTCCCGGGTTTCGGGGTCAGCGACGACTTCGGTGGTCACCCGATGCTCGACGCGCAGGGCGCGGTGCCGGCGTTCGTCGACGCACTCGGACTGGACCGGGTCGACGTGATCGGCAACTCGATGGGCGGTGGAGTCGGCATCAATTTCGCGATCAACCACCCCGACCGGATCGGCAAACTGCTGACCATCGGCGGGATCGGCACCAACATCTACAGCCCCGGCCCCAGCGAGGGAATCCGGCTGCTGCAGGAGTTCACCGAAGATCCCACCCGGCAGCGGCTCGTCGACTGGCTCAACTCGATGGTCTACGACCCGGCGCTGGTGACCGAGACACTGATCGAGGAGCGGTGGGAACTGGCCACCGACCCCGAGACGCTGGCAAGCGCGCGCCGCATGTACGGCAAGGCCGCGTTCGCGGCGATGACGAAGATGATGCGCAACGCCGACTTCCCGCTGCCGTGGGCGATCATGCACAAGGTCAAGGCGCCGACCCTGCTGACCTGGGGACGCGACGACCGGGTCAGCCCGCTGGACATGTCCCTGATCCCGATGCGCACCATTCCCAATGCCGAACTGCACGTGTTCCCCAATTGCGGGCACTGGGTGATGATCGAGCAGAAGGAGGCCTTCGAGGCCACCGCGCTGAGCTTCCTGCAGCGCGGCTAAGCCGGGATCAGCCGAAATCCCTTGTAGCCGGAGGCCGCCACGTCGGCGCAGATGTCGTTGTAGACACCGAAGCCGCCGCAGAACAGCATGAACACCCGTGGCTTGCCGGCGATGTTGGCGCCGAGGTACCACGAGTTGGCCTTGGTGAACAGGGTGGTCTCGGCGCGCTGGGCGCACTCGGCCAACCAGGCGTCCACCGCGTCTGGCGTGGCTTCGATTGCGGCGTAACCGTTCTCGTCGAGATAACCGATAGCCTCGGCGATCCAGTCGACGTGCGCCTCGGCTCCGAGGACCATGTTGGCCAGCACCGCCGGGCTGCCCGGCCCGGTGATCATGAACAGGTTCGGGAACCCGTCGTCCGCCAGGCCGAGATAGGTGCGTGGCCCGTCGGCCCAGTCGTCACGGAGCCGCTCTCCCCCGCGCCCGGCGATGTCGATCTTGCCCAGCGACCCGGTCAGCGCGTCGAATCCGGTGGCGAACACGATCGCGTCGACGTCGTAGTGCGCCTCGGTGGTGGTGATTCCCGTGGCGTCGATCGACTCGATCGGTGTCCGGCGCACGCTGATCAGATCGACGTGCGGGGAGTTGAAGGTCTGGAAGTAGTTGGAATCGGTGCAGATTCGCTTGGCCCCGATCGGATGGTCGTCGGGGATGAGCAACTCGGCGACCCGCGGGTCGTCGATGACGGCGCGGATCTTCTCCTCCCAGAACTTCTTGGCCTCCTCGTTGGCGCCCAGGTCGGTCATCTGGTCGGGAAAGGTCTTGGAGAACAGCACACCGCCCAGCTGCCAACGCTTTTCGAACGCCGCGCGCCGCTCTTCCGGGGACACCTGCATGGTCGGCGTCGTCGTACCGACGTACGGTGAACCGCCGCCACTGCGGAACGACAGCCGCCGCCGTTCGCCGTATCCGGCCTTGATCTCGGCGAGCTCCTCGGCGGTCAGCGCCCGGTTGCCGGCCGGGACGCTGTAGTTGGGCGTGCGCTGGAAGACGTAGAGCTGCTGTGCCTGTTCGGCGATGATCGGAATCGACTGGATCCCCGAGGAACCCGTGCCGATCACGGCGACACGCTTGCCGGTGAAGTCGACGCCCTCGTGCGGCCAGTGCGCGGTGTGGTGGATCTCCCCGGCGAAGCTGTCCAGGCCCGGGATGTCGGGGGTGATCGCGGCCGACAGCGCGCCGGTGGCCATGATGCAGAACCGGGCGTTGATCACCTCGCCGCCGTCGGTCGTCACCGTCCACCGCAGCGCCTGCTCGTCGAGGATCGCCGAGAGCACCCGGGTGCTGAACGTGATGTCACGCCGCAGGTCCAGTGTGTCGGCGACCCAGTTCATGTAGGCCAGGATCTCGGTCTGGGTGGCGTACTTCTCGCTCCAGTTCCACTGCTGCTGCAGTTCGTCGGAGAACGAGTAGCAGTAGTCGACGCTCTCGACGTCGCAGCGCGCCCCCGGATAGCGGTTGAAGTACCAGGTGCCGCCCACCTCGGGGGCCGCTTCGACGACCCGGACGGACAAGCCCTGGGAGCGCAGCTTGTGCAGCGCGTACAGCCCGGCGAAGCCGGCTCCGACGACGACGGCGTCGACCTGTGCCGCCGGTGCACTATCCATGACGGCCACAGTGACAAATCAGAGGCAATTTGTAAAGGCCCGCCGAGTCAGGAGCCTTTGATCAGTTCGAAAGCCCTTGTATCCGGCGTCGACGATCTCGGCGCAGATGTCGAGGTAGGCCGCGAATCCGCCGATGAACAACATGAAGACCCTCGGCTTGCCGGGCACGTTGGCGCCCAGGTACCAGGAGTTGGCCTTGGGGAACAGCGTTGCCTCGGCGCGCTGGTTACATTCGGCGATCCAGGTGTCCACCGCGTCCGGCGTGGCCTCGATCGCGGCGTAGCCGTGCGTCGTCGAGGTATCCGATGCAGTCCGAGATCCAGTTGATGTGCGCCTCGGCATGCAACACCATGTTGGCCAGCACGGCGGGGGCACCTGGCCCGGAGACCAGGAACAGGTTGGGGAACCCGTCCACGCCCAGCCCCAGGTAGGTTCGCGGACCGGCGGACCAGTCGTCGCTCAGCTTCTCACCGCCCCGGCCGACGATGTCGATCTTCGCCAGCGTGCCCGTCATGGCGTCGAAACCCGTTGCGAGCACGATCACGTCGACATCGAAGTGCGAGTCGGAGGTGTTGATGCCGGTCTCGTCGATCGATTCGATCGGCGTCTTGCGGACGCTGACGAGCTTGACGTTGGGGCGGTTGAAGGTCGTGAAGTAGTTGGTGTCGGTGCAGATCCGTTTCGTCCCGATCGGATGGTCGTCAGGGATGAGCAACTCGGCGACGTCGGGGTCGTCGATGACCGCGCGGACCTTCTCCTCGTAGAACTTGCGGGCCTCCTCGTTGGCGGCTAGGTCGGTCATCTGGTCGGCGAAGGTTTTCGAGAACAGCACTCCGCCAAGCTCCCAGCGCTTTTCGAAGGCGGCGCGCCGCTCCGCGGGGGACGCTTCCATGGTCAGCTTCGGATGCATGATGTGGGGCGATCCCCCGCCGCTGCGCCACGACAATCGGCGCCGCTCGGCGTAGTTCGCCTTGACCTCGGCGATCTCGTCGTCGGTCAGTGGCCGGTTTCCGGCGGGCACGCTGTAGTTCGGGGTGCGCTGGAACACAAAGAGCTGTTCGGCCTGCTCGGCGATGATCGGAATCGACTGCACGCCGGAGGATCCGGTGCCGACGACGGCAACGCGCTTACCGGTGAAATCCACGCCCTCGTGCGGCCAGTAGGCGGTGTGGTAGACCTCGCCCTTGAAGGTGTCGAGGCCCTTGAAGTCGGGTGTCAGGGCAGCCGACAGCGGGCCGGTGGCCATGATGCAGAACCGGGCCTGAACGACTTCGCCGGTATCGGTGGCAACGGTCCATCTCAGGGTTCCCTCGTCGAGAGTCGCTGACGTGACGCGGGTATTGAACGTGATGTCGTTGCGCAGGTCGAGTTTGTCGGCAACCCACTGCAGGTAGCTCAGGATCTCGGCCTGAGTGGCGTACTTCTCCGTCCAGGTCCATTCCTGCTGGAGTTCGTCGGAGAAGGAGTAGCAGTAATCGACGCTCTCGACATCGCAGCGGGCACCGGGGTACCGGTTGTGATACCAGGTGCCGCCCACATCGGGAGCGGTCTCGAACACCCGGACGGACAGGCCCTGCGAGCGCAGCTTGTGCAGTGCGTAGAGGCCGGCGAAGCCGGCTCCGACGACCACGACGTCAACATGAGATGCCTGCGCACGATCACTGGTGGACACGCCAGCAGACTAGGAAGACCCGAGCCTCCCGCCGCAGCACGTTCCCGTTCACCGGGCATCTGGATTTCCTCCCGGCCATCGGGCTTTCCCCACCGCAGCGCAGTCGCCCGTCTCCACAATGACTGCCCATGACCGACGTGAAATCGACCCCATCGGCGACATCCGGTCCGCGCTCAGCGCTGCTCACCGTCGCCGATGTCATCGCCGAAAGCGAGGACACCCGCAGCCTTGTGTTGACGATCCCCGATGCCGACCTTGACCGGTTCGCCTACCGTCCGGGTCAGTTCCTCACCGTGCGTGTTCCCAGTGCACAGACCGGCTCGGTGGCGCGTTGCTACTCGCTGGCGAGCTCCCCGCACAGCGGCGAACCCCTCAAGCTCACCATCAAGCGCACCGACGGCGGATACGCGTCGAATTGGTTGTGCGACAACATCTTAGCCGGGGACACGATCGAGGTCCTCCCCCCTTCCGGGCGATTCACCCCGGTGAACCTCGACGGGGACTTCCTGCTGTGGGCCGCAGGCAGCGGAATCACGCCGGTCATCTCGATCCTCAAATCGGTGCTGACGGCGGGAACCGGCCGGGTGATCCTGTGCTACGCGAACCGCGACGAGAGATCGGTCATCTTCGCCGCCGAACTGCGGGCCCTGGCAGCACGTCACGCCGACCGGTTGACCGTGCTGCACTGGCTGGAGTCCGTGCAAGGGCTCCCGACCCGGGCACATCTCGGTGGATTCGCGAGCCTGTTCAGCGGCTACGAGTCGTTCATCTGTGGGCCCGCGCCCTACATGGCGGTGGTGAAGCAGGCCCTCTCCGAGGCGGGCGTGCCGCGCGAGCGAATCCACCTGGAGGTCTTCGAGTCGCTGACCGGCGATCCGTTCGACGAGGTACCCGTCGACGGCACAGACGACGACTGCGACGCAGCCGAAGCGCGCATCGAGCTTGCCGGCGAGGAATACACGCTGCGTTGGCCGCGTAGTCGCAACCTGGTGGACACCATGCTGGCCGCCGGCATCGACGTGCCCTATTCCTGTCGGGAAGGCAACTGCGGATCGTGCGCGGCAACGGTGATCGAAGGCGAGGTGGCCATGGGTGAGTCGACGATTCTCGAGGAGCAGGACATCGCCGACGGATTGTTCCTGGCCTGCCAAGCCCGCCCCCTCACCGATGAGGTGAAGATCGAGTTCTGAACCTCGCCGCCCAGGATTCTGGCCCGCTGATCGGGACAACCCGAGACATCAAAACGGCCATACGGCCACGATGAACACAGCACACCTGACAGATAAGGATTCGCATGACGACTCGGGTGATCGACAAGACGGCGGAGCTCGCCGACCAGCTTCGCGAGCAGGCGACCGAGGCCGAGAAGATCGGCAAGCTCACCGACCAGACCGTCAAGAACATGAAGACGGCCGGCCACATCCGCCTGCTCCAGCCCAAGGAGTACGGCGGCCTCGAAGTGCATCCGCGCGAGTTCGCCGAGACCGTGATGGCGACTGGCGGCGCTGGATCCGTCCGCCGGGTGGATCAACGGCGTCGTCGGCGTGCACCCCTACCAGCTGGCCTACGCCGATCCGCGGGTGGCCGACGAGATCTGGGCCGACGACGTCGACACCTGGGTGGCCTCGCCATACGCACCGCAGGGTGTGGCCAAGCCGGTCGACGGCGGCTACATCTTCAACGGCCGCTGGCAGTTCAGCTCCGGCACCGACCACTGTGAGTGGATCTTCCTCGGCGCCATGCTCGGCGACGCCGACGGCAAGCCGGTGATGCCGCCGCAGATGCTGCACATGATTCTGCCCCGCAAGGACTACGAGATCGTCGAGGACTCGTGGGATGTGGTGGGGCTGCGCGGCACCGGCTCCAAGGACGTCATCGTGCGCGACGCCTTCGTGCCCGTCCTACCGCACCATGGACGCGTTCAAGGTGATGGACGGCACCGCCCAGCGCGAGGCCGGCATGACCGAGACCCTGTACCTGATGCCGTGGTCGACGATGTTCCCGCTGGGCATCTCCTCGGCCACCATCGGCATCGCCGAGGGCGCGCTGGCCGCGCACCTGGACTACCAGCGCGAGCGGGTCAGCGCCGGCCGGCACCGCGATCAAGGACGACCCGTACGTGATGTACGCGATCGGCGAGGCCGCCGCCGACATCAACGCCGCCCGCCAGGAGATCCTGGCCAACGCCGACCGCATCTACGACATCGTCGATTCCGGCAAGGAGGTGTCGTTCGACGACCGCGCGGCCGGGCGGCGCACCCAGGTCCGCGCGGTGTGGCGCGCGGTGATGGCCGTCGACCAGATCTTCGCCCGCTCCGGCGGCAACGCCATGCGGATGGACAAGCCGCTGCAACGGTATTGGCGCGACGCGCACACCGGTCTGGCGCACGCCATCCACGTGCCCGGCACCGTCTATCACGCGTCGGCGCTGAGTTCCTTCGGTGTCGAACCGCAGGGCCCGCTGCGGGCGATGATCTGACAGGAGGAACGCGTGAGTCTGTTCAAGAGCCTCGGCTACGTCACGATCCAGACCGCCGACATCGAGCGCTGGCGCCAGTTCGCCTTCAAGCGTACTCGGTTTCGCCGAGGGCACCGGTCCCGATCCGGACGCGCTGTATCTGCGGATGGACGAGCGCGCCGCGCGCATCGTCGTGATCCCCGGCGATGCGCGACCGCATCGTCACCGTCGGCTGGGAGGTCCGCGATCACGCCGCACTGGAGCGGGTCAGGGAGACCGCTCGACGCCGCGGGCGTGCCCTACAAGCAGCTGTCGCAGGGCGAGGCCGACGACCGCCGCGTCGAGGAGGTGCTCACCTTCGACGACCCGGCGGGCAACACCCTGGAGGTGTTCCACGGCGCGGTGCTCGACCACAGCCCGGTCGTCACCCCGTTCGGCGCCCGATTCGTCACCGGCGACCAGGGCATGGGCCACGTGGTACTGCCGGCACTGGATGCCAACGGCCTGTTCGAGTTCTACACCGAGACACTGGGATTCCTGTCCCGCGGCTCGTTCCGGGTACCGCTGCCCAAGGAGTTCGGCCCGATCCGGATTCGGTTCCTCGGAGTCAACGAACGCCACCACAGCCTGGCGATCGCCCCGGCGATGACGCTGCGCGACCCGGGTCTGATCCACATGATGGTGGAGGTCGACACTCTCGACGCGGTCGGTGAGGCGTTGGACCGCGTCGACCAAGGAGGGTTTCCAGCTGTCGTCGACTCTCGGCCGGCACACCAACGACAAGATGGTGTCGTTCTACGTGCGCGCCCCCGGCGACTGGGACATCGAGTTCGGCACCGGCGGCATGCGCATCGACGAAAGCCGTTACACCGCCGAGGAAATCACCGCCGACAGCTACTGGGGACACAAGTGGGTGAGCGACCTGCCCGCCGCGATGCGGCCCTGACATGAGCGCCGACGTCTACCCGATCCCGGCTGCCTCGATCAAAGCCTGGGACCACGAGGCCGACGTGGTCATCGCCGGTTACGGCATCGCCGGCGCCGCCGCGGCGGTCGAGGCGGCCGGCGCCGGCGCCGACGTGCTCGTGCTCGAGCGCGCCGGCTCCTGGGGCGGCGCGGCGGCGATGGCCGGCGGCTTCGTCTACCTCGGTGGCGGCACGCCGATCCAGAAGGCCTGCGGTTTCGACGATTCCGTCGAGAACATGACGGCGTTCCTCAACGTCGGCGATGGGTCCGGGCGCCGACGAGAACCGCATCGCCGACTACTGCGCGGGCAGCGTCGAGCACTTCGACTGGCTGGTGGACTGCGGCGTGCCGTTCAAGGCGGAGTTCTGGGGCGAGCCGGGCTGGGAGCCGATGGGCGACCAGGGCCTGATGTACAGCGGCGGCGAGAACTCGTTCCCGTTCAACACCATCGCCACCCCGGCACCGCGCGGGCACGTCCCGCAGATGCAGAACAAGAAGCAGGGCGAGGCCAGCGCCGGCTTCATGCTGATGAAGCCGCTGGTGGAGACCGCGACCGCGGCTCGGTGTCCGCGCGGTCTACGACGTGCGGGTGCAGTCGCTGATCGTCGAATCCGACGGCCGGGTCGTCGGAATCATCGCCCGCCAGTACGGCAAGGAGGTCGCGATCCGCGCCCGCCGCGGTGTCGTGCTGGCCACCGGCAGCTTCGCCTACAACGACGCGATGGTCGCCCAGTACGCGCCGCGGATCGCCGGGCGGCCCGCGGCGTCGATCGAACAGCATGACGGACAAGGCATCCGGATGGCGCAGGCACTCGGCGCCGACCTGGCCCACATGGACGCCACCGAGGTCGCGATCTTCATCGAGCCGCAACAACTGGTGCGCGGCATCCTGGTCAACGCGCGCGGGCAGCGCTACGTCGCCGAGGACACCTACCCCGGCCGCGTCGGCCAGCTCACGCTGTACCACCAGGACAACACCGCGTACCTGATCATCGACGGCGACGCCCAGGAGGAGGCGATGGCCGCGCCCTCCCCGCACCTGATGATGCGGCCGGCCGACCTGGGTGTGCGACACGGTCGCCGAACTCGAGAGCGAGATCGGTCTGCCCGCCGGCTCGCTGCAGGCCACCGTCGAGTACTACAACGCCGGCGCGGCCCGCGGCGAGGATCCGTTGCTGCACAAGAAGACCCAGTGGCTGCGTCCGATCGGCTCGCCCGGTCGGGCGCGATCGACCTGCGCAACAGCACCGGCGGGTTCACCCTCGGCGGCTTGGCGACCAGCCTGTCCGCTGAGGTGCTGCACGTCAGCGGCGACCCGATCCCCGGCCTGTACGCCGCCGGGCGCTGCGACCGCCGGCCTGGCCGCGTGGGGCTACGCCAGCGGGATCTCGCTCGGCGACGGCAGCTTCTACGGCCGCCGCGCCGGACGCGCCGCTGCCGGCGCTTAGGCTCCCGACCACGCGGGCGGTAGCGCCCGCCGGAATCCGTGGGACACGCTTCACGCTCGGGGTGTGACAGCTGACACAGATGTGTGGTACAAACAGGCATATTTCAATTAGTCATATGCCGCACCGGAGGACTTCATGACAGTGACCGTCGAATCCGCCACCCCGAGCGCCGTCATCGACCGGGTTTCGCTGGTCCTGGACGCCTTCGACGGGCCCGGGCGGCTGACCCTGGCGCAGATCGTCCGCCGCACCGGCCTGCCGCGGTCGTCGGCACATCGCATGCTCGAACGCCTGGTCCAGTTGCGCTGGCTTCGGCGCAGCGGCCGCGACTACGAGCTGGGGATGCGGCTGGTGGAGCTGGGCTCACTGGCGGTGCACCAGGACCGGGTGCACCGTGCGGCGATGCCGGTGCTGCACGAACTGCACCGCGCGACCGGCCTGGTGGTCCACCTCGCGGTGCTGGACGGCTCCGACGTCGTCTACCTCGAGAAGGTCGGCGACCGGATGATGGCGGCCATTCCGACCCGCGTCGGCGGCCGTCACCCGGCGCACTGTACGGCGGTCGGAAAAGCCATCCTGGCGGAAAGTGGCGACGACGTTCTGACACCGCTCAACGTCGACCTGCTCCCCCGCAAGACGAAGTACTCGATCTCGACGACGAGCCAGCTTCGCACCGAGCTGAACAAGGTCCGTCGCGCACGGCGTGGCGTTCGACCGCGAAGAGTCGCTGGCCGGCTTCGGCTGCGTCGCCGCCTCGATCGGCACTCCGGGCGACGCGGTCGGCGCGGTGTCGGTGTGCGGTCCGATGAACCGGATGACGTTCGATCAGCGACTGGTCGCTCCGGTGCGGATGGCGGCGCTGGGAATCTGGCGGCACATCGAAGACAATGCGGGACGAGTCGCCCCGACCCTGCAGCAGATGCGCGCACTGCGCATCGGCCCGGCCGCCCGGCGGATATGACGCAGCGCCAGAGCCGACGGGACTGCAGTTCGCGTGAGCCTCGACCCCGACATCGCGGCGATGATCGAGGCACTCGACGCCGGCTTCCCCAAAGTCGCCACAATGACCGGAGCTGAGGTCAGAGCTACCATCGTGGCTCGCAGGCAGCCGGTCGTCAGCCCCGAACCCGTTGCGGGAGTGACCGATCGAATCGTGCCAGGACCCGCTGGCGACATCGCGATCCGTATCTACCGACCGCTGGCCGACTCGGCGACGTCCGCGCTGGTGGTGTTCGCACACGGCGGCGGATGGGTCTTCTGCGATCTCGACAGCCACGACGGACTGTGCCGGGCCATGGCCAACGGGCTGGACGCCGTGGTGGTGGCCGTGGACTACCGCTTGGCCCCAGAACACAGGTGGCCGGCCGCCGCCGAAGATGTTTATGCAGTTGCGGATTGGGCCGCCCGACATGCGTCGGCACTCGGTGCCGACCCGGATCGACTCATCGTCGCCGGTGACAGTGCCGGAGGAAACCTGGCCGCAGTGACCGCGGTGATGGCCCGCGACCGCAACGGACCCGCCATCGCCGCACAGCTGTTGCTGTATCCGGTCATCGCGGCCGACTTCGACACCGAGTCCTATCGCGCCTACGCAAGCGGCTTCTACAACAGTCGCGAGGCGATGGTGTGGTACTGGGACCAGTACGTGCCGGAGTCCACGGATCGCACGCACCCGTACGCCAGCCCGGCACACGCCGATCTCGCCGGACTGCCGGCCGCGGTCGTGATCACGGCGGGTTACGATCCGCCGCGCAGCGAGGGCGATCAGTACGCCGAATCGCTGGCAGCAGCCGGAGTTCCGACCGTCCATCGCTGCTACGAAGGGGCGATCCACGGGTTCATGACGATGCCGAATCTCGCGCTCGGCGCCAGGGCGCGCGACGAAACATGGCGGGAAGTACGAGATTTGCTCGCGCGGGTCAGCTCGGACTGACGGATCTGCGTGCAGCGTAGTGCTGGTCGGGATCCAGCACGCAGTGCGTCCGGCCGAACACGGTGACCATGCACTTGTTGTTGTGGTTGCAGCGGCCCTGCGCGGTCGGATCGTCCATCAGCTTGTTGACCAGATCCGGGCTCACGCAACAGCGCCCGGCCGAGGGCGACGAAGCTCGAATCCCTCGCGCAGACCGGTGACCATATGGTCGCGATTGTTGATGCCGCCCAACAGGATCAGCTTGGTGTCCTTGACCACCGGAATGAACTGCCGGGCGTTGTCCAGCATGTACAGATCGCGGTACTCGTAGTTGCCCATCGCCCATTTGCCGAACAACCGCACCCCGATGCTCTGCGGCTGCGGCAGCACCTTGGCGAAGTCGTCGGCGGGTACGTCGCCGCGAAAAAGGTACAGCGGCTTGTACACCGACGATCCCTCGGTGAGCTCGATGGCATCGAGGTTGCCGTCCTCGTCGAGCAACTGCGCCGTGCGCAGGGCCTCGGCCAGCCAGATGCCACCGCGCATCCCGTCGACCATGTTGAGCTTGGCGGTGACCGCGATCCGGTTGCCGACCGTCTCGCGCACCCGCTGGGCGATCTCGCGGACGAATCGGGACCTGTTCTCGATGCTGCCCCCGTAGTCGTCCTTGCGGCGGTTGATCAGCGGGCTCAGGAACGAACTCGGCAGATACAGGTGCCCGAAATGCAGTTCGACCGCGTCGAATCCGGCGGCCACCGCGATCTCGGCGGCCTGCCCGAATTGATCGACCACACGGGCGATCTCGTCGCGGCGGATCTCGCGGCAGTAGTCGAAAGATGCGGGGTTGATGAATCTGCTCGGCGCCATCGGAGTCTTGCCGATGAGCTTTTTGTTGGCGACGACACCGGCGTGGCCCAACTGGGCAGAGATCGCCGCACCGTCGTTGTGTATCGCCTCGGCCAGCTTCTGCAACCCGGGCACCGCCCGCTCGTCCATCACGATCTGGCCGGGCGCGCTCGCGCCGTCACGCGCAACGCAGCAGTAGGCGACGGTCGTCATTCCGACGCCGCCCTTGGCGAAGCGGCGATGGAAATCGATCAGGTCGTCGGTCACCAGCCCCTCTGGGGAGCGTCCCTCGGACGTCGCGGCCTTGACGACTCTGTTGCGCAGGCGGACCGGGCCCAGCGTCGCGGGAGCGAACGGGTCCGCGGTGGGTTGGTCGGTCAACGCCATGTCGCCTTCCTGGTGAGGGCTGATAGACCTTCAACCGTGCGCCGAAAAGGCAACGATGGCCAGGTCAGTTCCCGGTGGATGGGAGCAGCGGAGTCTCGACCCGCCACCGGTCCCTACCCTCGATTCGTGTCCGGGGCCAAGGTGTATGTGATCGATGCAGGTTGTCACGCGGCCGGGACGGGCTCGAGAGTTCGTCGACCGCTACCTCGCCGAATATGCGCCCGGCGCCGCCGACCGCGGGATGTCCCTCGACCGAATCCTGGTCAGCCCGCCCATCTGGTTCACCGACGAGTCCAATACGGTCACCGTGTGCTGGGAACTGGCCGGGCCGCAGGCGTGGTGGGAGATGACGTGGCAGGGCCGGCCCGACAAGGGCCTCGGACAGTGGTGGGCAGACATCGCGGAACTGATCGAATCACGCACCCGGACGATGGCATCGGCCGCCGACGACGTCGACGAACTCTGCGATGTTTGATCTCACCCGCCTGATCCACCTCGCATCGGGCCTGGACCAATCCCGGGCCGATGCTTTCATCGACCGCCTGCGCGAGGTTCTTGCCAGCGCTGACCGCCACCTCGTCGCGCCCACGCTGGCGGGTTCCCGCAACGGCGGCGACATTCTGGTGCATGCCGAGTTCCGCACCGAGATGTCCCGCGCTGAGCGTGGAACCCGACCTGGACCGGCTGCTCAATTCAGTACTTGGTCACCCATGTCGACGGCGTCGACTACGAGGCCGAGCCGGCTTCCCCGCCGGAGTCACCGGAGTCCGTCTATCGAACGCTTCTACTGGCGGTCGCCCCGGAGACGCCGGCGGAGGTCGTCGCGGCGTTCGAGTCCGACCTGCTGCTCATGCCGCGGTACGTGCGTACGATCAGGACGTGTCAGCTCAGCCGCCCCACCCGCACGGTGGGCGCCTCGCGTTGGACCCACGTCTTCGAGCAGGAGTTCACCGACGAGGCGGGGCTGATGGGTGCCTACCTGATGCACCCGATCCACTGGGCCAGGGTCGACCGGTGGTTCGACCCGGAGTGCCCCGAATTCATTGTGCGCGAACGCATCTGCCACAGCTTCTGCAGCATGACGGGGATTCGATGACGCAGCCCTGCCCGTGTGCCGATCGGCAGGCGATCGTCGATCTGCTCAACCGCTATGCCACCTGCCTGGATCACCGCGACTGGGACGGCCTGGATACGGTGTTCGCCGCGGACGTGACCGGTGACTACGGTGCCGTGCTGACCGGCAGGACGACCGTCGTGGAGATGATCAGCGGCCTGCTCGACGGCTGCGGACCGACACAGCATCTGCTCGGCAACCACGTCATCGACATCGATGGTGACACCGCGACGGCGGCGACGCAGGCCCGCGTGATCCACACCGGCGCAGGCGAGCGCGCTGGGCTCACCCCCTACGAGTCGATCGGTACGTACCACGACGTGCTGCGCAGGACCGCCGACGGTTGGCGAATCACGCACCGCCGCTTCGCTGTTCGGATCTCGATTGGGGACATCGGCATCCTGGGCCTTGATTCGGCGCGCTGAGGCCGATCAGATGCCTGCGGGCAGGATGTTCGGGTTGGCGTTCGCGGGTGGTTCCAGCGGTGGCAGCACGGTAGATCC
Source organism: uncultured Actinomycetota bacterium (assembly GCA_963786695.1). Classification (GTDB taxonomy): domain Bacteria; phylum Actinomycetota; class Actinomycetes; order Mycobacteriales; family Mycobacteriaceae; genus Mycobacterium. The sequence goes on from CAWBAL010000034.1 coordinate 242,973, forward strand.
GTCCAGGGTGTGCACGGGCAGTTGTTGCGACCAGGGGTAGTGCAGGCTGAACGCCACCAGGCCGGTGCGCTCGGCGGCGGGCCGGTGGCACATCGCCAAGACCGTCTCGGCGAGGTATTCCACCGGTTCGGTCGGGAAGGTTTCGGGGATCAGCCCGGCAGCACCGGGCGTGCGGACCGCACTCGACGGTCCGACCACATTGACCGCGATGTTGGAGTCTTCGAGTTCTGCGGCGACGCCGAGCGTGAACCGGTGCAGCGCAGCCTTCATCGACGCGTAGATGACATCGCCGGAGGTCTTGTTGTAGTCCCGGTACGGTCGGGCGGGGGCCAGTCCGGTGACCGAGCCGATGTTGACGATCCATCCCGCCCCCTGGTTGCGCATGTGCGGTATCGCCGACTGGGTCAGCACGAACGGGGTGCGCAGGTAGTGCTCGACGGTTCGGTCGAACGTCTCCATCGACATGTCCTCGATGATCGAGTAGTCGGCGAAACCCGCGTTGTTGACCAGGATGTCGATGCGACCGGAGCGATCGACAACCTGGTCGACCAGACTGGCGCGCTGCCCGGGGTCCTCGAGGTCCGCGGCGATCCCGAACGCTCGTCCCGCCGGCAGCCTCGATCAGACCGATCGTCTCGCCGATGGTGCCTGGCAGCGCGGAGGTCGAGCCGGCCCGCGGGTCGACGGCGACGGCTCCAGTGAGCGCGCCGTCACCGCTACCGTGGCCCCCTCGGCCGCCAGCCGCTGGGCGATGGCCCGCCCTATCCCCCGGCTGCTGCCGGTCACCAATGCCGTTCTTGCCGGTGAGCAATCCACTCACTGGAGGATGTAATCCTCTTCGATCGGCGCCCGGTGCGACTGCCAGACGTCGATGAGGCGGAACGGGAAGGCGGTGATGATGCGCCCACCGGCCGATCGGTAGTAGGTGTGCGCGGTCGGCGTGTGGCACCAGACCGTGCCGGCCATCGCCTCGTCGATCTCGCGGACGTAGCCGGTGAACGCCTCCGGTTTGACCTCGATCGTGGTGGCGTCGCGCAGCGCCATCAACTGCAGGCACTCCATGACGTAGTGAACCATCACCTCGACACCGAAGTTGTGTCCGCCGCCGTGCCCCGGGCTGTAGTTCGGTGCCGACGAGATGAACAGGTTCGGAAAGCCCGGAACGGTGCCGCCGCGATATGCGCTGGGGCTGTCGCGCCACACCTCGGACAGCTTGAGCCCGTCACGGCCCCGGATGTCCACGGTGGCAAGGAAGTCCAGGTGGTATCCGGTGGCATAGACGATGACGTCGAGGTCGATCTGCCGACCGTCCTGGGTGACGATGCCCTTCTCGTTCACCCGGGCCGGCTCAGCGGCTTCGACGTCGACATGGGGCTTGGTCAACGCCGCGTAGTAGCCGCCAGGATCGCGAATGATGCGTTTGCCGTAGGGCGCGAAGTCTGGAGTGACCTTCTCGGCCAGTTCACTTCCCGCGCCGAACACCCGGTCGATGTACTCCATGGCAGATGCTGCAGCAGCACGTCGTTGGCCGGCGAGATCGACAGATGCTCGGCCGCCCAGTCCGCGTCACGCAGGATGACCGGATAGTTGTTGTCCGCGGCGCCCCAGAAGGACTTCAGCCGGTTCCAGTTGGCGTAGTAGGGAATGTGCGCGTTGAGCCAGCGACGGTGCTCGGGCACGTCGTCGGTGAGTCGCTTGCGCGGCGCCACCCAGTGCGGCTGGCGCTGGAACACCGTCAGGTGCTCGACCTGATCCACACAGGCGTCGACGATCTGCACGGCGGTGCAGCCGGCACCGATGACCGCCACCTTCTTGCCGGTGAGATCCAGGGCCGGATCCCACTGCGCGGAGTGAATGCTGATGCCGGCGAAGGTGTCCATGCCTGTCCAGTTCGGGCCAGCGCGGACGGTTCAGATAGCCGGCCGCCGGGAATCACGATGTTGGCGTAGCTGACCTCTCGGGTACCGCCGGGACCGACTGCGTGGATCCTGCCATTGGTTGCGCTCGTCGTCCCACCAGAGCGCCTCCACCTCGGTGCTGAACCGGGTGCGCTCGCGCAGCTTGTTCTTGTCGGCCACCGACTCCAGGTACTGCTGATACTCGCCGCCCTGCGGGTAGTAGCTCGACCAGTCGCCGTTGATGTCACGCGACAGCGAGTAGTACGCCGACGGGGTGTCCACGCCGATGCCGGGGTAGACGGCGGTGTACCAGGTGCCGCCGACCTCGTCGTTACGGTCGATGATCTCGAAATCGATTCCGGCAGAGGCGCATTCCAGCGCTGCCGCCATCCCGGCGATCCCGGCGCCGATGATGACGACCTTGAAGTCCGCGGGCAGCTTTGCGGTGCGCGGCAGCACCGGTTGGGACGGATGAAACCCGCCCTGCTCGAGCAACAACTCGACGTATTCGGGGCCGACCTCGCTGCCCAGCGCCAACGGGGCGATCCGCCCGAACAGATTCAGCGTCGTCGGCGGGGACGGCAGCGGCCGGCGCGTGCGGCTCCCAGCGCGGCGACCACCGCGTCGACAAGTGCCTCGGCCGTCTCGCGGATCGGTGACACCGGCCTGTTCCGGCGGGTCGGGCACAAACGAGATCTTGGCCGCGAACCGATCCACCACGACGGGTCACCGGTCAGTTGCGCGAGCACCGCCACCAGTACACCGGCGTCAGCCAGTCGTAGGTTGGCCCGCAGCTCGTCGGTGTTACCGCCATCGCTAATGCCTCGGTCGTCATTGATCCTCCTAGCTCCTGCGGCCGAGTATGTGAGCGGTTCGACGGTTCGGCGGGGGGTGTGTCTACTCAGCGGGACGCTGCTTGGTCGACTTTTGACCGCTGTGCCACAGTCCGGGACATGCATCAAGCCGAACCCTTGTCGGCGGTCGGCCTCGCGCGCAGCCACGCGCTCGGTGACATCCCGCGCCGGTCGGCACGTAAGCAGCCGGACAAGGTGGCGATCATCGACGGCGACGTCACCCTGACCTTCGCCGAGTTCGAGCACCTGGTCGACCGGGCGGCAGCCGCTTTGCAGGACAACGGCTTTACGCCTGGGGATCGGGTGGCCCTCCTGGCACACAACTGCTGGCAGTACGCCGTACTTGCATTCGCGACCGCGCGCGCCGGGGTCGTTCTGGTCCCGATCAACTTCATGCTGACCGCCGAGGAGACCGCGTTCATCCTCGGGCCACAGCGGGGTCACCGGATTCATCGTCGAAGCCGACCTCATTCCCACGGCCGAGGATGCGATGCGGCTCGGCGGCCACGTGACAACGACGGTCGCCGTCGATCCCGGCCCGGGCAGAGCACCCCGGCGGGCTGGCACGGACTTCGCGCAATGGCTGAACCACGACCTCGGATGCCCCGCACCCGCCGGGTCGACGACGACCAGATGGTTCGGCTCATGTACACGAGCGGAACAGAGTCACACCCCAAGGGAGCGATGCATTCAAGCCGCAGCTTGATGGGCAACTACGTCAGCACGATCATCGCCGGCTCGATGGAGGCCGATGACGTCGAGATCCACTCGCTGCCGCTGTATCACTGCGCACAACTCGACAACTTTCTGATCACCGACATCTACCTCGGCGCGACCAGCATCATCGTGCCCCGCCCAGAGCCCGAGCTGGTCCTTCGCACCATCGAGCGATACCGAGTCACCAATTACTTCGCTCCGCCGACGGTGTGGATCTCGCTGCTGCGTTCCCCGCTCTTCGATCAGGTGGACCTGTCCAGCCTTCGCAAGGGCTACTACGGCGCCTCGGCGATGCCGATCGAGATTCTCGCCGAGATGCGCGATCGACTGCCGAACCTGCGGCTGTGGAACTTCTACGGCCAGACCGAGATGGCGCCACTGGCATCCGCACTCGGACCCGACGAGCAGGACGCCCACGCCGGTTCGGCCGGGCGCCCGGTGGTCAACGTGGAAACGGCCATCCTCGACGAGGACAACATCCCGGTGCCCGCTGGTGTCGTCGGTGAAATTGCCCATCGCAGCCCGCATTTGATGCTGGGCTACCTCGACGACCCGGACAAGACCGCACAAGCGTTCCAGGGCGGCTGGTTCCACTCCGGCGACCTCGGCTACTACGACAAGCACGGCCTGCTACACGTGGTGGACCGCAAGAAGGACATGATCAAGACAGGTGGGGAGAACGTCGCCAGCCGCGAGGTCGAGGAAGTCCTCTATCGGCACTCCGGTGTGGAGGAAGTTGCGGTCTTCGGCCTGCCCCACCCGGTGTGGGTGGAAGCCGTGGTCGCCGCGATCGTCCCGCGTGACGGCGTCATCCTCAGCGACGACGAAGTCCTCGCCCACTGCCGGGAACACCTGGCGGGATTCAAGACTCCCAAGCGTGTCTTCTTCGTCGACTCGCTGCCGAAGAACCCCAGCGGGAAACTGCTCAAGCGGATACTGCGGGACCGGTTCAGCCTCGAGCAGCTGCTGGAGTTGAAGCGCCGCAACCGCCAGAGATAGCCGGGAAGCCGATGCGGACCCATCGACCTGGGCCAACTGTCCGCACGGAAGTACGCGTCGGAGCCACCGTCGACGAACAGCACACTGCCGCAGAGGAATTTCGCCGTGTCGGAGAGCATGAAGACCACCCATTGCGCGAGGTCGTGCGGGTCGCCGAAGCCGCCTACCGGAACGGGGAAAGCGTGGATGGCCTTGGCCTCCTTGGGGGTGGCGAGTTGTCGCTCCAGCAACGGCGTCAGCACGGCACCCGGGGCCAGCGCGTTGAGCCTGATGCCCGCCCCGGCCCACGAGCGGGTTGTCGCCTGCCGCCGCACCCAGTGCGAGACAGCGATCTTGGAAGCGGCGTAGGCCATCGCCGGGGCCGCACCACGATAGAGTCGCACCGCGCGAAGGGCCTTGCCGGCATCACCGCTGAGCAACGACCGCACGGCCCGCCGCGGAACCATCGGCACCGTCGTCGTGGAATTGCTGGCGATCACCACCACCTTGGCCTGACCGGTTGCCGCCAGCGACGAACGCCAGGCCTCGAGCAACTCGACCACCCCGAAGTAGTTCACCTGAAGGATCTTCCAAGGACGATCCGGTCCCGGCGCCGGACCCAGCCCGGCGGCCATGACGGCGCCGTCGAGCCTGCCTCCCGACAAGGCCAGCACTTCCGCGGCTGCCGACGCCCGTCCTTCCGGCGTCGACAGATCGGCGACCACGTCGCCGCCCTGGATGTCGACGCCGATCACGGTGTGCCCCGCTTCGCCAAGCAGTCGGGCGACCTCACCACCCATCCCGGAGGCCGCGCCGGTCACCGCATATACGCCCATGTTCCCCCTCTGCCGAAAAACGCTGCTCACCCTTGCAGAAATGCCAGGTTCGCCATTGTCGTGTTCCACTGACCGGTCATCGGCGGATCACTTGCCGACTGCAGCCGGTTGACTCGCAAGGTCCGCAATCGATGGGAGAAGAAGCGTGAGCAGTGAGATCTCGCTCAGCGAGGTGCAGGAATTCTTCGGTGAGTTCTGGTTCCACTACGACTCAGGCCACTACGACGAGATTGCCGCCCGGTTCGCCGAGGAGGCGCAGTACATCAGCCGCAGTGAAAGCGGTGCCTCACCGTTCGAGGAGGTGCTGGCCGCCAACCTGACCGGCCGGGACGAGATCGTCGGATGGCTGACCGCAGCACCGCGAGGGCAGCCCATACCCGTTGCGGCACAACAGCACCAACGTCCATCGCACCGGCACCGACGGCGATGTCACCCATGTCCGGTCGTACATCTTCGTCACCCAGGTGGCCAACCACGTGCCGTTCGCGGTGAGCAGCGGCGTGCTGGAGACCGGGATCAAACGAGGCGCCGACGGCTTGGTGTTCACCACGTTCGACCTCATCATGGACACCGACAACTCAGTGCCGCTCGCCGAGTTCAGGGCGGCGGCGAACGCCGTCGCCAACTGACATCGTGGCCGACGCCCGTGGCACGTTCGGGGGCGGGATCGCCGTCATCACCGGGGCCGGCGCCGGCATCGGTGCCGGACTGGCCCGGCACGCTGCCAGTTTGGGAATGACGGTCGTCCTGGCGGACATCGACGGCGGGTCTGTCGCATCGCTGCGCCGCGAACTGCACGATGCCGGTACCGACGCTGTCGACGTAGTGTGCGACGTCCGCGATGCCGATGCGCTGCAACACCTTGCGGACACCGTCCACCGCGACATCGGCCCGGTGCGTCTGCTGGTCAACAATGCCGGCGTCGAACAGTTCGGCTATCTCTGGGACACCCCGGTCCCCAACTGGGACCGCCTGGTGCAGATCAACATCAGCGGCGTCTTCTACGGCGTGCGGGCGTTCCTGCCGCGGATGCTGGCGGCCCAGGAGCCGGCCTGGGTGTGGAACCTGTCCTCGATCGGCGGTGTCGCCGCGGTGCCGTTGCAGGCGCCCTACATCATGAGCAAGCATGCGGTTCTGGCGATGACGGAGTGCCTGCGGCTGGAGGTCGAGTTGGCCGGCCACGCCGACCGCGTGCACGTGCAGGCCGTGCTGCCGGGTGCGGTGAAGTCCAACATCTTCGAGGCGGCAGGCGGAGTCGACAACGGCGACGTGGCCGCCGCCGAGGAGCAGCGGTCGGCGATGCTGGACATCAAGGCCGACGCGATGGATCCGATCGAGGCCGCCCGGGTTGTGTTCGACCAGGCGGCGACCGGCGAGTTCTATCTGCTGACCCAGCCGGAGTACGTCGGTGGCGCCATGAGCGAACGTGCCGACATCCTGTCCCATCGCCGGGCGCCGAAATTGCGGTCGAAACGCCGCTTCGACCCCGCACAGCAGTGAGCGTGCCGCAGCTCGATCCCGACGCCGCGGCGAGGGTGGCGTCGTTCGGCCCCGTGCCCCCCATGCGCGAGCGCGGGATCGAAACCGTGCGCGCGACACTGGAGTCCGCGCCGCGACCCGAGATGGCCGAGATGGCCGACATCGAGGACCGGGTCATCCCCGGCGCCGTCGGCGACATACCGCTGCGGATCCATCGCCCCACGACCGACCGGTCGGCGCCCGTGCTCGTGTATTACCACGGCGGAGGAATGGTGCTCGGGACCAACCACTCCTTCGAGCCGCTGGCGCGCGCCCTGGCCGATGCCTCGGGTGCCACGGTCGTCGCCGTGGAATACCATCTGGCGCCGGAGTTTCCGGCCCCCGCGCAGTTCGACGATGCCTACGCTGCCGCAGCCTGGGTTTCGCAGCACGCGGGCGAACTGGGTGTCGATCCCGCTCTCCTCGCGGTGGTCGGCGACAGCGCCGGTGGTTCGCCTGGCCGCCGCGGTGGCGCTGGCGGCCCGCGACCGGGGTGGTCCGTCGATCTGCTGCCAGGTGCTGTTGTATCCGGGGTTGGATCGGGACATGGCCGCGGCGTCGATCGTCGCGATGCCGGACGCACCGATGCTGACCCTTGACGACATCAACTACATGCACGAACTGGCCGACGGCGGAGCAGGCGCGCCGCACGATGCCTACCGCACCCCCGCGTACGCGACCGACCTGTCGGGACTGCCGGCGGCGATCGTCGTCACCGCCGAATGCGACCCGATCCGCGACTGGGGCGAACGCTACGCCCAGCGCCTGCGCGATGCGCACGTCCAGACCACCCTCACGCGTTACCCCGGCAGCTACCACGGCTTCTTGATGCGATCCGACGCGGTGGCCCGCGGGCGACTGGCGGTCGCCGAGGTCGGCGGCCTGCTGCGGGCGAAGTTCGCCCACCCGCTTCCGTTCTGAACGAATCGGCCTCCCGATCACCGGAACGCCATGGCCGCGGCGGCCCCCAACAGAGCAAGAATCGGCTGCGCAGTGCGCCCGGCCGCGAAGACGACAGGAGTTCCAATGCTGACCCAAGAGCAGCGGATGCAGCTTTCCGAAATTCTGCGACCGGCTTCGCCGCCCCGGGAAATCGACAACATCTACACCGATGATCAGCGGGACCGGCTGCTCGACGTGGTTCACACCGAAGGACCATGGCGGCTGATCATCGCCCAGCACTTCGCTTCGCCTGAAGAGCTGATGGCCACCATGAGCGGCGCGTTCCCGGAGGGTTTCACTCCCTCGCTGGACATGTTCCTGACCCCGACGTTCCGCGGCTATCTGGCCAACTACGGCACCGTCCTCTACCCCGAGTTGCACGACGTCTTCTACAACCAGACGTTCGTCGAACACGCCAAGAGCTATTGGAACGCTGAGTATGCCAAGCCCGAGATGATGCTGTTCAACATCAACGGGCCGTGCGCGAACCGCGACCCGGGCCACCTCGACTCCCCCAGCTTCCGCGGCGTCCGCCACGAGAACGCCCCGACCTGGCTGACCAGCGTCATGGGCAAGTCGGGCTTGTTCACCGACTACCTGATCAAGATGGCCCAGGTCATCACGTGGTTCTCGCATGACGACGGGCAGCGGCTTCACCTATTGGCCGGAGGGCCCGCTGAAGGGGCCGAAGCGCGTCCTGCCGCCGATCTACAACCGCGGCGTGGTGGTGCAGAACGAGATGATGGTCCATCGCGGCGAGGCCAACGGTCCACTGGACCAACAGATCCCGGCCGGCGCTGGCCTTCGACACCGTCTTCACCGGCGACCCGACAGACCGTGACCAGTGGCTGCTGAAGAACGGCGATGACGTGATCGCCCGTCACCACACCGACGAGCTGCGATTCCTGGTGCACTGGTCGGCCGAGGTGTTCGAGGACTTCGACGAGCTCAAGAAGAACATGGACGGCACCGACGATCTGACCATCGACAAGGCCATCGACATGCTGGTCGATGACGTCACCAAGAAGGGCATCAAGCTCGACGTGCCAGCCGCGCCATTGCACGACCCGGCGTTCATCGGTGCGCTCAACGCCGTCTACGACCTCGGCGGGCCCAGCAGCTACCCGGAGGAAGCCCCGATCAGCGCGTTCCAGTTCGCCTGAGAGGTTTCAGACCTCGCTGGTCGATGTGCCCCGGAATGTGGCAACGATGGCGTCGACCGGTGATCGCCACTGGAGGCCGAGTTCGGTCAAGGTCAGCGAGTCGTCGGTCGGGATGGCGGCGGTGATCAACTGCGCCGCTTCGTAGCTGAACGCGCCGCCGATCGGCAGCACCCGGTTGATGGCGTCGGACACCCTGCCCAAACCACGAAAGACGCTGGAGCTCATCGGTATCCGCCTGACGTGGCGGCCGGTGCCCAACTCCAGCGCCGAGATCATCTCGTCGAAAGTCAGCATGGTGCCGCCGCAGACATAGCGCTTGGGTCCGCGGCCCGGCCGCATGAGGGCAACGTGGACGTCTGCGACATCGCGGACGTCGATCATCATCATTCCGGCGCCTCGCAGCCGTGGTGCCATCCGGCTCTTTGTGATGGAGACCCAGCCCTGTTCGGTGACACCGGGCGGCGTCTCGAATGCCGGGCCGACCACGCTGGAGGGGTACGTCAACACCACCGGCGCCCCACCGTCCTGAAGCCGGCGCGCCACGCGGTCGCCGTAGGCTTTGGTCCGCGCGTAGGCCGTCTTGCCGGCGGCAGTCGGGGTGTCCGGACCGATGACGGGTCCGGGCGGCGGAAAGAGCGCCGCGTAGCTACTGACCGACACGATCGGATCGAGGCCTCGGTTGCAGGCTTGGACCAGAACGGCTTCTGTTGCGTGAGCGTTGATCTCCCACATCAGCTTCTCTTGCCGGTCGTCGGTTCCGACCACGCCTGCGGCGTGGACTACCGCGTCTTTTCCGGTCAGGAGCTGCGCGACGGTGTCAGGGTCACGAACGTCGCCCTGCAACGCTCGCACGTCGCCCAACCCCGAGAGTCGTGCCATCAGTTTTGCGCTGCACGGGCGGGTGGGAACAAGCAACTCGATCTCGTGACCTGCCGCCAGAAGCGCCCGGACCATATGCGCACCGATGTATCCCGTGCCGCCGGTTATGGCGATCTTCACCGCTCGGGGTGCCTATCGGCTGTTGCCTGCATATCCGTCCTCGACGATGGGTAACTCACCGCGGTGGGCCGCATCCTCAATCGACTCGCGCAGTTCGGAGCAGACGAGAAAGACACCTCGGCCGTGCCCGGTCAGCCGCTGAGCATCTCGGCGCTGGCTGCACCTGGCCATCGCGTCGGCGTTCCACTGGACGCTGGTCTGCGCCCACGTGCTCTTGCGGACCTGCACGGCTGCTCCGCAGGTTCGGCACGACACCGGCACCAAGGGCGCATCGAGGAGCCGGTTGTCGGGGCGAACGGTCATCCGCCGGTTCCGGCGTGGGCGGGCCGGGCTGCGATGTTCGCCTCGACTTCCTTCTGCCAGGCTTCCCGGGGCCGGGTCACGTCGATCTCGTACTCGAATCGGTCCACCATGTCCGGCGTGACGTCCGCGACGTCGACGTAGAACTGTTCGTACCAGCGACGCAGCTGATAGATGGGGCCGTCTTCCTCGCACAGCAGCGGATTCTCGATGCGCGTCTTGTTCTTCCAGATCGCGACGTCCTGCTCGAAGCCCATCTTGACGAAGTCGCCGAGGGCGATCGCCGACGCCATGGCGGCCTCTTCGTCGAGGCCCTCGGACTTCTTCACGATGATGCCGTACTGCAGCACAAAGGAATTCGCATCGACGGGATAGTGACAGTTCAGCAGCACAGTCTGCTGATCCCCGTGCTCGTAGTGGTAGGTCAGGTCGTCGATCATGAACGACGGCCCCCAGTAGGACGGCGGCAGAGGTGGTGCCGAGAAGCGCCGGCGCGTCCTGGGGAACCGGAAGGTCGGGGCGGCCGCCACTGTTCATGTACTGGGTCGCCACATGCCCTTCGAAGATGTTCTTGAAATGCGTTGGCATCGAACCGTGGACGTAGAAGAAGTGCGCCATGTCGACGACGTTGTCGACGATCTCGCGGCAGTTGGTGTTGACCACCGTGGTGTACCAGTGCCAGTCGGTCCACTCATCGCTCTCGGCGCCCTCGATACGCGGAATGGTCACGCCGTCCGGCGGCGGGTTGCCCTCGGGGTCGTTCCAGACGAACAGCATGCCGTCCTGCTCGAGCGTGGCCCACGCCCGGGTGCGCGCCAGCTTGGGCACCCGTCGGGCGTAGGGAATCGCCTTGCACCGGCCGTCGCCACCCCAGCGCCAATCGTGGAAGGGACAGGCGATCTCGTTGCCCTTGACCTGACCCTGCGACAGATCACCGCCCAGATGCCGGCAGTAGCCGTCGAGGACGTTGAGCTTGCCGTCACCACTGCGGAAGACCACAAGACGTCGCCCGAAGGCGTTGATGGTGTGCGGCTTTCCGTCACCGAGGTCGCGGGTCAGGCCCAGGCAGTGCCAGCCTCGGGCGAATCGCGTGGGGGCAGCGCCCGCTTCGATCTCGCGGACGGCACCGTCGTCGGGCTGCAGCGTCGTCATCGTTCCGTTCTAACAGCGCGACCCCTCGGTGAACGCGTTGTGTTCCACTCATCGGACATGCTTGCTCGTCACCCTCCCGCTGAGGCCTAAGGTTGCCGCGACGAGCCGACCGGAAAGATGCTCATGACGAACCAACCTGCGGCCCGTACGGCCGTCGACCTGCTGGTGATCGGGTCGGGAACCGGGATGGCGGCTGCGCTGGCCGCTCGCGAGCTGGGATTGACCGCCCTCATCGTCGAGAAGACCGCGTACGTCGGCGGATCGACCGCGCGTTCCGGCGGGGCGTTCTGGATGCCTGCCAACCCCATTCTGCGGCGCGCGGGTTCACCGGACTCGCTGCCCGAGGCACGCCGCTACCTGCACGCCGTCGTGGGCGACAACGCGCCCCCTGCACGCTCGGAGAGCTTCCTCGAGCACGGCTCGGCCACCATCGACATGCTGTCCCGCACCACTCCGATGAAGTTCATGTGGGCCAAGGACTACTCCGACTATCACCCCGAGAAACCCGGGGGCAGCGTCGTCGGGCGCACCTGTGAATGCCGTCCGTTCAACGCCGCGGTGCTGGGCGCGCGCCGCAAGGACCTTCGCCCCGGCGTGATGAAGTCGTCCTTCCCGATGCCGATCACCGGTGCGGACTACCGCTGGCTCAACCTGGTCGCGCGCACCCCGCGCAAGGCACTGCCCCGCGTCGTGAAGCGGGCCTGCCAGGGCCTCGGCGGGTTGTTGATCGGGCGGGAGTATGTGGCCGGCGGTCAGGCGTTGGCGGCCGGCATGTTCGCCGGGGTGCTGCGTGCGGGGATCCCGGTGTGGACCAACACCTCGCTGACCCGGCTGATCGTCGACGACGGCCGCGTCACCGGAGCCGTCCTCGACCGCGGCGGATCCACCGTCGAGGTGACCGCACGGCAGCGGGGTGGTGTTGGCCGCCGGCGGCTTCGACCACGAGATGGACTGGCGCCGCAAGTTCCAGTCCGAGTCGCTGGGCGAAGGACTCAGCCTGGGTAGCGAGGGCAACACCGGTGATGCGATCAGGCTGGCTCAAGACATCGGCGCAGACATCGCGCTGATGGATCAGGCCTGGTGGTTCCCCGCGTTCGCGCCTCTTCCCGGCGCCGATCCGCTGGTGATGCTCGCCGAGCGGTCCCTGCCCGGCTCGTTGATCGTCGACCAGAGCGGTGCGCGATTCGTCAACGAGGCGTGCGACTACATGTCATACGGGCAGCGGGTCCTCGAACGCGAGCGCGCCGGACACCCGATCGAGCAGATGTGGCTGGTCTTCGACCAGGACTACCGGAACAACTACCTGATGGCGGCCGAACTCTTCCCACGTATGCCGATCCCCCAGAGTTGGTACGACGCCGGAATCGCCTACCGCAGCGACGATCTCGCCGATCTGGCTACGCAGCGTCGGCCTTCCCGTCGACACCTTCACGAACACGGTGGCGCGCTTCAACGAGACTGGCGGCGAGTGGCGAGGACCCCGACTTCGGCCGGGGCGACAGCGCCTACGACCGCTACTACGGCGACCCGACCGTCACTCCCAACCCCAACCTGCGGGCTCTGGGCACCGGGCCGTTCTACGCGGTGAAGATGGTGCTGAGCGACCTCGGAACGTGCGGCGGCCTGCGCGCCGACGACGCGGGCGCGGGTTCTTCGCGAGGACGGCACGGTGATCGATGGTCTGTACGCGATCGGCAACACCGCCGCCAACGCCTTCGGAGCAAGCTATCCGGGCGCGGGCGCCACGATCGCGCAGGGTCTGGTGTTCGGCTACATCGCCGCTCACGACGCCGCTCGGCGCCGTCCCGGTTAGTCTGCGCCTTCCTGCTTGACCCGCTCCTCGACCTCGTACCAGTACTCGCGCTCCGGCCAGTCGATACCTGCCCCGCCGGCTTGCCGGGCGCGGCCGAATTCAGCTTCGGCCTCGTCGAGGTCCTTCACGAGTTCGAGCGCCAGCTCGCGCTCTGCGGCGTAGTACCGTTCGGCCCATTTCAGCGCGACCTTGGCGTAAGCCCACACCGGCTGCTCTTCTGTTGCGCGCGCTTCGATTCCGGCGTTGCGCTGCATCCGATCGCAATAGGCGATGTGCTCACGGAGAAGTTCGCGAAGCTTTTGCGGCTCAGTCAGGTGGCCGAAGATGACCCGTAGCAGCACGCTGTGCTTCAGCGTCGGAGGGTCGTAGGGCGCTTCACTGGTCCAGCCTGCGACGGCATCCAGCCCGGCCGGCGTGATCCGGTAGAGCCGACGGCTGCGTGCCCCCGCGTCGGCGTCCATCCGCGAAGTCACCAACCCGAGCTCCTCCATCTTCTTGAGCTCGGAGTAAATCTGGCTGTAGGCCGGGCTCTGATAGAAGAACCTGAGCACCCAGTTGGTCCACTTCTTGATGTCATACCCCGACAGCTCGTCGCCACCGGACAACATGCCGAGCAACGCCCAACCCGTTGACGCCAGGTTCGGCCTGTCGGGGATCATCTTCACTGCTCAAGGCTACCAATCGGGGTCTTCGCCAGTGCTGCACAGCATCCGCTCACCGGGAACAACCGTTGTCTGATCCGGCCGAAAAGGCCACAGTTGACCAACCGACCCGAGGAGAGCGAAGCAGGGATGACTGATTTCGACGAGGAGTTCGACGTCATCGTCGCCGGATCCGGCGGCGGTATCGCGGGGGCTTACACCGCGGCACGGGAGGGACTGTCGGTCGCGCTGCTGGAGGCAACCGACAAGTTCGGCGGCACGACGGCGTTCTCCGGCGGCGGCGGTATGTGGTTCCCCTGCAATGCCGTTCTGCAAGCGTGCGGGCAGCGACGACACCATCGAGGACGCCCTTAACTACTTCCATGCCGTCGTCGGTGACCGGACGCCGCGCGATCTGCAAGAGACGCTACGTCCGCGGCGGCGCCGCCCTGATCGAGTATCTCGAGGCCGACGAGAACTTCAAGTTCACCGTGCTGCCCTGGCCGGACTATTTCGGCAAGGCCCCCGGCGCCCGACTCGACGGTATGCGGCACATCGTGGCCATCCCGGTGCCGCGACGAGAAGCTCGGCCCTACGCCGGTTTGGTGCGCGGGCCACTCGACAACGACCGCCTCGGCACGCCGGCGCCCGGGCAACTGTTCGGCGGCCGGGCGCTGATCGGCCGATTCCTGGCCGCGCTTCGCCGGTATCCGAAGCGACGCGTGTACCGCAACGCCCAGCTGGTGGATCTGATCACCGACGACGGCCGGGTGTCGGCGCGGTCGTGCGCCGCGACGGTCGAGCGTACGGATCGGCGCGAGCCGCGGAGTGCTGTTGGCGGCAGGCGGATTCGAGCACAATGCCGAGCTGCGGCAGCGTTACGGTGTTCCCGGCCGCCGCGACGACAGCATGGGCGCCCCGGGCAACACCGGCGCGGCACACGAGGCGGCGCTGCGGGCCGGCGCGGCCATCGACCTGATGGACCAGGCGTGGTGGTCGCCGGGCCTGACCCACCCCGACGGTCGCTCGGCGTTCGCGCTGTGGTTCACCGGCGGCATCTTCGTCAATCAGGCCGGGCAGCGGTTCGTCAACGAGTCGGCGCCTACGACCGGATCGGGCGGGAGATCATCCGCGAGATGGAGGCCGGCCGAGCTCGAACTGCCGTTCTGGATGATCTACGACGACCGCGAGGGCGAGGTGCCGCCGGTCAAGGCCACCAACGTCTCGATGGTCGAGACCGAGCAGCTACCGTCAGCCGGATTATGGCGCACCGCAACCACTTTGGCGGAGCTGGCCGAGATGATCGGCGTGCCGGCCACGCAATCTGGTGGAGACGGTCGAACGCTACAACGAGATGGTGGCCAGCGGCGCCGACACCGATTTCGGCCGCGGTGACGAGGCCTACGACCGCGCCTTCTCCGCGGGCAAGTCACCGCTGGTGCCGATCGACACAGCCGCCGTTCCACGCCGCCGCCTTCGGCCTGTCCGATCTGGGCACCAAGGGCGGGCTGCGCACCGATGCCCACGCCCGGGTGCTCGACGACCACGGTGAGCCGATCCCCGGGCTGTACGCGGCGGGCAACACCATGGCCGCGGTCAGCGGCACCACCTACCCCGGCGGCGGAAACCCGATCGGCGCGTCAATGTTGTTCAGCCACCTGGCCGCAATGCACCTCGCAGGCACGGAGCCGCGGTGAGCGATGACGCGGCGATGGTGGATCCCGCGCTCGGAACAGCCCTCTACGCCCCGCTGACCGATTCCGTTCGCCGATTGATCGACGTCACGATTCGCAGCGAGGTGGACCAGGAGACCATCTGTGCGGCAAAGGCATTGATCGACGAGGCCTCGGGCCTGCTCGCGGCGCGATTGACGCCGGGTAGCTTCGGAGTTCGACGGACAATCGAAGGCGGCAGTGTCGTCTGGGGCAATGTGGCGATCGGGCTTCGAAACGCCATCGCTCCCCCGCTCGTCATCCACCACACATCGGACAAGGTGTACACCGACGTCGAGCTCGGTGCCGCCTACGAGGGTCCCCCCGGCCACGTCCACGGCGGAGTCTGCGCGCTGATCCTCGATCACGTGCTGGGCGCTACCGCGCATCAGCCGGGCAGGGCGGCGTTCACCGGAACCCTGACCATCCGATACGTACGGCCGACCAAGCTCGGCCGGCTCCACGCCGAGGCACACGTCGAACGCCACGATGGCTCGAAAACCTTTGCGGTAGGGCATATCTCAGATGACAACGGCGTCACCGTCGAGGCCGAAGGCGTCTTCATCCGACCAAAGGGAGCCTAGACCGCCCCGGGCCGGCTCAGCCCTGCTTGACCAGCTTGAACGGCATGCTGATGTAGAGCGGCAGGCTCCTGCCGCAGGCGCCACCCTCTCCGGTGGTGGCGTCCAGCCCGGTCAACGTGTTGGAGGTCGGGTCGGTCATGTCCCCGCCGGGGCTGGACCGGTGGAACCGGAACACCTGTAGTCCCGGTGCGGCGCTGCCGTCGAAACAGGGCATCCAGTTGGGAACCACGCGCTTGACGTACCACTCCCCGCCGGTCTGATAGATCGGCGCCGTCCAGCCCAGGTCACTGGTGACGGTGCCGGTGCATTCGGTGGGATAGCTGCACTGCGTCGAGATGGTCCAGATGCTGCGGACGCTCTGCTCGTTGTGGAACACGTCGTTGGTGGCGGCCCACTCCCCGTTGGAGGTGGCGGTGAACGTGCCGTTGAGGCCCCAGTCGCTCGGGGCGGCGGCCGAAACAGGACTCGCCATCCCGGCGGCCGCGGCAGCCACAACCACCGCGGCACTGATCAGTGACGCACGCATCGACCGCTCCTTCCTGGCGCTCATGTCGTGGGCAGCAGGTCCTTCCAGGACCGCTCGCCGCCCGGCTTCACCAGATCCGACTGCCGGAACACGTTGCCGTCCGGCGTGGCGTACTGCCCGGTGGCCGGATCGTAGGTGGCGATCGCCACCGACGGGCCACCCGCGGTCCCGGTGAACGCGCTGGGCGCCACCGCCCCACCCTGGTCGAGCGGCGCAAGATCCGGAACAGGTTGGGGCGCCGGGCTTCCGGGGCAGGCGGCAACTGTGCCGCCGCCGGCGCCAGTGGCGCCGCTGCGGGCGGCGGTGCGGCCGGTGCCGGACCCGGCGGCCTCGGGGTGCCTTCCAGCGGCCCGTAGATGTTCTCCTGGAAGGTGACCCGGTCGTCGGGCGGGATGCCCTGCGCGATCAGGTTCGGGTCGATCGGGTACGGCCCGGTGGAGTGCTGACGCATCGCCAGCGGCTCGTAGGGCTTGTCACTGTCGCAGATCTCGACGGTCGGCGCCCGCTTGCCGGGCTGTCCCTGGCACGGGTAGTTGCGCGCGCCGCGGACCGCGATCGGCGAGTCCTGCGGCAGCTTGCAGTACAGGCCGTCCGGGGTGTCGACGTCGGAGGTGTCCGCCGGCGATCGCCACTGCGACGGCGGCAGGAAGCCGACCGTGCACGCCGGCGGGTCGTTGATGGTCAGGGTGAAATCGCCCAGCGTCATGCCGGTCGGATTGTTCAGCGGCGAGCCGACCGCCTGCACCGAGCCGATGTACGGCGGCAGCAGGACGAGCAGCTGTTCGAGCGATGCGTGATAGGTCACCGCCACCTGGCCCACCGTGGTCAGGTTGGCCAGCAGCACCGGCAGCGTCGGCTTGATCTGGTTCAGCAGCGCGGACGCCTCGTCGGCGGCACCGGGCCCGTTGGCCAGGATGGCGCGCCATTGCGGGTCGTTGGTGGTCAGCTGCTCGGTGACGCCGGCCAGGCTGCGTGCCCAGGTGCGGATGGAATCGGTCGACGCCAGCTGGCCGTCCAGCAGCGGGCGGCTGTCCTCGATCAGCGTGCGGGTCTGATCGGCGACCCCGTTGAGGTCGGCGGTCAGCCGCGACGCCGAATCCGCGAGCGTGCTCAGGTTGTCCGCGGTTCCGTTGAGCGCCTTGAACGTCTCGTCGAGCAGGGCGGGAATCCGGTCCTTCGGAATGCTCTTCAGCAGGGTGTTGACCTGGTCGAGCATCGGGCCGACCGCTTGCGGGACGGTGGTGTTCTTGGCGGGGATCACCGAACCGTTCGCCAGGTACGGCCCGGCGTCGGTGCGCGGCACCAGGTCCACGTACTGCTCGCCGACCGCCGACACGCTCAGCACCCGGGCCTCCAGGTCCGCGGGGACCTGCGGAGAGGTGTCCAGCGACATCGTCGCCTCGGCGCCGGCCTTGGTGGGCCGCACGTCGGTCACCTTGCCGATCTGCACGCCGCGATACGTCACGTTCGAGAACTGGTAGAGCCCACCGGTTCTCGGCAGTTCGAGCTTGACGGTCATCCTGTCGATGCCGAGCAGCGTCGGCGCCTGCAGATATTTGATCACCATCACGCCGACACCGATGATCGAGGCGATCGTGAAGATGATCAGCTGGGTGCGGACGAATCGGGTCAACATCAGTTACCGCCCCCGTCCTGCGGCACCGACTGCGGGTCGGGCCCGGGCAGTGGCCCATTGCCCGGCCCGGGCGGCGGCCCGCATGCCCGTGCCGGGTGCCGGGGCGGTGTTGGCGGTCAGCGCCGACTGGGTGCTGGTGGCCGCCGCCGGACCCCCGAGGTTCAGCGGCGGGACGTCCGCCAGTTGCGCGGGCGGCGGATTGAACGGGGCGTGCAGCGGGTCGTAGGTGTACATCGCGTACCACGGATCCCCCGGCGCGGGAACGAGTTTGGCGTTCGGGTCACCCCAGCTCGTGCCGAGGAACAGCGTCCTCTTCAGGCGCGGCACGGTCAGGTCGAAGATGATGAACTGGTTGAGGTAGTCCCCGCGGATGGACCGGTCGATCACCTGCTGGGTGTAGGGGAACGTCGGGAAGTAGGCCAGCGCGGTGTCCAGCTTGGGGCCGACGTCGGCCAGCGCCTTCAAGGTGGGCTCCAGGTTCTGCAGGTTGCGCACCAGGTCGGCCTGCGTGTCGTTGACCAGTCCGGTGGCCAGGTTGCTGAAGTCGCGGAACTTCTCCAGCGCGGTGACGATCCGGGGGCGCTCGTTGACCAGGACGTCCAGCGCCGGCGGAATCCGGTTGAGCGCCTGGGTGAGAACCTCGCGCTGCCCGGCGAACGTGCCGGCCAGGTTGTTCAGCGACGTGACGGCCGCGTTGATGCTGTCGCGCTGGTTGGCGAGCAGTCCGACGAAGTCGTTCAGCCGGCTCAGCAGGTCGCGGATCTTGTCCTCACGCCCGCCCAGTGCCGCGTTGAACTCCTTGACGATGTCGCCGATCTGGCCCAGTCCCCCGCCGTTGACCACGACCGACAACGCCGACAGCGTCTGCTCGGTCGACGGGTAGGTCGAGGAACTTTTCAGGCCCAGCGTCGCGCCCGGCTGCAACACTCCGGTGGGCGCCTGGCCCAGCGGCGGATTGAGGCCCAGGTGCATCGAGCCGAGCAGGCTGGTCTGTCCCACCGTCGCCACCGCATTGGCGGGGATCACCACGCCGGGTTTCACCGACACCTCGACGTCGGCGTGCCAGTCGCGTCACCGTCATCTTGCCGACGCTGCCGACCACGACGTCGCCGACCAGAACCGGCGAATTCGATTCCAGCTGGCCGACATTGGCGAGCTGGACGTGGTAGGTGGTCGAGCCGGCGCCGTGGCCGACGGTGCCGGGCAGCGGCAGCGAGTTCAAGCCCCCGAAGGCACATCCGCTGCCGCTGATCGCGACGCACGTCGCGATCACCGCCACTCGGCGCACCGAACCACGACCGATCATGATGGCGGTGTCCCTTCAACGGGTTGCGGGGCCGGCGGCGCCGATTCGGCCGGCAGCAGCATGCCCTGCAGCGACGACGGCGGCGGGCCAGCCGGACCCACCGGCACTCCGGGTGGGATCGGCGCGCCCGGGAACAACGCCGGCTGACGGATCGGCAGGCAATCCGTTGGGTGCGTAGGCGCCGTGGAAGTCCGGGGTCGGGTTGTTCCACCCGGCCGGGGGCGGCACGTCGCCGTTGTATCCCGTGTACGCCGACACGGCCGGCGGGATCTCGGCAGGACCCAGGCTGGCCCCGGAGCCACCGGGCGCCAGATTCGGGTCGGAGTAGATCAGCTTGTCCGGGCTCGGCGACTTACCCAGGTAGGCGTTGAACGGGAACGGCAGGTTGTTGAAGTTGAGCAGCCGCAGCGCCGGACCCAGGTACTGCTCGCACAGCTTGCCGGTTTCGGCCGACGTGGCGTTCTCGACCGACACCGATCGCCGCGCAGATCACCTGAATCGGGTTGGAGAAGTTCGCCAGGGCGAATCCGCCCAGGGCGCTCATGGTGTCCGGGTTGTAGATGTTGTAGGCGTTGCCGATCGCGTTGGGCGCCACGTGCAGCAGGTTCTCCAGCACCAGCTTGTTGTCGGCCAGGTTCTTGGTGATGCTGGTCAGGTGCTGCAGCTGCTCGGTCGGTCTGGTTGCGGCTGCCGGCGATGAAGCGCTGGACGTCGACGACGGCGCTGGACAGGTTGGTCAGGGCGCCGTCGAGATCCGACCGGCTGCCGTCGACGACACTGCTGACCGTGGCCAGCCGGTCCTGGAACTGCACGATCTGAGTGTTGCTGTCGCGCAAGGCAGTCACGAAGGTCTGCAGGTTCTTGATGATGTCGACGAGGTTGCCGCTGCCGTCGGCCAGTACCCGGCTGACGCCGGACAGCTGCGCGATGGCGTCGTGCAACTTCTGCCCGTTGCCGTCCAGCGCGGTGGCCGCGGTGTCGAGGAACCGGCCGACCGCGGTGGTCGAGGCGTCGTCCTTCGGGCCCGAGATCGGTGGCCAGGCGCATCAGCTGGGCCTTGACCTCGTCCCACTCGACCGGGCACCGCGGTGCGGTCCAAGCCGATCACCGCACCGTCGGACATGGTGGGGCCGCTGTCCTCGTACGGCGGGGTGAGCTGAACGTACCTGGCGCCCACCAGGTTCTGGGAGACGATCACCGCCTCGGCATTGGCGGGGATGGGCACGTCGCGGTCGACGGCAAGGCTCATCTTGGCCCTGGTGCCCTGGGCCTGGATGGACTTGATGGTGCCGACCTTGACCCCGGCCACCCGCACCTCGTCGCCGGGATAGATCGCCGTCGCGCTGGTGAAGTACGCGGTGATGGTCTTGGGCTTGAAGAACGCCTGCCGCACCAGCAGGGCGACGCCACCGGCGACCAGCAGCGCCAGGATCACCGCGATAACGGCGGTCAACCGCTTGCGGGATCTCATGGCTGCCCCCATCGCTCATAGGGTTGCGGAATTCCGTTGTAGGGGAACGGGATTTCCGCCCGCGGTCCCGCATTGTCCGGTGGTTGCCCGGCGTTGACACCGCGCCGGAAGCCCAGCGCATAGTCGAAGAACGGCTGCAGCGTCTGCGCCGGGTTCAGGTTGGCGACGAACGCGTTGTAGAAGAACCCGTTGTTGACGGCCTCGGCCTGGGTGAGCTGGAACTTGGCCAGGCCCTTCATCGCCTTGGTGATGTTGTCGTTGTTCTTCTCCAGCATCGCCGTCACGTTGTTGAGCTTCTCCAGTGCGGGTGCCAGGTCCTTCTCGTTGTCGGCCACGATCCCGGACAGCTGCCGCGACAGCGCGGAGGTGTTGGCCAGCAGGTTGACGATCGCGTAGCGGCGCTGGTCGAGGACGCCCAGCAGGTCGTTGGCGTTGAGCAGCAATGCGTTCACCTGTTGGCTGCGCTCGCCCGAGAATCCCGGTGACGTCCGCAGCGCTCTTGAGCAGGCTTGCCAGCGAGTCGTTGCGCTCGTTGAGCATGCGCGAGAGCCGGCTCACGCCGTCGAAGGTCGGGCCGAGTTGCGGCGAGATCCGATCGATGGTGTCCGACAACGTGTTCAACGACTGGTTGAGCATGGCGGTGTCGGTGTCGGCGGTGTTGGCGGTGAAGTCGCTCAGCGACTGTGTCAGTGAGTACGGCGAACCGGTGCGGGACACCGGGATCACGTCGGACGCCTTCAGCGTGCCCTTGCCGTCGGACTCCAACGTCAGCACCCGCTGGCCCAGCAGGGTCCCGGTGCGGATGTGGGCGGTGGTGTCCGAGCCCAGGCGCACCCCGCCGTTGACCAGGAAGGTCACCAGCGCCTTGCCGCGTTGCAGCGCCACGTCCGACACCGTGCCGACCTTGACGCCCGACACCTTCACGTCGTTACCGGGCACCAGGCCGCCGGCCTCGCTGAACACCGCCTGGTGCTTGATCGACGTCGCCCAGGAGATCAGTCTTCTGCGGCGCAAGCCCCACGGTGATGACGAGCAGAATCAGTACCAGGCCGATGAAGCCGGCCCGGATGAGTGAAGATCCACGGTATTTGAGCATCAGGGCTCCGCGCACCTTCCAGTGTGTTGAATGATCCAGGGGAAGTAGGCGGTGCGGCCCTGCAGGTCGGTGACGCGCAGCGACAACCCGCAGAGGTACTGGTTGATCCAGCTGCCGTAGGAGCCGAGCCGGACGACCTTGCGATAGTTCGCGGGCGCCTTCTTGATCGAGATGTCCAGCAGTTCCTTGTCCTGGTCCAGCAGCGGCGCCAACCGGCCCAACTGGTCGACCGTTCCGGCCAGCGGGGTGCGCGCCTGGTTGAGCAGGTCGGTCAGCGACGCGGTTCCGTTGTCCAGCGCGGTGATCGCCTCACCGATGGGATCCTTGTCGGCGGCCAGTCCGGTGACGAGCTTCTCCAGCTTGTCGACGGCGCCGGAGAACTGGTTGCCGTCCTTGGAGATGGTCGCGACGACGGTGTTGAGGTTGTCGATCAGCTGCTGCACGGTCTGGCCGTTGTCGGCCAGCGAGTTGGTGAACGACGACGTCTTGGAGAACAGCGAATCGATGTTGCCGTCCTGGCCCTGCAGAATCTGGATCAGCGAGTTGGTCAGCGCGTTGACGTCCTGCGGGTTCAGGCCCTGCACAACGGGTTTGAGGCCGCCCAGCAGCAGGTCGAGGTCCAGCGCCGGTTCGGTCCGGTCAACCGGGATCTGCGAGCCGGCGGGCTGGATCTTCCCCGATCCCGGGCTGTCGACGAGTTCGAGGTACCGGTCGCCGACCAGGTTCAGGTAGCGCACCACCGCCTTGGTGCCCGAGGTGAGCACGATGTCGCGATCGGCGTCGAAACCGACGATCACTTTGTTGTCCGGTTGCAGGGCAACCTTGTTGACCGTTCCGATCCGCACACCCGCGACCCGGACCGAGTCGCCCGACTTCAGGCTGGACGCGTCGGTGAACACCGCCGAGTAGGTGTTGTCCGATCCCGACCGGTACTGGCCGAAGATCGCGAACAGCACCCCGGTCAGCAGCAGCATCACGATCCCGAAGACGCCGACCTTGACGATCGTCTTCCACAGCGCCGTCATCCGGGCTGTCCGATCTGTGCGGTGTTGCGGGGCGGGCCGTCGATCGGTCCGAACAGTGCCTGCTTGAGACCGTCGGAGTTGAGCAGGATGCCCTGGTTGCCGTACTGCGCCTGATTGGCACCGATGTCGGAGACCACGAACGGCGGGCTCGTCTCGAACGGCACCTTGGGCAGGTCGGTGCACTGCGGTCCGCCCTTGGCGGCGACCTTGGGCAGGTTGCTCGGATACCGGTACCGCTCACGGCCCAGGAAGAAGGACTGCAGCAGCATGGCTCCGGGCAACGCCGAGCCGGGCCCGGTGGCCAGCGGCACCAGGGCGCCGACCCCGCAGGTGAGCGCCCCGTTGTACTGGTTGAGCAGCTCGGTGGTGGGGACCAGCAGATGCAGCACATCGGTCAGCGGCTGCCGGTTGGTGGACAGCACCTCGGTTCCGACGTCGGCCAGCCCGATGGCGCTGACCAGCAGGGCGTCGAGGTTGTTGTTCTGGTCGACGATGGTGTCGCTGATACTCGTCGCGCTGTCCACCGTCTTGACGCAGATCCGGTGCGGCATCTGCGTAGGCATCGAACACTGTTGGCGCGATGGCGATCTCGTGGTTGAGGGTGTCCAGGCTGGGGTTGAGCGTGGTCAGTGCGGCGTCGAGGTCGACCAGCGACTGACCGAACTTGTCACCCCTGCCGTTGAAGCCCTTGGCGATGGCTCCGAGGGTCTGGTTCAGCTTCGCGGGCTCGATCTGGGACAGCACCGAAACCAGTTGCTGGAAGACGGTGTTGATCTCGACGGTGACGTGGTTGCCCTTGATCACCTGATCGGCACGCAGCGGCTGCGCCGACGGGTCGGCGGGCGGAACGAGTTCGACGAACTTCGAGCCGAACACCGTCGAGGAGGTGATGTCGGCGCCGACGTTGGCCGGGATCACGTCGACCATCGAGGGGTCGAGCGCCAGGTGCAGGGCGGCGGTGCCGTCGGGCAGGGAGTCGATCGAGGCGACCTTGCCGACCTGGGCGCCGTTGAGCTTGACCTTGGCGTCGGGGTTCATCACCAGGCCGGCGCGATCGGAGATCACGGTCACCGGAACGGTTTTGGTGAAGCTGTCCCGGAACAGCCCGACGGAGACCGCGACGATCGCGGCGATGGCGACCACCGTCGCCAGGCCCGCCAGGGGGCGCGCGATACCTGAGTTCATCGGGTCCCTCGCCTATCCGGACAGGTTGAAGTTGCCGTTGGAGCCGTAGATGGCCAGTGAGACCAGCAGGGTCACCGAGACCACCACGATCAGGGAGGTGCGCACCGCGTCACCGACCGCCACACCCACCCCGGAGGGGCCGCCGGTGGCGAAGATAGCCGAAGTAGGTGTGGATCAACAAGATCGTGATCGCCATCAACACCGCCTGCAGAAACGACCACAACAAATCGATCGGATTCAAAAACGTGTTGAAGTAGTGGTCATACAGCCCGCCGGACTGCCCGAAAAGCACCACCGTGGTGAACTGCGACGGCCACAAACGACAAGATCACCGCGATCGAGTACAACGGCGTGATCGCCACCATCCCGGCCACGATCCGGGTCGAGACCAGGTATTCCACCGGCCGGATCGCCATCGACTCCAGCGCGTCGATCTCCTCGTTGATCCGCATCGCACCCAACTGCGCGGTCACCCCCGCCCCGAACGTGGCCGCCAACCCGATCCCGGCCACCACCGGCGCGGAAATACGCACATTGATGAACGCCGCCAAGAACCCGGTCAGCGCCTCGATGCCGATATTGCCCAACGAGCTGTAGCCCTGCACCGCCAACGTCCCACCGGCGGCCAACGTCAAGAACCCGACGATCACGACCGTGCCGCCGATCATCGCCAACGTCCCGGCACCCATCGAGATCTCGGCGATCAACCGAATGATCTCCTTACGGAAATGCACCGTCGCGAACGGCGTTCCCGCCAACGCCCGCCCGTAGAACAGAGTCTGATCCCCGATACGGCCCAAAACCCCGATCGGGCGTCTGAACTGACGGGCCAGTCGCGGATATGCCGATGCCAATGTCACGGTGTCGTGCCCTCGCCTACCGGCTTGTCATTCGGATGCCGATGGCCGTGACGACCACGTTGACCACGAACAGCGCCATGAACGCATACACCACCGTCTCGTTGACCGCATTACCCACCGCCTTGGCACCCCCACCGGTAATCGTCAACCCCCGATAACAGGCCACCAACCCCGCGATCAACCCGAACAACGCCGCCTTGACACACGAGATGATCACCTCCGGCACCCCGGTCAACAACGTGATCCCCGCCGCGAACGCCCCCGGATTCACATCCTGAACGAACACCGAAAACACATAGCCACCCAAAATCCCGATGATCACCACCAACGAATTGAGCAACAACGCCACCAACCCCGACGCCAACATCCGCGGCGTGACCAAACGCTGCACCGGGTTGATCCCCAGCACCTCCATCGCGTCGATCTCCTCACGAATCGTGCGCGACCCCAAATCCGCACACATCGCCGTCGCCCCCGCCCCGGCCACGATCAACACCGTCACCAACGGACCCACCTGCGTCACCGCACCAAACGCCGCACCCGCACCCGACAGATCCGCCGCACCCAACTCCCGCAACAAAATATTGAGCGTGAAACTCACCAACACCGTGAACGGAATCGCCACCAACAACGTCGGCGCCAACGACACCCGCGCCACAAACCAGGACTGCTCCAAAAACTCCCGCCACTGAAACGGCTTACGGAAAATGAACCGCACCGCATCCGCCGACATCGCAAACAACCCACCAATAGCCTGCATCGGACCCGACACACCACGCAGATCGCGATGCCCGGCGACCACCGATCTGCTGTGCGATTTGCCATTGGTGTTTTCAGATCCTCCATCGTTGTCGTGACATAGACCCGGCGCCACAGCACTAACCGTCCAAAAATGGAACGTGTTCCAGTGGCGCCAACGCAGATTAGTGCACTTAACGCTCAGGGGGAAGCAAATCCCGGCAATCGGGACATCGGGGTCTTTCGGAACGCGCGAAGGGCAACCATGGTGGTTCAGTCCACCGCACAATGAGCGGGCCGCGAAGACCCCGTTCCCGTTGAACGGGAGCACGAACCGACAGGAGAGCAGCCCGCATGGCCAGCCTGCAGCGCTACACCGACCGCCGCGTTCTGATCACCGGCGGCGGCTCCGGTATCGGACAGGCATGCGCACTGCGCATCCTCGACGAGGGCGGCCGGGTGGTGGCTGCCGACATCAGCGAACACGGCCTCGCGGACACCGCCGCCAAGGCCGGCGACACCGGCGGCCGGCTGACGACGATCGTTATCGACGTTGGCGACGAAGACTCGGTGAACGCGGGGGTCGGCGAAGCGGTGGCCGCGCTGGGCGGCTTGGACACGTTGGTCAACGTCGCCGGCATCCTGCGGTCGAAGCACTTCCTCGAGACCTCGCTGGCCGACTTCGAGCAGGTGCTGCGGGTCAATCTGGTCGGCACCTTCCTGGTCACCCGCGCGGCGCTGCCGGCCCTGCGCGAAGGCACCGCTCCCGCGGTGGTGAACTTCAGCTCGACGTCGGCGGCGTTCGCCCATCCCTACATGTCGGCCTATGCCGCCTCCAAGGGCGGCGTGCAGGCGATGACCCACGCACTGGCGGCGGAGTTCGCCAAGGACGGCGTCCGTTTCAACTCCGTGCAGCCGGGCTCGATCTCGTCGGGGATGACCGACGGCACCGGCGAGTCCAAACAGAGTGTGGGACCGGGCCTGCCCGAGGACGTCAACTACAAGCTGTTCGGCAGGGTGGCGCCGCTGCTGCCCCTGCCCAAGGGCGAGATGTTCGCCAAGCCCGACGCGGTGGCCGCGGTGGTCGCGATGCTCGGCAGCCCGGATGCGTCGTTCATCTCCGGCACCGAGGTCCGCATCGACGGTGGCGCGCACATGTGATCGGTGCGGGCCCGCAACGGACTGAACCGGACTAGGATCCGTCCATCGACATCGACAATCGGTGCCGATCCACGGAAAGCCGCGCTCCCACCCGGGTCGTGACGAGGGAATCCATCGAATAAATCCAACTTCGTTGCGGAATCGGTTGCGGATGTCCGCCAAATCCGCGAAGGTTTAGCAACGGAGGACGACGGAACGCTGTGTCCGTCGGCCTACGGGACTAAGGAGGACGGGCCCTGACCGAGACCGGCGCCACCGCCACCCACCAGACCACCGGAGAATCCGGGACCAAACGCACCGACGGCAAGCCGGTCATCGAGATCGACCACGTCATCAAACGGTTCGACGACTACGTCGCCGTCGCCGACGCCGACTTCTCCATCGGCGCCGGCGAGTTCTTCTCGATGCTCGGGCCCGTCCGGCTGCGGCAAGACCACCACCCTGCGCATGATCGCCGGGTTCGAGAGCCCCACCGAGGGCGCGATCCGGCTCGAAGGCGTCGACGTCTCGCGGGTGCCGCCGCACAAGCGCAACGTCAACACCGTGTTCCAGCACTACGCGCTGTTCCCCCACATGACCGTGTGGGACAACGTCGCCTACGGCCCGCGCAGCCAGAAGAAGGACAAGGCCAAGATCAAGAAGCGCGTCGACGAGATGCTCGAGGTGGTCCGGCTGACCGACTTCGCCCAGCGCAAGCCCGCCCAGCTCTCCGGCGGCCAGCAGCAGCGCGTCGCGCTGGCCCGGGCGCTGGTCAACTACCCCAGCGCGCTGCTGCTCGACGAACCGCTCGGCGCCCTGGACCTCAAGCTGCGCCACGTGATGCAGTTCGAGCTCAAGCGCATCCAGCGCGAGGTCGGCATCACCTTCGTCTACGTGACCCACGACCAGGAGGAAGCGCTCACCATGAGCGACCGGATCGCGGTCATGAACGCCGGCAACGTCGAGCAGATCGGCACCCCGACCGAGATCTACGACCGGCCCGCCACCGTGTTCGTGGCCGGCTTCATCGGCCAGGCCAACCTCTGGCACGGCCGCCAGACCGGTCGCGCCAACCGCGACTACGTCGAGGTCGAGGTGCTGGGCACCAAACTCAAGGCCAAGCCGGGTGACACCACGATCGAACCGGGCGGCGAGGCCACCCTGATGGTTCGCCCGGAGCGGGTGCGGGTCTCGATGGAACCGCCCACCGGTGACGTCGCGGCCGTCGCGCGCCAAGGTCGTCGATCTCACCTTCCAGGGTCCGGTGCTGCGGCTGTCGCTGGCCGCCGCCGACGACTCCCCGATCCTGGCCCATGTCGGCACCGAGCAGAACCTGCCGCTGCTGCGCCCCGGTGACGACGTCTACGTCGGCTGGTCCCCCGACGCGTCCCTGGTCCTGCCTGCGGCCGACATCCCGACCACCGAAGACCTCGAAGAGATGCTCGACGACTCCTAGTCCCCGCCAACCACTCTCGACGAACTTCCTCCCCGCTTCACGAAAGGCACCACGGCACATGGCCAATCGAGATCGATCCCCGGACTCCTCGCCCAGCTCGCGTCCCGCCGCCGCTTCATCGGCGGCGGTGCCGCCGCCGCCGCGGCTCTGGTCCTCGGCCCGTCCTTCCTCGCCGCCTGTAGCAAGTCGGACAACTCGTCGAGCAGCTCCAGCGGCCCCGCGACACCGTCCGACGACGGCACAGCCGGCGACCGGCAAGCTGCGGATCTCGAACTGGCCGCTGTACATGGCCGACGGATTCGTCGCCGCGTTCCAGACCGCGACCGGCCTGACCGTGGACTACAAGGAGGACTTCAACGACAACGAGGAGTGGTTCGCCAAGAACAAGGAGCCGCTGTCGCGCAAGCAGGACATCGGCGCCGACCTGGTGGTGCCCGACCGCAGTTCCTGGCCGCGCGGCTCAACGGCCTCGGCTGGCTCAACGGCATCAGCGACAGCCGTTGGACCAACAAGAAGAACCTGCGCCCCGACCTGCTCGACGCCAAGGCCGACCCGGGCCGCAAGTTCAGCGCGCCGTACATGTCCGGCATGATGGGCCTGGCCTACAACCGGGCCGCCACCGGCCGCGACATCACCAAGATCGACGACCTGTGGGATCCCGCGTTCAAGGGCAAGATCAGCCTGCTCGTCCGACATGCAGGACGGCCTGGGCATGATCATGCTGTCGCAGGGCAGCTCGCTCGGAGGACCCGACGATCGAGACGCGTGCAGAAGGCCGTCGACCTGGTCAAGGAGCAGAAGGACAAGGGCCAGATCCGCCGGTTCACCGGCAACGACTACGCCGACGACCTCGCGGCGGGCAATGTCGTTATCGCCCAGGCGTATTCGGGCGACGTGGTCCAGCTGCAGAAGGACAACCCGGACCTGAAGTTCGTCGTGCCCGAGACCGGCGGCACGCACGTTCGTCGACACCATGGTGATCCCCTACACCACGCAAGAACCAGACGGCCGCCGAGGAGTGGATCAACTACGTCTACGACCGGGCGAACTACGCCAAGCTGATCGCGCACACCCAGTACGTGCCGGTGCTGTCGGACATGACCGACGAACTGAACAAGATCGACCCGGGCCTGGCCTCCAACCCGCTGATCAACCCGCCGAAGGCGACGCTGGACAAGCTGAAGTCGTGGGCGGCGCTCACCGACGAGCAGACCCAGGAGTTCAACAAGGCCTACGCCGCAGTCACCGGCGGCTGACGCGATGGCCGGTGTAGCCAGCAGCAACCGGCAGCGGAGCAAGCTCGCTCCGTACCTGATGATCCTGCCGGCGCTCGCGTACCTCGGTGGTCTTCTACGTCGTGCCGTTCTTCTCGCTGTTCCGCACCTCGCTGTCGACGATGGGCGGCTCGGTGTACCTGCCGAAGCTCACGTTCGGCTGGAACTTCAGCAACTACGGCGACGCGCTGCAGCGAGTACCAGCGACCAGATCCTGCGCTCG
Source organism: uncultured Actinomycetota bacterium (assembly GCA_963786695.1). GTDB lineage: Bacteria > Actinomycetota > Actinomycetes > Mycobacteriales > Mycobacteriaceae > Mycobacterium. The sequence continues at coordinate 273,016 of CAWBAL010000034.1, forward strand.
TTCGGCTACGCGTTCATCCGCGACGGTGCTGTGCATGCTGCTGGCCTTCCCGCTGGCCTACGTGATCGCGTTCAAGGCCGGCCGGTACAAGAACCTGCTGCTGGGTCTGGTGATCCTGCCGTTCTTCGTGACGTTCCTGATTCGCACGCTGGCCTGGAAGACCATCCTGGCCGACGACGGCTGGGTGGTCAGCGCGCTCGACGCACGATCGGGCTGCTGCCGCCGGACGGCCGACTGCTCTCGACCAGCTGGGCGGTGATCGGCGGGCTGACCTACAACTGGATCATCTTCATGATCCTGCCGCTGTACGTCAGCCTGGAGAAGATCGACGCCCGCCTGCTGGAGGCCTCCCGCGACCTGTACGCGCACCAACCGCAGGATGTTCGGCAAGGTGATCCTGCCGCTGTCGATGCCCGGCGTGCTGGCCGGCAGCATGCTGGTGTTCATCCCGTCGGTCGGTGACTTCATCAACGCCGACTACCTGGGCAGCACGCAGACGACGATGATCGGCAACGTGATCCAGAAGCAGTTCCTGGTGGTCAAGGACTATCCGGCTGCCGCCGCGCTGAGCTTCGTGCTGATGGCACTGATCCTGGTCGGTGTGCTGCTCTACACGCGGGCACTCGGCACGGAGGACCTGGTATGACTGCCGCGAGAGCGAGGCGGATCGCGCGACGCCGAGTCGTCGGCGACACCCGGCACTCGATCGAGCAGGCGGGCTGGCCAAGCCCGGCCGCAACTTCCGCGGCACGTTCAAGCTGGGCGACGTGGCGCTGCGGGTCATCGCGGGGCTGGTGCTGTTCTACCTGTTCCTGCCGATCCTGGTGATCATCGTCTTCTCGTTCAACAAGCCGGCCGGCAAGTTCAACTACACCTGGCAGGGCTTCACCTGGGACAACTGGGCCAACCCGTTCAAGTACCCGGCCCTGACCAACGCCCTGAAGCTGAGCCTCAACGTGGCCGCGGTCTCGACGGCCGATCGCCCTGGTGCTCGGCACCCTCGTCGCCGTTGCCCTTGTGCGGCAACGCTTCCGGGGCAGCAAGGCCGTGGACACCTTCCTGGTGCTGCCGCTGACCTCGCCCGAGGTCGTGATGGGCGCCTCGCTGCTGACGTTGTTCCTCGACCTCGGCTGGGCCACCGGGTACGCCACGATCGTCATCGCCCACATCGCCTTCCAGATCAGCTTCATCGCCATGACCGTGCGCGCCCGCATCCGTGGGTTCGACTGGACGCTCGAGGACGCCTCGCTGGACCTCGGCGCCGGCCCCACCCGGACGTTCTTCAAGGTGACGCTGCCGCTGATCGTGCCGGGCATCGTGGCGGCGGCGATGCTGTCGTTCGCCCTGTCGCTGGACGACTTCATCATCACCTACTTCGTCAGCGGCTCGACGGTCACCTATCCGCTGTACGTGAACGCGGCGGTGAAAGCGGCTGTGCCGCCTCAGATCAACGTGCTGGCCACCGCGATCCTGGTGATCAGCCTGCTCCTGCTCGGCGGTGGGAACGCTGTACCGGCGCAAGCAGAAGATCTGAGGCCGTCCACGGTGAACTCGGCGGTTCACGCCGGTAACCGCCGTCGATACGGCATTCTTGCCGGGTGAACGTCGAGGCGATTCTGGAGTCCATCCCACCGCTGGCGGTGTACGTCGTGGTGGGCCTGATCATCGGTATCGAGAGCCTCGGCATCCCGCTGCCCGGGGAGATCGCGCTGGTGAGCGCGGCGCTGCTGGCGTCGCGGCACACCCTCGACATCAGCCCGGTGTGGGTGGGCGCGGCCGCCACGATCGGCGCGATCATCGGTGACACGATCGGCTACACGATCGGCCGCCGATTCGGCATGCCGCTGTTCGAGAAACTCGGCAAGCGCTTCCCCAAACACTTCGGCCCCGGCCACGTCGCCCTGGCCAAGCAGCTGTTCACCCGATGGGGCGTGTGGGCGGTGTTCTTCGGCCGCTTCATCGCGCTGCTGCGAATCCTGGCCGGCCCGCTCGCCGGGGCGCTGCGCATGCGTTACCCGCACTTCCTGGCCGCCAACGCCACGGGCGCGCTGTGCTGGGCCGGCGGCACCACGGCGGTGGTCTACTACCTCGGCCTGGCCGCCGAGAAGTGGCTGTCCCGATTCTCGTGGGTCGCCCTGGTGGTGGCGATCGTCGCCGGCATCGGGCTGACCCTGTTGCTCAAGGAACGCACCCGCAGCCTGATCGCGCAGCTCGAGGCCGAGCACGACTGGGAGACGTTGCGCCACGCCAAGTGAGGTCGGCCGGTTTGCCCGCGCCGGATCCCGGGAAGCCCAATTTTCATGGTCGACAATACGATGCACGGTGCGGTGGACCGCGCGACGAACAGCACGGCATTCGAGAACGCCGCCCGGATCGGCTACAGCGTCAGCGGTGTGTTGCACCTGCTGATCGCGTACATCGTGGTGCGGCTCGCTTTCGGATCGGGCGGCAACGCCGACCAGTCCGGCGCGCTGGCCACGCTGGCCGCACAGCCGGGCGGGGCGGTGGCCCTGTGGGTCACCGCGGTGGGCCTGGCCGCACTGGCATTGTGGCGACTGGCCGAGAGCGTGGTCGGGTCGCACCCCAATGAGCCCGGCCGGCAAGACGACGGTGCGAAGAAGGCGTTCAAACGGGTCAAATCCATTGCACTCGCCGTGGTTTACGCCGGTATCGCGGCAACCGCCGTTCGATTCGCCACCGGCGGTGGCAAGTCGAACGGCGCGCAGAATGCCGGCCTGACCGCGCGGCTGCTCCAATCAGGCTGGGGGAAGGCGCTTTTGCTCACCGCCGCAGTCGCGATCATCGCGGTCGGCGGTTATCACGTCTACAAGGGGCTGTCGAAGAAGTTCGAGAAGGACCTGAAGGTATCCGGCGGAACGCTGGTGACCACGCTGGGTGTTACCGGCTACACCGCGAAGGGACTCGTGCTCGGCGGTGCGGGCGTCCTTCTCGTCATCGCCACGTTGACCGCCGACCCCGCGAAAGGCGCTGGCCTGGACGCCGCGGTCAAGAGTCTCGGGCACGCGCCTTTCGGCAAGTTCCTGCTGATCGCTGCGGCGGTCGGGTTCGCGGCCTATGGCGCCTACTGCTTCGTGCTCGCACGCTTCGCGCGGATGTGACCCGAAGTTGAGGCAACCGCCTCATGACCGGGCCGCGAACGCGAAGCCAGCATCAGAGGCATGAAATCAACCGTCACCCCGCAGACCGCCGTAGACGCCATCACCGCCCGCCCCCTTCTGCCGACCGGCACCGACGAGCGCGTGGCAGGCTTCGGCGTCATGGGTCTGCCGTTTCGCAGCGGGCACTACCTGGCGTTCCGGCACTTCCCCGCCTCGTCCTTCTCCCCCGCTTATCGTTCGGTCTGGCACCGGGATCCCGCCGGCACGTGGACGTTCTACGCCACCACGCCGGCCGAGCTGAGCTGCTCGCGGTACTTCAGTTCCGCCACAACGGTTCCCGCCGCCCAATGCGACATCACGATGACATGGACCAGTCCGTGGTCGCTGGCCATCACGATCCCGGGGTTACTCGAGTGGACCGTCGACATGACCGACACCGCCGCCACCCGGACGATGAGCCGAGTCGGCCGTGCCCTGCCGGAGCGGGCCTGGGCGAGCGGGGCGGTACTCGCGGGAATGGGACGCGTCGCGGGCCCGCTCCTCGCAGCGGGCCAGATCCGGCTGGCGGGTACGGCTCCGAACGGCCAGCGCTTCCGGATCGCGCCTCGCCAGATGTGGGCGGTGAGCCGCTCGACGGCCGTTCTCGCCGGCATTGATCTCGGCGAGGTGGCTCCGCTGACCGAACAGAGCCGGCTCGCCGACTTCCGATTACCTCAGCGCGGAATCTGCGTCATCGGATCCGCCCGCTTCGAAGGCTTCGATCCCACCCGGCATCGAGCCGGCACTCAGACAGCGGGATCGGACCGTGTGACCTCGTGCTGAGGAGCACAATCGAGGGCGTGGTATCGCCGACCCAGCGGACCGGGCCCCCGCCAAGGGCGCCGAGCCGCGCGGAAGTTCTTGCCGCCCTCTCGGTGGCCATCGATCTCGGCCTCGGGCAGCCCGCCGAGCACATGCTGCGCGCCGCCCTGATCGGCACCCGCATCGCCGACCGCCTCGGGCTGGCCCCCGACCAACGCGACTGCGTCTACTACGCGACCCTGGTCATGTGGATCGGCTGTCACGCCGACTCACACGAGTTCGCCCAGTGGTTCGGCGACGACATCGCGGTACGGCGGGACTCCTACCTCATCGACTGGTCGGGGCTTCCCTATTACCGGTTCCTGGCCAACAACATCGGCCGTGGCGAACCTCTGCTGCAGCGACTGACCACCATCGCGACGCTGTTCGTCAACGCCCGCGGCAACATGTCACGGCTGATCCACTCGCATTGCACATCCGCGGCACTGTTGGCCGAACGAATGGGACTGGGGGCGGGAGTACAGCACGCCGTCGGGTTCAGCTTCGAACGTTATGACGGCAGCGGACTTCCCGCGGGTGCTCGCGGCGACGACATCCCGATCGAGATGCGGGTGGCGCAGCTCGCTGACATGGCCGAGGTTCACTACCGCCTCGGTGGGGTGGCAGCCGCCGTGACCATGGCTACCGAGCGCAGCGGCAAGCACTTCGACCCATCGGTCGTCGACGCCTTTGTGGCCGATGCCGACGCGATCCTCGCCGGGCCGCAACCCGGCGATTCCTGGGATGCCGCGCTAGGGGCCGCCCCCGACCATCACGACCCACTCGACGAACAGTCCCTCGACGAACTGCTTGTTGCGCTCGGCGACTTCGTGGATCTGAAATGTCCCTTCACACTGGGTCATTCGCGAGCGGTCGCCCGACTTGCCGGCGACGCCGCCCGCACGCTCGGCCTGAGCGACGACGCGGTGACCTTGACCCGCCGAGCCGGGCACGTGCACGACCTCGGCCGGATCGGCATCTCCAACCAGATCTGGTCCAAGCCGGAGACCCTGTCGGCCGCCGAATTCGAACGGATGCGCCTACACCCCTATCTCACCGTGCGAATCCTCAACCGCGTCAGGGGCCTCGAGGACGTTGCGCAGGTGGCCGGCAATCACCACGAGTGCATGAACGGAACCGGCTATCCGCGGAACCTGCCCGGCAGTGCGCTCGGCATGCCAGACCGGCTGCTCGCCGCAGCAGTGAGCTACCAGTCGGCCCTGGAACCCCGGCCCTACCGCGCGGCAATGGATTCGAAGACAGCCGCCCAACGGGTCCGTGACCGGGCTCGCAGCGGCGAACTGGATCCCGTCGCCGTGGACGCGGTCCTGCATGCGGCGGGACACCATGGCCGGCGGTCCGGGACACGGCCGGACGGGCTGACGCCGCGCGAGATCGAGGTGTTGCGTCTGGTCGCGCGCGGTGCATCCAACAAGCAGATCGCCGCCGCCCTGGTGATCAGTGAGAAGACCGCCCGCAACCATGTCGAGCGCACCTACGCCAAGATCGGGGTGTCCAACCGGATCGGCGCGAGCATGTACGCACTGCGCACTGGACTCACCGAACCGCTGGTGTGAGATCTTGAGGCACATGCCTCATGACTGCGGCGGCATCCCGGGCAGAGCCGACGACTGATTCGTCATGACCAGACACGCATCCTCGTCGTCGGCTACGGCGTCGCGCGCCTACCTGGTCTTCCTCGTCAGCCTTCTGCTACGCAATCGCATTCGTCGGCGGACTTCGTCGTGCCGCGCACGGTCGATCACGGCATCGGCGACGGCACTCCCGTCGGCGTGGCGATCGGCATCAACACCGCCGCTGCTGGGGCTGTTCGCGGTCCAGCACAGCGTGATGGCCCGGCCGGGGTTCAAGCGGTGGTGGACCCGGTTCGTGCCGCAGCGCGATCGAACGCAGCACCTACGTGGTGCTGGCCAGTCTCGCGCTGCTGCTGCTGTACTGGCAGTGGCGCACCCTGCCCGCGGTGGTCTGGCAGGTCGAAGCAGCCGGCGGCCCGGTTGCTGCTGTGGACGCGTGTTCGGGGCCGGCTGGGCCACCGTTCTGGCGGCCACGTTCATGATCTGCGTCGGCGGGGTCGGCGCGGACTCACTCGCCGAAGTAGGTCAGTGAGGTGATCGCCTGACCGCCGCGGGCGAGCTCGGCGATCAGCACTCCGGGCATCGGACCGCGCAGCGAGACCGCCACCGACGAGCCGGCCGCGAGCACCTTCGCCGGTGCGGCTCCGCGGATCTGCTCGCTGAAAGCACTGAACTTGAGCGGGTTTCCGCGCCGCGTGAGTGATGTGCGCACCGGATGCCAGCGACCGCCATGCGCGCAACTCGTCGCCCGTGGCGATCGCGTCGAGAAAGGCCCGCACCGTGCGTTTGCCGCGGAACCGCGCTCCCCGGAACCCCGACGCGAACCCGACCGACCCACGCACACCCTGGTTGGTCACCAGCGAGCGCGCCAGAGCGAGACCCTGTGGACCCGCGGACAGGCCGTTGCCGAGAAACTGCAGCATCATCGCCGGCAGCTCCCAATATGCCCGCAGGCGCTCGATTCGCCACTCGTCGGCCACCGTGCGCATGTCGTAGCGCAACACCGCCGGGATACGCATGGTCACCGTCGGGCCCATCCCGACCTCGAGCACGACGTCGCGGATGACCGTTGAGCCGCAGACGATGTCGGCGTCATGGTGGAAGACGATCCTGCGCGGTTCGATGAAAGTGTCGTAGAACCGGCCGATCTGCAGCGGCCCGACATGCGGCCGCGATCCGACGGGGTCCTCGACCCGGCCGTCGGCGGTGAACAGCCCCACCCACTCGGTGCGGTCGTGGGCAGCCGTCGCCCGCGGCGATCGGTCGACCGCGGCGATCAGTTCCGAGCGCGCCACAGACATCAGGCGGTGTGGACCAATTCGCACTCCGCGCTCACGCATTTCGTCCAGGGCCTGCGCGGTCGACTCGGGACCGACCCCCGCCGTCAGGTCCACCAGAACCCGGGTCTTGAAGCCCGCCCGCGCGGCGTCGGCCGCCGTCTCGCGCACGCAGTAGTCGGTCGCGATGCCGACGATGTCCACCTCGTCGACCCCGCGGGCGCGCAACCAGTCGGCCAGCGAGGTGCCCTCGGCGGCGCCTTCGAAGCCGCTGTAGGCCGCGGTGTAGGCGCCCTTGTAGAACACCGCTTCGATCGGCCCGGTGTCGAGCTCGGGGTGGAACTCGGCTCCGCCGGTTCCGGCGACGCAGTGCCGCGGCCAGGAGTCGACGAAGTCGGGCTTGTCGGCGAAGTGCGCCCCGGGATCGACGTGCAGGTCCTTGGTCGCCACCACGTGGTCGTAGCCGTGGCGGCCGGCCAGCAGCGCGTTGATCGCCCGGACCACTGCCCCGGCCCCGTCCACGGCGAGTGATCCTCCCTCGCAGAAGTCGTTCTGTACGTCGACGATGAGCAGCGCCCGCATGCTGCCACCGTATCGGCGAATCGCGGGCGGGCACAGCAGTACAGTGAGACCGCCAAACAGCCAGCTGACGATGCCCGAAGAGCGAGATGACCCTGTTCGACTTCTTCCAGGCCGAGGAACTCCCGGTCCCGGCGATCACCCCGGCGCAGGCTCGTGACATCGCCAAGACGCACTTCGGTGTCGACGCCGACGTCGACCGCGCTGGGCAGCCAGCAGGACGCCAACTTCCTGCTCACCGGCTCCGGCGGCGAGCCGATCGGCGTACTGAAGATCGCCAACCCGGCGTTCTCCCGGATCGAGCTCGAGGCCCAGGACGCCGCGGCGTCCTTCATCTCCCAGACCGAGTCGGGGGTGCGGGCGGCGACGAACGTGGAGCGGCCCGGGCACCCGCCGATCGCCGAGCTGCGCGCCGACGACGGCACGGTCCTCTACGCGCGGATCATCGCCTACCTGTCCGGCGGCACGATGAGCGGCGCCCAGTACGTCACCCCGGACCGGGCGGCCGCGCTGGGCACACTGGCCGGCCGCACCTGCCGCGCGCTGGCCGAATTCGAGCACCCCGGCGTGGACCGCATCCTGCAGTGGGACCTGCGCCACGCGATGCGCACCGTCGAGGTTCTCGCCGCCCACGTCACCGACACCCACCGCCGCGACGCCGTCGAGGCCGCGGCCACGGCGGCCTGGCGCATCGTCGCCGACCTCGGTGAGGACCTGCCCGTCCAGGTGATCCACGGCGACATCACCGACGACAACGTGGTCTGCAGCCCGCTGGAGACCGGCCGCATGCCCGACGGGATCATCGACCTGGGCGACCTCACCCGGTCGTGGACGGTGTCCGAGCTGGCGGTCGCGGTGTCGTCGCTGCTGCGCCACGAGGGCGGTGAGCCGGCGGCCACGCTGCCCGCCATCGCCGCCTTCGACGCCGTGCGTCCGCTCGGGCCCGCCGAGGTCGAGGCGCTGTGGCCGCTGGTCGTGCTGCGCGCCGCGGTGCTGGTGGTCAGCGGCATCCACCAGGCGAGCATCGACGCCGACAACGAGTACGCCACCGGTGCGCTGGACTACGAGTGGGGAATCTTCGAACGCGCCACCGAGGTGCCGATGGAGGTGATGACCGCCCAGATCCGCCACGCGCTGCGCGTCTCGCACCCGACCGATCCCGCCGCGCCGGGCACGCCGTTGATCGGCGGGCTGGACCCCAAGACCGTGGTCCGGCTCGACCTGTCCGTGGAGTCCGACGCGATGGACTCCGGCAGGTGGCTCGACCCGGCCGTCGAACAGAACCTGGCGTCGGCGGCCATCGGCGACGGGGCCGGCGCCGTCGTCACCGTGTTCGGCCAGCCCCGGGTCACCCGATCGACGCCGCTGAGCCCGGCGGCGCCCGCGACCGTCGGCACCGGCGTCGACCTGTGGCCTGCCGCCACGGTGACCATCACCGCCCCCTGGCCGGCCGTGATCGAGGCCGCCACGGCCGACACGGTCATCCTGACCGGAACCGCGGGTGCGGTGGAGGTGCGTGGCGCGCTGAGCATCGGCGACGACGTGCAGGCGGGGCACAACGTCGCCGCGGGAACCGTGCTGGGCACCGCCGAGGGTCACGTGTGGGTCCAATGGCGACGGCAGCCCGACGCGCCGGTACCCGACTTCGTCCGACCGCAGTACTCGGCGGGCTGGCTGAGCCTGGTCGCCGACCCGGGCCCGCTGCTCGGCCTGGAGCAGGCAGCACCACCGGCCGACGACAGCGAGGAGCTGTGGCGCCGCCGCGCGAACTCGTTCGCCACCGTGCAGGAGCACTACTACGACAACCCGCCCCGCATCGAGCGCGGCTGGCGGGAGCACATGCTGGCCACCGACGGGCGCAGCTATCTGGACATGGTCAACAACGTCGCGATCCTCGGCCACGGCCATCCGGTGCTGGCCGACGCGGTGTCGCGCCAGTGGCGCCGGCTGAACACCAACTCGCGGTTCAACTACGGCAGCGTGGTCGCGCTCTCCGAGCGGCTGGCCGCCACCCTGCCCGACCCGCTGGACACGGTGTTCCTGGTCAACTCCGGTTCGGAGGCCGGCGACCTGGCGTTGCGCCTGGCGATGGCGACCACCGGGCGCCACGACATCGTCGCGGTGGCCGAGGCCTATCACGGCTGGACGTATGCCACCGACGCCGTCTCGACGTCGGTGGCCGACAACCCGAACGCGCTGGAGACCCGGCCGTCCTGGGTGCACACCGTCCCCTCGCCCAACGCCTATCGCGGCGACCACCGCGGCCGGGACGCCTCCCGCTACGCCCCCGAGGCCGTCGCCATCATCGAAAGCCTTGCCGCACAGGGCAATCCGCCCGCAGCGTTCATCTGCGAGCCGTTCTACGGCAATGCCGGCGGCATGGCGTTGCCCGACGGCTACCTCAAGGCGGTCTACGCCGCCGTGCGCGCGGCCGGCGGCCTGGCCATCGCCGACGAGGTCCAGGTCGGCTACGGCCGCACCGGTCGCTGGTTCTGGGCGTTCCAGCAGCAGGAGGTCATCCCGGACATCGTCACGGTGGCCAAGGCGATGGGCAACGGCCAGCCGCTCGGCGCGGTGATCACCACGCGGGCGATCGCCGACAGGTACCGCACCCAGGGCTACTTCTTCTCCTCGGCCGGCGGCAGCCCGGTGTCCTGTGTGGTCGGGCTGACCGTGCTCGACGTGCTCGAGAAGGAAGGCCTGCAGGAGAACGCGCTGGCCATCGGCGACCACCTCAAGGTGCGGATCAACGAGATGGCGACCCGCCACCACCTGATCGGCACCGTGCACGGCAGCGGGCTCTACATGGGCATCGAGCTGGTCCGCGACCGCACCACCCTGGAGCCCGCGGCCGAGGAGACCGCCGCCATCTGTGAACGGATGCGCGAACTCGGGGTCATCGTCCAGCCCACCGGCGACCGGCAGAACGTGCTCAAGGTCAAACCGCCGATGTGCATCAGCCGGGAGTCGGCCGACTTCTTCGTCGACATGCTCGACCGGGTGCTCACGACCGGTTTCTGAGCCAGTCGCGCTGTCGGCCCACGAACGCGGCGTCGACGACGGCGCCGTGGCCCGGCACGTAGATACCGTCCGGCCCGCCCAGGGCCAGCACCCGATCCAGGGTCTGCGGCCATGCCCGCAGCGTCGGAACCGGCGTCGATGGCGGGGTCGGCCGACTCCTCGACGAGGTCGCCGCAGAAGACCACGGCACGCCCGCCAGGGACCACGACCACCAGGTCATGGTCGGTGTGGCCGGGGCCGGGGTGTTCGACGTGGACGGTCCGGCCGCCGAGGTCGAGATCGACGGTCATCACCTCGTGGTCGGGGGCCCGGATGGCGGCGATGGCCCGATCGACGGCCTCGGGGTCGGCGCCGTATTCCAGCGCGTGGGCGCGGACCTCGCCGATCCGAGTCGTCAGGGCCGCGGCGACGGCGGGCGGCCCGTAGCTGACCGCCCCGGGAAACCCGGCCGAGCCCAGAACGTGGTCGAAGTGGTGGTGAGTGAGGACCACGTGGGTGACCGCACCGCCGGTGATCACCGCGACATCCTCGGCGATGCAGGACGCTTCGAGAAGTGTTGTGCCACTGTCGATGAGGAGTATCCCCGTACTCCCCTGCACCACGCCGACGGTGACGTCGAGGAACGGCAACCGGCAGCGGTGTACGCGAGAGGCCAACGGCTCCCAGTGGTAGTGCATCTCACCGAAACTAGTCGCTGAGCAAACCCTGCGGTGAGGACTTACGTTGCAACATGTAGCTAATCGAATTATAGTCCAGACACATGTCCAGACAGCTCGCTGCCGGAGTCCGGTTATCTACACGATGACATACGCGAGCCTGACGGGTTACCCGTCCTCATCCGTCGTGGCCATAGCAGGAGCGTGAGCATGCGAATTGCGTTGCTGTCCTATCGCAGCAAGACACACTGCGGCGGACAGGGCGTCTATGTTCGGCACCTCAGCCGCGGGCTGGTCGAACTGGGTCATGACGTCGAGGTCTTCTCCGGCCAGCCCTACCCCGAGATACTCGATCCGCGGGTCCGGCTGACCGAGGTGCCCAGCCTCGACCTCTACCGCGAGCCCGATCCGTTCCGCGTGCCGCGCCCCAGCGAGATCCGCGACCGCATCGACGTGCTGGAGCTGGCCACCATGTGGACCTCGGGCTTTCCCGAGCCGCGCACCTTCAGCCTGCGCGCCGCTCGACTGCTCGCGCAGCGCCGCGACGAGTTCGACGTCGTCCACGACAACCAGTGTCTGGGCACCGGGCTGCTGCGCATCGCCGCCGGCGGCCTGCCCGTGGTCGCCACCGTGCACCACCCCATCACCAGGGACCGGGTGCTCGATCTGGCCGCCGCGAAGTGGTGGCGAAAGCCGTTGGTGCACAGGTGGTATGGCTTCGCGCAGATGCAGAAGAAGGTGGCGCGCAGCATTCCCGACCTGCTGACGGTGTCGTCGTCGTCGGCCACCGACATCGCCGACGACTTCGGTGTCAGCCCGGACCAGTTGCGGGTCGTGCCACTCGGTGTGGACACCGAACTGTTCAAACCCCATGACCTGCCCCGCGTCCCGGGCCGGATCATCGCGATCTCGAGCGCCGACCGCCCGCTCAAGGGCATCGGCCACCTGCTGCAGGCCGTCGCGAAGCTGCGCGCCGAGCACGACCTGGAGCTGCAGCTGGTCGCCAAGCTCGAGCCGAACGGCCCGACCGAGAAGCTGATCGCCGAGCTCGGCATCTCCGACATCGTGCACACCACCAGCGGCCTGTCGGACGCCGAGCTGGCGGCGCTGTTCGCCTCCGCCGAGATCGCCTGCATCCCCTCGTTGTACGAGGGCTTCTCGCTTCCGGCCGTGGAGGCGATGGCCAGCGGGACGCCGATCGTGGCCAGCCGGGCCGGCGCGCTGCCCGAGGTGCTCGGCCCCGACGGCGAGTGCGCCGATCTGGTGGCTCCCGGTGACGTCGGCGAGCTGACCTTCGCGCTGGACCGGCTGCTGTCCTCACCCGAGCGCAGGCACTGGCTGGGTACGGCGGGCCGGCGGCGCGCGCTCGACGTGTTCAGCTGGGAGTCGGTGGCCGCGCAGACGGTGCGGGTCTACGAGCAGGCGATCGCCCGCACCGGCCGGATGACCACCACCATCGAGGCGGTCGACGAGCCATGCTGACCGTTGACTACGACCGGCTGCGCGTCGGGCCGGGCAGCAAGGTGATCGACGTCGGCTGCGGTGCCGGCCGGCACAGCTTCGAGGCCTACCGCCGCGGCGCCAACGTCATTGCGTTCGACCAGAACGCCGAGGAACTGGCCGACGTCGACACCATCCTGCAGGCGATGGGTCAGGCCGGCGAGGCACCGGAGTCGGCCAAGGCCCAGGTGGTCGTCGGCGACGCGCTGGCCTTGCCGTATCCGGACGGCAGCTTCGACACCGTGATCGCCTCGGAGATCCTCGAGCACATCCCCGACGACGACGGCGTCATCTCCGAACTGATCCGGGTGCTCAGACCCGGTGGCACGCTTGCCGTCACGGTGCCGCGATGGCTTCCGGAGAAGATCTGCTGGCTGCTCTCCGACGCCTACCACGCCAACGAGGGCGGCCACATCCGCATCTACCGGGCCGACGAGCTGCGCTCCAAGCTCACTCGCGGCGGCCTGAAGTTCACCCATTCGCACCATGCCCACGGCCTCCATTCTCCGTACTGGTGGCTGAAATGCGCTGTGGGCGTGGAGAAACCGGAACACCCAGCGGTCAAGGCGTATCACAAGCTGCTGGTGTGGGACATGATGTCGCAACCCAAGCTGACCCGAGTCGCCGAAGCGGCGCTCAACCCTGTCGTGGGCAAGAGCGTCGCGCTCTATTTCGAGAAGCCGGTCTCCGATGGCACGGCGGTCTGACCTCGACGGCGTACCCGGCGTAGCCGGTGTGCTGACCCCGCGGCAGTGCCGCCAGACGGCGGAATCGATTGCCGCCGTGCAGGAACCGTCCGGCGAGATTCCGTGGTCGGAGATCGGGCACACCGACGTCTGGGACCACGTGGAGTGCGCGATGGCGCTGACCGTGGCCGGGCTGACCGAACAGGCCCGCGCCGCCTACGACTGGTGCCGCCGTGAACAGCGCGCCGACGGCTCCTGGCCGATCCAGTACCGCCGCGGCGTCATCGAGGATCACAACAGCGACAGCAACTTCTGCGCCTACGTCGCCACGGGCGTCTGGCATCACGTGCTGGTGACCGGCGACCGCAGGTTCGGCGAGCAGATGTGGCCCACCGTCCGCGCGGCCGTCGACTTCGTGCTGGGACTGCAGGCCACCACCGGTGAGATCTATTGGGCGCACGGGCCTTCCGGTGTCCTGCCGGAAGCTCTGCTGACCGGCTGCGCCAGCGTGTATCACAGCATCCGCTGTGCACTCGCCCTCGCCGACTACGTCGATGACCCCCAGCCCGAATGGGAGGTCGCCCTGGGCCGGCTCGGGCATGCGATCGCCGAGCACCCCGACGCCTTCACCGAGAAGCCGCACCACTCGATGGACTGGTACTACCCCATCCTGGGTGGCGCGCTGCGCGGCTCGCAGGCCAGCGCACGGATCGCCGAACGCTGGGACGAGTTCGTGGTCGACGGACTGGGCATCCGCTGCGTCGACGACCGGCCGTGGGTGACGGGTGCGGAGACCTGCGAGCTGGTCATGGCGCTCGACGCGATGGGCGAACGCGACCGTGCACTAGACCAGTTCGCCGCGATGCAACACCTGCGCGAGGCCGACGGGTCGTACTGGACCGGGCTGGTGTTCGCCGACGGCAAGCGGTGGCCCGTCGAACGCACCACGTGGACCGGCGCGGCAGTCATCCTGGCCGCCGACGCGCTGTCGGTGACCACCGGCGGCAGCGGCATCTTCCGCGCCGCCGAACTGCCCCGCGGCCTGGAGGGTGACTACGACTGTGAATGCGTCAGGCGCTGACGGCCGCCCGGGCCGTCCGCTCCAGCACCCGCAGCGAACCGGTCGCACCCACCTCGGTGAACTCGCCGGATTCCACAGCGCGGCAATAGATGTTGTAGGGCGGACGACCGCCGTCGCGGGGATCGGGAAAGACGTCGTGGATGACCAGTGCGCCGCCGACCGACACCCACCTGGCCCAGCCGTCGAAGTCCTGCTGGGCGGCGGTCTCACTGTGCCCGCCGTCGATGAACAACAGCTGCAGCGGAGTGCGCCAGCCGCGCGCCACCACCGGGGACTTGCCCACCACCGCGACGATCGTGTCGTCGAGCCCGGCAGCGTCAAGGGTGCGGCGGAAGGTGGGCAGCGTGTCGAACCGTCCGCTGACCGGGTCCACCATCGTCGTGTCATGCCACTCCCAGCCCGGCTGGTGCTCTTCGGAGCCGTGGTGGTGATCGATCGTGTACAGCACGCTGTCGGTCGCCGCGGCCGCCGCGCCGAGCAGGACGGTCGACTTGCCGCAGTAGGTACCGATCTCGACGGCCACGCCCCCGTCCAGGTGGCGAACGGCCGCGTCGAACAGCGCCTGTCCCTCGTCCGCGGGCATGAAACCCACCACCCGGTCGGCCAATTCGAACAGTCTGGAAGTTTGCGCGCCGGGCGCGGAGTCGGTGCGGCTCATGAATCGAACCTATCCTGTCTTCGTGGGCGATGGCCAGCGGTCATCTTGTCGCACCCCACGTGTTGTAGTAGCGTCCGGACATGTGTCTGAACCGGTAGCTCGGGAATCCACGCGCCGCCGGTTGACAGCAAAGCAGGCAGCCACCGTGGACCGGCTCGGCCGTGCCGCCGTGGACGTGCTCAGCCGCGAGGGATTCGCCGGCCTGACGATCCGGATGGTGGCCGCCGACGCGGGAGTCGGAGCGGCCACGGCCTACACGTACTTCTCCTCCAAGGAACATCTGGTCGCCGAGGTGTTCTGGCGCCGGCTGGCCTCGTCCCCGGCCCCGCCGTTCGACTCGACCGATCCGGTGGAACGGGTGGTCGCGGTCCTGCGCCACATCGCCCTACTCGTCGCCGACGAGCCCGAGTTGGCAGGCGCGGTCACCACCGCGCTGCTGGGCAAGGATCCCGACGTCGAGCACCTGCGGTTCCGCGTCGGCCGCGAAATCCACGAACGGCTGTGCTCCGCCCTTGGCGCACAGTCGGATTCAGAGGTCGTGGAGTCGCTCGAGCAGCTCTACGCCGGAGCGCTGGTTCGGGCCGGCATGGGCTACGCCTCCTACACCGAGATCGCGTCCCGACTCGAACGGTCGGCCCGGCTGCTGCTCGCCGAATCGCCAGCCGTGAGCAGGCGAAACGCGGTTTAGCCGCATCCTCCGCCGGGCATCTTCACCAGGTGGACGTCGACCATCCCGAAATCGATCAGCGCTGGGATGCCGCGGCCCGTTCGGAGAGCGAGGCGCAGCGGCTGGATCGCAACTGGTCCAGTCTGTTGCAGGAGCTGCGGGTGACCCAGACCGGTGTCCAGCTGCTCACCGGATTCCTGCTGACCCTGCCGTTCCAGTCCCGGTTCGCCGACCTCAGCGCCGGGCTGCACGACGTGTACCTGGCGACCGTGGTGAGTTCACTGGCGTCCACGGTGCTGCTGGTCGCGCCGGTCGGTATGCACCGGATGCTGTTCCGGCAGCACAAGCTGCGGACCTTGGTGTCGGCCGCGCACCGGTTCGCCTACGCCGGGCTGCTGTTGTTGGGCACCGCGCTGACCGGAGTGGCGGTGGTGGTGTTCGGCACGGTGCTCGGTACGACGGCAGGCGTGCTGGCCGTGACCTCCACCGTTGACAAAGCAGTGAGAGCGAAGTTCGGGCGGAATCTTGGCTCTCAGTGCGGTCTCAACGAACGAGCGGTCACCGTCCGGGGTTTGGCCCTCGATCTGGCCGGGAACACCGGCGCCATGTTGATTCGCAGAGTTGCCCGCCCCATGTTGGCCGCCGTGTTCATCGGCCAGGGTCTCGACGCGTTGAGGAGTCCGAAGCTCGCCGCGGACGCCGCCCGCCCGACCCTCGAGGGCCTGCAGAAGCTGCCGGATCCGGTGGGCAGCGGAGTGCCGACCGACGCGGAGACGTTCGCGAAGGTCAACGCCGCCGTGCAGGTCGGCGGCGGCCTGCTGCTGGCCACCGGACGGCTGCCCCGCTTCGCGTCGGCGGCGTTGGCCGCCACCGTGATTCCGGCCAACCTCGGTGCGCACATGTTCTGGTCGGAGACCGACCAGCAGCGCAAGGCGCAGAAGCGCCGCGAGTTCATGACCGACATCAGCCTGCTCGGCGGGCTCATCATCGCTTCGGCGGACACCGCGGGCAAGCCGTCGCTGGGCTGGCGCGGACGCCGCGCCGCGCGCAAGGTGAGCGAGGCGGTGTCCGACCGTCTGCCGGGCTCCAGCTCGGCGGTTCTGGACAGCGAACTGGCCGACAAGGTCGGTCACGGTCTGCAGGTCGGCGCCGAGCGCGGACGCGAACTCGCGGTCGTCGCCGGGGAACGCACCGGTCCGCTGCTGGAGGCGGCCCGCAAGCGCGGTGCGGTGCTGGCCGACGTCGCCCGCGAACGCGGCACCGAACTGGCGGAAGCCGCGCTCGACCTCGCCCGCGAACAGGGCGGCGAACTCGCCGACACCACCCGCTCGCAGGCCAGGAAGGCCAAAAGCTCGCCAAGCGCTGAGGATTCGGATCGCACCGCGGCGAAGCCGCGACCGACTGGGGCGCGCGGGGTAGATTGGGCGCGTCCACTTCGGCGCGAGGAGCGATCTGATGACCACGGGTGACTACGATCCCAATGCGTACAACCAACCGCAGGGATTTCCGCCGCCGCCACCGCCCCCACCGGGTCAGTACGGCCAGCCGGGCGGCTATCCGCCCCCGCCGAACCCGTACGGCCAGCAGCCGGGTTATCCGCCGCCGCCCGTACCGGGCGGTCAGCAGCCGGGCAGCCTGGGCTTGCGGTTCGCCGCCCGGTTGATCGACGGCATCTTCGTCGGCATCGTGGCGTTCCTGCTCGCGTTTCTGTTCCACGCGAGCAGCAACATCCTTGTCACCGGCCTGTTTTCGGGTCTGTTGACGTTCATCTACTTCGTCGCCTTCGAGGTCACGCAGGGCTGGACGCCGGCCAAGAAGCTGCTCGGACTGTCCGTGCACGGGCCGGGTGGAGCACCCAAGCCCGACGTGCAGCAGTCGGCGATCCGCAACTCCTTCACCCTGTTGTCGGTGATTCCCTACATCGGCGGCCTGTTGGCGTTCATCGCCTACATCGTCATCGCGGTCACCATCAACAACAGCCCGACCAAGCAGGGCAAGCACGACGAGCTGGCCGGCGGCACCCAGGTGGTCAAGGGCTGACCGATCCCCGCGGTCAGATCACCAGGCCCAGCAGCAGCACCACGATCAGGCCGGTCACCGACAAGATCGTCTCCATGACCGACCAGGTCTTGATGGTCTGACCGACGGAGAGCCGGAAGTACTGGTTGACCAACCAGAATCCGGCGTCGTTGACGTGGGAGAAGAACAGCGAGCCCGCGCCGACGGCCAGCACCACCAGCGACACCTGTCCGGTGCCGAGCCCTTCGACCAGGCCGATCACCAGCGAGGACGCGGTGATGGTGGCGACGGTCGCCGAACCGGTCGCCAGCCGGATCAGCACGGCCAGCACCCAGGCCAGCAGGATCACCGAGATGTTGGCGCCCTTGGCCCATTCGGCGAGCAGCGTGCCGATACCGCTGTCGACGAGCACCTGCTTGAAGCCGCCACCGGCGGCGACGATCAGGATGATGCCGGCGACCGGCGGCAGGCCGGACTCGACGCACTTCATCACCTGGTCGCGCGTCATACCCGCACCGCGGCCCAGGGTGAAGAATGCCGACGATCACGGCGAGCAGCAGTGCCACCAGCGGGGTGCCGAGGACGTCGAAAGTCGACTCGGAACCATTGGTTCTCGTCGTCGATGAAGATGTCGACCAGCGCCTTGCCGAGCATCAGCACGACCGGCAGCAGCACGCTGAACAACGTCATCCCGAAGGACGGGCGCCGCGGGTTCCCGGTGTGGTCGCCCAGCACCTCGGCCTCCGGCCCGGCCCGCCGCAGTGCCTCGGCGTCGGTCGCGAACGTGTCGGGCGCGTCGACGACGACCCAGCGGCCGGCGAGCTTGCCGAACAACGGCCCGGCCACGATGATCGTCGGGATCGCGACCGCCACACCGAGCGCGAGGGTCAGACCCAGGTCGGCGCCGAGCAGGTTGATGGCGGTCAGCGGGCCGGGGTGCGGCGGCACGAACCCGTGCATCGCGGAAAGTCCCGCCAGAGCCGGGATTCCGACGGTGATCAGCGACAGTTGCGAGCGGCGCGACACCAGGTAGATGACCGGCATCAGCAGGACCAGGCCGATCTCGAAGAACATCGGCAGGCCGATGATCGCCCCGACCAGGGCCATCGCCCACGGCAGCGCGCGCGGCGAGGCGTGACCGACGATGGTGTCGACGATCTCGTCGGCCCCGCCGGAGTCGGCCAGCAGTTTGGCGAACATCGCGCCCAGCGCGATCAGGATGCCGACGCCCGCGGCGGTGGTACCGAACCCGTCGGAGAACGACTTGAGCACCTTCTCCAGGTTCTCGCCGGCGACGATGCCGACCGTCAGCGCCCCGAAGATCAGGGACAGGAACGGATGCAGCTTGACGATCGTGATCAGGACGACGATCACCGCGATGCCCGCGAGGAAGGCCAGGATCAGCTGCCATCCCGACGCGACGGGCTGGGCGAGCTTGGGCGCGTCGGCCAAGAGGTGGTGCGGACTCATGCGTTCTCTCCTGTCGTGCGGGCAACGTAGTCGTCGACGATGGTGTCGATGCTCTGGTCGACGTCGATGGTGATTCCGTGCTCGTCGGCCTCGAGCGGTTCGAGCGTGTCGAATTGGGAGGCGAGCAGCGAGGCGGGCATGAAATGCCCCGGCCGGCTGGCCTGTCGGCGTGCGATCACCTCGGGAGATCCACTGAGGTGCAGGAAGCTGACGTCGGCGCAGTGCCGCCGGAGCTGGTCGCGGTACTTGCGCTTGAGCGCCGAACAGCTCATCACGCCGCCGTCGCGATGCTCGGCGAGCCACTCACCGATCGCCTCCAGCCAGGGACGACGGTCGTCGTCGTCGAGGGCATGACCGGCGGTCATCTTGGCGATGTTGGCCGGCGGATGGAAGTCGTCGGCATCGGCGAACGGCACGCGCAGCCGCTGGGCCAGCGCCGCGCCGACGGTCGACTTCCCCGAACCGGACACCCCCATGACCACGATCGGTGAAGTCATGCCTGCGTCTACCCTGCCGTGCTGCATGTCACACAGCATCGCATCAATCGTCATACTTAATCAAGACCTAATCGTGATCAATCTGTTTTATATGCGT
This sequence comes from uncultured Actinomycetota bacterium, assembly GCA_963786695.1. GTDB lineage: Bacteria > Actinomycetota > Actinomycetes > Mycobacteriales > Mycobacteriaceae > Mycobacterium. The sequence goes on from CAWBAL010000034.1 coordinate 292,778, forward strand.
ATGCACCGCGTATGAGAACATGTATCAGTGACCCCGGAGCCAATCGTCGGCGAGCTGCACGCCAGCGTGCTGACCGCACTGGGCCACGGCATCGTCTCCGGGCACTACGCACCGGGCCAGGTGCTCAACCTCGACGGGATCAGCGCCGACCTACGGGGTGTCCCGCTCGGTCGCCCGGGAAGCCATCCGCGTGCTGGAGTCGATGGGGATGGTGGCTTCCCGCCGCCGGGTCGGCATCACGATCCAGCCCGTCGAGCAACTGGAACGTCTTCGACCCGCGAGTGATCCGCTGGCGCCTCGACGCCGGAGACCGTGCCGCTCAACTGGTTTCGCTCTCGGAGTTGCGCCGTGGTTTCGAACCCGCCGCCGCCGCACTGGCGGCGCGCCGCGCCGACCCGCACCAGTGCCGCATCATGGCGGCCGCCGTCTCCGACATGGTGGTCCACGGCCGGTCCGGCGACCTGGACGCATACCTGTTGGCGGACAAGGTCTTTCACCGCACACTGCTGGAAGCCAGCGGCAACGAGATGTTCCGGGCGCTCTACGACGTCGTCGCCGAGGTGCTCGCCGGCCGCACCCACCACGGCATGATGCCCACCACACCCAACCCGGCGGCCATCGAACTGCACGACGAGGTGGCCCGCGCGGTACGCCTGCGCGACGAGGCGGCCGCCGAACGGGCCATGCGCGCGATCATCGACGAGGCCGCGACCGCGGTGGCCGAAGAGCTCTGATCGTCAGCCGGCCGGCAGCAGGTCGATCAGCGACTGCGCGTCGGCGATGCTGCGCAGCAGATCGTTGAGGTGGGTGCAGGTGCCGGTGCCGTGCAGTTCCCGGCGCACCCGGGAATGCAACTCCGGCAACGTCATTCCGGTGATCCTCCCTGCGCTCTGCACCGCGCCGGGGCACTCCTGCCAGGGCAGGACCCGCGGCGTGGCACGTGAGTCGAGGATCCGCCCGGTGGCGCGTTCGACGGTAGCGAGCAGGGTGTACTCGTGGACGATCGTCGGAACGCCGTCGGCTCGGACATAGGTGTCGCGGAACATGGCGTCGATCTGGACTTCGGCGCCGCCGGGGCTGGCGGTGACGTCGACGCGGCGGGCACGGCGCATTCCGTGCACCGGCAACTCGCCGGTCTCGTGCCAGGCCAGCGGGTCGTCCGGATCGCTCAGGTCCGGCGCCTCGGGACCGGTCACGATGGCCGGCTCGCCGGATGCGAACGACGACATCAGCAGGCCGCCGGTGACGAAGCCGGCGCACTGGTCGGCCATCGGCAGGTATCCGGTGCGAACGGCCTCGATCTCACCGGAGGCGCCGAGCGCGTGTCCCGGAGATCAGCGTGCAGCCGGGCACATCGTCGAGGAGCGTGTAGAGCAGGTCCCGGGCCTGCCGAAGCTCCGGGCATCGCAGCGTCGGCCGCGGCCCGGAACCCGCCCATCGCCGGCGCTCCGGTCAGCGTGGCCACCGCGGTTGGGCGGATCGGTCTCGATATCGACGAACCACCTGCGTCATCATCTCGACCGTCGCCGACAGTCCGGCGGTTCGGGTCACGCGCGCCGATGCCGTCCTCGGCGGTGACCAGGTCGCGTCCACGCCCGAGCAGGGACACCGGGTCAGGCGCGCCGGGCGTCCTGGTGATGTCCATCGACGTGGTCCGGCGCACCGAGTTGGGCTGGCGCGCAGGGGTGGATCGCGTCGGCTCGTGCATCCCGTGCAGGGGGTGCAGGGCGTAGCCCGGCGTTCCCAGCTGCGTCAAACGACCACTACCCGTCAGGCCTTGGGCGCGTAGTTGAAGTTGATCCGGTCACCGTCGACGTTGTTCACGGTCAGGGTGAAGACCTGGGTCTCCTCACCGGCGACCACGGTGCAGTCGATGGTGGTGCCCGGCGTGCCCTGGAGATCGTTCGTGCAGTCCGCGGAGTCGGGCCGCTGCCCCAGCTGCGACTCGAGCTGATCGAGCAGCGAACTCTCGACCTGGGCCTTGGTCAGCACCGGGATCACCGTGAAGTTCATCAGCAGGCCGTCGACCTTGGTGACGTCGACGGTGCGCTTGAGCGTGACGCCACCCGCGGTGACGTCGCACTGCGCTTCGGCGCCCTTCTTGCCCTCCAGGCCCGACTCGCAGGTGACCGAGTCGACGGTCGTCGCCCGAGGACTCCGACAGCAGCCGCGCGACCGCCTTCTCGAGTTGCTCCTTGGATACCGCAGGCGCCATGTCGTAGCTGACGGTCGAGCCGTCGACCTTGGTGACGGTGACGACCGGCTCGAAGACGTTGGTGTCGGTGAGCGCGACCTCGCAGGTGACGGACTTGCCGACCTCGCCCTTGAGATCGTCCTTGCATTCGACGGACTTCGGCTTCTCGCCGGCCTTCTCCAGCCGCTCCGAGATGTCCTTCTGCAGATCCGCTTTCGCGACGACGGGGGTCCCACCGCTACCCACGCTGAACGAACAGCCCGTCAGCGTCACCCCAGTGACCGCCATCGCCGCCAGCACCGCGCCAGTCCGTCGCATCATGATCTCCCAGAGTCGCCCAAGCCGCGCCGTACGCGCAGGTCCGCGAGCAAGATACCAAGCGGCGCGCCCCCGGAATCGCTCAACTGCGCGTGGTTGACTGCGGAAGTGACCAGAACACCGCTGTTGGCCAGACGCTTCTTCGATCGCTTCGAACCGGTCCACGCCGTCACCTACTTCGCGTCCGAGGCCCAGGCCGGCTGGGCCGCCATGGGTTTCACCGGGTTCTGGCGGGGCTACTTCGCCGCCCGGTCGGCGCCGCTGGGGCCGGTGCCTGCCGAGGTGGTCGCTGCCGTGTTCTACAACTTCTCCGCCGATCGCGTCCACCGGATGCTGCCCGCGGTGTGGGAGGTCGCGACGCCGGCCGAGGTACTGCGGGCGCGGGTGGACACCGCCGTGGCCGCACTGCGCCGCTACGGGCTGAGCGACGACTCACCCGGCGTGGTCGAGGCCGCCGAACTGGCCGGACTCGCCGCACGCAGCGCTGCCGCTGGACGGCCGGCCGCTGTTCGCGGCCAACCGGGCGCTGGCCTGGCCGGAGACTCCCCTGGCGGCGCTGTGGCACGCCACGACATTGCTGCGCGAGCACCGCGGCGACGGGCATGTGGCGGCCCTGGTGGCCGAAGGGATCGGCGGCCGGGAGGCCAACGTGCTGCATGTCGCTGCCGGCGCGGTACCGGCCGCCTTCATCAAGCGCAGCCGGGACTACACCGACGACGAGTGGGACGCCTGTACCGAAAACCTGGCGGCGCGCGGATTCCTCACCGCTGCAGGCGATCTCACCGAGGCGGGCCGGGCGCTCAAGGACCGCGTCGAGGAGCGCACCGACACCCTGGCGCTGACGGCCCTGGCCGCGCTCGACGACGCGGCCGTCGAAACGCTGTTCGCGGCGCTCACTCCGCTGACCCGGGCTGTGGTCGCCGGGGGTGACATCCCGGCGGCGACCCCGATGGGGCTGCGTCGCGACGACCTCGACGACGACTCGGCGCACCTGTAGTCAGAGGTTGCGGTTCCACTCCGCCCAGCCGACACCGTGTCGGCCGTCAGCCGTCTCGACCTCGACCCAGGCGCGCGGGAACTGGCTCACCCGGCCGTCCGGTCCGACCAGCCGCACCGGAGCGTGACCGCGCACCGAAATCGTCGTGTCGACCGGGCCCGGCTCGTAGACGATCCGGGTCTGCAGTGGGTAATCCGTTGTCGGCGAACGTCGCATCGGCAGTCACCGCCGTCGTCTCGATGACCGGCTCGCCCTCGCGCTGGATGTAGCCGACGCTGACCGGGGGCAGAGTCCGGGGATGCGGAGATCGACACCGTGCAGGTGCGTCCCGTCGTCGAGATGCAGGGCACTCCACACCCAGTCCATGCTCCACCAGTCGCGCACGCCGTGGGAGTGGTCGCGCTGCCCGGCAACCGCCTCGATCTGATAGGTGCGCCCGTCGACGGTGATGGTTCCGGTGACGGTGCAGGGGATCTCGTAGCGGGTGGTGATCCGGTAGGCGTACGGGGTGCCCGTCGTCGTCCAGGTCAGGTCCATCGCGAGTTGCGCCGGGCGGCCTTGCTCGTCGCTCAGCAGCGCGGCGGGGTCGTCGTAGGCCTGCGCGGCGCCGCTGACCTCGACGCGATAGGACTGCAGCGGAATCGTTGCGCCGTGGCGCAATTCCATGCCGTCGCCCGTCACCACCGCCGGATCTGCGGGCAGCGGCGCCTCGAAGTCGAGCAGCGCGACGGTGGGCATGTCCGGCCCGCACACCAGCGCGTTGATCCACGCGACCTTCTGGTTGGGCACCAGCCCGAGCCGGATCCAGCCGCCGATCCCCTGCTCGGGATCGGCGAAGTCCCAGTACCAACTCTCGTTCCACAGGGGCTCGTCGCCCGGCTCGTGCGCGCCCTCGTCGACCGGGTCGGGGACCAGCGCCGTGTCCGCAGTGCCGGGCAGGATGTCCAGGGCGCCGGTGTCCAGGACATGGCTGCTGTGGCGTTCCAGCATCGTCAGGAACATCTCGTCGCCGCGCTCGGTGCGTTCGACGAGCATCGCCGAGACCACCGCCATCATCACGCCCGCGAAGCTCTGATGCCGGACGCCCTCGCGGACGTCCTCGAGGCTGACCGGCGAATCCGGGCCCAGCCCTTCGTGATACGCGCGCAGCAGGTCCTCGTAGTGGTTGCGGCGATCCTCGACCGGGAGCGCGCATCCGATGAAGTACGACACGTCGGTCATCGCCGGTCCCCAGCCGACGGTCTGCCAGTCGACCACGGTCAGATCGCGCCGCGAGCCGGGGCGGCCGAACAGCATGTTGTCCAGCCGGTAGTCGCCGTGCACCAGGCCCTTGATCCGCTCGGGCGCGGCTTCGCCGGCGAGGTAGGCATCGAAGCTGTCGACCAGACGCTGACAGACCAGGCGCTGCTCCGGGGTGATGGCCTCGCCGTAGCGGTCGGCGAACCCGGCGTACAACTGGGCGATCAGCTCTTGGTTCAGCGGCGCGTCGCGGTTGAGCCAATCCGCGTCGGCGAAGGTTTCACTTCCGATCACCGGAGCGTGCAACCGGCCCAGCTCGGTCAGGGCCAGCCGTGCTTCTTCTGCTGTGGCGCCGCGGATTTCGTCACCGACGACGGCCGGCGCGGCGTCGTCGATGAGCAGGGCGAAGATGCCGGTCTCGGGATCGTAGGAGGTGTGGAAGCACTCCGCGATCGGCCCCCCGAGACGCGGCGCCACCTCGGAGTAGAACCTGACCTCCCGCTCGTAGAGGCCGAGCGCGAGCCCGGTCTGCCGGCTCATCGGATCGGTGGCGGCGACCTTCAGGACGACCGTTGCCGGACCGTCGTCGCCGGCGGCGTAGGTCAGGCCGATCCGGTAGCACTCGCTCATCTGGCCGGTGCCGATGCGCTCGACGGTGAATTCGGTGACCGTCCCCGCTCCGATGGCGGCGGTCAGCCACTCGGGGGTGAGGTCGCCGGGACGTTCGACGACGATGTCATTGGTCTGCACTCGACCAACCTAGGACACCCCTGCCACCGGGCGATAGGGTTTCCGGCGACTTTTTGACGGCTGTCAACTCGCTAGCGGTTGGCCAGCGAGAATCCCTCCCACGCCTGGCGCCGATGCGGGTGCGGATCGTTTTCGACCCGGGTGTGCCGGTCGAACACCATGACCGGCCGTTCCGGGTGGGTGTAGGTGGGCCAGTCGTCACCGGGCACGCCGGTGCGGCTGAAGCTGCGCCAGCGGCGCTGCACCTGATTGCTCACCTTCAGAGCCGAGGGCCGGTCAATGCCGATCGTCAGCGCGCCGCCCAGTCGGGTCCGGTAGATGTCGAACACCGCGAGCAGTTCCATGCCGTGGGTGGCGCCGAGTCCGGACCAGTGCAGCGTGCGCGGCGCATAGTCGTAGCGGTACACGTAGGTCGGTGCGTGGGCACCGTGCGCCTCGGCGATCTGCCAGGCCGCCGTCCCGAACGCGAAGTCGCCGCCGAGCTGGACGCACGCCTCGGGGTGCGGGTAACCCGGGTAGGCGGCAGTGATCCGGTCCCGGGTCTCGGGTTCGGCGAAGGCCAGCAGCCGCTCGATGGCGTGCTCGGTGGTCGGCAGCATCTTCAGAAATCGCGTGAACAGCTTGCCCTCGTCGGCATTGGTTCCGACGATCAGCGGCACCCGGTGCGCCGCGCCGGTCTTCATCGCCTCGATCGGATCCAGCGGCAGGACGTCGTCGCCGTGGGTGGGACCGACCGCGAACGCGCCGTCCATGTCGTGCACGCTGCGCTCGAGCAGAACGTCGAGCGTCTTGACCAGGTCCGCAGGCCGGGCCCGCATCAAGGTGTCGGCGGCATCGTCTGCGGTCGGCGCCGAGCGTGGCGGCGAACTTGCCCGCGATCGTCGCCGCGGTCTCTGACGTGCTGACCAATCCCGATGCGGGACTCTCCGAAATCACCTTGTGGAAAAGGCCTTTGGCGTCTGGGACGGCGAGCAGTGTCGCGACGGCGTGCGCTCCGGCGCTCTCGCCGAAGATGGTGACGTTGCCGGGGTCACCGCCGAAGGCGGCGATGTTGTCGCGGACCCAGCCCAGCGCCATGACGAGGTCGCGCAGGAACAGGTTGCTGTCGATCCGGACCTCGGGCGTCGAGAGCGACGACAGGTCCAGACAGCCGAGGGCGCCGAGGCGATAGTTCACCGACACGTAGACGCAGCCACGGCGGGCCAGCGCGGCTCCGTCGAAGAGCGGGGTGGCCGAGCTGCCCAGGATGTAGCCGCCGCCGTGGATGAAGAACATCACCGGCAGCGGCTCCTGATCGGGCTGCGAACCCGACCACGATGGAGTCACCACGTTGAGCGTCAGGCAGTCCTCGCCCATCGGCTGGTACTTGCCGAGGCCGAGCATCGTGTAGCGCCGCTGTTGCGGTGCGCAGTTGGCGAAGCTGTGGCAGTACCGAACCCCGCGCCAGGGCTGCGCCGGCTGGGGCGCCCGGAACCGCTGCGCTCCGACCGGGGGGCGGGCGTAGGGAATGGACCGCCAGCGGTTCACACCGTCGCGGACGAATCCCTCCACGACGCCGTTCGTGGTGGTGGTGCGGACGGTGTGTTCGTGCATGACGTTGACGGTAGCGAACAATTGGTGCGCCGACGTGCCTGACGGCCGCTTAGCCACGGGACGGCTAGCCTGGCGGGATGCGGATCGCCCGGTTGCTCGCTGCGTCGCTGCTGGTCGTGGGATGCGTGGCGGCATGTTCGGATTCGACAGGCGGTCAGGCGCACCCGACGGCGCTGACCCCGATCACCCCGTCTCGCACGGGTGGCTCGACGTCGGCCACCACGACCACCTCGTCGGCGGCCGCACCGCCCACCGGAGTGCCGATCGCGCAGGCCATCACGTGGATCGAACGCGGCGCCCCGGTCGACGCCGCCCAGTACCACGTCGCCCTTCGGGGCGGCGTCACCACCGATCTGGGTGATGACGTGGCGTTCACCACGCCGGCCGGCACCACCTGCATGACCGACGCCAAGCACAACGCCCCGGCGCTGGCCTGCCTGGTCGACCTGACCAACCCGCCCCCGCAGCCGCCGGACATCTACGGCCAGTGGAAGGGCGGCTGGGTCGACTACGACGGCGCCACCGTCCTGGTCGGCTCGGCGCACGGCGATCCCGGACGGTTCGCCAACGGGCAGGGCCCCGAGCTACCGCTCGACAAGTCGTTGTCGTTCGGCGACTTCCGCTGCCGCACCGACTCCGACGCGCTGTACTGCGTCAACTATGCCCACCAGTCGGCGGTGCGGATGGCAGCCGGCGGCGTGGACACCTACGCCTGCGCGCAGCAGGTGACGCCGCCGGATGGAATCGGTGTGAAGTACGTCTGCTAGCCCGCCGGATACGCATGCACAACGGCGGTGTCCAGCTTCGGGATGGCATGTGACAGAGCGTGTTCAGCCTCGTGGGCCAGTTCGTGGGCCTGCCGCAGGCTCAGCTCCGGGCTGACGTCCAGCTCCACGTCGGCGTCCAGCCGCAATCCCACCCAGCGCATCCGAACCCGTTGCACACCAAGCACTCCGGGCTGGCGGGACAGGGTGTCATAGGCGGTGTCGACGAGCGCGGGATCCACACTGTCGAGCAACCGCGCGAACACGTCACGGGCGGCGACGACCATGACGACGACGATTGCCGCCGCGATCAGCAGGCCCACGATGGGATCGGCCTGCGGGAATCCCAGTGCCACCCCTGCCGCGCCTGCCACCACCGCAAGTGAGGTCAATCCGTCTGCGCGGGCGTGCATTCCGTCGGCTCGCAGGGCCGCCGAACCGATACGCTTCCCAACGCGGATGCGGTACAGGGCGACCAGTTCGTTGCCGAGGAATCCGATCACACCCGCCGCGGCCACCCAGCCGAGGTGGGACAGCGGGGCCGGATGGATCAACCGCTGGACTGCCTCGACGGCCGCGACGACCGCCGACAGCGCGATGACGCCGACCACGAACAGACCGGCCAGATCCTCGGCCCTTCCGAGACCGTAGGTGTAGCGCCTGGTCGCGCTTCGCCGGCTCAGCGAGAAGGCGATCCACAGCGGGATCGCGGTGAGCGCGTCGGAGAAGTTGTGGATCGTATCGGCAAGCAGCGCAACCGATCCCGATGCGACGACGATCGCGATCTGGAGGGCGGCGGTGACGATCAGCACCACCAGGCTGATCTTGACGGCCCGAATCCCGGCGTCGCTGTCCCTCAGCGCGTCGTCGACGCGTCCGGCGTGGTCGTGAGTGTGCCCGTGACCGTGTTCATGACTGCGTCCCATCACGCCCTCCCCTTACGTGGCAGTTCGAGCGAGTTCGGTGTCCCCGCGATGATGTGCGGGTACCCCGCCCGCGGCATGTTCTGCGTTGAACACCGCGTCGGCGACCAGCTGGCGGACGTGGTCGTTCTCCAGCCGGTAGAACACCTGGGTGCCCTCCCGGCGGGTGCGAACCAGGCGGGCCATCCGGAGTTTGGCCAGGTGCTGGGACACCGACGGCGCCGGCTTGCCGACCCGCTCGGCGAGGTCGTTGACGCTGAGTTCGTAGCCGATGAGCGACCACAGCAGTTGGACGCGGGTGGCGTCGGCAAGCATGCGAAAGACCTCGACGACCAGATCGGCGTGATCGTCGGCCAAGCGGCTTGCATGCTTATCTGCATTCATACGCAGATAATAGCGGATTAGGGTGCTGGCGGGGGTTGACCTTAGTTCTGCGGCACTCAGCGGACTAACAGCAGGAGGACCCTAAGGCAATCATGTCGGCCCCTTGTTCTGTTATGCGCCTTGAGTTTTGACGTTGCGGCTGTTGGTCTTTCGAACTTTCTGAACTACGCATTGTCATAGCGCACACGGCCGCACCCGGTGCATTTCCACCACGTCTGTCGGGTGTATTGCTCGGAAACGGCGCATTCCTCCATAAGTCTCATCGAGGCGGCGCAATACAGGCACGTACGCGTTGAAGTCTCCGCGAAGGGCTTGGCCAGCACACGGGACATACGTCCCCCTAAAATCTCGCGACAAAAGCCTTGCTCCCCGAGGCGCGAGAACCCTCAGGCGAGGTGTGAATGGTTCTGCGGCCCCAGGTTACAGTAAATGTGAAAGAGATTTTCATTTTGACGAAAAACTCAATTTCTCGCACATCTAATGGGTTTTCTAGATGTCTAGCAGCAAATTCCATCTGAGGCCCAAAAGCGCATCGGTCCTTGAATAACTTCGCGAAGATGGCAGAATGGCTCACTATTCGGACGTAGCAGTCCGCGTCCGATCTGACCCGCCCGCGCCGCATACCCCCCGTTGCGGTGTGGGCGCGCTGAGACGGTCGGGGCACACGCCTCACCCCCCGAGGGGTCCCGACCGTCTCAGCACCTCTTCCCACCAGACGAAGCGATGCTGTTGCGTTCACGGGGGATTACGCGCAGTCGCCGTAGCGGTGGGTGATGTCAGCGTTGGCCAACCTGACACTTTCAGACGCAGTCGGAGCCTCCGTCGACGACAAACAGCGCACCGCTGGTGTAGGAACTGTGTTCGGTGCACAGGAACGCGATTGCCGGTGCTATCTCTTCGACGGTCCCGAATCGGCCCAACGGAATGTGGGCGACCTCGGAGTCGACGATTTCCGGTACCGCGTTCATCGGCGCGGTCATGGGCGTGTCGATGGTGCCCGGCGCCACGGCGTTGACCCGGATCCCGTCCTTGGCCCACTTGACGGCGAGCAGTCTCGTGAGAGCGATCGTTCCGGCCTTGGCCGCGCTGTACCCGGGCACCATGGTCACCGCCCGCAGTGCCGACATGGAGGCCAGGTTGACCACTGAGGCGCCGCCGGTGGCGGTCGATGCCTTCAGTGCGCGACGCAGCGCGACGGTCAGGCGGTATGAGCCGTTGAGGTTGAGGGCCACCGAGGCGTCGAAGCCGTCGGGGGCGGATTCATCGAGGCCGCCGGGGAAGTTCGCGCCGGCGTTGTTGACGAGCACGTCGAGGCTGTCGACATCGGCCACGAGGGCTTCAATCGAGGCCGGGTCCGTGAGCACGAGCTGCGCGTAGGTCATTCCGGACAGGTCGGTGTCGTAGTCTTCGGCCCGTGGCCGGGTGCCGGTGATGGTGACGTCGGCGCCTGCGTCCCGGAACAGTACTGCGGTCCCATGCCCGATTCCGCTGGTACCACCGGTAATCAGGGCGCGGGTGCCGGTGAAGTCGAAGGTGACGCGTGCGGTCATGCGTAGCTCGCGATCTGCTTCTTCAGCCACGCGGTCTCCCAGAAGTTGTGGCTGTCGGCGAGCAGTCGCTCATGGGCCGCCTTGAGGACCTGGCGGGCGCCTGGGTGGTCTTTATCGGTGTCGGTCACTTTCTCGGCGAGGTGAATCGCCTGCACCGGCCGGTTTGCATCGACGTGGCCCTGTGCTCGGGCGACAAGTGCATCGGCACCGGCGAGTTCGACAAGGTCGGCGCTGACGTCCGTGGGATCGATGGGATACAGCTCAGTGGTGGATCGGTGGTGGAACCAGCCCGAGTAGTTCTCCCAGATCGCCCGAACACCCCAGGCCACCTTGCCGTAGCCCTGTCCCAACTCGAGGTTTGGCGGCAGGGTGATCTCTCGCATCAGGGTGCGGACGTCCTTGCCGGAATTCATACCCTCGACAGTCGCATCGTGCACGTACTGCACGGCGTCACGCAGGCGGGTGAGTTCGAACTGGATACGCTCTTTGCCGGTGATCGGCCAGAAGTGCCCGCTGAGAAGCACTTCGGGCTCCAGCGCGCGGACACGCTCGACAGTGTCGATCACGGTGAGCGCATCACGATAGCGGTCACCGCGCATCGTCACCAGGTTCGGCATGTGGCCGAACAGTGCCCCGAAGACGTTGCCGCACAGACAGATCTTCTCGTCGGGCAACCAGACGACCATAGAGTCGGTGGTCTCACCGCCAGGGGTGGCGATCAGTTCCAGCGTGCGTTCTCCGACGTTGAGGGTCAGGGTGTCCTCGACGACGATGTCCGCGGTCGGGGTGCTCTGGCCGGGCAACTTCTTGCCGAATCGATCCTGGATCTTGGCGATGCCGGCAACAAGGGTGTCGGAGAACGCGAATGCGCTGCGCGACGGATCGGTAGCGGGCCAGCCGCTCGTTGTCGTCACGCCACTGCTCCCAGTTGGCCTGCGCCACGATTTTCGTGTCGGGATCGCGCACGCTGTCCAATCCGCCGACGTGGTCGTAGTGACCCTGCGTCAGGATGATGTAGCGCATCGGTGAGGAATCGACCGAATCGAGACTGGCCCGGTGCACAGGACCCTCGAAGCCCATGCCCGCGTTGACGATCACCCGACCCTCTGAGGTCGGCAGCATGAAGACGTTGGTAAGTCCGGGCGAGCACCAGATGCCGGGGCTGACCTCCTCGACCTAATCGGGGGTCGCGGGGACCATCGCCTCGGCGCCTGGCCGGGTCAGGTATGCGGGTTCGAAATCCGTCATGGAAAGCTCCTCCTAGTTCCCGCTTGCGCGGCTGCTGACTTCGGGCCGGACGTCGAAGCGGTCGAAGTAGAACTCGAATCGGGACCGGACTTCCTCTGGCGTGACCCCGAAATGGCGGTGCAGGTCGTATCGAATGCTGCCGTGCTTGCCCCGCGGATTACTGCCGACATACTGCTCGAACCTCTTGCGCACCCCGGGAGTCAACTCCACGCCCGCCCGTTCGTAGAGCGACTCGAGCACGGGAACCTCGTTGCCGTTGAGCTGGTGGAATCCGATGTCGATACTCTGCTCGGCCGGCACCAGTTCACGATCGCGGACGCACGCGGTCAGTAGCCGGTGTACCCGATCGGTCCAATAGGCGATCAGCCAGTCGGGGTCGATGGAGGTCCGGCGCAGGCGGTCGGCATAGGCCATCATCGTGATCGTCGACTGAATGACGGCCACCGGATCGCGGTGGGTGAACGCAACGGTGGCGTCGGGGAAGGTGGCCATCAGTGCGGTGAGTTGCTCAGCATGCTGAGGGGATTTCAGCACCCAGGTTTGCGGTCCACGGAAGAAGGTGAGCGCTTGCAGCACCGTCTTCATGTAGGCGTAGTGGCGGGTCTGGTCGAGCTCCAGGTAGGTATCGCGCCAGCTCGGGACTCGGGCGAGCCATTCCAGGATGTAGCTGGCGAAGTCGAGATCGAGTAGCTCTACCTCTTCCTCGATCGCTTCGGGGAACTGATCGTGCATGGCCGCGACCAGCGGCGCGTTGGCCATCATCGCGTCGTGCTCCTTGCGGGCGCGGGTGTAGCGGGGATCGACACCGAAGATGTCGGGTCCTTCTCCACGGGCCGGGATCGGCTCCTGGCTCTCCCAGTAGGGCAGCGCCCGCCGACGGCGGTCGGACGCGATCAGGTTCACCAGGTGTGTGGTCCCTGTCCGCGGCATACCCACCACGATGATCGGCTTCTCGATGGGGATCGATTTGATCTCGGGGTAGCGCTTCAGCAGGTCGGTAAGTGACAGCCTGTTGCGCAGCAGCCGAACAACGCGACTCCGCAAGGTATTTCGGCCCAGTTGAGTCAGTCCGGTGTCGGCCTCGATGGCCGCGACGAAGGCATGTAGCCGGTCTCCGAAATCGTCGGTGAACGCGAGGTCGTCGACGCCCGCCTGAGCGATCGCCTCCTCGAGCATGTGGTCGATACTGAACGACACCGGCCGCGCCTCGGTGTACTCGAGGATCTGGCGCTGGACATCGGTCAGTCGTGGTGAGACGAGGTCGTCGAGATCGATCGCCTCGGCCGGTGAACCCATTGCGGCGGCTCCTACCCCTCTTGCGTTTGTCGATCTTTCGACATACCGTTCGATATTATGACGCCGAAGGTAGACCTGGATCTGTCTCAGAGTCAAGGGCCTTCCCCGCCCACCGAGCGGGTAGTCGCCGTGATGGGATTGCTGGGCAACGAACCGGCACGGCATTTCTCACTGGCGGAGATCTGTCGCAGCCTCGACATCAGCCGCGCCACCGGCCACGCGATCCTGACGACCCTGGCCGCCCACGACTGGGTGACCCGCGACCCGAGCACCGCGGGCTACGCGTGGGGGCCGGCGATCGCGAGCCTGGCCAAGCCGGCGAACGCGCTGATGTACCGCGCCGATCTGCAGGCGTTGGCGGCGGCGACGGGCACCCAGGTCTCCCTGACCCGCCGGGAGGGAACCACCCTGGTGATCACCGAAACCGCGGGCGAGTGTCTGACCGGGCCCCGGATCGGCCCGGGCATGCGCACACCACTGGTCGCACCATTCGGCCGCGACTACGTCGCGTGGTCCAGCAGCGAGTCGCAGAAGGCATGGCTGGAGGCCATCGGCCAGCCAAGTCCCGCACTTCGGAAGCGAATGACCGCCGTACTCAAGGAGATCCGTCATCGCGGCTTCGTCGTCGAACGCCTGACCCGCGAGTACGTCCGCGTCTACACCGCGCTGCGGGCCCTCAGTGGGGACGGCGAAGTCGATGTGATCACCACTCAACTGGCACGGGCATTCGCCGACCTCACGGTCATCGACTTTCTACCCGACGAACTGGCGGACAATGCCACCCATAGGGTCGCTACTGTCTCAGCGCCGATCACCGATGTTGATGGCGCGGTCACCATGTCGGTCACCGCCGCGGCCTTCACCACCCTGGACAGCGAAGCCATCGGATCGCTCGGCGAGCAGGTTCGCCGCACCGCGCAGCGCATCGAGCAACACATCTCCCGCTACGGCAACTCCGCCACTATCTGATTGGAACAACCAGATGAGCACCACCGCCCAGGTCCGCATCCACGCCCCGGGGGAAGTCAACCTCGATCAAGTCGATCTACCGCCGTGCGGCCCACGTGACGCGATCGTCGACGTTCACGCCTGTGGGATCTGCGGCAGCGACCTGAGCTACATTCGACTCGGTGGACTCGCCGGACCCAGCGGCGAACCGATGCCACTCGGACACGAACTTGCCGGCGTAGTAAGGACTGTCGGCGTCGAGGTCACCGACGTGGTCCCCGGCCAACGCGTGGTCGTGCACCCGGCCGAGGAAATCGGCACCGGGTCCAATGAAGGCGGACTGGCCGACGCGGTCTTCGTTCGGGAGGCGGCCAAGGGCGGACGGCTGTTTCCCATCCCCGACGACATGCCCCTTGCCATTGCCGCCCTTGCCGAACCTGTGGCGGTGGGCATGCACGCCGCCGAACAGGTGGACGTCGGCGTCGACGACAAGGTCGCGGTCTTCGGTTGCGGACCGATCGGTCTGGCAGCGATCGCGAGCCTGGCCGACCGTGGTCTGACCGATATCGTCGCGGTCGACCTGTCTGCCACCCGGCGCCGGCTCGCCGAGACACTCGGCGCCTCGGCCACCATCGATCCCGCCACGCAGAAGGTCTGGCGCGAGCTCGAGCGGATCCACGGCACCGCGCCGCTCATGTTCGGGCACTCGGCGGCGACAAACGGCTTCATCGAAGCATCAGGAGCCACAAAGGTTCTCACCGACATCATCGACCGCGCCGGCGTCGGCGCCCACATCAGCGTCGTCGCGCTGCATTACAACCCTGTTCCGGTCAACTTCCTCAACGTTCTCATGAAGGAACTCGTCATCCGCGGCTCGATCAACTACCCGGCCCGCTTCAGCGACGCGATCGAGTTGTTGCAACGACGGGACCTGTCGGCTCTGATCACAGATCGCTTTCCCCTTAGCGAGATCGACAAAGCGCTCGAGGTGCTGGAAGGCAGCAAGGAGTGCGGCAAGGTCATGATCGAGATGCGGTCGTTTTAATGATGTTGAGCCTCAACGAGATCTCCGACCGGCTGGAGATCCAGCAATTGTTGGCCGAGTACTCCACCGCGATCGACGCTGGAAGATTCGACGACCTCGACGAGTTGTTCACCGACGACGCGTACGTCGACCTGTCGGCCACCGGAGGGGCCCACGGCCCCTACAGTGAGGTGAAGTCCTGGCTGATACCGACGCTGAGCAGCATGGCCGCATACGCACACCATGTATCCAACACCGACTTGCGACTGGCCGGCGATACCGCCACCGGACGCACGCTGTGTCTGAACCCGCTGCTGTTGGACACCGAGACGAATGCGGTCTACCTGATGTGCTTCTGGTACGACGACGAGTTCGCAAAGACCAGTGAAGGCTGGCGATTCCGCCGGCGCACCCAGATCAAATGCATTGACAAACTCCTGTAGGCGCCTGACCTACATGTGACCGCCGCCGTCGACGCGAATCTCCGTCCCCGTCATGAAGCTGGCGTCGGGGCTGCCGAGCATCGCGACGACTGCTGCCACCTCGTCCGGCTTGCCGAAGTTGACCCCGCCCCCACGTTGCAGGGCTGGGGTCATCTTGCCGAACAACGCGAAGTCGACGTCTGACGGCAATCCCGGACCGTTGTTCTCCTTCGACGTTCCGCTGCCATCGGTCATTCCGGATGAGATCGAGCCCGGTTGAACCGAATTGAACCGGATGTCCTGCTTGCTGAACTCCATTGCCATTGCATGCGTCATCGCCTGGACGCCGCCCTTCGACGCGGCGTAGGCCGTCATGTAGGGGTGAGCGAACTGCGACGAGGTCGAACTGAAGTTCACTACGGCGGGAGCCACTCCCTCGAGCAGAGCGGGGACAGCTTCACGAATCATCAAGAACGTGCCGATCAGATTGACCCTGATCACCTGCTCGAAGTCGCTGAGCGCAGTGTCTACGAGATGCGATGAACGCAGGATTCCGGCCGCATTGACCAACGTGTCGAGGCCGCCGAGTTCCGCCACGGCGGCGGCCACACCGTCGCGCATCGACTCCTCATTGCCGACATCGATGACCGCGGAGCTCAGCCGGCCGGAATGTTCTCGCGCTTTGACCGTTGTGGCTTCCAGTCCTTCACGACTGATATCCGCTGCGACCACCGTGGCGCCCTCAGCGAGAATGCGAAGTACGCAGGCTTGGCCGATGCCAGAGCCGGCGCCGGTGATGAGAACACGACGATCGC
The DNA here is from genome assembly GCA_963786695.1 of uncultured Actinomycetota bacterium. Taxonomy (GTDB): domain Bacteria; phylum Actinomycetota; class Actinomycetes; order Mycobacteriales; family Mycobacteriaceae; genus Mycobacterium. The sequence continues at coordinate 309,243 of CAWBAL010000034.1, forward strand.
GGTAGCGCTCAGTCATCTTCAATTGCTCCTGTTCAGCGTGGATTGCGGGGGTCTCATACCGAAGCGGTGAAGCGTGCGGAGTACTCGGCGAACAACGGTCGCACCGTCTGCTGGTCGATTCCGAATACCTCGGGGCCGGGCCGCTGGAGGATCTCGCGGTTCTCCGCAGATCGCTTCCACCACTGCCTCATTCGGTGTTCGAATTCCGGTGACACCTCTTCGCCCAGCCAGTCGTACAGGGATCGGACGGCGCCGATCGGGTCGGCCTGCATGGCCCGGAAGTCGATGTCGAAGAAGCGGTCCTCGTGGTCGGCACGGTAACTCAATGTGCGTTGGATGCCGGTGCTCCAATGCTCGACGTTGAGGCTGCCGAGGTAGTGCAGGTCAAGATCGTCGGTGAAGACGTTGGTGAGTTCGCTGTAGAGATCGGCCACCGACGGCAGCACCTCCATCACGTCGCGGTGGGTCATCACGAACTTGGCATCCGGGAACTCCCGTGCCCAGCGCCTCGATCCCGAGCATGTGCGCGGGTGCCTTCAACCGCCAGGGGCGGGCCGGACTGCCCCACTGAAGCAGCCGCAGGACCCGACGCTCGTACTGATAGGTCGGTGTGAAATCAGCGTCGTGGAGCAGCCACGACGAATAGGACGGAATCCGGGCGTAGGCATGGAAACCGTGCGACTTGAAGTCCAGCGCCATCAGATCCAGGCACTCCGCCGGACCCGTTGGCGAGACGGGAACGAGGTGCTTGATCCGCGGCACCAACTCGTCCTGCGCTGCCATGGCCGACTCCATGCGCGTGATGCGGGGATCCGCCCCGACCACGGTGGACGGCGGTGGACAGGGCCGGTTCGCCTCGAACAGCCGCAGCGACCGCACGCCGGGGTCCTCGGCCAACAGGGCGGACAACGCCGTCGACCCGGTGCGAGGCAGTCCCAACCCGATCAGCGCAGGCTTAAGTGGCTCATCGCCGATCTCGGGGTGTCTGCGGTACCAGTCCTCAACCTTGAGGCGTTGGATCAGATGACCTACGAGCTGCCGACGCATCGCCATCTCGCCGAGGGAATTCAGCCGCGCCTCCGTTCGCAGCGAATCGACGAGAATCTCGAAGCCCTCCCGGAACGAGTCATCGCCGAAATCGTCGAGGCCGCTCGCCGCCACCGCCTCGTCGAGCAGATCCTTTGGCACGCCTACCACGTCAGTGGGTCTCGACCTCGAGGGGCAGTCGTGCAAGTCGGCGCACCATCACGCTGGGAATCCAGGCAGGCGGCTCTGTCGTCGCCCGTATTGCACTGGTCTCTTTAAGCAGGCGTGTCAGCGCGGTCCGTACTTCCAACCGGGCGAGTGCGGCGCCCACACAGAAGTGGTCACCTCTGCCGAATCCCAGGTGCGCCTTGCCGCTCGGCCGATCCAGGCGCAACTCGTCGGGCGCGTCGAAGGCCGCCGGGTCACGATTGGCTGATCCCCACAGCAGCAGCAGATGTGAGCCTCCGGGGAGCTCGACGCCGCCCAAGGTGGTGTCGGCCAGGACGTGTCGATAGTGTCCGCGAAACGGCGACTCAAGCCGGACGACCTCTTCGATGAAGGCCGGCAGCAACTCGATGTCGTCCCTCAACTGGTTGGCGATGTCATGGCGACCGGCCAGCATTAGCGCTGAGCTTCCAAGTAGTCCAGCCGTGGATTCGCCTCCGGCACTGACTAATTGGATCAGCATGATCACGGCGGTCTCGGCCGGAAGGTCACCGGCGTTGCAGTGTCGCGCAAAATCGCCAAGCAGGTTGTCACCGGGATCCTTTCGGGCCCGGGCGAACTGCTCGGCAAGATAGCCGGCGAGCTCGGTGGCGGCACCGATCGCCTTCTGGAGCTGATCGGGAGTGATTGCGCCGTCGAGCATCTGGGCGGTGGCATACGCACCCGTGACAAGCCATTCCATATCGACGGATGGCAGTCCGATCAGACGGCTGACGAGGGTCATCGGCAACCGATTAGCCATCGCAGCCACCCAGTCGATGGAACCGTCCTCATTCAGGCCTTCGTTCCACAGCCTCGCAACCGTCTCGGCCACGAGGGGCTCGAGAGCGCGGACCCGTTTTGCCACCACGGTGGGCAACACCATCTTGCGATGCACGGCATGGATGGGGTCGTCGGCGGTGCCCAGGACGTGGCCGGGGTCGCCTGGACCCGCCATCGTGAATGGGGTGACCCCGCCATCGGGATCGAGCACCATTGTCGCGGTCAGGTTCGATGAGAAGTCCCGTGGTCGGGTGACCGCCTCGTTCACCAGCTCCCATGTCGACACCAGGTAGAAGTCCGAATCGGCAACACGATGCACCGGATCGGTCTCGCGCAGGCTCGCGTAGAACGGGTATGGATCGTCGAGTGCCAGCATGAACCTAGGCTGACCTGCACAATCAGGCCGGTCAAGACGCTGCACGAAAGTTGATTACAACGCCGTAGCACGTACCGACCGGCGATGTCTCACCCGACGTTCCCAACAGCGCAAACACTGACTCAATCTTCGCGATATGTCTCATACTGCAACAGTGAGCAATGACTGGCTTGCCGGCGGCGACCGCCATGAGTTGGCTGCTGAGCGCATCTACGCCGCGGCTGCGAAGTTGATCGCCCGGCGCGGACTCGACCGATTCGACCTCGATTCACTCACCCGTGCTGCACATTGCTCGCGAGCGACGTTGTACCGGCACGCGGGGGGCAAGACGCAGATCCGTGACGAGGTTCTGGCGCGTTCAGCCAAACGCATCAACAACGCGGTGCTGGCTTCGGTGCAGGCATTGACCGGCGTCGACCGTGTGGTCGAGGCCATCATCGTGGCGCTGCGGGAGATCCGTTCCGACCCGGTCGCCTCGCAGGTGTTCACCCCTGGCCGCCCCGGCAATGCGGCGTTACTGGCCGATTCAAGCATGCTCGCACGGTTCGCCGCAGAGTCGGCCGGAGTCGATCCGGCCAACGCCGCTGCCGCCCAGTGGATCAACCGCGTTTCGCTGTCGCTGCTCTTCTGGCCAGGACGGGACGAAGCCGCCGAAGCCCAGATGCTGAGGTCATTCGTCGCCCCGGCCTTTTCTCGATGAGACACGCCTCATCAAAGACAACGACGCCGCCTAAGCCGCCAGTACGCCCTTGGCGCGCAGGATCGGAAGCACGCCTTCGGCGAACCAGTACGCCTCTTCGAGATGCGGATAGCCGGACAGGATGAACTCGTCGAAGCCCAGCGAGTGGTACTCCCAGATCAGATTGGCGACCTCTTCGTGACTGCCGACCAGCGCGGTGCCCGCGCCACCGCGGACCAGGCCGACGCCGGCCCACAGGTTGGGGTAGATCTCGAGCTTGTCGATCTGGCCGCCGTGCAGCGCCGTCATTCTGCGCTGCCCTTCGGATTCCGATTTGGCGTGCAGTTTGGTGGCCTGCTCGATCTGCTCGGGAGTCAGCTCCTTGACCAGTTCCTCGGCAACCGCCCACGCCGCGGCGGAGGTGTCGCGGGTGATGGTGTGCAGCCGGATGCCGAAGCGCAGATTGCGACCGCGGCGCTCGGCGAGCTCACGCACCTGCTTGATCTTGGCCGCCGCGGCCTGCGGCGGCTCACCCCAGGTGAGATAGACGTCGACGTGCTCGGCGGCAATCGGAAGCGCGGCCGCCGACGACCCGCCGAAATAGAACTCCGGCAACGGGTTCGGCGGCTCCGACACCCGGCCGTCGCTGATCGTGTAGTAGTCGCCCTTGAAGTCGAACGACTCGTTCTCCCAGATCGACTTGACGATGTGCAGGAATTCCCCCGTCCGCGCATACCGTTCGTCGTGGCCCAGCCAGTCTCCGAAGCGACGCTGCTCGGAATCATCGCCGCCGCTGACCACATTGAGCAGCAGGCGTCCTTCGGAGAACCGCTGGAAGGTCGCCGCCTGCTGGGCGGCCAGAGTGGGCGGGACCAGTCCGGGGCGGAAAGCCACCAGGAACTTCAGCCGTTCGGTTTCGGCGAGCAGCGCCGAGGCGGTCAGCCAGGCGTCCTCGCACCAGGTTCCGGTCGGTGTCAGGACGCCCTCGTAGCCCAGCCGGTCTGCGGCCCTGCCGATTTCAGCGAGGTAGCGCCGGGTCGGGGCGCGGTAACCCTCGGGGATGGTGTGATGCGACGAGGCGTGCGACGCGCCGACGATCGATCGGCTGTCACCGTTGGTCGGCAGGAACCAGAAGAATTTCGCAGGCACGGATGCCCTCCTTAGTTGGCGCTGATGAGATCCAATCCGACTGCGGCGGCATACTTCTGGGCCGCACTTCGGGATGGTCCTGAGCCCACTCGGCCGCCTTGGCGAAACCGCATCGCAGCGGTGTCCACGCGACAGCCGCGGCGGCGTCGTGCGGATCCCCGCCGGCAGGACCGGAGCGGTAGCCGGCGCGGCGGGCGTAGTCACAGAGAATCCTCGTGGCGGCGGGTGATGGGCATGCGGCAGCACAAAGCCGTCGCATGCCTCAACCCTAGGAACGCAGCGCTATCGGGTTAAGGGTTTGAGTCGCCATGAGGCAATTCAGTTCAGCCGGGTGTCACCGTTGACGATGATCGCGACCACCGGAACCCCGTTGATCGTCGACTTCCACGTGCCGAACTGCAGTGGTGGGGCCTGTTGGAGCTGCCGGGCCAGACGCCGCTGGCGGACCTGGTCGCGGAACTTCTGCTCGTTGGCCAGGACCAGGTCGGCGACGTCGGAGTCGTTGGACTTCCTGAACTGCACGCCGGTGATCGAATCGATCGGCTCGCACCACCCACGACGCGCGAATGCCGTCAGCCTCCGCGGTGTACATCCCGGCCGGCGCCGGCGCCGGCGTGGCGCGGAATGCCATCTGCACGTCGTTCATCTTCAGCTCACCCGCGACATCGGATCCGTCGAACGACGCCTTCACGGTGTCCTGGTATTTGGAGGTGATGTCGAGCGAGCCGTCCTTCTGGGTGCCGAAGAACCATGCTTCGTCGCTACTGCCGTCGCAGGCATAGGCCGCGACTTTGTCGCCTTCGACCGCCACGCCGATCGTCATCGTCTTGCCGTCGGCCATCGGGATGTCGGCGATGTAGTGAGCCGACTGGGGAAAGCTCTTGGCCACCGAGGGCGCGGGCGAGTTGCTCTCGGTGCCCGACCCGCCGGAGCATGCGGGCACGGTCCCCAGAGCGAGCATCGCGGCAACACCCACAGCCAGAATGCGGAACTGTTTTCTCATGCCATCAGCATCGACCTCCACTGGGCGCGTTGCATGGAGAATGCGTGGAGATTTGGTGGAGAGCAAAGGGTCAGGCCGCCAGGAAGCGCCGGACCTCTTCCACCAGAACCGGCCAGGCCGGCTCGGAAGCCGTCAGCAGATGATTGTTACTGGCCAGCGTCACCAATCGGGACTCTGGGATCAGCGCCGCCAGCTCTTCTCCGCAGCGCATCGGCACCCGGTGGTCGTTACGGGAATGCAGGACAAGCGTCGGACATCGCACCTGCTTGCGCCTGCCGGCAGACGTCGATGCCGGCGAACTGGGTCAGGAAACGGACGGCGTTCTCCGGCGAGGTGGTGCGTCTCTGCAATTGGTCGAACGCCGCCCAGTCCGACCGGCTGCCGTCGGGCAGGAACTGCGCCGCGAAGACCTGACGAAACGCCGGATCGTCGCGGCCCCAGCCGACCCTGGCCAGCTCCAGATCAAGAGCGGCGGCACGCTGCTCGTCGGCGCCGACCGCGCGGACCCCTCGACCTCGCGCGTACCCGCTGCACAGCACCAGCCGGCTCACCTTCTCGGGATGGCGGGCGGCGTAGGCTACCGCAACCGCCGCGCCCTGAGAGACGCCCAGTAGCGGAAAATGCTGCACGCCAACGGCTTCGACCACTGACTCGAGATCTGCCACCCAATCGTCGAACGTGAATTCCCCGGCATCCCAATCAGATAGACCGCAGCCGCGCTCGTCGTACCGGATGAAGGTGTGCCCGTCCGAGAGGTCGCCGACCCAGTGTCGCCACACCGGACTTTCGATGTCGTAGGCCAGGTGCGTCATCCAGTTGGCCGCCCGGACCAGGGGCGGCCCCTCGCCGACCTCCGCGTAGGCCAGCCGGATCCCGTCGGCCGCCCTGCAGAACGAGATGTGCTGTGGCAGCGGAGCCGTGGCGACACCATCGGAGGTGACGGTCCCGACGAAACGGTAGCCGCGGCCGCGAATGGTCCGGATGTAGCGCTGCGACTCTCCGTCGTCACGCAGTGCGCGGCGCGCCGCCTTGATCCGGCTCGTCAGAGCCGCCTCGCCGACAAACCTGCCGCCCCACACCGAATCGAACAGCTCTTCTTTGGTGACGACGCGCTCGTTGTTGCCGACCAGGTGGACCATCACATCGAACACCTGAGGCTCTACGCGGATGATGCTGTCGCCGCAGCGCAACTCGTAACGAGCGGTGTCGAGCACGAAGTCGTCGAACCGCCAGACACCCGCCACAGCGGGTGCCGAAGACCGGGGCTCCGGCGACACTCGCTCATCGTAGCTGTGAAAACGCTGGTAGACCGGGCGTCAGCGCCACCCGTCGGCGGCCTTGGCGGCCCGCATCAACGCGTCGCACAGGTCCCGCAACTCCTTGGGATCAGCACCCTCGTCGACAGCGGTGGCGACGTCCTCGGCGGCGCAGCGCACCTGATAGACCCGGTCGGACAGCTCGGCGGCCTCGTCGGCGCTCAGAACCACCGCGTCGGCGGGTACGGAGGTGCCTTTCACCAGGGCACGCTGCTCGTAAGCCCGCTGCCGGCACGACTGGCGGCAGTACTGCCTGCGCCGGCCCATCCCGGAATCGGCGACGTCGCGGCCGCACCACCGGCACGGCTGCGAGCGGGTACGACGCGTCACGCCTTGAGACTGTAGACCGGTCCGCCGAGTGATCCCGGTATCATTGACAGTCGAGTCGGGAACCGCGGACGCCGCCCTTGCGTTCATCATCCGGACTGCATATTGCGTTATTGAGGAGAGTTGACGATGGCTGATCGTGTCCTGAGAGGCAGCCGGCTCGGAGCCGTGAGCTACGAGACCGACCGCAACCACGACCTGGCGCCGCGTCAGGTCGCGCGTTACCGCACCGAGAACGGCGAGGAATTCGACGTTCCGTTCGCCGACGACGCCGAGATCCCCGGCACCTGGCTGTGCCGCAACGGCCTGGAAGGCACCCTGCTCGAGGGTGACCTGCCCGAACCCAAGAAGGTCAAGCCGCCGCGCACCCACTGGGACATGCTGCTGGAGCGGCGGTCCGTCGAGGAGCTCGAGGAGCTGCTCAAGGAGCGGCTGGACCTGATCAAGACCAAGCGCCGCGGCAGCTGAGCTAGCGGACGACCCCGCGGGCCCGGTCCAGGCGCCCGCCGATCCCCCACTGGGCGACCTTCACCATCGCCTCGCGGATGTTCGATCCGCTCATCTTCGACACACCGAGCTCGCGTTCGCTGAACGTGATCGGCACCTCCACGACGGAGAACCCGTTGTTGATGGTGCGCCAGGTCAGGTCGATCTGGAAGCAGTAGCCCTTCGAATCGACCGCTGAGAGGTCGATCTTCTCCAGCACCTCGCGCCGGTAGGCGCGGTAGCCGGCCGTGATGTCGTGGATTTCGACGCCGAGTAGCACCCGGGAGTAGGTGTTGGCGGTCTTGGACAGCACCAGGCGCCGCGCCGGCCAGTTTCGGACCGTTCCACCCTCGACGTAGCGCGAGCCGATCGCGAGGTCGGCGCCGTTGTCGATCGCGTCGAGCAACCGGTACAGCTGCTCGGGAGCATGGCTTCCGTCGGCGTCCATCTCGACCAGAACGCTGTACTGCCGATTCAGACCCCAGGCGAAACCGGCCAGGTAGGCCGCGCCCAGGCCGTCCTTGACGGTGCGGTGCATCACGTGGATCCGGTCGGGATCGGCCAGCGACAGCTCGTCGGCCAGCTCACCGGTGCCGTCCGGGCTGCCGTCGTCGACGATCAGCACGTGCACGTCGGGACGGGCCTTGTGTACCCGGCCCAGGATCAACGGCAGGTTCTCCAGCTCGTTGAACGTGGGGATGATCACCAGCGAGCGCTGACTGGGGCGCTCGGAGCCCGTTGCAGAGCCCTTCTTGCCCTTCTCGCTCATGAGTCTCCTTTGTCGTGCTGTCCGGCCAGGGCCGAGGAGTCGTCACCCTCGTCTGGCGGGTTATCCCCGTCGTCTCCGCCCCCGGACATGCTGGACTCGGCGTCCCGCTCCCGTCGCCTGCGGCGCAACGGGCGCATGAACCAACCATTGTGCAGTATCGCCGCCACGATGACGGCAACGGCGGCTCCGACCAGGACCCACTGCACCAGCGGTCCCCATCGGGTGGCCGGTGTCTCCGCGGTCTTCAACCGAATGGAAACGTCGAGGTAGGCCGGGGTGAAGAACTCGGTGCGGGCGACCTCCCGGCCGTCCGGCGCGATGACGGCACTGATGCCGGTGGTGCCCGCGACGAGCACGTAGCGGTCGTGCTCGACGGCCCGCGCCCGGGCGAACGCCAACTGCTGCTCGCTCATGTTCTGGTCGAACGTGGCGTTGTTGGTCGGCACGGCCAGCACCTGGGCGCCGTTGCGCACCGACTCACGCAGGGCGCGGTCGAAGATGACCTCCCAGCAGGTGGCCACACCGACCGGCACCCCGGCCGCGTGCACGACGCCGTCGCCGGTGCCCGGGACGAAGTAGCCCGCCCGGTCGGCAAACGAGGACAGGTGCTTGAAGAAGCCGCGCCATGGCAGATACTCGCCGAAGGGCTGCACGATCTGTTTGTCGTGGCGCTCGCCCGGGCCGGAGACCGGATCCCACACGATGACGGTGTTCGAGGCGGTCGGGTTCTCCGGCGTCCAGTCGGGCCGCGCGAGCACGGTGCCGACCAGGATCGGGGCGCCGATCGCCTGCGCGGCCACCGCGATCTGCTGGGCCGCGTCGGTGTTGGTCAACGGGTCGATGTCCGAGGAGTTCTCCGGCCACACCACGAACTGCGGCTGGGCCGCGCCGGCCCGCACGTACGTCCTCGGCGAGCTGGACGGTTTCGCGCACGTGGTTGTCGAGCACCGCGCGCCGCTGGCTGTTGAAGTCCAGACCCAACCGCGGCACGTTGCCCTGGATGACCGCGACGGTGACGGTCGGCTCGTTACCCGCGCCGGCCCGGCGCACCTGGGGTACGGCCAGTGCGGTGGTCAGCAGTACCGCGGTGATGCACAGCCCGGGCACCAGCAGGGCAGGCACGGATGGCGCCTCGACACTCTTGTCGGGACCACTGTGCTGCCACCAGCGGGCGATCTCGATCACCAGCGCGCACAACGACGTACCCAGCAGAACGATCGCGAAGGACAGCAGCGGCACGCCACCGAACTGGACCAGCGACAGGAACGGCCCGTTGGTCTGGCCGAAACCGGCCACGCCCCAAGGGAATCCACCGAAGGGCACACTGGATTTCAGCCATTCCTGCATCGCCCACAGCAGCGCCAGCCACAACGGCCAGCCCGGCAGCCGGCGCACCACCACGGCGAACATCCCGAACACCGCGACGAACAACGCCTGCAGCGCGGCCAGCATCAGCCACGGGACCGGCCCGACGAGTCCGCTGATCCACGGCAGCAGCGGAATGTAGAAAGCCAGCCCGAACAGGAAGCCGTAGCCGAGGCCACCGGCGAGCGTGGTCCTCGGATGCATCAGCACCCCACTCAGCAGCGCGAAGCTCACGACCGCCGACCACCACCATCCGATCGGCGGGAAGCTGATGCACATCAGCAGCCCCGCCGTCACCGTGACGAGCAGCCGCATCGCGCGGGGCGGGAAGGCGCCGGCGAAGCGTTTCAGCCACCCGGGCATGCCGTCAGCCATGGAGCACGGCGCCTCGGTGCACGGTCTGCCGGCAGACGGGTAGCGGGTCGTCGGGATCGAGGCGCGGCAGGGCCGGCACCCGCGAGCGCAGGGTCGGTGGACCACCGCTGGACGCTGTCAGCCGGGGCGCTCACGTCCAACTGGCCGGTCTCCCACACCGCATACGAGGCGGGCGCGCCGGGCACCAGTGTGCCGGTGATGCCGTCGCGGACACCGCCGGCCCGCCACGCGCCGCGGGTGGCGGCGGAGAAGGCGGCGCGCACCGAGATGGCGCTGCCCGGCGTGTGGTGATGGCTGGCCGCGCGCACCGTCGCCCATGGATCAATGCTGGTCACGGGGGCATCAGAGCCGAACGCCAGGGGCACGCCTGCCGATGCTAACAGCGCCAGCGGATTGAGCAGGGCGGCTCTGCCGATCCCGAGGCGCCGCGCGTACATCCGTTGCTGCCACCCCACAACGCGTCGAAATTGGGCTGCATGCTGGCCACGACACCCCACTGACCCAACTTGGCTGCCTGCTCGTCGGACACCATCTCCAGATGCTCGAGCCGGTGACCGCAGCGAGCCACCGCAGGCGCACCGAACTTCTCGACGGCGCGCTCGAGCGCGTCGACAGCGGCGGTGACCGCGGCGTCGCCGATGACGTGGAAGCCGGCCGTCACGCCGGCTTCGGTGCAGGCCATCAGATGCTCGGCGACGGTGTCGGGGTCGAGATAGCAGTTGCCGCGTTCGTCGGGGGCGTCGGCGTAGGGCTCGCACAGCCACGCGGTGTGTGATCCCAGCGCACCGTCGACGAACAGGTCGCCGGCCAGACCGTGCGCGCCGGTCTCCTCGATCAAGGCCACGGCCTGCGCCGCGCTCGACACCGCCTCGCCCCAGTAGCCGACGACCTCGACGCCGTGCTCGGTGGCGCGCAGCTCCTGCCAGTCCTCGGATCCGCCGATCTGCGGTCCGGCGCATTCGTGGACGGCGACGATGCCTGCGGCGGCGACGGCGTCCAGGGCCGCCCGGCGGGCGCCGTCCCGCTGCTGCCAGGTCAGCAGGCGCCGTGCTTCGGCGCGCACCAGATGGTGGGCCTCGGCGGACAGCGGTCGCTGCGGGTCGAAACCGGCGACTGCCGGCAGACCAGACACCAGGTCACGCAGGGCCGTCGACGCCACCGCCGAGTGGACGTCGACCCGGGCCAGGTAGGCCGGCACGGCGCCGACGACGGCGTCGAGGTCAGCGGTGGTGGGCGCGGCGTCGGTGGGCCAGCCGGTCTCATCCCAGCCGTGCGCCCAGATCGGCTGTCCGGGATTGACGGCGACGTGCTCGGCGACCAGCGCGAGGCAGTGCTGCTTAGAGGTGGCCGCCGTGAGGTCCAGCCCGGTGATGAGCAGGCCGGTGGAGGTCAGGTGGATGTGGCTGTCGACGAATGCCGGTGCGACGAACGCCCCGTCGAGGTCGACGATCTGCGCGTCACCGAACTGGGCGCGACCCACATCGTCGCTGCCCAGCCAGACCACGACACCGTCGCGCACGGCCATCGCGGTGGCGTCCGGGTGCGACGGACTGTGCACGCGTCCGTTGAGCAGCAGTGTGGTCACGTCGGTCAGTGTCCCGCGCGGGAGAAAGGAGGTGAGAGCGGAGTGCGGTTAGTTGTAGCGCCGGACGATGTTGGCATCGTGGACGCCGCCGTAGACCTGCTCGTCGACGACCTCACCGTCGATGTAGTCGCCGTAGCCCGCGGGGGCGAACCTGCGGCCCGGTGCGGTCAGGTTGACCACCCCGACCCGGCGGGCGATCCCGCGGGTCAGCAGCATCCCGGCCAGCGGGCGCATCGCGCCGCGGGTGGGGGGCATCAGCATCAGGGCACCCGCCGCGGTGGTGACCAGACCGGGGATGAACACCAGGAACGTGCCGAGGGCGACCAGCATGCCGTCGGCCACCGCGCCCTGCGGGTTGGTGCGGCTGCGCTGCAACCGCGCGAGCTGCCGCTTGACCTGGGAGCCGGCCAGCGCCACGCTCACCACCGAGGTGGCCAGCAGCACCAGCAGCGTCCAGCCCAGCCCGATAGACCAGGTCAGCGCGGCCAGCACGGCCAGCTCGACAAGGGCGTAGAGCCCGGCATAGCGCAACAGCGGTCGCATCACCATGTCCTTAGCAACGAGTCGGGCACCCGGGTGGTTCCTTGCTGTGCATCACGGATTGACTACTTCGGGTCGAACAGGGGTTGGCGCCCCCGCGCAGGGGCAGCTGGGGTTGTGGGAGTCGCCATCCCAGCGCCCGCCTCCACCTCATTGATCGCCTGCTGCAGCTGCTCCAGTCGCTGATCGCGACTGCCCACCAACTCGATCAAACGCGGTCGCTTCTCCCCCTGCATCACCCCGTACCGCCCTTCGCGATAGGTCTGCTTGAAGATCGCATCGACCGCGTCGCGGTAGGCGTGGTCGATCGGCCGGATGCCATCCGCCTCCATCTCGACAGGCCATTCGTCGGACTTCGGCACGAAGGCCAGGATGTCCAGATGGTCCAGCGACTCCGTTACGGCCGGCACCATGGAAGCCACGAACGCATCGTTGATGTCGGTGCACCCCGTGTCGGCCGTGTATTGCGAATAGGCCAGGTAATCCACCGGCGCTCGGTCGAAGATCACGTCATCCGCGGACGTGGCGTACCGATGCACGCGGCTGATGCTGTAGTACAGCTGGATACCGTTGTGAAGCCTGGTTGACGCATCGCGAAACAGGATCTGGTACGGCCCGTGCAGCCCCAACGCCCGGTAGGGCTCTTCCTCACGATTGAAGTGCGGGTGGCGAGCAACCCAGTCATTGACCACGGTCGACTTGCCCAGAGAGTGGCTACCGGAGATCGCGATGCGCATGGTGTGGTGCAGGGACTCTAGGCGGCAACAACGTTGACGGCGGTAAGCGCGATGACGTCGCGCAGCAAGTGCACGGGTCCAGTGTAGAGATGGCCGTAGCGGGGGGCCTGCCCGAACGCCGCCGGCGGGTGCGCACTGCAAGTCATCCAGCGTCCGGAACGCGTACGCCCACTGCAACGGCCTGCTGGCCTCCGTTTACACGCGTCAGGTGACCCTTGGTCCCCTCATCATCGAGGAGGACGATGTCGCCCGCGCACAGTGTGCGCTCCGTGCCGTCGCCCACGGTCACGGTGACCGAACCGGACATCATGAAGAACCACTGTCGGTAGGGCGAAGGATGCCACGGCCCCGACCACCCGGGAGCGAAGCGCACCACGGCGAATCCCACTGTCGGTATGAAGTCGGATGCTTCAAGCGGGCGTGGTCGGCGGCGCAAGTCCCGCGTCCGGCTGCGCTGCAGTCCTCGAAGTGTGAGCGTCCGGCGGCGTCGACGAAGAGTCGGACGCATTTCAGCGGAATGACGGTGGCAGTACTGACGTCCGCATCAGGCGGCCCGCAGTTCCAGCCCGATGGTGCGTTTACTGCCACCTCGCAGCTTGGAGAAGATGTTGAACACCTTGCCGACGATCCCGTAGCGCTTGCCGATCGCCTGGTAGACCTTCTCGGTCTGCGACGGATCGAGGATGGTCGCGACCGCCTCGACGGCCTCACCCTTGACGTTGCCCTTCATGTCGCAGGGGGCCAACGTGACCCGCGAGGTGTTGCGGATGCGCTTGACCTTCCACGCGTCCTTCTCGGTGATCACCAGCAGCCGATCCCCGTCGGGAGCCGCCCAGATGGGCGTCGGCTTGGGCCGGCCGTCCTTGGTGAACGTGGTCAGCAGAACGTACTTAGCCTTCGCGACATCGGCGAATGTGGGAGCCATGACGCCTATCCAGCTTCCCGGGTCGCTGCGCTCCTGCCCTCCGGTCCTAGCGTGCTTCGAGATCGCCCTCGGTTTCCAGCAGCACCTGGCGCAGGCCCGCGCAGCGTCTCCGGATCGGGCTCGGCCCACATCCCGCGGCCGACGGCCTCCAGCAGCCGCTCGGACATGCCGTGCAGCGCCCACGGGTTCGACTCGTCCATGAACTTGCGGTTCTCCGGGTCGCAGCACGTACTGCTGGGTGAGCTGTTCGTACATCCAGTCGGCCATCACTCCCGCGGTGGCGTCGTAGCCGAACAGGTAGTCCACCGTCGCGGCCATCTCGAACGCGCCCTTGTAGCCGTGCTTGCGCATGGCCGACATCCAGCGCGGGTTGACGACGCGGGCGCGGAACACGCGGGTG
>CAWBAL010000035.1:0-462099 GCA_963786695.1 uncultured Actinomycetota bacterium
AGCCAAATTATTACCATCGGCCAATGGCTGCTGGCCCGTTTTCGCCGTATTGAATACAAGATTCCGACCTTGTCCAGCAAACTCCCAGCAAGCGCTTGCTCGCAGGAGTTGCATAGGTTCGGCGACCCACCGTGGTGAACTGGGTCCATGCCGGCGGTGCAACCCCCGGCCGACGGGTTCGTCGGCAAGGTAAAGGACGTGACCGGACCGGGGCTGACCGACCGCTGGGGCATGGCGTGCACCGACCTCGGCGCCTCGGTCCGCGCGGCCGACGGCGCCCTGGTCTCGGTATTCGGTGACACCTTCTCCGGCAACCGGGTCGGCGTGGGCGAATGGCGCTCGCCGGTGATCCTGATCGGCTCCGGCGACGCCACCCACGAGATCGTCTACCGGCGCGCGGGCGGCGGCGACCCCGGCTATGCCCGCCAACTGTGGCGCTACCGCCACTCCGCGGGCGGCGGCCTGCTGCGGCGCGGCATCAGCACCGTCATTCCCTCGGACCTGTTGCGGGTGGGCGACGACCTGTTCCTGCACGCGATCGTCAACCGCGGCTTCGGCAACGTGGTGTGGACCGAGATCTGGCACTCGGCCGACAACGGCCTCACCTGGCGACACCTCGGCGCCTCCGCCAAGTTCCCGGCCGGCCTGCACCTGGGCCACGCCCAATGCTGGTCGTGGGACTTCGACCCCGACGACGGGTGGATCTATGTGGTATCCACCGGCTTTCAGCGCGACAAGGGTGCCATCCTGCAGCGGGTGCGCCCGCAGCATGTGGCGCAGCCGGACCGCTACTTCGGCTGGAACCCCACCACACGCCGCTGGGGTGAGGCGCCGACGCCGATCACTCCGCCGGGTGAGACCTGGGGGGAACTGTCGCTGCGCCGGCTAAGGCCCGGCCGCTGGATCCTGGGCGGATTCAACTCGTCGGCCTACGCGCTCGGGTTCCGCACCGTCGCTGCACCCACCGACGACCTGACCCGGGCGCCGCTGCAGCGGCCGGTCGTCGGCTGCGGATGGGACGACGAGGACCACGCGGGGTGCCGGGTGGCGCAACTGTACGGCGGCTACGTGCTGCCCGGTAGCCGCCTGGATGCCGTGGGAGGGGTGGGCCTGATGGTGTCGCAGTGGAACACCGCACGCGGGTGGCCCTACCGGGTCATGCAGTTCCGAGTCACGCTCGAGGACACCACGGCGGGCTGATCACGCATTCCCGCTAACGCGGGCGGCGCCACATCGGCCACAACGTCGGACCGCCGCCGGGCAGCACGATCTCTCCCGTCACCTCGAAACCGAAACGCTCCGCGGTTCCCGGTGTGGCTGCGGCGGCGCCGCTGGTGCAGAAGACCGCATCGACATCGTCGGGCTCGATACTGCTGATCGGCTGCCCTGGCGCGGACAGCGGGACTGGCAGCGGTTACCGGCGTGGTAGCACATTACCGGCGCCCAACCTCGCGCTGGCGGAAACATCACCTCGTGCACCAGGATGTCGGTTTCTTGGGCGAGCCGGATCAGGTTGTCGCACTTGCTGGTGTTGCCCGAGAAGGTAACGGACACCACGAGTTTCTTCAGGTCGAGACGGAATGCGAATTGCCAGTCGACGTCGAAGTGGGACACCAGCGTGGCGGTGACCGCTACGTTGTTGTCCGACAACTCGGGGAACGGACCAGCCTTCGGCGATCTATTGCGATATTCCGACCCTGGTGGCACCGCGATCTCCATGATCTTGACCAGGTTCTGAATGTCGTAGATACCGTGGTCGCAGATGAGGATGTTGCTTTGGTATGGGCGAACGCTTGGTGGGTAACCGACCATTGGGTAGGGGTCGATGTGTTTGTTCTATGCGCTGGTCGTCGGCAACGCGGTTACCCTACTCACCGCGGCTCATCTCGAATGTCTTTGGGGGACAATTGTTCTTGGGCGCGGCGGTCGCGGTAAACGCGGGTTCTCGAGCAGGTCGCGAGCCGGGTGCAGGCACCCATGTGCAAGGCGGTTGGCTTGCCGATCACCGCTCCGCGACAGACGATGTTAGCGGGCAGTGTCCTACACATGGTGACAGCGTCGCAACAAGGTCCCCCTTCCGCGCCTGCGCGGGGTACCGCTAGTTTTGAGGGCGACGGCTTGGCTGCCCGAGGGCTGCGCGGAACGCGCTGTCGGCTCGCGGCAGCTGGACTGTAATGGGCGATGACGAGTGGGAATTGAACGTTTCCGAACGTGAGCGCGTTGTCTTCTATGGCTCGGTGGTGCGTTTGTAAAGGGTAAGGGAGACACGATGCCAAGAGATGTCAAGATTCCACCTGCCAAAGTGGCCCGTATCGTCGAGCGTTTTCGCCACCATCTCTATCGACTTCATCAACGATCGGCCCCTGCGGAGGTGGCGATGTTGGAGATGATTATGGCTGCATGGGTAGCGCAGGCCATCCAGGTGGTCGCCGAACTTGGCATCGCCGACGCCCTCGCGGACCATCCACTGCCCTTGGATGATTTGGCAGACCGCGTCGGCGCGGACCCCGATGCCCTCAGGCGACTGATGCGGGCGTTGATCAGCCGTGACATATTCCGCCAGCGCCGCGACGGCCGCTATGAGCTGACCGCTCTCGCTGAAACCCTGCGCTCGGACGCCCCATTTTCGATGCACGGGTATGCGCGCTTTGTCGGTTCGCCGCAACACCGGGAACATTGGAGTCTGCTGGTTGAATCGGTCAAGTCCGGCAAGTCGATCATTCCACAGCTGCGCGGTAAGGAGGGATTCGACTATCTCAAGGATGAACCCGAGCTCGCGAAGATCTTCAACGACGCCATGACCGGCCTCGCCGGCCTGTCGGCGATCGCCGTCGTTGCCGGATACAGCTTCGGTCCTTACCGCACGATCGTCGATGTCGGCGGCGGACACGGGGCGCTGCTGTCCACCATCTTGGCGGCAACACCGAACGCGCGGGGGGTGCTCTACGACCTGCCTGAAGTCGTCGTGGGGGCGTCCGCGCTGCTCTCTCAGCAGGGAGTCAAAGACCGGGTGCGCGTCGAGGGTGGGTCGTTCTTTGACAGCGTTCCGTCCGGCGGCGACGCCTATGTCCTCAAGAACGTCATCCACGACTGGCCCGATGGGCAGGCCGTGGCGATCCTCCGTAACGTCCGCGCAGCCGC
Source organism: uncultured Actinomycetota bacterium (assembly GCA_963786695.1). Taxonomy (GTDB): domain Bacteria; phylum Actinomycetota; class Actinomycetes; order Mycobacteriales; family Mycobacteriaceae; genus Mycobacterium. The sequence goes on from CAWBAL010000035.1 coordinate 3,142, forward strand.
CGGCGCCGATGCGACGGTGCTGCTAGTGGAGACGGTGCTCCCCGAGCACGACCGCGACTTCGCGGGTAAGTGGACTGACCTGGAGATGCTGCTGGACGCAAATGGCCGCGAACGCGACGCCGCGGAATACCGAGACCTGCTTAGCCAAGCCGGATTTCGGATGAACCGGATAGTGCAAACAGCCTCACCGTACAGCGTTGTCGAAGCAACACCTGCTTGAGGACGCGAGCTGGCCTTGAGTGGCCGGGTAGATCGGCAGTAGGTCATGCGCCGCGCGCACGGCGTCATGCGGATTCACGAGGATTGTCGCGGCTTCGGTGGTCGGTCTGGAGGTGGTTGAACACGACCGCGGGCCAGGCGTCGTTTGAGGCAACGCGGGGCCTCCGTGCTGGAGTCACCGGCGCCATACGGCGAGCGGGCCGCGCTCCAGCGGGGCCGACGGATGTGGCACGTTATCTCGTCATGTGGCGGTAACGTCTGGTTAGACTCACGCAACCACCGACCGACGAGGCGTCGTTTGCTGCAGGGAATCACTCGACTCGCCATTGCTGCACCGCGGCGGGTTATCGCCCTGGTGTTGCTCGTCATGGTCGGCACCGCGATCGTCGGCATCCCGGTAACCAAGAGCCTGTCGGCCGGCGGGCTGCGTGATCCGAGATCGGAGTCATCGCAGGCCACAAAACTGCTCTCGGACAAGTTCGATCAGGGCGACATGGCGATGATCGTGAGCGTCACGTCGAACGACGGCGTCGAGAGCCCCGCGGCCCGCGCGGTGGGCACCGACATCGTCCGACAGCTGCAGACCTCACCGCACGTCGTCCAGGTGACGTCAGCATGGACCGCCCCCTCTGCACCCTCGATGATCAGCGAAGACCGCAAGACGGGGCTGATCGTGGCCAGCATGTCCGGCAGCGACAACGAGGCACCGAAGTACGCCAGAGCACTGGCTGACGAATTCCTGCATGACCGCGACGGCGTCACGGTGCGGGCCGGCGGCGAGGCGATCATCCAGGCCCAGGTCAACAGCCAGAGTACGAAGGACCTGCTGTTCATGGAATCGCTCGCGATCCCGTTGAGCTTTCTGCTGCTGGTGTGGGTGTTCGGCGGTCTGCTGGCGGCCGCGCTGCCGATCGCGGTCGGGGGCTTCGCGATCCTCGGGTCGATGGCGGTGCTTCGTACCATTTCGGTGTTCACCGATGTGTCGGTCTACGCGTTGAATCTGGCTGTCGCGATGGGACTGGCGCTGGCGATCGACTACACACTGCTGATTCTGAGCAGGTTTCGAGACGAGCTGGCCGAGGGCGCCGACCGCGAAGAGGCGTTGATCCGCACGATGGCAACCGCGGGCCGTACCGTGCTGTTCTCGGCGATGACGGTGGCGCTGTCGATGGTGACGATGGTGCTGTTCCCGCAGTACTTCCTGATGTCGTTTGGCTACGCGGGCGTCGCGGTGGTCGCATTCGCCGCGGCCGCTGCCGTGGTCGTTACACCCGCGGCGATCGTGGTGCTTGGCGAGCGCCTGGACTCGCTGGATGTGCGCCGGTTGCTTCGCCATCTGTTTGGCCGCCCGGAGCCAACGCCCAGGCCGGTCGAGCAGACGTTCTGGTATCGCTCGACAAAGTTCGCGATGCGCCACGCCCTGCCGGTCGGGGTCGCGATCATCGCGCTGCTGCTTGTCCTCGGCGCGCCGTTCCTGGGTGTGCGATGGGGTTTCCCCGACGATCGTGTGCTGCCCGAGTCGGCATCAGCGCGCCAGGTTGGCGATCAGCTTCGCGGCGACTTCGCGGTCGACTCCTCGAGGAATGTGACCGTGGTGCTTCCCGACGCGTCCGGGGTGACGCCCGAGGAGCTCACCCGCTACGCCACCGAGCTCTCGCGAGTACACGATGTGTCGGCGGTGTCCGCACCGGGCGGCACATTCGTCGACGGCGCACCGGCGGGGCCTCCCTCCGCCGCGACCGGGATCAAAGATGGCAGCGCATTCTTGACCGTGACGAGCACCGCGCCGCTGTTCTCGGACGCATCGGCGAGCCAGCTCGATGCGCTGCACGCCGTCGCCACCCCGGCCCACAAGACCGTGCAGCTGGCGGGAGTCGCACAGGGCAATCACGACAGCGTGCAAGCGATCACCAGTCGGCTGCCCCTGGTGCTCGGGATCATCGCCGGCATCACCGTAGTGCTGTTGTTCCTGTTGACCGGCAGCGTGGTGTTGCCGGTCAAGGCCGTGATACTCAACATCTTGTCGCTAACTGCCGCGTTCGGTGCGCTGGTGTGGGTCTTCCAGGACGGTCATCTCGGCGCGCTCGGCTCAACGGTGACGGGCACACTGGACGTGGACGTGCCGGTCTTGTTGTTCTGCATCGCATTTGGGCTATCCATGGACTACGAAGTCTTCCTGATCTCACGGATCCGTGAATACTGGCTCGCATCGGACCGCACACCGGCCGCCAACGACGAGAGCGTCGCGCTCGGCGTCGCGCACACCGGCCGGGTGATCACCGCGGCCGCGCTACTGATGTCGATCTCGTTCGCCGCGTTGATGGCTGGGCAGGTGTCCATGATGCGGATGCTCGGCCTCGGGCTCACGGTGGCGGTGCTGATGGACGCGACCCTGGTTCGGATGCTGCTGGTGCCTGCCTTCATGCGCGTGCTCGGCCGCGCGAACTGGTGGACCCCCAAACCGCTTGCCCGACTGCATGATCGGTTCGGCCTCCGCGAGACGGTAGGGCATGACACGCCCGACGAACAGACGCTGCGCGACCCCGCGTAGCGGTGCCGACGGCCGGCAACCAAACCGTCAGCCTTGTTTCTCGGAAGCGGTCAGAGCAGCGCTCGAGCGCTGTTCCGGCGCACCTTGCCCGACGAGGTCTTCGGCAGGGTTCCGGCGGCGAACAACCGTACCTCGCGCGGGGCGTGCCCAACGTGGTGATTCACCCGGGCTACGATGTCGCGGCTGATCCGCACGCGCACGTCCTCCTCGTCCGCGTTGTGCACTTCGGCGAGCACCGCGAAGCCCTCCCGCTCGGCGTCGACCCGCAGCGCGATCACGCAGCCCTTGCGCACACCGTCGACGTTGGCGGCCGCACGCTCTATGTCGTCCGGATACAGGTTCTGCCCGGCCACGATGATGAGATCCTTCGTCCGGCCGCACACGTGGATACGCCCCTCCTCGTCGAGGTAACCCAGGTCGCCGCTGTCGAACCAGCCGTCATGGCGGGCGAGTGGAACGACGCCGTCCACCGTGAGATAGCGGCCGGCAACCGCAGGACCGCGAAGTTCGATGGCGCCAATCTCTCTGGGCCCCTGCATCTTTCCGTCCCGGGTGATGCGCACATCCATGCCCGTTAAAGGGAATCCCAAGCAGACGATGTGCTGCACGTCCTCCGAGTCATCAGGAACCGGCTGCGCGCGGTGGGCCCCCGAGACGGCCTGTCTGGATACTGTGTCGAAGATCGGCGGGTCGTCGTGCGCGCCGAAAGACACGGCCAACGTGGCTTCGGCGAGCCCGTAGGTCGGCATCGGTGCGCTCGGCCGCAGCCCGAAACGCGCACCCACCGCCGCGAAGTTCTTTACGTCGCGATGATCGATGGGCTCGGCTCCGTTGATCGCTACCCGCAGCGACGAGAGGTCAATGGCATCCGGGTTGGTCCGCTCCAGAACGCGGGCCAGTATGGAGTAGGCGAAATTGGGGCCCGCTGTGATGGTCGCCCGATGCCTGCTGATCAACTCGGCCCACACAATCGGCCGCCGCAGGAACTGATCGGACGTGACCACGACGGCTTCGAGCGCCAACTGCATGGGGAAACAGATAAACCCGATCATGCCCATATCGTGCGACAACGGCAGCCAACTCGCGACTACGTCCCGGTCGATGTCGATCTCCAGCCCTGCGCTGATCGCCACGGTGTTCGCGGCGAGATTCCCGTGGCTGATCTCCACCGCCTTCGGTATGCCGGTCGACCCCGAGGTGAGCTGCCGCAGAGCGATATCCGCCTCATCGGCGTCCTCCGGTTCGATCGGCCCGGCGCCGCGCATCGACTCCACAGTGCAGACGGCCACACCGTAGGCCGCCAGGTGATCCAGCGCCATCAGAAACGGCTCTCCGACGACAACCACGTCGGCTCGGATCATCCGGATCGCCCGCACGGTGTCGCCGAGCCAGACCGCCAGGTCGGCGCGTGGTGTCGGCTGCTGCAGCATCGTCAGCGCGGCGCTACGCATCCAGATCGCTTGCGCTAGCGGTGCGACATCCGCCGCGTTGGCGGCCAGCACCGCGACCGAGCCGTGGCGGCCAATTCCCCAGGCGGCCAGGCATCCGGCCATCCGCTTCGCCTGTTCGTGGACTTCGCGCCAGTTCAACCGCACGGGATCGGCGAGCGTGCCGACGTTCAAGCCGTGCGGTGACGATGCCGCAGAGGCGAATACGTCGCGGGTAAAGATGCTCATCGGATCAGATCCTTTCCAGTGCCTCGTCGTCCACAATGCGTGCAACCGCGACTACCAACTCCGGGTCCGGCCGACGGAACAGAAAGTGGTCGCCAGCGAAGAGACGGACGGGTTGGGGTTGCGCCGAATGACTCGACCAGGCGGCCAACGTGTCCGGCGGCGCCAGCGGGTCGTTGCGGCCGCCGAAGATGTGCAACGGGCACGGCAACGGCGGCTCACCCGAGAACCGGTAGGACTGGCAGATCCGCAGATCGTCGCGGACGATGGGCATAAACAGCTCAAGCCATTCGGGACGGGACAGGATCTCGGCGGGCAACCCGCCGTAGCGCGTCAGCTCCGCGGCTAGCTCGTGATCGTCGCCGAGGTGCAGATCGTGCATCGGTGTGCGCAGGTGTGGAGCGCGGTAGGCCGCGACGATAACCGCTTCCGGCGCGCACAGGCCGCGCGAAATACGTTGTTGGGCAAGCGAATACGCCAGCAAAGCGCCCATGCTGTGGCCGAGCAGGACATGGGGTCGGCTCAGCAAGTCGTCAAGCTCGTCGGCCAGGCCCCGCACGCACGTGTCGGCGTCGACGTAGCGCGCCTCATCGAAGCGCGACTCCCGTCCGGGCAGTTTCACCGTCGTGAGTGTCGCCTCGACGCCCAGGGCCGCCAGCACCCGGCGCAGCGGATGAAAGGATGCTGACCCACCGCCGGCGTGGTGAAAACACACCAACTCGACGGGCGTCACCGCGACACGCCTCCCGTCGGACCGAGCCGCTCCACCACGAAGTCGACGACGTCGCCGACGCTGTGAATCTTCGGCAGCACCTCGACGATGGCGATATGCCCGAGCTGTGGATAGTCCGCGCGCAGCCGGTCGAAAAGGCGAAGTTGTAGCAGCGAGTCGTAGCCCAGATCATCACTGAGCCGGCTGGACCGGGCAAGCTCGCCCACAGAATAGCCGCCGACATCGGCGATCACCGCCAGGACCGCGCCCTCTGATGCGGTGGGGACCCGTGCAGGCTGTTGCCGCTCGGCGACGGGCGTGACCACCGTGGGCTGGGCCGTCGGCACCGCGGCGGAGACCGGGCCGTCGAACCAGAACCGACTCGAGGTGTCGAAGACGTACGGCGGAATCCGGGGCAGCGGGCCGGCAGGCCCGCCGTACAACGGCGACAGGTCGGGCGAGTACCCGTCGCGCAGCAATGTCGCAGCCACGCTCAGCAGCTCCGTTCCGTTGGAATCCGTTCCGGCGCACAATGCCAGCGACCGGGTCTGCGGCGGCAGTCCGCATTGTCGGGCCAGCGTGAGCAGCGTGGATCGCGGACCCGCCTCGGCGACATAGTCGGCACTTGCCGCGAGGACGGCGGCCTGGACGGCGTCGAAAAACCGCACCGGCGAACAGATCTGGTTCGCCCAATAGTCGGCGTTCATTTCGTGGCCCTCGACTTCCCTGCCGAGAACGGTGGAGAAGAGCCGGAACTGCGCCGGACCCGGCGCCAGCCCCGACATCTCGCGCCGGAACTCCGCCACCATGGGCTCCATCAGCGGCGAGTGAAAGGCGTGCGAGACGGTCAGGTTCACCGCTCGGCCACCTTGGCCACGAACCGCCGCGCGGGCCCGCGCCACCGCGTCTGCGGCACCGGAGATGGTCACCGAGCGTGGCCCGTTTACCGCCGCGATCGCGCACCCGGGCTCGTCGGCCACCAGTGCCTCGGCCTGCTCGACGCCGAAATCGACCGCGATCATCGCCCCACCGGCGGGCAACGCGCCCATCAGCCGTCCCCTGACCGCGATGAGCCTGGCCGCATCATCGACTGACAGCACGCCCGCCAAGCAGGCGGCGGCGACCTCGCCGATGCTATGGCCGATCCCGAATACGGGACGGATCCCGCTCTGCAGCAATGTCTTTCCCAGCGCGTAGGAAACTGCGAACAACGCCGGCTGCGCGAGGCTGGTGTGATCGAGGTCGGGATCGTCGCCGAAGACCGCAGCGAACAGGCCCGCAGGCAGGTGCGGGTCGAGGGCGGCCGCCGCGGCACCCAGATGTTCCCGGTACACGGGATTGGCGTCGTAGAGCGGCCGCGTCATGCCCGGGTACTGAGTCCCCTGCCCAGGGCACAACAGCCCAACCCCGGCCGCGACCTTGCGCGGCGGGGCGGACGACGCCAGGTCGGCGCGGGTACCGGCGAGGAACTCCCCCAGCCCTTTGACCAGCGTGCGGCGGTTGCCGTCCAGCACCAGACGATGCCGATGCGATCGCTTCACCACATTGGTCGCGCGGCACCAGGAGGCCACCCATTGATCATCGAGGTTGTGCAGCGCGGTGGCGATGGACTCGGCGTTGCGCCGCAGTGCCTGCTCGGAGGGCGCCGATAGCGTGAGCACACCGGTCGCACCCGGGTCGGGTACCGGTGCGGCCGGCGCCGATTCCAGCACCACGTGGGCATTGCTGCCGCCCAGCCCGAATGAGCTCACCCCGCCCAGCGCATTGGCCGGCAACGGCTCCGGCCTCTCCACCAGCCGCAGCCCCTGCGCGTCCAGCTGTAATCCCGGATTGGCGCTGTCGCCGAACACTGTCGGCGGCAGCACGTGGTGGTGCAGCGCCAGGCACCCCTTGATGAACGCCGCAATCCCCGCGCTGCCCTCGGTATGTCCGATGTTTCCCTTGACCGAACCCAGCAGACATGGCTCGTCGCCGCGCGTCTTGTGGACATCGCCCAGAGCGTTGGCCTCGATCATGTCGCCGAGAAAAGTGCCGGTGCCGTGCGCTTCGACGAAGGCGATCTGTTCGGGCTCGACCTCGGCGAGACTGAGCGCGCGGCGCATCAGCTCTACCTGCGAACGGCGGCTCGGGGCCGTGATCCCGTTGCTGCGGCCATCGTGGTTGGCGACCGAACCCTTCACCACCGCGTAGATCGGCTGGTCGTCGGCAATGGCGTCGTCCAGTCGGCGCAGCACCACTGCGGCCACGCCCTCACCTCGGCCGATGCCGTCGGCGCCTTGTCCAAACGGTTTGCAGCGGCCATCCGGCGCGGAGAGCCCGGCCTGCGTGTAAAAGATCGAAAGCGCAGGTGTAAGAAGCAGATTCGCACCGGCGGCGATGACAGTGTCGGTGTCACCGGAACGCAGCGCAGCGCAGCCTTGGTGCACCGCCATCAACGATGACGAGCAGGCGGAATCGATGGCCATGCTCGGTCCGGTGAGGTTCAGGTGGTATGAGATGCGGTTGGCCGTCATGAAGTAGCCGCTCCCCGCACCGCGAAATGCCGTGACGCCGGCGAAGTCGAGCAATTGAACACTGCTCCACTCGCTGGACATCATTCCGACGAAAACCCCGGTTGGCGTGCCGGCCAGCGATCGGGGATCGATTCCGCCATCTTCCAGTGCGCGCCATGACGCCTGCAGCAGCAGTCGCTGCTGCGGGTCGAGCGCCGCCGCCTCGACCGGCGCGATGCCGAAGAAGTCATAGTCGAATGCGTCGACGTCGTCGATGAAGTGGGCGCGTCGGGTGTTCATCGATCCGGCGACACCGTCGGGGTGGTAATAGGCGTCGATATCCCAACGCTCCAACGGCACTTCGGTGTCGGTGACGACGCCGTCCATCAGCAGTCGCCAGAACGCGTCCTTGTCGGGCGCGCCCGGGAAGCGGAGGTCGATACCGACCACGGCAATCGGCGTCACGGCACGGCTCGGTCGGCGGCCAGATACGTCGCGATGGCATCGATGGTCGGGTAATCCCACACGATGGTGGTTTCGACGGCGAATCCCTTCTCGTACTGCAGGTCCGCGCACAGCGTCATGCCTAAGATGGAGTCGATCCCACAATCGGCCAACGGGATGTCGATGTCGATCGTGTCCGGCGCAACGTTGAGGTATCCAGCCACCTTCATCGTCAGCCAGTCGGTAAGTTCCTCATACTCCGAAGCGTCAGCGGTCATCGGAGTCTCCCTTCCGGCTCGCTGTCGCCGGTTCACCACCTGCCGAGCCATTCACCGCCTGGTCGACCGCTGTCCCGCCGAACGAGATCCGGTGACGCACGAAACCACCCACCACCGCGTCGAACCGCGCGCCGCCCGCGAGTGCCGCGCACGCGATTAGCGGCAGACCGACCCCGATGCCAATTCCCAAGCCAACCACGAAGATGGCCAAGCTCGCGGCCTGCGCCAGGGAGCCGAATCGCCGCGCTGACCTGACCGTCGCGCCCCACCTGCGAAACACCTTCCCCGCAAGGAGATCCGCCGCCGCCAGGGTGGGCACGATGGGGGCCGCGTCCTGCGAACACCGCCCCGACTCGGCGATGAGTCGCCCCACGTCGGCGACCCTGGCGAGTTCGGTGGCGCCGACGCCGGCCCGCGCGAACCAAAGGAAGGGTTCGCGCCTGCCGGTCAGCAGCCAGCGCAGGGTGGTCACGAGCGATATCGCCTGGGGCTGTGTGTCGGTCGTGGCGACCACCCCGACGGACCGGGCACCCGCGGATCGCAACAGCCCGCGCATCTCAATAGCCGCCGAGTACCACATGTTGCGGCACGCGATCAGCGAGACGACCCTTCGATCCCGGAAGGCCTCGGGATGTGTTTTCAGCAACGACCGGATGGGAAGCGAGGGCGCCAGATACCACACCTGGTAGGCCAGGATCGCCAATTCCTCTGGCTCCGTTTCGAAGCCGCCCGCCGGCTCGACGAGCTCCACGAGCGCCTCCGGATCCACCGCCGCGGGGAACACCCCAAAGAATCGCCGAATCGGCCACGGAAACGGGAACGCGACGCGCGGTTGGACGTCCACCCAGCGGATGTCCCACCCGCGGGCGACCAGCGGAGCGGTCAATGCTTCGGCGACCTCGCGCAGCTGACCGGTCTGCGAATAGAGGTACACGACCGCCCGAAGGGGAGGCTGCTCGGCCGGGCGAGCCTCGAACGCCCTGGTCATAGCCGGGTTTCCGACGCCGAAGCGGCCGAGACCGCCGTGAGATGCATGAACGAGACCACGAACCGGCCGGATTCCGGCACCATGCACAGCAGCGTGTCGCCGTCCTTGATCAGGCCGTTCGTCATCATCTCGTCGAGGATGACGAAGATGGCTGCACTCCCGATATTTCCGACTCTCGTGAGGTTGCTGTACCACATCTCGGGCCGGCCCATCGCAACGTTGCGCCGGGATAACTCGCCAAACATGAGGGTCTTCATGCGTTCGCTCGAGTAGTGCGCGGGAAACCACGTCACCTTCTCCGGGTCGAATTTGCCCATGGCGCAAAGTCGTTGGTACTCGTCGATTCCGACGCGTACCAGGTGCGGCAACAAGGAGAGCTTCTGCCGCGCAGCGAGCGCACCGTCGGCCGCGGCTGCCGTGGCGGTCGGGTAGTCAGCCCAGGTCTTCGAGCATGCGTTGTCGTTGCTGCCGAAGTACATGCACGCCTTTTCCGTGTTCGCGTACGACGTCAGCGAGATCCAGTCGATGCGAAGGCTGATCCCCGACGTCGCGGGCGTGTTCTCGATCACCGCGGCGCCCGCGCCGTCGGAGAGCATGTACCGCAGGAACGCGGTTTCCATCGGCAACGACCCATCCTCCGAGATCGCCCTCATCTCGTCGTAGCGGGTGCTCTTGAACCCACGTGACGCGAACTCGCTGGCGACGCAGATCGCGTTGCGCTTCTCGCCGATCGCCACCTGCAGGTATGCGTTCTTCAGCGCCATCATCCCGCAACTGCAGATGCCGTGTGCGGTCGAGATCTCGAGCGGGCCGTAGCCCAGCTCGCCGTGCACCATGCTGGCATGCCCGGGACCCATCAGGTCCGGCAGCGTCGTCGCCGCCGTCAGCAGTTCGACCTCGCTGGGTCCGAGTCCGGCGCGCTCGGCGGCGTTGCGCACCGCACCGGCCGCCATCGCCGCATTCGAGATGACGGTTTGCTGCTTCTTGTCGATCGCGTAGTGGCGGGTCTTGATTCCGCAGTTCGCGAGAATCAAGTCCTTCAGATCGGCGGACGCGTGTCCCGCCTTTCCGATGTAGTCTTCGATTTCGTCGTTGGGAACCGGGTAGCCAGGGAGAAAAACGCCGGTGGCCGTGATGTATGCACTCATGCTGACGTGCCTCCAATGATCGGGTTGCCGACGAGACGGCGCGGGCGGTCAGGCCATTTCGGCTATCTTCAAGACGACGAGATCCTTGAAGTCGGAGAGTGTGCGCACCCCTGCAATTCGCTCGTCGTCGAGCGAAATGCCGTACTTCTTCTCGACGATGTCCGCGATGGCGAGAACTCCCAGCGAATCGAGTCCCAGATCATCAAGCGTCGATTCGTCGGTGATCTCATCGGGTTCGATGCTGTAATGCGCGCGAAGATACTCGACGATGTCGCGTTCAACTTCGTATTTGATCGGCATGGCGGTTTTTATGTCCTCTCGCTCACCCTCTGTTGAGCCGGGTCCCGTCCACCGCAAACCGGGTCAGGGGCTGCGAACCCACCCCGATAATAGCTGGCTGTGGGCCTTCGGCACGGGATACGACTGCATAGAGGGATACGGGTAGCAATCCCAGCCGGTTCAATTACTCGCTTTCCGACCTTTGGGTCCACAGGGGACGCCTCGGTGGTAGCGACCGCTCCTCGCCAGGCGTCGCAGTTCGGGCACGTGGGAGTCGATACAGGTCAATGTCCAGTCGTAGAAAGGGGGCGGCTTGCCTCGACCGCGGCAGCGGTGACCGCGCCGAGTTCCTGGGCGCCACCAGATCAAGCACCTTGCGGCGGAACTCCTCGGGGTAACGCTTGGGCACGGAAACGCGTGACCAAAAGTCAAGCAAGCCGACTCCATACAGCCCAGCGCACAGCAACGTGCGCAAAAAATCGGGGACGGTTCAGCTTCAGATATAGACTCCGGCAATCGCGGCTTGGAAGGGGCGAGGACGATGGATCCCGCGAGAGCTGGTGCCTGGCGTGACGGACACCGAACTCGGCGCCACGGAGTAGTGACATGAGCACTTCTCGGGTCCTGATCGTCGGTGCGGGTCCAGCCGGAGCGACGGCCGCTCTGCTACTCGCCGAATACGGAATCGACACCCTCGTCGTCGAACGACGAATGGCCCCGTCGACCCACCCGGCCGCACATGTGCTCTCCACCCGCACACTGGAGGTCTTCCGCGAACTGGGCCTCGAACACGATGTGCGCCGCCTCAGCTCGCGGATATACGAACTGCGCGACGGCATTTATGCCACCAGTCTGACCGGACCCGAACTGGGCCGGATCACCATATACGACCCTGAATCGACTGAAGCCCAATCGCTTCAGACCCTGAGTCCGACTCGCGCCGCGAATCTGTCGCAACACGTACTCGGGCAGTTGCTGTGGGATCAGGTCGAAGCGTGCAAGCGGGTCGAGTTCCACCGCGGCAGCGTGTACCAAAGTCACCGCGAAACCTCCGATGGCGTTGAAGTTCGAGTCACCGGCCCAGACGGCGATGGCGAGTGGGTCGCGACAGGTCGGTATCTGATCGGCGCCGACGGTGCGGGCAGCCTTGTCCGGCGCACATGCGGACTCCAAGTGCTCGGCCCTGTGCTTCAACACGTGATCAGCGTTCACTTTAGCGCTGACCTGCGTCCCTATCTGTGGTCCCGCCGAGGCCCCGTCATCTTCACCTTCACCCCACGCGGGCTTGGAATCATCATCGTGCACAGCTCACCCGATGACTTCGTCTTCCAGATTCCCTACTTCCCGCCGGTTCAGCGTCTCGAGGACTTCACCGCCGACGATTGTCGGCGCAAAATCCGAGATGCGGTGGGAGACAAGGAATTGGCCGTCGACATCCACTCGGTGCAGAGCTGGGCGATGACGGCGCAGATCGCCAATCAATATCGCAAAGGACGTACATTCCTGATCGGCGACGCCGCGCACCGCTTCCCGCCGACCGGCGGTCTCGGGCTCAACACCGGCGTGCACGATGCCCACAACCTGGCCTGGAAACTGGCGTGGGAAATCTCAGGTCGTGCTCCGGTTGATCTGCTCGACACCTACGACGCGGAACGTCGACCGGTCGGCACCGCCAACAGCGAGCATTCAGTGAAGAACTTCTACGGTCTGATGGATGTTTTCGACGCGCTCGGATTGCCCCGATCAGGTATGCACGCGATGCAGGCTCTGGCCGGATCCCGACTGATGGCTGCGTTGCCGCGCACTGCGTCACGCCGGATACTGGCCGCCCTCATGGCGGTGGCGCTGCAGCGGATTCGCCCGGTGACTTCCCGGGGTCGCATCGGAGCACGCATCCGGTACGCGGTGCAGGAGGTGATCTCCCGCCAGGGTAGCCATTACCGAACGTGGGGACTCGATCTCGGTGTGCACTATGACAGCGGATTCCTCATCGAGGGCGACATATCCACCGACCGCGGGGACATCGAGTTCTATACGCCGGTCGTGCGCGTGGGCGGACGGCTACCGCACGCGTGGATCCAGTACAACGGAGTGAGAGTCTCCACGCTCGACCTCCCGGCGCGCAACACGCTGACGGTTTTGGCCGCGTCGCAACACGAGTCGAGTTGGCGCGACGCGCAGACAGCGGTCGGACACCCACTGACGGTGATCGGCGTCGACCTCGCGGCGTGCAGAGAGCCGCTGCGTTCGCTAGCGGCAGGGCAGGCGCTACTGCTGCGCCCGGATTCTCACATCGCCGCAGTGCTTGACCCATCGAGCAGTGGATACGCCGACGCGCTCGGTGCGGCGATGAATCAACTAGGTCTGTCGGCCACCGGCAAGGAGATCTATGAACCCACACCTTGACGAGATTGTCCTGCTGACCCACGAGTGGGATTCGATGCGAGCCTGGTGGGGCACCCTTCTCGGCGCGGATCCACGCATAGTCGGTCACCGAACCGCGGTCGTCGAGACAGCCGGGCTAAGGGTTATTATCGAGCATTCCGAGATCGCGATGAACGCCAATCCCGAAGTCGCTGGGGTCATTTCACTCACGGTGTCGGCCCCCTCCGTGATCGCTGCCCTCGACGTCCACGAGCGACTCGTCGCGATCGGCTCCCGCCACCACCGCGCCACAAACGACGCCACCGGAGTGTGCTTGTGGTACCGCGACCCCAATGGCACCGACGTGGCAATCCGCTTACCGATCGACGCCGACGCGAGTAACCGGCGCGGCCAAGAGATCGATCCCGATCACATCATCACCCGGCTGCAAGCGGCCGCAGAATCAGCGCAAGCGCTACACGCCAACGGCGAATAGGACTATGCATAGCGCCGTCAAAGTAACCCACTACGAACTTGAGCCAAGTTCGGCGCCACTTTCCGTCGGGGCGTCGGCGCTGACCGCCTTTGATCTCTGCGGACGTGGGTAATCCTGAGGTGCAAGACCCACCGCACCTGTCAACACCGCCTTCGTGCCCTATGCCCGCTGTGCTACCCGGTTCTTTGGGTTAACCGACCATCGGGTAGGGGTCGATGTGTTTGCTCTATGCGCAGGCGCCCCTATCGTGGATTACGCCACATCGGCCAAAGCGACGGACCGCCGCCGGGCAGCACGATCTCCCCGGTCACCTCGAAACCGAAACGTTCGTAGTACGGCACGTTGTCCGGGTTGCTGGACTCGAGGTAGGCGGGGGCGTACTCGGCGTCGCAGCGGTCCAGCCGGGACTGCATGAGCGCGCGGCCGAAGCCGCCGCCGCGAACCTTGGGGTCGCTGCCCAGGACCGCCAGATACCAGTGCGGCTCCTCGGGATGGTGCTCCTTCATCAGGTCGGTGACTTCACGCCCGACGGCGAGCCGGCCGCGGAAGGCCCGCAGGACCGCCGGCAGCATGGCGATCTGTTCGCGGGGGGACTGCTGCCATCGGCCCGGCGGATCCCACAGCGCGGCGGCGCCGAAGCCCTCGTCGGAGGTGGCCACCTCCGTCCCACGGCCGGCCAGGAAGTGGTGCCGGGACAGCGCGCCGAACAGTCCCGGCAGCGCGGCGGTGCGCCGTTCGGCGTCCGGCTGCACCCAGGTGATCACCGGATCGTCCTGGAATGCCCGCGCCAGAGCGCGCGCCAGAGCCGGAATATCGGATCGGCGGGCGGGGCGGACGTCTATGGCCACCCCACAAGGCTAGTCACCCAAATGCAGATCGGCCTGCCGCTGCGACCATACCCACAGTCGGGCGGCCTCCTCCGGGTCGACGGCGAAGGGGGCGTACCCGCCTTCGGTGCCCTCCCGCATCGGCTCGGCGATCCGGCAGTCTTCGAGATAGAGCCCGCCGATTCCGTCGAGTTCGGGCGAGGTGGCCGCCCAGACGCTGGTGGCCGCGCCGTGCTCGACGTCGGTGACGTCGAGGTTGGCCAGCCTCCCGCTGTAGTCGTCGGAGGTCATGTGGCGGGCCAGCTCGGTGACCACGACACCCGGGTGCACGGCGAAGGAGTGCACGCCACGCGGTCCCCAGCGCCGTTCGGCTTCGACGGTGAACAACACGTTCGCGGTCTTGCTCTGACCGTAGGCCCGCCACTTGTGGTAGGCCGATTCGTCCTCGAAGTTGGGGTCCTCCCAGCGGATACCGCCGTACAGATGCCCGCGGCTGCTCAGGTTGACGATCCGGGTGCCGTCGGAAAGCCGGTCGGCCAGGCCCGTGGTGAAGACGAAGTGGCCGAGATGATTTGTGCCGAGCTGCATTTCGTAACCCTGAGCGGTTCGCGACAGGGGCGGGGCCATCACCCCGGCGTTGTTGATCAGCACGTCGATGCGGTCGTGCCGGTCGGCGATCGTCGCCGCCGCGGTCCTGGCCGAGCGCAGGTCGGTGAGATCGAGCACCACTGTCTCGCAGTCGATGGCCGCACGCGTCTTGTCGACATCCCTTACCGCGGCGATGATTTCGGCTCCGGCGGACTGCATGGCCAGCGCGGTCTGCAGACCCAGCCCGGACGAGGCGCCGGTGATGACGACGGTGCGGCCGGTCAGGTCGACGCCGTCGAGCACCTCGGCGGTGGTCTTGGTCATGCGGGATCTCCTGTCTCACTGGCCCTGGAGCGCCATCGCGGTGACCGGTGCTCACGCCAGGCGGCCGGTCCTTCGGCGGCGTCCGGTCCGCCCATCAGTTTCAGGTGAACCGTAGTCTCCTCATCGGCGACCTCGTCGGCGTTCTTTGCGGCCCAGAGCAGGCGCTTGCTGTAGGCCACCGACGCCGGGTTGGCGTTGACGGCCACATCGCGGGCCAGTTCCAGCGCGGCGGGCAGCACCTCCTCGGCCGGTAGTGCCCGGCTGGCGATCCCGAGGTCGGCGGCTTCGCGCCCGGTGAAAGTACGACCGGTGAGCAGGACGTCGGCGGCGACGGCCAGGCCGACGGCGTGGCGCAGCGTGTAGTGCACCGCGCAGTCGCCGACCATGCCCCGACGCACCTGCGGGACGGCGAGCTTGGCGTCCTGGGCCACCAGCCGGACGTCGCACTGCAGAGCCAGCGTCAAACCGATGCCGATCGCCGGGCCGTTGATCGCGGCGATCACCAGCTTGCGCACCCGCCACGCCGGCGGCTGCACCGGCGATGCGCTGAACCCGGCGTCGGGGCTGTCGAACGAGCCCGCCTGGGCCGACATGTCGGCGCCGGCACAGAACGCCCGGCCGGCCCCGGTGAGGACGACGGCGCGGATGGCGTCGTCGCCGTCACAGCGGCGGTAGGCGTCGCCGAGCGCGCGGGCCGTCTCCCCGGAGAACGCGTTGAGGCGATCCTGGCCGTCGAGGGTGAGCACGGCCACGCCGGCGTCGTCGACTTCCAGGCGGACGGCGGTGGGGGTGCTCACGTGCCGATCTTCCCGCGATCAGCTCAGAACGGTGGTGATACCGAGCGCGACGACACACGACACCACCACGGCCGTGGTCACGACGTAGACGGCCATCGCGCCGCGGCCGATCACGAAGCGGCCCATCAGCGCGCGGTCGCGGCCGATCCCGATCATGGCGAACAGCAACGGCACCAGCAGCACGGCGTTGAGCACCTGGGTGCCGACCAGGATCGTGACCAGCGGGGCGTCGGGAGCCAAGACGATGGCGCCGCCGATGAAGGTGACGATGCCGTAGGTCATGTAGAACGTCTTGGCCTCGCGGTACGGGTCGTCGACGGCGGCTTCCACGCCGGCGTACTCGCACACCGAGTAGGCGGTCGACAGCGGCAGGATCGACGCCGCCAGGAACGCAGCGCCGATCAGCCCGACGGCGAACAGTGTCGAGGCGGCACTCCCGGCGAGTGGCTTGAGGGCGACCGCGGCGTCGGCAGCGTCGGTGATGCTGCGCCCGTCGCGGTGCAGGGTGGCCGCGCAGGCCACCACGACGAAGAAGCCGATGACACCGGTGAGCACCGCTCCGGTGATGACGTCGATGCGTTCCAGCGCCAGGTCTTCGGTTCGCAGCTTCTTGTCCACCGCATAGGACTGCATGAACGACAGCCCCCACGGAGCCAGCGTGGTGCCCAGGGTTGCGGTGACGATCGCGATGGCCTGACCCGTCATCGGCATCGTCGGCACCAGGGTGCCCTGCAGCGCGGCACCCCAGTCGGGTTTGGCCATGAACCCCGAGGCGATGTAGGCCAGGAACACCGTCGACAGCAGCAGCAGGAACAGCTCGACGCGCCGGAAGCTGCCCCGTAGCACCAGCAGCGACACGGTCACCGCGGCGGCGGGCACGCTGATGTAGCGGCTGATGCCGAACAGCTCGAATCCCGCTGCGATACCGGCGAATTCGGCGCACGTCGTGCCGATGTTGGCCACCACGAGTGCGGCCAGCACCGCACCGCCGACACCCGACGCCGTAGCGCTGGCGCACCAGTCCGATCAGGCCCTGCCCGGTGACCACGCCCATCTTCGCGGCCAGGGTGTGGAAGACGATCAGGGCGATCGTGGACAGCAGCAGCACCCACAGCAGTTGGTAGCCGTGGTCGGCGCCGAGCACCGAGTAGGTGGTGATGCCGGCCGGATCGTCGTCGGACAACCCGGCCAGCAGCCCGGGTCCGACGACGGCCAGCAGCGCGCCGAGCCGGGCGTTGCGGCCGGCGAGCTTCATGACGCGGATCCGGTGCGGTGGCGGCGGCGCGGCCATACGTGCGAGCGCAAGAAGCCCCGCCCGGGGGCGCGTTGCAGCAGAGCCCGCCACCGGCCCGCGTGCTCGGCGGGCATGGCAGCCACGATCCGGGCGGCGACCGGGCCGGGCATGGCCCGCAGGATTCGTTCACCGACCGACGGATGGGCGGTACGGACGACGTCGGCGGCCACGCCGGGTCCGGTCACGGCCAGGATCTCGGTGGCCGACTCGGTGTCCACCCGGCTGACCAACTCGGCCAGCCCGCGGGCATTGAGATGGTGCACCGCGGCTCGCGGCGTGCCGAGCTGGACGGCGTGGCCCCGCTCGGAGGTCAGATGCAGATCCGTCCACGCCACGATGTCCTCGCCGGCGCGCGCCAGCGCGGGCAGCCGCAGCCGGCGCAGCACACCGCCGAAGCCCACCTCCACGCCGAGCAACTCGAGCCGGCCCTCGGCGGTGCGGGCCAGCACCACATCGGCGACGCGGGCCAGTCGGGTGCCGACGACGTCGACGATCTGGGTGTCCAGCACATCGCGCACCAGCAGGATCTCGTGCTCGCCGAGCGCCTCGGTGACGTTGTCGACGGCGTAGCGCTCGGTGTCGGCGGCATCGACGGCCAGCACCAGCTGGTTGTGTCCGAGGTTGGCCACCGCTCCCACGGGACCAGCAGATACGAGCCACGACCTCGCCGCACCAGCACGCGGTCGACCAGATGCGGGCCGGACTCCTCGACCAGGTCGGCGGTCAGGTCGGCAAGCCGGCCGATGACCCGACCGTCGGGTCCCAGAACGTCCTGACCGGTGACCCGGCTGAGCAACAGCACTGTCGCAGCATGCCGCATTCGGTCACCGGTACCCGGAGCGACCCGGTGTAATCGAGGCATGCGCGCGCTGCGGATGGTCGGATTCAAACAGGGCCCGGAGTTGCTCGAGGTCGCCGACCCGGTTCCCGGACCGGGCGAAGTGGTGGTCAGGATCGGCGCCGCGGGGGCCTGCCACTCCGATCTGCACATCATGTACGACTTCGACGCGGACATGGCGCCGTGGCAGTTGCCCTTCACGCTCGGTCACGAGAACGCCGGCTGGGTGCACGCGCTCGGCGACGGGGTCGGTGGCGTCGCCGTCGGCGATGCGGTGGCGGTGTACGGCCCGTGGGGATGCGGCTCCTGCGCGCACTGCGCGGTGGGGATCGAGAACTACTGCGAGCGGCCGTCGGGGGTCAACGGGGGCGGCCTAGGCGCCGACGGCGGGATGGCCGACTATCCTGCTGGTGCCGCACGAGCGGTTCCTCGTCCCACTTCCCGACGGCCTGGATCCGGTCACCGCCGCCCCGTTGACGGATGCCGGGCCTGACGTCCTATCACGCGATCCGGCGCTCGTGGCCCAAGCTCACCCCGGATGCGACGATCGTCTTGATCGGCGTGGGCGGACTCGGTCACGTCGGTGTGCAGATCGCCCGGGCGACGACCTCAGCCCAGGTGATCGCCGTCGACGTCAAGCCCGAGGCACTGGAACTGGCCCGCAAGGTCGGCGCCCATCACACGCTGACCTCCGACGACCATGCGGCGCAGGCGATTCGGGAGCTCACCGGAGGCCGCGGCGCCGACGTGCTGATCGACTTCGTCGGGGCGACGGCGACGATGAACCTGGCCCGCAGCGCGGCCCGCACGATGGCCGACGTGACGATCGTCGGCATCGGTGGCGGTGAGATTCCGGTGTCGTACTTCTCCCAGCCGCACGAGGTGAGCATCACCGCGACCTACTGGGGAACCCGGCCCGAGCTCGTCGAACTGCTGGCGCTGGCCGCGCGCGGCGACATCACCGTCGAGCACACCACCTATGCACTGGACGACGCGGTGACGGCCTACCACGACCTGCACGAGGGACGCGTCGTCGGCCGCGCGGTCGTCGTGCCCTAGCTTGGTCTCATGTGGGATTTCGAAACCGACCCGGAGTACCAGGCGAAGCTCGACTGGGTCGAGGACTTCATGCGCAACGAACTCGAACCGCTGGACTTCGCGCCGCTGGACCCCTACGAGAAGAAGAACCCCGAGGTTCTCGAGGTGCTGCGGCCCCTGCAGCAGCAGGTCAGGGAGCAGGGGCTGTGGGCCGCGCACCTGAGCCCGGATCTGGGCGGTCAGGGCTACGGTCAGGTCAAGCTGGCCCTGCTGAACGAGATCGTCGGCCGATCACGCTGGGCGCCTTCGGTTTTCGGATCGCAGGCTCCCGACTCCGGCAACGCCGAGATCCTCGCGCTGTTCGGCACCGACGAGCAGAAGAAGCGCTACCTGCAGCCGCTGCTCGACGGTGAGATCTCGTCGTGTTACTCGATGACCGAGCCGCAGGGTGGGTCCGATCCGGGCCTGTTCACCACCCGCGCCGAGCGTGACGGCGACTCATGGGTGATCAACGGTGAGAAGTGGTTCTCCTCCAACGCCCGCAACGCCGCGTTCTTCATCGTGATGGCGGTGACCAATCCCGAGGCCCGCACCCACCAGAAGATGTCGCTGTTCATCGTTCCCGCCGAGACGCCGGGGATCGAGGTCATCCGGCACGTCGGCGTCGGCGGTGAGTCCGACGAACGCGCCGGACACGGCTACATCCGCTACAACGACGTCCGGGTGCCGGCCGATCACGTGCTCGGTGGTGAGGGTCAGGCGTTCGCGATCGCGCAGACCCGGCTCGGCGGCGGCCGCGTGCACCACGCCATGCGCACGATCGCGCTTGGCCCGGCGCGCATTCGACATGATGTGCGAGCGGGCGGTGTCGCGGCAGACGCGGCGGGGCCCGCTGGGCGACTACCAGATGACGCAGGAGAAGATCGCCGACAGCTGGATCCAGATCGAGCAGTTCCGTCTGCTGGTGTTGCGCACGGCGTGGAAGATCGACAAGTACCACGACTACCAGACGGTGCGCCGCGACATCGCAGCGGTGAAAGTCGCTATGCCGCAGGTGCTTCACGACGTGGTTCAGCGCGCCATGCACCTGCACGGCGCGCTGGGGGTGTCCGACGAGATGCCGTTCGTGAAGATGATGGTGGCCGCCGAGTCGCTGGCCATCGCCGACGGTCCGACCGAGGTGCACAAGCTGACGGTGGCGCGGCGCACGCTCAAGGAGTACGAGCCCGTCGACACCCTGTTCCCGTCCCAGCACATCCCGACCCGGCGGGCGGCCGCGCAGGCACGGCTGGCGGCACTGCTGGAGCACGAGGTCGCCGAGCTCTGAGGACTGCTACCTCAGCAGTGCCTTGAGTGCCTCGCGGGTCTCGGCGACTTCGTCGGGGTTCCCGCCGACTTCCACCGCGGCGAAGTCGGTGACCCCGATCTCGGCGAGTGCGGCGACGCGGTCCTGTACCTGCGCGGCGGTGCCGATGATGGCGATGTCGGCCGGGCCGGCCACGCCCTCGCGGTCGAGCATGGCGCGGTAGCTGGGCAGTGCACCGTAGGCGGCGAACTCTTCGGCGGCCCGCGCCGAGGCAGCCTCGATGTCGGTCGTCACGCACACCGGCAGCGCGGCGATGACCCGCGGTGCCGGGCGCCCGAATTCCTCGGCCGCCCTGGTGATGGTGGGGATGGTGTGCCCGGCAAGGGTCACCGGGCCGGTGCACCAGGTCAGCGTGCCGTCGGCAAGGGCCGCCGTGACGCGCAGCATCTGCTCACCGAGGGCGGCCACCACCACACCGAAGCCGGTGGAGCCGTTGGCGTTGACGGGCGCGTGCACCCGGTACATCTCGCCGTCGAAGTTGGCCGGCTCGTTGCGGGACAACGGCATCAGCACGCTCAGGTACTCGCGCAGATGACGCACCGGCTTGTCGTAGCTCAGGCCGAACATGTTCTCGATGACGATCTTGTGACTCAGGCCGATGCCGAGGGTGAAGCGGTTTCCCGACGCGGCCGCCACCGTGTGGGCCTGCTGGGCGATGGCGTGCGGATGGCGCGGAAACGTCGGCACCACCGAGGTGCCCAGTTCGATGCGCGGCACCTTGGTGCCCACCACGGCCAGCGCGGTCATGGCGTCGTGGCCGAAGATGTGCGGCGCCCAGTAGGTGGCGAAGCCGTCGGCTTCGGCCGACGCGGCCTCGCGCCACCACATCGTCGAGTGTTCCGGTGTTGACGGCGCCGCCGAAGATTCCGTACTTCATGGGCAGACCGTACCGCGCGGCCCCGGCAGCCACCGTCGGAACGACTAGGGCCTGTGCCGCCTCCGAGCGACTCTGCGATCGGCAGTGGCACAAAGTCGCTATGAGGTGGGCACGTCCCCTGCCGCCTCAGTCCCGCACAACGGCCAGGCCCTCTTGAACGAGCGTCGCGGTCAGCACCTTGTCGGCGTCGTACAGGCCGCCGGTCATCAGCCCGCGACCGCGCGCGGCGGCCGGCGAGCGTGACTCCAGCAGGTTCCACCGGTCGGCCCGGATCGGGCGATGAAACCAGATCGACGAGTCCGTGGTGGCGGTGCGGTGGCTGCGGTCGATCATCGAATGGCCGTGCACCTGCAGCACGGGGTCGATGCCGTAGATGTCGGTGACGTACACGGCAGCACAGGCATGCACCAGCGGATCGTCGGGTAGTGGCACGGTGATCCGCCACCACAGTCGGCGGACGAATTCGCCTGTGCTCCAGTCATCTTCGCTTCGGATGTCGATCTCGTCGAGGGGCAGCGACGGCGCGGGGCCGAGCGGGCCGGTCGCGGGCAGGTCGCTCGGGTTCAGCTGCTGCCGTGGAGCGTTGGGC
The DNA here is from genome assembly GCA_963786695.1 of uncultured Actinomycetota bacterium. Taxonomy (GTDB): domain Bacteria; phylum Actinomycetota; class Actinomycetes; order Mycobacteriales; family Mycobacteriaceae; genus Mycobacterium. Next base: position 25,324 of record CAWBAL010000035.1, read on the forward strand.
ATGCTCGGGACCGTCGGCCGGTGCGGAGAACGAGGCGGTCGCGGTGATCAGCAGCCGGCCGTCCTGGCGGGCCAGCACCCGACGGGAGGCCGATGTGCGCCCGTCGTAGACCCGCTCGACCTGGTAGCTCACCGGCGCCCCGGCCTCACCGCCGCGCAGGAACTGCACGTGCAGGCTGGTCGGCGCCAGCCCGGGGTTGAGGGTGCGGCAGGCCGCCGCGAGTGCCTGCGCGGCCAGGTGCCCGCCGTAGGCCCGCTTGTCGGGCGGTCCGGCGGCCGGCCCGGTGAACACGTCGTCCGCCGTCAGGCGTGACCTCGAGGAGATGGGGCAGATACGTGAGTCACGTTGCCACCGAGCCTGATTCGACGAGGTCGGCGATCTCCTGCGGGCTGAGGCCAAGCCGCTCGGCCAGGACGGCGGCGGTGTCGTCACCGAGGGACGGTGCGGGCTTGGGCGCGGTGTGCGCGCCGTCGACCGACATCGGCAGCCCGGGCGCCAGATAGGTGCCGACCCGAGGTTGGTCCACGGCGGCGAACAACGGGTTGGCGGTGACGCGCGGATCCTCGGCGACCTCGGCGAAGCTGCGGTAGCGGTCCCACAGCACCGAACTCGCCGAGAGCGCGGCGGTCACCTCGTCGGCGGTGTGGCTGCGGAACCAGGCGGCGAACAGTCCGGAGAGCACGTCGCGGTGTTCGTAGCGCTGGCCTTCGTCGGTGAAGTCGGCGCCGAGCGCTTCGGCCACCGCCGCAACGGCTTTGGCGGTCCCGGTCAGTTCGGCGAGGTCGCGGAAGTGCCGGGCGGTCAGGGCGACGATCATGAACGAGACGCCGTCGCTGCTGGTGAAGTTCTGGCCGTACTGCCCGAACAGGCTGTTGCCCAGCCGCGGACGCTGGGTGCCGTTGACCATCACCTCGGTCAGGAAGCCGAGGTTGGCCGCCGTCGCCAGCGCGACGTCGTCCAGAGGCAGGCGGATGCGGCTGCCCTGCCCGGTGGCGTCGCGACGGCGCAGGGCGGTCAGGATCGCCACCACGGCGTAGAGCCCACAGCTGACGTCCCAGGCCGGCAGCACGTGGTTGATCGGTCCGGTGTGCGACGGCGGCCCGGTCACCAACGGAAATCCGGTGGCGGCGTTGACGGTGTAGTCGACCCCGGTCGACCCGTCGGCACGGCCGACGACCTCGAGGTGGATGAGGTCGGGACGCTGCGCGCTCAGGGTCTCGTAGGAATGCCATTGGCGTCCGGCGACATTGGTGATCAGGATGCCGGCGTCGACGACGAGCCGCTGGATCAGCCGCTGACCCTCGGGCGAGCGCATGTCGGCGGCCACCGAGCGCTTGCCCTTGTTGAGCCCGGCCCAGTAGATGCTGGCGCCGGATTCGGCCAGCGGCCACCGGTGATAGTCGGCCGCGCCGCCGACGGGGTCGACGCGGATCACCTCGGCACCGAGCTGGGCCAGCGTCATCCCGGCCAGCGGCACGGCCACGAAGCTGGAGATCTCGATGACGCGGACGCCGGCCAGCGGCAGGTCAGGTGAAGCGGTCACGCGAGAAGTATGCCGGGAGGGCTCAGGCCATGGCCTCGGCCATCGCGATATGTGGCTTGAAGTCCACCCGTCGCGCCATCGCCCGGTAGCGGTCGCGGTAGTCGAGCGTAGGTCGCGTGGTCGCCGCGGGCTCGGGCGACCAGGGCGCGCAGCCGCAGCAGCGGCAGTTCGTAGAGCACGAAGCCGGGTTCGACCGGTTCGGCCGCAAGCCGCTCGATGGCCGCTTCGGCCTCCTCCAGATCGCCAGGGCCGCCGCGGCGCAGCAGCGACTCGACCAGAGAGGCTGGTGCCGGGACCCGCCGCGAAGGTTGATCCCCGCTGCGAGATCGTCGTCGATCACGGAGCGAATCAGCTCGATTGCGCCATCGTCGATCACCACAGCGGGCCTTCGCCATTGCGACCATCTGGTCGAATCGGGGAACCCAGATCGTGTTGGCGTAGCGCTGGTTGCGCACGTCTTCGCGCAGCTGCAGCAGCTCCGACACGACGCTGGTCGGATCGAAAGGCCACTGATCACCGGAAGCGAGTGCCAACGCCAGGACGCTTCGCGCGGAATTGAGGGCGAAGTCGTCACCAGACCGCTCGGCGATGCACAGCGCCTCTCTCGCTTCGTCGAAGTCGTGGGCATCGATCGCGATCGCCGAGTTGAGGACCGCGAAGGTTCTGCCACAGGAGCACTGCGAGATACGACGTCGTGTCGACCTCACGAGCGAGCGCAGCCGCGTGATCGAACTCCTCGACAAAACCTGGCAATCCGAGCGACATGACGGCAGCCCGCGCGCAACGCGTGAGACACCGCAAGGGGCGAACCCATGACCAGATTGGCCGCTGACGGGTTGCCGTCGGAGAGTTCGATCGCCCGATCGATGAGCCGCAATGCCGTCGTTACCTCGCCCGCCTGCCACAGTCGCGTTACCGGGCGCAATCGACGAGCCCGACGAACAGCGTCGGATCTCCGATCGACTCCAACAGCTCGACGTGTTCGGTGCCTATCCGGGCGGCGTCGCGGTAACGACGGTCGAACAGGGCAGCCGTCACCGCTCCCGCCATCCCGATTGCCAGTGACACCTGATCGCCGGTGATCTCGCAGAGTTCGCGCAGCTCGTCGAAGCCGGTGTCGTTGATGGTGGCGTCGGATCGCCACGCGAATGCACATAGGCTCGCCCTGGCGGCAATGCGTTTACCCAGAGCGTCGGGCTCCTGTCCGGACAGGCGGTCAGCGACGTCACGCGCGCGTCGCCAGTTGGTCTGTGCAGCGCGGATGTCGCGGGTTACCGACCATGCTGGCCGCCCTCATGTGCCAGTCGTAGGCGGCCGCCAGGTCGCCTGCCACTTCCAGGTGCTCCGCGATCAGAGCTGCGTTCTCGTCGCGCTGCGTCCCCCGTCGGAGGATGTCGGCGAGTCTGCGGTGTATGTCGGCGCGGTCCGATCGAAGCTGGGACTCGTACGCCACCGTGCGAATCATTGGGTGCCGGAACGCATATTGGCTCTCGTGCGCGAACAGCACCGGCTCAATGAGCTCTGCGCCGATGAGCTCCTGCACCGCCGGCTCCACGCCGAGCCGCTTCGAGAAGGCCCGGATCGAAGCGGATTCCGATCACCGCAGCCGCGCCGAGGCACCGTTTGGCTGCGGCGCCAAGTCGATCGATACGCGCGGCGATGGTCGCCTGCAGGGTGGCGGGCACGCTGACGTCACGAATCTCGCTGGTGCACCGATAATTTCCGGGCTTCCCGGTCAGCACTCCCTGCTCGGCGAGGTCGCGGACGATCTCCTCGGCGAAGAGGGGGTTGCCACTGGCTCGCGCGGTGATCGCACCCGCTACGTCCGCCAAAGAGGGGTCGGAACCCACCAGTTCGGTCGTCAGCGCCGTCGAGGACGCGCCGGGTAGCGGAGCAAGCGACAGTCGTCTGACTACCGGGTATGCGCGAGAGCACACCGTCGTATTCAGGCCGGTAGGTCATGACCGCGAGCGAACGGCTCTGCGGAACGACGGCGGCGAAATCAGCCAGCATCGATTCACTGACCTCGTCCACCCAGTGCACGTCTTCGACGAGGAAGACCGCCGGGGTCTCGCGGCCCAGTATCGCCGTGCCGACCAGAGCCGTCACCCGCCGTCGCCGCGCGTCAGGATCGATGTCCGGCAACGGCACTGCCGGATCGGCGATGCCGAGGAGGTCGTCGAGAAGAAGCAGGTCTTCGGGGTCGGCCTCGGGGTTCCTCTCCCGGATCAGCGCTCGCGCAGCAGCGTCCTCGAGACCACGGACGTCGGAACCGGCACGGAGCAGATCGGCGACGACATGAAACGGAACGTCACTGGCGTGCGACTCGCACACCGCCCAGTGCACGTCGAGACCGCGGGCTGCTGCCAGAGAGGCGAGTTCGGAAGCCAGCCTGCTCTTGCCGATCCCCGGTGCCCCTACCAGGGCCGCAACCCGTCCTTGTCCTTGCGCGGCCTGATCGAGCATGGCCGTCAGGGCGGCGAGTTCCCATTCGCGCCCAATGAGTTTCGCGCTCCGCCGAGGCCCTTGCCGGGATGACGTCACCATTCCGAGCAACTCGTATCCGACCACGTCGTGGTCGAAACCTTTGACAGACAACGATTTCGGCTCCGACAGCATCACGTCGTCGACAACCAATCGTCCCGTCGATTCGCTGAGCATGACTCCGCCCGACGGGGCCACCGATTCCATCCGCTGAGCCATCCCGACCTGCTCACCGATCGCGGTGTAGCCCAGCCTGGCACCGCCGACCTCGCCCGCTATCACCTGTCCGGAATTCAATCCGATGCGCAGAGACAGGTGGATATGGTCGAGCAACGCGAACTCCTCGGCCAACCGTGACGCTTCGGCTTGGAGGTCCAATGCCGCCCGACACGCGCGGGCAGCGTGATCCTCCAACGCTTTCGGCGCCCCGAACAGAGCCATGATGCCGTCGCCGGTGAACTTGTCCACCGTGCCGCCGTAACGCTCGATCACCGCGGTAGCGCGACTGACCAGTTCTGTCATGATCTCGCGCAACCGCTCGGCGCCTACCGCAGAGGCGATCTCCATGGAATGGACGACATCGGCGAACAGCACGGTCACTTGCTTGTACTCGGCGCGACTGGCCGCGGCCTCCGTCGGCGACCCGCACTCGTCACAGAACCTGGCGGCGGCGCGCAGAGTGGTGCCGCACGACGCGCACGCGACAGCCCCCATCCGAGCACCCCCACTCGACCACCCGAACAACGGTTTCAAGCGCTAAATCGCGACCAGCCGCGATGTCGGGATTTACGCCACCGCGACAGGTACGCCCAGGCAGACCAGCATCAGCAGGAGCAGAAACCAGCCCGCGCCCTGCCAGATCGGCCACACGCCCTCGGCCTTCCACACCCGGTAGGCCTGAACCAGGGCCCCCACCCCACCGGCGAACAGGATGACGGGCACCAGGATGCCTGCGATCAGCGCGTGCCAGACAACGGCGGCGGCGAAGGCAACTGCGGCCACCGCGATGACGGACACGACATAGGTCACCGCGGCCCGGAACATCGCCGGGTCGTGCCAGCGCTTCTCGACATCGTTGCGGTCGCCCGTCACAGTCACCTCGTTCCCAGCCTAGGCCTCGATAAACGCCCACGGCGGCGGTTGACGGCCCTCGGCGGCCGGGTAGTCCGCCCGTCATGACGCACCCAACAGACGAGAACAGCGAAGACGTCGGCTCCGACGAGCACCTGGCGAGACCGGGGCCGAGGCACGCAGCGAGCACGGCGGATGATCAGGGCCGAGCCTCGAAGATCAAGTTGAACGGTGTCTGCGTCGCCCTTCGGAAGCGGGTAAATCCGCCGCCGTCGACCATCACCTCTTGCAACCGTCGCTCGCCGGCTTGCGCGCCCAGCGCCGGACCCTTCCGCGCCAACGACACCGGAACGCAAATCAACGATGAAGCCGCGTAGTACAACCGGCCCACCGGATTGAGGTTGTCGGCGACGGTGTCGCCCGCCGCCGGTTCGACGAGCAGGCAGTGGCCGTCAGTTTTGAGCGCCTGTCTCGCGTGCCGGGCGGCGCCGGCCGGATCAGCCATGTCGTGCAGACAGTCGAAGAAGGCGACGAGGTCGTAGTCGCCGCCCTCGTAGGACGTGGCGTCGGCCACCTCGAAGCGGACGTTGCCGGCCCGGGCCTTCTCGGCGCGTTCGCGCGCTGTCTCGATCGAGGCGTCGTGGTAGTCGATGCCGACGAACTCCGAGTTGGGAAACGCGTGTGCCATCAGAATGGTGCTGGCACCGTGCCCGCAGCCGACGTCGACCACGCGGGCACCAGTGGTGAGCTTGTCGACGACTCCGTCGAGCGCAGGCAGCCACGAGGACAGCAGGTTCGCGTGGTAGCCCGCCCGGAAGAACCTCTCGGTGCCGTCGAACAAGCACGGATGGTGCTCGCCCCACTCCATGCCCGCACCGCTGCGGAAGTTCTCGACCGCGCGGTGCCGGACGTGGAAAAGGTCTTGCACGATCGCGTACGCGCCGGGCAAGTCCGTAGGCCCGTTCGGATTCGCCAGGCACAGCGCCTGCTCGTCGTTCAGGTAGTAGGTGTCGCTCGCCGCGTCGTAGTCGACGTAGCCGCCCGCGGCCTGGTTGGCCAGCCACTCGCGAACGTAACGCTCGTTGGTGCCTGTGCGCTCAGCCAACTCCGTGGACGACAATTTGTCCTGGGCGAGTGTCGAGTACAGCCCAAGTTCGTCACCGATGAGCATGAGCACGGCGCTCATGGCCGACCCGAGATCGGCGATCGCTCTGTCTAGAAACGGAGCCAGTTTCTCTTCATCAACGGCCATCGCATGCTCCTCTCCCCAACGTCGCGCGGGATGAGCCGTTCGATAAATTGTGGCACCAGCAATACATTCAGCGCAATGCGTAGATCAGGCGTCTCGCGTGCGCACCTAGGATCGGGCCATGCGTCTGCTGCTCCTCGCCGACACGCATGTCTCGAGACGCGCCCGCGACCTTCCGGCCCAGGTCTGGGACGAGGTGGAGCGCTCCGACGTCGTCATCCACGCCGGTGACTGGGTCGAGGTGGACCTGCTCGACGAGCTGGCCGCGCGATCCAAGCGGCTGATCGCATGCTGGGGCAACAACGACGGGCACGACCTGCGGACCCGGCTGCCCGAGCGGGCCGACGTGACCCTGGACGGCCTGCGCTTCACCGTGGTCCACGAGACCGGCTCCGCCTCGGGCCGCGAGGCGCGGATGGCGCAGCGCTATCCCGAGACCGACGTGCTGGTGTTCGGCCACAGCCACATCCCGTGGGACACCACCGCACGGACGGGTCTTCGGCTGCTCAATCCGGGCTCGCCCACCGACCGTCGCCGCCAGCCGTTCTGCACCTACATGACCGCGGCCACCCGCGGTGGCCTGCTGCGTGAGGTCCGCCTGCACCAGATCGAGCGAGGCCTGCCCCCCGAGTAGCCCACGGCGGCCAGCAATTTCCTATCTCGGGATCACCGGAGACCGCACGGTCGTTGTGCAGATATGTCGATACCCCCGTACGAACCGCCGAAGCACTCCGGATCCCCCAATGCGAGCAACATGTTGTTGTGCCCGAAATGCGCGGGCGTGATGCGAACCTACGAGCGCAATGGCGTGCACCTGGAACAGTGCGACACCTGCCGGGGAATCTTCCTGGACTTCGGGGAGCTCGAGTCGCTCACTCAGCTGGAGACCCGCTTCTCTGCCGTGCCGCCACAACAACCCGGGTACGGACACGGCCCGGCCTGGGGCAGCCACGGTGGGCACCGCTACCGCAAGGGCGGCTTCGGCCGACTGTTCTTCTCCAGCTAGTTCGCCACCATCCGGGCGCAGGCGGCCAACAGTTCGCGTTGCGTCTCGTCAATTGCGCGGTGTACCCCAACCGCGGCGGCCTGGATGACAGCCGCCCTCGCCATGGGCTCCAAGGTCGGCCAGGGGTCGCCTGACCGGGGCACAGCGGGACCGCCCGCTGTTCGGTAGGCGTCCAGGAACGTGCGCCAATCGTGGTCCGGAATCAGGCCCGCGGCCCAGAAGCCGGCCGGGCGGGCGAGGTCCCAGGCCGGGTCACCGATACCGAGGTCGTCGACGTCGATCAGCACCCACCCGCATCCCGACCGTCGGCCCAGTTGACCGAGATGGAAGTCGCCGTGGACCAGGGTGTGCGGCCGACCCTGCGAGCCCGCTTGCCGGGCCCGAGCGGGTAGCGCCGCGGCAGCGCGGGAGATGACCGGTGGCGGCGGGTCCGGCAGGCGGAGCAGCGCTCGGGCGGTCCGCGCGGCGGCCCCGTGCTCGATCACCATCCCCTTTCCGCTCGGGGCCAGATGCAATCGGGCCAGGAGCCGTCCGGCGGCCGCCCATGGCAGTCCCTCGCCCGTTGTGGGCACCGTGTCGACGCGAGGCCACCGGGTGCACCACCGCCGTTCCCGCGAGTCGCCGATCGGCTGCGGCTCGATGTCCAGCGGAGCCAGCAGACAACCGTCGGCGGCACCGCCCAGCGTTGCCGCGACTGCGAGCCGAGCGGCCAAGTCAGCCGGGTCGGTGCCGAGCCGGTGCACTTTCATCACGACATCACCGTCGATGATGATGTCGGCGCCGGACGCGGTGCGCATCGCCGTTCACTCCACGATTTCGCGCAGCCGCCGGCTCAGCCCGGTGGCTCGCACCGCCCGCCGGGCGACCGCGGCATGCAACTGCTCGGCACTGCCCACCAATCGGACCTTCTTCCGGGCCCGGGTGACCGCGGTGTACAGCAGCTCGCGGGTCAACAGACGCGAATCCTCCGGCGGCAGTAGCACGGTCACCTCGGCGGCCTGACTGCCCTGGCTCTTGTGGATCGTCATGGCGTGCATGGTCTCGATGTCGGCCAGCCGGCTGGTGGCGAAGTCGACCGGGCCGGTGGCGGTGGCCATCACCGCGCGGAGTGCGCCGTCCTGGCGGATGGTCACCCCGGTGTCGCCGTTGTAGAGCTTGAGCCCGTAGTCGTTGGCGGTCACCAGCACCGGCCGGCCGGGATACCACTGCGCCCACAGCGGGGCGTCGGTCTGCTCGGCCAGCCAGCGTTCGACCTGCCGGTTCCAGTGCGCCACTCCATAGGGACCTCGCCGGTGCGCGCACAGCATGCGGTGCTGCTCCAGGATCGCCAGCGCCGCATCGGCGTCGCCGAGCACCGCGGCCTCGCGGAGTCGCAGGGCATGCGGCACAAGCACTTTGCGCAGGACATCCGCCGGCTGGTCGGTGTCCACCCACTCCAGGTGCTCGCCACCGGCGGACAGCACCTCGATGGCGGCGTCGGCATCTCCGGCCTTGATCGCCTTGGCGAGCGTGTCGATCGACGCCCCGAACCGGTGCGAGGTGGCCAGCCGGGCCACCGGACTGTCGGGCATGGACGCCAGCCCTTCGACCATGTCGGCCAGCACCGCGCCGGCCTCCACCGAGGCCAGCTGGTCGGGGTCGCCGACCAGGACCAGCCGGGATTCCGGCCGGACCGCCTCCAGCAGCCGGGCCATCATCGTCAGCGACACCATCGACGTCTCGTCGACGACGATCACGTCGTGCGGCAGCCGGTTGTCGCGGTTGTGCCGGAACCGCGACGAGGTGTCCGGTCGACTGCCCAGCAGCCGGTGCAAGGTGGTGGCTCTGAGTTCGGGCAGCCTGGCTCGGTCGGCGGCGTCCAGCACGGCGATCTCCTGTTGCACCGCCTCCAGCAGCCGGGCGGCGGCCTTGCCGGTGGGCGCGGCCAGCGCGATCCGCAGCCGCGGGTGGCCGTCGAGTTCGGCCTGCTCGGCCAGCAGGGCCAGCAGCCGGGCGACGGTGGTGGTCTTACCGGTGCCCGGCCCGCCGGTCAGCACGGTCAGCGCCCGCGACAGCGCGACCTGCGCCGCCGCCCGCTGCTCGGCGTAGCTGTCCGGGAAGAGCCGCTCGATGTCCAGCGCCGCGCCCGACCGGCGGGCCGCGGCCAGGGTCCGCACGTCTTCGGCGACGCGCTGCTCTTCGATCCAGTAGCGGTCCAGGTACAGCAGTCCGGCTTCGAGGTGGAGCACCGGAGGGTCGGCGGCCAGCGGGCTGGCGGACACCGCCGCCAGCCACTCATCGGGCTGCGGCCACGGCAGGTCGGGCATCCCGACCTGGTTGGCGACGTCGGCCAGCGCCACGCACACCGAGCCGGCCCGCACGGCCCGCACCACGAACGCCACCGCCAGGGCGACCCGCTCGTCGGTCTCCTTGGCCAGGGCGGTGAGCTGCTGGGCGACCAGCACGTCGGCGGCGTCGATCACGCCCGCGTCGTTGAACTCCGCAGGCAGTCCGGTGGCCGCGACGCTGCGCCGCCAGTCGTGGACGTCGGTCACCGGTGCCGTCACGCCGCCACCTCCCGGCCGTCGAGGAGATCCGACAGCGCGACCACCATTCCGGCCGGCGGCTGCCAGCCGAACACCCCGGCCGGGTGCCCGTCGGTCACCGGGGTGTCCGGGCCGCACATGCCGCGCAGGAACAGGTACAGCACCCCGCCCAGGTGCTGGGCCGGGATCGTAGCCGGGCAGTCGCCAGCGCAGGAACCGATGCAGCACAACGCAGTACAGCAGTGCCTGCAGCGGGTAGTCGGAGTGCAGCATCGCCTCGGCCATGCGGGCCGGGCTGTAGTCGGCGGCGGTCAGCTGGCCGCCCGGCTCGCCGAGCCAGTTGGTCTTGTAGTCCACCACCACATACCGGTGGCCCGCACCGGCGGGGACCCGCAGCACCACGTCGACCGAGCCGCTGAGATAGCCGCGCAGCGGCTGGCGGCCCAGCGCGGCGTCGGTGAGCCGGCCGACGTACGCGGCCAGCGGATCGTCGGCCGGCAGGTGCTCGGCGAGCAGCCGCCCGACGTCGGCGAGCCGGAGGTCGGCGCCAGCCGTGCGCAGATCCCCGCCGGCCAAGCGGGAATTCGAAGTCCATCTCGCACAACCGATCCTGCTGTCCGATCTGGCGCAGGGTCAGGTTGTCGGCGAGCGGTCCCAGCGGGGTGTCGTGCAGCGGAACCAGTGCGGCGGCCAGATCCGCGGCCGGAACGTCGACCGGCCACCACACCGAGTGCTTCGCCACGTGGGTCTGCAGTTCGGCGGCGAGGTCGGCGGCGAACGGGTCGGCGGATTCCAGCACCGCGTGCACCAGGGTGCCGAACTTCGCGCCGACGGGCAGCTCGCGCCATCGGCGACCGGACGTCGGCGCCCTCAGCCGGTGTCACCAAGCGATGTCGGGGACTTCGTCGTCGAGTTCGACGACCTCCGGTTCGCTGCTCACCCCGGAGGCATCCTGCGCGGCGCGGACCAGACCGGAGTACGAGGTGCGCCGCCACGAGGTGTCGATGCTGCGGTGGAAGTGCCGGGCGGACAGGTCCGTCGGCACCGGCCGAGATACCAGCGGCGCGGGCGCGGTGATCGCCGCGTCCTCGACAACGGGGCCGCCGGCCTCCTCCCACTGCGCGAAGCGCTCACGCGCCTCCTCGTCGGTCACCGCCCGGACCTCGCATTGGTCGCGGACCAGACTGTCACCGGGGCGGCGGTCCCGCAGCAGTCGCGACAGACCGCCGTTGGGTTCGTCCTTCGACGGCGCCCACCACGCCACGACCTGGGACTGCGCCCGGGTCATCGCGACGTACATCAGGCGGCTCTCGTCGCTGGCGGATTCGGTGCGACCGAGTCGCTCGACCTCGCGGAAGTCCGGACTCTTGGTGCCGCCGATGTGCAGACACCGAATACCGTTGTCGTGGAACACGATCTGGTCGGGCTTCTTGACGTTTCGGTTGAACGCGAACGGCAGGTAGACGATCGGGAACTGCAGCCCCTTGCTGGCGTGCACCGTCATGATCTGGACGGCGTCGGCGTCGCTGTCGAGGCGCCGGTTGCGTTCGGCGGCACCGCCGGTCTCGCGCACGGCGATCACGCAGCCAGTCCCGCAGGGCGGGCAGAGTGAAGTGCTCGCGGTGGGCGGCCTCCTGCAGCAGATGGGCCAGGTGCGCCATGTCGGTCATGTACCGCTCACCGCCGCGCCAGGACAGCACCCGCTCGGCCATACCGCCGAGTTGTGCTGCTTCCAGGACCGCCGCCACCCCGCACTCGCGGGCATTGTCAGCCCACTCGCGCACCGTCTCGGCGACGGTGTCGGTCAGCGAATCACCGCCGGCGGCAAGGGATTGCGGCAGTCTCGCCGAAGAACATCGTGGCCGCGGCAGCCCGCACCACGCCGGGCCGGTGCGGCTGGTCGAACGCCTCCAGCAACGCCAGCCAGTCGTCGCAGGCGTCGGAGGAGAAGACGTCGGAGTCGCCGGTGTAGACGACGGGGATGCCGACCTCGGTCAGCGCGGCCTGACAGGCGCGGGCGTCCCAGCGGTTCTCGACGATCACCGCGATGTGGCCGGCCTCCACCCGCTTGCCGTCGAACATCGCCGTCTCGGCGCTGAGCAGCGCACTGATATCGGCGGCGAGATCCCGGCCGATGTGGTCGCGCAGTTCGGCGATCGGGATGATCTTGGTGCCGTCGCGGCCGAACATGTCCCGCGATACCACCCGCAGCCGGAACGGATCGTTGTGTGGCGCACCGGAAAGCCGGCTGCCGTCGTGGTGGGCATCGACGTCGTGAACGACGATTCGCGGGTCACCCAACTGGGCGCCGCGCAGCACCGCCTGTAGCCGGCTGACCAAGGCTCCGTCGCTGCGCTAGTTGGTGCCCAGGGTCTGCTTCTGCCCCGCGGTCTCCGCCGCGCGCAGGTAGGTGACGATGTCGCCGCCACGGAAGGCGTAGATCGCCTGCTTCGGATCGCCGATGAGCACCAGCGTCGAGACGCCATTGAACGCACGGTCGATCACCTGCCACTGCACGGGGTCGGTGTCCTGGAACTCGTCGACCATCACGATGGGCCAGCGCCGGCTCATCCGCGTCCGCGCCGGGGAGTCCTCGGCCGCCAGGGCGTTGGCCAGCCGGCTGAGCAGGTCGTCGTAGCCGAGGATGCCGCGGCGGCGTTTACGGATCTCCAACTCCGCCTTGACCGCGAGGGCGAACTCGACACACACCGCGGCATATGACTCCGGCTCGGGATCGGTCGGCCGCAGCTCGGTCGACGGATTGTTGACCACTGCGCGGGCGAGTTTGAGCGCGTGCCCGTAGTCCAGCGGGGGCGACTCGGTGAGCCGGCCGAAGCGGGCGAGGTAGAGGTCGTCGACGATCTCGGTGACCAGCTCGTCGAGGCTCTCCTCGAGCTTCACCCCCGCGTCGGAGTCGCCGGCCACCCCCAGCGAGGTCAGCACCAGGTTGCAGAACTGGTGGATGGTGGCGATGGTGGCCGCATCGAACCCGGCCAGCGCGTCGGCAAGGCGTTCCCGGCGCTGCTCGAGTTGCTCGTCGGTGCCGGTGAGCAGGTGGGTCAGCACCTCGTTGTCTGTGGCCTGGTCCGGCTGGTCGAATGCCGCTACGGCGTCGGCGATCTGGCGGCGCACCCGGTCGCGCAACTCCTGGGTGGCCGCCCGGCTGAAGGTGATGAGCAGCATCTGGTCCAGGGTGGCGACGCCCTCGGCGACATAGCGGGTCACCAGTGCGGCCAGGGCGAAGGTCTTGCCGGTGCCGGCGCTGGCCTCGAGCACGGTGGTGGAGCCGGGTGCGGGCAGCGGGCCGACCAGATCGAAACGGGGCGGCTCCATCACCGGCCCCCCTGCATGGCCTGCAGCAGCGGCAGCCAGACCCGGGCGGCGAAGGCACCGAGGCGGTGCTCCTCACCGGGATGCTCCTCGCCGGGGCGCAGCGGCTGCATCAGTTCCTCCAGTGGCGCGTTAGCACCCCAGGCCCGCACATGCGCGGGTTGGGCGTCCTCGCCCGGATACCGGTCGGTGGAGCGCCACCGGTGTCCGGCCTCCTTCACCGGGTCCTCGCCGCAGCGGCGGGCGTCCGCCCAGGCGAAGGATGTCTTGAGCGGCAACGGAATCGGCTCGCGGCGCCCGGCGTCGTAGATCGCCACCAGATCGGCGCAGCAGTTCCACCGCCGGGACTCCGTTGGTGTCGACGACCTCGCGGCGGACGCGGGTGCCGGTCTTCGAGCGGCCGATACACACCGCCGACCACGGATCGCCCGGGGCCTGGGCGGCCAACGCCAGCAACGGAATCCACGCCGCGAGCAGATGCTTGCCGTCGAGCTTGGAGTACGTCACCGACACCAGCTTGTCGCCGAAGACGGGCGTGACGGTTCCGGTCAGCCGGCGGCCGGTGCCGAGGTCGATGTCGACGTCGACGGCCCGCGGCGGCTCGGAGCGCAGCTCCATGGCTTCGTCGGCGAGCATCACGGCCTTGTCGAGGATGTCCTTGGCCTTGCGCCAGCCGAGCTGACCCGGCGGGAGAGTGCCGCGACACCACTCGGCGTTGAGTGCGCGCTTGGGTGGCATGCCACGCAACATGTCGGCGAGCATCCGGTCACCGACGGTCCACTCCTCCAGGGCGTCGATCTCGACCGGCATCGCATCGTCGACGCCGTCGACGTCGGCGGGGAAGGTGAAGTCCAGCGCGCGGAAGAAGCCCTTCACCGGATCCTTGAAGAACCCGACCAGATCGGCCAGCGCCACATCGGCGTCGGCGTCGGCGATGGACAGCGGGCCGTCGACGAACAGGGGCTTGTCGTCCCGGTCGCCGAGGGCCGCGCGCGCCGCCCGCAGCACCGTCGCGTCGAAGCTGAACGGCTGATCCGGTGCCTGCTTGATCAGAGCGCCGGGCGCGACGTTGCGAACATCGAAGGGCTGCAACGGATGGTCGACGACGATGCGCTCCCGCACGGTGTTCTCGGTGGTGCGCGTCGAGGGCGTCGAGCAGTTCGGCCAGCGGCACCGCCGGCGGTCGCGGCTGGCCGGAGTACTCGTTGGCGCCGGTGTAGGTGATCACCAGCGTCTCGGTCGCCGCGCAGATGGCGTCGAGCAGCAGCTGGCGGTCCTCGGAGCGGATGTCACGCTCACCGGTCATCGGGTCGCGGGCCAGCGCGTCGTCGCCGTCGACCACGCCGATCCGCGGAAAGACGTTGTCGTCCAGGCCGACCAGGCACACCACCCGGTGCGGCACCGAACGCATCGGCACCATGGTGCACACCGTCAGCGTGCCGGTGCGGAAGTTGGCCCGGGTCGGCCGACCGGCAAGGTGACGGCGCAGCAGCTGGTGGACGTCGGGCAGCCGCAGCACGGTCTGTGCGCGGGCGCCGGCCTTGGCCAGCACGTCGTCGAACTCCCGCTCGCAGCTGGCTGAACTGCCAGGCGTCGGCGTCGGCGACACGGGTGAGCGACGTGATTCCCTCGGTGAGCGTCGTCAGCCAGTCCCGCAGCGGATAGGCACCGTTGAGCGCCTCGACGACGCGTTGCAGCCGGTCGACGAACTCGGCGAGTCGGCCGGCCAGCTCGACGCTGTTGCTGCCGACGTCGTCGAGCGGCAGGGTGTTCTCGATCCAGGCGTGCGAGTCGTCGGACATCGCAACGCCGGCCAGGATCCGGTCGAGGCCGAACCGCCAGGTGTTCTGGACGAAGTCCACGTCGTAGGGCCGACGGTGCTCCTGGTCGAATCCCCACCGGATGTTGGCCTCGCGAACCCAGTCGGTGATGTCTTGCAGGTCGTCGTCGGTGAAGCCGAAGCGGGACCGCACCGGGTCGGCGTTGGCGAGGTCGAGCACCTCGGTGGCGGTGACCCGGCTACCGGCCAGGGTGAGCAACTGCGCGGCCACCGCCAGCAGCGGGTTGGTCTGCACCAGCGAGCGGTCGGCCAGGCGCACCCGCAACTGATGGGCGGGATGCCCGTCGCGCACCACCTCGCCGAGGCCGAAGTCGGCGACGATCAGCGGCGCGTAGGTCTCGATGTCCGGGCACATCACCAGGATGTCGCGCGGCTCGAGTGTGGGGTCGTCGGCGAGCAGACCGAGCAGCACCTCACGCAGCACGTCGACCTGGCGGGCCGGGCCGTGGCAGCTGTGCACCTGCACCGAACGGTCGTCGGCGCGCAGGACGCGACCTTGCGGGCGCACGGCGTTGGCCGCGATGTCGGACTGCAGCCAGCCCAGCAGCGTGTCGGGATGATCGGCCCCGGGCAGGAACTCGTCTCGGCCCTCGCACTCCGGCAGGCTTCGCTGCAGCTCGCGCAGATCCCGGCCAAGGGTCGCCAGCAGCGGGTGCTGGGCCCGGCGGT
The DNA here is from genome assembly GCA_963786695.1 of uncultured Actinomycetota bacterium. Taxonomy (GTDB): domain Bacteria; phylum Actinomycetota; class Actinomycetes; order Mycobacteriales; family Mycobacteriaceae; genus Mycobacterium. The sequence goes on from CAWBAL010000035.1 coordinate 41,041, forward strand.
GGCTCTCGTCGTCGCGGCGGGCGATCACCCCCTGGTGATCCGCCAGCGCGCTCCACAGCTGCGCGCTCGGGTGCGGCAGCCACAGGTGCACGTCATGGTGCTCGCCCAGTGCCTGAAGCAGCTCGATGTCGGTGCGCGGCAACCTGGTGTGGCCGAACAGTGACAGCCGTGCGGGCAGGTCGGCACCGGATTCCTGCAGCTGCACAAGGGTTTTGGCGTGCCGCACATGGGGCGGGTCGATGGCCATCGCCTCGACCATCCGGCTCCACAGCGGCGGCTGCCAGGCGAGGTCGTCGTCGAGGCCGGCGGCGTTCCCGTCGAGCCAGTCGGCCAGCAGCTGCGGGCGCTGGCGGGCGTAGGAGGCGAACAGCCCGGCCAGCCGCCGGGCCACGGCGTAGCGGCGGCCCTGACGCAGTTCCTTCTCCACCGGGTCGGTTTCGCAGTAGCCGAGGTGGGTGGCCAGGGTGCGGCACCAGGGCTGCCCGGCACAGGCGTCGATCACCTCGAGCAGCGGCCACACCATCGCGTCGGGCGACCACGGGTCGTCGTCGCGGGTGCCGGTGATTTCGGCGATCAGCGACGCCGGGGAGCGGAACGACACCCCGGCGCAGACCCCGTCGGCGCCGCTGCCCCGGCCCAGCACATGCGAGAGCCGCTGACTGAGCCAGCGCTCGACCCCGCGCGCGGGCACCACCACGAGTTCCTCGGCGAACGGATCGGCCTGCGGCGCGGCCAGCAGTGTGCCGAGTGCGTCCGCAAGCAGATCGGTGCGTTCGGCGCGGTGTACGTGCAGGGCCATCGGGACCACCGTAGACCGGACCTCCGACAGTTTGGCCCAGTCCTGACCGGGTAGCCGACGCCAATGCGAACCGGATGCTGTCCGCCCCGGTGAGCCGATAGAGGAGGGAACGATGAATCCGGAGTCACAACCGGCGGCCGACGCGCCGATACCGCGAGGTGAAAGGGGCGGCACATGTCCGTAGCTGACGGAGCGTATCCCGAACCCGGGCCCGAGGCCGCGGTGCCACCGCCGCCGCGGTAGCGGCCAAGCTCGATGTTCCGGCGCAGGCCCGCCGGAAGGTGGAGCCGGTCAGGCGGAACGCGGCGCCGATCGCCGCCGTTCTCACCGTCGCGGTGCTGGGGTTGGTCATCTGGCGCCGTCGTCGCCGTTGAGGCGAGACCGTCAGCGCTGGGCCGCAGGCAATGTCAGCGCGAACGTCGCGCCCTCGCCGGGTGTCGACGTGACGGTGACGTCTCCGCCGTGCGCCTGGGCGATCTCGCGCACCAGCGCCAGTCCGATGCCGTAGGACTCGCGGCCTTCCCGGGTGGTGTGCTCGCTGCCGTGCGAGAACCGGGTGAACAACGTGGCCATGGTTTCGGCGTCGATGCCCACACCGTCATCCGCCACGGCGACAACGACATTCGCCCCGTCTCGGCGCAGCCGCAGCTCCACCGTCCCGCCCTCGTGCTCATGGCCGAGTGCGTTGTCGACCAGCGAGGTCAGTGCCCGGCGCAGCGCGGCCGCCGAACCGATCACCTCGAATGCATCGCTGCGAGTGGGCTTTTCGCACTCGTACCGCAGCGTGACGCCCAACGAGTCGGCGTAGGAGGACATGCTCTCGCGTACCGCGTCCGCCACGTCAGCGAGGTCGACCCGGTCGCGGGGGGGTTTGCCCGCCGTCATGGTCGCCGACGCCAGCAGGTCGTCGACGATGTCACTGAGCGCGCGGGTGTCGGCGACCAGGGCGTCGACGTCTTTGCGCACCGTCTGCGCGTCGGCGGTCCCGACCCGGTGTGCCAGCATCTGGGCTCTGGTGTGCAGCACCGTCAACGGTGCCCGCAGTTCGTGGGAGGCGTCGGCCACGAACCGCCGTTGCAACGCCAGGGCCTGCGCCAGCGGCTGCACCGACCGGCGGGTGAACAATGCCACCACCACGATGGACGCCAGGATGCCGGTCAGTTCGGCGAATGCCAGCGACATCAGCAACCCGTTGCGGGCCGCCTGGTAGGGCGCCATGTCCATCATCGCCACCACCCGGCCCTCGGTCCGGTCCACCACCAGTGCCCGGAAATGCCGTCCCTCGGCGTGGATGTCGCTGAAACCGGCGGGTCCGGTCAGCAGCGGAACACCGGGCTGGCCCGCCGTCGCTCACCGCGATCTCGCCATTCAGTTCGCGCATGGCCAACTCCATGTCCGGCGGCGGGTCTCCTGGTGTCGTCGGCGGCCATGGCCACGCTCTGCAACTCGGCGTCGATCTGGCGGCGCTGGGTCCGCACATACACCGCGAACACCACGCCGCCGACGAGCAGAAGCACCAGCGCCAGGGCGGCCGAGGCCTGGAAGGCCGCCACCCGGCCGGCCCGCTTGACCACCGCGAGATCGCTCGGGGGTGCGGCGTCGGAATCCTTGCTGTGCAGTGACATTCGGGTCAGTCCAGCCCGAATTTGTAGCCGGTGCCGTGCACGGTGCGCACCACCTGCTTGCCGAGTTTGCGGCGAAGGTAGTGGACGTAGAGGTCGACGGCCCCGCTGGAATCCGCTCCGTCGAACACCGAGTCGAGCAACTGCGTGCGACTGAACACCCGCTTCGGTGCGGCCATCAGGGTGCCGAGCAGGGCGGCCTCCCGTTCGGAGAGCTCGACCTCGAATCCATCGGGCGTGGCGCCGGAAGCCCGCCGGGTCACCCGGTCCAGTGCCAGGCCGCCCGCGTTGACGACGGCCGCGTTGTCGGTGCGGCGCACCAGCGCCCGCACCCGGGCCAGCAGCTCGGGGATCTCGAACGGTTTGACGAGGTAGTCCTGGGCGCCGGCGTCGAGGCCTTCGACGCGGTCCTCCACCGCGCCGCGGGCGGTCAGGATCAGCGCGGGTGTGGTGATGCCCTTCGCCCGCAGCAGCGCCACCAGTTCGGCCCCGTCCATCACGGGCAGCCCGCGGTCGACGATGATCGCGGCGTAGTCGCCGGTCAGCCCGCGGTGCATGCCCTGCTGGCCGTCGTAGGCGGTATCCACCCGGTAGCCCTCGTCGGTGAACAGCTGGGCGAGCATCCCGCTGAGGGCGCGGTCGTCCTCCACGACCAGCAATGCGAGTCCGGGGTTGGGCGCTGACACGTGTCGAGGGTGCCACGAACGGCGGCCACATCGCCTCCAAAACAGGTTCTTACAGCGCTCAAAGAAAGCGCCCTCAACATAGGTGGCATGACTTCACCGAAAGCCGTCGCGGGCAAGCGGGCCGCGGTGACCTGGGGACTGATCGCACTCAGCGCGACAGGCGCGCTCGGCGCGACAGCGCTGGCGTACTCCGAGGCCGCCGACTCCGGCTCGACCTCCACGGCCGCACCCGCCGACAACACCTGGACGACCGCACCGGCGACGACCACGCTGATGCCGCCGGGATTCAACGGCGCACCGCTGGCGCCCAACCGCGGCGTCTTCACCAGGTCACGCGGTTCGTGATGGCATCGACGCTGGTCAGCCCCGGTCAGTCGCAGTGGAGTCGGTGGAGCACCGACATGCACCTGCTGGTCACCCGGCCGGCTGCGCTGGCCGAGGCGCGGGCCGTCGTCGACACCGAACTCGACGCCATCGAACTGGCCGCCTCACGGTTTCGGCCCGACTCCGAGATCTGCCTGCTGGCCGACGCCGACGGGCAGCGCACCCCGGTCAGCCCGGTACTGGCCGACCTCATCGAAGCCGCCCTGGCCGCCGCCAGCTTCACCGGCGGTGACGTGGATCCGACCGTCGGCTCGGCACTCATCGCGCTGGGGTATGACCGCGACATCGCCGACCTGGACCCGTCGGCCCCGCGGGTGACATCGGTCACACTGCGCGCCGACTGGTCGATGGTCGAGTTCGACGGCCGCAGCGTCCGACTGCCCGCCGGAGTGCTTCTCGACCTGGGAGCCACGGCCAAGGCCGTCGCGGCCGACCGCTGCGCGAAGCTGGTTTACGAACGAACCGGCAGCGGCGTGCTGGTCAACCTCGGCGGCGACATTGCGACGGTGGGCCCCACCCCGGAGGACGGCTGGCACGTCCTGGTGCAGGACACCGACGACGACCCGGCCAGCCACGTCGTGCTGGGCGAGGGTGCCGGGCTGGCCACCTCGAGCACCTGCCGCAGGCGGTGGTGGCGCGACGGCGACCTGGTGCACCACATCATCGACCCGCGCACCGGTCAGTCCGCGGACCCGGTGTGGCGCAGCGTCAGCGTTGCGGCCAGCAATTGCCTTGCCGCCAACACGATCAGCACCGCGGCAATCATCCGAGGGCACCGCGCTCCGGATTGGGTTGCCACCCTTGGTGTTCCGGCCCGTTTCGTCAACCGTGCCGGCGAGGTGCGCATCCTGGGAGGGTGGCCGCAGACATGAGCAAGACCAAGAGCGTTGCCAAGCAACGGCTGCACATCGACTGGACTCGATGTGACGGTCGCGGTCTGTGCACCGAGTTGCTGCCCGACGTGTTCACCCGCGACGACTGGGGATATCCGTTGGCGCGCAGCGGTGCTCGCGAACCGGCGATTCCGGCCGAATCGACCAAGTACGCCAAGGCTGCGGTAAAGCGCTGCCCGCGGCTGGCACTGCGCCTGCTCGACGACTAGCTGCGTCGAGTGAGGAATCTGGCAGAAGAAGTGCGAGTGCGAGCCTGCAAGGCTCCTCACTCAATGAGAACTCAGCCGACCAGCCGGGCGATCGAACGCAGCGGGATGTGCAGCCAGCTCGGCCGGTGCCGCGCCTCGTAGGCGGCCTCGTAGACAGCCTTGTCCAGTTCGTAGGCGGCCAGCACCGCAGAGTGATCTCGCGGATCGCTTTCCGACTCCGCGGCGTAGCCGTCGCAGAACGACGCACAGTTGCGGTCCACCCACTCCTTGGCCCGAGCGGCCAACTGGCGGTCGCCTGTCTGGTCGACCAGCTGCTGGTAGGCCGCGTACTCGAAGGACCGCAGCATCCCGGCGACATCGCGCAGCGACGAATCCGGCTTGCGCCGCTCGGCCAGCGGATGGCCGGGCTCGCCTTCGAAATCGATCAGCAGCCAGCGCTCCGGCGTCCGCAGCACCTGGCCCAGGTGCAGATCGCCGTGCACCCGCTGCACCGTGATCGGCTCGTCGGCCAGCTTGGCGTAGCGCTCCTCGATCGCAGGCACGTAGTCGGCGAGTTCGGGCACGGCGGCAGCGGCGGTCGAGAGCCGTTCGCGCATCGCATCCACGCCGAGCGTGGTCGTCGAGGTGCCCAGTTCCTGGGCCAGCGTGGCATGCACCGACGCGACGGCCTCGCCCAATCGGTATGCCTCACCGGCGAAGTCGCCGCCCACCTCGTAGGCGTACAGGTCGCCCTCGGCATACAGGTCGCGGGTGCTCGCGGTGGCCATGTCCCAGCCCTCGGCGGAGTTGGCCGCATACGCGGTCACCATCCCCAGCGGACAGGGCTCGCCGTCGGAGCTCGTGTCGAACGTCCCCAGCAGCCGCGCCACGTGCGGGTTGCCGGCTCGGCCCAGCACCCGGTTGAGCTCGATGTCGGGGTTCACCCCGCAGGCCACCCGGCGGAACAGCTTGAGGATCGCCTCCTCGCCGAAGACCACGCTGGTGTTGCTCTGTTCGGCGTCGGACACCCGCGGCGCGGTCGTCGAGCGGAAGCTCGACGTCGGGCTCCTTGCCGAACGTGATGTCACCGACGGTGGCCGACGAGTCGATCAGCGACAGCAGGTACTGCGCGGCCGAGGGGTCGTACAGCCCGTCGTAGGCGGTGTGATCATCGGCCGCGCCGATCGTCGCGACGGTGCCGTACTCCGACAGTGGAGCCGAATCCCATTGCACCAGAACCTGGTAGCGCTCTGACGGAGTTGTCGGTGTAGGAGACATCGACGAGCACCAGATCCAGCCCGTCGCGCAACGCGCACAACCACGGCGGGGTTCGCGGACGACATCGTGCGACCGCGGCCGGCATACCAGCGCTGCGCCGGCAGCCAGTCGCTCCACGGAAGGTTCTGCGGCGAACTCATTGCTTCTCCTCCGAGGGGCACAGCCGAAACCAGTAGAACCCGTGCCCCGGCAGCGTCAGCAGGTAGGGCAACTGGCCGATCCGGGGGAACGGCACGTGCCCCGTCAGTTCCACCGGTGTGTAGGAATTCCAATGCTGCAGATTCAACTCGATCGGCTGCGGGAAACGGGACAGATTGTTCACACACAGCACGGTGTCGCCGCCGTCGAGCTCGCGCACGTAGGTCAGCACCGACGGGTTCGACCCACTCGAGCTCGCGGAACGTTCCGACGGCGAAGGCGTCGTAGCGGCGCCGCACCGCCAGCATGGTGCGCGTCCAGTTCAGCAGCGAGGTCGAACTGTCGCGCTGGGCTTCGACGTTGACCGACTGGTAGCCGTAGATCGGGTCCTGGTTCGGCGGCAGGTAGAGCCGTCCGGGGTTGGCGGTGGAGAAGCCGGCGTTGCGGTCCGGCGTCCACTGCATCGGTGTGCGCACGCCGTCGCGGTCGCCCAGCCAGATGATGTCGCCCATGCCGATCTCGTCGCCGTAGTACAGCACCGGCGAGCCGGGCAGCGACAGCAGCATCGCGGTGAACAGCTCGATCTGGTTGCGGTCGTTCTCCAGCAGCGGGGCCAGCCGGCGGCGGATACCCACGTTGGCCTTCATCCGCGGGTCCTTGGCGTACTCGGCGTACATGTAGTCGCGCTCGTCGTCGGTGACCATCTCCAGCGTCAGCTCGTCGTGGTTGCGCAGGAAGATGCCCCACTGCGCCATGTCGGGGATCTCCGGCGTCTGGGCCAGGATCTCCGAGATCGGGAAGCGCGACTCGCGGCGCACCGCCATGAAGATCCGCGGCATCAGCGGGAAGTGGAACGCCATGTGGCACTCGTCGCCGCCGGTGTCCGGGTCGCCGAAGTACTCGACGACGTCGGCCGGCCACTGGTTGGCCTCGGCGAGCAGCACCCGCCCGGGGAACTCGTCGTCGATCACCTTGCGGCAGTGCTTGAGGAAGGCGTGCGTCTCGGGCAGGTTCTCGCAGTTGGTGCCTTCCCGCTCGAACAGGTACGGCACCGCGTCGAGCCGGAACCCGTCGATGCCCAGGTCCAGCCAGAACCGCAGGACGTCGATCATCGCCTCCTGCACGGCGGGGTTGTCGTAGTTCAGGTCGGGCTGATGGGAGAAGAACCGGTGCCAGTAGAACTGCTTGCGCACCGGGTCGAACGTCCAGTTGGACTCCTCGGTGTCGACGAAGATGATCCGCGCGTCGGTGTAGCGCTGGCTGGTGTCGCTCCACACGTAGAAGTCGCCGTAGGGCCCGTCGGGGTCGCGCCGCGACTCCTGGAACCACGGGTGGGAGTCGGAGGTGTGGTTCATCACGAGGTCGGTGATGACCCGGATGCCGCGCCGGTGGGCGGCGTCGAGGAGGGCGACGAAGTCGTCGACGGTGCCGAACTCGGGCAGCACCCGGTAGAAGTCGCGGATGTCGTAGCCGCCGTCGCGCAGCGGTGAGTCGTAGAACGGCGGCAGCCACAGGCAGTCGACACCGAGCCACTGCAGGTAGTCGAGCTGCTCGATGAGCCCGCGCAGATCCCCGACCCCGTCGGCGTTGGAGTCGTAGAAGGCGCGCACCAGCACCTCGTAGAACACCGCGCTCTTGAACCACGTGCGGTCGGCGGGCAGTGCGTGCGCCTGCCCGAAGTCGCCGGCGTTCGGATGCTCGACGACACCGTCTTCGACGTGGCTGCCCTCTGCCGGGTCACTGGTCAATTCCATCTAGGTTCCACTACCCCACACTGGCCGAAGCGAACCACACACTCGGACCGCTCGAGCGTGCGCCAACTGTTCACCATGGCGGCGTGTCGGCGTGCCGACACGCACGGTCGCGCCCTAATCCCGCACGCGCACTACGACTTTGCCCTTGGCGGTGCGGTTCTCCAGCGAGGCCACCGCCGCGCCCGCCTGCTCGAAGGGGTAGACCTCGGGCTGCGGTGCGGCCAGCTCGACCTGACTTCAGCAGCGCGGCCAGCCCGTCCCACTGCTCGGCCAGCGCGCCCGGGTGCGTCATGGTCCAGGCTCCCCAGCCGACGCCGACGACGTCGACGTTGTTGAGCAGCAACCGGTTGACCTTCACCGTCGGGATCTCGCCGCCGGTGAAACCGACCACCAGCAGTCGACCGCCGGGCGCCAGGGATCGCAGCGAATCGGTGAACCGGTCGCCGCCGACCGGATCCATGACGATGTCCACGCCCTTGCCGCCGGTCAGTTCGGCGACCGCATCCTTGAAGCCGTCGGCCAGCACGACGTCGGTGGCGCCGGCGGCGCGGGCCACCTCGGCCTTGTCCTCGGTGCTGACGACCGCGATCACCCGGCCCGCGCCCAGCGCAGGCGCCAGGCGCAGTGTCGAGGTGCCGATGCCGCCCGCCGCGCCGTGCACCAGAACCGTCTCTCCTTCGGCCAGCCGGCCGCGAACCGTGAGCGCGAAGTACACCGTCAGGTCGTTGAACAGCAGCCCGGCGCCGGCCTCGAAGCTGACGTTGTCGGGCAGCGGGAACGCGCGATCCGCGGTCAGCACCGCGGTCTCGGCCATGGCGCCGGTGATCATCGTCAGCCCCGCCACCCGGTCACCGGGCTTGACCGCCGAGCCGGCGGGCGCCGACCGCACCACACCGGCGATCTCGGCGCCCAGGGTGAACGGCAGCTCGGGCTTGTACTGGTAGAGCCCGCGGGTCAGCAGGGCGTCGGGAAACGCGACCCCGGCGGCGTGGACGTCGACCACGATTCCGCCGTCGGCGGCCGGTTCGTCGACCTCGACGAGTTGGACCGCACTCCGGACCACTCAGCTCGGTCACCCTGATCGCGCGCATCGCACCTCCACACTGACTCTCCTCGAGTGGCCAGTGTTTCACGCCGGCGCGCTACGTCGGATAGTCGATGGCCAGGAGGTCGACGTGCAGCTCGCCGCGCGGGGTCGAGTAGGTGACGGTGTCACCGGCCTTCCGGCCGAACAGCGCCAGGCCCAGCGGACTGTCGGCGGTCAGCGTGGTGTCCTCTTTGCCGGCCGGAGTCTCCTCCAGGTAGTTGATCACCCGCATCCGCAGCGGTTCGTCGCCGGGAAAGCGCAGGGTGACCTCGGTGCCGTTGGGCAGCTGGCCCGGGACGTCGGCGTTCCCGCCCGCCAGCAGCCAGGCCAGGCGGCTGATCTGCTCGTCGATGCCGGCGAGGTCCTCGGCGCGCTGCAGGGCGTCGGCGGCGTCTCCCCGATCACCGACGGTGCCCGCGTCACCTTGCAGTTCGGCTCGCATCTCTTCGCGCCGTCTGCGCAGGTCGGCAAGCTCCGCCTCGAGGCGGGCGCTTCTCCTGCTCGGCGAAGTTGGTCTCGCTCATGCACGACAACGTACCTGGGCGGTCAACCCTGGATGTCGTGTTTGTTTAGGCCACCCCGTCGGGGGTATCGACACGACGCCATGCATCCCAATCTCGCGAGCGCGCTCTTTCGCGGCGTCGACCCCAGCGACGCGGCTGTGTGCGCGCGCTGGAATCGTGGCGCTTCTCCGCCGGTCAGTTCATCTTCGAGCAGGCGATCCGGGGACCGCTGTACATATCGCTCAGCGGCAGTGAGCTCGGCTGCTCGCCGTCGACGGCCGGGAGCCGCGCCGAGATGGCTGTTCACCGAGGCCGGGTCGCAGCTCGCCTGGCCACGCGTCACGACGGCGTCAGGTGACCCAGCGACTAATGCGCCATGTCGGCGATCCGCGAAACCGAGGCTCGGATTCGCCTGCGAGCTGCGAGGGTGTGATCATCTCCGAGGCCGAGCGCCTGGCCCTGCGGGCCGATCTGCGCCCGGCACAGCCGATGTACTGACATCCCGGGCGTCACGGGTCCGGCCTTCGTGACCGGCTGAACAACTGGGCCACACATGATTGGCCGACCCGTGACACCACAGCGGATTACTTCTTGAAGGCGTCCTTGACCTTTTCGCCGGCGTCTTTCAGGCTCGACTTCGCCTGGTCCAGCTTGCCCTCGTTCTCGGTGCTCTTGTCGCCCGACGCCTTGCCGAGTCCTTCTTTGGCCTTGCCGCCGAGATCGTCGACCTTGTTGCTGATCTTGTCTGAGGCGCTCATGCGCGACCCCTTTCCAGTTAGTTCGTGCCTGTGTGGGCGCGAACCCTGCCGGTGTACCTCCGGCCGCATGCGGCCAAACGCCTCGCAGGTCAGGCGGTATCGTCACTGCAGGTGGCATCCCGTGATCATGGCGACCCTGGCGATGCTCCCTCGGTTCCGCCGCCGCTGAGCGACATCGCCGACGCAACCCGCCCGTCGGCGGCCGAGGAGGCCCGCACCATCGCCGCCTCCACCAACACCGGCACACTGGCCAGCCTCACCTCGACCGGCGATCCGTGGGCCTCGTTCGTCACGTACGGCCTGCTCGACGGGGCGCCGGTGCTGTGCGTGTCGCACATGGCCGAACACGGCCGCAACCTCGCAGGCGATCCGCGCGCCAGCCTCGCGGTCGTGGCGCCGACAACGGAAAGCGACCCGCTGGCAAGCGGGCGGATCACCCTGGCCGGGGTTGCCGAACGTCCCACCGGGGCTGAACTGGCCGCCGCGCGCGACGCACATCTGGCCGCCGTCGACGCCGCCAAGTACTACATCGACTACTCGGACTTCTCGGTGTGGGTGTTGCGGGTGCACCGGGTGCGCTGGGTCGGCGGCTATGGCCGGATGGATTCGGCCACCGGCCCCGATTACGCTGCGGCACAACCCGATCCGATACGTCCGCTGGCGGCCGGCGCGATCTCGCACCTGAACGCCGACCACGCCGAGTCGCTCGCGCAGATGGCCCGTGCGCTGGGCGGCTACCCGGACACCACCGCCGCGGTGTGCACGAGCATCGACCGATACGGGCTGGACCTGCGGGTCGACACCCCGCGCGGATACGCCTACACCCGGGTCGGCTTCGGCGCGCCGCTGAACTCGGCCGACGAACTACGTTCGGCAGCAGCAGATCTCGGCGCCCGAGCCCGTCGCAACTGAGCTAGCCGCCCAGGCCCGTCAGGCGCCACGCCCGGTGGTCTGCTGCAGCTCGTCGATCAGTTCGGAGGCCTGCGCCTTGGTCAGGTGCGCGGGGACTTCGATTCCGGCCTCCTGCGCGAGCGTGCCCAGGTAGCTGCGCTGCGGACCGGTCATCGGCTCGTCGCCGGTGACCCAGTCGGACTGGTCCTTGGTCGGGTTCTCCTGCGGGGCAGGTTCGTCGCTCATGGGCAAAGCCTCCTCTGCTGTCGGTCTAGCTATGCCCACCGCGGGGACGCTCTACGCCTGCAGGGTGCCGCAGTACTCTTGGCCGAGGAGCTAGAGCGGATTCACACGAGGGGAACGACAGATGGCTGTCAGCGGCGAGCGACTCTCCCTGCGGAACTTCGGCGAAGAGCGTGGCTGGAGCAGCCGCGAGGCCGACCGCGCCGACGTCTACACCCGCGAGAAGATCCGGGTCAGAGTGATCTGGCAGGGGGACGAGGTCATCAGCGGTGCGTCGTTCTTCGACGACGAGATGTTCGAGTCCTACACGCGCGACCTCGACAGGGTTCGCGCCTGGCTCATGCGCTAGGCACCGGCTGAGCGACGACTTCACCTCCCGTACACACCGACTTTCCGTTGCGTGCCGGTCATGCTCCGGTGTCGGCCATTAGACTCGGAGTTCGTGTCGGACAGCGGCTTCGCGCGCTACGTCGCCATCGGAGACAGCCAGACCGAGGGATTGTGGGACGGTGACGACTCCTCGGGAGTAGTGGGATTCGCCGACCGGCTCGCGGCCATCCTCGACTCGCTCTACCCCGGGCTGATGTACGCCAACCTCGCCATCCGCGGCCGTCGCGTCGTCGACGTGCTCGAGGACCAACTGCCCCGAGCGCTGGCGATGCAACCCGACCTGGTCACCGTCTGCATCGGGATGAACGACGTCACCCGGCCCGGGCGCGCGTTCACCGCCGCACTGGCCGACCTCGACGAGGTGTACACGCAATTGGCGGCCTCCGGAGCCACCGTGGTGACCACGGCGTTCCCGGACGTGGCCAAGATGCTGCCGGTGGGCAGGCTCATCGGCTCACGGGTGCTGCAGATCAACGCGGTCATCCGGAACGCGTCGGCCCGCCACGGCTTCGCCCTGGTCGACCTCTACAACGCGCCGTCGATGAGCTGAGGCGCAGACCTGGAGCCACGACCGCATGCACGCCTCACCCCTCGGTCATCGGCTGTTCGCCGAGGCGGCCGCGCAGGCTCTCGGGCTGCCGGGCAGCAACGGCGACTGGACCATCGCCACCGGTGACACCGATGACGGCGGGTTCTGGCGCCGCGTGTACGCGCAGATGCAGTGGACCCACGGGTTGTTGATTCCGTGGCTGTGGCGGCATCTTCGGGGCCGGTCATCCGGCGACGGCCGAGACCCGAAGTACCCGGTGTTGCAACCGGTTACCGGCCAGATTCGGCTGGCGCAGCACACCGCCTAAGCCAAGTGTGACGGGGGTCACTATTGCGGCGCTTCGTCGGTGCTTGTCACTCGTGGCCATTTGGCTGAAAGGGCGAGCGTGCGCCATGTCCGTGGGATAGTTGGCTCTGCTGCAGGAACAGCTGTTGCGGAGGGGATTTCCAGTGCTTGTCCGAGTGGTCGGCCTCAAGACAGAGGGCCGCCCGTGAGCGCCGATCAGCGCGCGCCGGGGTCCTGGTGGCAGGAACACACCCGGCATTGGCAGTTCCATCCGCCGCTCAAGACCGCGTTCGCGATCACAGCCGTGCTGGTGACCATCATGGTGGTGCTCGTCTACATGCAGTTTCGCGGCGAGTTCGCCCCGAAGACCCAGCTGACCATGATCTCGGACCGGGCCGGCCTGGTGATGGACCCCGGCTCGAAGGTCACCTACAACGGCGTCGAGATCGGCCGCGTCACCAGCGTCGACGCCGATCAACCGCGACGGCACCACCCGGGCGAAGCTCTCGCTGGAAGTCAACCCCAAGTACATCGAGCTCATCCCGGCCAACGCCATCGCCGAGGTCAAGGCGACCACGGTGTTCGGCAACAAGTACGTCTCCTTCCGCAGCCCGTCCGATCCCAGCAAGGCCCGTATCTCCAGCGTCGACGTGATCGACGTGACGCACGTGACCACCGAGTTCAACACCTTGTTCGAGACGTTGACCTCCATCTCGGAGAAGGTCGACCCGGTCAAGCTGAACCTCACGCTGTCGGCCGCCGCCGAGGCGCTCAACGGCCTGGGCACCAAGTTCGGGCAGGCGGTCCGCAACGGCAACGTCGTCCTCGACGACATCAACCCGCAGATGCCCCAGCTGCGCTCCAACATCAAGCAGCTGGCGAACCTGGCCGACATCTACACCAAGGCCAGCCCCGACTTCTGGAGCTTCCTGGACCACCTGGTGACCACCGCCAGCACCCTCAACCAGCAACAGGGCGACCTGGATGCGGCGCTGCTCGCCGCGACCGGCTTCGGCAACACCGGCGCCGACGTGTTCGAGGCGGGCGCCCCGTACTTCATCGCCGGCCAGCGCGACCTGGTGCCCACCTCCCGGCTGCTGGACACCTACAGCCCCGAGTTGCCCTGCATGATCCGCAACTACGCAACCTCGAAGGCCAAGGACAGCGCGGGCGGCAACGGCTACTCGATCGACTTTCACATCGGACTGACCGGCGCCCCCAACCCGTACGTCTACCCGGACAACCTGCCGCGCGTGAACGCCAAGGGTGGCCCCGGCGGCGCGCCGGGCTGCTGGCAGGAGATCACCAAGGACTTCTGGCCGGCGCCGTTCCTGGTCGCCGACTACGGCGCGTCACTGGCGCCCTACAACCACTTCGAGTTGGGCCAGCCGATCCTCACCGAGTACGTCTGGGGACGTCAGATCGGCGAGAACACCATCAACCCGTAAGGCCTAAAGGCCAAGCGCGGCAGCGAGTTCGCGAAGCGCCGGACGCGGGTCCCAGCCCGGGTCGCCGTCACCGAGCACCTGCACCACGACATGGTCGGCGCCGGCATCGAGGTGCGCGGTCACCGCCGCGGCGGCCTGCTCCACCGAGCCCATGCCGACGATGCCGCGGGCCAGCCGGTCCGAGCCACCGCGCACCAGGTCGGATTCGTCGAATCCCTGACGCAGCCACGAGTTCCGGTAGTTCGGCAGACCCGAGTACACCTCGAGGTGCAGGTGCGCGCGGCGCAGTTGTTCTTCGGCGTCCTCGCCGACGACGACGGCCTGCTCGGAGACGATCCACTTGTCCGGTCCCAGGATTTCGCGGGTGGTCGCGGTCTGTTCGGGCGTGCACCAGGTACGGGTGCGCACCGTCGGCCATCGTGCCGGACAGCTCAATCATCTTGGGGCCCAACGCCGCCAGCAGCCGGGCTGGGCCGGCCGGCGCCGGCTTCGATGAAGTCGGGCAGTGCGGCCATGCGCTCCGAGTAGGTCCGCATGGTGGCCAGCGGCTTCTCATAGGTACAGACCGAGCATGTTCTCCACCAACGGACCGTGGCTGACGCCGAGGCCGAGCACGAACCGACCGGGATGCAGCGCGGTCAGCGTGCGGCCGCCGCCTTCGGCAGCGGTCGGGATCCGGGCGTGGATGTTGGCGATGCCGGTGCCGATCACCAACTTGTCGGTGGCATCGAGGAGTGCCGCCGACTCGACCAGGCAGTCCTTCAGGCCGACTTCCGGGATGAACAGCGAGCCGTAGCCCGAGCGACTCGATCTCGCGGGCCACCTCCTGGGCGACGTGGATCGGCCAACGACATCGCTCCCCACCACACGCCGATGCGGGACGGGAAGTCGATTTGGGGGCGCTCGGTCACAGGTCGCTCCTCGGGCTCAGGGTCGGCGGGGTCACCGGTCAGCATGGCAATCGGACCCGCCGGTCGGATCGCGCGGGGTCGTGCGATGGATGCACGAGCCGTGCGACGGTCGAGTCAGGACGACACGCCAGTCCGGGTATACTGGGCGAGCAGCCGGTAGGCGATCCGCAACGTTCTGTAAGTGCGTTCAGCCCGCGAGATCGAGCGACAACAGCTCGTGGCCGAAGCTGGTGGGCGGTGAGCGCCGACGAGCGGCGTCATACGTGCCGCCCCCGTCACACCGGCCGTCGCAGCAGCTGTCGTCAACGATTCATACAGTTCGGCGTCCGGGGCGATAACCCGTCCGCCCCATTGGCGGGCGAGATACGCAGCCACTGTCGCGGCGTCCATCCGGAACGGCTCGGGCATGCGCGTGAGCACTGCGTAGGTTTCCGTCACCACATGTGCCGGAACGACCGCCTCGGGTGTGACAGCACGGCGAGCCACCGTATGCGCCTCATGCCAGGGGGCGAAGGCTGCGATGACGACGCTCGTATCGAGCGCGGTCACCGACGAGTGGCTTCCACCGCATCCCGGACTTGCTCGGCGGTGAGGACGGGAAGATCGGTGTCGGCAACCGCGACCAGAGCGCCCTCGTGATCCACGAGCCGCACAGGCGTGGTCGCTGGCGAGATCTCCAGGTGCCCTTCAACTTCTGTCAACACGATCCGGCTGCCGGGGCGCAACCCGAGACGCTCGCGGACCTCCTTCGGGACGACGACCCGACCGCCCGCGTCAATGGTTGCCAGCATGGTTTGACGATACCATCGTCTGCAGCCGCTGCGATGGCAGCCCGGCTGAACAGGGCCGTCGTCAGGTGTCGGCGGGAATCCGCAGGGTGTCACCCGTCAGCATGGCGATCGAGCTGCGGAGCTCGTCAGCCGGGGTGGGCGGTGGCAGCGCTCCGTGGGTGCCGGCCCGGAACGCGTCGATCATCAGCGCGGCGAACCGGCGCCAGGCGTCGGGCGCATGTTCGCGGGTCGCCTCCAGCACGCCGGCGTTGGCCAGCAGCATCACCACCACGTCGCCGACGCCGATGTCCGGGCGCAGCGAGCCGTCCTCCTGCGCCCGGGCGATCAGCTCACCGACCTTCTCGACGGTTTCGGCGGCTTGCTGCTCGATGACCGAACTGGCGCGGGAACGCCGTGGTCAGCAGCGCCCGCAGGCCCGGGTCGGAGGCCTGCAGCGCGCACAGGTCGAAGACCAGGTCACGGAAGCCGTCCCACGGCCGCGGGTTGGCCAGCGCCTTCTCCACCGCGTCGACGTAGGACGTCATGTTGCGCTCGAACGCGGCGATGGCCAGGTCGGTGCGGGTGGGGAAACGGCGGTAGAGGGTCGCGACGCCGACGCCGGCGCTGCGTGCGACGTCTTCCAGGGGTACCGACAGTCCCTGCTCAGCAAACAGCCGGGCAGCGGCGGTGACGATGGCTTCCCGGTTGCGTTCGGCATCGGCTCGGAGTGGCCTGGATCGCTCTGCACCCCATTGTGCGCGCGGAATCACGACGCCAGAGTACCGCTAGAAGTGGAGGCGCACCACCACTTGCGGCTATCGTCGACAACAAGAAGTGGTGGAAACCCTCCACTTTCGAAGGGAGTTCAAACGTGGCTATCACCACAGTTCACAGACCTCAGCACGCGCGGCACGCGCAGCCGAGCCAGGGCATGCGCGGTAATCCGTGGTGGATTCTGGCGGCGGTGTCCTTCGGCGTCATCATGGTCGGCCTGGACGCGTCCGTGGTCGCGATCGCCAACCCGCGGATCGCCGTCGACCTCAACGCGTCGCTGTCGGACCTGCAGTGGATCACCGACGCCTACCTGCTGGCCCTGGCGTCGCTGCTGATCTTCGGCGGCAAACTCGGCGACATGTTCGGCCGGCGGATGGTGTTCCTGGTCGGCGTGGTCGGCTTCGCGGTGACCTCGGTCGGCATCGGGCTGATCGGGACGGTCGACGGCGTCATCGCCATGCGCGCCCTGCAGGGTGTCTTCGGCGCACTGCTGATGCCGAGCACGCTGGCGATCGTGCGCAACGCCTTCCCGCCGCACAAGCTGAACACCGCCATCGGCATCTGGGGCGCCGCCTCGGGTGTCTCCGTGGCCGCGGGCCCGATCCTGGGCGGCCTGCTGGTCGAGCACCTCAACTGGGAGTCGGTGTTCTACATCAACGTGCCGATCGCGGTCATCGCCGTGGTCATCGGCGTCGCCGCGATCGTCGAGAGCCGTGGCGACGAGGAGGGCCGGCTGGATGTCGCAGGCATCCTGACCCTGTCCGGCAGCCTGTTCCTGTTCGTGTACGGCCTGATCAAGGCCCCCGAGTGGGGCTGGCTGGACCCGCAGACCGTCGCGTTCCTGATGGGCGGCGTACTGCTGATGGCGGCGTTCATCATCGTGGAGCGCAACACCAGCGACCCGATGCTGCCGCTGCGGTTGTTCGCCAACCGGTCGCTGTCGATCGGTACCGCGGCCACCACGATCAACTTCTTCGCCCTGTTCGGCGCGTTGTTCTTCATGACCCTGTTCCTGCAGAACCTGCAGGGCTGGAGCCCGGTGGAGACCGGTGTGCGCACGCTGCCGCTCAGCGCGGCGATGATGGTCGCGGCCCCGCTCTCGGGCGTCCTGACCGAACGGTTCGGGCCGCGCCCGGCGATGGTGGCCGGCCTGCTCGGCGCCGCGGGTGGGCTGACGCTGCTGAGCCAGTTGCACGCCGATTCGGGCTACGGCGCGATCTGGCCGGCCTTCGCCCTGCTCGGTGCGGGCATCGGTCTGGTGCTGACCGCCAGCTCGGACGCGATCGTCGGCAACGCGCCGGTCGAGGACGCCGGTGTGGCCGGTGGGCTGCAGAGCACCTCGGTCCAGCTCGGCGCGGTGCTGGGCACCACCATCCTGGGCTCGGTGCTGTCCAGCAAGGTCGGCTCGACGTTGTTCGAGAAGCTGACGGACGCGGGCACGCCCGCACCGATCGCCGAAAAGCTAACTCCGGCAAAGGAGTTGGTGGCCAAGGGTATGGCGCCGTCCATCTCCGGGGCACCGCCTCAGCTGAGTGCGGCGATCACCGGCGGCAGCCACGAGGCCTTCATGGCCGGACTGCAGACCTCGATGTGGGTCGGTGCGGCCGCCGCGGCGGTGGGCGCTGTGCTGGCGCTGTTCGTCCAGCGCGGGGATGCCTAGGTCTCACGAACGTCGACTTGTTGCGGCCCTGATCGCACTCCTCCGCAACAAGTCGACGTTCGTCGGCATGGCAGACTAGAACGCGTTCTAGTTCGGGCCGCAGTGCAGGAGAGTCCATGGGCAGCAGCGACGTCAGCTTCGACCTCTCGTCGGTGTTCCACACCGTCGCCACCACGCTCCCCGACCACCGGGTGTCTGATCTGGCGGGACCTCGAGCTGACCTACGCGCAGATGGACGCCCGCATCGACGGGGTCGCGCACTACCTGACCTCGCAGGGCCTGGGCTGCCACACCGAGCGCGACCAGCTGCAGCCGCACGAGTCCGGGCAGGACCACGTCGGGCTGTACCTGCGCAACGGCAACGAGTACCTCGAGGCGATGACCGCCGGGTACCGGGCCCGCGTCGCGCCGTTCAACGTCAACTACCGCTACGTCGAGGAAGAACTCCTCTACCTGCTCACCGACTCGGGCGCCAAGGCGCTGGTGTACGCCGCCGAGTTCGCACCGCAGGTGGCCTCCATCCGCGACCGGCTGCCCGATCTGCGGGTGCTGATCCAGGTCGCCGACGCCTCGGGCAACGCGCTGCTGCCCGGCGCGGTCGACTACGAATCCATCGTCACCACCCCGGCTCCCGCCGGCGGGATGCCCACGCCCAGCGGCGACGACCTCTACATCCTCTACACCGGCGGCACCACCGGCATGCCCAAGGGCGTGCTGTGGCGTCAGCACGACATCTTCATGTCGGCGATGGGCGGCCGCCCGTTCGGATCCGACAAGTCGCTCGAGTCCTACGACGACCTCGCCGAGCAGGCCCGCACCAACGCCGGGTTCCGCTCGGTGCTGATGATTCCGCCGTTGATGCACGGCGCAGCGCAGTGGGCGGCGTTCAACATGATCAGCACCGGCGGCTGGATCGCGCTGCCCGACGACGTCGACCATCTCAACGCGCCATCGGTGATGCGGCTGGCCGAACGGGAACGGGTGCTGAGCATTCCGGTGGTCGGCGACGCGATCGCCCGTCCGCTGCTCGACGAGATCGAGACCGGCAAGTACGACCTGTCCGGTCTGGTGACCATCACCAACGGCGGCGCGCCGCTGTCGCCGACCGTGCGGGAGCGACTGCTCACCGCGCTGCCCAACCTGATGGTGCTCGACGCCGTCGGCGCCTCGGAGACCGGCATGCAGATGACCACCATGGCGGCCAAGGGCGTCGAATCCAAGGCGGCCACGTTCACCCCGCAGCACGACACCGCCGTCATCTCAGCCGATTTCAGCCACGTGCTGCAGCCGGGCGACGGCGAAGGCTGGCTGGCACGCCGGGCCTACGTGCCGCTGGGGTACCTGGGCGACGCCGAGAAGTCCGCGCGCACCTTCCCCACCATCGACGGCGTCCGCTGGTCGATCCCGGGTGACCGGGCACGCTTCCTCGCCGACGGTCAGATCGAACTGCTCGGCCGCGACTCGGTGACCATCAACTCCGGCGGGGAGAAGATCTTCGCCGAGGAGGTCGAGCGGGCGGTGGCCAGCCACCCCGCGGTCTACGACGTCGTCGTCGCCGGGCGCCCGTCGGAGCGGTGGGGCAACGAGGTGGTGGCGATCGTCCAGTTCGCCGACGGCAGGTCCGCCACCGACGACGAGCTGGCCGAGGCCTGCGCGGCACACATCGCGCACTACAAGATCCCCAAGGCGTTCATCCGCACCGAGAAGGTGCTGCGGTCACCGGCGGGCAAGGCCGACTACCGGTGGGCGAAGGCACTCGCAGCGGAAAGCCTTGGCGCACAAGGCTAGATCTTGAGGTAGCCCTTGTCGGCGGGGATCTGAGCCGCGGTCAGCAGCGACGAGGCGTCGCTGGCCAGGAACAGCACGACCTCGCTGACCTGCTCGGGCGGGGTCAGCGACTCGGTGGGCAGCGCGCCCGGCGAGAAGCTGTACACGTAGTGCGGGTACTTCTGGAACGTCTCGTACATCGACAGGTCGTTGCCCAGCGCGGTGTCGACCCCGTAGGTGTGGATCGAGTTGACCCGGATGTTGTACTCCCCCAACTCGATTGCCAACGAGTTGGTCAGCCCGACCACGCCGAACTTGCTCGCACAGTAGTGCCCGGCGCCCGGGACCGCCTTGATGCCGGCGGCCGAACTCGTCACGATGATCGACCCGCCGTTGCCGGCCTCGATCATCGCGGGCACCGTCGCCTTGACGGTGTTCCAGACCCCGGTCAGGTTGATGTCGATGATCTCCTGCCACTGCTCGGCGGGGATCTCCCAGGCGCGTCCCCAGCTCATCACCCCGGCATTGGCGACGACGATGTCGAGGCGGCCGAATTGCTCGATGGCGCTGGCGATCACCCGCTGCTGACCGTCCAGGTCGCGGACGTCGACCCGGTCGGCGCTGATCTTGACGCCCTCGTCCTCGACCAGGCGGACGGTCTCGGCGAGGTCCTCCGGCTCGGCGGGCGGGTAGCCGATGTGGTTGCCGACCTGCCCGCAGGCGTCGATGGTGACGATGTTGGCCCCGGCCTGCGCGAGCCGGACGCAGTGCGCGCGGCCCTGCCCCCTGGCCCCGCCGGTGACGTAGGCGACCCTGCCGGCCAGTGGTTTCGTGCTGTCAGTCACGGCCACACCATAAACGGGTCGCGACCGCCGGGAGCCGATCCGGTCAAGTACCCGAGGACCGGGATGAGTCTGCGACGGCCCAGCCGTTCTGGGGAGCAGGCGGTGCCACGAGCCGTCGCACACGAGGAGAGGGTTCATCATGAAGATCGTCGTCATCGGGGGAACGGGCCTGATCGGCTCAAAGCTGGTTCGCACCTTGACCGAACAGGGTCACGATGCGGTGGCCGCCGCACCGTCGACCGGAGTCGACACATACACGGGTGCCGGACTGCCCGAGGTCATGTCGGGTGCGTCGGTGGTCGTCGACGTGTCCAACTCCCCGTCCTTGGACGACTCCGCGCTGGAGTTCTTCCAAACCGCCACCGCCAATCTGCTCGCGGCCGAACAAGCCGCCGGCGTCAGCCACCATGTCGCGCTCTCGGTAGTGGGCACTGAGGAGCTGGCCGAGCAGAGCGGGTACTTCAAGGCCAAGCTGGCCCAGGAGAAGCTGATCAGCGACGGACCCATCCCCCACACCATCGTCCACGCCACCCAGTTCTTCGAGTTCCTGGCAACGCTGGCCGACTCCGCGACCGTCGGCAACACCGTCCGGCTTCCCGCCGCGTTCTTCCAGCCGATGGCCGCGGCCGATGTCGCACAAGGCGTCGCCACCGCCGCGGTCGGCGAGCCGACCAACGGCATCGTCGAAATCGGCGGGCCGGAGCCGGTTCTGCTGCCCGACCTCATCAGGACGGCTCTGACCGCACGCGGGGACGACCGCGAGGTCGTCGCCGATCCCTCGGCACAGTACTGGGGTGTCGACCTCGCGGAGCGAACCCTCGTCCCGGGCGACGGCGCGACTCTCTTCCAAACTCGTTTCGAGGACTGGGTTCTCGAGGCAGCCGCCAAGGCTTAGCCGACCGTCAAGCCACGACCGAGGAGTTTGTCCCATGGATGTCTACGAGGCGGTGCTGAGCCGCCGTGCCGTACGCGGCGTTCACGTTCGCTCGGCCGGTGCGGCGGCCGGCAGCTGGGTCACCGGCTCGCCGGGTCGCCGCGCGCCGGCCGTCGGTGCTGTCAGGCGCCTCTTCTGGGCGGCAACCGCAACCGCATGCGCGGTACTGGGGACGCAGGCGGTCGGCAGGCCGCCACTCGTGGCATTGCTGGCGTTCGCTTTCGGTCTGCAGAACAGCACGGCCCGACGCATGGCGGTGCCCGACCTGAGCACCACCGTCCTGACCCTCACCGTGACCGGCCTGGCGGCGGACAGTCGGATCGCCGGCGGGCCGGGCGCCCATCCGGTTCGGCGGATAGCCTCGATTACCGCGATGCTGGGCGGGGCGGCCGCCGGAGCGCTGCTGGTTCAGTGCCGGCAACCGTCGCCGTGGTTGCGTGATACCAGCCGCCGGCCGCCTGGGTCCCGCCGTCGACGTGCAGCGTCTGCCCGGTGATGTAGCGCGCCATGTCGGAGGCGAGAAGATGACTGCTGCCGAGGCGATTTCGTCAACCTCGCCGAGCCGGCCCAGCGGGACGGCCTGGCTGAGCTCAGGGCGTAGCCCGTCCGGTGAAAATCGCAGCAGACCTTCGGTGACCGTGATGTCGGGGGCGATGGCATTGACCCGGATGCCGCGCGGCGCCAGTTCGAACGCGGCAGTGCGGGTGTAGTTGATCACCCCGGCCTTCGCCGCGGCATAGGCGGCGTAGCCAGGGGCCGCGCGCACCCCCTCGATCGACGTCAGCGAGATCACTGCCGCCCCGCTTCTCGGCGACCATGGCGCGAGCCACTGCAAGCAGCCGGGAGGGGCATACCGCCGCTGAGTGCACAGCAGCACGTGGCGGAAGGTTGGCCCTGTACAAGGCGTCCCAGCCGTTCTCGGTGTCGAGCAGCGGCGAGGCGAACACACGCGCCAGCGGCGTTGTTGCGAGCCAGAATGCCGACCGGACCGAGCTCAGCGCTGGTGCGCTCCAATGCGGCATCGACTTGGCCCGCGTCGCGGACGTCGGCGACGATGCCGAGCACACCGAGCTCGCGCGCGGTGGCCGCGCACGTCTCGGGGTCACGCTCCCAGATCGCGACCTTCGCACCGAAGTGCGCCATGCCGGCGGCGATTCCGCGTCCGATGCCGGCCCCGCCGCCGGTGACGAAACGACTGCGCACCGCGCTGGCTTCGAGCGCCGTATACGAACAACGCATCGCGTAACCAAAGGAGAAGACAACTGATGTCCAAGCACTACGACGCGGGATGGGAGAACGCACTGACCGTCGTGCAAGAGGTGCGCGCTGCGGTCATTCCCCAAGGCGCCGAAGTGATGACAGTCGTCATCGAATACCCACCGGGCAGCGCCGGCGCTCCCCCGCACCGGCACCCGAGTGGTCCCGCGTTCGGCTACATGCTCGAAGGCGAGATGCTCTTCGAACTGGAAGGCGAGCCACCCCGTGTCATCCGCGCGGGCGAAGCGTTCTGGGAGCCGGGCGGCGACGTGATCCATTACTCGGACGCCAACAACCGCGACGACGTCGGGAGCCGCTTCGTGGTCACCATGATCTGCGTTCCCGGCAGGCCGATGCTCGAACTTGTCAGCGACACCGAACTCGCTTCACGCAAACACCTGCGCCACCAACCCACGGAATGAATCTGGAGATACTGCGATGTCGAAAATCCTTGTGCAGACGACCATCCCGGCACACCCGGACGACTGGGACGTCGATCGCTTCTCACTGCTGGCCGACGAACTTCGGGCCGCCGGTCACCATGTGCTCGCCCGCAACCGCGCGGCCGACAACCAGGACGACCCCGTGCTGTCCCACCTCGACGAGCTGGGCTTCGATCAGCTGTGGCTGATGGCCGTCGACACCGGAGACGGCCTGACCGACGCCGACGCCGCCGCGATCCTGAGGTTCCGCCGCAATGGTGGTGGTGTGCTCACCGCCCGAGATCACCAGGACCTGGGCTGCTGCCTGAGCCGGCTGGGATCACTCGGACAGGTCAACGAGTTCCACGACCCGTCAATCGATCAGACCCATCTCTGTGACGACCTCGACACACCCAGCATCTCGTGGCCCAACTACCACTCCGGCGCCAACGGTGACTATCAGCCGGTGCTAGCTGCCGACCCCGTGCACGAGCTGTTGCGATCCAGCCGTACGACTTAGCCGGCCCGGTCCGCCGTCGGCGCCATCACCTCGTCGGCGAAGCGGGCGATGCCGTCGAGTGCCTCACGGGTCCGTCGCCACGGCATGACGATCAACCGGTCGATGCCGGCGTCGGCGGCGCGCTCGATGTCGTCGGGCGTGCCCGCCGGTGCCGACGTGGTGACCTCGGGCTTGCCCGATCGACCGTGCTCGGCCCACAGCGCCGCAAGCGTCTGCAGCGAGCCGGGAATCTGATCGAGCGTGTGGTTCATCGGAATCCAGCCGGCGCCGAAGCGAGCGGTACGTCGCAGCGCGGGCAGGCCGTCGCCGCCGACGTGCACGGGCGGGCCGCCCGGCTGGACGGGCTTGGGTTCGAAGGCCACCGCGTCGAAGTCGAAGAACCGGCCGTGGTGTTCGACCGTCGGCTCGGTCCACAGCGCCCGGCACACCTGCAGCGCCTCGTCGACTCGTGCGCCGCGGGTGGCGAAATCCAGGCCGACGGCGTCCCACTCCTCACGCAGCCAGCTCGCGCCGATCCCGAAGTCGAACCGGCCACCCGAGACGATGTCGAGGGTGGTGGCCGCGCGGGCGCTGACGAACGGGTGGCGCAGCCCGATGTTGTAGACGTAGGTGCCGAACCGGATGGTGCTGGTCTGCCCGGCCAGATAGGCGAGGTAGGCGATCGCGTCGTACATCGGCGTCTGCGGCGGAATGGGCGGATGGCTGTCGCCGTGGTGCGGGCTGCCCGACATCGTCGCCGGCAGGACCAGGTGCTCGGGCAGCCAGACCGATTCGTAGCCGAGTTCCTCGGCGCGGATGGTGAGCTCCCGCCACAGGCCAGGATGGACGCCGCCGAGCGGGATTCCGATCTTCACCCGTCGAACTCTGCCAGAGACGAATTCGGATCGTGTAGAGGTTGCGGGATGACTGCGCGCCCGCTCCAGCCGGTACGACGAGACGAGGCCCTGGCCCTGTGGCGGCAGTACACGGCGAGCTTGACGGCACCCCCGCATCGAGGACGAGCCGCCGATCGAGCAGTTCGGCGACAGCGCGGCCATGGCCGACGAACTCGCCGAGCTGGTGTTGGCCGGAATCAAACGTGCCAGCGCGGATCTGCCAGCCGCGTTTGCCGCCGATCGGACACCGCTGCCGCGGATCGGTGGGCACTGGATCGTGTGCGACGGATCGGGCGTGCCGCGATGCGTGGTCCGCAGCGTCGAGCTGCGGCTGGGCCCGCTGTCCAGCGTCGACGACAGCTTCGCGTGGGACGAGGGCGAAGGCGACCGGACCAGGGCCAGCTGGCTCGCCGAGCACGAGAGCTTCTTCCGTCGGATCCAGCGCGCGCAGGGCCTGGACTGGTCCGACGACGGCGAGGTGCTCTTCGAGCGGTTCCGGGTGGTGTGGCCGCCCGAACTCGCCGACGCCCAGTAGCGTTTGGAAGATGACGGCGAGCAGGCTCAGGCTGCGCTACGCCGCCGCACTGGTGCTCGCGCAGCTGCTCGCCGGTGTGGAACTCACGGTTCTGGTGATGCCGCTGCGCCATCAGGTCGTCCCGGACGCCGCAGCCGTCTTCGGCATGCAGACGCTCATCGCCGCGATCGTGCTGGCGGTGCTCTCGGTGACAGCGGTCATCGGGTACGCCATCGCCGTGGTGGACGGCAAGTTGCGGTGGTTCACCGACGGGCGGCCACCAGCCCCGCGGGACCGGGCATTCGTGCGCAGGCTGCTGCGCAATCAGTCAGCGATGCTGACGGCCATCTGGGCTGCCAGCGGGGTGGTGCTGTTCGTCGTCAACCGCGCACGGCGGCGCGCCTGGCGGCCTGGCTGATCGGGATGTGCGATGCTGTTCGGCGCCACGACGTCCACCGGTGCCGCGCTGCTGCTGATCCAACGTCCGATGCGACCGATCATCGCCGCAGCGACGAGCCCGCCGGCCGGGACACCGCGCCGAGCGTCATGGCCCGACTGCTGCTGATGTGGCTGATGAGCAGCGCGCTGCCGACGATCGGCATCGCGGTGGTCGTGGTCCTGCGCTCGCACGGCTGGATCATCGAGAAGACGGCTTCGATCGAGCTGCCCGTCGTCGTGCTGTCGTTGATCTCGGTTCTGGTGGGACTGCGCGGGATGATGATCGTCGCGATGTCGGTCTCCGACCCGGTGCGCGACGTCGTCGAGGCCATGGCCAAGGTCGAGCACGGCGAGATCGACACCGAGGTCGACGTCTACGAGCGCTCCGAGATCGGGCGACTGCAGAGCGGGTTCAACCGCATGGTCGCCGGGCTCGCCGAACGCGACCGGCTGCGCGACGTCTTCGGCCGCCACGTCGGGACCGATGTGGCGCGCCGCGCCCTGTCCGAGTCCGGCACGCTCACCGGTGAGGTCCGCGACGCCGCCGTGCTCTACGTGGACCTCGTCGGGTCGACCCAGCTGGCGCAGAGCCGGTCACCCGCCGAGGTGGCCGAGGTGCTCAACAATTTCTTCGAGATCGTGGTGGCCGCCGTCGACGAACGGCAGGGCCTGATCAACAAGTTCGAAGGCGACGCGGTGCTGGCCGTCTTCGGCGCGCCGCTACCGAGCGCGGCGTCGGAGTCCGACGCGCTGGCCACCGCTCGGACTCTGGCGGTGACGTTGCGCCGGCTGCCGATCGTGGACTTCGGGATCGGGGTCTCCGCCGGACCGGTGTTCGCCGGCAACATCGGCGCCGAGCACCGCTACGAGTACACCGTCATCGGCGACGCCGTCAACGAGGCTGCGCGCCTGGCCGATCGGGCCAAGTCCACCCCGCAGCGTGCACTGTGCTCGGCGGCCGCACTGTTCGCCGCCGATGCCGCCGAGCGTGAGCAGTGGACCGAGTGCG
This sequence comes from uncultured Actinomycetota bacterium, assembly GCA_963786695.1. Lineage (GTDB taxonomy): Bacteria > Actinomycetota > Actinomycetes > Mycobacteriales > Mycobacteriaceae > Mycobacterium. The sequence goes on from CAWBAL010000035.1 coordinate 67,634, forward strand.
GTTCGGAGACCCTGCGCGGGCGGCTCGAGCCGACGCGCATGTCGGCACCCGTCCTGTAGCAGGCGAGCGCTTCCTTTTTCCACCATTTCCTTGTGCGCAGACCACGTTTGAGGGAATGGTGGGGGCAGGAGGTTTGTCATGGCTGACAAGGCGAACAGCTCCCAGGCGGCACGAACAGCACCCGCAGCGGACAGTCCCGCGGCGATCCGCAACGTCGTTCTCGTCGGCCCGTCCGGCGCCGGCAAGACCACCCTGATCGAGGCGCTTCTGGTGGCGTCGGGGGTGTTGTCGCGGCCCGGGTCCGTCGTCGACGGCACCACGGTGTGCGACTTCGACGACGCCGCGATCCGCCAGCAGCGCTCGGTCGGGCTCGCGCTGGCCCCGGTTCCCCACGACGGCGTCAAGATCAACCTGATCGACACCCCCGGCTACGCCGACTTCGTCGGCGAGCTGCGGGCAGGACTTCGGGCCGCCGACTGCGCGCTGTTCGTGATCGCGGCCAACGAAGGCGTCGACGAGCCCACCCGGGCGCTGTGGCACGAGTGCGACGACGTGGGCATGCCGCGGGCCGTGGTGATCACCAAGCTGGACCACGCCAGGGCCAATTTCGCGGGCGCGCTGCAGGCGGCCCAGGACGCGTTCGGCGAAAAGGTGCTGCCGCTGTACCTTCCGGCTGACCACGGGTTGGTCGGATTGTTGTCGCAGAACCAGTACTCCGCGGAACTCGACGAACATCGCGGCAGCCTCATCGAGGGAATCATCGAGGAGTCCGAGGACGAGTCGCTGATGGAGCGCTATCTCGGTGGCGAGACCATCGACGAGGCGGTCCTGATCGCCGACCTGGAGAAGGCCGTCGCCCGCGGCTCGTTCTTCCCCGTCATCCCGGTGTGCAGCGGCACCGGCGTCGGCACCCTCGAGCTGCTCGACGTGGCCACCCGCGGCTTCCCGTCACCGCCCGAGCATGTCCTGCCCGAGGTGTTCAACCCGCACGGCGTCGCGCGCTCGGGACTGTCCTGCGACCCGGCCGGCCCGCTGCTGGCCGAGGTGGTCAAGACGACGTCGGACCCCTACGTCGGCAGGGTCAGCCTGGTCCGGGTGTTCTCCGGAACCATACGGCCCGACACCACAGTCCATGTGTCGGGCCATTTTTCGGCCTTCTTCGCTTCGAACACCCACGCCGACCACGACGAGGACGAACGCGTCGGAACGCTGTCGTTCCCGCTGGGCAAGCAGCAGCGTCCCGCCCAGCAGGTGGTCGCCGGCGACATCTGCGCCATCGGCCGGCTCAGCCGGGCCGAGACCGGGGATACGTTGTCGGACAAGGCAGATCCGCTGTTGCTCAAGCCGTGGACCATACCCGAGCCGCTGCTCCCCCTGGCGATCGAGGCGCACGCCAAGACCGACGAGGACAAGCTGTCGGTCGGCCTGCAACGGCTGGCCGCCGAAGACCCGACGCTGCGCATCGAGCAGAACCCGGAGACGCACCAGATCGTGCTGTGGTGCATGGGCGAGGCGCACTCGGCGGTGGTGCTCGACGCACTGGCCAACCGGTACGGCGTGAACGTCGACACCATCGAGGTGCGAATCCCGTTGCGGGAGACCTTCAGTGGGCCGTCGAAGGGACACGGTCGGCACGTCAAGCAGTCCGGCGGCCACGGCCAGTACGCGGTGTGCGACATCGAGGTGGAGCCGCTGCCGGAGGGTGCGGGATTCGAGTTCGTCGACAAGGTGGTCGGCGGGTCGGTGCCGCGGCAGTTCATCCCGAGTGTGGAGAAGGGTGTCCGGACCCAGATGGAGCGGGGCGTGCACGCCGGTTATCCAGTGGTGGACATCCGGGTGACGTTGGTCGACGGCAAGGCGCACAGCGTCGACTCCTCGGACATGGCCTTCCAGATGGCCGGCGCCCTGGCGCTGCGGGAGGCCGCGGCCGCCACCCGGGTATCGCTGCTCGAGCCGGTGGACGAGGTCAGCATCGAGGTGCCCGACGACCTCGTCGGCGCCGTCCTGGGAGATCTGTCCGCGCGGCGAGGGCGGGTGCTGGGTACCGAGCAGGCCGGCGAGAGCCACACCGTCATCAGGGCGGAGGTGCCTCAGGTCGAGCTGACCCGCTATGCGATCGACCTGCGCAGCCTGACCCACGGGGCGGCGTCGTTCACCCGGTCGTTCGTCCGCTACGAGCCGATGCCGGAGGCGGCGGCGGCGAAGGTCCAGGCCTGAGGTTTAGACGATCAGCATTTGCGCAACGACGTGTCGCACGTCGTTGAACTCTGCAGTGGACAGCTGGATTTCGGGGGCGTAGCGGCAAAACCGTTCGGCCGACACCGTACGAATCTGTTCAGTGATGACCCAGCCCCCACCGGAAGCGACGTGCACCCTGTGCAGCCAGCCGGCCCGTTCAACGCTGGTCAAGGGCAGCACACAGATCAATTGCCGCATCGTCAGATCCAAGTGGAACCGTGACGAGACCACCAGCGCTGGCCGATCCTTGCCCTGCTCGCGGCCGCGCACGGGATCAAAGTCGACAAACCACACCTGTCCCGACTCGATGCGCGGGCGCAGGCTCACTGCTCCCACTCGTCAACGATCGGCGCCTCGACACTCGCCCATTCCTGAGCCTCATCGAGGTAATCCGCCCAGCCTTGAGGATCCCTCTCGCGGGAATTGCGGACGGCAGCGATAGCGGTGGCCTGCCAGTGTTCGTCGATCAGTCGACGGATCGTTTCATCCGCCGACGCGCCGCCGAACTCCTCGCGGCCGATCCGTAAAACCCGCTCACGGGTCTCATCGCTAACACGCAACATGCAGCGAGTATACAGAAATGTAAACACCATAGTTGACGAGCCGTCGAGATCTGCGGTCGCCGGTAATGTGATTCTCTTGCGACGGCGAAAGGATGCCCGGATTGACCGCACCGCGATCACTTCGAGAGCTCTTCGAGCAACTCGGCCTGCACGAGGTGGAGTCCGAGGAGGGCACCTTCGTGATGGAGATGCCGGTCGATGAGCGGACCACCAACACCGCGGGCGGGCTGCAGGGCGGGCTGATCGCCACCATGGCTGATGTCGCCGCCGGCCAGTTGGCGTCCCGGGCGACGCCGTTCGGGTTCGGTATTGCAACCACCGACCTGTTCGTCCGCTACCTGCGCCCGATCAAGGTCGGGCCGGCCCGGGCGGTGGCCAAGATCCTGCGTACCGGCAAGCGTTCGGTAGTGGTCCAGGTCGACATCCACCGCGGCGACGACAACGAACTGGCCGCCACCGCCACGATCAACTTCGCCGCGGTGTGACGCTCACTCTGCGCTGAGCGCATCGAGTCTGCGCTCAGCGTCATGGCGCGACGCTGAATCACGATCTGTACGCAGACTCGCCTCTCGCTCTGGCGCTTCCGGATTATGTATGGTTACATACATAGCTATGGCGAGCCCGCGTGAACGCATGGTTGCCTCGGCCGCGATGCTGATCCGCGAGCGCGGCGCGCACCCGACGGCGATCGCCGACGTGCTGGAGCACAGCGGCGCTCCGCGTGGCTCGGCCTACCACTACTTCCCCGGCGGTCGCACCCAATTGCTCTGCGAAGCAGTCGATTACGCGGCCGACTATGTCGCGGCGAAGATGGAGAAGGCCGCCAGCGGCGCGGACGATGCTCGACGGCGATGATCCGCTTCTACCGCAAGCACCTCCTGGAGACCGACTTCCGGGCCGGCTGCCCAGTGCTGGCCGTCGCCGTCGAAGCCGGTGAACCCGGACGGCCCCTCCCCAGTCGTCGACCGCGCCGGCGCTGCGTTCGACCGGTGGAACGGCCTGATCGCCCAACGACTCGTCGCCGACGGAATGCCCGCCAAACGCGCCAAGGACCTCGCGGTGCTCATGACCGCCGCCTTGGAGGGCGCCATCGTGCTGGCCCGAGCGACCCGCGACATCGCACCACTCGACGTCGTCCATCGACAACTGCGCGGCCTGCTCGAGGCCGACTAGAGAAGGAGCCCCACATGTCCGATGACTGGCAGCCCACCGCCTGCATCCTCTGTGAGTGCAACTGCGGCATCGTCGTGCAGACCAGCGTTCAGGACGGGGTCGGCCACCTGGCCAAGATCCGCGGCGACAAGGACCACCCCGGGTCTCGCGGGGCTACACGTGCAACAAGGCACTCCGCCTAGACCACTACCAGAACAACTCCAACAGGCTGACCTCGCCGATGCGCCGCCGGGCCGACGGCAGCTACGAGGAAATCGACTGGGACACGGCCATTTCCGAGGTCGCTGCCGGCTTCAAGCGGATCGCCGACACACACGGCGGCGACAAGATCTTCTACTACGGCGGCGGCGGCCAGGGCAACCACCTCGGTGGCGCCTACAGCAGCGCGTTCCTCAAGCCGCTCGGGTCACGCTACCGCTCGAGTGCGCTGGCCCAGGAGAAGACCGGCGAGTTCTGGGTCGACTCCCAGCTCTACGGCGGGCACACCCGCGGCGAGTTCGAGCATGCCGAGGTGTCGATCTTCGTCGGCAAGAACCCGTGGATGTCGCAGAGCTTCCCGCGGGCCCGCACCGTGCTCAACGACATCGCCAAGGACCCCGCCCGCTCGATGATCGTGCATCGACCCGGTGCTCACCGACACCGCCAAGATGGCCGACTTTCACCTGCAGGTCAAGCCGGGCGCCGACGCCTGGTGCCTGACAGCGATGGCGGCTGTCCTGGTCCAGGAGAACCTCTGCGACGAAACCTTTCTCGCCGAAGCACACGCACGGCGTCGAGGAGGTACGCGACGCGTTGCGCGACGTTCCGGTCGGTGACTACGCGCAACGCAGTGGCGTCGACGAGGAGCTGCTGCGTGCGGCGGCGCGCCGTATCGCCGCCGCGGACAGCGTCGCGGTCTTCGAGGATCTCGGCGTGCAGCAGGCACCCAACAGCACGCTGGTGCTCCTACCTCAACAAGTTGCTCTGGATCCTCACCGGCAGCTTCGGCAAACGCGGTGGGCAGCATCTGCATTCGTCGTTCGCGCCGCTGTTCAGCGGGCGGAGTCGGGCGAACCCCGGTGACCGGTGCGCCGATCATCGCCGGGCTGATGCCGTCCAACGTCGTACCGCAGGAGATCCTGACCGACCATCCGGACCGGTTCCGGGCCATGATCGTCGAGAGCAGCAACCCGGCCCACTCGATCGCCGACTCGGCGGCCTGCCGTGCGGCGTTCGAATCCCTGGAACTGCTGGTGGTCATCGACGTCGCGATGACGGAGACCGCCCGGCTGGCACATTACGTGCTGCCCGCGGCCAGCCAGTTCGAGAAGCCGGAATGCACCTTCTTCAATCTCGAGTTCCCGCACAACGACTTTCAGCTTGCGTCACCCGCTGTTCGAGCCGCTGCCCGGCACCCTGCCCGAGCCGGAGATCTGGGCGCGGCTGGTCCGCGCGCTCGGCATCGTCAGCGACGACGACCTGCGCCCGCTTCGCGAGGCCGCCAAGCAGGGCCGCGACGCCTACACCGCGGCCTTCTTCACCGAGCTGGCCGGCAACCCCGCGCTGGTCAAAGTGCTGCCCTACGTCCTCTACGAGACCCTGGGCCCGACCCTGCCGGAGCGTCTGAAAGGTGCTGCCGCACTGTGGGGTCTGGCCCAGAAGGCCGCCGTGACCTATCCGGACGCGGTGCGCCGGGCCGGGTCACGCCGACGGCAATGCATTGTTCGACGCGATCCTGGAAACCGGCAAGTCCGGGGTGACGTTCACCGTCCACGAGTACGCCGACGACTTCGCGATGATCACCCACCCCGATCGCAAGATCAGCCTTGCCGATACCCGGAGATGCTCGACGACATCCGCGCACTGCGGGACGTCAACCCCGGCCTGACCACCGCGGAGTTCCCGATCGTGCTGTCCGCCGGTGAGCGCCGGGCCTTCACCGCCAATGACATCTTCCGCGATCCGGCCTGGCGCAAGCGCGACACCGACGGCGCGTTGCGGGTCAGCGTCGAGGACGCCGAGGCGCTCGGCCTCGTCGACGGCGGGCGGGCCCGGATCACCACCGCCGCGGGCAGTGCCGAGGCACTCGTCGAGGTCAGCGCCACCATGCAACCCGGTCATGCCGCGCTGCCCAACGGCTATCGGACTGGACTTCGTCGACACCGACGGCGCGGTCCACGTTCCCGGTGTCGCGCCCAACGACCTGACGTCCGCCGACTGGCGCGACGCCTACGCCGGAACCCCTTGGCACAAGCACGTTCCCGCGCGTATCGAGAGTGTGCCCGCCGACCTCGCCGCCGCGTCGGCGTAGCGGGGTCTAGCGGAAGTTCAGAACGTCGTCGCCCCAGGCCATCCGGGCGGGCTCGTCGACGTCATAGACCAGCCGGTCCCGATTGTTGATGAGCAGGCAGGGCCGGTCGGTCAGCTGGTAGGGCAGCCATTCCGGCTCGCCCTCCAATCCGGTGGGCTTGGCGTGGGTGGCGAAGTTGATCCACCGCGTGCGCATCCGCTTGGACACCGCCTTGGCGACTTTGGTGCCGCCGAGGCGCAGCGAATGGTCGCCGGGACCGCCGAGATTGCCCCAGACGTATCCCAATTCCGTTGCGTGCGCGGCACCTACGAGCAGCAGCTTCAGTAGCGGGGTGGCGTAGTCGAACCGGTAGAGGTACACCGGCGCCACCGAGCTGTGCCCCTCGGCGAGCCATACCGACGGCATCCGGAAGCCGACGTCACTGGCGATGCTCAGGCCCTTGGCGCTGCCCCGCATCTTGTACGCGGCGCCCAGCTGCTCCTCGGTGGGCAACTGCAGGTCGGGTTGCTCGGCGGCGATCTGGTCGAACATCGACGTGATCGCCTTCGGGGTGATCGGCATCAGCGGCGAGCGCATCAACTTGAACAGCGCCGCTTCTTGTTTGTTGGTGCCGATGATCAGCGGGATGGGATGGGACTTGCCCTCTCGCGCCACCTTCACGGGGTAGTCCGGCAGTACGTCGCCGTCCACGAACGGAACGAACGCCAGCGTCCCGGGGTTGCGCACCGGGACTTCGTCGAAGAGCTTCTTGGTCGCCGCGATCAGCTTGGGCACCGGTACGTGCCGCAGCTGGTTCACCTCGCCGGTGCTCATGCCCAATTCGGTCAGCATCGCGTTGGCCATGATTTCGGCGCGGCCACGGTCGTAGACCGATGTCGCGGGTGAACTCTGCGCGATCGCGGCGGAGAAGAGGCCTTTCGCCGCCGGGACGGCGAGCAGGGTGGTCACCAGACCGGCGCCGGCGGACTCACCGAACAGCGTCACCCGGTCGGGGTCCCCGCCGAAGGCGGCGATGTTGTCCTGCACCCACTGCAGGGCGGCCAGGACGTCGCGCAGTCCGATGTTCGAGTCGAAGGTGCTCGCGGACCGGTTGAACACCGAAAGGTCGAGGAAGCCGAAGGCGCCCAGCCGATAGTTCACCGTCACGACCACCACGTCGCCGCTGTCGGCCAGTCGGTTGCCGTCGTAGAACGGTTGACTGCCCGACCCGAGCACGTATGCCCCGCCGTGCAGCCAGACCATCACCGGTTTGGCCTCGGCACCGGCCGGCGCCCAGATGTTCAGCGTCAGGCAGTCCTCGTCCTGGCGGGCGCCGAGGTCGAGGGGAATGCCGGGCAGCGGGGGCTGCGGGCAGGCGAAACCGAACTCGGAGGCGTCGGCCGGCTCGGTCCACCGTTCGGGCGGCTCCGGTGCCCGAAACCGCAGGTCCCCGACGGGCGGCGCCGCGTACCGGATGCCCTTGAACACGTTGATCCGGCCACGGTCAGCACCGCGAACCGGGCCATAACTGGTGTCGACGACAGGCTTGTTACGCGCCATGAGGGCCGACCCCCTTTCGATCTGGTACTACAGAGTACCGGCCCGCGTTCGCGGCTCAGTCAGCGAGGCTAGGATCGCCCCTTGTGCAGTCTGCGTGGGGTGAGGATGTCGCCGAGGGTCACTACGCCGGCCATCCCGGCCTGATCTACCCGCAGCGGCCGCACACCTTCGCCGAACTGTTCACCGGCGCCGAGCGCTGGGCGGACCGCACCTTCCTGGTTCAGGGTGAGCGCCGCATCAGCTTCGGTGAGTTCTTCGCCGCGGTCGACGCCGCCCGCGCGAGGCTCGAATCGCTGGGTGTGCGGCGCGGTGCGCGCATCGTGCTGCTGGCCTACAACAGCCCGGACTGGGTGCTGGCGTTGTGGGCGATCTGGGCGGTGGGTGCGGTGCCGGTGTTGGGCAATCGGTGGTGGAGCCGGCAGGAGGCGCAGCACTCGATCGCGCTCGTCGCTCCGGCGGCGGTGATCACCGACGACGCCGACGTCGCCGTCCCGGCCGATGTTCCGGTGCTCGACGTCGCCGAGTTCGCACGCTGCTTCGGCGGTTTCGCTGACGTGCTCCCGGCGCTGCCCGGCCCCCGGCACGAAGACGATCCGATGGCCATCTTGTTCACCTCGGGAAGCTCCGGCATGCCCAAGGGCGTCGAGCTGTCGTTCCGTGGTGTGGTGGCCAACCAGCAGAACGTGCTGGTGCGCTCGCGGCAGCTGCCGCATCTGCTGAATCCCGATGCACCACAGGCGGTTAACCTCGTCTGCACGCCGCTGTTCCACGTCGGCGCGCTGGCCACCCTGCTGTCCCAGGTCATCACCGGCGGCCGGATCGTGCTCAACGTCGGCCGGTTCAACCCGGCCGAGGTGCTCGCCCTGATCGAAGCCGAGGGCGTGCAGCGCTGGGGCGGCGTGCCGACCATGGCGGTGCGGGTGATCGAACACCCCGACTTCGACTCCTTCGACCTGTCGAGCCTGCGTGCCTTCCCGCTCGGCGGTGCGGCGGTGTCACCGGTACTGCTGGAGCGGATGGCCCGCAAGCTGCCCCAGTTGCAGGGCCGGGGCCTGGCCAACACGTGGGGGATGACCGAGGGCGCCGGGTTCTTCACCGTGGCCGGCGGCGCCGAGCTCACCAAGTACCCGTCCTCGGTCGGCCGGCCCTATCCGACGGTCGAGCTGAAGATCCTCGATCCCGACGACCGCGGGGTGGGCGAGGTGGCGGTCCGCTCCCCCACCGTGATGCTGGGTTACGTCGGAATCGAGCACGGCCCAGTCGATTCCGAGGGCTGGTTGCACACCGGGGATCTCGGTCACCTCAACGCCGACGGGTATCTGTTCATCGACGGCCGCAGCAAGGACATGGTGATCCGGGGCGGGGAGAACATCGCCTGCCCGCACGTCGAGGAGGCACTGCTCAGTCACCCCGACGTGGTCGAGGCCGCCGCGATCGGTCTGCCGCATCCCGATCTCGGTGAGGAACTGGCCGCGGTCGTGGTGTACCGGGCGGGTGGGCGCGCGCCGTCGGAACACGAACTGGCCGAGCACCTTCGCGACATCGTGGCCTACTTCGCGGTGCCGACCCGCTGGCTGATCCGCGCAGCAGCCGCTGCCGACGATCGCCGGCGAGAAGGTCGACAAGAAGAGCCTGGCCGCCGAATTCGGTTGAGGGCGCTGGCCCCAGCGCCGAGTGTGGACTTGTTGTCGCAAGCGGCGGGCGGCTCACAGCGTCGGGATCATTCCTCCGTCGATGACCACGTTGGCGCCGGTGATGTTGGCGAACCGGTCGCTGGCCAAGACCAGCGCCAGGTCGGCGACCTCCTCCGGTGTGGTGAAGCGGCCGGTGGGGACGCTGGCGGCGAAGGACTCGACGATGTCTTCCGGCGTCGAGTGGTTGGCCGTCGCCAGCTGGCTGGCCACTCCGTCGGCTCCCAGCCACAGGTCCGTGCCGACCGGGCCCGGATCGATGGTGTTGACCCGAATACCGTTCTTGCCGAACTCCTTCGACAGCGCCTTGCCGAGGTTGTCGAAGGCCGCCTTGGCCGCGGAGTAGTCGACCACCATCGGGTCGGGGAGCCGCGCGTTGACCGAGCCGATGTTGACGATCACTCCCCCACCGCCGCCGAGCATGGCGGGTAGCGCGGCGCGGATGGCGCGCACGGTCGCCAGAACGTCGAGGTTGAAGGTTTCCAGCCACATCTCGTCGGTGACCGCGGCGAAGCCCTGCAGCCGTGGCGTGGCGCTGCCGACGTTGTTCACCAGCACGTCGATCCGGTCGCCCGCGGCGGCGATGAGCCGCCCCGGCCCGTCGGCATCGGCGAGATCGACGGCGACCGGTTCCACGGCCGCGGTCCTGGCCAACTCGGCAAGTGCGTCGGAGATGGTCCGCGCCCCGGCAATGACGCGTGCGCCCTCCTCGGCGAACCGCCGCGTGATGGCCAGTCCGATGCCGCGACTGGCGCCGGTGACGACGACGGTCTTGCCGTCCAGGTTCAGGTCCATGACGGCTCCTCGGGTCCGGTGGTGGGTGTCTCTGTTCAACGTTATGCGTTTGAGGGCGCCGGCCCCGGACGAGTGTGGACTTGTTTCGCAAATCGGCGTTCTGGCGCGCAACAACTCCACGCTCGGCGGCGGTGACTAGCATCAGCGGACGATGAGAGCGATCGTGTTGCTGGCGCACAGCGGGCATTTGGACCAGAACGGGACGGTCCACGCTCTTGGACTGGGCTGGACCACCAGTCCGACGCCCACGGCGCAGCATGTGCTGATCGTGTTCGTCGAAGTGCAGTGGTCCGAGCTTGGTGCGTCGTTCCCGATTCGCGCCGAGCTGGTCGACAGCGACGGCGTGCGGGTGGCTCATACTGAAGAGAACACCATCAAGGCCCGTCGGCACCCGGTGCACCCGGAGGGCACGCCGGTCACCATTCCGTTCATCGCGACGATTCCGCCGCTGCAGCTGACCGTCGGTGAGCGCTATCAGTGGCGGGTGTCGATCGCCGACGAGATGCACGAGGACTGGCTGGCCGGGTTCACCGTCACCGAGTAAGGCTCACAGATCAACCGGCACGTGCTTCTCCGCGCACGCGTCCTTGACCGCAGCGACGACGTCTTGGGTTCGCACAGTCTCGAGGTCCTCGACGGTCACCGACCCGCGGTCGGCGCGGTTCTGCGCCGCCACCCGCGAATCACGCAGCCGCTCAGCGCGTTCGATCACGTTGCGAGCAAACCGGCCGTTCTGCATGACGTCGATGCCATGGGTGCCGTCGGGTGACAGATACGCACGAAGGTTGCGGCATGCCGCGTTGAGCGCATCACGGGCGGCCGGTTCGATGACGGTCGCACGTGGCTGCCCGTAGCGCACTGCGATCTCGACTATCTCGTCAGGACTGTACGACTCGAACCGCAGCTTGCGATTGAACCGGCCCGCCAAACCCGGGTTCACGGTGAGGAATTCGTCGACTTCCTTCTCGTAACCCGCACCGATGAAGCAGAAGTCGAACCGGTGGACCTCGAGGGCGACGAGCAGTTGGTTGACCGCCTCCATTCCAATCATGTCCGGCCGCCCGTCATGGTGACGCTCGACCAACGAGTAAAACTCGTCCATGAACAGGATCCGCCCCAGCGATCGATTGATCAGTTCGTTGGTCTTCGGTCCCGATGAACCGATGTGCTCGCCGCAGAAGTCGGCCCGCTTGACCTCGATGATCTCCGGATGACGGACGATTCCCATTCCGGCATATATCTTTCCGAGAGCCTCGGCAGTGGTGGTCTTTCCGGTACCCGGCGGCCCGACCAGAAGCATATGGTTGGTCTGGTTGGTCACCGGCAGACCGTGGGCCAACCGCAGCGCACGCACTTCGATCTGATCCTCGAGCTCGGCAACAGCACGCTTCACCTCCGCCAGACCGACCTGATTGTTCAGCAGCGCACGCCCTTCGGCGAGCAGCTCGGCACGACGCTCGGCGTTCTCCTCATCAGCGCGATCCTGCTCGGACTGCTCCGTGGTGACGTCCCACTTGTTGGTCCGGCTGTTGATCGTCGCCTCGTCGGTGACCACCAACTGCAGCCGCGGATCGGCCAACGATTGTTTGGCCGGCTCGATGAGCACACCGTTGATGGTGGCCTTCGACAGCCAGATCTGGGCCTTGTCCTCCTCGCCGAGTTGCCGGTGCGCCATGCCGCGCGACGTAGGCGAGATCGGCTGCGATGAGCGGGAACTCGAGTGGATCTATGGCGGTGACCGCGGTATCCGTCAAGCTGTGCCGACGGGCTTCGCCCAGCATTGCGCGCTCGGAACGCAGTTCGACGCGGTCGGCCCATTCCAGCGCGACTCGCGCCTGTCCGAGGTGGGCGGCGGCATGTGCGGCAAGCGCGTTGGTACCCGCCGAGACCGCGGACATGATGATGGCCTGCGGTGGCAGCACCCGGGCTGCCTCGGCGATCACATCCGGCCAGCGCTGGGTCGCGAACATCAGGTAGGCCCGGATGTACTGCTGCCACTGGTGGTTCTCCCAGGTGTCCAGCAACGCCGAATCAGCGAGAACCGCTTCGGCTTTCTCGAACTTCTCGTCGTCGATCAGCGCGCTGGCCAGCGCCAGGCCGGCGTGCGACGCCTCGGTGACGGTGATCGACAGGTACGGTCCGGCCTTTATCGGGGCGGCCAGCCGCAACCCCAGCCGGTTTGTCTCCCGGTGCAGGCGTGCGCCGTAGGCGTACAGCTGCTGCAGCGTGTCCAACGCCTCGTCACCGGTGGCGATCCGGCCCAGCCAGGCGTCCGCCATCGAGGGATCGACCTCGGTGGCCTCACGGAAGTGTCGCTGCGCAGCGGCTGGATCGGCGTCGAAAGCGCCCATCGCCTGGTCGAATTGGCGCCGCGCTGCCGCTGTCGAAGTGCTGCTGGTCATGACCTAGTCCGCCAGTTCCAGTTCCGCTGACCTGAGACTCATCGGTTCATGTGACACGTAGCGGTTCTCGGCGCGGAACAGCTCGATCTCCACCTCGTACACCCGTCCCGCGGCGCTGACCTCGACGATGCCCGGACCAGTCTGGGTGATCACGACATCGGCGGATCCGCGCGGCGGGTCACCGGGCCGGCCGATCGAGATCACGGTGTTGGGCCGCGGAGCCGGCGACACCGTGCCGTCGACCACGCTGACTGTGGTACCAGATGCCGGGCGCGGCTGATCGCTCACCGCGACATGTGGCATCCGGACACTTTCCCAACGACCCAGATCGCGCGTGTGGACCGTGATCCGGTCGCCGGCGCCGGCGGTACGCACCACGATGCGTTTGGCGATGGCGTCCTCCGCTGCGATGTGGATGCGGCTGAACTCACCGGGATCCCCTATCGGAAGCAGCAGCCGGTCACCGGCGGCGACCTTGCCCAGCAGCACACCCGACGGACCGATCGGAAGGATCAGTGAGGCCGGCAATCGACCGCGGTTGATGCCATTCAGTTCGGGGCGAGGTCCGCACATGTTGGCGGCGACCGCCTTGGCCTGCTCACCGGGCAGGGTTTTGAGGATGACGCTCGGCGGTGCGGTGGGAGGTTGTGCGCTGCGCACGGTGATGGTCGCCGTGGAGGTGCCGTCCGGGAATAGCGTGATGTTCTGGATGATGCCGTCGGCACGCAGCGACCAGGCCTGCTCAAGAATGTCGGCGTTGATGTCCCGCGGCTGGTAGGCATAGGTGGTCAGCCAGCCGGCGTCGCTTCGTGCGGTGCGCCATCGCTGGTTGTGCGGCTCCAGTGCGGTGCGACCGAGGCGGCGCTCCAGTTCGACGATGTCGGTGGCCGTGGCGACTTTGGCCCGAACCCCGTTGCAGCGCAACCCCGCAGTGACACGCTGGGCGGCGGCCAGGGCGGCTGTGCCGACACTCGTACGCCACTGCAGTGCGTCGGCGTTGTCCAGCGCCCCGAGGCGCAGGACGAGCCAGGTCTCGCGCTGGCCGGCATATGGCGGTGTGCCGATCAACGTGTCATAGACCCGCGGGTAGTCGCCGGTGCTGCGCCGTCGTGATCCCAGGCTGACGACACTCATCGACTCCAGGGTGAGGCCCAGGCTCTGGTGCATGGCCGGCAGGAGGTCGGCGACGTCGACGGTGTTGCGTGTCTCGGTCGACGTCGATCCGGTGAACACTGTTGGTGTGTGCGGTTTTCCAAGGAGCTGAATGGCGACGACGGCGACACCGTCCTGGTATCGCACGCCACCGCCGGATCGGTCGTTGGCGACGGTGACCGGCTCGATCAGTTCGATCGGGCGGTTGCGGCGGAAATACAGGGCGGCCCAGGACCACAGCGGCTGGCCCCGCCACGGAATGGCGAACAGAACCAGCCCGGCGACCAATCCGATTCCGGCACCGAGGTAGCCGCCGACGCTCCAGCCGAGCAAGTCCCAGTAGCAGGACGCCCACGATCACGGCGAGTTGCACCTCGTGCCGCCTCATCGGGCCCGCCTCAGCCGGGCGACGATGACCGTCAGCAGCACAACGCACACAACGGCTCCGGCGAACGCCAGCGCGACATTGCGCGCCCGGTGGTCGGGTGCGGCTGGAGGTGCGGGCGGCGGCACTACCCGGGTCTGGGCTCCGGGAGCGACTGCATCACCCGGCGGGACGTTGAAGGTCAGTGCCGCAACCGGATCGACCACGCCGTACCCCACCTGGTTGTCGACACCTCGCGGTGGATTGTGTGCGGTCTGCAGGATGCGGTGGATGACTTGATTGGCCGTGAGGTTCGGGTACTTCGCCCGGACCAGTGCGGCGACACCGCTGACGTATGCGGCGGAGAAGCTGGTCCCCCAGAAGGGCATGTTCTTCTCGCCGGGGCGCACCGGCGGGTAAGCGTTGACGGGTCCGCCCGTCTGCGGCGAGAGACCCATGATGCCAACCCCGGGTGCCGCGGCGGCGACCCACGGTCCGGCGAGGCTCTTGCCGATGGGTGCGCCGGTGTTGTCGACCGCGCCGACCGACAGAACGTAGTCGGAGAACCAGGATGGTGACGACACCGTCTTGACCTGATGCCAGTCGCGTGGATCGTCGGTGTTCAGCGGGTCGAACGAGGGGTTCTGCGCGCAGCCGTCCTCGCCCTCGTTGCCGGCGGCGGCCACGATGACGGCGTCCTTGACCGTGGCCGCGTACCAGACCGCCGCGCCGATCGCGCGTTGGTCAAGCGGGTCGGCCGCCGACACACACGCCGTGACGCTGATGTTGATGACCTTGGCGCCCATGTTGGCGGCGTGCACGATCGCGCTTGCCAGGGTGGCGACGGTGCCTGCCTTCTTGCGCGCTTCGTTGTCGCCGGGCGAAGGGTTCTGCGGCTCGTAGGCCCGCGACGACTGGCGAATGGACAGGATCGTCGCGTGCGGGGCGACCCCGCCCACGCCGTCGGGTGCGCCGGGGGCCGGCGGTGGAACTTCGGGGTCTTCCGGTCCGCCGGGCGCGGGGTCGCCGGGACCGTTGGACGGCTGGTCCGGCGGCGGGGGCGGCTCGGCCGGCGGCGGAGGTGGCGGCGCCTGCTTGGTCTCGGTGACGGTCACCGGTGCGGGCGGTGGCGGTGGCGCCGGCGGTGCTGGCGGTGCTCCCGGCGGAGGGGGCGCGTTGTTCACCGGGGGCGGTCCGGCCGGCGGCGGGAAGGCGGGATTAGGTGGCATCGGGGCCGGCATGGGGCTGCCCTGCGGCGCGGCGGCGATCAGCGACGCGACGATAGTGCCGTGCGAGTCGCAGTCCATCAGCCCGTCGCCGCCCATGATGTAGTCCCCGCCCGGAACCACGGGCAGCCGGGGACTCGGGTTCACACCGGTGTCGATCACCGCAACCGTGACGCCGTTGCCGGTCGAGTACTGCCAGGCCTTGCTGACGTTGAGCATCGTGAAACCCGGCGCGGGCAGTGCGACGTTGGGGTCGGCAACGGTGATCGTGCGGGCGCAGATGTTGCTCTGCCGCATCGGTTGATCAGGGCGCGGCGGCCCGTCCGGGGGAACCAGCGACGGGTCGACTGACGGCGGTGGAACAGCTTGCGCCGATGGGACGTTGGCGATCACTCCCGTCAGCAACACCACCATGGTGGCCGCCGCCATCCGCTGTCCCAGTGGTGCGCTCATCGCATGCGGACCCAGGTGAAGAGGCCGCCGATCCATGCGGCTAGCGGGAAGGCGGCGACGATCGCAATCAACTCCAGCCATTCGGCGACCATCCGGACCAGGGGGGTGAACCGGGTGACCGGTACCAGCAGTGCCGTGGCCAGTCCGGCACCGGCGAAGGCGGCCAGGATCACTGCTGCCCATAGCAGCGCCGCCCCCGAATCGGCCGGCGCGGCAACCGCATAGCGAATGATTCCCGACGCAGAACGCGGCGGCAGCACCGCACACCAGGGCGACCGCCTGCCGCCGGTCGGCGAACGCGCGGCCGCGGCTGACGAAGATCAGGACGAACAGGCCGGCCAACACCGCGGCGGCGGTGCTCTTCGCGCGGCCGGGCATCAGCGTCGCCCAGACCGCCGGTGGCAGCGCCATCGCGGCGGCCACACAGATGCCGGTGAGCACGCTGTTGGCTCGTTTGGCCGCCTCGGTGATCACCGCACCCCTCGGTGTGGTGTCCGGGTTCGGTTCGTCGTCCGCGTCCTCGTCGACCGGCGACACCGTGTCGACGGGCAGTCCGTCATTGCGACGGAAGACGTCTCGCCCGGTGATCGAGCCGAAGTGCGGCGGCCGAATCCGCGCCGCCCACAGGGCGAAGGTCGGTCCGAGGGTGAGCAGTAGCAGCAGCCCGATCAGGGTCAGCATCCCCAGCCACTGCGCGGGCACAGGCCGCCACATCCGCACGGCCGCAACCAGTCCGCCGACAACACAGAGCGCGACCACGGTTGCGGCCACGGTGAGGTGGCGCTGAGTTATCGCGACCACTCCACAGGTGAGCACGGCGGTCGCCAGGGCGGCGATGAACAGGTGTGCCGCCCCCACCTGTCCGGGAGCGAAAGAGGCGAACGCCAGGGCGAGTAAAGGGACTGCGAGCCAACCTAATCCGCTCAGCAAGTCGTTACGCTCGGGCCACCATCGCCAGACCGCGATTGTCCCAACCGCGAGCAGCAGCCCGACGATGCCGGCGACCATCGCGGGCGCGAGCGAGTCGGTGTGGATACGGGTGTGCACAGACAGTCCGAGGATCGTCAGTGCAACCATCGCCACCAACGCCAACGCCGTGTGCGCGGCGGTCTCGGCGGTCACTGGCGCGAACAGCCTCTTGCCGACCCGGGCAAGTCCGGTCGAGAGCGACTCGTACTGCGGTTCGAAGGATTCGCCCTCCTGGGCGGGCACCAGCACCAGGGTGGCACCGTCCTCGACGCCGAGTTCGTCCAACGTCTTGGTTACATCGAGGCGGGTTCCGTTGGCACGGTTCAGTTCGTACGCGACACCCGGGTCCAGGCCGGCCACACCACGGCGCTTCAGTTCCTCGTTGAGCAGTTCGACGATGTTGTCGATGAACACCTCGACGGGTACCGATGCCGGATAGACCTGGGAGACAAGGTGTTCTCCGCAGATCACCGCGATGGCGCAGCGGGCCGGGAAGGAGACCTTTGCCATCAGCGCGGCCTATCGGCGTCCGGAATGTACTTGTCGGCGAGCGCAGCGGTGATCTCGAAGAGCCGCAAGCGGGTCTTCTTGTGCAGTTCGTGCTGAGCGTCGATGATCCCGCCCTTGGCCAGATGCTTGTCATAGGGCATGAATTCGACGGTCGCGCCGGACTGGCTGAACCGCTCTGTCAGGTAGGCCCTTGCGTCGGGGTCGTAGTTGTTGCGGCTGTCGTTGAGGATCACCATGCTGCGTGACACCAGTTCGTGGTAGCCCATCGACCGCAGCAGGTCGATGCCGCGGGTCACCGGGAGAGACGTGTCGGCGGTCAGACCTGAGACGAACACCAAGGTGTCGCAGGCGTCGAAGACCGCCTTCATGACCGGGTGCTCGAGGTCGTCGGCGGTGTCCACCAGGATGACGTTGTGGGTTCGACGCAGCCGCGAAAGCACACCGGTGAACATGGCCGGCACCAACGGGCGAGGCTGATCGGAGACCCGGTTGCCGGCGAGCACGTCCAGTCCGATTTGGTTCTGTCCCAGATGCTCCCGGATGTCGGCGTAGCCCTGGACATCGGTGTCGTTGAGCACTGCGGAGTAGTCCCCCGGTGGTGACTCGTCGATGCGTCCGGCCAGCGTGCCGAATCCCGGTGCGGCGTCGATCGCCACGACATTCTCCGGACGGCACTCGCGGAAGATCGCGCCGATGCTGGCCGTCATCGTCGTCTTGCCGACGCCGCCCTTGCCGGACACGAACCCGATCACGTACTGCTTGCGGATGTGCCTGCGGATGCGCTCGCGCAATTCCCGATAGTGCCGCTCGGCTGGGGACTCACCGAGGTTGATGCTCTTGAACGAGACGTTGTAGAGGAACTTGCGCCAGCCTGACCCCGGCGGGATCTTGCGTGGCGCAACCATGTCGGAGATCCGCAGCGTCCCCGACACCGAGTCCTGCTGCTGCCGATGGTGCGCTCCGGACGACTCGCGGCGGGTATCGCGGGGGTCTGCGGAAAGCCCCGGCTCATTCCAGGGATTCGTCACCTAGACAACCTTTCTGTGGGAGTACCACTCGTCCTCGGCCGGAAGGCGGCGGACCATTTTCTGCACCGCGTTCGCGATGTTGCCGGAAGACCCGGGGCTGACGATCATCCACGACGTGCCGCCGCGGCTGACATGCTCGGAGAGCAGCCTGCCCTGCGGTGTGTCGATGATCGTGACCGCGCCCCGGTCGATGTGCGAGCGGGCGGGCCCGTTGGACACGCCCGACTGGATGGCGACGACCGAAGCCTGCGCCGAGCGCCGGGTGTCTGCCGCCAGGGTCAGGGCGGTGATCTGATCGCCGTCCAGTCTCTTGTCGAGAAGGAAGGCCCGAAGGCTGGCCTGATCCCGCACGGCGCCAAGCAGTTCGGCGACATCGAGCGTCACCGGTCGCAGCGAGGCCGGTTTCATCTCGCCGCACAGCCGCTCGATCTGGGAGTTGATCAACATGCCTGCCGAGTTCTCGGACGTCGCCGTGCCGACGCCGCTGATCCGGACCGCGATGCCGCTCCGCTCCAGCGCGACCCACCATTGTGCGAAGCGAGCCAACAGAACTCGCTCCGGCTCAGTCTCGTTCGCCGGCGTTTGCGCGTATACGAGCAGCGCCACGTCACGCCGCGACAGCACCGTCAACCATTCCAGGACGGGTCCGTCGACTTCACCGCTGTCCGTGATCGCGCCGGCCGCGCGCAGTTCCGCGGCGACCGGGTGTGCCAGCGCCATCCGCTTGGTCTCGACGCTCGGTAGATGCGGTCGCAGGCCGAGTTCAGGCGCGAGCACCTCGATGCCGGACAGCACCTGGAGCACCCATAGGCCGTCCACTGTCGTCGTCAACATAGCTTTCCCAATACAGACAGCAGGGGCGCACCGACCGTGCGCCCCCACCGGCTGACTGTTCTCCGGTTAGAAGAGGTTGCCCATCATGACGTCGGTCTGATGCGCGCTGTCGTTCACGCTGCTGATGGTCGATCCGTGCTGGTTCATCGTCTCGATGAGCCCCTGCAGGCCCTGCAGCATCTGCATCTGCGCCTCGTGGAACGAGGTGGCCGCGGCGCCCTGGAAGAAGTCGGCGATGGCGTTCGTGCGCTGGAGGACGTCGTCGTGGATCTCCATCAGCTGCGCTGACCGTGAGCCGACCTCGGAGGCGAAGTCAGCGACCCCGCCGTGGTTGTACGTGATGTTGTCCGACATGAGTGTGTCCTTTCCGTAGGTGGTCTGGCGATCAGGCGTTGGCGGCGAAGCTGGTCAGGCTGTGCGCGGCATCGGCCTCGTGCTGCTCCATCATCGAAGCGGCCTGGCTCAGCCCGTGCGCCAACCGAGTGCCACCGGTGATGGTCTGCTGCAGGTCGTGATTGATCTGCGCGGCGGTGTTGACCGACGCCAGCTGCGCCTGGCCGCCCCAGACCGCGGAGCCGATGCCTTCGTGGCTGCTGAGGTAGCCGTTGGCGATGGCGGTGGCGTGCTCGAGCGCCGACTCGATGGCCTGCTGCGTGCTGCGCAGCACCTCCGGTGTGACGACGAGTGTCATGTACTTCTCCCTTTGCTGTATGTGAGCCCCCCGCTGGGGACGTGTGGATGTGTCGACGAGTATCGGGCGCTGCCGGGCAGCTGTCACTTCACCCTGTGGCAAACCTTGACGGCAGCACCCCCCTTGTACCAGAGCATTAGCTGAACCTCGGATCACGCTGGGGCCCCTGATCCATGACGATGCGAGCGTGCGCCACCTCGTCTTTGCTGTCGTCACCCTTGCCGTGAGCGAGCATGCCCGCATGGGCCGGTGACACGGGCATGCCGCCGCCCATTCCGGACGCCGTCGGCCCGCGGAGCTCGGCAGCGCTGAGCAGTCCCGTCTTCAACGACGTGGCCGGCCCGAGTTCTCCGGAGCAAAGCTGCTTGTCGGGCGGGTGTAGCTGGTCAGTCCGGCACCCGGGAAGCCACCGGCACCCCCGCCGCCGCCCGCCCGCCGCCGCCGATCCCACCGCCGAGGCCGCCCGGCGCGCTCGCCTTGACCAGTTCGGCCGCGCGGCATCGCCGCGTCGCCGGCCTTCATCCCACCGAACATGCCGCCGAGCTGGCCCATCAGCGACTGCGGCAGGCTCGACAGGCCCTGGAAGGCCTGCATCGGCGCCTGGAACATGCCCATCAGCGGCTGCATCGCACCCATCGCGGCCTGCATCGGCTGCATCATCATCGAGCTCATCTGGCCGACTTCGCCCGCGGCCTGGGCAGGGGCCGCCGCCGTCTGACCCGCCATCTGGGTGACCTGGCCGGACTCCTTCATCGCCTCGCCCGCCGCTGTCACGCCCGCGGTCTGCGCGACGGCAGCCGCGGCGGTGGCGGGCGCAGCGGGTGAGGCACCGAGCGGCGCGATCGGCGGCGGAACAGCCAACGCGGCCACGAGCGCGGCCAGCGCCGCCCCGTAGGCGGCGCCCGCACCGGCGTTGTGCGGCCAGTGCTCACCGAAATACTCGGTGTCCAGGGCGACGATCGCGGGAGTGAGCGCGCCGAGCACGGCCGGATTGATCGCCACGTCAGCGGCCTGCTCGGTGCGGTTGGCGATGGACACCTCGGCCGGAATCATCGACGACACGGCGGTCTCGTAGGCCGAGACGGCACTGGCGGCGATCGGCGGCTTCTCCTGCACCCACCCCGCGAGCAGCTGCAGCGCGGTGTTCAGCCCGGTGACAGCGGTGGTCGAGCTCAGCCCGCCGACGCCCTCGAAGTTGAGTGCGGTGACCGTGGTGTTCAGTGTCGACAGCGAGAAGGCCAGCTCGTTGCTGCCCATCAGCGCCTGCCACGCCGTCCCGGACGCCATGGTCGTCGCGGTGCCAGCCGCCCCCGGCCCGACGAGGCGGAGGTAGTTGGTCTCAGGCGGCGAGCAGGGCCAGGAGGGATCGGGCATCGGTCAGGCGAGTCCCAGCGCAGCGTTGTTGATCACGTCGGTCGCGGTGTAGGTGGCGGCGGCCAGGTCCTGCGCGCCGGCGAACATGCCGCGGTTGGCCAGGTGCTCGGTGGCCGTCCCGATGTAGGAGGCGCCCGCGGCGTTCAGCGCCGCAGCGAACTCGGCGGAATCCAGATCGGCACCCATCGGCATGACACCGACGAGCGCTGCGGAGGCTGCGGACGTGGCGGCGCCCATCTCTGCGCTGATTCCGGTCTCGGTAGCCGCGGAGGTCCCCACTGCAGCCGCATTGACGTTCATGACCATGTTGCTCTTCCTCTCTGGAGCGGGGCAGTACCTGCGGTATCGCCCCATATTAGGGTGTGCTGGCGACGTATGTCGACTTATGTTTGCGGGTCTAACAGCAAACCTCGGAGTCGTCGCTCAGTCCGGTGTGCCGACCAGTACTCCTTCCATCGCACCGTCGGTGGTGACGAGCAGACCGCGGCCCGGCGGCAGTTGCTGAGCACTGGTGCGGCCGAACACCTTCACCGTCTGCGGGTCGTTGTCCATGAAAAGAGTCGGCGCCCGCGAACCGGTCAGCTTCTGCAGGAACGGACTCATCGCCGAGACGCCGGCCCAGTTGCCCGGCAACCGCGTGGCGATCACGTGCAGGCCGATCTCGCGGCTGCGCTCGATCAGCGGCCACAGCGGTGCGGTGGCCGCCGGCTTGGCGACGGCGCCGGTGGTCCGCAGTTCCTGTTCGTCGTCGATCAGCACGAAGTGGTGCGGGCCGCTCCAGGCTGAGCGGGTCAGCAGCTCCTCCTGGCTCAGTCCCGACGGCGGCAGCCGGTCACGCATCATCTCGGCCAGCTCGGCGAGCACCCGGTCGATGTCGTCGGGTGTGTAGGCGTAGGCACGCACGTGCTCGCCCTGGATCTTGCCGATCAGGCTGGTCTTCGGGTCGATGATCGTGATCTGCGCCTGCTCCGGCGACAGCCTCGCGGTGATGGACTGCCCGAACGCGGCAAGGGTGCTGGTCTTCCCGCAGCCCTGTCGACCCACCACCAGCAGGTTCGGCATCTGCCGGCTTGGCAGTGCAACCGGCTGAAGCGCGCTCTCGCCCATGGCGAACGGGATGTCGAGCGCATCCGCTCCGTCAGTGCTCGCATAGGCCCCGACGATCTCGCGCAGGGCGATGCGCTGGGGAAGTCGGGCCAGCGTTTCGACCTTGCCGGCGCCGGTCTGAGCGGAGATCACCGCCCCGATCTGGCGGGTGGCAATCCGTTCGCCGTTCGGTCCGATGATCTCGGGGACACCGATCAGCAGTTCCTGACCGAGCCTGGTCACGCCGAAGCCCGGGCGGTCCAGGGTGTGGCGGGCGGCGCGGCGATGCTCCATACCGGTGCCCATCTGGGTCTCGTCGGGATTGCTCAGCCGCAGCTGAATCCGGGCGTTGGACACGTTGAGCAGCGCCTGCTTCTGGCCGACGAGCCAGCCACTGGCGCTGGTCGCGACGTGCACGCCGTAGGACAACCCCTGGCGGGCGATCGCGATGGCGCGATCGCCCATGCCGTTGTCCTTGTCGTAGAGGTCGCCGAAGTTGTCGATGACGAGGAACACGTCACCGAACTTGTCGTCGGGATCGGTGCCGCCGCCACCGCCGGGCCCGAAACGGCGCTCCCGGAACTCGGCGATGTCCATCTGATAGCGCTTGAACGACGCCTCCCGCGCCCGGATGATGCCCTCGACAGTCGCCAGGGTGCGGGAGACACCCTCGGTGTCGGTCAGGCTGACGACGCCCGCCACGTGCGGTAGATCCTCGACCGGATACAGCGAGGCACCCGCGCAGAAGAACGTCACCCGTTCGGGCCGGTACATCAACGCCGCCGACGCGATCAACGTCATCAAGGTCATCGACTTGCCCCGCTGGGCGGTGGCGACCACCATGATGTTGTCCATCTCGGCGTCGACGACGTGCACCCGTTGGGCGTGCTCTTCCGGAAAGTCCTCGATACCAACGGGAAACACCAGACCCGGATTCTGGCCGTAGTCCACCCACCACGGCTTGCCGCGCCACCGTTGAACCAACGCGTCCGCGGTCTCGCTGACCTCCAGCGGCGGCAGCCAGATCTGGTGCGGCGCGCGAGCCGGGTGCGAGACCAGCGATTCGCGGATGACGTCGAGTAGCTTCTTCTTCTTGAAACCGTCTGAGTGGTAGAGGAATTCGTCGGGTTCGTCCGGGGCGTCGGCCATTGCGAGCGCTGCACTGTCCTCGCCGGAGAGCGGCTGGTACTCCCAGGTCAGGGGGCGCGGCTGGGTGAAGCTGACGTCGACGGTCGTGTCGGTCGTCACCGCCTTCTTCGGCACGACGAACGGCGCGGAGACGTAGAAGCACCGAAACTGCTCCAGATCGCGCGGCCCGACCTTCATCAACGCGTACCCGTTCTCCTTGGAGGGCAGGTGCAGCGCGGCGTCACTGCCGATCACGTCGCGGGAGTCCTCGGCGGTCTCCGCGCGCAGCGCGACGCGGAATGCGATGTTGCTCTTGGCTTTACTCAGCGACGACAGGTCGAGTCGCTGCCCGCCGAGGGTGAAGAAGACGTTGCAGCCGCGGCCTT
Organism: uncultured Actinomycetota bacterium; assembly: GCA_963786695.1. Classification (GTDB taxonomy): domain Bacteria; phylum Actinomycetota; class Actinomycetes; order Mycobacteriales; family Mycobacteriaceae; genus Mycobacterium. The sequence continues at coordinate 91,526 of CAWBAL010000035.1, forward strand.
CCTGTCCGATGTGGATCACCAGGTCGATCCACTCCGGATGGTGGTGGAACAGTTCGAGGTACTCGTCGATGATCACCAGCAGGATCGGGACGGGTTCCAGGTCACGGCCGGCCAGCCGCATCTCCTCGTACTCGTTGGCGTCACGGGCGCCGGCATCCTTGAAAAGGCGGTAGCGACGGGCGATCTCACCATCGATGGCCTTGCGCATCCGCTCGGCGAGATGGCGGTCGTCCTTGCCGAGGTTGGACAGCGAACCGGCCACGTGTGGCAGTCCCTCGAGGTCCTGGGCCGCCGACTCGAACTTCATGTCGACGAAGATGACGATGAACGTCTCCGGCGAGTGGGTCAGCGCGATGCCGTTGCACAACGACAGGAAGTACTCCGACTTGCCGGAGCCGGAGGTTCCGATCACCACGGAGTGAAAGCCGAACCCGCCGAAATCCTTGGCCCGCAGAATGACGTACTGCAGCTCTCCGCCGGGCTTCACACCGACCGGAATCATGGCCCAGCGTGGATCGCCGCGGCCGCGGCTCTCCGCCCACAAGCGGTCGACATCGAGCTTGCGGGGATCGGTGATCCCCAACGCCCGCAACAACTCTCCGCCCTGGCTGTCGGTCTCCGACAACTCGCCGGCGGTCATCGGCGACCAGCGTGCCAAAGCGCGCGCGTACCGGTCAGCGGTGCTCTCGGCGAGCATGTCGGCCACGGCATAGAACGCGCCGCGGTGGCGAAGACGACCCTCACGGAGCTCGAACCGCTCGTCGTCGTCGGAGAACCCGACACCCGACGCCGGGCCGAGTGGCCAAGCGCAGCACCGTGATTCCGGCCATACCCTTCTGCCCGGTCACACCCTCCCACTGCTCAGGCGTGCCGACGTTGTCGTCGACGATCACCCAGTGCGGACCCAGCGCCGAGCCGGCCGCCGCGGCCTCCATGGGCGAGAGCATGGTCGTCGGACTCGATCCGCTGGGCGGCGCCCACGGACCGCGACCCTTGCGGTGCAGCTCGGAATCCAGCGCGTCTTCCAACTCCGTCGGCGATGCGAAGACCAGCCGCCGCAAGCCGCAGGCGTCGAACATCTCGTCGTGCTGGTTGTGCGGCAGCCACACCAACCAGGACCACAATTCGGGATGACGGGTGACGACCATCAGCTTGATGTCGCTCGGGCTGTGGTACACGGCCAACGAGCACAGCACGGCGCGCATGAACCCGTGCAGTTCGGTGGGGTCGTCGCCGACGAAGCTGAAGCCGGGTCTGGAACGCAGGCTCAGAACCTTGCCGATTCCCCGGATCTTGCTCTGCTCCAGGATGAAGTCGCGCAGCGCACGGCCGGTCACCGGTTCGAGTTCCTCACCGACGGGAACTTCGGGCCACTGCAGCGATACGGCGGAGTCGGCGGTCGATTGCACTCCGATACCCAGCCGCACGTCGAGGAAGTCGGGATCGCCCGGCCGGCGCTCCCACATTCGCGGGCCGCCGATGACGGTGTCCAACTCCTGCGGGTCGCCGTGCACGAACAGCTGGCTTCGGCGTTGCTCCTGCGCCGCGCGCTGGACCTCGTCGCGGTCCTCGTCGAGCTGTCGCAGGTAGATTCGGCGCTGCTTTTCCTGCTCGCCCCAGCTGATGCGGCGACCACGGCCGAAGCGGCCACTGAACATCAGCGCGCCGAAGCCGACCAGTCCGATCAGCGGAAAGAAGCCGGACTGCAGGGAACGAACGCCCGAGGTGTACATCACGACGAGGGTTCCGATGATGCCGACCAGCAGGGCCGGCAGCGCGATCATCAGCAGGATGTTGCGCGGCTCGCGCTCGGGGAGTGCCAATGGCGGCGCGACGACCACCCGGGCCGGCGGCACCGCCGGTGCGGCGGTGCGTGGACCACGGACGAAACCTCTCTTCGACACGGCTAGCCTCCCGCGTTCTGCTGATTGCCGGCAGCCACCGGGGCCACCGCGCCGCCGGCGTCGATCGTGTCGCGAGCCAGCAGTGCCGTCGCCCGATTGATCGCGGGGCCGGCGGCGAAGGTCCTCAAGATCGGCCATGGCGCCTGGACCGCACGACCGGGATCGATTCCCAGCGCCTGCAAGGTGCTCTGGTCCCATTCGATGCCGTACCGGACACCTTGCGGCGAAACCCAATACAGGCTTTCGCGGGTGTCGGCGGTGACGACCCCGGAGGTGGAGGCGACGAAATTGGCGGCGCCGGGCATCATCAGGGTCTGGTTGGCTTCCACCGAGTCCGGGTCGCGGCTGTCGCGGACCAGGCGGACGATGTGCGAGTCCATGCTCTCGGGCGTCGGCAGGCCACGGCCGTTGAAGAACGTCACCGCCGCCTGCCGGTCGGTGGTCTGCTTCTTCCAACTGACGCAGGTGACCGGATTCGCCTCGGTGTCAACGAAGTTCAGTTTTCCGGTCGGATAGAAGTCGACGTTGAGAACCGAAACGTCGGGAATGTCGACGAGCTTGTCGGGAGAGACCAGTTGCGGTGTCGTCGATCCCTGACTGTTGGCCGTGCGCAACGAGATCGGCGACGAACCCGGTGATCTTCTGGACACCGTTGGGCAACAACACGTAGAAGCCGCTGACCGCGCCGTTGGCATCGGTGGTTTCCAGCACACGGCCGACGACGGAGTCCGGCAACCAGCGCGATGGGGTGCCCGCCTCCGGAATGACCGGCACGACAAGCGGTTCGGTGGCCGGCATGGCGTCGAACAACGCGTTGGAGATCTGGATGGGCCGGGTGGCACCCGGGTCGAGCCCGAGGTTGAAGGTGACGGACCGGTCGGCCGGATCGATCTGGGTGCGCTGGCCGTTCCAGATCAGGTAGGTGCCGTCCTTGTGGGTGGCCAGGATCGCCTGGTTGGGCTTCATGACGTCGGCGCGGCCACCGACGGTCAGCTCACCGGCGACTGCGGTCACCACTGGCGGTTCGCCGCTACCGCGGGCGGGTGCGGTGTCGCACAGCGACCATGCCGACACCGGGTTGGCCGCAACGGTCAGGTCGTCGGGGATCCCCGGGATGCCGATCATCGGCCCGGTCGGGTACTTGCTGATCTCCTTGGCGTTGACCCAGGTGGGCGACGCCGAGTTACCCGTCGCCAGCCGCGCGGAGGTCAGATTGAGCGCCGGATACAGCCGGCCGTCGATCTTGGCGTAGAGGGCGCCGGTGTCCCGGTTGCCGATGATGGAGGACTGCCCCACCAGGCCCGCCGGCTTCATGAAGTGCAGGAGCGCCATCCAGCCGCAGCCGATCAGGACGAACACGATCGAGAGCACGACCGCCGCCTGCTGCTTGCGGTCGTCGTGCTTCATCCGCACCGAGAAGCGGGTGATCGCGGCGCGCAGCCGACGGTTGTAGAACAGGTGACCGGAGTTCTGGTCCCTGTTCGACAGGTTCAGCGGCACGGATGGTGCCCTCTCGCCAGCAACCGGGCGCGGGCCCTGGCCGCCTCGATCAGAGGTGTCATCGCAGACCGCCTCCGTAGCGGGCCTGATTGTCGGTTTCGGCCTCTTCGCGCAGTGCCGCGAACGCCAGATTGAGCCGATCGCTGAGCTCTCCGTGGGTGTATTCGGAGGTGACCGCGGGGTGCAGAGTCAGGTCGATGAGTTTGCCGTCAGAGTTCACCACTGCCTGCACGTCGCCGAGGTCGACGCTGTAGGTGATCGTCTCGGCCTCTGCGACGAGGGCCTCCCACCGATCGGCTGCCTCCTTGAGCTCACGCAGGACCGCATCGACGACATCGCGCTCGCTAAGCTGTTCGCCGCTACCGTGCCGGTTCACTAGGCAAGTATGTCCAGCGCCGCCACCTGCGTCAATTCACCCTGCACATGCCGACTGAGCAGGGGGTTCGAAATCGCCCCAGCAACCTCACTTGTCACGTTTGGCCACTCCACTCGCTGGCTTATGACGCGTCGAGCGCCTCGAACCAGGCGAAGTGATAGTTGGCCGAAAGCTCGTCACCGGTCGCGATCGCCTCGGTCGCCGCCAATAGTAGGCAGTTGCTCAGCAACGCCGCATCGACGTCGGGGTACTGGGCTAGCAGCTGGTAGCGCGCGGTGTCTGAATGCACCCGCAGGACGTCGACCTCGGCGTCGACGACGCCGGTGTGCGCTGCACCGGCTTTGGCCAGCGTGTGCACGATGCGTGGCAAACCGTCACGCCAGTGTGTCGCCTCGCCGAGCTTCCACCCGAGGTCGTCGATCGAGGGCAGCTCACGAACCTTGGGCGAAGTGTGCGTCGCGGCGTGTTTGGTGCCGGCGAAGGAGTCACCGGGCTGATAGACCGCCGATCGCACCACGTCGCCGAGGAGTTCAGCGATCCGGCCGACACGTCTGGCGGGCGGGAGAAGCTCGACTTCGGCAGGCAGGGTCACTCCCGGTGGCATCCAGCCATGTGCGAGGTCTGTCAGCAGCACCGTGGTGCCGTCAGCCCGATCGGCGACTGCCCACCGCAGACCCGGCTCCTGGCGCGCCATGAATTGGAGCAGGCGCCCGAGACGCTCGTCGTCGGGCTCTGGTTCGTCGGCCTCTGCGATCGGCTCCGGATTCGCGGCCTCGACGTCGTCGCTTCGGTCCGCAGACATGGCCGCGTCGTCGCTGAACTCGATCAGCTGGGTGGCGTCGAACGGCTCGGGGGACGGAGTCTGGAGTTCCGGCGCGGCGTTCAGGCTTGGATACTCGGTGCCGAAAGCGATTGCCTCATTGTGCAATTGGCGCACGGTGGATTCCACCCGCAGCACCGCGAAGGCTCGGGCCACGTTGATGATCCGGGCCTCCTCGGCCCGCCGGGCGTCCTCGCCGAGGTGCGCATGCCGCAGATTGTGGATGCGCACGTTGGCCGAGTTCGCGATCCGCTGCAGGTCGTTCTTCAGGTATTCGGCGACCATCGCGGTCTTCGGGGTGACGGTTTCCAGCTCGGCCGGCCACAGCCCGCCGATCACCCACGGGGTGCAGTCGGCGGGGGTGTCGAACGTCGGTGCGGACAGGGCTTGGTGCGTCGCCCTGCGCAGGCGCGCACGCGCCGAATTCCGACCGAATCTCGCCACGCGGCAAGCGTACGTGTCCGCTCACCGCTACAGCGGCGGACGGTTCTCCCGCACTCCGCCGTAGATGCCGCGGCGCACGATCCACGGCATCAACACCCGGTCGATCGACCAGGCCGGGAACCGGTAGGCGGAACCGTTGGGCGCGAACACTTCCAGCCCGTCGGGCTGGATGCCGAGCACCGATCCCCAGCGCCGCTTGGGCGCCTTGTAGGTCTTGAGGGTGCCGCCCTCGAGTTCGGCGCGGATGTTGTGGGCCAGCATCCCGTCGGCCCGGGCGCGCGCCGAGGCCCGCAGCGGGTCGGTGGCCGCGACGTCGCCGATGGCGAACACCCGCTCGTGCCCGCACACCCGCAGCTCCGGGGTGACCTTCACGAAGCCCTGCTCGTCGAGCATCTCCGGCGGCAGCCACCCGGTGTTGGGCCGAACCCGCCCGATCGCCCAGATCACCGCGTCGGCCGTCGCAGGCGGCTGCCCGGTGCTCCACTGCACCGGCGCGTCGGTGATCTCGTCGGCGGCGAAGCCGTCGCCAAGCTCGGCGCGATGCCCCGGATGCAGTCCGACACCGAGCCCAACGAGCTTGCCCTGCAAGCGTTCCCAGGTGCGGGGGTGGTGTTCGACCAGCGGCCGATCGTGCGGGAAGTACAGGTCGACCTTCTTGTCGGGGAAGGCCGTGGCGAGGTTGGCCGCGGTGCTGACCGCGGCGGCACCGCCACCGACGACGATCACCGAGCGGGCCGCGGCCAGCCGGTCGTGGGTGGCCTTGAGGTCGGCGGCGATCTCGTCGGCGGTCTGCACGGTGGGCCGGCGCCAGAAGCCGTTGCTCACGCCGGTCGAGATCACCAGCACGTCATAGGGTTCGGCGATCGGTGAGCCGTCGGGCGCCTCGGCGTGGACGATCCGGTGCTCGAGGTCCACCCCGGTCAGGGTGGCCTGCACGGTGCGCACCCGATCCAGGCCGCGGAACTTGTCGAACGGAATCCAGTTGTCGCGGGCCCAGTCCTTGGGCCGGGCCACGCGCAACCCCAGTTCCTGACCGCTGACCAGGGCGGGTTTGACCGAGATCCCGACGACGTCGAAGTGGCGGGCCAGTTTGATCGCGGTGAGCAGTCCGCTGTCCCCGAGTCCGGCGATGACGACGCGCGGGCGGCTCACGCGACGGCCTTGCGCGGGGGCCGCGGGATCAGCTTGGGCACCCGGTCGATGACGGCCTGGTAGTGCGGCCGGCGTTCCAGGCTGCGCTTCTCCATCAGCGGGATGCTCGCGCCGAGGAACATCGCGACCATCGCGACCACACCGACGAACAGCCACCACCAGTCACCCGGGGAGGCGGCCACCCCGAACAGCGCCATCGACAACCAGAAGCCGATCTCCCCGAGATAGTTCGGGTGCCGCGACCACGCCCACAACCCCTGGTCCATCACCGCGCCGGGCTGCTTGGCCGCGACGAAGCGGTGCATCTGGGTGTCGGCGACCAGCTCCAGCGTGACGGCGGCGATGCCGATCACCAGGGCGACCCAGCTCAGCCACACCAGGCCGTCACCCGGCGTGGTGACCGCGACGTAGACCGGCAGCATGCCGAGGAACACCTGCACGGTGGGGACCAGGTGGATGCCGAAGAGGTCGGCGACGAACTCCCAGCGCCCCGCGCCGTCGCGCAGCAGCGGGTAGCGCCAGTCTTCGTGGTGCAGGCCGGGGAAGCCGTAGCACCCAGTTTCCGGTCAGCCGCACCGCCCAGTACATGACGACGATCGCGACCAGCCAGCACCGCAGCGAGTCGAGGCCCAGCGGGCCGGCGGCCCACCAGTAGACCAGCAGCAGCGGCGGGATGACGCTCCAGAAGGCGTCGTAGAAGCTGGAGTTCCGGTAGGCGCGGCTGAAGATGAAGATCACCAGGGTCGCCAGGACGTCGGCGATGAAGGCGTCCAGCAGCAGGCTGCCGGTTGCCGACGGCCCCCAGAGCAGCCAGGCGGCGCCGGCCGCGACGGCGACGACGTAGGCCACGGTGACAATCAGCAGTGACTGCGCCTTGCTTCGGTGCACCGACATATGGCCTCCTACGCAGGCCGTGGCAGAACGGCGGCAAAAATGTAACACGTTCTAGTTGCGCTAGAACAGACCGAGGTGATGCACTATTGCATGATAGGTGCGTATATGCCTAAGACGGTGCAGATCCGGGATCTGGATGACGATGTCTACGCCGCCCTGGTCCGACACGCCGCAGAAGCCGGGATCACGGTGCCGGAGCTGTTGCGCCGAGAAGCGGCTCGCCTGGCATCCCGCCCGTCGATGACCGAGTGGCTGTCGCGGATCGGGCGCCGACATTCAGAAGTGCCGACGCCGACGTCCTGGCGACGTTGGACGAGTGGCGCGGCGAGTGGCCAGATGCTCGTCGTTGACGCGTCCTGCTTGTTCGAAGTCGTCGCGGACACCTCCCGCGCCCGGGTGATCGCCCAGCGCCTTTCCCAAGACACGGATCAAGCTGCACCCCACGTCATAGACGTCGAAGTAATGGGGGTCATCCGCGCTCAACACCTTCGCGGGCGCCTCGACGCGACCGCCGCCACTCAGGCCGTCGGCGATCTTCGCGACTGGCCGGGCGAACGGTTTGCCCATCGCTGGCTGATGGATCGCGCGTGGGAACTGCGCGACTCTGTACGCGGTTGGGATGCGTTCTATGTCGCCCTGGCCGAGGCATTCGACGCGACGCTTGTAACCCTCGACAGTCGGCTTGCTCGCGCTCACGGTCCCACATGTCACATCGAAGTCGTCGAGTCGCACTAAACGCGGGCTCGCGAGAGTAACGCCACGGCGGAAAACCCGGCCAAGAATCGCCCTGGCGTTACTGTCGGCAACCCTCACACCACCCGATAGCCGAGCCGCTTCGCCGCACCCGCCAGCCGGCTGGCCAGGTCGGGGTGCGCCAGCGGCAGAGAGATGACCGGTCGGCTCGGCATCGCGCTTCGTGCCGGCGTGAACAGCGCAAGGCACGGCTGGCCCGCGAATCGACTGTTGTATCGCAGGCCGTCGAGGTCCGGGAAGGCGACGGCGATAGCGCGCGCCCACTGCTGGGTGAGCGCATGCGGAGCGGTCGAGACGGCGAAGTTTCCTCCCGCCCGCGTAATCCAGGCACCCGAGCTGTCCGTCGCCACGTCCAGCACCGTGAGGGTCCGCGTGAACGACAGGCCGGTGATGTACGGGCCGCGACGATGCCGGTCGATGGTGCGATCCGCCTGGAATGCCTCGGCCAACGCAGCCCCTGGAGTGGACGCCCCGTACCAGACGGCGCGATCCGGATCGTGACCCTTGGGCACGCGGTGTGGATCGAACCGCAGGATCGGCCCGAACGACCGAAACTCGTTCCAGCGCAACACGGTCGGCCCCTCGGTGCGGTGAACGCTCCACCACACTTCGTCAGGCGCGACGGCGCGGGTTTCGTCGCTGCGCACACCGATCGACCTCAGTGCGGCGACTCCGGGCGGAGACGACAGCATGGCGTCGCCGGTCACGACCCGGCCCACTCCTCGACGTCGGCCAGGGCGAGAACCGGTTCCGCGCTGCCGCCACTGAGCAGCCACTCACGCACCGAGTTCTCTCGACCGCGGATCGCTAGCTCCGGTTGCGGCTCGAGTAGGAATGCGGCCAGCGCGCTGGGGTGCAGGTCGGCAGGTAACGCCGGCAGAACTTGCTCGAGCCCGCGGACGACTTTGAGCCTCGGCTTACCCCTGGCCCGCTCCTCGAACTGGACGGCCGGATACACCCATCGGCCACCGTCGTCGACGGCCCACAGGGTGCGGGCGAGCCGCCGTTGCCGCACCCGAGACTCGTTGACGCCGAGCCCGTCGGCAACCTCGGCGGCCGTGTAGCCGGAGTTGATCAGCCGTGCCGTCTGACCAATCGAGTCGGCGGCGAGTTCGGCGTAGGCCTGCGGATCTTCGCCGAGCCCGGCGCCGTCGAGAAGCCGCGCCTGGTCGACCGTGAGAGCCGCCGCGCCCGGCCGGTGTGCGGGCAGCAGCTTCAGTGCGGTGATCAGGTCCGCGCGAGTCAGACCCAAGCGATCCGCCAACAGCCTCTCCAACTCGTCTTCGACCACACCGACTGCTCTCAGGAATTAACGGTAGCTAACGGCTTGATCTTACCGTTAACAGCGACCGCTGGCGATGGGCTCGCGACAGTAACGCCACGGCGGAAAACCCGGGGCCGAGAATCGCCGTGGCGTTACGCTCGGCGAACGCCCGCGGCAGCAGGTCCTTTGAAGTCGAAAAGGCCTGGTTAAAGGCACGTTAGAAACGGCTCCGAATTGGGTACCGCCCGCTGATGACGGCTGAAGCCCCGCCCCGAATTCTCACCGCGCGACGCCCCTTCCCTGACCGTGTGGCCGGTCGGGGAAATCAGATCTACAAGCTGGTGACCACCACCGATCACAAGCTGATCGGCATCATGTACTGCGTCGCCTGCTTCATCTTCTTCTACGCCGCCGGCCTGATGGCGTTGCTCATCCGCTCCGAGCTGGCCGTCCCCGGATTGCAGTTCCTGTCCAACGAGCAGTACAACCAGCTGTTCACCATGCACGGCACGGCCATGCTGCTGTTCTACGCGACGCCGATCGTGTTCGGGTTCGCCAACCTGGTGCTGCCGCTGCAGATCGGCGCCCCCGACGTCGCGTTCCCGCGGCTGAACGCATTGTCGTTCTGGCTCTTCGTGTTCGGCGCGCTGATCGCGCTGTCGGGATTCATCACCCCGAGCGGTGCGGCCGACTTCGGCTGGACCGCCTACACGCCGCTCTCAGATGCCCTGCATTCGCCGGGCGCCGGCGGCGACCTCTGGATCCTGGGCCTCGCGGTCGGTGGTCTGGGCACCATCCTCGGTGGGGTCAACATGATCACCACAGTGGTCTGCATGCGGGCGCCGGGCATGACGATGTTCCGGATGCCGATCTTCACCTGGAACATCTTCGTCACCTCGATCCTGGTGATTCTCATCTTCCCGCTGCTGACCGCCGCACTGTTCGCGTTGGCCGCCGACCGCCATCTCGGGGCGCACATCTACGACCCGTCCAACGGCGGCACGATCCTGTTCCAGCATCTGTTCTGGTACTTCGGCCACCCCGAGGTGTACGTCATCGCGCTGCCGTTCTTCGGCATCGTCACCGAGATCCTTCCGGTGTTCTCGCGCAAACCGGTCTTCGGCTACACCACGCTGATCTACGCCACGATGAGCATCGCGGCCTTGTCGATGGCGGTGTGGGCTCACCACATGTTCGTCACCGGAGCCGTTCTGCTGCCGTTCTTCTCGTTCATGACGTTCCTCATCGCGGTGCCCACCGGCATCAAGTTCTTCAACTGGATCGGCACGATGTGGAAGGGCCGGTTGACCTTCGAGACGCCGATGCTGTTCTGTCTCGGCTTCATCATCACGTTCCTGGCGGGCGGACTGACCGGTGTGCTGCTGGCCAGCCCGCCGCTGGACTTCCACGTCAGCGACACCTACTTCGTCGTGGCGCACTTCCACTACGTGCTGTTCGGCACCATCGTGTTCGCCACCTACGCCGGCATCTACTTCTGGTTCCCGAAGATGACCGGCCGACTGCTCGACGAACGGCTGGGCAAGCTGCACTTCTGGCTGACGTTCATCGGCTTCCACACCACCTTCCTGATCCAGCACTGGCTCGGTGACGCCGGGATGCCGCGCCGCTACGCCGACTACCTCCCGAGCGACGGGTTCACCACTTTCAACATCGTCTCGACGATCGGCGCGTTCGTCCTCGGCGATCTCGGTGATCCCGTTCACCTGGAACGTGTTCAAGAGTTGGCGTTACGGCGAGGTCGTCACCGTCGACGATCCCTGGGGTTACGGCAACTCACTGGAGTGGGCCACCTCGTGCCCCCCGCCGCGACACAACTTCACGGAATTGCCCCGAATCCGTTCGGAGCGGCCCGCTTTCGAACTGCACCACCCGCACATGTCCAAGCGCATGCGTGAGGAGGCGCACATCGGCAGGCACCCGACAGCGCTCGAATCGCCCGAGGGCTTCGGACCGCGCACCGAACCGCACCGCTGACCCGGCCCGGATCCCGGGAAAACGGGGGTGCCCGGCCGGTGACGGGCAGATAATCCTCCTCTGCACCTTGCGAAGGAGGCGCCGTGCCGCCGGTCCAGACTCAGCCGCCCGCTACCGATGTCTACCTTCTTGACGGCCAATTCCCAACGCTGAAGGTCACCCGCATCGCGGCGGTCACGGGCCAGACGACAGCGCTGGGACAGGGTTATTGGGATTGGCAGATCGCCGCCGACGGCCTGGGCAATGTCTACGTCCAAGACGGCTTCGGGGTGCATCGAATCGACACCGCCGGCGGCAAGACGAAGGTCCACGGTACGAGTGACGGCGAAGGCCCATGGCGGCTGGCCGGCGACTGGGCCGGCAATCTATACGTGGCAGGGCATTATCCGAGCGGCTGGGTGCGCAAGGTACCGGCGGACGGCACACCGTCAGCTGTCATCTGGACAAGCAACGACGTTCCCTGGACATCGCCGTCGACGGCCACCAGAACCTCTACATCGCCACCTCTCCTCCCCTGACCATCACGAGGCTCTCCCCTAGCGGGAGGCGAACCGTTGTCGCCGACCGTTCCCCAACACCGCCACCTTCTGGCCGGGCACCTCGGTCGCTGTCGACGCGCAGGGCAGCAATGTGTACCTCGGTTTCGCCAACTCCACCCGGACCAGACCTCGACGCCGGGGACATCAAGACGCCAACCAACGGTGCCCCAGACCACGTTCCCTGTCACCGGGATACCGACATCCGGCCGCCGATGACCGCGGATTCCTGTACTTCTCCAACTCGTTCGACGACGGGGTGGTGATGATGGATACCAATTCGGGTCAACAGGTGCCGATCTTCAATGGCGTCAGCCCCAACAGCATCGCCGTGCGGCCTGCTCGCGACCACCGATTCACAATCGCCGACCTGGTCGGCAGACTCTTCGGCGAGCTGCAGCCGACGGCAACGGCTGGATTCTCATCGGAGACTATTCGTGCCGATCCCGCCGCGTTCACCCGGAACTGGCATCCTGCTGCAGGCAGCGATCGCATAACCCGCCAAGGGCCGTGCACAACCCGGAGCTGGCCGAACGCATCCGCAACGGTGAAACACCGGAGAAGCGATTGAAAAGTCTCAAGGCGGCAAATGTTTACGTTGGCCGCGACCCTCACCGTCGTGGCGCCGGCGCCCGTCGCCCACGCCGACGACTTCTACCAGTTCCAGTCCCCGTCGGGGAACATCTCCTGCGTCATGGCCGCCTTCTCCGGCAGTCCTGTACATGTGGACTGCGAGATCGTCGACCGCACGTGGAGCGTCCCACCGCGGCCGCAGGACTGCGACGGCGCGTGGGGTGACCGGATCGGCATGGACCAAGGCGGGTCACCCGCGCTGGCCTGCCACACCGACACCACCCGCGACGTCGGGCTGCCGACCCTCGCGTACGGCGCCAGCCGCTCGCTGGCCTCGCTGACGTGTCGCAGTGCCCCCGCCGGTATCACCTGCACCGACACCAGCACGGGGCACTTCTTCCGGATCGCCCGCGAGTCCTACGAACTGCACTAGTTGACACCTGCCAACGGACGGCGAACATGACGTTCCCTATCGTGGCGGAATGAGCACCGTCGCTGATGCCGACCGGGTCGCCGACCTGGCCCGGCAGGTCGTGGCCGACCACGACCCGAAGAAGGTCCCGATTCCGGAGTTCCTCGGCGCCTGCTACGACGCCGGCCTGTCCTGGGTGCACTTCCCCGAAGGCCTCGGCGGCCTCGGGCTGTCCCGCGGTCTGCAGGCCGTCGCCGACCGGATCCTGCAGGGCGCCGGCGGCCCGGTGCCGCTGGGCCTGAACCCGATGGGCTACGGCATGGCCGCGCCGACCGTGCGGGAGCACGCCCAGAGCGACGACCTCAAGAAGGAGCTGCTGCGCCCGCTGGCCACCACCGAGGACATCTGGTGCCAGCTGTTCTCCGAGCCAGGCGCCGGCTCGGATCGTGGCCGGCCTGGCCACCTCGGCGGTGCCGCGACGGCGACGACTGGGTGATCAACGGTCAGAAGGTGTGGACCAGCCTGGCGCACCGGGCCCGCTGGGGTCTGCTGCTGGCCCGCACCAACCCCGACGTCGCCCAAGCACAAGGGCCTGACCTACTTCGTCCTCGACATGCACGCCCCCGGCGTGGAGACCCGGCCGCTGCGCCAGCTGACCGGGCAGGCCGAGTTCAACGAGGTCTACATCACCGACGCCCGCATCCCCGACACCCATCGCCTCGGCGCGATCGGTGACGGCTGGCGGGTGGCGATGACCACGCTGATGAACGAGCGCAGCGCACTGGGCGCCAGCGGCAGCCGCCGCGGCGGCGGCACCATCTCCGACGCCGTGTCGCTGTGGGCGTCGCGGCCCGACCTGCAGACCCCGGTGTTGCGGGACCGGCTGACCCAGCTGTGGCTGCGCTCGGAGGCCCAGCGGCTGACCTCCGAACGCTCGCGGGCCTCGGCCACCGTCGGCGGCCCCGGCCCGGAAGGGTCGATCGGCAAGATGGTCGGCGCCGAACTCAATCAGCACATCTACGAGTGGTGCATGGATTTCCTTGGGCCCGAAGGCATTCTGTACCACGGCTACGCCATGACCGGCGCGCACCGGGACGGTGACTGGCGCGGCCCGATCCAGCAGCGCTTCCTGCGCAGCCGCGCCAACACCATCGAGGGCGGCACCTCCGAGGTGATGCGCAACATCCTCGGCGAGCGGGTCCTGGGCCTGCCCGGAGACCTGCGCGCCGATTCGGGCATGCCGTGGAAGGAGATTCCCCGTGGCTGAGAAGCTTGCGGATCAGCCGACACAGCGCTGAGTTCACGTTCACCGAGGAGCAGCAGCAGCTGCGCACCGCCGTGCGCAAGTTCTGCGCCGACAACTTCGACGAGCAGACCGTGCGACGCCTGATGGAGTCCGAGGTGCCCTTCGACGCGAAGGTGTGGCACCGGCTGGGATCCGAGCTCGGCGTGCTCGGGCTGTCGGTGCCCGAGGCCGACGGCGGCGTCGGCGGCTCCCTGGTCGATCAGGCCGTTGCCGTCGAGGTGTTCGGCGCGACGCTGGCCTGCGGACCGCTGTTCGGCACCGTCTTTCTCGCGATCCCCGCGCTGGTGGCGTGCCCGGCTGGGCCGGCCCGCGACGAGCTGCTCGCCGAGTTGGTCGAGGGCACCAAGACCGCTGCCGTCGCCGTTGCCGACAAGGCCGGGGCGTTCGACCCGTCTGCGGTGACGGTGTCCGCCAAGAACGACACGCTCACCGGCACCGTCCGAGCGGGTGGTCGATGCGGGCGCCGCCGACGAAATTCTGGTCGCCGCAACGGATTCGGCGGGTGTCGGTCTGTACGCCGTGGACGCCGCGGCGTCGGGTGTGACGCGCACCCCGCTGGTCACCATGGACCTCACCCGCCCGCAGGCCGACGTCGAGTTCACCGACGCCCCCGCCCGGTTGCTGGCCGGCCCGCAGGAGGCCGAGCGGGTGATCACCCATGCGCTGCAGGTCGGTTCGGCGCTGTTGGCCGTCGAGCAGGTCGGCGCAGCCCAGCATCTGCTGGACCTGTCCGTCGAGTACGCGAAGTCGCGCCTGCAGTTCGGGCGGCAGATCGGCTCGTTCCAGGCGATCAAGCACAAGCTGGCCGACATGCTCGTCGACCTCGAGCACGCGCGGTCGACGGCCTATCACGCGGTGTGGGCGACTCAGCGACGCATCCGACGACCCGGCACTGGCGGCCAGCATCGCCCAGGCGACCGCCTCGGCCGCGTTCAGCCGAATCGCCGCCGACACCATCCAGGTGCACGGCGGTATCGGGTTCACCTGGGAACACCAGGCGCACTTGTACTTCAAGCGTGCCGCCACCGACGCCGCGCTGCTGGGCACCGCCGAGGAGCACCGGTCGCGGGTGGCCGACATGGTGCTGGACACCGCGGTGGCCGACGCCGACGCGGTGCGGGTCGCAACGGGATTCCCGACCTGACCACGCCGGCGGCCCGCATGGAGATGGTCGCCACCGCGCCGGCTCAGATGGGGCCCGGCGAGATCGGCGACTGGGCCGCCCGCGCGGAGCGCATCGGCTACGACACGATCCACATCTCCGAGACCATTCACGACCCGTTCACGGTCGCGGCGTTCGCCCTGCAGCGCACGACGCGCCTGACCGTCCGGACCAGCATGGTGGTGGCCTTTCCCCGCAGCCCGATGATCACCGCCTATGCCGCATGGGATTTGGCGAAGTACTCCGGGGGCCGCTTTCAGCTCGGTATCGCCTCGCAGGTGCGCGGCAACATCGTCGGCCGGTTCTCCACCGAGTGGTCCGAGCCGGTGGCCCGCCTGGGTGACTACATCGGGGCGTTGCGGGCGATCTTCCACTCCTTTCAAACCGGAGCGGATCTCGACTACACCGGTCCGCATTACCGATTCGACCGACTGCAGCCGTACTTCAATCCTGGTCCGCCTGGAGCATCCCGCGCCGCAGATCTGGACCGGCGCGGTGAACACCCGAATGTGCGCCATGGCAGGTGAATTGGCGGACGGATTCGTGTGCCACCCCACCACGTCGCACCCGGTGGTTCTGCGGGCGCACACTCTGCCCGCCCTGGCCGAGGGAGCATCCCGCGCCGACCGGGCAGGCAGGCCGCTGGCCGTGATCGCCAACCCACAGCCGATGACGGCGCCCACCCGCGAGGGAGTCGAGGCCCTACGCGAGGCGCGACGCTCGGAGTTGGCGTTCCTTTACAGCACACCGGCATACCGCCGGCAGCTGGAGTACTTCGGCCTCGGCGAGGTCGGCCTGGCGCTCAGTGTGATGGCCAAGCACGGCCAGTGGGACGACCTGCCGCACCACCTCACCGACGAGGTCATGAATCGAATTGTGCCGCAAGGCACCTACGACGAAATCGGCGATGTGCTGACCGAGTGGTACTCGGGATTGTGCACGGGGATGACCCTCCAGCTTCCCGCCGACCAGGATCACGACGAACAACTTGCCGGGCTCATCGACAGGTGCCGTCAGATCCCGACCGGCGCAATCGCCTGACCCGTCAGCGTTCTCCCCACGTGTTCCAGGAGGTGATCTCCTCGACCGGCGGACGCTGTGCCGGCTTGAAGTCGGTGCCGATGGTGTAGGCGACCGGGAACAAGGCCACCTGCGTGACGCCGTCGGGGATGCCGAGTAGCTCGGCGACCTCGCGTTCCTTCGCCAAATGCAGTGTGGTCCAAACGGACCCGAGCCCGCGGGAGCGCAGCGCCAGCAGAAAGCTCCAGGCTGCGGGAAGGATCGACGCCCACGCCGAGGCCGCTGCCACCAGCGGCAGATCCGTCCATCCGCTTCTCGATGCACGGGATGACGTAGACGGGGACATCGGCGAGTGTCGACGTCAACGCGGTGGCACTCTGCGTAGACGCGCCGCGCCTGCGGTTCCTTCGCGGTATTGGCCTTGCTGCGCCAGATACTCCGCGCCCACGCTGTTGTAGATCTCGGCGATCGCCGCCCGCTTGTCGGCGTCGGTGACGACCACCCAGCGCCAGTCCTGGCTGTCGCCTCCGGTCGGCGCCTGAACAGCCAGCCGTAGGCACTCCAGGATGACCTCCCGCTCGACAGGCCTGCTCAGGTCGAGCCGCTTGCGCACCGCGCGGGTGGTCGACAGCAGTTCGTCTACCGATGAGATGTCCATCGGCCGTGTCTATCACGGCCAGCGGAATCGCTTGAGGTAGGCCTGCTCGTCCCAGGTCGACAGGAAGGTCGCGGCGGCCTCGTAGCCCCGGGCGTAGAGCGCGTCGATCTCCGCGCGGGAGATGTCGAAGTCGAGCACACCGACCTTGGTCGAGTCGACGCGGATGGTCCTGGCGCTGACCCACGGCTGGTTGAGGTAGGCCTGGTCACGGCCGACGAGGACGGTGGTGATGACGTCTTCCAGCAGGCTCGGGCCGCCGAACAGCTGCAGGGGAGCCAGCGCGGGAATCACCTTGTCGTTGTTCTCGGGCAGGTTCGGCAGCAGCGTCACCCCGAGGGTCGGCCATCGCGGCTTCTTGCCGTCGAGGCGGTCCAGGGAGTCGATCGGATAGTTGGACAGCAGGCCGCCGTCGACCAGGGTCGACGTGCGCCCCGCCGCGCTGGTCAGTGGGACCGTCCGGAAGACGAACGGGATGGACATCGAGGCCCGCACCGCGTCGGCGACCAGCTGCTCGTCGGGATCCAGGCCGTACACCCGTCGGTAGTCCCACGGCAGCCGTACCAGCTGGCCGGTGGTTACATCGGCTGCCGTCACCACCAGCCGGTAGCGGCGCTCCTCGGGAAGTTCGTCGTCGTCGAGCTTCAGGTCGCCGAAGGTCCGCACACCCAGGCTCGCCAGCTGGTCGGCGACGAAGGTGCGGGCATAGTCGCCCTTGTAGACGCCGCTGCCCTGCAGGATCGCCCATGCCGGGCCCAGAAGGGGCACGCTCTCGATCGGGCCGCGGTCGGTGAACTTGCGGTAGTCGATGCTGAGCGCAAGGTCACGGATCTGCTGCGGGGTCATCTGGTCGTCCTTGGCCGCGGCCGCCACCAACGCGCCGACGATCGAACCCGCCGACGATCCGGCCACGCGGTAGGCGCGGTAGCCGGCCTCCATGAGCTTGACGACGGCCCCGACTAGGCCGATGCCCTTGACACCGCCACCGGCAAGGACGAGATCGATCGGTTTGGTGGACGGGTTGGACACTGGATTCCCCCTCTGCACGACAATCACTTTCGAGTGTCCCCGGCCCTACCGACAGCGTAGGGAACACGGCGATCAATTGCTGCCAACCCTCGTTCAACTGCTGCCATCGGAACTAAACCGGTCGCTATCCCGTGTTGTGAGGAGCAGGCCGGAAGGGAGAACATCCCGGCCGATCGAGGAAGAGGAAAGAAAGTGAAGAAGTTCGGAATCGCCACCGCCATCGCAAGCGGACTGATCGCAGCCGTCCTGAGCATTGCCGCGCCGGCACAGGCTGATCTGGGCCACAACACGTGGGTGAACCAGATCGGGCCGACCGCGACCGCGCCTCATGTCGACACGAGTGTGCACGGGGGCCGTTGATCGACCGCACCGTCACCAAGAGGGGCACCCCGCTGGGGTGCCCCTCTTTCTTTGGGTGGGTGGTGGATCACCAACCGCGGTGCCACTGGTGGTGGTGATGAGCCCGGCTGCCCGGGGCGTCGTTCGAGAAGTCCTGGCCCGGGAACGTCGCGTGATGGGCCGGCTGGCTCATGTTCGCGCCGTTGTCCACGGCGCCGGTGGCGGCATTGCTGGCGCCGGCGGCGCCGATGGCGAACAGGGCGGGCGCTGCGGTCAGCATCGCGCCGGCGGCCAGTCGCTTCATCCAGATGTTGGTGGTCATTTCGGTTCTCCCTTGGTTAGGTTCTTCAGCTCGTTCGCTGTTGATACAAGAATCGCTGACCAGCGCATTGCGCTCATCGGGCAAACCATTGGTGTGGTTGATGGTGCGTTTGTCCACCGATTGGGGGACACGGTCTGTCCCCCAATTGGGGGACACCGCGCGTTTGGGTCAGCGGCCGGGCGCAGTGACCGGCAGTTCCTCTGCCTCGGCAGCGGCGAGCAGGCGCGCGTCGTACACGCAGAACGCCGATATCCGGTCGCGGTGTTCCGCCGCGGTCGCCAGGTGGCGAGGGTGTATCCCAGGAATTCACCGTGGGCACTGTGCGATGCGAATGGGGCACTGCGGGGTCAGCCGATGAGGTTCACCGCATGAAGCTTCTTCTGAGCGGTGCCGTATGAGCCGAGTTGGTACACCGAGGCCCCTGCTGGGGCAAAGCTGAACTCCGCGAACGGCTCTGAGAGCATGCCGTCGAGGTAGACCTGTGTAGCGACACCGATGGTGACGTGCGGGTTGAACTTCGCGCCAGTGGAGTCGGGCACGAAGGCGGCGACGTAGTCAATCAACGATCCTTGGATGTCGCGCCCGTCCTCTGCGCTGGCGAACGCGGCGGCGGTGCCCGTCTTCTCCGTGTACGGAGCTACCGCCTCGATCAGGCGCTGCTGTAGCCCCAGCAGATTGTCGGTGGGCTTGATGGTTATGCCGGCGAGGCCGTCGGGGGGTGAGGGGATGTAGTAGTACTTGACCGCGTCGAGCTGCCAGGTCGTCAGCTTCTCGCTGGCGAGAACCTTGTCGGCGGCGGCGTAGACCTCGTTGAGGTCGGCGGTGCGGACGAATCTCTGCAGAATCGTAATGTGCGGGTGATGAACCTCGTCGAGCGCGAAGCCTGATGGGTAGACACTTCGCAGTCGGTCATTCGCGTGGCCCGCTCGCGCGAGCATCGTCGCGTCCGGTTCCAGCGCAATGTCGATGGCCGTGAGTGAGTCGTCCGCTGCGGGGGCGCTGCCGTCACCACATCCGGCAAGCGCACAGAGCAGGAGCAGAGCAAGGCCGTGACCACCGATGCGGAGCATGAGGCGACGCTAGTCGCTAAGCATCGGTGACCTGCGGAGACCTCGACACTCCCAACCTGTATCCCAGAACATTGACGGTGGGCACGGCCATTGAGCCATTCGATCAACTCTGCTGATTCAGGCTCGGCCGCAACCAGTTTCACCATGGCGGTGGTATCGAGGTAGATCACCGATCGGAGCGCTGTTGATCCAGAATGGCCGTTAGGTCTACACCGGCAATCAAGGCAGCGGCGTCGAACGTTGGCCGCGGAGTCGAAGCCGGAGCCAACAGGCCGGCCGCAGCGAGGGCATCCCGGTCGGGATCGGCTGAATGGATCGGTACCAGGTGGGCGACCGGTCGGCCGCGATCTGTGATCTCGATCGACGCGCCGGCCCGCACCTTGTTGATCCACTTGCTGGCGTGCTGGCGCAACTCCCGAATGCCAATCTGCTCCATACCGCAAGTGGTGCTACCTCGACTGTGCGCAGATCTGCACGACGAAATCGGGCGGAGAGGCTCTGCTTGCCTCTCCGCCCGAAGTCTTCAGGTGACGATCACCGGCGGTGGTGCCACTGGTGGTGGTGATGAGCCGGGGTGCCCGGGCCGTCGTTGCGGTCCTGGCCCGGGAACGTCGCGTGATGCGTCGGCTGGCTCATGTGCGGGCCGGTGTCGACGGTGCCGGTGGCGGCATTGCTGGCGCCGGCGGCACCGATGGCGAACAGGGCGGGCGCTGCGGTCAGCATCGCGCCGGCGGCCAGTCGCTTCATCCAGATGTTGGTGGTCATTTCGGTTCTCCCTTGGTTAGGTTCTTCAGCTCGTTCGCTGTTGATACAAGAATCGCTGACCAGCGCATTTCGCTCATCGGGCAAACTATTGGTGCCGTTGATGGCGCGTTTGTCCCCCAATTGGTGGACAACGTCTGTCCACCGATTGGGGGACAGCGCGGTTCAGGCCAGGATGGCGTCGATCGCGCGGTAGATCCGCTGCTCGCTCACCGGGCGCGGCGTGCCGAGCTGTTGAGCCCACAGGCTGACCCGCAACTCCTCGATCATCCAGGCGATATCGCGGACGTCGTCCGCGGTCGCCCGGGTTGGTGAAAGTGCTTGCAGCAGTTCGTTGTAGGCGTCTTCGACGGCGTGCACGCGGTCCATCCGCTCCCGGTCGGCTGCCAGACCCTGCGGCAGTCGCTCGAGCCGCCGGCCGATGGCAGTGAGGTAGCGGGTGAGGTCGGCGAGGTGGGCCGCACCGGTGACGGTGACGAACCGTTCGGGAAGCAGCCCGCCCAGTTGTGCGCGGATGTCGGCGATGGCCTCGGCCTGCGCGGCAGACGGCTGCGCCGGCAGCGCGACCTCCACCTCATGCAGCGCGGTGAGCACCTTGCCGACCCTGCCCACGATGTCGCGGGTGGTCGTCACCAACCCGGTGGCCACCCGGTCCCGCAGGGCGCTGAACTCGTCTTTCGTCCACGCGGGCTTCGGTGTCAGCACGTCCACGGCGGCGTCGGCGCAGTCGTCCAACAGGGCCGCCAGCGATCCGTCCGGGTTGGTACCCAGCACCAGACGGGTCCGTGGGTCCAAGCCCTTCTCGACCGCTTTGACCGGGGAGGGCACCGACAGCCGCAGCAGCCGGCGGGTCCCCGCGGCCATCGCCGGATCTCGTTCCGTCGCGGTGGCGAACACCGTGATGTCCACGGCCGTCCGCGCGTCGACCAACGACGGATAGCCACGGACGACGTGCCCACCCACCGTCCGCTCCACACTGCGCGGCAGCTCGGCCAGATCGTCAGGCCATCCGCGAAGCCCGGTGCGTTCGAGCTCACCGCCGACGGTTGCGGCGACCGCGCGCCGGGCAGAGCCGGCGAGCTGGTTCTGCAGGGCTTCCAGGTCCTTGCCCCTGGCCACTTCGCTGCCGTCGGGCGCTTCGACGGCGAAGGTCACCCGCAGATGAGGGGGCAGCTTGTCCAGGTCGAAGGCGCTGATCGGTACCAGCACGCCGGTGCGCCGACGCAGTTCGCGCTGCAGCGCCTCCAGCAGCGGTTCCCGTCCGGGCTCGATCGACGCGAGCACCGCGCGAGCGGTGTCCGGCGCGGGAACGAAGTTGCGCCGCAGGTCCTTCGGCAATGACTTGATCAGCGCGGTGACGAGCTCCTCGCGCAGGGCGGGCACCTGCCAGCCGAACTCGTCGCCACCCAGGCGGGCCAGCACCTCGACGGGAATGTGCACCGTCACCCCGTCGTCGGCCGCGCCCGGTTCGAACCGGTAGGTCAGCGGCAGCGACAGGTCCTCGGCCTTCCAGTTGTCCGGTCGATCCGCGTCGGCGTCGTCCACCCGCAGCAGATCTGCGCGGGTGAAGGTCAGCAGATCCGGCGTCTTGTGGCGCTGCTTCTTCCACCAGCCGTCGAAGTGACGCGCCGAAACCACCTGGGCTGGAATGCGATTGGCGTAGAGCGCGTAGATCTCGTCGTCACCGACCAGCAGGTCGCGGCGGCGGACGCGCTCCTCGAGTTCCTCCAATTCCGCTCGCAGCGCGGCGTTGTCGCGGAAGAAGTGGTGGCGGGTCTGCCAGTCGCCCTCGACGAGGGCGTGGCGGATGAACAGCTCTCGGGACACCACCGGATCGACGTCGGCGTAGCCGACCCGGCGGCGCGGCACGAGCGGCAACCCGTAGAGCGTCACCCGCTCGTAGGCCATCACCGCGCCTCGCTTGGCGTCCCAGTGCGGCTCGCTGTAGCTGCGCTGCACCAGGTCTCCGGCCACCCGTTCGACGATCTCGGGTTCGATGCGCGAGGCGATGCGCCCGTAGAGCCGGCTGGTCTCCACCAGATCAGCGACGACGATCCACCGGGGCGGCCGCTTGGTCAGCACCGAGCCGGGCGCCAGCACGAACTTGGTATTGCGCGCTCCGGTGTAGTCGCGCGAATCCCCTTCCCGCAAGCCGACATGCGAGAGCAGCCCGGCGACCAAGGCCGCGTGCACGCTGGCCGGGTCGGCCGGCTCTGGATCGCCGGATTCCCGAACTCCGATGTCGCGGGCGATGCTGCGCAGCTGGCCGGTCAGGTCCTGCCACTCGCGGATTCGCAGGTAGTGCAGGAACTCCTCGCGGCACATCCGCCGAAAGGCACTTCCGGACAGTGCCTTTCGTTGCTCACCCAGGTAGCGCCACAGGTTGAGATAGGACACGAAGTCGGAGTGTTCGTCGGCGAACCGGGCGTGCTTCTGCCGCGCCGCCTCCTCGCGGTCGGCCGGGCGTTCGCGCGGATCGGGGATCGACAGCGCGGCGGCGAGCACCAGCACCTCACGTACGCAGCCCTCGGCGTCGGCCTGCAGGATCATCCGGCCCAGGCGCGGATCGACCGGCAACTGCGCCAATCGCCTGCCGATGTCGGTGATGGCGCCGTCGGCGTCGAAAGCGCCGAGTTCCTGGAGCAATTGGACGCCGTCGCGAATGCTGCGCTGCTCCGGCGGGTCGAGGAACGGAAAGTTCTCGATGTCACCGAGCTGCAGCGCGGCCATCTGCAGGATCACCGCGGCGAGATTGGTGCGCAGGATCTCCGGATCGGTATAGCGCGGCCGCGCCTCGAAGTCGTCTTGGGAGTACAGCCGGATGCACACCCCGGGTGCGGTGCGTCCGGACCGGCCGGCGCGCTGCGCGGCGGATGCCTGCGAGATGGGTTCGATCGGCAGCCGCTGCACCTTGGTGCGACGGCTGTAGCGGGAGATGCGCGCGGTGCCGGGGTCGACCACGTAGCGGACGCCGGGCACGGTCAGTGAGGTCTCGGCGACGTTGGTGGCCAACACCACCCGCCTGCCGGTGTGGGGCTGGAACACCCGCTGCTGTTCGGCGGTGGGCAGCCGCGCATACAGCGGCAGAACTTCGGTGTTCTTCAAGTGCCGCAACGCTTCTGCGGTGTCGCGGATCTCCCGCTCACCGGACAGGAACACCAGCACGTCGCCGGGCGGTTCGGTCTTCAACTCCTCGACGGCCTCGACGATCGCGTCGGTCTGGTCCCGTATCTCGGTGCGCACGATCTCGTGGTCGGGATCGTCGGGATCGTCGGAGTCGTCGGCCGGAACCGCCACTTCCAATGGGCGATAACGAATTTCGACCGGATAGGTTCGCCCGGAGACCTCCACGATCGGCGCACCGCCGAAGTGTGCGGCGAACCGCTCGGGTTCGATGGTGGCCGAGGTGACGATCACCTTCAGGTCCGGCCGGCGCGGCAGCAGCTCGCGCAGATAGCCCAGCAGGAAGTCGATGTTGAGGCTGCGTTCGTGGGCCTCGTCGAGGATCAGCGTGTCGTAGCGCAGCAGCCGCCGGTCACGCTGGATCTCGGCCAGCAGGATGCCGTCGGTCATCAGCTTGACCAACGTGCGGTCGCTGGCCTGGTCGGTGAACCGCACGGTGTAGCCGACGGCCTCACCCAGCGGGGTGGCGAGCTCGTCGGCGATGCGCTGGGCGACGGTGCGCGCCGCCAGCCGGCGGGGCTGGGTGTGGCCGATGGTCCCGCGGATGCCGCGGCCGAGCTCGAGGCAGATCTTGGGCAGCTGGGTGGTCTTGCCCGAGCCGGTCTCCCCGGCGACCACCACCACCTGGTTCCCGGCGATGACCCTGGCCAGCTCGTCGCGGTGCTCGCTGACGGGCAGATCCGGGTAGGTGATGGCCGGGACGGCGGCGGTGCGGGTGGCCACCAACGCCTCGGCCGCGGTGATCTGGTCGGCGATCCTGCCCAGCTTTGTCCGGGCCGGCGTCGCGCAGGGATTTCAGCTGACGGCCCAGCCGGGCGGCGTCGCGGATGGTCAGTCCGTCCAGGCGGGCGCGCAACTCGCGCACCTGGCGCACCTCGTCGCTGGACGGTGGGGACACTCGCGCCAGGATATGCGTAGGCTCGATCGCGATGACCATAGCCATCGTCGTGGGCCTGGCGGTAGTAGGCATTGGACTGGTGCTCAGCCAACTGTTCCGGCTGAAGGACTGGCTGAACCGGCAACCGCCGCCTCCGCCGGCCGAGCACCCCGAGCACCCCGCCGAGCCCGACGATTCGTGACCGAACTCCCCGCCGCTGTGCGGGCGATGGCCGACCGCGGACCGCGACTGGGCGGCGTGGGTCGACGAGCTGCCGGCGCTGACCCGTGACGTCGTCGCGCTGTGGCAGTTGCGGCCCGACGGCCCGTGGACACATGGCTACTGCTCGCTGGTGCTGCCCGTGCAAACACCGGACGGCGCGGCAGCGATGCTCAAGATCAGCTTCCCCGACGACGAGTCCGAGCACGAGCACCTGGCGCTGCGGCGCTGGTCCGGCAACGGCGCGGTGAAACTGCTCAGCGCCGACCCGCACCGGCGGGCCCTGCTGCTCGAGCGCCTGCACCCCACCGACCTCACCGGACTGACCGACCTGGACGCGTGCCGCGTCGTCGCCGATCTGTACCGGCGCATCCACGTCCCGGCCATGCCGCAGCTACGCACGCTGGGGTCATACGTCGAGCGGTGGAACTCCGAGCTGGCAGCCCTGCCGCGTAACGCGCCGATCCCCCGCCGCCTGGTCGAACAGGCGCTGTCCGCCGGCACCGACCTGGCCGCGGAGTCGGCCACCGACAGCCGGGTCATCCACTGCGATCTGCACTACCAGAACGTGCTGGCCGCCGACCGCGAGCCGTGGCTGGTGATCGACCCCAAACCGGTCAACGGCGACCCGCACTACGAGATCGCCCCGATGTTGTGGAACCGCTGGGACGAGTTGGGCGGGGACGTTCGCGACGGTGTGCGCCGGCGGTTCTACACCCTGGTCGACCATGCCGGGTTCGACGAAGACCGGGCCCGAGCGTGGGTGCTGGTGCGCATGGTGCACAACGCGATGTGGGCGCTGGAGGACCCGCGCCTGGCTGACGACCTGCATCGCAGTCGCCAAGGCCGTTCAGGAGTGACTGGCGACCGCGAGTGCGCTGTGGGTTGCCATGCTCGATGGCGGATTGCCCTCAAAATCAGAGCGGCACGCGGTGGCGGTGATTCTGGCCCGGCGGGTCGGGTCTTAAGTCCCTATCCGGCTCCGGCCCACGGTTGGTTAACATTCCTGCACTCCTTGGAGCAGGACGGATGTGTTCGGCCCGGCTCCAGCGGGTGGGCAGGGGGATCAGCAGTGCCGAAATCGGTGTCCACACTTGGCGGTCGCGACCGTCGCTGCTGTCGGCCTCTATGTTGCGGCCTTTGGGTTCCTCAGCCCGCTGGAGGCGTGCCTGCCCACGGCTGCTACTGCGTCCGCCGCGCCCTCGCCAACGTGCGGCGGTGATCTTCGGGAGTGTTTGCGGCTCAGCGCCAAAGAGGGTCTCTACGGGGCCAGGTACGTCACCGCCGACGATGTCGCCAGATGCATGGAAGCCTTCAACGCCTGCATCCACGGGGGTGCGAGCAGGGGCGGGAATCCGGTTCCACCGACGTCCACCTCGCCGGCGGCGGCAACGCAGGAAGGGCTTACCGAAACACTTCGGAATCAACGTGCAGGGATCATCGTCAGCGACTGCCGCGTCAGACGGGGACACGGTCACGTGCAGAGGAGACGCTAGGAACCGCACACCTGACGGCATGGATTCATCGGACGGGCGAGACGTCACTGGGCACGTTGTCGGGATCGACTATGACGGGAACCTAGACAAGCCACACCGAGGTCGGCCATCGGAGCCGACGGCTGCAGCTGCATCCGAAGGCAACTAGTCCGGACAAGTCACTATATGCTTTGAGTGCCGACGGAACCGTGACGCTGCGTCGGGGGCCGTATGCAACTGCAGTCTGTACAGCGGATCGTGTGCAGGTGCTCAGGCGCTCGAATTCCAGCACCGACACCCGCCAGGAAGTGGACCGGCACGTGGTCACCGATCGAGTAGAGCGGCGACCAGCAGAGACACCAGTCCAGCAGAAAGCGAGACATCATGCGCACCAACATCTCCAAGATCGTCGTCGTCGGGTCGATGGCTGTCATCACCGCGCTTCGGGATCACCGGCTGCGGGTCGAAGAAGCAGGAGACTCGCAGGCCGCCGGTGGCCGAGATCAACAACACCATCAACGACGGCACGTTCGGGAAGACCGACACCCTTGACTGCGCCGACGGCAAGTCACTCAACATCGGTGGGTCCAAGAACACCCTCACCGTCAAGGGCAGGTGCGCCTCGGTGATCATCGGCGGGGACGACAACAAGATCACCTTCGACAAGGTCGACACCGAACTCACCGTCGCCGGGCTGAACAACACCAGTCACCTACCGCGACGGCGACCCGACAGGTCCAGGACCTCGGCACCGGCAACACCATCACCAAGGGCTAGGGCACAGATGACTACCGGTCTCCTCCCGAAACTGGCACTCGCCACCGTGGCAGCGGTCGGGCTTTATATCTCGACCTTGGGACTGCCTCTTCCCGGTTCGTGCCTGCGCACCATCGGAGTTGCGGGCGTCCGCCCCGTCCCCGTCTTGCGGCGGAGATCTGCGTGAGTGTCTACGCAGCCAGCGCAGACTGAGGCAGACCACCTTCGGCGGCCGGTACGTCACCGCCGAGGACGTGGCTCGATGCATGGAAGCCTTCAACGTCCTGCATCCACGGGGGTGCCAGCGGGGGCGGGAACCCGGCGCCGACCTGCCACCTCGACGGGGGGTCTCTACGGGGCCAGGTACGTCACCGCCGACGACGTCGCCAAATGCGTCGAAGCATTCAATGCCTGTATCCACGGGGGTACAAGCGGGGGTGGGAATCCCGTTGAACCCACGTCCACTCCGGCGGTCGGGCGGCAAGCAGACGACTTGCCGAAGCGGTTCAGCATCAAGTACGAACCGGAGGCCTTCGCTGTCGTCTCTGATTGCCACGTCAGCGGACAATTGTCACGTGCAGCGAGAGCGCGGACAAGCCCCCTGGGGCTACCGGAGTGGGCGCAGACGGTTACCGGGACGCTGTCCGGGTTGACGTGGAGGGAACCGTCGACATGCGACTCAAACAGCAGGTCTCAGGCGACCCCGGTTGCTGTCATACACCGCCGAGGGTTCCGGGCCAGCCACTTACGTCTTCAGGTCCGACGGGACTGTGACACTGCGCAGGGCGGTTCAGACCGATTCACCTACGGCGGAACCTGTCCAAGCTCAGCTCAAACACGGATCCTCGGACGGGATCGCCGTCGTCTGAGATGCAGCGATGGCAGGTCGCTGGTCGATCGCCGAAGTATAGCCGAATCCGATCGACGGGTGACAGATCGATCTCCGCCAAGACGGCGGCCTGCGGTAGGCGACAGGCACTTCTTGAGGCTTGCGGACGCCGTTCGATCTCGGGCCAGGCTCAGTCGGGCTGACGCGCGCGGGAGTTGCAAATGTCCTGGACACGCTTCTAGTGAGCCAGGTCGACTTACCACTTCCAACCCCGACGGCAGTGATGCGGTGCGTGAGGGACCATACGTGCGCAAGACGACCCTCGGCGGTAGTTGTTCAGGCTCAGATTCCGGTACGGAGCCGATGTCGGAATGGATCGGCAAGTGGTCGGCGGCCTAGTAGACGTGGCTAGGTCGACAGGTGCATCAGTCGCCGGGAAGTGGGAAAAGGATGCGGACAATGCTGAATCGGATTGTCGGCGGGTCACTGTTGGTGGTCGCTGTTGTGAGTGTTGCGGGCTGTAGCTCCAAGGAGACACAAACTCCCAGGCCGCCAGTCGCCAACGGCGGCAGCGGCAATCGAGTCCCACCTTCTACCGGCTCGGCGGGCGTCGGTGACAAGAAAGTCTTGCCGGAGCGCTTCGCAATCGACAGCAAGCTATTCGCCTATGACTGCCGCACCAGTGGAGAGACGGTGAACTGCGTGCAGAGAATGAGCACGCTGACCGATGGGATCGATTCGTGGACAATCACACTGACCGGGACCCTGTCCGGCTCGACCATGACGGGCGTCGCGACATCACACCAAACAGGTCACGCCCTAGCTGATCCCGGTTGCACTGATGCCACTGACGGTTCCTGGCCAGTTACTTACGACTTCAGTGCTGATGGGACCGTGACGATGCACATGGGGCCGTTCCGATGGGATTACACCGGCAGTTGCATAACCCCCCATTCCTCCACAGGGAAAGCGGTGGAAGAAACCGGCAGGTGGTCTCCGAGCGAGTAGGCGCGGGAACAAGTTGTGGCGTGTCATTCAGGGGAAAGAAGAGATCGTGCGCAGAGTCCTCATCGGTTCGATGATCGCGGTGTCCGCTGTTGGTCTTGTGGGCTGCGGCTCCAAGAGCAAGGAGGCACCCAGCGGACCGCCGGTTGCCGAGATCAACAACACCATCAACGACGGCACGTTCGGGAAGACCGACACCCTGGACTGCGCTGACGGCAAGTCGCTCAACATCGGCGGGTCCAAGAACACCCTCACGGTCAAAGGCCGATGCGGCTCGGTCGATCATCGGCGGCGACGACAACAAGATCACCTTCGACAAGGTCGACACCGAACTCACCGTCGCCGGGCTGAACAACACCGTCATCACCGTCCCCATTTGAGACGACGGACTCGTAGCTTGCTCGTCGCAGATCGTTCGTGTCTCAAATGTCGCGTCTCGGCGCGAGGTGTCACCACGCCGCGGCAGGTCGCCGGTCGCGTCGTATGCCGCCGGCGGAGTCCGAGACGCCCAGGCCTAAGTGCCGCGGTACAGCTTGCGCAACCGTACGTTTTTGGGATTCGCCACGAATTCTGCAAATCCACTGGTGCGGCTGTCATCTCGCCACGCGGAATGACAACCAAGATGCGCGGTGCGATACGCCGCACCAGGCGTGCCACGATGAACGCACACCGAGGGCCAGCCAAGCAAGCTCAGCGCGGCTGGTCGCCCCGCCACATGAAGCTGTTGACGTACTTGCCCATGTCCTGGGCGATCACCAGGTTCGCCGCCGACGGCGGGCCGGGACCGAAGTCCGGGCCGAACTGGTGGAAGGGTCCGGCCGCCCCGGCGACCAGAGCCAGGTCGTTCTTCACCGCGACGACCATGATGATGCGCAGATGCTTGGCGTCGGTGACCGTGCCCTTGGGCCAGTCGTCGGCCACCTCGCCGTAGCCGGGCTGGTAGCCGAGGATCGCGTTGGGCAGCTCGTAGGCCGTGACGGAGTCCGGGAACTTGTCCCGCAGAAGGTCTTTGGCGACCTGCCGGGCGTCTCGGCCGCGCGCCGGCTCGCTGAACAGCCGGAGCGTCCCGCCGTCGCCGGCGTTCCAGTCCGCGGTGATCCCGGTGGGATCCTTGGTCACGGTGTAGGCCGTTTCCGGCGCCGGATAGGACACCGAGAACGAGCCGTCGACCGCGAAGAACCGGGGATTGGTCGCCACCGGCAATCCGGTCGGGGGCCGTCCGCAGTCCGGCGGGCACACGTAGCGGGTGGGGCTCTGGCTGATCTGGGTGGCCAGGACGCTCAGCGCCATCATCGCCGACACCAGCAAGACGACCCAGACGCCCAGGATCGCGATGTAGGCGGGGCCGCGCATCCGGTGGGCTCGATACCGGCCCGTCGGCACGGCGTAGCCCGAGAAGTTGCCCGACTCCGGGTCGGTGACGTGGCTGCTCATCGGCCTATCGACTTCAGGATCAGCAGGTCTTTGATGAGGTTGTCGATGTTGGGGCTGCCCAGCCCGGTGATCATGTCGTAGCCGGGGTGCACCGGGGTGACGGCGTTGGCGCCCAGAGCGATGTCCCGGAACGCGGGCAGCCCGACACCCTGGGCGATGTCGTAGAGCAGCGGATTGAGGTCGCCCAGCTGACTCAGGCCGCGCGAGACCAGGAACTGGTTCATCACCGTGGCCAAGCCCGCCCAGATCGGCGCCGACTGGGATGTTCCGCCGCCGACGAGCACCTGCTGGCGGAACACGAACTTCACCCCGGTGAACGGGTCGGCCACCGCGGCGACATCGGGCACCAGCCGTCTGTCGTGCGGGCCGGCGTGCTCGTGACCGACCTGCCAGGGCGGGCGGGAGAACAGCACCGACGAGCCGCCGCCGCTGCCCTGGGTCAGTGGCACGTCGTACCAGCCCTGCTCGGCCAGCCAATTCCCTTGGGCGTCGGTGGACAACGTCGTACCGCCGACCGCGGTCATCTCCGGGAGCGACGCCACCGCATCCACGCCGATGTCGTCGGGGCTCGGCGAATCCGACCAGTCGTGACCGCCTTTGCATTCCAGGCCGGCCAGGTCACCGCTGGCGTCGAACGCAGTCGTCCCGTTGCGGTGGGCGCGTGCGCAGCGCCGAGCGCACCGGCGCCAGATCGGCTCTGGTCAGAACGCGGTCACAACCCCAGCCGATCGAAAAGCTCCACACCGCACCGGGATAGCGCCGATCCACCGACTCCATCAGCTTGCCCAGTTTCACATAGGCCGCGTCGCCCTCGACGGTCGAACGGGCGTTGACCAGAACGATTTTCGCCGCCGGCGCGATCGCGTGGATCAACTGGATGTCCATGGTCGCCTCGCCGCGCGCCTGGCTCGGCATCCCGCCCATCACTTCCGGGGTGAACCGCGGCAGCGAGAACCAGTCGGCGAAGCTGTCCATGTCGCGCTGGTCGAATCCGTCGAAGGTGAACACGGCGACGGTCATGCCCGCGCCGGTGAATCCGGCGGCAGCCAGCGCGTCGACGTTGTAGGCGGTGAGCAGCTCGGTCGGCATGAGCCCGCCGTCGGGGACGTCCAGCGGCGGGGTGGGTGGCACGCCCTCGTGATGAGGCGTGTAGCCCAGGATCCGGCCGAGCTCGGCGACCTCGCCGCGAAGCTGCTCGGGGACGCCGGGCTGCTGCGGCGAGGCGTAGAAGACCTGGCCCGTGCCTGCCGAGGTAGTCGTGCACCGTGACGTCCAGGGCGCGGGCGAGCTGACGCGGCGTTCCGTCCAGAACCGCCCAGCCGTCGCCGTCGCGCCAGCTCACCGACAGGCCGCGGTCGCGGGCCCACGCGGTGAGCGCCACGGGCCGGGCCCCGTCCCGCAGTTCCACGGTCAGCTGGACGCGTTCGCCGCGCGCCGGGCCGAGGTCCACGGCCTGCGCCAGCAGCCGCGCGTACGGGCCGGCAATGAGGTTGAACGGCAGTGCAGGGGTGGCGCGGTCCGCGCCCGAACACGCAGGACCACCGCCAACACCACGAGCAGCGGCGCCCTTCGAAGCGCCCGGGGCCGCCGTTCGCTCATGCCCACAGCATCACCAATCGGTCCGGTGAGGACAAGTCGACGAACCGTATGCCGGACCGGCAATCGCGCCCTGACCGGCTCAGACCGGAATGGTGAGCTGGTTTCGGATCAGCGGGGCGATCTTCGCCGCCAGGTAGGCATGTCCCGCGTCGTTGGGATGCACGCCGTCGCTGCCGATGAGATCCGGCCTGCCGACGAACCACCCCTCGACGAGTGGGTCGATGAACACCGCGCCCACCGCGATTGCCTGGTTGCGCAGGCTGTCGCGCAGGGCCCACACGTCCGCGGGCGGGTTGGCCGTCGGCCACGGCGGCCCGATCACCAGGAACCTGGCCGACGGCGCGACGCGCCTGGCGATCTGGAACGTCTCGCCGACCATGACCGGGTACGTCTGCTTGTCGACGGGTTGGTCGTTGCGTGATCCGAAGAACACCACCAGCACGTCGTCGCGTTTGACGGCTTTGACGGTCAGGTCCTCGAACACGCTGCCGCGGTTGCCGCGGATGCCGTAGCCGGCGCCGCCCTCGGCGACCACGTCCGCGTCGACCTTGAGGCCCTGCGCGGCCAGCATCTGCCACGTCTGCGCGGTCCACGATCGTGGCCCGCGGCCGCCCTGGTCGGTGCCGGTGGTGTACGAGTCGCCGATCACCGCGACGTGGTTGTCCACCGATCCGCGGTTCACCAGTTCATAGCGGGCCGGACGTCGGGCTGTATCCGACGACGGCGGCGACAACGGCCACGGCCGAGACGACCGCAGTGATCATCCGCGCAATTGCGTGCCTCAGAGTCATGACACCTCACTGATTCGCGCCCGACCTCAGCAGCCTAATGCCGGCGGGTAACGGGTGGGTGTCGACGCGCCGTCACCAGTGCAAAGCCGGGCCGGAAGCCGTTGCCGCACAGCCCGGCTGGGCCCAACTGCGATGCATCACCCGGCCCGCGCCGAACGGGGCGGACGAGCGTCCCGGGCCTCGTCGATGGACGCCAGCTTCCCGGTGGTGGGATCGGCGGGCAGTTCGGCGCGGATGGTCTTGACGTCGCGGAAGTCCACCATCCGCCGCATCCAGCGGCGCGCCGGTTCCTCGACCGTGTGGAACAACACCATCGCCCCGGCCACCGCGGCCGCGATCAGGCCGACCACCACGACCTTCTGCAGCGCCTTCGGTATGTCGAGGCTGAACTCTTGCACCACCCAGTTCCACGAGGTGTGGACCAGCTCGTGAACCATGTACAGGCTGAACGAGATCTGGCCGCCGTAGACCATCAGCCGGGTCGACAGCAGCGCGGGCAGGCTTCCCACCCCGATCGCCAGCGTGACGACCACCGGCATGAACAGAATGTCGACCAGCCCGCCGGGATCGATCATCCCGTTCACCGGATGCGCGTCGTAGTAGTACAGGATCGCGACGCCGACGGCGGTGAGCGCGATCGCGGAGTAGCCGGCGATGCGCCGGCTCCGGTCGGTCAGGCGCAGCCGCCGGACCGCCGCACACGCCAGCGCGCCGGCGAGGAACTGGGCCACGATGCGCGGCAGCCAGCTCCACGGCGTGTAGAAGTGCCCGCTGGCCAGCAGCAGGATGATCGGCGGCAGCGAGGCGATGAACGCCAGCAGCAGCAGGGTCCGCGCCCGCGTCACCGTCGCCATCCGGAAGATCACCAGGATCATCAGTCCGAACACCAGGTAGGCCAGCCACTCGGCACTGATCGACCAGGCCGGCCCGTCCCAACTGGTGCCGTCGAAGAACGGCTCGAACCACAGCTGGACCATGAACAGCTGACGGACGTAGCTGATGGCCGTCAGCTTCTCGACGTCCGCGGACGGCGTGGTGCCGACGTGCAGCGTGAAGATGATCCACAGTGCGGCGATGTGCATGGTGACGAGGTAGATCGGCCACACCCGCGACAGCCGCAGCCACAGGAAGTGCATCGTGGCCCTGGTCGACCAGGACGGTCCCATCCGTTCGAGATAGTTCCACGTCAGCACGAAGCCGCTGAGGATGAAGAACAGGTCGACGCCTTGGGCCCCGGAGTTCAGCAGCGGCGCGAGGTCGTCCTTGAGACGCGGAGAGGCCTCCCAGATCAGCGGCCGGAAGTGGAACAGCACCACCCACATTGCGGCGACGATGCGGAGACCGGTCAGCGCCTTGATCTCTCCGGTTCGCACGACACCCATTTCCGACTCTTGCTGATCCTTTGTCGAGCGCACCGACGTCGAACTGCCGGGCATCCGCCTCCCCGCGACTGATCACCGGCAACCACGGCAGACTATCAGCGCAACCGGCCTGCACCCGGGAGGCCGACGCTGTGAGATTGCTGGCAGCGGGGGCTCGAATCCCGGCGAGCGCGGGTTCAATGGTGTGGTTTGCGGTGGCTTTTACGGTGTTGTTTCGGGTAGAGATCACGTGAAGCACGAGTCGAACCTGGAGGTCTGAGATGCCCGTTCTAACCCCCTCGGCCGCCCAGCGTCTCGATGACGAGGCCACTACGCGCTCGATCCGCGATATCGCCGCTTACCTACAGGAGGCGTTGGGACAGCGGGTCGTCGCGGCGATGGCTGGATTGGCCGACGCCAAGCAGGTCGGCCGCTACGCGCGGGCAGACGGACCCGAACCGCACGGAACCACCGAGCGTCGGCTGCGCGAGGGCTACAAGGTGGTGCGGATGCTGGACGACGCCTACGACGCGAAAACGGCACGCGCGTGGCTGTTCGGTACCAACAGCCCGGTTGGATGACCGCGCACCGATCGAGGTACTCGGTGCCGCGAGGGACACCGCGGAGTTCAGTACGGTCGTTCGGGCCGCACGGCAGGTCGCCAGCTTCCAGTCGTGACGGCCGTGAAGCTATGTCCGGTCTTTGGCGCGTCGGCTACCACACCGACCCTTTCGGATCACCCGGAGGATCGACCAAGGCTCCGAATGCACCGCCGAGATCGGTCGAATTCCCGAAGTCCGCTCCCCCGAACGGTTCTACGCTGGCGCCATGCAGCGCCTTTCCGGACTCGATGCCGCGTTCTGGTGGGCCGACACACACAACTGTCCTATGCACGTCGGCGCGCTCGCCCTGTGTGATCCGACCGGGGTCGCGGGCTTCAGTTTCGACACCGTGCGCGACCTGATCCTCGCCCGGTTGCCGGAGGTGCCGCTACTGCGCCATCGGGTGGCTGGCGCCCGTCACGGTCTGGACCGGCCCTGGCTGGTCGAGGACACCGCCCTGGATATCGACTACCACGTCCGCCGTATCGCGGTTCCCGCGCCGGGCGGGCGCCGCGAGCTCGAGGATCTGATCGGGCGGCTGATGTCCTACCCGCTCGACCGGGCGCGACCGCTGTGGGAGCTGTGGTTCATCGAGGGTTTGGAAGGCGGCCGGGTCGCCTACCTGACCAAGATGCACCACGCCATCGTCGACGGGGTCTCCGGCGCCGGGCTCAGCGAAGTGCTGCTCGATGCCACCCCCGAGCCGCGGGCTCCGGTCGACGCCGGCGAGGACTCCGGCGAGCAACTCCCCGGTCTGGAACGGCGGGTGCTGGGCACCGTCTTCAACCTCGCGGTGATGACCCCCTACCGGGTGCTGCGGGTGGTCCAGCAGACCGTCACCCAACAACTGGCCGCGCGGTCGGTGAGCAACCCGCCGCCGAACTTCTTCGAGGCCCCGGCCACCCGGTTCAACACCGAGCTCACTCCTCAGCGTCGGGTGGCGTTCACCGCCCTACCCCTCGACCGGGTCAAAGCTGTCAAGAACGCATACGGCGTGAAGATCAATGATGTTGTCCTGGCGATGATTTCGGGTGCACTCCGCGAGTATCTGCACGCCCGCGGGGAGCTTCCGGACCGTCCATTGGTCGCGCAGATCCCGGTGTCGACCCACACCGACGCGTCGACGACGGGAAACCAGATCACCTCGACGACGGTCAGCCTGGCCACCGATGTGGACGACCCGGTCGAGCGTCTGCGGGCGATCTTCGACAACTCCCGCGGCGCCAAGGAGATGGCCAAGACGATGAACGACCACCAGATCGTCGGCCTCACCGAGACCACGCCGCCCGGGTTGCTCGGGCTGGCGGTGCGCGCGTACTCGGCGGCACACCTCGGTGATCGGGTGGTCCCGATCAACCTGGTGATCTCCAACGTGCCGGGACCGCAGGTCCCCCTGTACTTGGCCGGCGCCCCAGTGGAACGGATGGTGCCGATCGGCCCGCTCGTGCTCGACGTCGGACTGAACATCACCTGCTTCAGCTACCGCGGAACGCTGGACTTCGGGGTGGCCACCACGCCCGAGATCGCTGCCGACATAGACGAACTCACCGACTTGTTCGAACCGGCGCTGCGGGAACTCGAGGTGGCCGCCGGACTGGTGCCGGCGGGCTGACCACCACTACAGGACGTCGGTGATCTCGTTCTTCAGCGCCTCGGCCTGGGTGCCGAACACGGCCTGCACGCTGTTGCCGACCTCGATCACACCGGCGGCACCGAGCGCCTTCAGCCGGTCCTGGTCGACCCTGCCCTTGTCCGCGACCTCCATGCGTAGGCGAGTGATGCACGCGTCGACGTTGACCAGGTTGTCCCGACCACCGAACGCCGCGATCACCTGCTCGGCCCTGCTGTCGGTCGCGACCGCCGCAGGCGCGGTTGTCGTTGCCGTCGCGGCACCATCTGCCGCCACGGCGGTGGCGGACGCGGACCCTTCGGTCAGGTTCGCCTGTTCCTCGGCCTCGAATTCACTCTCGGGCTCACGCCCGGGCGTTCGCAGGTTCCATCGCGTGATAGCGAACCGGAACAGCAGGTAGTAGACGACGAAGAAGACCAGGCCCATGACGATGAGCAGCGGGACGTTCTTCGCGGCGGGCGCGGTGCCGTAGAGAACGAGGTCCGCCAGTCCCGCGGAGAACGAGAAGCCAAGGTGTATGTCGAGCAGGTGTGCGATCGCGAGGGACAACCCCGTCAGCAATGCGTGGACGACGTACAGCGGGAAGGCCACGAACATGAAGGCGAATTCGAGCGGCTCGGTGATCCCGGTCAGGAACGCCGTCAGCGCCGCCGCCAGGAGGATGCCGATCGCGACCTTCTTCTGTTTCTTGTTGGCCACGTGGATCATTGCCAACGCGGCGGCGGGCAGCCCGAACATCAGGATGGGGTAGAAGCCGGCCGTGAAGGCGCCTCCCGTCGGATCACCGGCAGTGAATCGCGGGATGTCGCCGTGGATGACCTTCCCGTCGGCGCCGGGATAGTCGCCGTAGAGGAACCAGACATACGAGTTCACGATGTGATGAAGCCCGAGCGGGATCAGCATGCGGTTGACGAAGCCGTAGACGAACGCGCCAAGCGCTCCGCTGCCGGCGATGAACGCACCGAGATGGTTCAGTCCCGCGTTGAAGATCGGATAGAAGTAGCTCATGGCGAATGCGAGGAAGAGGCAGGCCAGGGACACGGCAATCGGCACGAAGCGCCTGCCGCCGAAGAACCCGAGATACGAGGGCAATTGGATGGTGTGGTAGCGATCGAACAGCAGCGCAGCGACCAGACCGACCACGATGCCGGCGAACACGCCGTAGTTGATCTGGGCCTGCTCGCCTGACTTGTCGACCACGCCGGCCAGAACGACGGGCGACATGGTCTTGAAGACCTGTTGCACCA
Organism: uncultured Actinomycetota bacterium; assembly: GCA_963786695.1. Taxonomy (GTDB): domain Bacteria; phylum Actinomycetota; class Actinomycetes; order Mycobacteriales; family Mycobacteriaceae; genus Mycobacterium. The sequence continues at coordinate 128,822 of CAWBAL010000035.1, forward strand.
CCAGGTAACCCACGACGGCGGCCAGGGCGGTCGAGCCGTCGGCCTTCCTGGCGAATCCGATCGCGACGCCGACGGCGAAGAGCAGCGCGAGGTTGTCGAACAGCGCGCCGCCGGCGGCGCTCATGGCCTGGAAGAACGGTCCGATGACCGGCGCCTTGATCCGGCCCAGCAGGTCGTCCTGGCCCAGCCGCAGCAGGATGCCCGCCGCGGGAAGGACTGCGATCGGCAGCATCAGGCTCTTGCCGAGCCGCTGCAGCTGCGCGAAGCCGGGGATTCTCAGTCCCGATTTCCGTTGTGCCCCTGCTTCTTTGGCTGCCTCGCTCATGACCGGCCGACCTCCCTTTATCGCAGCTCAGCGGAAGCTTAGCCAGAACCGGAGCGCGGGAGAGGGTGTTTCGGCCACGGCAGCCCGGCTGGAGTCTCTATTCTTTGACCACCCGAGACGAAGGAGTCGTTGGTGAGCAGCACGTCCGTCCTCGCGCCGGTCGAGGGGCGCGCTGTTGCCCTCGTCGATGTCCCCGATCCGGTGTTCTCCCAGGGAATGGTCGGATACGGCGCGGCGGTCGATCCGCCGCGGGCCGTGATCGACGCTGTCGCGCCCGTCAGCGGCCGGATCCTCAAGCTGCTGCCGCACGCCTACATCATCATGACGCCGGACAACGTCGGGATCCTCGTCCATCTCGGGCTCGACACGGTGGCACTCAAGGGCGACGGGTTCACCGCCCATGTCGCCGAGGGCGACACCGTGACCGCGGGCCAGACGGTGATCACCTACGACGTTCCCTCGGTGGTGGCGGCCGGGCTCAATCCCATCGTGCCGGTGGTCGTCATGGACGAACGCGAGCCCGGTAACGTCGTGCCTGCTGATGCCGTCGGCTTGGCTGCCGAATTAGGCTCCGGCGCTGCACTTTTCACCGCGAACAGATAGGAGCGACCGGTGGAGGTCATCATCTGCGAGGACGCCGCCCAGATCGGCACCATCGCGGCCGACGCCATCGAGGCTCTGCTGACCCGTAAACCGGCTGCCGTGCTGGGGCTGGCCACCGGGTCGTCACCGCTGGCCATCTACGACGAGCTTGCCGCCCGCCACGCGGCCGGCAAGATCACGTTCGGCCAGGCGCGGGGCTTCACCCTCGACGAGTACGTCGGCCTGCCCGCCGATCATCCGGAGCGCTATCGCAACGTCATCGACTCGGTGTTCGTCTCCCGCGTCGACTTCGCCCCCGGCGCGGTGGCCGGCCCGGACGGCCTGGCCGCCGACATCCCGGCCTCGTGCGCGGCGTACGAGGCGGCGATCCGCGATGCCGGCGGTGTGGACCTGCAGATCCTCGGGATCGGCACCGACGGCCACATCGGCTTCAACGAGCCGGGTTCCTCGCTGGCCTCCCGGACCCGGATCAAGACGCTGACCCGCCAGACCCGCATCGACAACGCCCGCTTCTTCGACGGCGACGTCGACCGGGTGCCCACCCACTGCCTGACGCAGGGGCTCGGCACGATCATGGACGCCCGCCACGTGATCCTGGTGGCCACCGGCCGCACCAAGGCCGAAGCGGTACACCAGTTGGTCGAAGGACCGGTCAGCGCGATGTGGCCGGCGACGATCCTTCAGCACCACCGGCACGTCACGGTGCTGCTCGACGGCAGCGCGGCCCGTCGCCTCCAGCTGGCCGACTACTACCGGGAGACGTACCTGTCCAAGCCCGAGTGGCAGGGCATCTGAGTGCTGCTGACCGCTGAGACGGTCCTCACCGGCCGAGAACTGTTGCGGCCGGGCTGGATCGAGGTCGCCGGGACCACCGTGACGGCAACCGGATCCGGCGCTCGCGCCCCGTCCAGCCGACCGCGACCTCGGCGCGGTGACGGTGGTTCCGGGTTTCGTCGACACCCACGTCCACGGCGGCGGCGGCACGGACTTCTCGGCCGCCGATCCCGGTCTCGACGAGCACGGCGGTCGAGCTTTCATCGCCGGCACGGCACCACGACGCTCGTCGCCTCTCTGGTCAGCGCCGCGCCGGCCGACCTGTTGCATCAGGTGCGCGCCCTGGCCGATCAGGTCGAGGCCGGGCTGATCGCCGGTATTCATCTCGAGGGACCGTGGCTGGCCGTCGAGCGGTGCGGCGCACATGATCCGGCGCTGCTGCGCGACCCGGAACCCGACGAAGTCGAGCGGGTGCTGGCCGCGGGCCGCGGGACGATCCGGATGGTGACGCTGGCACCGGAGCGCACGGGTGCGGTGGGCGCGATCGAGCGGATCGTCGCTGCCGGCGCCGTCGCCGCGGTGGGCCACACCGAGGCGACCTACGAGCAGACCCGGGCGGCGATCGCCGCCGGCGCATCCGTGGGCACGCACCTGTTCAACGCGATGCGCCCGATCCATCACCGCGAGCCGGGCCCGGTGATCGCCCTGCTGGAGGATCCGCGGGTGACCGTCGAACTCATCACCGACGGGGTGCACGTGCACGGCGCGCTGTACCGCCACGTCGCCCGCAGCGCCGGCGCGGATCGGGTCTCGTTGGTCACCGATGCGATGGCCGCCGCGGGGATGGCAGACGGGGCGTATCAGATCGGGTCGCTGGCCGTGGCGGTCGCCGACGGGGTGGCGCATCTGGCGGGCACCCAGACCATCGCGGGAAGCACCGCGACCATGGACCGGGTCTTCCGGTTCGCCGTCGCCAACAGCGGCCTGGCCCGCGACGACGCGCTGCAACTGGCCGTCGCCCAGTCGTCGATGAACCCCGCACGCGCACTTGGACTTCCATCACCGGCGCTGGTTGCCGGCGGGCGCGCCGATCTGGCCGTCCTCGATGCCGAGCTGGCCGTGGTCGGCGTTCTGCGGGCGGGTTCCTGGGCCTGACCAGGCACTCGAACATCGTGTTCGAATTTCTGTCGGACCCCTGGTGCAGGGTGTCTCCTATCCCGACAGAGAGGACCAACCCATGTGCTGGATGTGCGACCACCCCGGCAGCACCGTTGCCGACTTCCTCGACGTGATTCGCGGCAAGATCGCCGAGCGCGGTTGGGCCGTGCAGTACATCGAAGACCCGCAGATGCCGTTCGCCTACACCGCCGGCATGACCCAGTACCTGTTACCGGAACTGCTGATGACCAACGTGTCCACCGCTCGGGCGGCTCGGGTGCTCAACGGCGTGGCCGAGTTCCTCGTGGACGGCTTGGAGCTGTGGCCGGGGCGCCAGGTCAGCCTTCCCGGTGGCCTGCTGGTCGAGGTCGTGGAGGTCGACCACCCCGAGGTGCATCTGCCCGCCGCGGTCGCGATCCACGGGCCCATCCGCGCATTCCAGCTGGTCTGGGCCGACGGTCGCGGCCGCTGGCCGTGGGCGGCGGACTTCTGCGATCAGAAGAGCCGGCAGCCGGTGCTCGGCATGCGGACGACCGCTAGTCCCGGTGCTCGACGATGTTGAGCACGTTGCCATCCGGGGCGCGCACGAAGAACCGGTGCACTCCCCACGGTTCGACCGTGGGCGGGTGGACGATCTCGTAGCCGGCACGTTGCGCTTCGGCGTAGGCGGTCTCGAGGTCGTCGGTGTGTACCGAGATGACGGAGTCTTCGGGCGCGGTCGCGTCACCGGTCACCAGTTGCACGTGCGCGCCGGTGTCGGTGTCGGTGTAGCGGGCGACCCAGCCGAGGTTGAACTCTTCGGTGCTCAGCCCCAGGAAGTCGGTGTAGAAGCTCTTGGCCGCGTCGATGTCGGCAACGGGCAGGTTGGAGGTGATCCGCAGGACACGCATACGGTGCCGTCTACCCGGTCGATCGCAACCTCAGTCGTGAGAGCATGGTGGCTTCTCAGCGGGGTGCCGGAGTCGGGGGCAGGTGATGGCGGGACGGATCGTCCTGGTGGACAGCGCCACCGCGATGACGCTGGCGCAGGTTCTTCCGCTGCTGCTGTTGACCTTCGCCGTCGAGTTGCGGCGCACGCGACGCCATCGGGGGCTGTCACGACTCCGGTTGGCCGTGTTCTTCCTTCTGTTCGGGTTGATCGAGACGACGCTGGTGCTCTCGATCGACGGCGCGCTCTACCCGTTCCAGTGGTTCGACATCTTCTCGGCGTTCGTCATCTTCGCCCTGCTGACGCTGATCTTCCTGTTGTCGCTGTCGGACCCGGCGCTCGACTCCGACGATGACCCCTAGTCGGCGGCACGCTCGAAGTTGATGACCTCGCCGCGGTTGATCGACACCCAGTCCCGGGCTTCGAGATACGGGCGGAAGGTCTCGGTGATCAGCTCGCCGTCCGCGGCGGTCTTGGGCCGCTGCAGTTCGTAGAGATGCGGGAACTCGGTCCACGCGACGACGGCATCCCACAGCCGCACCGCGGCATCGCCGGTGGGCGGGTCGATGAGGACCGGGCCGAACAGGCACTGCCCGTCGGGGAAGAACAGGGTCGGCACGCCGTAGCCGTCGGCGTCGACGACGCGGCGGTGCTCAGCCATCACCTCGTCGTTGGTGGTCGGGTCGGCGATCGCCTCATCGACGAGGCCGGGGTCGAAGCCGAGTTCCTCGAGAAGGTGCCGGGCCACCGCGCGCTCGTGCGGCTTGTGGCCTTCGACGTGCAACGCCCGCCCGGCCCGTTCGTACCAGGCGTCGAGGGCGGCCATCGACTGCCTGCGCAGCAGTGCCCCGATGCGCATCATCGACCATCCGTAGGACCACTCCCGCTCCCACGGATGCTTCTTGCCCTCCTGGCGGTTGATCTCCTCGAGGCTGAAGAACCGCCAGTTGACCGTCAGTCCGGTCAGATCCCGCACCTCCCGGATCCACCGCGACGTCTGGTAGGCGTACGGGCACATGACGTCGAAGTGGAAGTCCACCGAGACTCCGGACGCCCGGTCACATCGTGAACCTCAGGTTGCGGGCGGCGCGGTCACCGATCTCGTCGTCGCCGCTCCAGCTGACCGCACCGGAGTCGATCTGAGCCTGTGGGTCGATGCGTCCGCAGGCGAGCTGGATGAAGGTCGTGGAGTCCGTCGTCAACGTCGCGTCCGGGTGCTCGAGGTGGTCGACCCGCTGGGCGCGGCCGTCGACCCGCACGTCGATCTCCCGCTCGATCGGCCCGGTCAGCCGGATGGCCAGGCTCTTGCCCTCGGGCAGGCCGACCTTCTTGCCCACGATGTAGCCGATCGAGTTCTCCACCTCGGCCAGCGCGATCTCGGCGGCCAGGCCGCCGTCGTCGGTCTTGCGGCCCAGCGGGGTGGTGATGTCGCGCTCGTGCACCCAGAAGTCGAAGACCCGGATCTCCAGGAACCGTCCGTAGGTGCCGCGGCCGGTGGGCATCCACGACGGGCGCTGCAGATCCTCGGCGGTCAGTGCGCTCAGGTCGGCTCGCCTGCGGTCGTAGACCGCGCGGACCTTGTCGACGAGAACCGCGGGGTCGTCGCTGCCGGCCAGGAACTCGGCGGCCTTCTCGAACGGCGGCGGAGTGGCGTCGTCCTCGGGCAGCCAGCCGGCCATCACGGCCTCGATGCTGGTGACGTGCTGGACCACCTCGTGCACCGTCCATTCCGGGCACAGCGACCGGGTTTGCCAGTCGGCGGCAGCTGAGGTCGGCGCACAGCGTTTCGAACTGCGTGTAACAGCTCTCGAGTGCGGCTCGGGTTTCGTCCAGGCTTCTCATGTCTTCAGAACCTATCGGTCCCGACGACCGTTGAGTGAGGACTCTCGCAGACAACGGCCGAGTAAACCCCTGCGAGCCTCCTCACTCAACGGCTGATCGGGCCGTGGGACGGGCCCGGTCCCGCTACCGTGCTGTGCATGAGCGACAACCAGATGTTGGTTCTCAACCGCGCGGATCTCGTGAGCCTCGGCTTGACCTGGAAGGAGATCATCGACGTTCTCGAAGACGCCTTCCGGCAGAAGGCCCAGCGGCCTGGTGCAGAACCCGCCCAAGCCCAAGGTCACGTCCCGGGGCGACTCGGCCTTCATCCACGCCATGCCGGCCTACCTCGGCGGCTCGGACAAGATCGGCATCAAGTGGGTGGCCGGCTACGAGGGCAACCACGAAAAGGGCCTGCCGTACATCTACGGCGCGGTGATCATGAACGACGCCGAGACCGGCCGGCCGATCGCACTGCTCGACGGCGGCTGGATCACCGAGATGCGCACCCCCGGCGTCTCCGGGGTGACCATGCGCCACGTCCCGGGCGACCCCAAGCACCTGGCCATCGTCGGCTGCGGCCTGCAGGGCCGTCGTCATCTGGAGGTCGCGCTGGAAGAACATCCTGGGCTGACGCATGTGACGGGGTACGACTACGTCGACGGTGCCGCCCAGCGGCTGCTCGACAACGCCGGAGACCGGGTGACCCGGGTCGCCGACAGCCCCACCGACGCGGTGGCGGGCGCGGACCTGGTGATCACCACCATCACCGTCCCGCTCGACCCGAAGATCGACTGCGCCAACACCGATCCCAACGCGTTGCTGCTCCCGGTGGACTACGACGACGCCATGGCGCAGGCCGCGTTCGACGACGCGGTGATCTACAGCGTCGACGACCCGGGCCAGTACAACTCGGTCGCCGACAGGCTGTACTTCTTCGGTCTGCCCAAGCCCACGACCGACCTCGCGTCGGTGGTCACCGGCAAGGTCGAGGTGCCCACCACCGGACGGCGGATGTTCCTCAACATGGGCATTGCGATGGACGACATCGCGCTGAGCTCGCTGGTGCTCGACCGCGCCGCGGCAGCCGGCGTGGGCCGCTACATCGAGTTCCCGTAAGGCCTAGCCGGCGGCGTTGGGCAGCAGCGGCGGGCAGTTGCCCGCGGCATCGGTGGCCAACTCGAAATGCCACAACTCGTTGGCGTAGATCTGGCACAGCCCGAACCGCGCGCCGTTGGCGATGAGCCACTGGTCGGCGCCGACCCCGCCCACGTCCACCGCTTGGCCGAGCACATGCTTGGAGCCGCCCGGCGTCTGCACGTACTGCCGCGCGGCCGCCATGCTGCCGTAGGTGGCCACCGCGCTGTCGAGCAGGCGCTCCTGAAACTCCGGTGAGCGCCAGCCGGAGGTGATGGTCATGGTGATGCCCTCGACCGAGGCCGCTGTCGCGGCGGCCTGGATGGCGCTGAGCAGGGCGGGGTCCAAGCGCCCGATCGCCGGGTTCTGCACGTCGAACGGGGTCAGGATCTGCCCGTCGCCCAGCGATCCGTCGCCCGGTGCCACGGCCGTCGGGTCGACCGCAATACCGTTGTCGGCGAGCATGATTCGCGGGGGCGCTACGGGTGCCGCCGCGGCGCTGAGTGCGATCGCCGCGGTGGCGGCCACGCTGAGCAGTCCCGCCGTCAAGAAGGTGCCGTTGATCCGCATGATCCGGTCATTGTCTCGAAGGCCGCGCCGGCCTGGCAAATCTGCAGATTCCCGTCCCGTGGGATTCCGATGCGGCGGACCACCCGGATAGGAAACACTCGACGCGATGAGTCCTATCCGGGTAGTCGCGCCGCTGGCCGCGGCGGCGATCGTGGTCACCCTCGCCGGCTGCGGCCATCAGGCGACGGCGCCGGTCGCGTCGAAGGCGGTGACGACGGTGACGACGCCCGCCGCCACCGCGTTGGACTCGAGCTCGAGTTGCCAGCGCCGCGGAACCGACCCCGCCGGATGCCAAACCACGGCTGGCCTCGGACCCCGCGCAGATCGGCGACGACCTGGTCGCCGACGAGCTGGCACTGCGGGATCCGTCGACACCGGAGGACGCGCTGAACGCCGCCGCGCACCGCCAGCAGGTGGCCTACCGCGCCATCGGGCGCCACCCGGAGTGGGACGCGATCATCCGGCCCAAGATCCCGCCGGAGCTGCTCGCCTTCTACGACCACAACATCGAGGCCCGCCGGCAGCTGGCCGCGATGGCAGTCCCCCGCGACACCCTGCCGGCCTGGCGGGTCGAGCCGCCGCCACCGGCCGAGGAGCTACTCGGCTACTACCGCGAGGCCGAGGCGGCCACCGGCGTCGGGTGGAACTACCTCGCCGCGATCAACTTCATCGAGACCCGCTTCGGCAGCATCCACGGCGTGAGCACCGCGGGAGCCGAGGGCCCGATGCAGTTCCTGCCGTCGACCTTCGCCGCCTACGGCAACGGTGGCGACGTCCGCTCCCCGCGCGATGCCATCATGGCGGCCGGCCGGTACCTGGCCGCCAACAATTTCGCCGGCGACCCCGACCACGCGATCTTCCGGTACAACAACGCCAGCCAGTACGTGGCCGCGGTCAACCAGTACGCCGCGGCGATGGCCGGCGATCCCGCCGCCTTCGGCGACTTCTACCGCTGGGACGTCTACTACTTCTCCACCGCGGGAGATATCTTGCTGCCCATCGGTTTTGCCGAGAGTGAGCGGATTCCGGTCCAGGACTACCTGGCCTCGCACCCGCAGTAGAGCGCCTCAGCCCCGGCGTCCGGCGACCGTCCACACCACCCGGTAGGAGCCGGCGGCCGGGACCCACCCGAACCGCCGCGAGTCGACCACACCGGGTGCACCCGGATTGTCCGACCGCGCCTCGAACGTCGCGCCGCGTCCGGTGCCGCGCACTTCGCCGACCCGTTTGACGAGCCACCGCGACGGAAGCCGGGGGTCGGGGAACACCCGAAGCTGGCCCGGCCGGGGCCTGCCGCCGCGCACGGACAGCAGCCCGTCGCCGGGGCGAAGGGTGGGGCGCATCGAGTCCTCGACCACCACAAACCGGCGCAGTGGGCATCGCCTGAGTCCAAGCCCAAGCCCATGGTTGCGGACCATGGTCAAAGGGTAAGTTAGGCGCATGCTGCAACGACTTTTCGCCAACGCCACCGAAGCCCATGCCCACTGCGATCTGTACTGCGGCGTCTATGACCCCGCCCAGGCCAAGATCGAGGCGCTCTCCTGCCTGAAGACGCTCCAGAAGTACCACGACTCCGACGACGAGCACTTCAAGACCCGCGCGATCCTCATCAAGGAGCAGCGCGCCGAAGAGGTCAAGCATCACCTGATGGTGCTGTGGGCCGACTTCTTCACCAAGGAGCACTTCGAGCAGTTCCCCAACCTGCACCAGCTGTTCTGGGACGGCGTGCACGGCGCGGGTGACGTGAAGAAGTCCCTCGACGTCGCCGTCGCCGAGAAGCTGCTCGCCACGATCGACAAGATCTCCGACATCTTCTGGCAGACCGAGAAGGCCAAGGGCATGGGCGTTTACCCGCCTGCCTGACGGGCCGAAGAAGCTCACCCCGTGATCGCGCGCCATCGGTATCTGGCGCGCGATCGCGGCGTTTTGGCCGCCTCGCGCCGGTAGTGTCGTCACCCTCGACGAGGGTGAGGGGCGACCATGTCCGCAACGGTGGAGATTCCCGCGTGCAGCGGGGCGCTGGTCACCCTGGAGGCCGGTCACCGGCTGCGCATCGTCGACGTCGAGGGGACTCAGGTCGCTGACCTGTTCGCCGTATCGGCGCGCGACCCCGAGGAATGGCTCAGCGCGTCGGTGACACGGGGCTGGAACGGGCGGCTGTTCCCGGCCGTCGGACGGCCCTTCTTCAGTACGGCCTTCAACCCCCTGCTCACCTTCGAGGCCGACGACTCTCCGGGAAAACACGAGATGCTCGCCGCCCCCTGCAGCCCCGCGATGTACCGGGGACTCGGCTGCGAGGGCTACCACCCGAGTTGCGCGGAGAATTTCCGGACGGCCGCGGCTCTGGTGGACTGGCACCCGCTGCATGTTCCCGATCCGGTGAACTTCTTCCAGCACACTTCGTCCGATGACGACGGCGTGTTCACCTATCTGCCGGCGCCCACCAAACCCGGCGACTCGGTCACGCTGCGCGCCGACTGCGACGTCCACGTGATCGTGACGGCCTGTTCGATGGACGTCGAGCCGATCAACGGCCTCCGCTGCACCCCGCTGCGATTAGAGGTCTCCCGTTAGACGACGGGTGCCGTGACAACAAATTGACGGGTTGTAAAGTTCGTCGCGCAGGGTGCGCAGCGGACGGGGTTGTGATGGCGACTGACAGGCGAGTGGTGCGGCGACGCTGGGCCGAGGCCGGGGTGGTCGCGGCGGGGTTGAGCGCGGCCATGCTCAGCGGCGCCGGGGCGGCAGCGGCCGCTCCCGCCGATTCCGGGCACGACTCGTCGGCGGTCAGCAGAGACCACGCCGGCAACAGTTCGCGGGCATCGGCAAGCAGGTCCACGCAGCCCAGGGCAGCAGCATCCGCGGCGCGCAGTGCGGCGCATCCTGCTGCCGCCGCGTCGGCCGCTTCCCGGGCACGCGCCGCCGGCTCAGCAGCCCGCGTCGTGCTCACCACACCGAGCGCAACCGCGAGCGCGCAGACGACCACAGCCGCCGCGGTAGCGACCCGCCAGGCACCACAGGCGGCGGCCAAGTTCAGCTTCGTCGGCCCGGTGCGAGCAGCGATTCTGGCGGCGCAGGCCTACATCTACGGCTATCCGCTGATGGAGTACGAGCGGGTCCGCCAGACGGTGCCGGACCTGAACAAGATCTATTCGCTCACCAGCTTCGCCAACCCCGACGTCGACCCGATCTGGACGGCGATCGGTGGCGGCAAGCGGCCCAACACCGACACGTTCTACTCGCTGGCCGAGCTCGATCTGAGTCAGGGCCCGGTCGTGTTGTCGGTCCCGGACATGGGCACTCGCTACTACAGCTTCCAGCTGACCGATCCCTACACGAACGTCGTGGACTACATCGGCTCTCGCACAACGGGAACGGGTCCGGACCGCCAGTACGCCATCGTCTGGACCGGCGGGCCGTCCGCCACCATTCCCGTCGGAGCGACGGTGGTGGAGGTTCCCTACAGCAGCATCCTCATGCTCGGACGCACGCTGGCCGGTGACGCGGCAGACCAAGCCAAGGCGATCGCTCTGATCAACCAGTACACCCTCAGCCCGGCCGGCGGCCCACCGCCGGTGACCCCGCAACCGAAGCCCGGGCTGTCCTACTTGGATGCGATCAGCGCCGCGATGACAACCAATCCGCCTCCGGCGCAGGATGATCCGCAGTTGGCCAAGCTGGCCAAGATCGGCGTCGGGCCGGGCCTCACGGTGGCTGATGCGGGCCTGGGCCCACTGGCCCGGCTGTCGGCCGGCCTGGCGGTGAAGCTGACGGCGGCGCTGTTGCCGACGCTGGCGAATCTGCAGCAGCTGGTCTCCGCGGTCCAGAACAAGGGTTGGGCCATCCCCGACTCGGCGATCGGCGACTTCGGCACCAACTACCTGCTGCGCGCCGGGGTGGCCGAGGTCGGCCTGATCGCCAACACGCCAGAGGAGGCGATGTACTCCTCGGCGCTGCTGGACTCGCACCTGTTGCCGCTCAACGGATGCAACACCTACGTCCTGCACTTCGCGCCGAATGAGGCGCCACCGACAGATGCCTTCTGGTCGGTCACGGTGTATGACAGCAACGGCAATCTATTCCAGAATCCCGACAAGAAGTACAGCGTCAGCAGCAGCCGGCCGAATGAGTTGGTCACCCGCCCGGACGGTTCGATCGACATCATCTTCTCGAACACGGATCCGGGAGACCCGACCGCGAACTGGCTGCCGATCCCCAAGGGTTCGTTCGGGGTGTATCTGCGCAACTACGTTCCGCAGCAGGCCGCCCTCGACGGTAGTTGGACACCCCCGGGCATCAAGCGGGACGGCTGGTTCTGACTCGGCGCTACTTCCAGGCGAACAACGGTTGCTCGAGGTCGTCGACCGGATCGTGGCGGCCCTCCAGGCACAGCCAGCGCAGCTGTAGCAGCACCGCGCCGGTCGGCGCGTGAATCAGGTCGTTGCCCAACGGGATCTGCACAACCGGACGCGGGCTCTCCGGGATGCTGATGAACCGCGGCGAGTCCTCGCGTTGCAACTGGTGCAGCCCGACGCGGTAGACCGCCACCACCTCATCGGGCGCGGGCTGGGGCTCGAGGCGTCCGCCGCCCCAAATGACGACCGGGGTGATGACGTATCCCGAGCGGGTCGGGTAGTCGTCGAGCAGTCCCAGTACCGACGATTCCGGCAGCGCGACGCCGACCTCCTCGTGCAGTTCCCGCAGCGCGGCCTCGACGACGGTCTCTCCCGCATCGAGGCGACCGCCGGGCAGCGCCCACTGCGCGGCGTGCGCACGAAGGCGAGATGCCCTGCGGCACAACAAGAATGCTGCCCCGCCCGATACGTCCACCATGCGGCCGTCCAGGCCCGATTCCATCGGCCGCCCGTCGATCCAGTCGTCAACAGGCGCCGGGTCGACACGATCCTCGCCTGCGTGGGAATCCACCAGCACCACCGCGACGGCGGCGTGCCGCTTGCTCGGGTCGGTGACCGTACGGCGGTCGTGGGTGCTCAGGTGACCGCGAATCTGCTCGCGCAGGCTGTCGACATAGGCGATGGTCACCGTTCGACGATATAGGCGGGGCCGGACCGGCTCAGCGGCCCCGCCTATGTCGCGAACGATCAGTACGTCGGGATGAAGACGCCGTTCATCCACACGCCCCAGTGATTCCAGCCGGCATCCCAGACCTGCTTGCTGCCGTTGGCCCACACTGGATCGACCGGCTTGGGCGGCGCCCACGCCGGCGCGCTGCCGGGGTTCGGTCCCGCGGGCGGGGCCGGTGCCACCATCGGCATCACCATCGGCTGACCCGGTGCAGGTGGTGGCGGCGGGTCGGGTCGCGCCGGCGGTCGCGGCGCTGAGTCCGAGAGCGCCTGCTGCCAGTCCTCCGGCGACGGCGGCGCCGACGATGATTTCCGTCAACCTCATGGGTGCGAAACTCCAATCTGGTATTGGTCCAACATGCGTTCAGAGGCATGGATAACCCGATCGGCGTGCCGTAAACGTCTGGGCGACTCAGCCCTCACCCATGGCGGCGGCGACGGCCTGCACCATCAACCGCACCGCATCGTTGCGGTCCATGGCGGCCAGCATCTGACCGATGCCGCGCATCTGCTCGCCCACGAGCACGGTGGGACCGTTGGCCAGGTTGGCGAACGCGGTGTCGATGACCTCGGCGACCGGAGCGGCATCGGGCGGCGGTTGGTCCTCGGAGGCAAGCTGGCCGCGCTGATGTTCGAGCTTGCGCAGCGCGGGCGTGTCGGTCTTGCCGAGGATCAGTCCGATCACGTCGACGCCCTTGTCGTGCAGTTCACTCCAGAGGGCTTCGGCGAAGACCATGTCGAAGGCCTTCGACGCGCCGTAGGCGACCATGTTGGGTCCGCCGACGAAACCCGCGCCCGAACCGAAGACGACGATTCCGCCACTGCCTCGCTCGACCATCGCCGGTGCGAAGTGATGGCACAGCCGCATCGGCGCCAGACAGTTGCGGTACACCATCGCTTCGGCGGCGTCGATCGAGTTCGAGAGGAACGGTTGGAAGTCCGGATCGGCGCCTGCGCAGTACACCAGGAATCCGATGGTCAGGTCGGCGGTCGCTTCCGCCACCGCGGCGGTGACACCCGGCTGGGCGAGGTCGACTGCGAGGGTGCGCGTTTGGACGCCATGGCGGGCAGTGATGTCGGCGGCCACCCGGTCGAGAACGGCCTGCCGTCGTGCCAGCAGGACGACATTGAGGCCGCGGGCCGCCAGGGCGTCGGCGAACGCCGCGCCCACTCCGTCGGAGGCGCCGGCCACCAGCGCCCACGGGCCGTACTTCGCCGCGAAGTCCGTCACTGCGTCGGCCCCGGGAAGGCGATGCGCACCGAGGTGAATGTCCGGTTGGCGATGCGCCACCCGTCGTCGGCGCGCACGATCTCGTCGTCGTAGAAGCCGGTGGCGTTGACGCCGGAGTTGTTGTCGGCGGCCATCACCCACACATCGACGTAGGAGCGCGCCGTGGCTCGATCGCCCTGGACGTCGATCACCTGGTTGGTGATGCGGTGCAGGGTGTGGCCGGCCTGCGCGTGGGCGAGGTCCATGAACTCGGTGACGGCGTCGATGCCGTCCCAGACGCCGATCTCGCCGTAGTCGCAGTGGCAGTCCGGGGTGAACACGGTGCGGAACAGCGGCCAGTCGCGGCGGTCGATGCCGGTGGCGTAGCGCACCAGCAGGTCTGAAATGTCCTGCCGGTCTTGGTGTTCGCTCATGCGCCGACAGTACCCACAGCGGGGTCGTGGCGGCGGCGAAAGCCTTGGAGACTGGGTCAGCCGGCGGTCAGCGCGATCGTCGACGCCGGTGTCCGGGCGGTGCTCATCACCAGGTTGTACAGCGGCGCGCCCCATGCGTGCGCACCGCTCGCGGTCGGCGAGTAGGCGGTGTGGATGGCGATCGCGGCATCGGACACCTTGCTGGCGTCGGGGTCGTAATCGCACACCGGATCCCCGGCGTCGCAGACGCTGACCGTGCGGGCGCCGATGGCCGGCGGCAGCGGCGAGGTGTTGGTCGAGGCGAGGAACGAGTGCTCCTGGGCGACGCCCTTACCGCGGTCCGGCGTGCCGGCCGCCGAGCCCAGGGCGATCGTGGTGTCGGCGGGCAGCCGGTCGCCGTCGGCGATCAGCAGAGCGGCCGCGACGCGCGGGTCGTCGGCCAGGTCATAGAGGTTCCGGTGGATCACCATCGCGCCCTGCGAGTAGCCGGCCAGGACGACCTTGGTGTCCGGGCAGCGTTCGGTGAACGCCTCGAACTGGTCGGCGACCGCATCGGTGCCGTCGTCGACACTTCCCAGGAAGTCCAGCCAGCCGCCCACGCCGCCCTTCAGCGGAACGGGTGCGGCGGGGTATTGGACGGCCTCGGCGTCGATGGTGTGCCCGCTGGCCAGCAGATCGCTGCGCAGCTGCTGGTAGGACTGGTAGACCACGCCGCCCATGCCGCCGTCGGCGGTCAGACCCTGCGGCGTCACGCTGCCCCGAGCCTGCCGCGCCGATCCAGTGGTAATCGGCACACGACGGTGCAGCGGCGGCGGTACCGGTGACCAGCCCGGTGAGGCCGATTCCGGCCATCACGTACCGCGAAACCCAAACGACGAAACACGACGACACCCTCCAATGTGATCAGGAAGTTGATCGTCGAGACCGCTCGTCGGCGTTACCCGGACCCGAACCACCTGGTGACCGCGTCATCGAGGCCGGCGTCCGACTGCTCCCCCACCCAGGCGACGTGCCCGTCGGGCCGGATCAGCACCGCGGCCGGGGCGGCGACGTCGCCGATCACCGGAAGTTCCCACTTGCCAACGGCTTTCGCGTCGACCACCCGCACTCGGTCGATCAGTCCGCCGAGCACACCGGGTTCGCCGAGGTTGAGCAGCACCGGCCGGGCATCGTGCAGCAGGGAGTAGACCCGCGCCGGGCCGTCGGCGGTGTCCAGGTCGAGATCGGGCATCCGGCGGCCGAGCAACGGATGGCTCACACCGATCTGGCTGGTGCCGCCCTCGATCTGCGTGCCAAAGCCCAGGTCATAGCGGATATCGAGACCCGACAACATCGCGGCGATCCGCTTGCGCGGTTCGTCCATGCCGAGCAGGTCGGCCATCGTGTCGCGCAACGCCTTGCTGCGCTCATCGGGTCGCAGCAGCACGCTTTGGGCCAGTGTGTTGCGAAGCACTCGCGCGCCCACCGGATGGCGTTCGGCGTGGTAGGTGTCCAGCAGCGTCTCGGGTGATGTCTGATCGACCACCTGGGCCAGCTTCCAGCCGAGGTTGACGGCGTCCTGGACACCGGTGTTCAGGCCCTGCCCGCCGACGGGGTGATGCACGTGTGCGGCGTCGCCGGCCAGCAGAATCCGTCCGGCACGGTACGACGCCGCCTGCCTGGCCAGGTCGGTGAACCTGGACAGCCACGTGGGATTGCGGACTCCGTAGTCGGTCCCGTAGACAGCGGTCATGCCTTCGGACAGATCGCGCAGAGTGGCTTCACCGTTGGCTCGCAGTTCCCGTTCGGTCACCATGACCCGCACTGGGCCGTCATCAAGCCTGCTGAGCCCGTGTACGCCCAACCCGTCATGGCGGACTCCCCACTCCGGCGGCTCTTCAGCCAACTCGACCTCGGCGATGAGATAGCTGATCGTCGGATCCCAGCCGACGAAGTCGATGCCCGCTGATTTCCGGACCACGCTGCGCCCGCCGTCGCACCCGACCACGTATTGCGCCCCGATGAACTCGTCTCCGGCGAGCGCGACGGCGACCCCGGCGGGTTCTTGGGCGATACCCGTCACGTCACATCCACGGTGGACCGACACCGCCAGCTCGTCGACCCAGTCGGCGAGGACGCGCTCGATGTGGTTCTGCCACAACGCCAGCCCGTACGGATGCCGGGTGGGAAAGTCACTGATGTCCAGGCGGATCTGGCCGAATCCGGCAACCTGGGCGGTGTAGCCCTCGGCCAGGAAGCGCTCCGCGATACCCCGTTGGTCGAAGACCTCGATGGTGCGGCAGTGCAAGCCCCCAGCCCGCGAGCCGACGAGACACCGGTCGACCCGGCGTTCGACGATCGCGACGTCCACCCCCGCCAAAGCCAGCTCGCCGGCCAGCGTCATACCGGTCGGGCCACCGCCGACGATCACCACGTCATGGTCGGAAAATTGACGCACCCGCATCCCCCAATCGCTGAAAAATTAGTCAGGGCAGCGATTTTGCGGCAGCGAGGGGGTCTTGCCGCAAGCCCCCCGGTGCGCTATATGTTGAAAGTGGCAGGGGGTTGGGTTCCCGGCCTCGATTCCGTCCACCAAGCAGGGCACACGGTGATGTCGATCGAAGGCGTACTGGTACGAGCCTTCAACCTCAAGAGCAGTAGGCAATGGCAGGGCCACGCCAACCCGTGGAGCGTGTACATGCGGATGCCGATCCTGCCGCTGCTCAGCATTGCCATATGGGCGCGGGTGTGGATCGGCTGGTGGGCACTTCTACCCATCGGGCTCCTGCTCGCCTGGACCATCGTCAACCCGCGAGTTTTCCCGCCGCCGAAATCCTTCAGCAGCTGGGCGGCGCGCGGCGTGCTAGGCGAAAGCTACTGGGCTGCGAGGAAAGAGGTCCCGTTACCGCCGCGACACCGCCGCGCACCGGTGCTGTTGACCGCAGTCACCGCGCTCGGCGTCCCGTTTTGGGTGTGGGGTCTTGTCAGCCTCGACCCCTGGCTCACCGCCTTCGGTCTGGTGATCCAGATGGGGGCCAAGCTCTGGTTCTTCGACCGGATGGCGCTGTTGTACGACGACGTGACGAGTTCACGACAGTCGGCCGACTGACGGCGCGGTCAGTGCCCCTCGGGCAGTGGCTTGGACTGCGCTTGGGCGATCAGCACCCTCGCCACCCACTCGACATGATCGAGTGACTGTTCCAACGTCAGCCTGCCGGCCAGCAGTCCCACCAGAGCGCCGCTCAGTGCGGTGTTGAGTCCGAAGCTGACATTCGAAATCGCCTCGGGCGCAAGGCCGTCCAGCAGCCGGTCGAACATCTCGACATTGTTGCGGTCCATCTGGTCGATGATGTCCTTGACCTCCGGGTCGGTGGACGCCATCATCTGCAGCATCAACGCCGTCATCTCGGGATTGCGGTAGAACGCGCGCTGAGCGCGGCGCAGATACTCCAGCACCCCGGGCAGCGGATCCCCGTCGCCTCGCCCGCCGCTGCCCAGCACCCGGCGGGTCAGCCGCTTCTGCCAGTCCTCGAGCGCGGCCGCAAGCAGATTCTCCTTGGAGCTGAAGTAGCGGTACATGGTGGCCAGCGCCACGCCGGAACGCTGCGCGACGTCGCGCATCTGCACCGCATCGGCACCGACCTCGGCGATCAGGTCGATCACCTCTTCGATGATCTTGGCGCGGCGTGCAAGCTGTGCGCTGGTCATGTCCCGCAGTGCGACCACCTCGGTCGCGGTGCGGACGGCGCGAGAGTCCGGAGCTGGCGTGTTGACGGTGACACCTCCTCTAGAACCGCCTTCTGTAACTGTTTCGGCAATCCTACGACCACATCGTCAAACTGCATGATAACCGCAGGTGGTGGCATCGCCGTTTTCCAGGTGTGGTAGAACGGTGTTTCAGTAACCTGTGATCGGAGGACGCCATGGCCGGACCTGTCGGTCTCCCGGTAATCGACACGATGATCGGGTTCCCCCAGGAGGGGTTCGATCAGTACGACTTCATCCGCAGGCAGACCAAGGACCGCGAGTCCAAGGAGAACTTCGAGTTCCCGGTCGAGTACATGTTCAAGGACGTCCCCAAGGGCCTGCCCACTGACGACCCGGTGTCACTGCTGCTGCAGCAGATGGACCGCTTCGGCATCGAGAAGGCAGTGATCGGAGTCGGCGAAGAGTCCGCCAAGAAGGCGCTCGAACTGTTCCCGGACCGGTTCGTTGGATCCGGCGCGGTGTCGGACCCCAACGACGTGATGGGGTCGGTGGCGGCGATCCGCCGCGAGTACGAGCAGTACGGCATCCGGGCGACGTCGGTGTTCCCGTCCGGCACCTTCCCCCAGGTACCGATCGACGACCCCAAGATGTACCCGATCTACGCCACCTGCGTCGAACTCGGCATTCCGATCTTCGTCTGCGCCGGGGTGCCCGGCCCCCGGATTCCGTTCAAACCCCAGGAAGTCTCGCGCATCGACATCGTCATGTTCGACTTCCCGGATCTGGTGTTCGTCACCCGGCACGGCTGCGAGCCGTGGGAGGACCTCGCGGTCAAGCTGATGCTGAAGTGGCCCAATCTGTACTACTCGACATCAGCATTCGCGCCCAAGTACTACCCGAAGGCGATCGTCGACTACGCGAACTCGCGCGGCGCGGACAAGGTCCTCTACGCCGGGTACTTCCCGATGGGTCTGTCGCTGGAGCGGATCTTCCGCGAGCTGCCCGACGTCCCGTTCAAGGACGAGGTGTGGCCGAAGTTCCTGTACGGCAACGCTGCTCGCATTCTCGGCTTGGAGAACTGACCCGCATGGCACTGGCGATCACAACCGAGCAGGAACAGCTCGCCGACGCGGTGACCAAGTTCGCCGCGCGGCATGCGCCTCTCGACCAAACCCGAGCCGCGTTCGATTCCATCGCGGCGGGTGAATTGCCCTGCTGGTGGGAAGAATTCAGCGCGAACGGTTTCAACGCCGTGCACATCCCCGAGGAGTCCGGCGGCCAGGGCGGCACGCTGGCCGACATGGCGTGCGTCATCGAGGCGGCTGCGGCGGCGCTGCTGCCGGGTCCGCTGCTGAGCACCGCGACGGCCAGTGCGGTGGCGGCCCTGGCCGGCACCGCGGCCACATCGTTGCTGACCGATCTGGCCGGCGGGGCCACGGCCGCGGTGGTCCTGCCCGAGCATTCATCGGTGCATGCCGTGCGCGACGGTGACAGCTGGCGGTTGAACGGCTCGACCGGGTCGACGCTGGGAATCTGTGCGGCCCAACGCATTCTGGTGGCCGCACACGCCGGCGAGGGCGCCGACCGGTGGTTCGTTCTGGACACCCGGTCGGATGCCGGCCTCACCGTTGAACAGCAGCGCGGCACCGACCTGAGCACCGATGTCGGCGTGCTGCATCTGGCCGACCACCGCGTTCCGGCTGCCGCGGTGCTGGCCGACATCCCCACCGAACGAGCCCGTTGCGTCGTTGTGGCGCTGGCGGCCTGTGCGGCGGCGGGCACGGTGCGCCGCGGCGTGGAGATGGCCGTGGACTTCATCCGGGTCCGCGAACAGTTCGGCAAACCGGTCGGTTCGTTCCAGGCGCTGCAGCACAAGGCGGCGGTGCTGCTGGTGAACTCCGAAATGGCTTCTGCCGCAGCCTGGGACGCGGTTCGCGCCATCGACGAACCTCTCGAGCAGCATCGGCTGGCCGCGGCGTCGGCGGCCGTGATGGCGGTCGCCGCAGGCCCCGACCTG
This sequence comes from uncultured Actinomycetota bacterium, assembly GCA_963786695.1. Lineage (GTDB taxonomy): Bacteria > Actinomycetota > Actinomycetes > Mycobacteriales > Mycobacteriaceae > Mycobacterium. Next base: position 148,570 of record CAWBAL010000035.1, read on the forward strand.
ACGCTGGACGCCCTGGTGATGTTCGGGGCGATCGGCTACACCTGGGAACACGACATGCACCTGTACTGGCGGCGCGCCACCAGCCTGGCGGCGTCGCTGGGACCCACCACGCGGTGGGAGCGTGAAGCAGGCGAGCTGGCCCGAACGCTGAAGCGCTCCACGGCAATTCATCTCGGCGACGTCGAATCCGAGTTCCGCGCCCGCATCGCCGAGGTGCTGGACCGGGCGGCGGCGCTGCGGAACGAAACCCCCACCGACGACCGCCGAGCGCCGGGTCTTGCCCACGGCTCCCAGCGGGACATGCTGGCCGAAGCCGGGCTGGTCGCCCCGCACCTGGCTCCGCCGTGGGGTCTGGGCGCCTCTCCGGTACAGCAGGTCATCATCACCGAGGAGTTCGACAAGCGTCCCGGCGTCACCCGGCCGTCGCTGAACATCGCGGAATGGATCCTGCCGACGATCCTCGACCGCGGGACCGATGCCCAGCGCGAGCGGTTCGCCGGGCCGATGCTGCACGGCACCCAGCGGTGGTGCCAGTTGTTCAGCGAGCCCGGCGCAGGCTCGGACCTGGCGTCGCTGAGCACCCGCGCGCAGAAGGTCGACGGTGGCTGGCTGATCAACGGCCACAAGATCTGGACCTCGTCGGCCCACCTCGCGCAGTACGGTGCGATGCTGGCGCGCACCGACCCCGACGCGCCGAAGCACCGCGGCATCAGCTACTTCCTGATCGACATGTCCTCGCCCGGCCTCGTCGTCTCGCCGATCCAACAGGCCAGCGGGCATGCGGACTTCAACGAATGCTTCTTCACCGACGTGTTCGTTCCCGACGACATGCTGGTCGGTGAACCCGGCGAGGGCTGGGAACTGGCCATGGGCACCGTGGCCGTCGAACGGACCGCCATCGGCAACTACGTCAACATCGATCGCTCGGCCGCCCTGCGGCACATGGCCGCAGCCGAGGGCCCCGACCACGACGCGACGGTGCGCGCCCTCGGCCAGATCGAGGCGCACACCACCGCGATCAAGGCCATGGTGTTGCGCGAGACACTGCGCCTGGTGGAGGGACAGAGCGCGGGACCGGCCTCGAGCATCGCCAAGTACGCGATGGTGCTGTTGCTGCGCCGAGCCGCCACCGCGACGCTGGGCCTGACCGGGCGTCTCGCGATGCTCGAGAGGTCCGATCCGCCCGTCGTCGAGCCCTACTTCGACATGCCGTCGGAGCTCATCGGCGGCGGCACTCCGGAGATCCAGCTGACGATCATCGCGTCGATGATCCTCGGCCTGCCACGCAAATAGACCGTCAGTTCGCCGCAGAAAGGACACCCCCGCGATGACGACTCAACTGCCGTTCAAGTTCTTCGACTGTGACAACCACTACTACGAGGCCGAGGACGCGTTCACCCGCTACATCGACCCCAAGCTCAAGAAGCGCGCCATCCAGTGGGCGCAGCTCGACGGCAGGCAGCGGCTGCTTGTCGGGGGACGGGTGAACCGGTTCATCCCGAATCCGACCTTCGATCCGGTCGGAAAGCCCGGCGCGCTGGACGAGTACTTCCGCGGCCGCAACCCGCGCGGTGCGGACTTGAACTCGTTGTTCGGCGAGTTGGAGCCAATCCCGCCGGCATACCGCAACCGCGATGCCCGGCTGGCGGCGATGGACGCCCAAGGCATGCAGGGCTGCATCATGCTGCCCACCCTTGGCGTCGGGATGGAGCAGGCACTGCTGCCCGACTTCGACGCGACGGTGGCGACATTCCAGGCCTTCAACCGCTATCTGGAGGAAGACTGGGGTTTCGCCTACCAGGAACGAATTTTCACCGCGCCGTACATCACGATGTGCCGCCCGGCCGAGGCGGTTCGCGAACTCGAGTGGGCGCTGGAGCGTGACGCACGCTTCATCGTGATGATCCCGGGTCCCATCACGACCGAGGTGGGCATGCGCCCGCCCGGCGACCCGATGTTCGACGACTTCTGGCGGCTCGCAAACGATTCCGGCGTCACCGTCTGCTATCACTCCGGTGAGACCTACTACTCGAAGTTCATGCCGGCGTGGGGCGAGTCGGACTACATGATGTCGTTCCAGGCGCTGCTCGGCTTCCGGTCGCTGTTCTCCGGTGAGGCCATCCAGGACACCTTCGCCAACCATCTGCACAACGGCCTGTTCCTGCGCTTTCCCAACCTGCGGATGGCAGCGATCGAGAGCGGCTCGACGTGGGTGTTCCATCTGTTCGAGAAACTCACCAAGTCCTTCGGTCAGATCCCGTTCATCTACAAGGAGGATCCGCGGGAGACCTTCCGCCGCCACGTGTGGGTGTCGCCGTTCTACGAGGACGAGCTGGCCAGCCTGCTCAAGCTGATCGGGGTCGACCGGATCATCATGGGTTCGGACTTTCCGCACGTCGAGGGTCTGGCCGAACCCGCGTCCTACATCAAGGATTTGGAGAACTTCGACTTCACGCCGGAGCAGTGCCGAACCGTCATGCGCGACAACGGTATCGAGCTGTCGGTTCGCCGCCCGGTGTGAAAGTCGAGAAGGCCGGCCTGGTTGCCATGCTGCTGGAGGTCGGTGAGGAGAACGCGGCGGTGCTGCTCGCCCGCTCGACGCTGCCCGACGAACTCGACACCGAGCACGACCTGGACGACCTGCTCGCGTTCGGCCTGGAGCCGGACCAACTCGACGAGGTCGTCGCGCTGGCGATCGGCGGGATCGAGCCCGAGGACGTCAACACCCGCAACCGACGCGACGAGATGGGCAAGACCATCTCGCGGCGGTGGGCCGAGCTGGTCGAGCGCTGGCAGTCGTAGGCGAGCGGGACGTTTCCCATCGAGGACCGGCGTTCTACCTTTCAGAGACCTGAAAGGACGCCAGAGATGTACGACCTCGAACAGGCCATCACCGACCGTCGTTCCATCCGGCTGTTCCTACGCGACAAGCCGGTGCCACAGGAGCTGGTGACCGAGTCGCTCGAACTGGCGACCCGTGCCCCGTCGAACTCCAACGTGCAGCCCTGGCACGTCGTGTTCGCCTCCGGCCCGGCTCGTGACCGCCTGGCCGAAGCTCTGCTCGAGCAAGCGGACATCGCCGCCCCGAACGTGCCGGCACTGCCGGAGTCCTTCGCCCACCTGCGCCGCGAGCTGGGCGCGCTGGTGTACGGATCGATGGGCATCTCGCGCCACGATGCGGAAGCCAGACGCATTGCGGTACTTCGGAACTGGGAGTTCTTCCGCGCTCCTCTCATCGGAGTCGTCTGCATGCACCGGGAGCTCGGCTACGTCGACGCTGTCGGCGTGGGCATGTTCCTGCAGACCTTCCTGCTCGCGCTCACCGCACGCGGACTCGGCACCTGCGTGCAGGTCTCGGTTGCCGGCTACCCGGAGACCCTGCGCGAGTACCTCGACATCGACGACGACATGCGCATCCTGTGTGGCGTCGCGATCGGATACCCGGACCCGCAGTTCCCGGCCAATGCCCTCACCGTGCCGCGCAACCGTCTCGAGCAGAACTTCGACTTCAGGGACAGCTAAGTGACGTGCCGGTCTCGCGCTCGGCGAACGCCCACAGCCGCGCCGCGTCCTCGTAGTCACAGGCAACCGCGGCCCGCCCGGCCAGCGTCGGTGCGCCCTTGAGTCCCAGCCTGCTGTCGATGCCCACGTAGCTGCCCGGCGGGATCGGCTCGGTGATGCAGTACAGCGTCGGTGCGGCCCCGGCATCGATGTCGTTGGCCAGCACACCGGCCGCCGTCCTGACGACGGTGTGGAACGCCGCCATCACGCGCGCATCCGAGACATTCGACAGGTTCGACGCCACCCAGCCCGGGTGAGTCAGATAGGTGGTCACCGGCGATCCCGCGGCCCGCAGCCGCCGATCGAGTTCGAGGCCCCACAGCATCACGGCGAGCTTCGAGCGACCGTAGGCGGGAAACGCCGACCACTTGCGTGAGCGAAGGTGTGGATCGTCGAAGTCGAACGTGGCCGACTTGTGCGCGTCGGAGCCGACGTTGATGATCTGCGAACGCACCCGGGCGAACAGCAGGTTGGTCAACGCGAACGGGCCGAGAAAGTTGGTGCCCAACGTGGACTCGAAGCCGTCCACGGTCTCGCTTCGGTGCTGAGCGACCACGCCGGCGTTGTTGATCAGGATGTCCACGTCACCGTCGAACAGCGTCGGGAAGGCCCGCACCGACGCCTGATCGGCGAGGTCCAGCTTGACCACCGAGGTGTCGCCGCCCATCTCGGCGGCGCGCTGCGCCCCGAGCTCCAGGTTGCGCACCGCGAGGATCACCTGGGCGCCCGCTCGGGCGAGCGCCCGCGCCGTCGCGAGTCCCACGCCGTTGGTCGCACCGGTGACGATGATGCGCTTGCCGTCGAGATTGCCGAGCCGCTCGGGCGACCACCGCGTTGTCATCGTTGCGAGAGTAACGACACCGGGCGTTGACATGACACTTTCGGGCTGGTTGTCTACGGCCGATGAGCGCTTGCGCGAAGAGCAGAGGATAGCGATGGACTCCGCGCGCGAGATCGAGAACCTGTTGTACGAGTACGCGGAGCGACTCGACGCCGGCGACCTGGACGGGGTCGCCGCACTCTTCACCCACGGGCGGATCTGCGGTGTGGAGAACGGGCCGCCGGAGACGGTCTTCGCCGGTGCCGACCGCGTGCGGCAGATGTACGAGATGGCCACCCGGCTCTACGAGGACGGCACACCGAAGACCAAGCATCTGACGACAAACGTCCGGATTCACGTCGACGAGGGCGCAGGCACCGCCGAAGCCAAGGCCTACTACTGCGTCACCCAGGCCACCCCCGAATTGCCCCTGCAGGCCATCGTGACCGGGCACTACCACGACACGTTCCACCGCATCGAGGGAACGTGGTGGTTCGACACCCGGACCATGTTCGTCGACCAGGTCGGCGACACCAGCCGGCACTTGAAGTTCTGAGCGCGGTGACCTCTCCGTTCGACGCGGCGTCGGTCAAAGCGACCGCACAGCGCAAGGAGGGCCTCGACGATTGGGGGCCACTGCCCTTCGACGAACCGCTCGACGTGCTCGCCGACAGCTACGCCGCCGCCGACCTGAACGACATCGGTGTCCACATTCTGCGGTCCGGGCTCGTGCACAGCCTGCGGATGCGACTACGCGCTCAAGAATGGATCCGGCGCTACCCCGAGATCAGCGGCAGAGCGGATCGTCGCTCCCATCGTCGTGGTGGGCATGATGCGCAGCGGCACCACGCTGCTCCAGCGCCTGCTGGCTGCCGATGAACGCTTCCATTGCGCCTACGGCTGGGAGGTGGTCGAGGTCGCACCGAAACTCGACCACCAGTGGACGACCGACGGAACCGACCCGCGAATCGCGATCAGCGAGCAGCGGGAGGCGGTGTCCCGCGAGCTGGCCCCGGACCTGTTCGCCATCCACCCGATGTACGCCCGCGAACCCGAGGAGGAAATCGTCTTCCTCGCCGACGCGTTCCTGTCCCACGTGCCCGAGTCCGGCGCTCACCTGCCGACGTACCGCTCGTGGATCGACACCCAGGACTTCGCGCCGGCCTACGCCTATCTGCACCGCATGCTGCAGTTCCTGCAGTGGCAGAAACGTCTAACCGGTCCGGCGGGCAGGAGCGAAGCGACTCGGGGATCAGCACGCACCGCCGAACGCTGGGTGCTGAAGTCGCCTGCCCACCTCGGCTACCTCGACGCGCTGCGGGCCCAGTTCCCCGACTTGCACATCGTCCACATGCACCGCGACCCGCGCGACACCATCGCCTCCGGTGCGAGTCTCAACGCCACACTGCACGCCATGCACGCCGACCGGGTCGACACACACCGTGTCGGCGCCGAATGGCTGGAGCGGATGGGGTGGACGAACGACCGCGCGATGGCGACCAGGGCGGGGTGGGCCGACGAGTCCGCGCGTTGCACCGACATCGAGTTCGGCGACGCGGTCGCCGACCCGATCGGGCAGGTGTCCCGGGTGTATGACGCGGTCGGTATGCCGTTCACCGACGCCGCGGAGTCGGCGATGCGACGCTGGCTGGTGGACCGCCCGCGCGAACCGCGACGGCCCGCCTATGCCCTGTCCGACTACGGGCTGGACGAGCGGCAGATCGACGAACGTTTCGCCGCCTACAATGACCGATTCCGTTCCGGCGCAGTGCCTTCGAGGAGGACATGACATGAGTGACTTCACCGGCGACCCGGTCGCGACGGCGTCGCAGCACGAACAGGAACTGGCCGCGCTGGAGCTGACGGCGCACCCGACGGTGCAGGCCGCCTACCGCAGCGTCGCCGAGACCTGGCTGGGTCGCGCGAAAGCCTCCGACGCCATGCGGGAGCGCTTCGACGACGCGTTCGCCGAGGTGATGTTCTCCGCGGCGGTGTGGTCGTCGAACCAGGACAAGCTGCGGCCGAAGGTCAGTTGCATCACCCGCATCGGGCATCCCGTCGCCGGGCGGGCCATCCCCGGATCACGTTGGGGCATCGACAATCCCGACAGCGTCTACCGCGTCATACCGATCTCCGGCGACGAACGCTACGTGATCCGCGGCCGGGTCGGCGAGCATCGGATGACGGAGAACTACTTCACCCTCTGGGACGCCAACATGGGCACCGTGGCCGTGCTCAACGGGCGCACCATGGAGGTGGACTCGGACGGATCGTTCACCATCACCGTCGACTCCGAGCCCGCGGGTGATCGGCCGAACCACGTGCAGACCACCCCGGAGGCGCACGAGTTCTACATCCGAGACGTGTTGCTGCACTGGGACCGTGACGACCCGAACCATCTTTCCGTAGAGCGGCTCGGCGACCCGCCGAAGACCCCTGCGCGCACCGTCGACGAGCAGGCGCAGGCGACCGCCGACATGATGGCCTACTTCGCGAACTTCACCGGCAAGCTCAGCCACGGGGTGTACAAGATGGCGCCCAACCACTTCGACCTGGCCTGGTCGGCCGACAAGGTCGGCGCCATGCGCAACCAGGTGTACGTGATGGGGCGCTTCGACCTGAACCCCGGTGAGGCGTTCGTCGTCGACGTCAGCGACGGCGGTGCCGAGTACTTCACGGTGCCGTTGAGCAACATCTGGGGCACGACGCTGGACATCGTCGATCGCACCGGCAGCCTCAACAAGGCGCAATCAACGCCGAACGACGACGGCACCTATACCTACGTCATCTCCCCCACCGATCCCGGCGTCGCCAACTGGATCGACTCCGACGGACTGCGGGAAGGCATTCTGACGTTGCGGATGGCAGAGTTCGGCGGCGAGGGACCGAAAGAGGATCTCGGTGCCCGCGGGCGGGTGGTGAAGCTCGACGAACTCGAGCAGGCGGTGCCGGGCCTGCGCCGGGTGTCGGAATCAGAACGTGCCGCCGAGCTGGCCGAGCGTCGCGCGGCATATCTGCGGCGACTGCCAGAAGGGACGAACTGACCATGAGCCGCTGGTTCATCACCGGGTGCTCCACCGGGATCGGACGTGAGATCGCCCGCGCCGCACTGGAAGCCGGGCACAGTGTGGCGGCGACCGCCCGCAACGCGTCCTCCGTTGCGGACTTCGTCGAAGAATTCGGCGACCGCGCCGTCGCGTTGCCCCTCGACGTCACCGATCGCGACCAGATCGCCGCAGCCGTGCGCGGCAACCGAGGCGGCCTTCGGCGGTATCGACGTGCTGGTCAACAACGCCGGCTACGGATACATGGCCGCGGTCGAGGAAGGTGACGACGCCGAGGTCCGGAAGCTGTTCGACACCAACTACTTCGGCGTGGTGGACACGCTGAAGGCCGTGTTGCCGGGCATGCGGGCGCGTCGCTCCGGGCACATCGTCAACATCTCCTCGATGACGGGTCTGGTCGCCAATCCGCCCAACGCGTACTACTCGTCGACCAAGTTCGCCCTCGAGGCGCTCACCGAAGCACTCTCGAAGGAGGTCGCGCCGCTGGGCATCAAGGTGACGGCGATCGAACCCGGCGCGTTCCGCACCGACTGGGCGTCCCGTTCGATGCAGGAGTCGTCCACTCCCATCGGGGATTACGACGAGAACGTAGGTACCCGCAAGACCATGATCAAGGAGTTCGCCGCGCACCTGCCCGGTGATCCGCGCAAGGTGGCCGAGGCGGTGCTGATGGTGACCGCACTCGACGAGCCGCCGCTGCGGCTTCTGCTCGGACGCGACGTGCTGGCAGCGGTCCGCGAGAAGATCGCCGCAATGACAGCCTCGATCGACCAGTGGGAGTCGGTCACCAAGAACGTGAACTTCCCCAAGGGGTAAGGCGGGCCAGTTGGGTTGCGGCGCTTGGCCGTCGGTTTTTGTCGGACCCCGGTGCGATGATGTTGTTATGTCCTCGACCGCCGCGGCTGTGCTGCCTAATGAGCGCCTTGAGGTGTTGTTCGGGGAGTTGTCGGAGTTGGCCGGGCAGCGCAACGCGATTGATGGACGGATCGTGGAGATCGCGGCCGAGATGGATCGCGACAATCTGTGCGGGGCCACCGGTGCCCGCTCGATCGCGGAGTTGGTGGCCTGGAAGCTCGGCTCGTCCTCGGTCAACGCCAAGGCGATCACCACCGTCGCGGGCCGGCTCGAGGAGTTTCCCCGCTGCATCCAGGGCCTGCGGGAGGGTCGGCTGTCACTCGATCAGGTTGGCGTCATCGCCGCGCGCGCCGCCGACGGATCCGATGAGCACTACGCGCAGCTGGCCGCGGTCGCCACGGTCAACCAGCTACGCACCGCGGTCAAGCTCGAGCCGCGCCCCAAGCCCGATCCCCGGCCCGAACCGCGGCGCTCCATCACCAAAACCGGCGATGAGCAGTCCTCGAGCTGGCGGATCACCCTGCCCCACGACGAGGCGGCCACCTTCGATGCGGCGCTGCGGTCGCATCGGGATGCGCTGATCACCGAATGGAAACACGACCACGACAACGGTTCCTGCGAGCAGTCGCCGCCGATGCCGAACACGGTGGACGCGTTCCTGCGGCTGGTCGAGGCCGGCTGGGACACCGAAGCAGCGCGCCGCCCGCACGGCCAGCACACCACCGTGGTCGTCCACGTCGATGTGGAGGCGCGCGCCGCCGCACTGCATCTCGGTCCGCTGCTCTCCGACGCCGAACGCCAATACCTGACCTGCGATGCCAGCTGCGAGGTGTGGTTCGAACGCAACGGCCGACCCATCGGTGTCGGGCGGGCCACCCGCACCGTCAGCCGGCGGCTTCGCCGCGCCCTGGAGCACCGCGACCGCAGCTGCGCAGTCCCCGGCTGCGGGGCCACCCGAGGCCTGCACGCGCATCACATCCGGCACTGGGAAGACGGCGGCCCCACCGAGCTCGAAAACCTGGTCCTGTTATGCCCGTTCCATCACCGGGCACACCACCGCGGCGACATCACCATCACCGGACCCGCCGAGGACCTGAAAGTCACCGACAGCGACGGGCAACCACTCAGCGCCGCATCACTGGCGCGCCCACCCACCGGCCCCCCACCCAACGTCCCGCCATATCCCGGACCGACCGGCGAACGCGCCGACTGGTGGTGGTACGACCCCTTCCAACCACAACCACCACCCACGGAGAACTAGCATCAGATTTTCGTGAGTTCGCTTGTCACACGAGCTGTTAATGCACGAAGGCTACCGGGGCGTTGTTTCGGTCACGACTTGGACGTGACCAGCGACGGTTGTCCGACACCGATGGTGATCCGCGGTTCCTGGGCGGGGTCGAGCCAGTTGAGCACCGACTTCATCTCGTCGCGGCCGATCGCCACGCATCCCCAGGTGGGGCTGCCGTCGGTCACGTGCAGGAAGATGCCGGCCACCTTGCCCGGAATGCGTTGCGGATTGGACGCGATGTTGACGGCGTAGTCGTAGACGGGTCCGGAGTCGTAGAGGTTCTCCGCGATCGAGGACGGCTTGTCCGAACTGCGGACGTGGGTGTTGTAGGTCGAGGACTTGGCGTCCTCGTCCCACCAGTCCTGGTCGGTCGCCTGGAAATACGGCATCTTGGTGCCCGGATTGGGCTGGCGGCCGAAGGCCTGGTCGAAGGCGAAAGTTCCCTCGGGAGTGCGATAGACGCCGTCGGCGGGGGCGCCGACTCCCAGCTCACCCACCTTGGCGGGGGTCGGCCCGAGGACCGCTTTCCATTCGGTGCCGACACGCTGGTAGGCGGTCAGCGTTCCACTCGATGAGGTAGCGGCGGGCACGCCGACGACGATCCACTGCGCCGGCTGGGCGGTCGCGGGCTCGGCGGCAGCAGGCGCGGCGAGCGGCAGGCTCAGCAGTACCAAGCCAATTCGCCCCACGACGGTCGCAAACGTCTTGGTCAGCTTCACAGTGAGCCAATGTATCGCGGCTGCCGTAACGGTTCCGGCTCGGTCAAACCCGGTCCAGGTAACGAATCAGGGCCAATTTGGTACGCGCCGCGTTACGCCTGGGCCGAACGCTCAGAGCGCCTCGGCTATCGCCCGCCCGGCGGCGCGACCGGAGAAGATGCAGCCCCCGAGGAACGTGCCTTCCAGGGCGTTGTAGCCGTGAACTCCGCCGCCGCCGAACCCGGCGACCTCACCGGCTGCGTAGAGCCCCGCGATCGGCTGTCCGTCGAGTCCGATCGCCCGCGAGGACAGATCGGTTTGAATGCCGCCCAACGTCTTTCGGGTCAGGATGTGCAGCTTGACGCCGATCAGCGGTCCGGCATCGGGGTCCAGGATGCGGTGCGGGGCGGCAGTTCGTCCGAGACGGTCGCTGAGTGACTTGCGGGCATTGCGGATGCCCTGGATCTGAGCGTCCTTGCTGAACGGGTTCGCCAGTTGCAGGTCGCGGGCTTCGATCTGGCGGCGGATACCGGCCGAGTCGAGCAGCGGCTCGTCGGTCAGTGCGTTCATCTTCGCGATGAGGTCCTCGAGGTTGTCTGCGACGACGAAGTCCGCACCGTGCTTCTTGAACGCCTCCACCGGATCCGGCGCCGCCTTGTTCAGAAGGCGCTGGCGCACAAACGCTTTGCGCTCGCCGGAGGTGATGTCGGGATTCTGCTCGGAGCCCGACAGCGCGAACTCCTTCTTGATGATCTTCTGGGTGAGGATGAACCAGGAGTGGTCGTACGGCGCGATGTCGGGGTTGGTGCGCAGGTAGCGCAAGGTGCCCAGGGTGTCGTAGCCGGGCAGGAAGGGCTGGGGCAGCCGGCGACCCAGCGCGTCGAACCACATCGACGACGGTCCGGGCAGGATGCGGATGGCGTGCTTCGGCCAGATCGGATCCCAGTTCTGCACACCTTCGGTGTAGTGCCACATGCGGTCCCGGTTCACCAGCCGCACACCGCTGTCGGCGGCGATGTCGAGCATGCGCCCGTCGACGTAGGCGGGTACGCCGGTGATCATCGAGGCGGGGGCGGTCCCCATCCGCTCCGGCCAGTAGCGGCGCACGATGTCGTGGTTGCCGCCGATGCCCCCGGTGGTGATGACCACGGCCTGCGCGGACAGCTCGAAGTCGCCGATCTCGTCGCGGTTGGACGTGACACCGCGGGCGGCGTCGTCGGGGGCCAGCAGGGTGCCGCGCACACCGGTGGCCGCACCGTCGGTCAGGACCAGTTCGTCGACTCGATGGCGGTGATGGAACGTGACCAAGCCGCGGGCGGCAGCGGCCAGGGCCGAGTCGGCGAACGGCTTGAGGACGCCGGTGCCGGTGCCCCACGGGACGTGGAACCGGGGTACCGAGTTGCCGTGCCCGCTCGCACTCAGGGCACCCCGCTCGGCCCAGCCGACGGCGGGCAGGAAGGTGATGCCGTGTTCGGCCAGATACGGACGCTTGTCCCCCGCGGCGAACTCCACGTAGGCACGCGCCCAGCGCGCAGCCCAGTGGTCCTCGTCGTCGAGGCGGTCGAACGCGGCGCTGCCCTGCCAGTCGCTCCAGGCCAGCTCGAAGGAGTCCTTGATGCCCACCCGGCGCTGCTCGGGACTGTCGACCAGGAACAGGCCGCCGAACGACCAGAACGCCTGCCCGCCCAGGTTGGCGGCGTTCTCCTGGTCGAGCAGCGCCACCTTCTTGCCGCGGCGGGTCAACTCGTGGGTGGCCACCAGCCCGGCCAGCCCGGCACCGACGACGATCACGTCCGCGTCCATCTCGCAGTCCCTTCGACGTTCCCGACATCGCGACGCTGGATACGCTAGCCGCCTGCGCGAGGTCACGGCCGCGAGTGTCATCCCGCGCGGTTCCGGGTATGCCTTACGGTCGTGCGCCATGCGTCCGTGAAGGAGGGATTCGTGACACCGCCCCCTCGAGTGGCCGCCCAGCCGACAGAACAGGGGGCGGCGCCCGACGATCTCGATATCCGGCGGCGCAACCTGATCTTCCTGGCCGTGGTCCTGGGCATGCTGCTGGCCGCCCTCGACCAGACGATCGTGGCGACCGCGTTGCCGACCGTCGTGGCCGACCTCGGCGGCGCCGGTCACCAGGCGTGGGTGGTCACCAGTTACCTGCTCGCATCGACCATCGTGACGGCCATCGCCGGAAAGCTCGGCGACATCTTCGGCCGCAAGACGGTGTTCCTGGCCGCCATCATCGTGTTCCTGGTCGGCTCAGTGCTGTGCGGAGCAGCCCAGTCGATGGGCATGCTCGTCGCGTCCCGGGCGCTTGCAGGGTCTCGGCGGCGGCGGCATCACGGTGACGGCCGTCGCCGTCATCGGCGAGGTGATCCCACTGCGCGAACGCGGCCGGTATCAGGGCGCCCTGGGTGCGGTGTTCGGCGTCACCACCGTGATCGGCCCGCTGCTCGGCGGGCTGTTCACCGACCACCTCAGCTGGCGCTGGGCGTTCTGGATCAACGTGCCGGTGGCGGTGGTGGTCGTCGCGATCGCGGCGGCGGTGATCCCCGACGTCGGGCGCAAGGCGCGACCGATACTGGACTACCCCGGCATCGTCCTGGTGGGCCTGGGTGCGGCGGGACTGACGCTGGCGACGAGCTGGGGCGGCAGCACCTATCCCTGGGGCTCGGCGATGATCATCGGGCTGTTCGTCGTGTCGGTGGTCGCACTGGTGGCGTTCGTGGTGGTCGAACGGCGGGCGACCGAACCGGTGCTGCCCATCCGGTTGTTCGCCAATCCCGTCTTCACGGTCTGCTGTGTGCTGTCGTTCGTCGTCGGCTTTGCGATGTTGGGGGCGTTGACGTTCCTGCCGACGTTCATGCAGTTCGTCGACGGAGTCTCGGCGACCACGTCGGGTCTGCGGACGTTGCCGATGGTGCTCGGGTTGTTGGTCACCTCGCTCAGCAGCGGTGTGATCGTCGGGCGTACCGGGCGCTACAAGGTCTTCCCGATCGCGGGCACCGCGGTGATGGCGGTGGGCTTTGTGCTGTTGTCGCGGATGGAACCCGGCACTTCGACACTGCTGCAGTCGCTCTATCTCGTCGTGCTGGGCGCCGGTATCGGTTTGACCATGCAGGTGCTCGTGCTCGTCGTGCAGAACACCGTCGACTTCACCGACCTCGGTGTGGCCACCTCCGGGGTGACCTTCTTCCGGACGATCGGAATGTCCTTCGGCGCAGCGATTTTCGGTTCGTTGTTCGCCAACTTCCTGGGCGATCGTCTTCCGGCCGCAATGGCCAGCAGCGGGGCACCGCCGGAGGCGGCGAACTCGCCGCAAGCCCTGCACCGGCTGCCGCCTGACGTCGCTGCCCCGATCATCAACGCCTATGCCGACTCGCTGAGCCAGGTGTTCCTCTACGCGGCGCCCGTCGCCGTCGTCGGATTCGTTCTGGCCCTGTTCCTCAAGCAGGTGCCGCTGCGCGACGCGGCGGCCAGTGGCAGCACCGACATGGGCGAGGGCTTCGGTATGCCCACCACCGAATCACCGGAGAAACTGCTCGAGGTCGCCGTCGGGCGCCTCCTGCAGCGCACGCACGGCATCGACTTCGAAGCGCTGGCCCACTCTCCGCGCAGCCACCTCGACCCGGCCGCGCTGTGGGCGCTACTGCGCATCTACCGGCACGCCGCGATCACCGGAGAAGCCAATCTCGACGCGATCGCCGAATACCATCGGGTCCCTCACCAAGTTCTGGAGCCGACGTTCGACCGGCTTGTAGCTACCGGCTACGCCACACGCGCGGGAGACCAGTTCGCCCTCACTCCTCGCGGGGCATCCGAGGTCAGCTACGCGCGCGACGTCATCGCGAGCTGGATCACCGAAACGTTGGCCAAATCACCGGAGTTCGAGGGACGCCCGGAGCGGATGCAGGTGCAGGGCGCGCTCGAACGGGTGGCTCGCGGCGTGCTGCTCGAGCGCGACGGATCCGGCGGTGCGACGCGGCCAGTGAAACTCGGCGGGGCGTCGCGGCTGCAGAGCGCGCCCACCACCCGGTTCCACGCTCCCTCGGCGCCGGTGTCGGACTCGGCGCCGACGCGCCCATTCCGGTCGCATGCGGTGATGCCGCGGCGTTAGTGCTGATCGATCTTCGTGGCGGCGAACGACGCTGCCTGGCCGGTCATTCCGGACTGCACGTAGGACACGTGCGCCAGCATGTTGGCGCCCGGCGAGCAGATCGGGTCACCGTCCATGCACAGGTCGATGGTCTTCGCGGCGTACGCCGGGCTGGTGGTCGGCAGCTGTTCGCCGCCGGCCAGCATGCTCGAGAACGCACTCGACGGTGTGCCGAACAGCGCGACGGCGGCCACCCGGTCGGCGACCTGGGGCGGCATCGCCGCGGTGGCCAGGTCGGTGACGGCGGCGCCCTGCGAATAGCCACCGAGCACCACCTTGGTGCCCGGGCAGCCGGTGACGACGTCTTGGATGTGGGCCCGCGCGTCGTCGGATCCGTTCGCGGCGCTGCTGAGGTAGTTGTCGCTGGCGGGATAGTTGACCGCGTACACCCCGACCGACCGTCCGCCGACCTGCGCGCTGAGCGCGTCGACGAAGGCTTGGCCGACGATGCCGACGCCGGGGGGCTCGTTCGTGCCCCGGGCGAAGACCACCTCGACGTCCGAGCACGGTTGCGCGGCGGCTTCGGCGGCGACGGGCAGGCTCACGACGGCTGCTGCCGAGACGAATCCGGCCCCGGCGATGGCGGCGACGCGAGTCCGATTCACCGGCCCATGCTAACGATCTACCCCCACCAGAACGAGGTGGCGATCGCGCCGTAGAGCGCTATCAACGCGGCCCCCTCGAACCAGTTGGACTCGCCGTCGAAGGTCACCAGCACCGCAACCAGAGCCGACATCACCATCGAGGCCAGCAGCAGCGGGGAGAGCACCAGGTCGAACCCGGGCTGGCCGAGCAGGCCCGCGGCAAGCACCACGATCGGCGCGATGGTGAGCGCAATCTGGACCGGCGACTGCAGGATCACCTGGACGGCGTAGTCCATCTGATTCTTGGCGGCCAACTGGATACCGACGACGTTCTCGACGGCGTTACCCGCGATGGCCACGATCACCAGGCCGGCGAAGACCTCGTTGACCCCGGCGGCGTCCATGGCCGGCTGCAGGGCCGAGACGAACCACTCCGACACGAACGCCGCCCCGACGCCGGTGGCGGCGAGCATCCCGATCGCCATCGCCAGCGGCCACTCGCCATGCATGGCGGCCTTGCTGGCCGCCGCGGCGGAGTCCGGGTTGGCCGCGATGGGCGAGCCGTGGTTCTGCTTGGCCGAGCGGGACAGCGCCGCCGGCAGCGACAGCGCGAACAGCGCCAGCATGATGACCGACACGACGATCGACACCGTGCGCTCGTGGGTGGCGGCCGGTGTGTGCAGCGCCGCGGTGAGCGAGGGGACCGCAAGGATGAACACCGCGAGGGTGAACATCAGCCCCAGGGTGCGTGAGTCGTCGGCGGCGAACCGCTGGCGGCCGTGCTTGAGTCCGCCTACGACGAAGGCCGCGCCCAGCACGAGCAGGACGTTGGCCAGGATCGAGCCGACCAAGGTGGCCTTCACCACCTCGAACAGCCCGGCCTTGAGCGCGAACAGGATGACGAACAACTCGGGCAGGTTGCCCAGCGCCGTCTGCAGCAGGCCGGTGGCCTTGGGCCCGAGCCGATCCCCCAGCGCCTCCACCGAACGGCCGACCAGAGACGCCAGCGCCGCGAGCGCGATCGCGGCTGCGACGAAGGCGGCCAGCGGGTTGGCGTGGGCGAAATGCAGCGCTCCGGCTGCTATCGCCGCGACCGCGGTGACCGCGATCATGATGCGGTCCCGGCTCGAGAACAGCGGCAATGGCGCGGTGTCGGTGGTCGTCACAGGCCTCCCCTCGGTCGCGCCGAGTGTGCCAGAACCACGGCGGCCGGCGATGGGGAATCAAGCGGCGGCGAGCTCACTCGGCATTTAGCATCCCCCACAGACGACGTCTGAGAGGTCACTGCGTGAACAACACCGTCGCTCTTCCCTGGGCCTTAGCCGGGTTGATCCTGGCCTTCGGCGCAGCCGTCGGGTTGGGCTTGTTAGTGCACCGGATCGAGGTGCGGCGTGATCTCATCGGCGGTCGCGACGGTCGGTTGGTCAGTGACGGAATGGGAGGGGCGGTCGGGTTCCTTGGCGGAGCGGCGGCGTTCCTGCTCGGCGTGCTGATGCTGGCCTCGATCGACCACTACTACGCCACCAGAAGCGTCGTCGATGCGGAAGCTGTCGCGTACGCGGCGGCCTTCAACAGCGCCGCGGACTTGGCCGCCCCGGATCAGGCCCGGATTCAACGGGATCTGGTCTGCCTCATGCGCTCGGTCAGCACCGACTCATGGGAAGCCACCGCGGCTGAGGAACTCACAGGAGCCAGGAACACCCAACTGTGGCGGGCACGGGTCAGGGAGCATCTGGCGGCCGTCGAGCCGACGACCGCCGCCCAGTCCAACGGCTTGGATCAGCTCCAGTCCGAACTCCTCGCGTCCGCCAAGTCAGGGCAGCAACGGCTGCTGGACGGGGACAGCGATCTTCCCTTCGTGCTGTGGCTTCTGGTGTACGTCAGCGTCTTCCTGCTGGTCTTCGTGATCACCTTGATGCTTCGGCCCTATCCGATGATGGCGGCGGTCTCGCTCGGCGCGATTCTGATCCTGAGCGTGACCATGGTCTGGGTGCTCACGGCCTTCGCCAAGCCGTTCACACCGCATGACAGCGTCTACATCGCGCCTCGCGCCATGAACGGGGTCATGGTCCACCTGGAGCAGGTCTACCCGGGTGCGGCATGGGCACCCTGCGAACGGCTCGCCCCATCGAAGACGGGGTGACGCTGCCTACCGACCGGCGTTGCCCGCCAACTCGATGACGTACTGGCTGACGAAGGTGCCCGCCGAGGGCTCGCCCCGCCCGCATGACCCGTCGGATTCACCGACCCGCTTGACCCACAGGTAGGCGTCGGCGTGCGGACCCGCGGTATCGGTGGTGGGTGGGGTGCCCAGGGCGCGGCCGTCGGGGTTGCACCAACTCAGGGGATGCTCGGGCGCCGGGCCGGCGCCGTTGCGCGAGGTGTCGATCACGTAGTGCGCGCCGTTGGTCATACCCGAGATGGCCTCGCCGTAGCCGATCTCCTCCTCGGTGGAGTAGTAGTTCGTGGTGTTGAGGCTGAACCCCCGGGCGCGGTCCACGCCGACCTGGTTGAGCCGGGCGGCCATGGTGTCCGCACTCACCCAGCGCGAGTGCCCGGCGTCGACGTAGACCGCGGCACCCGGATCACGGGTCAGCGTGTCGACGGCGTAGCGGATCAGGTCGAAGCGCTCCTGGCGCTGATCGCCGGAAAGGCAGTCGGCCATCGCCAGCGCGTCGGGTTCGAGGATGATCGCCGCGGGCGAGGCGCCCAGGCCGGCCGCGATGCTGTCGATCCACGCGCGATAGCCGTCGGCCGACGCGAAGCCGCCTGCGGCGTAGCTTCCGCAGTCGCGGTGCGGGATGGCGTACAGCGCCAGAATCGGCATTGCGCCGGCGGCCTGCGCGGCGCCGGCGATTCTGGCGACGGTGCCGCCAACGGTCCCGGCCGGGAACGCCTGGTCGAGCCAGTAGGCCTGCGGGGTGTTGGCGACCGCGGTCAGCTCAGCGCTCGGCGGGTTGGCGTTGCGCGCGGCGATCATCGCCTTCGATACCGGATCGACGTAGAAGGCCTGGCCGGCCAGCGGGTTGCCCTCATCGGCCAGCAGGGTCACCGGAGCCGAGCCGACGTGAAGGGGGACGACAAGCCCCGCACACGCGACAACCGCGACTGTCAGAACGGGCAGGATCCACCGTGCGACTGCACCAGCAGCTGAGGACATCACTCCAAGAAAATAGTGCGGCTGCGTCAATACGCGGCAAGTCAACGGGCAGAACGGCTTTCATCGCCCCAGGCGCCCCACTGGAACCAATGACCACATCTGCCCCACGGGCCTCCGAACGCCGGCCTCGCACGCCCCGGAATACTCGCGCACCGGGCAGCGTTTGCGCCCCACATGACCGAGCACGCAGAGTTGAGCCCCACCGACTGGGTTCGCGAGCAGACCCAACGCATTCTCGAGCAGGGAACGACAGACGGCGTCGAGATCCTCGACCGTCCCATCGTCCTGTTCACCACCACCGGCGCCAAGTCAGGCAAGAAGCGCTACGTGCCGTTGATGCGCGTCGAGGAAGACGGCCGCTACGCGATGGTGGCCTCCAAAGGCGGCGACCCGCAGCACCCGCTCTGGTACCACAACGTCAAAGCCAACCCCCGGGTGACCGTGCAGGACGGCGACAAGGTCGTCGAGCTCACCGCGCGCGAACTCGACGGCGCCGAACGTGAGCACTGGTGGGACCTCGCGGTGCAGGCCTACCCGCCCTACGCCGAATATCAGACCAAGACCGACCGGCTGATTCCGGTCTTCGTCGTGGAGTAGCTAGCCCACACGATTGGTTGTTTGGGGTCTGCGGCAAATAGCATCAACACCGCAATGACAGATCCTGACCTCGACGTACGCCCCGCCCCCAGCAAGGCAGCTGCCCACCGCCTGTCGACTGAAGCCGGGCGCCGGCGAACCTTCGCCGTGATCAGTCACCCCGACGCGGGCAAGTCGACGCTGACCGAGGCGCTGGTGCTGCACGCCAGAGTGATCACCGAGGCCGGCGCCATCCACGGCAAAGCCGGACGGCGCTCCACGGTGTCGGACTGGATGGAGATGGAGAAGGCCCGCGGCATCTCCATCACGTCGACCGCACTGCAGTTCCCCTACCGCGCACCCGACGGGCAGGACTGCGTCATCAACCTGCTCGACACCCCCGGGCACGCCGACTTCTCCGAAGACACCTACCGGGTGCTCAGCGCGGTGGACTGCGCGGTGATGCTGATCGACGCGGCCAAGGGCCTGGAACCGCAGACCCTCAAGCTGTTCCAGGTGTGCCGTCATCGCGGCATCCCGATCATCACCGTGATCAACAAATGGGACCGCCCGGGCCGCTACGCACTCGACCTCCTCGACGAGATCCACGACCGCATCGGACTCAAACCCACGCCGTTGACGTGGCCGGTCGGTATCGCCGGCGACTTCAAGGGCGTGCTGGATCGCCGAACCGGCAACTTCATTCGGTTCACCCGCACCGCGGGCGGTGCCACCGCCGCACCCGAGGAACACATCCCGCCCGACCGCGCCCACGACGCCGCCGGCGCCGACTGGGACAACGCGGTCGAAGAATGCGAACTGCTCAGCGCCGACGGCGGCGACTACGACCAGGCGGCCTTCCTGGCAGGGGAGGCCACACCGGTGCTGTTCACCTCGGCGGCGCTGAACTTCGGGGTGAACCAACTGCTGGACAACCTGGTGCGGCTGGCGCCGCCGCCCCACGGACAACTCGACGTCGACGGCAACCTGCGGTCCGTCGACTCCCCGTTCAGCGCCTTCGTCTTCAAGGTTCAGGCGGGCATGGACTCTGCGCACCGCGACCGCATCGCCTACGCGCGGGTCTGCTCGGGCACCTTCGAGCGCGGCGACGTGCTCACCCATGCCGCCACCGGAAAGCCGTTCGTCACCAAGTACGCGCAATCGGTGTTCGGCCAGCAGCGCACGACCCTGGACGACGCGTGGCCGGGAGATGTGATCGGTCTGGCCAACGCGGCGGCGCTGCGGCCGGGCGACACCCTCTTCCGTGATGTCCCCGTGCATTTCCCGCCGATACCGAGCTTCTCGCCCGAGCATTTCGCGGTCGCCCGCGGCACCGATCCCAGTAAGCACAAGCAATTCCGGAAGGGCATCGAGCAACTCCAGCAGGAGGGCGTCGTGCAGGTGCTGCGGTCGGACAAACGCGGCGAACAAGCGCCCGTGCTCGCCGCCGTCGGCCCGATGCAGTTCGAGGTCGCCAGTCATCGGATGGCAACCGAGTTCAGCTCACCGATCTCGCTGGAATCGCTGCCCTACACCGTCGCCCGCGCCGTCGACCCCGAGGACGCGCCTTTCGTGGACAAGCAGGTGTCGACGGAGGTGCTCACCCGCTCAGACGGCGTCATGCTCGCGCTGTTCACCACGAAGTGGCGGCTGCAGGGGTTCCAGGAGGACAACCCCGGCCGTGCGGTTGCGCTCGCTGGTGGCCGCCGGCGACAACTGAGCCCGCCTGACCCGGCTGCTGTGACGGCGGTCTCCAAACCCGCTCAGGTGCTTGGCTTTGCAAGATTGTGGGTACTCCGCGGGCTACATCTACAGGGAGTAGCCCGTGCAAACCTCTGTCCTACGATCGCGCCGCCGAATGAGCAGCCAAGCGCTCGCCCCCAGCGTCTGCGCGGCCCACCACGCGATACCGCGCTGCGCCGCCATGTCGGCGCCGAACTCGACGTCGACATCACCGCGCCCACCACGCTGGAGTTCCAGATCGCGGTCGCCCCGCATCCCGGCGCCGAGGTCGACGAGTCGTTGTCGTTCGTCCTGGACGGCACCCCGATCTCGGCGTCGGAGATCAGCGGTGAGCACGGCAACCGCATCCACAAGTTCGACGCCCCCGCGGGCCACCTGCGAGTCGACTACTCCGCGACGATCACCGGCCGGACCGATCCGGCCCCGGTCACCGAGTACGACCTGTCGAAGTATCTGCGGCCCAGTCGCTACGCCGAGGCCGACAAGTTCTATGGCTTCGCAGCAACAGAATTCGGCGCGTTCGCCGACTCGACAACACTGCTGGAGAAGGTGTCCTCCTGGGTGGGCACTCGGCTGAACTACGTGCCGGGATCCAGCGACCCCATCGACGGGGCCGCCGACACCCTGTTGGCGGGCAACGGGGTGTGCCGTGACTACGCCCACCTGGTGGTCGCACTGCTGCGCGCGGTCAAGGTGCCGGCCCGCCTGGTATCGGTCTACGCACCGGGCCTGTCTCCGATGGACTTCCACGCTGTCGCCGAGGCATTCGTCAACGGGCAGTGGCGGGTCGTCGATGCGACGTGCCTCGCGCCGCGACAGACGTTGGTGCGGATCGCCACCGGACGTGACGCCGCCGACACCGCCTTCCTCGACAACCACAACGGCGCGATCAACCTGACCAACATGACCGTCAGCGCGTGGTCGGACGGCGACCTGCCGAAAGACTCGACCGACCAACTGGTTTCGATCCAGTAGTCCACGCCAGGCACCGCTTAACTCAGTTGCCGTACCAACTCGGCGGTCCGTAGTACCCCGGCGGCGGATCGTCCTGGGGTGCTGGCGGTGCCGCTTCGACCGGCGCCGGTGGTGGCGGCGGTCGGCGCGGCGTACGCCTCGGCAGCGGCCGGGCCGAGAAGAGCCATGCCGAGCGTCCCCGCGACGACCACGCGCGTCAGTTTCCCCATAGTGCGCTCCCCCAGGGCACGTGATGTCGCCGCCCCGTCCCTGCAGATCGTGGCCGCCCACGTGGCGCGGGTCGGCGTGCCGGTAATCCACGTTCGCGGACCAGCCGCCGGGTAGCGCGATGTCGTCGGCTCAGCCCCTTGCGAGTAGGCCGCCACGTCGGCGGGGCCGAAAGCGGAGTCGCGTTAGTGTGCTTAGGTCGGCCTAAGCGAACAAGCCGATAGAAAAGTTGAGCAACTTGATGACTGCAGAAGCAGAAACGTCGGCACTCGAGGCTCGGGTCGGCCATTACTACCAGATGGACGGCACCTACCTCGTCGGCCGCGAGAAGCTGCGCGAGTACGCCCGCGCGGTGCAGGACTATCACCCCGCGCACTGGGACGTCGCCGCCGCCGCGGAACTGGGCTATTCGGAGCTGGTGGCGCCGCTGACGTTCACCTCGACGCCGGGCATGACCTGCAATCGCCGCATGTTCGAGCAGGTGGTCGTCGGTTACGACACCTACATGCAGACCGAGGAAGTCTTCGAGCAGCACCGCCCGATCGTGGCCGGCGACGAACTGCACATCGACGTCGAACTGACGTCGGTGCGCCGGATCGCCGGCCGAGACCTCATCACGGTCACCAACACCTTCACCGACGCGGCCGGCGAGCGGGTGCACACCCTGCACACCACCGTCGTCGGGGTCACCGCCGAGGACCTCAATCCGGAGATCAAGACCGCCGTGCAGCACGCGATGATGCACGACGTCGACATCTTCGGAATCGGCGAAGAGGAGTACCACAAGACGCTGCGCCCCGAGGGCGAGGTCCGGATCTCCGACGGAGTCATGACCCGCACCCCCGGCACGCCGTCCTTCGAGGACGTGAAGGTCGGTGACGAGCTACCGCCGCACCACACCCGGCTGTCCCGCGGCGATCTGGTGAACTACGCCGGGGTGGCCGGCGACGCCAACCCGATCCACTGGGACGAGGACATCGCCAAGCTGGCCGGGCTGCCCGACGTGATCGCCCACGGAATGCTCACCATGGGGTTGGGCGCCGGATTCGCCTCGGCGTGGACCGGCGACCCGGGTGCGGTCAGCCGCTATGCGGTGCGACTGTCCGCACCCGCGGTCGTGTCGGCCGCCGCGGGCGCCGACATCGAGTTCAGCGGCCGGATCAAGTCGCTGGACCCGGCGACCCGCACCGGTGTCGTCGTCGTCGGCGCGAAGTCCGACGGCCGCAAGATCTTCGGCCTGGCGACGTTGGACGTCCGCTTCCGCTGAGGCCTACGGTCGGGTCGCGAGGTAGATCGTGGCGGCTGACTGCCCTCGGGTGAGGGGATTGTCGAACCAGACCGTCTGCGCCTCGACATTGGTGAACACGGCGTCCAGCAGCGACGTGAAGTCGTCGTCTGGCGGATCGTCGGACCACATGGCGAATGCGCCACCCGGGGCGAGCTTGGTTGAGAGGGATTGCAGCCCGTCGTGGGTGTAGAAGCGTGCATGTGGGTCGTGGAGCAGGTGTCGCGGCGAGTGGTCGATGTCGAGCAGGATCGCGTCATAGGTTCGGCCGGGGCTGTCCGGATCGAACCCCACCGCGTCCGTCGCCGCGGCGAAGAAGTCTCCGTGCACGAGCCTGACCCGACTGTCGGCGGCCAGGCCGGCGGTATCCGGTAGCAGGTCGCGCTCATGCCAGTCGAGGACCGCCTCGGAGTATTCGATGACGGTGAGCGTCCGAATCCGGCTGCATTGCAAGGCTTCTTGCGCGGTGTAGCCGAGACCCAGCCCGCCGACGATCACGTCCAGAGCCGTGCCGGGGGTGCGCGCCAGTCCCAGCCGCGCCAACTCCTTCTCGGCGACGGTGAACAGGCTCGACATCACGTGCTCGTCACCGAGCTTGACCTCGTAGACATCGAGCCGCAGCGACGGGTCGAACCGGCGCCGCAGACTGATCTCACCCATGGGCGTCTGCTGCCAGCCCAACTCCTCGAAACGTGCGCTCATCGAAGCGACACTAGCCCCGCTCGGAGCGGTTGAGGGGGGCTTGTTTGTAGTGACAACTACATCTACGCTTTGTAGCGGTTACTACAAACGTCCAGCGCCGCCACGAGAAGGGTTTCACATGACCTTGTTCCGCGTGTTTCTCGCCGCCTGTCTGATCGCAATCGCCGGCTACACAGCGATCGCCTTCGCCCGCCACGGCGCCGGCCTGGTGCCGATCTTCTTCGGCGACATGGCCAAGTTCACCTGGCCCGGCCAGTTCAACCTCGACTTCACGACGTTCCTGATGCTGTCGGGATTGTGGGTGGCCTGGCGGCATCACTTCAGCCCCAGTGGCCTGGCGCTGGGTGCCGTCGCCGTCGTCGGCGGCATGCTCTTTCTCGCGCCCTACCTGCTGATCCACAGCTTCAAGACCCAAGGCGATGTGAAGGCCCTCCTGCTGGGCGAGGCGCGCGCAAAGGCGGCGTAACCGCGGCTAAAGCTCCGTGACGTGCCCGTTGTCGACCACCCAGGACCGGTCCAGTCGAACGTTCTGCAGCATCCGGCGGTCGTGAGTCACCAGAAGCAAAGCACCGTCGTAAGTTTCGAGCGCCTGCTCGAGCTGCTCGATCGCGGGAAGGTCGAGATGGTTCGTCGGCTCATCGAGAACCAGCACATTGGTGCCGCACGCCTGCAGCAACGCGAGGCCGGCGCGGGTCCGCTCGCCGGGCGAAAGGTCGTCGACCGCGCGCTCCACGTGGTCCGCGCGCAACCCGAACTTGGCGAGCAGGGTGCGCACATCGGCGGTCGACCATGACGGCACTCGCTGCTCGAAGCGATCGACGAGTCGCCCGGCACCGGTGAAATCGGCACGGGCCTGGTCGATCTCGCCGATGGCGACATTGGCGCCCAGACTCGCGCGGCCCTCATCGGGCTCGCGACGACCCAGGAGCAATCTCAACAGCGTCGACTTTCCTGCTCCATTGGGACCGGTGATGCCGATCCGCTCGCCGGCATCGACCTGGACCGACACCGGGCCCAGGGCGAAATCGCCTTGGCGCACAACGGCATTGTCGAGCGTCGCCACGACCGAACTCGACCGTGGCGCGGCACCGATGGTGAACTCGAGTTTCCATTCCTTGCGGGGTTCGTCGACCTCTTCGAGGCGGGCGATCCGGCTCTCCATCTGGCGGACCTTCTGCGCCTGCTTCTCGCTGGACTCGGTGGCCGCCCGTCGCCGGATCTTGTCGTTGTCCGGAGCCTTGCGCATCGCGTTGCGGACACCCTGGCTCGACCATTCCCGCTGAGTGCGGGCGCGGGCGACGAGGTCGGCCTTCTTCTCGGCGAATTCGTCGTACTGTTCGCGCCGGTGCCGGCGGCCGACCTCACGCTCTTCCAGATAGCCTTCGTATCCGCCGCCGAAGACGGTGGTGGTGTTCTGGGCCAGGTCCAGTTCGAGGACGCGCGTCACGCAACGGGCCAGGAACTCCCGGTCGTGGCTGACCAGCACCACCCCGCCACGCAGATCGCGAACGAAGTCCTCCAGCCGGGCGAGCCCGTCGAGGTCGAGATCGTTGGTCGGCTCGTCGAGCAGGACGATGTCGAACCGCGACAGCATCAGCGCCGCCAATCCGACCCGCGCCGCCTGTCCACCGGACAGCGCGGTCATCGGCGTCGACTCGGGTTGCACCGTTTGGGAGTCCAGGCCCAAGTCGGCCAGAACCGCGGGCAGCCGTTCGTCGAGGTCCGCCGCGCCGGAGGCGAGCCAGTGATCGAGCGCCGCGGAGTAGATGTCGGCCGGATCCGGGCCCTCGCTTGCGTCTGCCAACGCGGTGGCGGCTGCTTCCATGGCCTGCGTCGCCGCGGTGCACCCGGTACGGCGCGCAATGTAGGCACCGACCGTCTCCCCCGGAACCCGTTCATGCTCCTGTGGCAGCCACCCGACGAACGCGTCGGCGGGCGCGAGGCTGACCGTTCCGTCGAGCGGTTCGACGTCGCCGGCGAGGATCCGCAGCAGTGTGCTCTTGCCGGCGCCGTTGGCGCCCACCACGCCGATGACATCGCCTGGCGCCACGGTCAGGTCAAGACCCTCGAAGAGGGTGCGGTGGGCGAATCCGCCGGCCACGTTCTTCGCGACGAGCGTTGCGGTCATCGCTCTATCGTCGCAGAACACGTCATGGCGCGCGGCCGGAGCGCTAAGCGTCGTTGACGACATCCAGGAGGCGTTGCAGAGTCGCCAACTGGTCGGAGTACTCCCCCTCGAGCTTTGCCAGCAGGGTCGTGATGCCCGCAGCCCGGTACTTGTGCACCCGATCGGTGATCGCCCTGTTGTGTACCAACGAGATTGGTGAGACGGCCGAGGTCGATCGGCACCGCAGCCCGGGCTTCGTCGCGCCTGCCGTTCTGCCACAGTTCGGCGACGGCGGCGACCTGCTCGCCGTAGCCCAGTCGGGTGAAGGCGTCGTTGTAGAAGTTGCGGCCGCCGGTGCCCATCGCACCGATGGTGAACGCGTATCCGTCGGCATGTTTGCGCGCGGCGGCCTCGGCGGAGGCGTCGTCGTCGTGGAACTCCACGGCGACCGGCGCGACGAGGTCGATATCGGCCAGTGCGCGTCCGGCTCGCTCGGCACCCTCGCGCAGCGGGCCCAGAAACACCTCCGCGGCTTCGGGGATGAACGCGTTGCCCAGCCAGCCGTCGGCCATCTCACCGGTGAGCCGCAGATTCCGCGGCCCCATCGCCGCCACGTAGACCGGCACGTAGCGGGGACGCACCAACGGCATCAACGCTGCACCACTGCTGTCGGGCAGCGGCAACGGATAGATCTCACCGGGATGCTCGAGGCGCTCGCCGCGGCTGACCATCCGGACGATCTCGATGGTTTCCCGGGTCGTTTCGACGGGCTTGCGGAACCGGACACCGTGCCAGCCCTCCATCACCCGCGGTCCGGAGGTGCCGACGCCCAGGAGGAACCGGCCGTCCGACAGTTCCTGCAGACTCAGCGCGGATGTCGCCAGCATCGCGGGACTGCGGGAACCGAGTTGCACCACGAAGGTTCCGAGCCGCAGGGTCGAGGTCTTCGCCGCGAGATAGGCCAGGCCGGTCAGAGCGTCATATCCCCACACCTCGGGGATCCAGACCGAGTCGACGCCCAAGCGCTCGGCGGCGACGGCGAATTCCACTGCGCCGGGTAACCGGGGTTCGATCATTGTGGCTACGCGCATACGTGGCACGCTACAGCGATGCGCTACCGAGATCAGCCGACCGTTGAAGTGACCCAGCTGGTGGCTTGCGATGTCGCCACGGCGTGGGGCTATGTCACCGACATCACCCTGTCCGCGCGGTGCTCCACGGAGTTGCAGTCTGTCGAGTGGCTCGATGGCGCCGACGGCGTTCGGGTAGGTGCCCGTTTCCGTGGCCGGAGCCAACATGACGCTCTGGGTACGTGGGAGACGGTGTGCGAGGTTTCCGAGGTCGAGGATGAACGCCGCTGGGTGTACAACGTCATCGGACCCGAAGGGGTCAGCGCCAGTTGGGGATTCGAGGTCGAGGCGACCAGTAAAGGGACGCTGATCCGGCAGTGGGCTCGGATGGGTCCGGGTCCGTCGGGACTGAGCTTCGGAATCGCCGCCCAGCCGGACAAAGAGGCGCGCATCGTGGCGCGCCGACTGTCCGAATGGCAGCAGGGCATGCAGGCCAACCTGGACTGGATCCGGTCAGAAGTCGAGAACTGATCCGTGCCGGGCATCCGGCCTCGGTGGCACGATGACGTGATGTCCGAGTCAGACGACGCGATGCCATCCGAGCGCGAGTTCAACGAACACAACATCGAGGAGTTCCGGGCCAATGGCGGAAAGGTGGGCGGCCAGTTCGAAGGCTTCCCACTGCTGCTGTTGACGTCGACCGGCGCCCGCAGCGGCCAGCAGCGCATCAACCCCGTGGCGTACTTCGACATCGACGGCATTTGTCGGCTCCTCGGCGGGACGTGACCGGGATCCATCGTGGGCGTTCAACCTTCGTGCCCATCCGACAGCGACGATCGAGATCGGTTCCGACGCAACGAAGCCGGTCACCGCCCGCGAGTTGCCGCGCGACGAACGCGACCGCGTCTACCGGGCGGTCGTGGAACGGGCGCCGGGGTTCGGCGACTACGAGAGCAAGACCGAACGGGTCATCCCCGTTTTCGAGCTGGTCCCCAGCTCGTCCTGACCGACCGGGTCTTGAAACCGGGCATTGGTTCGCGCCGAACCTGACAACGTCAGCTCGCCAGTAAGCAGTCCCAACCAGGCCGCGGGCAAAGGGCGGCCCCGCTACCGTCGATCGGGTGACGATGTCAGGATCGCGACTTGCGAGGGCCTGCGCCGTGGTAATCGGTGTGCTCGGCGTTGCGGTGACTGCTGCGTGCGCACACGCGCCGCACCCGCCGGCCAATGCCCCCAGCGCTGTCATCCCTTCGGCCCGTGTTCCGGTGAGTATTCCGGCGACCCCGCCAGAGGCCGTCGTGCCCGAGGGCGATTTCACCCGCGTTTCCGACCTGGTGAACGCAGACATTGCCGCGCATCGGCTGCCCGGCGCGGTAGTTCAGGTCGGCCACAACGGGAAGATCGTGTTCCGCCGGGCGTTCGGCGAGCGCAAGCTGGGCGACGAACCGGGACTGGATGGGGCACCGTCACCCGCTGAACCGATGACCGAGGACACGATCTTCGATCTGGCGTCGCTGACGAAGATCGTCGTGACGACCACCGCCGTTCTCCAACTATTCGAACAGGGCAAGGTTGCGATCGACGAGCCGGTGCAGACCTACCTGCCCGAGTTCAACACGGCGAACGATCCCCGCCGCGCGCAGGTGACGCTGCGGATGCTGCTCACCCACACCTCAGGGATCGGGGGCGATTTGAGCCACCAAGGTCCCTGGGGGCTGGTGGCGGCGGACAAGGCCGACGGCATTCACCGCGCGCTCACCGCGCCGTTGGAGTTCGACCCCGGTGAGACCTTCCACTACTCCGACATCGGATTCATCATCCTCGGCACGCTGGTCGAGAAGATCACCGGCGAACCGCTGGACGCCTACGCCCATGACAACATCTTCGCGCCACTGGGCATGGCCGACACCCGCTACCTTCCCGCAACCAAAGCGTGCGGACCGCACCAGATCATCGGCAATGCAATCGCTTTCGACCCGGAAGCACCGAGAACCGCTGGCTGTCCGGAGATACGTGGAGCACCGATCTGCTGGCCCGCATCGCGCCGACCGCGCGCGACGAAGACACCCCGGGCATCAACCCCGACTTCGATCGTCCGCTTCGCGGCACCGTCCATGACCCGACGGCACGACGCATGGGCGGGGTCGCCGGCAGCGCCGGTGTGTTCTCGACAGTGCAGGACGTCGGCAAGTACTCCCAGGCTCTCCTCGATCGCCTCGCGGGGCGCCCCAGTGACTTCCCGCTGAAACAGTCGACGGTGGAACTGATGACGACACCGCAGCAGCCGTTATCGGCAGGAAATGCCCTGCGCGGCTTCGGCTGGGATATCGATACTTACCAGTCCAAGCCGCGCGGTGTGATCTTTCCCGTCGGGAGCTTCGGCCACACCGGGTTCACCGGAGTGACGATGTGGATGGACCCGGGGACGGACACCTACGTGATCGTTCTCGCGAATGTGATCCACCAGCGTGGCGGCCCGCCCATTGTGACGCTGAGCGGCGACGTGGCCACCGCGGCAGCGCGGGCGCTGCACCTCTACGGCAACTGAGGCCCCAACGAAAGCGATTCGGGCTCTTACGGACAACGCGTCATCGTGGAGGTCTTACCATCGCCGTTCGTCGATTGCATAGTCGCGTCGTCGATGACGGTGACGCTGACCTTGAAGTCCGGCTCGTCGACGAAGCCGATGACGCCGTCGTTGTAGGTCCAGTTGCCGAATGGGCCGTCGCTGGTGCCATCCGGCCGCAATTCGATCGCCAACGCGCAGTCGCCGTTGGTGCCCCATTTCCCGACCAGGAACTGCTTGTCCGGCTTGTCGCCCTTGGCGGGTGCGGCGGCTGGAGTTGTCGTGACTTGGCTCGGGGCTGAGGACGACGTCGGCGCCGACGAGGCCGCGACCGTTGCCTGTGCGGCCGGCTTGTCCTGGCCGCCACACCCGGCGAGGGCGAGAACGGCGATGACACCGGCAGCGATGCGGACCCTCATGTAAATCGCCTTCCCAAAGATGGCACCGGGTCATTAGGGGATCACCCAGCGATGGTTACGCGATGAGTTAAGCACTGAACGCGTGAATTGTGATCAGTGTTCCCACAGCCCTCAGAACTGACAACCCCCCGCTCGCCATCGCTACGAGGCGTCGTTGAACGCGAACGCCAGGAAGTGGAATGGCCGGCCGTCGGCCTCGAACACGGCCAGCGACTGCGCGCCGAGTTTCGTGGTGGTGGTGTGCAGGGACCGCGGGTTGTCCGCGGCGACGAACAGCACCCCGAGGTCGAACCGGTCGCGGTAAGCCTCCAGGGTGGCCGCGTGCAACGCTGAGTACACCCCGCGGCCGCGCACCTCCTCGGCGATGCACACCGGGCCGTGGATGCAGTACCGCTGAGCCGCGATCGGTGCTCCGTTCATCTCGAGGGTCTCGGTGAGATCGACCATTCCCTTGATGACTGCCGGCAGGCCTGTCTCGGCCGGATCGGGTGGCGGAGTGACGACCATGAACCCCGCCACGTCGTCGTTGTCGGTGACGGCGACGTGGACGCCACCGCTGTCGATGGCGCGGGCCCACCAGTGCGGCGGGTGCAGGATCGAGATGAAGCCGTTCGCGCGCTCGGCCGGGTCGAGGTTGTCGATGTAGTACCGCGCTTCCAGCCCCGTCAGCTCGGGAACGTCGCGCTGCGTCGCCACCCTGATCCGCACATCGGTCATCGCCCCATCACATCAGGTTCCGGGCGTGGTCAGGTGCGGAGTGAGTTATGTTGACGGCTATCGACCGACACGCGCTGCCCCAGCTGGAATTCGACCGGCTGTTCGTCACCGACGGCGGTATAGAAACCGACCTGATCTTCCATCACGGTATCGAGTTGCCGTTCTTCGCTGCCTTTCCGTTGCTCGAGGACGCCGACCACCGGATCAGCCTGCGTCGGTACTACGACGACTATGTGGTCATCGCGCGCGAACTCGGCGCAGGGCTGGTGATCGAGACGCCGACCTGGCGTGCCAACCCGGATTGGGCGGCCCGGCTCGGTTACTCACCGGAGCGGCTCGACGCCGCCAACCGTGCGGCGGTCGATTTCGCCGAGGAGGTGCAGGGCGGCGGCTGCGGCCGACGGTGTCACCGCGGTGGTCAGCGGTTGCATCGGTCCGCGCGGAGAGGATGCCGATAACGGCGAGTCGATGACGGCTGACGAGGCTGAGCGTTATCACGCGGTTCAGATCCGCTCGTTCGCCGCGACGACGGCCGATCAGGTGACCGCTCTGACGATGCCCAGCGCCGAGGAAGCCATCGGCATCGTGAGAGCGGCTGTCGCCGTTGACATCCCGGTCGTGATCTCGTTCACGGTCGAGACCGACGGGCGGCTGCCGACGGGGCAGTCGCTGGCCGGGGCTATCGAGCAGGTCGACGAGGCCACTGCTGGCGCGGCCGCCTACTTCATGGTCAACTGCGCGCACCCGACACACTTCGACACGACACTCGACGACGGCGGGCCGTGGCGTGAACGCTTACTCGGTGTGCGCGCCAACGCCTCCACACGAAGCCACGCCGAACTCGACGAAGCGACCGAACTCGACGAGGGCGATCCGAACGAGCTTGCCGCCCAGTATGTTGCGCTGCGAGACAAGTTGCCCGCGGTCACCGTGTTGGGCGGCTGCTGCGGGACGGACGCGCGGCATGTGGCGGCGATCTGCGCCGCCTGGGTGGCAGGCGACTAGATTGCCGGGATGAACTCCGAGCCCCTTGTCCGGCGCAAGATCGACTACCTCCTGCTACCGGCCTTCGTTCTGGGAATCATCAACGCCATCGTGCTGAGCCTGCCGGAAGGGCTCGGAGTGCCCGTCGCGTCGGACAGCCCGTGGCCGCCATTGCGGGCCTTGCACACCTGGGGCGTCGAGCAGGAACCGCAGCATCTGGTCATGCCGCCCACCTTGCATGCCTCGCTGCTCTACGACGCCTTCGTCCAGCTGCCACTGCTCGTCGTGCTGACCATCGGCCTGTGGCGGCTCAAATCGTGGCCTTGGCTGCGCGCGCTGGCCATGGTCTATGCCGTCAGCGCGTTGATGAACATGTACTTCTACTTCATGCAGACGTTCCTCGGTCCTGACAGCCCCCCGCATCTGCTGACCTACCTGCCGCTCAACCTGCCCTGGGCGATCGTGCCGATGCTGGTGATCTACCGATTCTGGCCTCGGGCAGCCAAGGCGGCGCGCCGATGACTATCTCGGGCTTCACCGTGCCGGCTGATGGGGTGCTGATCAGCGACGGCGGGCTGGCGACCGAACTCGAGGCTCGCGGCCACGACCTGTCAGACGACCTGTGGTCGGCGCGTCTGCTCGCCGAGGCCCCGGAAGAGATCGTGGCGGTGCACGAGGCGTTCTTCCGCGCTGGGGCGCACATCGCGACCACCGCCAGCTACCAGGCTTCGTTCGAGGGCTTCGCCCACCAGGGAATCGACCGCGCCGACGCCGAACAGCTGATGCGCCGCAGCGTCGAGCTGGCCAAGTCCGCCCGCGACGCATCGTCACCCCCCGCATGGGTGGCGGCCTCGGTCGGACCCTACGGGGCGATGCTGGCCCACGGCGAGGAGTACGTCGGCCGCTATGGACTCAGCGTTGCCGAGTTGACGGCCTGGCACCGACCTCGGCTGGAGGTGCTCACCGCCGCCGATCCCGACGTCCTGGCACTGGAGACGATCCCCGACAGCGACGAGGCCGAGGCGCTGGTGGGCCTGGTCCGCGAACACGGGATGCCGGCCTGGTTGAGCTACACCATCGCCGGTGACCGGACCCGGGCCGGACAACCTCTCGAGGAGGCGTTCGCCGTCGCTGCCGACGTGCCGGAGATCGTCGCCGTCGGGGTCAACTGCTGCGCGCCCGGCGATGTTCTGGGCGCCGTCGCCACCGCGCGCCGGGTCACCGGTAAGCCGGTGATCGTCTACCCCAACAGCGGTGAGGTGTGGGATGGGGAGAACCGCGTGTGGGTCGGTACGGCGGGCCTGGACATCGGGCTGGCATCCGAGTGGGTGGACGCCGGGGCCCGCATCGTCGGCGGGTGCTGCCGGGTGCGGCCCGACGACATCGCCGCGATGGCAGCGGCGGTCGGGGCGCACGAGCCGACGGCCCGTCATCAACGGGGCCATCAACTAAGCGTCAGGGGCTACGGAACGTAGCAGGGCTCGGCGCCGGGGGTGTAGTACTCCAGGCCGGTCGGCGAGATGCAGGGCGCCTCACCGGGAACGACGGCACCAGCGAGTACGCGTAGCTCTCCGGGAAGCCGTAGCGAGCCCAGTCGCCCGCCACCGCGTCAGCCACTCCGACCCCCACCGCCGCGTCGACGGCGTCGCCGGCGATACCCGGGGTACAACCGCCGACGGCCACGTGCCGGCCGCCGACCTCGCCGCACACCTCAGCCTGGGCCACCGGTGCGATCGCCGCGGGGACCGCCGACAGGGCAGCCAGGCTGAACAGGATCGCTACAGATTTCTTGGACATGCCGCCATTATCGCCTGCTAATTGACGCGCGTTACAACTAGGCCGGTCGGTGCGCGGCGCTCGCTCGTCATTGGTGGGCAGCGGACGCATGAGTGCGGGCATCACAAGATGGCGGCGCAGGCGCCAGTCCGACTCTCGGAAGAGCCGGGCCATCGCCGCGATGGTGCCGCCGACATCGTCGCGGCCGGTGAGGTAGGCCCACCGGTGGGCCTCCGGCAAGGCGAAGAACGTCTCGAAGAAGCGGGGAACCTCGCCGGCAGGCATGCGCAGTAGCGCTTCCAGGCCGATCCGCCGAACGCGGTGGATCGCTTTCGCGGCCGGTGGCCACACGGTCTCCTGCGCTGCGGCCAGCGCGCGGTCTGGGTGGTCGGGCAGGTGCTCGGCGAGGGAAGCGGCCACCCGAGGGGCGAGCTGTAGCGATGCGGCCACGCTGAATCCGGTTGCCGGGTGGATCAGCGGTGCGGCCGCACCGAACCCGAGCACGCCATGTCCGTGGTGCCGCGGATGGTCGACCGGGAACGAAACCTTCTCCGTGCGTGCATCTTTCGGAAGTGCAATGCCGTGGTGGGCAAGGCGTGCGTGGAGCCGTCGGCGCAGGGTCGCCAGCGGCAGCCCGGGCCGACGCGCCAGTGAGGTCTCTTCCACGAGCACCTGGCCTTCGCCCAGGGGAACGACGTAGAGGAACGTCGGCCATCCCGACTCACCGTGATCGGCACGCCAATCCATGAACAGTGCCTCGCCCGCGGCGACCAGCGGCGTGACCGATTCTTCATCGAGGATCACGCCGTACGCAGTCTGTTCGGCCGGCACTTGGCGCGACGAGGTGGGATCCAACGGGCGCCACCGGCCGGCGGCGTCCACGACGACCGCGGCCCGCAGCGTCGACCCATCGGCCAGCGCGACCGACGCCGCGCTCCGGCGATCCGACGGCACGCCCGGCGTACACGGTCACCCCCGTGAACTGGTCGGCCAGGTGCGCACGAAGAGCGGCCACGTCGAGGACGGCGTACTCCCAACCCAGACGGTGTTCGGTCAGCGCGATCGCCCGGCCGGCTGCTCGGGCCGCGACCACGGAAGCCGGCAGGTCGGCCGGCAGTTCCGGGCTCCACATCCCGTAGGTCGCCACCCACTGCCGATCCGGATTCGGGTCAAGCAGCCCGACATCCAAACCGAGCCGCCCACACGCTGCCGCCAACGCCATACCGGCGGGTCCAGCCCCGACCACCAAGACGTCCATGTGTTTCATCGTGCCTCGTGAGGCCGAAGCCGCACGTAGCCGTCGGCCGCGTCGGCAACTAGGCGCGTAGCTCCTTGGCCAGTTCGCCGAAGGCGTCGACCCACTTGGCCATGTCCGCATCGGTGTGTGCCAGCGACACCAGCCATTGATCGTCCATGCCCGGTGGCGTCAAGACGCCGCGGTTGATGCCCCACAGCCAACCCAACTCAGCGACCTCGAAGTCGGTGCTCAGTTTGTAGTCGCGGTAGTTGCGGATCGGAGTTGGTGACCAGGTCACAGCACCCTTGACGCCGAAGCCGACGGTGTGGGCCGGCAGTTCGTATTCGCGGATGATGGTGTCCATGGCCTCCATGGCGTTGTCATTGACCTGTTCGGCCGCAGCCAACGCCTGCGGGGTGGCGATCTCATCGACTGCGGCGGCCGCAGCCATGCACAGCGGGTTGCCGTTGTAGGTGCCGAAGTGGGCCATGCGGTTGTCGACGACGGCCTGCATGACTTCCGCGGTACCGCCGAAGGCGGCCAGTGGCAGGCCACCGCCGATGGACTTGGCCAACGTGATCAGGTCGGGCTTGACGCCCAGGCGCGCGGCCGCGCCATGGGCGCCCGCGGTCAGGCCGGTCTTGACCTCGTCGAAGATCAGCACCACGTTGTGCGCGTCGCACAGCGCGCGAACGCCGGCGAGGTAGCCGGCATCGGGCAAGCACGATGCCGAGGTTTTCGATGACCGGCTCCATGACCACGCAGGCGACGCGGTCACCGTTGGCGGCCAGCACGCGTTCCATCTGGCCGAGGTCGTTGTAAGCCACCACGTGCACTTCGCCGGGCTCGACATCGAAGGGCACCTGCGGGATCGGGTTGTCCGCAGGACCGATCTCGTCGATACCCGGCTTCACCGACACCGAAAGACCGTCGTAGCCGCCGTGGTAGCCGCCCTCGATCTTCACGATGGCTTTCTTGCCGGTGTAGGCGCGTGCGGTGCGCACCGCGTACCCCGTGGACTCGGTGCCGGAGTTGGTGAACCGCAACATGTCCAGCCCGAAGCGTGTCTTGAACTGCTCGGCGACCTCGGTCGAGACCGGCGACGGGGTCACAAACAGGGTGCCGATGTCGTCCAGGGACTCTTTGACCTTGGCAACCACCGTGGGGTTGAGGTGGCCGACGAGCATCGCGCCGAAGCCCATCGACAGATCCAGCACCTGGCGGTCGTCGCAGTCGGTGACGTACGCGCCGCGGGCGGACTTCACGCCGATCGGATACGGATCCCAGTACTGGAAGCTGCTGGTCACACCCAGCGGCAAGGTCTTCGATGACCGTGCCGCATGGTCGGCCGAGCCGGGAGTGGTCTTGGCGTACCGTTCCCACTCCTTGGCCATGAGTGCTGAGACCCGGGAGTGGTCCAACGGGGTGAAGGAACCCGGCAGCTGTCGCCAACCAGCGGGGTCATGGGCAGGAAACGTGGTCGACACGTCTGTCTTTGGGCTCATCGAAATCACCTTCAACCAGTCGGAATGTCCCTCCCGACGGCAGCCTAGCCCGCCCGCCCCACTTCGGCCTCGGAATACCCAACGATCGTCGCTAGGATTCGGCCACGTCATTATCGCGATGGGATTTCGGATATGAGCAAGACGTTGATCTTCGGACACAAGAATCCGGATACCGACTCGATCTGCTCAGCGCTTGCCTACGCCGATCTGAAAGCGAGAAGCGGTGCCGACGTCGAGGCCGTCCGGCTCGGGACCGTGAGCGCCGAGACGCAGTTCGTGCTCGACCGATTCAACATACCGGCGCCGCGGTTGGTCGAATCGGTGGCCGGCGAGACATCTCACGTCATTCTCGTCGATCACAATGAGCGTCAGCAGAGCGTGAGCGACATCGGCGAGGTCACGATCGCAGAAGTCATCGACCATCACCGCATCGCCAACTTCGAAACGGCGGGCCCGCTGTATTACCGCGCCGAACCGGTCGGTTCCACCGCCACGATTCTGCTGAAGATGTACAAGGAGAAGGGCGTCGCCGTCAGACCCCAGATTGCCGGGCTGATGCTGTCGGCCATCATTTCCGACACGTTGTTACTCAAATCTCCGACGTGCACGCCGGAAGACGCTGCCGCCGCACATGAGTTGGCATCCGTTGCCGGCGTCGATTTGCACGCATACGGCCTCGAGATGTTGCGGGCGGGTGCGAGTTTGGGTGACATGTCGATCGCGCAACTCGTTTCGACGGACTCGAAGGAGTTCTCGATGAGCGGCGCGAAGGTGGAGATCGCTCAGGTCAACGCGGTTGACGTCGACGAGGTGTTGTCTCGCCAGGCCGAATTGGAAACGGCGTTGCAGGAGATCATTTCGGCGAAACGCCTCGATCTGTTCGTGTTCGTCGTGACCGACATCCTCAACAGCGATTCGGTCGTCGTGGCACTCGGTCCACGCGCCTCAGTTGTCGAATCGGCGTACGGCGTCACCCTCGAACGCAACCGCGCACGCCTGACAGGTGTCGTGTCGCGCAAGCTGCAGATCGTCCCGGTGCTGACGGACATGTTCAGCAGGGGCTGAACCCCGGAGCGCTCCAGTCTCTCGGCCCGGGCGGTCAGCCCCATTGCGACGTTGCTCACAGGTAGACCGATAGGTTTACCTTTCGCCGCAAGCTTGCTACGCTCGGTCCGCGGTCGAGTACACCGTACGGTCTACTTCAGGAGGATGCTTGTGACAACGCTTGCCGAACGGGCCGTGCTCGTGACCGGAGCCAATCGGGGCATGGGCCGCGAGTATGTCCGGCAACTTCTCGACCGTGGCGTGACCAGGGTCTATGCCGCGGCCAGGGATCCGCGCAGCGTGGACGTCCTCGATCCGCGGGTGGTGCCGGTGGCGCTCGACGTGACCGACCCGGCGTCGGTGGCGGCGGCCGCGACGGCCGCACCCGATGTCAGCGTGCTGATCAACAACGCCGGCATTGCGCGAGGCGCCTCGGTGCTCACCCCGGACACCGCGCTGTTGCGCGAGGAACTGGAAACCAATCTGTTCGGTCCGCTGGCGATGGCCGCTGCGTTCGCCGAGGGGATCGCCGCGCAGGCCGGGGCCATCGTCAACGTGTCCTCGGTCCTCGCCTGGCTGCCGGTCGGAGCCAGTTACGGGGTGTCCAAAGCCGCCCTGTGGAGTGCGACCGACTCGATGCGAACCGAACTGACGTGCCCGCGGCGTTCAGGTGGTGGGCGTCTACGTCGGACTCGTCGACACGGACATGGCGTCGTTCGCCGGCGATGCACCGAAATCCGATCCCGCCGACGTGGTGCGCCAGGTTCTCGACGGCGTCGAGTCCGGCGCGCAGGAGGTCCTGGCCGACGAGATGACCCGCCAGGTTCGCAGCCAACTGGGCACGACGCTGGACCAACTTGCACATCCCTGACCAACGTCCACGGACTACAACAGCAGCGAAAGGCCGATGATGACCGCCTGGAAAGACACCCCCAACCGCACGATCGACGTCGGCGGCACCACCTTCGCCTACCGCGAACTCGGCACCGCATCAGGGGTGCCGGTGGTCTTCCTGCACCACCTCACCGCGGTCCTCGACGACTGGGACCCGCGCATCATCGACGGAATCGCCGAACACCACCGGGTGATCGCGTTCGACAACCGCGGTGTCGGCGCCACCGGCTCATCGGTGCCGGGCACCGTCGAGCAGATGGGCACCGACGCCATCGCCTTCATCCGCGCCATGGGGCTCGAGCAGGTCGACCTGTTCGGCTTCTCCCTCGGCGGCGGGGTCGCCCAGATGGTCGCCCTGCAGCAACCCCAACTCGTCCGGCGGATGATCCTGGCAGGCACCGGGCCGCGCGGTGGGGGCGGCATCGACAAAATGGCGATCATCGTCGGCAAGGCCTATCTCAAGGCAGCGCTCACCCGCAGTGACCCGCGGAACTTCTTGTTCTTTCCGCGCAACTCGGAGGGCAAGCGGGCCGCAACGGCCTATCTCGCGCGACTCAAGGAACGCACCAGCCACCTCGACAAACCGATCTCGATGCAGGCCCGCGTCGCCCAACTCAAAGCCATCCGGCACGCCGGACAGTGCCCACCCGACGACCTCTCGGTCATCACCCAGCCCGTTCTGGTCGCCAACGGCGACAACGACCTCATGGTCGCCAGCGATCACTCCGCCGACATGGCCCGGCGAATACCCAACGCCCAGTTGATCATCTACCCCAACTCAGGACACGGCGGAATATTTCAGCACTACGAAACCTTCCTCGCCGAGGCGCTGCGGTTCCTCGGCGACGACTCGGCTGACAACGGCAACAAGGGTCGCCAGTGACTCAGCGCGAAACCACCATCAAGTGGCGTGACCCCGCAGATGCACTCGCCGTCCTCCCCGACCTCGACGGTCTCGAGTTCATGAAGAGAGTCGCCGCCGGCGAGCTCCCCGGGGCGCCGATCGCCAGCCACTTCGCAATGGACTTGGTTGAAGTTGGACCGGGCACAGTCACTTTCAGATGCCAGCCCGACGCGTCGCACTACAACCCGATCGGCATGGTGCACGGCGGCTTGGTCTGCACGCTCCTCGACTCCGCCCTCGGTTGCGCCGCACACACGACACTGCCGGCGGGCACCGGCTACACGTCCATCGAGATCAAGGTGAACTACCTGCGCGCGGTCACCGCCGACAACGGGCCGCTGACCTGTACGGGACGGGTCACCAAACCCGGACGTCGGGTCACCTTCGCCGAGGGAGAAGTCCTGGACAACCAGGGCAAGGTCGTGGCAACGGCGTCGGGAAGCCTACTGATCTTTCCGCTCGAGAAGAGCTGAGCGAATGGCCGACTATCTC
The DNA here is from genome assembly GCA_963786695.1 of uncultured Actinomycetota bacterium. Taxonomy (GTDB): domain Bacteria; phylum Actinomycetota; class Actinomycetes; order Mycobacteriales; family Mycobacteriaceae; genus Mycobacterium. The sequence continues at coordinate 187,963 of CAWBAL010000035.1, forward strand.
ACCGTCGACGTCTACGACCAGCCGCCAGGTGGTTCCCGGCACTGGAGTAGAAGCGTCAACACCGCTCTGCAGCAGGGTATTCCGGGCTTGAGGTCGGTGACGGTCAATCATTCAAATCACTTGACGCATTCGCTGGACCCGAGGACCCTCATCCGGCCCGGCCGCGCCCTCATCGCTGCGTGGGATTCACCCGAATCGGCGCTGGCGGCGTTCCGCGGACCGCTTGCCTGGGCGGTGAAGTCGCCCCGTCGTTACAGCCTCGACGGTGAGGTCGTGCGGGTGCGTCGCGAGCATCCGGATAACGCCTGGTACGGCTGGAACCCGTCGGCCGAGGGAAGTACACCCATATCGTCCGACGAGCCACTGTTGGTCATCGTGCACGGCATCCTCAAGCCACGACACCTCGCCGGATTCCTCAAGAACAACGTCCATGCTGCTTCGCGTGCGGCGTTTCATCCCGGCCATCGCGGCAGCGTCGACATCTCGTCGAGGCTTCCGTTCGAGCACACCTCTGTAAGCCTATGGAGCACAGCGAAACTGGCGCGAGACTACGCGTACGCGCCCGGCGGGCACGCGCACGCAATGGAGCATTCCCGCGCCGCCGACACCCACCGCGTCGGGGTCTACCTGCAGGTGCGGCCACTGGCGAGTTCCGGTGCCCTGGGTCTGGATTCGGCCGCGTTCCCCGACCTGCCGCCGGCCGCTCGCGCCTAGGCGTCAGGTGGCGCAGTGCGGCGCTAGTCGGCCCCGGCGGCCGGGATCTGTGTCATGGCGTGTTCGGCGAGTGCGGTGATGGTCAGAGCGGGGTTGACGCCGGGGTTGGCCGGCATCGCGGAACCGTCGCATACGAGCATGTTGCGGTAGCCGAACACATTCAGATTCTGGTCGACCACTCCGCTGGCGCGGTCGGCGCCGATCACGGCGCCACCCAGCAGATGAGCGGTGGTCGGAACGTTGGCGACGGCCTCGAGCACATTGCTCTGCGCGATACCTCCGGTGTAGTCGGCAAGCCACCGCGCCGCCTGGTTGGCCTTGTCGATGTAGGTGGGACTGGGCTCATCGGCGTCAGCCACGGTGGAGAGTCGGTATCCCGGCCCCACTCGGCGCTTCGTGGCCCGGAAGGTGATGGCGTTGTCCCGCGACTGCATCACCAGCAGCATCACCATGCGCCGACTCCAGCCTTTGGGCCACAGCGTCTTTCGCCACTGCACCGGATGGCGCACGATCGCGCCCAGCCACTTCAGCGGCCGGGTCAGTCGGGTGCCGTCGCCGACGAGCACCGTATAGAGCAGGCTGAGCATGTCCGCATCGGGTCCGTAGGTGAGCAACTCGATGTGAGTGTCGGCGTCGACGTGAACGCTGCTGCTCGCAGTCACGTCTCGCCAGCTCTCGCGGTCCTCGGGCAGCAGCACGGTCAGCACGGATTCACTGTTGGTGCGTACCAACTTCCCGAGCCGGTCACTGATCCGGGGCAGCGAGCCGCCATGTTTGCAGTTGGCCAGCAACTCGTTCGTCCCCAGCGCCCCGCCGGCGACGATCACCCCGCGTGCGGTGTGGGTCTGTCGAGCGCGCTTGGTGCGGGCGCCGGGTCGCTCGGTGGTGATGCGGTAGCCGTCGCTGCCATCCGCCGCTCCCAGCGGAGTCACGTCGATCACCTGCCGCTCGGGAAGGACCTGCGCCCCATTGCGTTCGGCGAACCAGAGGTAGTTGCGAGTCAGGGAGTTCACCGCGCCCACCCGGCAGCCCACCATGCAGGCCCCGCAGCGGGTGCACCCGGTGCGGTCGGGGCCGGCGCCGCCGAAGTACGGGTCCGCTACGGTCTTACCCGGTTCGCCGAAGAACACCCCGGTGGGAGCTCGGGTGACGGTACCTTCGGTTCCGAAGTGTCGGCCCATCTCCCGAATCCATTGTTGGTGAACGGAGTCGAATGGCACCGTGGCCACGCCCAGCATCCGCTCGGCGGTGTCATAGTGCGGACGCAGAATCTCGTCCCAGCTCCCTAGCGAGCGCCACTGCGGAGCGTCGAAGAATTCCTGCTTGGCGCGATACAGGACGCCGCCGTAGACCAGGCTGCCTCCGCCGACACCGCTCTGCGACGGGAAGAACACATGGCGGAACCGCGACATCCGCATGATGCCTAACTTGCCCAGTTTGGGTGCCCAGAGAAACTTGTCGGTGTCCCATCCGGACTTGGGCAGATCCTCAGGCGCGTAGCGGCGGCCGCGTTCCAAAACCCCGACGCGGTAACCCTTCTCGGTGAGGCGCAGTGCGGCAACGCTGCCCCCGAAGCCGGATCCGATCACCAGCCAGTCGTAGTCGAGGATCATCGGCCTAGCACAGCGTCATCGGCCGGAGCGTTCGGGTGAGGAACTCGACCTGATCTCCGACCAGTTGTTCGAACGGCGCGCCGAGGTAGAAGGCGAAGTGGCCGGCGTCGTAGCGCTTGATCTCGCCCCGTGGCGCGGTACGCGCGTACTTCAGGGTCTGCTCCGGCGGGGTCACCGAGTCGGTGTCGCTGATGCAGAACAGAATTGGGAATCGGATCTTCTTCGCCTCGCGCCCGGGTCGGTAGGCCATGATCGTCGGGGCGACCCTGGCGGCGACCTCGTTGCGGAATGTCGTGTTCTCGGGCAGCAGAGCCTGGTAGCCCGGAAGCGCGTCGGGGGCGTTCATCAGCGCAACCGAACCCGGGGGGCCGGCCAGCGGAATCATCACCGGCGTCCGATGGCGGATCATCGCGACCACGTCCTTGGCGACCACCGGCAGGACCTTCAGTGACTCGACGGGCCCCAGCGCGAGCGATGAGGCCAGGCCGTCGGTGAAGGGGCATTGGGCGACTGCTGCCTTGAGTTCGGGATGGCGTGCGGCGACGGTGATGGCATGTCCGCCGCCGAAGGAACTGCCCCAGACGGCGATGCGTGTGCCGTCGACGTCGGTGCGGTTCTTGACCCATGCGATCGCGGCGTCCCAGTCGGCGAGTTGCCGTTTGATCGACAGCAGTTGGCGGGGTTGGCCGCTGCTGTCGCCGAAGTGGCGGTAGGTGAAGGCCAAGGCGGCGATACCGGCCTGCGCGAAGCGCTCGGCGAAGGCGTCCAGGCGCATTTCCCGGGTCGCGCCGAGGCCGTGGCCGAGGATGACCACCGGCGGGGACTCGACGCCGGTCGGCAGGTACAGCCAGCCGGCACAGTGATCCGAGCCGGACGTGAACGAGACCTCGCGGCGGGTGAACGACTGGACAGGGCTCATCGCTTCGCCGCCGTAGTGCCGGGCACCTCGCCCAGTTCCAGGGCCTGTGCGTAGGTGTCGGGGTCGTAGAGCGGCAACTCACCGGTGGCGTCGGTGGTGGCGAGGTAGCGCAGCATCAGCTCCTGCCCCTCCTCGGACTGGTCGGTGCCGAGGAACTCGGTGCGCTCGACGTGCAGCCCTTCCGGCAGCGACATCGACCCGCCGAAGTAGACCGACCGCTTGATCGCCTGGATCGCCCCCTTCGTGCGCTTGCCGAAGTAACCGGCCAGTTCGACCGCGCGGTCGACGACCTCGTCGGTGGCCACGACCTCATCGACGGCCCCGTAGGCGAGAGCCTGGGCGGGAGTGAACGGCTTGCCCTCGAGGATGGCGACCAACGACCGATGGGTCCCGACCAGCCGAGTCAACCGCTGAGTTCCGCCGCCGCCAGGGTTGATGCCCAGCAGCACCTCGGGCTGGCCGATGAAGAAGTCACCGTCGGCCATCACCCGAAGATCACATGCCCAGGCGAACTCCGCGCCCAGGCCCAGGGCCGAACCGTTCAGTGCCGCAACGAAGATGACGCCACTGGCGTTCATGCGAAGGAACGTGTCGTGTAGGCGGTCGAGCTGTGCCGCACCGCGCAGCGGAGTTCGGCGCAGTACCGAGTCGGGCACCTGGGCACGCCCCACACCCCTGGCCAGCCGTGCCACCGCCGAGGCCCCGCGTCGGCCCAGCTCCGGCACCGCGGCACCTTCTTCCTGAAGCCAGCGCACGTCGGCGTGACTGACGAACCGTCCCGGACGTGAGCCGGTGAACACCACCGCGTGCACCCCGGGATCGCGGTCGACGCGATTCACCAACTCGTCGAGCTGGTCGGCGATCCGGACGCCGAAGAGGCTGTGCGGACCTCCGTCGACCCGCACGACCTGAACAGCTCCGCGATCTTCCACCGTGAGTGTGGTTTCGTCCTTCATTGAGAATCGATCCTTTGTGGGCGTCGCCTACGGCGAGGTGGGTGGGTTTGTCGGTTGACGCGTGAGGCGCGCGTTATCCATGTGCGCCAGTGCGTCCTGGACGCCTGCGTGCCGCGCAAGCTTCGAATCGACGAGCGGTCCGGCGACCCCTCGCAGGGCGGCTATGGGCGACCAGCGCTTCGGAATCATGACGGCGCTCTTTCTGCCCTCGATGCCGTCGACGATCGCAGTCGCGGCGGTGTGCGGCTGGATGCGTTGGCCGACGAACTCGGGCATGGCCCCCATCAGCGCCTGCGCATGCGGATCGGCGTCGAGGCCGGTACGGATCATGTCGGTGTCAATCAGGGAGAAGTACGCCGTCATGGTTGAAGCGCCGTGACGGGCCAGTTCCACGTTGAGTCCGCGCCCGAGTTGCTCGACTGCGGCCTTGCTCATCGCGTACGGGATGACCCCGGCTCCATTGAGGAACGCGAACACCGAACTGATCAGCACGATCTGTCCTCGTCGGCTGATCACGGACTCCATGGCGGCCGACACCGTGTTGACGACGCCGGCGACGTTCACCGACATGACCTGACTCACCTCGGTGGGCTCCAAAGCGCGCATCGTGGCGCCGCGGCCCATGATTCCGGCGTTGGCGATCACCACATCGATACCGCCGAACTCCTCAGTCGTCCGCGTCACCGCGTCATGGACCGAATCAAGCCGTGTCACATCACATGTCAGGGCCAATCCGCGAGCGTGCGGCAGCGTCGCGACGACCCGCTGCGCCGAGAGTTGATCGATGTCGGCCACCACGACATGCGCCCCTCGTCGAGCGAGCGTATTGGCGGTGGCCGCGCCGAGGCCCCGGCCGGCACCGGTGATCAGCACGACCTTGCCGGCCAGCGGGTAGCGCGTCTTGCCGGCCGCCTCGGGTCTTCACAGTCCCCGCTTGCGACCGAAGGAGGCACGGCCGTTGCGCCGCAGCATCGCTACCGTGGTGGCGATCCGGCCTCGATCGAGGTCCGGCTCGAGCCCGGCACCCACCCGGTGCAGCTGATCGGCATGCCAGCTGATGTCGAGGAAGCCGTCGAGCGACTTGAGATCGGTCACCTTGCCGAGGACGCTGCGCATCCCGAAGCGCTTCTGGTGTGAAGGCAGCGCCGCAGTGCGCCCGCTGAGGATGGCGGCGGCCGCATCCGGATTGGTGGCCGTGGGCCGGCCGAGTCCGACGACGTCACATTCGCCGCTGTCGACCGCGGCCTGCATGGCCGATCGCGACCGGAATCCGCCGGTGACCGCGAGCGGAACGTCGCCGACGATGCTGCGCACCGTGCGCGCGTATTCGAGGAAGTAGGCCTCGCGCGCCCGAGTGCTTTCCGCAGCGGCACCCATCATGGCCGGCTGTTCGTAGCTTCCGCCGCTGACCTCGATCAGGTCGAGGCCCTCGCCGGCGAGCGCCGCCAGGACACCGCGGGATTCGTCCTCGGTGAATCCACCGCGCTGGAAGTCCGCCGAGTTCAGCTTGAGTCCCACCGCGAAGCCGGGTGACACCCGCGAGCGGATGCGGCGCACGACTTCGATGAGAAAGCGCATCCGCCGCGCCGGGTCGCCGCCCCACTCGTCCTCGCGCCGATTCGACAGCGGTGAGAGGAATTGGGCGACCAGGTAGCCGTGTGCGCCGTGGATCTGGACGCCGTCGAAGCCCGCTGTCTCACAGACCTTGGCGGCGGCGGCGAACCGCTCGATGATGTCCTCGATCTCGGCCGTCGTGAGGGCGCGTGGCGTAGGCGAGCCGGGCATGGCCAGTGGTACCGCACTGGGGGCTACCGGAGTAGCACCCAGTTCAAGCGGATTGGACTGCCGGCCCGGGTGATTGAGTTGCGCCCAGATCGGCACTCCGCCGTCCTTGGTGGCTTTGACCCAGCGGGACAGCGCGTCCAGGTTGCGCTCATCCTCGATCACCACGTTGCCGGGCTCGCCGAGTTGGGTGCCGTCGACCATCACGTTGCCCGTGATGATCAAGCCGTAGCCCCCCTTGCCCCAGGTCGAGTAGAGGCGTTCGAGTCGCTCGTCGGGAGCATGGCGCTTGTTCGCCATCCCCTCACTGAGCGCTGCCTTCATGATCCGGTTGGGCAGCACCAAGCCACAGGGCAAGGTCAACGGATCGGACAGGGCGGCCATGGCAGGTCCTTTCGAAGGGGTCATCGGTTATTACGGCGGTGCGCGGTAGCCGTGGTATACCGATCGGTGTAGTGCTGGGCCCACGGTAGTAGACCGAATGGTATATTGCAAGCCATGCGAGTACGCGATCGGCTCACGGCGGCCACGGCCGAACTGATGCAACGTCATGGCGTTGCAGGTACTGGCATCTCCGACATCCTCGAGGCCAGTGGCGTGACGCGCCGATCCATCTATCTGAACTTTCCCGGCGGAAAGGCCGAACTGGTCGCGGCGGCAACCCAGTCGGCCGGGGATGAAATGGCGACGACTCTCCGCGAGTACCTCGAGCAGCCGCGTCCCGTCGCTGCGTTCATCCAGATTGTGGTGCGATGCGCTCGTCAGCACCGACTTCCGGAGTGGGTGCGCAATCGTGGCGGCGGCGTGCGGTCGCGACGATGCGCCCGAGGCCGCTGTTGCAGCCGGTGACGTCTTCGCGCAGTGGGCAGACTTGCTGAGCGAGGCGCTCGCACAAGACGGCATAGACCGCGCCGCCGCCGAATCCCTGTCGACGACCGTCGTCGCCGCGGTCGAGGGAGCGATCATCCTCGCCCGCGCAGCGCAATCGACGAAGCCACTCGAGCAGGTCTCTCACCATCTCGAGGAACTCATCGCGTTGCATCGACCCCCCTCGGCGCGCGGTCGACGCAAAGCCGAACGAAACTGATCGGTTTACTTCTCTACGGGGACGAGGTAGCGTCCTAGGTAGACCATTCGGTGTACCCACGAAGAGAAGAGTCGGCCCGTGAAGGCATTTGTTCTCGATCGCTACCGCAAGAACGGCCGCTTGACGCTGACCGATGTGGAGACACCGCTCGTGGGCGACCACGACGTACTGGTGGAGATCCATGCGGCCGGCGTGAATCTGGTTGATGCCAAGATCCGCGACGGAGAGTTCAAACTCTTTCTGCCGTACAAGTTCCCGCTCATCATGGGCAATGACGTCGCCGGTGTTGTGACGCACGTCGGTTCACGGGTATCCGCATTCAAGCCCGGCGACGCGGTCTATGCCCGGCCGGATACAAGCCGCATCGGCACCTTCGCCGAATCGATCGCGATGCACGAGCGGGACGTCGCCCATGCGCCGGCCAACCTGACAATGGAGGAGGCGGCCTCGATACCGCTCGTCGCGTTGACCGCGTGGCAGGCGCTCGTCGAGACGGCACACCTCACCAAGGGGCAGAAGGTCTTCATCCAGGCCGGCTCGGGTGGCGTTGGCACGGTGGCGATTCAGCTTGCCAAGCATCTTGGTGCAACGGTGGCCACAACCTGCAGCCCGGCCAGCTTCGACTTGGTCCGAGGACTCGGCGCCGATGTCGTCATCGATTACAAGTCGCAAGACTTCGAGACCGAGCTGAGCGGTTACGACGTCGTGTTGAACAGTCAGGACACCGCCGCAGTCAAGAAGTCCCTTCGGGTTCTGAAGCCCGGCGGGATCGTCGTCTCCATCTCCGGCCCACCGGACCCTGCCTTCGCCAAAGCGGTCGGGGCGCCGTGGTTCGTCGGACTCGTGATGCGGGCGCTGAGCCGCGGAGTGCGAGCTCAGGCGAAGCGACTGGGCGTGCGGTACTCGTTCCTGTTCATGAGGGCCGATGGGGAGCAGCTGCAGAAGATCACCGGCCTGATCGAATCGGGTGTCATCCGGCCGCTGGTCGACAAGGTCTTCGACTTCCAGGCGACCAACGAGGCGTTGGCCTACGTCGAAGCCGGACGGACAAAGGGCAAGGTCGTCATCGCTGTGAAGCAACAGCCAGGTCGATGAGCGTCTGCGCTGCCTTGCGCGCGTGCGTCCAGGGTGTCGGATCGTCCAGGGACGTCGACAGGGCAGCCGCACCTTCGTAGAGCACAGCGAGCTGATTGGCCAGCAGCTTGGGATTGCCGGCTCCGGCCTCCTTGGCCAGCCGCGCCACACCGTCGATGTAGCTGCGCTTGTGCTCCTGCACGATCTCGTGGATCTCCGGCATGGTCTCGGCGGCCTCGACGGCCGCATTGTGGAACGGGCAACCCCGCATCTGCCCGTCCGGGGACGGCGTCTCGAACAACGCCAGGATGCGCGCGCGGGGGGTCCGCTGCAGATCGTCGGGCGCGGGCCGCAGCGGATCACCTACGTGCTGCTGGATGGTTCGTAGATACTCCTCAACTACCGCGTCCTTGCTTGGAAAGTGTTGGTAGAGAGTGCGCTTGGACACGGAGGCCTCGGTGGCCAGTCGCTCGACGCCAGTGGCGTTGATGCCCTCGGTGTAGAACAACTTTATGGCAGCCGCCAAGATGCGCTGGCGTGCACCCCGGCCGCCGGCGCCGGTCCTTGCAGGAGTTTTGCGCTGCTTAACGTCCGCGTTCATGACCTAAGCATACCGATAGGTTTACCTTTGGGGGCACAGCGTGTAATGTCATCGTCAGAAGTAAACCATTCGGTGTACATCAGGACGTATCAGCCATCAGGGAGCCTGCAGTCGTGACAACCACTTATCGCAACGTCCCGACGAAGTTCGTGGAAGTCGGCGGAAGGCGCCTGGCTTACCGGCGCCTGGGTCCCGAATCTGGTGTGCCGGTGATCTTCCTCAACCACCTCGCTGCGGTCCTGGACAACTGGGATCCCCGGGTCGTCGACGGCATCGCGGCCAAGCACCCGGTCATCACTTTCGACAGCCCAGGAGTCGGGGCATCGCAGGGCACGGTGCCCGCAACGGTCGCCGAAATGGCCAGAGACGCCATCGCCTTCATCGGCGCCCTGGGCTTCCGCGAGGTGGATCTACTCGGTTTCTCGCTGGGGGGCTTCGTCGCCCAGGAGATCGTGCGCCAGCAGCCGACCCTGGTCCGCAAGATCATCCTCGCCGGCACCGGTCCCGCCGGCGGCGAGGGCATCGACAAGGTCACCAGAATCACCATCAGCGACTCCGTTGCAGCGACGCTGGTGCGCAAAGACCCGAAGGAAAACCTCTTCTTCACCAAGACGGCGAACGGCAAGGCCGAAGGGCGGCGCTTCGTCCAACGCCTGAAAGAGCGCACCGTTGATCGGGATAAAGCGATCTCGCCCGCCGCCTTCCGTCGTCAGCTGAAGGCGATCCACGCCTGGGGGACCCAGCAGCCCACCGATCTGAGTGGCATCACCCAGCCGGTTTTCGTGGCCAACGGCGATCATGACCGGATGGTGCCCACCAGCAATACCGCTGACCTGGCTCGGCGGCTACCCAACGCGCGCCTGAAGATCTACCCCGATGCGGGCCACGGCGGCATCTTTCAGTACCACGACGAATTCGTAACCGAGGCATTGGAGTTCCTTGCATGAACACGCTCACCCGCAATCGCACGGCGCTGCAGTGGACCCTGGGGACGTTGGCGGTCATACCCATGGCCAGTGCGGTAGGTGAGATCCTCCACGGGCCACGCGGTGTGCCCGGTGGTTCACCTGATGTAGCTCCCACCGTCGATAGTTCCCTGCGCTACGCGAACGTGTTCAAGTTCGCTTCAGGTGTCACCGTCTTGCGGGAGTTGCGCCGTATCGAGCAATCGTCGGCCACGTCATTCGCGTTGTCCACCATCGCGGTCGGTGGCCTGGCGCGGATCGTGGCCTGGCGACAAAGCGGGAGACCGCATCCCGTCATCGTGGGGGCGATTGCCCTCGAGACCATCGGAGCCCCGCTCCTGCTCACCTGGCAACGGCGCATTTCGGCAAAGGCGGTGTGAGGACATGCCATCCGTACTGGTTACCGGGGCTGGCAGAGGAATCGGGCTCGCGATCACCGAGCACATGAGCCGGCGTGGCTGGACCGTCTATGCCACGGCGCGAGACGACACCGCCCTCCACAGGCTCGATCGCATGACCAATGTGCACGCGATCGCGCTCGACATCACCGACAGGGCCGCGATTGCAGCGCTTCCCGAGCGGCTTCCCGTTGAGCTCAACGGTGTGGTCAACAACGCCGGTATCATCGTCAACGGACCGGTCGAGGGCTTGTCGCTCGATGATCTGACACAGCAACTCAATGTCAACGTCATCTCGCAGATCGCAGTCACCCAGGCGGTGTTGCCGAAGATTCGTGCGGCTGGGGGCCGGGTGGTCTTCATCTCCTCGGTCAGTGGGTTGATCACCACACCGGGCACCGGCGCCTACACCGCATCGAAGTACGCGATCGAGTCCCTGGCCGATGCGCTCCGGATGGAGTTGCGGCCGTGGCGGATTCCCGTCTCACTCATCGAGCCGGGACCGATCCGTACCGATATGTGGGCCGACGTGCTCGCCGACCACGACCGGATGGCCGAAAAGCTCAGTGACGAACATCGTCGACTGTATGCGTCACACCTCGCTGGTAGTCGGAAGTTGTTGGGGCGTATGCAAAAGCTCGCTGCCGATCCCAAGAGGGTCACGAAGGCTGTCGATCACGCGCTGACATCGCGGCGTCCTAAGCGTCGTTACCTGCTGGACGTCGCCAGCCGCGCCCAGAAGGCCACCTTCGCGATCACGCCGACCGCGATCACCGACGCGGTTCTGTCAGCGGCAACTACCACGTCCCGTCAGTGACTGCGTCGGGACTGACGCCGCCGAGTGCGATCACGGTGTGTCAGATCGACTGGTAGAAACGGGTCCTCCTCGGCGCCGAGCTTTTTGCCGACGGTCTCGACCTTCGCCAAGATTTCCGACGCTGCGATGTCGTGGGCATCGGCGGCGTAGTAGTCGAACCATGGCAGACCCGCGCTCACGTAGGCGTCGCGGTCGACCGGTGTCGGTGGCGGCACCTCGCCGGTGATGGCCGTCCACTGCGCGGCCGAGCACATGTGGACGAACACCCGCCGGGCACCGCTCGGGTCATAGTCCGCGAGCGGGCGATCGTCGGCGTAGACCTCCTGGCGCATCCGCCCGCCGGCCCCCAGCCCCATGCTCGCCGATCCCGTCGCCGCCGGGCACGGCATCGGCCCCATGTCCGCACAGATCTCCGAGCGCGCTCGCCGTGCGGCGTGCCACGCCGCGAGCGCCTGTTCGGTCAGGCCGACGGCCCGCAGCTGCACTCCACCATGGGTCTCCTGCCCGGTGACCTGCCCTTCGACCGTGGCGCCGGAACCAAGCGGCACGGCGACGAACTGGCGGATGAACCCGTCGCCCGCGTTGATGCCGTCCAGCCACGGCTGGTCAGGCAGCGCAACGTAGTTCTGCGGGTCTTTGACCAGGTGCTCGATCCACGGCAAGCCGCTGACCGCGCACACCTTGCCCACACCGACCTGCAGAGCAGCGGGCTCGGACGCATCGAAGGACAGCCACATCGCCTCGCGCTGGTAGATCGGCAGCATCACACCGCCACGAGCCAGCCACTCCGCTGGCGCGGTGTCGGGGTAGTCCTCGACCCGCCGCAACGGAAACCGGCCCAGACCCGGCGGCAGCGGATGCAGCCCCGTCTCGGGGATTCGCAACGTCCGCTGGAAATCCACCGTCACCGGACCCAGCACCAACTGGTCCCTGACAACCTTCACCGGCATCGTGCCCGTCATGAGCTACCCCCATCTGTCGTGTTGCCGATATCAGTAGCAGCAGGCACCGACACGCCCAGCCGGTTCATGAACTTGCCGTGTGGAAGATCGGCCCCAAACCCGGATTTGACGGCCACGGCGGCACGGAGATGTCTGCGCAGCCGACTACCATTTCTGCGAAACACCCCCGCCATTGATGGAAAGGACGAGCAGTGAGTTACACCGCCGCCGACATCACCGAGCTCGACGATGTTCAGCACACGCGCCTGCGGCCGGCGGTCAACCTCGGACTGGACGTGCTCAACACCGCGCTGCGCGAGCTGGTGGACAACGCGATCGAAGAGGTCGCCGACCCCAGCCACGGTGGCTCCACTGTCACCATCACCCTGCACGCCGACGGGTCGGTCAGCGTCGCCGACGACGGCCGTGGCCTGCCCATCGACTCTGACCCGGTGAACGGGAAGAACGGCATCGTCAAAACGCTGGGTACCGCGCGGGCGGGCGGCAAGTTCTCCACACACGCCGACGCTGCCAGCACCGGCGCCGGTCTGAACGGAATCGGAGCCGCGGCAGCAGTATTCATCTCCGCACGGACTGACGTAGCGGTACGCCGGGCCGGAAAGACCTACCTGCAGAGTTTCGGCCGAGGCTACCCCGGGGTGTTCGACGGCAAGGATTTCGACCCGGACGCCCCGTTCACCCGCGCCGACACACAGAAGTTGCGCGGCTCCGGCAATCGCAAACCGGATGCACACGGCACCACGGTGCGCATCCTGTTCGACGCGGCCGTCGTGCCGGATTCCAGTGTGGACATCAACGAGGTACTGCTGCGAGCGCACGCCGCCGCACGGATGTCGCCCGGGGTACACCTGACCGTCATCGACGAAGGGTGGCCTGGCGACGAGGTCCGGCCTGAACTGCTCGTACCGTTCAACGGCCCATGGGGCACCGATACCCTGCTGGACCTCATGTGCGCCGCTGCCGGTACTCCGGTACCAGGCGTGCGCGCAGTGGTGGAGGGCCGCGGCGAGTACACCACCGGTCGCGGCCCGACCCCGTTCCGCTGGTCCTTGACGGCCGGCCCAGCCGAACCCGCCACCGTCGCCGCGTTTTGCAACACCGTGCGTACGCCCGGTGGCGGATCCCATCTGGCCGCCGCGGTCAAGGGATTGTCCGAAGCCCTGGCCGATCGTGCGTCCCGCATCCGCGACCTCGGCCTGGCCAAAGGCGAAGACGGCCCGGAGGCACAGGATTTCGCCGCGGTGACCGCGCTCGCCGTGGACACTCGCGCACCGGATGTGTCCTGGGACTCGCAAGCCAAGACCGCAGTGTCGTCGCGCTCGCTGAACGTGGCGATGGCTCCTGATGTGGCGCGTAGCGTCACCATCTGGGCCGCCAACCCCGGCAACACAGACGCCGTGTCAATGTGGACCAAGCTGGCCTTGGAGTCGGCGCGGGCGCGGCGCAGCGCAGAGGGCGCCAAGGCCCGATCCCGTGCGGCGTCGAAAGCCAAGGGCCTGGGAACGAACCTGTCACTGCCGCCGAAGCTGCTTCCCAGCCGGGAGACCGGACGCGGCTCGGGTGCCGAGCTGTTCCTGTGCGAGGGCGACTCCGCGCTGGGCACCATCAAGGCGGCACGCGACGCCACCTTCCAGGCGGCTTTCCCACTGAAAGGTAAGCCGCCCAACGTCTATGGCTTCACCTTGAGCAAGGCGCGGATCAAGGACGAGTTCGATTCGATCGAGCGCATCCTGGGCTGCGGGGTGCGGGACAATTGCGATCCGGAGTCGTGCCGGTACGACCGGATCTTGTTCGCCTCCGACGCTGATCCCGATGGCGGCAACATCAATTCGAGCCTCATCTCGATGTTCCTGGACTTCTACCGGCCACTCGTCAAAGCCGGGATGGTTTACGTGACGCTGCCGCCGCTGTTCGTGGTCAAAGACGGCCAACAGCGGATCTATTGCCAGGACGAATCCGAACGCGATGCCGCGGTGGCGCAGATGAAGGCCGCCTCCAAACGCAAGGTCGAGGTGCAGCGGAACAAGGGTCTCGGCGAGATGGACGCCGACGACTTCTGGAACACCGTGCTGGATCCCCAGCGCCGCACCGTCATTCGAGTGCACCTCGATGACGGCGACCCGAAGCTGCACCACACCTTGTTCGGCGGGCCGCCAGAGGGCCGGCGCGCCTGGATGGCCGATGTTGCTTCGCGTGTCGACACCGCCGCTCTCGACCTCGATTAGGAAGATGCTGTGACCGCCACCCTGGATATTCCTGAGCAGAATCCCGATCTGGTGCTCGACCAGAGTGCCGATGACTACTGGAACCACTACCAGCTGACCTTCGCCCTCTACAGCGTCAGCGACCGCGCGATCCCGTCCGCGTTCGACGGACTCAAGCCAGGCCAGCGGCGCCTGCTCTACCAGATGCACGACTCGAGATTGCTGCCCGGGAACAAACCGCAGAAGTCCTCGAAGGTGTGCTCGGCCGTCACCGGCAACCTGCACCCGCATGGTGGCGCGTCGATGTACGGCGCCGCGGCATTGATGGCCGCCGAGTTCCAGCGCGTGAAAGTGATTGACGGACAAGGCGCTTTCCCGCGAATCCAGGGTGACATTCCCGCCGCCGACCGCTACACCGAGATGCGGTTGTCGGCACCCGGTGCAGCACTGACCGCCGAGCTCAACGACCACGCCGTGCCGATGGTCGCCACGTTCGACGGTGAGTGGATCGAGCCGACGGTGCTGCCCGCCCAATGGCCGGTGCTGCTCTGCAACGGCGCGGTCGGCATCGCCGAAGGGTGGGCCACAAAGGTGCCGGCACACAATCCGCGGGAGATCATGGCCGCCTGTCGGGCCCTGCTGAAGACCCCGAACATGACCGACGACAGGTTGTGCAAACTCATTCCCGGCCCCGACTGGGGCTGCGGCGCAACGGTGGTCGGCACGGCCGGGCTGCGGGAGTACATCACCACCGGGCGAGGGCAGTTCACGGTACGCGGCACCGTATCGGTGGACGGGAAGAACGTCATCATCACCGAGCTGCCGCCCGGCGTCGCGAGTAACACTGTGCAGGAGAGAATCCGGGCGCTCGTCGAATCCGGGGAGATGTCGGGGGTGGCCGACATGTCTGATCTGACCGACCGCCGCAACGGGCTACGCATCGTGGTCACCGCCAAGCGCGGACACGACGCCGAAACCATCCGCGAGCAGTTACTCGCCCTGACCCCGCTGGAGTCGACGTTCGCCGCCAGCCTGGTTGCGCTCGATGAGGACCGGGTGCCGCGCTGGTGGTCGGTGCGCGAACTGATCGCCGCATTCCTACACCTGCGCGATTCGGTCGTCCTGCGCCGCAGCGAGTATCGACTGGAGAAGGTCACGGCGCGGCGCCATCTGGTGGCCGGCCTGATGCTGATCCACCTCGACATCGACGCCGCGGTGGCGGTGATCCGCGGATCCGACACCGTCGACGACGCCCGCCAGGGGCTGCAGGATCGGTTCGCGATCGATACCGAACAAGCCGACTACGTTCTGGCGCTGCAGCTGCGCCGCCTGACGAAGCTCGACGTCATCGAACTGCAGACCGAAGCGGAGAAGCTGGACGCGGAGTTTCTCGAGCTGACCGAGCTGGTGGCGAATCCCGACGCCCGCCGGAAGGTGATCGACAAGGAGCTGGTCGAGACCGCGAAACTGTTCCAGGGCCCCGAGTTTGACCGTCGCACCGTGCTGGACCTCGAGGCCACGCCCGTGGCGTCAAGCGTTGATGAGGACGGCGCCCGCGAGCGTAAGTCCAACGCCGCGTGGCGACTTGACGACCGGGGAGTGTTCTCCGACAGCCACGGTGAGCTGCTGACCTCGGGACTGGGCTGGGCGGTGTGGACCGACGGTCGAATCAAGTTCACCACCGGCAACGGTCTGCCCTACAAGATTCGCGACATCCCGGTGGCGCCGGACATCACCGGGTTGGTGCGGTCCGGCGTGCTGGCGCCCGGCTCCCATTTGGCGTTGGTGACTCGGCGCGGGAAGGTGCTCCGGATCGATCCGGCCGCAGTCAATCCGCAGGGCGCGGCGGGCAACGGCGTCGCCGGAGTGAAGCTGGCTGCCGACGGCGACGAGGTGATTGCCGCCCTGCCGCTGACGTGTGAGAACGGCGAGGCCATCCTGTCGATCTCCGAGAAGGGTTGGAAGGTCACCGAAGTCGCCGACATCCCGGTGAAAGGCCGTGGCGGCGCCGGCGTCGGCTTCCATCCGTTCGTCAACGGCGAGGCTGCGCTGCTGGCGGCGGCGGTCTCGGCGACGGGGTTCGTCCGCGGCAAGAGGGCTGTCCGGGCCGAGAAGCGCGCCAAGGCTTCGATCAAGGGTTCCGGCGCGGACGTGACGCCGGCTGGGTAACGGTGCGGCATCAAACTGACGTCGACGCCAAAGATCACGTCAGTCACACTCGCCACATTGGTAACATTGCTCGGTGCGACTATCCCGGCGCGACGCTCTGCGCTGCGCCACCGCGGCATCGGTGCTGGCCGGGCTCGGTGCGGCATCGGGTGCCCGCGCGCCCGCGGCGGCGGCCGCCGCTCCCACGTTGATCGATTACGCCATGCGCCAGATCCCGGCACAGGACATCCGAGCCGCCGGCCACGCCGGGGTGATCAACTACGTCTCGACCTCGCGACCCGGCTCGTCCTTTGGCGCCAAACCGATCACCCTGCCCTACGCAAAGGCCCTGACCGCCTCCGGTTTGGTGATCGTCAGCAACTACCAATACGGCAAGCCCGGCGGGACAGCGCCCTCGGACTTCACCCGCGGATACCCCGGAGGGGTCGTCGACGCCCGCACCGCTTGGCAGCTGCACACCGCGGCCGGAGGCGGCCAGAGTGCACCAGTTTTCTTCAGCGTCGACGACGACATCGACCGCGGGGCGTGGAACGACGTTGTGCTGCCGTGGTTTCGCGGGATCAATTCGGTGATCGGCGTGCAGCGCACCGGGATCTACGGGGGCATCAAAGCGTGCCAGTGGGCCGCGGCCGATGGCGTGATCGGGCGGTCGGGTTCGCCCGGCCACGTGTGGGCGTGGCAGACCCGGTCCTGGTCCGGCGGTCAGATGTATCCCGCCGCAGTCCTCTACCAGCGCATCGTTGCCACGGCCTCGAATCCCGGGCCTGTGGTGGGTGGGATCGAAGTCGATGTCAGTGATGTGCTGGCCCAGGATTGCGGCCAGTGGAACTTCCATCCGTGACGACGGGCTGGGCTTCCTAGCGGCATAGCGTCGCGGTGATGTGCCCGGCTCGGCGGCGAGATCCTCCGGCCCGGGCCGTAACTTTGCAGCTGCAAGAGCCGACGAGATGGGCATGGCGATAGCCGGCATCGGTCTACGCTGCACGAATCACGAACTCCGGGCCCAACAGATGGAGTTCACGGCCCCGGGAAAGGAGCCATCAATGAGCACTTCTCACAACGTCATGAGGATCCTCGTCGGGACGTTGCTGTCGGGTGGCATCGCGGTCGCCGGCCTGGGTCTGACCGCCGGGGCCGCCGAGGCCCATCCCGGCCCCGTTCCACTTCGCCCTGGCCCGCTCAAGACCGACGACAACGGGTGGGGTCCCGCAAAACGCTGGTGCCCCGGGGAACCACTACCGATGACCGGCAATCACGTAACCGACCCGTTTCGTGGGTGGGACATGACGGTTTGTCACACCTACTACTACCTCTGGCCGGGGATGGGCAATGTGTCCAACCTGATTTGGGACGGGGACAACCCCCCACCGAAGCCTGCCGGCTCCGGGTACCAACCTCCGCCGCCACTTCCGCCGGGCTTGTGCTGGCCCACTGGTGGTTCCTTCATTCCGGTGCCGATTCCGTGCCCGTAGGCCTATGTCCGCCTCGCAGGTTCTGATACCACGCGCCGAGGAACGATCGGCGCAACGGCCACGTCGCGACCGATTCGATCAGGGCCAACGCGCTTTGTGCGATCGACCGGGGCACGTGGTCCGGATCCATGAGATCGTTTTCCGCCAGCGGACTTTCGTCAGCAGTCACCATCGTGTCGGTCAACTTTCGCAGCGAACGACCGGTACTGCGTAGCTCTTCGATGCCGTACCGGAACGTCCCCCGGCGCTCGACTTCGTAGCGCAAGGCCGCGACGGAGACTCCCAAGTGCTCGGCAACGAGACTGTCTCGGGTGAAGAGGATTTCACGCTTCACCTCCGCGCAGTTCGCCAGCGCAGGTCCGGCTTCGATCGCGATATCGCATTCGCTGTCGAAGCCCAGCGATCGGTTGTTCAAGTTGGAGGAGCCGATGCGAAGCAGCCGGTCGTCGATCACTATGACCTTTGAGTGCACGTACACCGAGACTCCACCGCCGGCCGTCGGCCAGTAGACCCCCAGCCGCCCGTGCAGGTCTGCCGCCCTGAGCAACCGCACCAGGCGTACGCGAGCGCTGTCCATCGACTCCTGTTCCAGGCGGCTCTCCGAGCTGCGCGGCAGGATGATCACCACTTCCGGCCCGTGCGGTTCCCGCAGCCGCGCGGCGATCGCTTCCGCGATGCTGCGCGACGCGAAGTACTGGTTCTCCAGATAGATGACATCGCGAGCGGCCCCGATGGCAGCGAGATCCAGCGCTTCGATCTCCCGGACCTCGCTGCGCTGGGGCAGCGCGGGAAGTGTGCGCGCCACCGCCACCTCGACGTCGCGCAACGAGGGGTCGAGGCCTACGGGCCACGCGGAGGCAAACGGTACGTCCTTGGCCAGCACTTGACCGGTCGCTGCCTGCCACCGCTCGTGGGCCTGCTGGGCGAGCAGCCGTGCAGCAGCTCCGTCCACCACAGCGGCCACTTCGTGGCGCGGGCCGTATGAGTCGCCGGGGCCGTGCCGACGTGGATCGACGGGCAGATGCGCGCGGGTGTCCCAGCGTCCGATCGTCAGGTCGATGCCGCCGCAGAACGCCACTGCATCGTCGACGACCACGATCTTCTGGTGGTGCACGGCGCCGGTGGGGTGCACTCCGTCGACCGCGAAATGCATTCGTGCCGAGGTGAATTGGTTGAGCAGACTCACCGGCGCAACGCCGAACCAGAATCCGTCGAACGCGGGCAGCAGACGAAGGTTCGACTTCAGCAGGTACACGTTGAGTTCGCGACGCTTCCACAGCAGCCAGTGCAAGAAGGGCCCGAGGTGGTTGGGCCCGTCCAGCGTCGTCGTCTCGCCTCGCTCGAATGCCGTCCGGTAGTCCAAGTCCCAGCCGATGATGACTATTCGATGGTGAGCGTTCAGCATCGCCGACTTGACGTGCCGCAGGTAGTCCGCGCCGTCGACGATGGCGGCGTAGCGATCGGCCGGCGCCGACCGCCAGCAGGTCTCACCCGGCACTAGCAGCGGCTCGTTGCGTTGACCCGTGTTGTCGCCGACCGGCTCACCGGAGCGCACGGACATTGACTCCTCCCGGTACTTCGACGAACGGCGGCAATAGGGTGAATCTGAAACAATCTTTCCCGAAGCCCACGTTCACGGCTACTGCGCAGGGGTGGGCGATAGCGAGTGCGTGGAACGCGTGACAGGGGGTGCGGGGTGCGGCATCGTTGTGAACATGTCGCCAAAGGCACCGAAACCGAAGGTGCCCAAGCCGAGCGATATCAGAGCGGCTGGGCAAGCGGCGGTCGACGCTGCGCAAGCAGCAGTCGAAGCCGCGCAAGCGGTCGCTGCCAGCGCCCTGCGCATTCCGCCTGCGTCCGCCCGCCTGGCCGCGCAACTGCCGGACTTGCTGGAGAACCTGGCCGCAACCACCGAGCGTCTCAACAGCGCGATGGACCGTCTCGACAGGTATCTGGCGCTCGCCGAACCCACGCTGCGCACGATGGACCGTCTGCTGCCACAACTGGAAGCGCTGGTCGCCACAGGCGACGAGATCTACGGGGCGCTGTCCCGACTCCCAGGGGTGTCGACGCTGAGCCGGATGGCAGGCATGCAGTCGTCCGTCGACGATCCCCCTGGTAAGCGCAAGAAATAGACGTCCGGTTCGTTCTCGACGTCAGTCATTTGCGCTCCGGTTGCATCGGCAGGTCCGAGTACCGCACGATGGGTACCTGTACAACAGTTGAACAGAAGCTGTAGACCGCCTGTGGGCACAGTTCGCCAGATTCCCGGCGCCCGATCGAACCGGCCGATCGGATAACGGCGTCGATCTACGAGGCCAACACGCGTGCCGGAACCGGAGCCATACGAGTTGAACGCCCGAATCCAGTCTGTCGCTTCCAGCCGTTCTGCTGGCCGCGACGCTTCTGTTCGCGCCGAGCGCCCAGGCTGAGCCTCTGGAGATGATCCCCGGAGCGGATGCCGCCGTCGCCAGAGCCGAGAGCATCCTTGGCTCGGATCGATTCGGCCCGTACGGATGCGAGGCCCTTGTGGCCTACGCCTACAACGTGTCGCAGGCGAAGTACGGCTGGGACGGCGCCTCCGAAACCATGTACCAAACCCTCCTGGCGCAAGGTCAGATCCACACCGACATGAATCCGCCGCGGGGAGCACTCGTGTTCAGCAGGGGTCCGACGGCCCCCACATCGACATCGCCCGCGGAGACGGGACCTATGTCTCCGGTGGCGTCCAAGGACTCGCGCCGGGGTACGGCGACCGGCACAACATCCAGATTCTCCCCAGCCCCAACGTGGGCCGGAAGTGGGTCTACCGAGGCTGGAGTCTGGGCTTCCCGCAGTGACTCCAAACCCCTCGCCGGGGGCGAGCTGACGCTGCCACGACGGTTGGCGAAGCTAAGCCTCGTCTGACGTTGAATTTGCGTAATCCCAAGACACTGTTCTAACGGGTGTCATGCGGATGTAGGCAGCGCCCGGCCTGGGCGCGGTGGGCCATTCAGACTCCGGCACGCCCCGCGCCCGGGCACCTTCCCTCGCGAGCTGAAGTGCTTCGCTTGGTTCGCGAACGATGCGGGCGTGACCTTGGAACATCACTCCCCGGATATCGGCCATGGTGGAGCCGTCTTCGAGCAAGATGCTCACGTTCGGGTTGCTTTCGACGTTGGCAACTTTGCGCGTCCCATCTCGCACACCCATGATGATGTCGCGGCCAAGCCGAAAGTATCCAAGGGGTACGGTGTGCGGAAATCCATCCTTGTCGATAGTGCTCAGCATCGCCCAGCATGGGCGGCTATCGAGATACGCCTCAATTTGTTCGTCAGTGAGTTTTCGTGGCATTGGTAGTCAGGGGCGCGGTGCCCGACAAGCAGGTCCGTTTCCCCATCCCCCTTTCAATCCGTGCGTGCGGTTTTCCCGCACACGGCTTACCGATGATCTTCTGGACATGGTTACGCAGCCGTCGGATGGCGGATGGTGCCAGATAGACGGTGCAGGCCGTGCCCGTGAAACCACTCCGGTGTCCATTGATCGGCTTGTCCAGCACGTAGGTTACGGCCCCGCTTCTTCACCATCAGGCGATACAGGCGCCACACCACATACCGGTCGATCTGACCGAACTTGACGGTGGCGTTGCCGGTGGAAGAAGTAGTTGCCCCAACCACGCAGGACCGGACTGAGCTCCGCGATCACATCGCGGATATCCGTTCCTGCCCGGCTGCGCCCGGTGCGCTCGCGCCTTGGCCCGTAGCCGGGCCATGGCCATTTGACTGGGCCAACGGTGCAGGTAGTAGCGCACGATGCGCTTCTGTTCCCACAACCGACCCGACATGCGAGCCCGGAAGTGACAACCCAGAAAATCCAGGCCCTCCCGACCCTCACGCAAATCGACCACCTTCGTCTTATCCGGATGCAGCCGCAACCCCAACGACGCCAGGATTTCTCCCACCGCCGCCAAGGCGTGCTCGGCTTGTGCCGCGCTGCGGCACAACACCACACCGTCATCGGCGTAGCGCACCAACTCACCCACCCCGCGGGCAGAGAGTTCCGTGTCGAGCACATGCAGATAGACATTGGCCAACAACGGGGAAATGACCCCGCCCTGCGGCGTGCCCGCGACCGTCCGCGTCACTTCGCCGTCAACCAACACACCCGCTTGCAGCCACTGACGCAGCAGTTTGAGCACCCGCCGATCCGAGACCCGCCTACCCACCTCGCTCAGTAGACGCTGGTGGTCGATCTCGCCGAAGAAATTGGCGATATCAAACTCCACCACAAACGTGTAGCCCTCGATGAACCCGGTACGCAACCGCTCCCTCGCCTGCGTGGCCGATCGCTTCGGCCGAAACCCATACGAGCACGACATGAAGTCCGCCTCGAAAATCGGTTCCAACACCAACTTGGCCGCCGCCTGAGCCACCCGGTCTCGCACCGTGGGAAT
This sequence comes from uncultured Actinomycetota bacterium, assembly GCA_963786695.1. Taxonomy (GTDB): domain Bacteria; phylum Actinomycetota; class Actinomycetes; order Mycobacteriales; family Mycobacteriaceae; genus Mycobacterium. The sequence continues at coordinate 210,128 of CAWBAL010000035.1, forward strand.
CCCCAACGGCCGCTTACCACCTCGTGGTTTCGGGATCTCCACCCGGCGCGCAGGCGCCGGACGGTACACACCCTCGCGAAGGTCATGACGCAACTCACGCAGCATGCGGTCCACGCCGTAGTCCTCCACCGCGACCAGAGTGATCCGATCCACCCCGGCCGCACCCCTGTTCTGTCGCACCCGCTCCCACGCCTCCCACAGGACGTCACCCCTGCAGATCCGGTCATACAGGGCGTGGAAACGCCGACCCGAAGACTGCTTGGCCGCAGCCCATAGCGTGCGTTGCAGTTCTCGCACTTTCACCGGCGACACCGCAAGCGGCTCGTCGTCGGCTACAACGGGCCGTGGCCCGTCGAGGTGGTTGGACCAAGACACCTTGGTCATGCCCTCACGCTTACCCACTTCGCACACATGATCAAAGTTGGGGCCCTTTCCTCCCGGCGCGTTATGTTGCACGCCGATCAGCGGTACTACGACCCCATCGGACTCCCGCTGCCCTCCAGAGGATTTCACCATCGGCTTATACCCCTGGTCTTTGCCCGACGCAGGCCAGGCAGACGGGTCTCTCCTGTTCCGATCCAGACTGTGTGCACGTGCCGCCACCCCTACCCCGGAAAGACCCGATGAACTAACCCCGGACCAGGGTTCACCAGACATGGCCTTCGCCGTGACATGAGCGGCTCGGCTCTCCCGTTGTAACTCTGACGAGGCTGCAGTGTTCGCTTAACGCTACGGCCCGCACACTTGCTCCCTCCGAAGAGGCTCTTGACACCCCGCTCAGCCCGCCGCGTCTCCACGACGAACCGGGGCCTGCTACCCGGCGCTCCGGTGCCTACCGGGACGGGACTTCCACCCGCAAGCCTGAACCAGCTTTCAGGACGCACCAGCACCATGACTGACGAGCTTAGTAGGGCTTGTGATCCTCCAATGTCCCAGCGGCCGAATTTGCTTGCGTGACCGCCTGCACCCGGCGGCGATGCTGACGTTCTACGCCGCCGAAGCCCCGACCTCGTGTACTCAACCGACGACGGATTTGTTAGCCGTCATCCTTTGGACGTGGCAGGGAGAGAGGCTTGGCCGAAGGGCGTCGCCACGCTGCCGGCGACGCCGCAGCGGTCGGCCCGACGATGAGCCAGAAGCCGATCGCGTCGGCGAAACCGATTAAGGCATGGTCTTGGCCCACCAACACGGTACGCAGTGATGCTAGTGTCGCCAGGCTCAGATTCGTCGCCACAACCGACTCGGCGGGGTTGGCGCTGCGCGAGCAGTTCACGCAGTCCGTGGAGGCCTACGACGTGGAAGGAACACCTGCGGCCCAACCGTTGAAGAACGATGGATTGTTCCATCGCGGTATCGATGTCTAGGTTCTGCTTGAGGGCGGCGATGGTCACTTGGGTCGCGCCGCAGTCTTCCAGCAGAGCATCGATATCAAAGCGAATATCGGAGAGTACCACAGCCAGCAGCCCCGCTGCCCGCCGCGCCAAGTAGGCCTGGCGGCTGCCCTAATCCACCGGTGTGGTGCCAGCGATGCCGGTGGGCCGGAGTTTTCTCGTGGCCTCGACACCGCCGACAATGCCGCAAGTCGTCACGATCGGGGTCTGTTCCGGGTATAGCCGGCCGATGTGTGCATGGGCGTCGGGCAACAGGGCCAGATTGGTCGTCAGACTGTTGTGGGTGATCGGGATTCGCCCCGCGACGACACGCAATCCGGCGCCGCTTCATCCTGGCGCCGTATTCGACGGCGTACGCGTGCCAGGCGAGGTTGGGGTGCTCCGATAGCGGGTCTTCGATGAGGTGACTGCGCCGGCCATGAAAAGGACCTCGTCGATGCTGTCCACGTCGGCAACGCCGTTCAGGGACCTGCCCAGCAGCACGACCCTGTCGCGTATCTCTCCCGCGAGGTCACCGTTCTCGGTTACTCCGATCGCGCCTAGCAATCCGATCGTCCTGTCGGCCAGCAACGTCGCCGCGGCCTCTTCCAGTCTGATCAGTGAATGCAGGTAAACGTCTTGGTGGACGAACACGCCACGTCGTTACGCGCCAACGTCACGCCGTGATTGAGGGCTTGCCCCCGCGGCGAGAATTCGCGCTGGGAGTTCTCGACGATGATCAGCTCAGTTTCGGGAGCTGTCGACGCCTTGCGCTTCCACCGACCGCACCAGGCAGTCGTTGAGCACCTCCGCATTGTTCGACACGCAGATGATCGATACCGGCGCCCGCGGATTCCCCTCGGTCAAGATCCACCCGTCCGCAGCACCGCCTTTAGATGTCAGATTGGGTGCTCACACTACTCCGACGATATTGGCCGCATCATGGTCGGGGCCGGTTGCTGACGGCAACTTTGGACGGGTATGGCACAGATCGTCACAAGAGTTGGGGGGCCGCGGCCGCGGGCCGACCCGACGAACTCGGTTGTCGCTTGGCGCGGAGCGCTCGGTGCGGGCGTTGTTCAGGCCACAGGTGCAGGGTGCCCGACTCCGGCCAGCTCATTACAGTGCCGGGCGACGCGTGGTACGCGGCGGATGCGCTACCGACTACAAATGTCCATACCAGCTTCGACGTCGTGTTCTCCACTGGGTGCCGCGAACTATCCGCGGCTGAGCGAAGAACCGGTCCCATGTCGTTATACCCATGGCCGTTGGTGAGACGAAGGCTGCCGGATATCGATATGGTGGGTACCACTCACTGATCCGAGAGCAAACACACACCCCACACTTGAGGAGGCAAGAACAAGCATGGCGCACTCCGCGACCAATGCCTCCGCGAAGGGCCTACGCGTCGGCAACATGGTCGAGGTCCGCGGCGCCGGCTCGCGCTGTGACGGCACGGCGCACGGCGGCTGCCAGACGGCCTGCTTGCTGTACTGGAAGGAAGCCTGGCTCAAGCGTCGTGGAACCGGGCGAGACGAGTTCGCCGACCGCTGGCCGCATCGATCTGCCGTTGCTGGAAATCAACACACGTAAGGAGCCCGGGCCGGACGGCGAGCCGCGCTACTCGTGCCAGGCCACCGAGTTGTTGCGCGCCGCGCCGGCCTGCCTGCCGGCCCGCGACCTCCGCCAATACGTGACCGATGTCAAGACCGGCAACGTCAGCGCCCTCGCGTCGCTCAAGGCTTTCCTGGTCGTGCTTGTTCAACCGGCTGCAAGGCGTCAGCAAGCGGCTGCTGCCCCGCAGGCTGTGGTTCCGCGACGGTCTGCCTTGGGGCTTCGTGAAGGGCCGGGTCGTCGGTCCGACACCGACAGGGCAACTCGACCTGCAGCCCGGGGAGATGGTCCGCATCAAGACCAAGGAGCAGATCGAGGCAACCCTCAACGAGGACAGGCTCAACCGAGGTATGGGCTTCGAGGAGGAGATGGCCCGCTACTGCGGCCGCACCGCGCGGGTGCACGCACGTGTGACGAAGTGCCTGGACGAGAAAACCGGCAGGATGCTGACGATGAAGAATCCCTGCATCGTGTTGGAAGACGTCGTCTGTGCCGGCGTGTACAACGGAAACTGCCCACGCCAATTCATTCCGTTCTGGCGGGAGATCTGGCTTGAGCGTGTCTGACGACGCGCACGTTAGCGGCGGACGACACGAGCGACCGAGCACGTCGACAAGATCGGCCGCAAGGCAGGCCGTGGGCTGACGTGGAGCCTGCTCGGCACCTTCGTCACCAAGGTGGGCTCGTTCGCGCTCGGGCTGGTGCTGGCCAGGCTGCTCACGCCCGCCGACTTCGGTGTGTTTGCGGTCGCGCTCGCCGTGACGGCATTCGCCATGCACGTCAACGACGCCGGCATAATCGCAGCCTGCGTGCAGTGGCGCGGCAAGCTCGAAGAGATGGCACCGACGGGCGCCGTGATCGCGCTGCTGTCGAGCGTCTTCGTCTACGGAGTGCTCTGGTTGGCCGCACCCGCCTTCGCCACGCTGTCGGGCGCTCCTGAAGCCACGCCGGTGGTGCGGCTACTCACCCTGGTCATCGTCGTGGATGGCATCACCGCCGTCCGGGTGGCCGCGTTGCTGCGCCGGTTTGAGCAGGACCGGCTGACGAAAGCCAACATGATCGGCTTGGTGGCCAACGCAGCGGTAGCGCTGCCGCTGGGGTTCGCCGGCGCGGGCGCATACAGCTTCGCGATGCGGCCAGCTGGCCGGATCGATCGTCACGTGGCATGCTCGTGTTCAAGATGGCCGATCTGCCCATCAAGTTCGGCTTCGACAGGGAGATCACCAAGAAACTGCTCAAATTCGGTTTGCCGTTGGCCGTCAGCCTGGGCATCGAATCCGTGCTGCTCAACGCGGACTTCGTGATTGTCGGCAACGTGCTCGGCGTCGTGGCGTTGGGCTACTACCTGTTGGCGTTCAACGTCTCCAACTGGGTGCCCGGCCTGATTGGCACCGCGGTGCGTTACGTGTCGATCCCCAGTTTCTCGCGGCTGGCCGAGCAGGACTCCGAGGCGCTCGCATTGGGTGTGCGTCGCTCGGTGCCTTGTTGGTGGCGGCAATCTTGCCCGTCGCCGTCGTGATGGCGACCCTGGCGCCGCAGCTGGTTGATTTTCTTTACGGCGACAAGTGGGGGCCGTCGGCGGTCGCGCTGCGTTATCTGATGGTGTTGATGGTCGTGCGCATGCTGACATCGCTGGCGTTCGACATCCTGACGGCGGTTGGGGCCACCAAGTCCACCGTGTGGCTGAACGCCGGCTGGGCCGTGGCGCTGGTCCCCGCGCTATGGATCGGAACCCACTTGGATGGCATCCGCGGTGCCGCCATCGCACACGGCGTCGTGGCGGTGCTCGTCGCGCTTCCGCTGGCGGTGTTGGCGCTGCGCCTTGCGGGCGTCAGCCTCGTGCCGACCCTGCCGGCGCTCATGCGGCCGACTGATCGGCGCAGCGATAGCGGCCGCCGTCATCATGTTGATCGACTCGGTCGTCAGCGGTGGTTCGTTCGTGCAACTGCTGCTGGCCGGCGGCGCGGGCTTGATCGTCTACATCCTCGTTGTTGTCCCGCTTGGACCAGTTCCGGCAGTTGAAGACACTGCGGGCCCGCCTCCGATGAGTCACGAGGGAGTTCCGACGTCACCTTTGCCGCGACTGGCGCCCACATGCCCGTGCTCGCCGAAACAACCCCGACCGAGGCCGGCCTTCGACGTCCTCCAACTCCCGACCACTCACCGCTGCGTAGCCAGAACAACCCCAAACACAGGCCAGGGCATCCCCAGCTCAGCCAGGGATTCCCTCATCGACACCGCCGAACTTCGGCCTAGCCAGTGACAGCTCACACCGGGCGTAGCGCAATTTATCCGTCGCCTGCCAGGATGCTGGAGTGCGGGGAATCATCCTGGCGGGCGGGACAGGGTCCCGACTGCACCCGATCACCGCTGGGAACCAGCAAGCAGCTGGTGCCGGTCTATGACAAGCCGATGGTGTCCTACCCGTTGTCGACGCTGATGCTCGCGGGCATCCATGACGTGCTCGTCATTACTGCTCCAGTGGATGCCGAGTCGCTCAGCAGACTGTTGAGGAGACGGTCACCAATTCGGGATCTCGATCTCCTATGTCGTCCAGGCCGCCCCCGAGGGCCCTGCCCAGGCGTTCGTGCTGGGTCTGATTACGCAATTCCGGCGCTATATTTCTACGATAACGACGTGGTCAAGATCACGGTCGGCCTGCGGCCGTCCGATCGTGGCGAATACGAGATAACCGACGTCAACCGTGCATACCTGGAAAAGGCAATCTGTCGGTCGAAGTGCTGCCCCGCGGTACTGCGCGGCTGGATACGGGAACATTTGATTCGCTGCTTGACGCGGGCAACACGTCCGCACCATCGAGGAACGCCAGGGTCTGAAGATCGGCGCGCCTGGGGAGGTCGCCTGGCGACGCGGCTTTCTCACCGACGACGAACTGCGGGAGCGGGCAGAGCTGCTGGTGAAGTCCGGTTATGGCATGTATCTGCTAGATCTTCTCGATCGGGAAGGTTGCTGACCTCGCGCCGGCGATTCGGCTCGCCGGGGCCATCGCATGGCCGGAATGGGACGGACCTCGCCGGCGAATCCCGCGCGCAGATCACGGCCGCCGGGTCCTACGCTTTGTTGTCCTTGTACGAACAGCACCGCACCGGTCAGCGGCGCACCCGTCGCCCGGAGGTTGTCCGCAGCATTGCCGAGATCACGCCGTCTCGTCTCACCCAACGACACTATGAGTAGGACACCGTCGGCGGACTCGCTCACGATCGATGCGGTGATCGTCGTCAGCACGGGCGGAGCGGCGACGATCACGTGCGCGTATTCATTCCGTAACTGATCGAAGAGTCCTGTCGCGGCCTTTGTCGCCGACAGGTCCGGGTCGTCCGCCCATGCGTTCATGGACAGCGTGTCGGGAAACCCGTCCGCGCCGCGCCGTATCGACGGCTCCGCCGACGCGCTTTCCGGTCCGTCGTTGCTCTCGGTCTCGTTATCTGCCTCGTGGTTGTGGCGGGCTTCCGGACGGTCATTGTCCTGCCGTCGTTGTCCCCGTCTTCGGGAGGTCGTCTGCGCGCTGTCCGGTGTCGGTTCGTTTGCGACCGCCGCTTCCGGGATGCCCGTTTCCAGCACTACCGAGCGGCTGCCGGCCAACTCCAGCGCCCGTCCAAGATTCGACGCAACCACCGCCACGTCGACTTCGCCGGTGGCGGAGGCCAACACCCAGACCTGGCCCCGATCGTCGGTCTCACCGGTCTTGTTGAACACCGATCGCAGTCGGGTCCGCAGTCGGCGATACCCGTCGAAGTGGTCGCCTTCGGCCGCAGACACCTCAGCGACGGATCCGATCACCGGCACACCCGCGGCGACGGCGACGTCGGTCGGCGGTTCGAACCAACGGGTCGGTTCGCGCACGCACCCACACCGCGACGGCTCCCAGAACCAGTCCGGCAAGGGCGGCGAGTGCGACCAGAATGATACGTTCGGCACCCCGCTCGCGCGGTTCACTCGCGGCGGTGACCACCTTCGTGTGCACCTTCTGGCGATCCTGGCCTGTCGGCGTCTCCAGCGCGTCGGTGTAGGTGATGAATTCTCGCGCCAACGTGTTGGCGATGAGCTTGGCCCGTTCCGGTGATGGATCGGTGACGGCGACATCAATCAGCGCGGTCTTTGGTGGCACGTTCGTGGCACTGACCTTGGCGGCGAGTTCGCTGGCGGTCTCGGGCAGCCCGAGCGCGGCGACGACACGCTGGTTCACGACCTCACTGGTCAGCAGGGCGATATAGGAATTGACACGACCGGCGACAACCTCGTCGTTCTGGTAAGCGGCCGCGGTCGTGGATCCGTCGATCGACACCATGAGTTGCGTCGTCGACACGATACTTCGCGGGCGTCAGGACAACCCAGCTCACCGCGGCGACCAGAGGTATCGCGGTGACGACCACGAACGTGACCCGGTACCGCCTGAGCGCGGCGAGGAACGCTTCCAAGTTCAACCTATCGCCTCTGCCGTTCGGGGCTCAGACAATTCGATGCTCGTCGAGCGGGTGCCGCGGACGAAGATCACCCCGCACGCCGTCGTATTCGGCAACAGCGTAGATGCTACACAGAGGTTTGCTGTGGTTGTGACACCTTCCCGGACCGCGAGGGCGATTGCGTCCGTTGCGTCTTCGATCGCGACAGCGTATGTCACCACCGGGCAGGCGAGCACGATCCAGGCATAGCGCTGGCGCAACTCAGCGAGCAGAGTCCGTAGCGCGACGGATTCGATCAGACCGGCCGTCGACTCGGTGGCAGGCCCCGAGCCGAGGAACCCGCCGTGGGTCCACTCCAGCGTTGCCTTCTCCGCAGTGCAGCGTCCACCGAGGACGTCGGTCACCCCGGGCCGCTCCGGATCCGACAGAAGTTGCGTGAGTTCCGCAGTGTGTAGGTCGAGATCGACTAGAACTACCGAATCGGCCCGCTCACCGAGCATGGATGCGAGGGTAACGGCGGTTCTTGTCGTTGCCGAACTGCGTTCGGGAGCCGTCACCGTGATCACGCCGCCGTCGGGATTGCCCATCGTCGCCAGCAGCCGTTGCAAGGCCGCGTGTTCGTCGACGGTCACCTGCTCGGTGGGTTCGCCGCCGATCATCCCCAGGAGCGGTTTGGCGGAGATGCGGGCGGCGTCGCGCGGGTCGCGCACCGACTGATCGAAGATCGACCGGAGCACCGCTGCGGTCGCGCCGAGGACCAGCCCGATGAGGGCCGCCGACAGCGCGACGACCGGGATGGGCACGCCCCACGCAACGACCCGGCGCGGCGTCCCAGGCGGGTCGACGACCACGAGTTCCGATCGGGGTACCAGCGCACCGGGAACCGACTCCAGATCGTGAACTCGTCGCCGCGTACTCGGAGAGGAACACGGTGGCCGTGCGCTCGGCTTCGTCGGCGGAGGGAGCGCTGACGGCAATGTCGATGAGTGCGGTGCCGGGCCGCGGGTGCGCTGTGATCCGCTTCGAGAGGACCTCCGGCGTGAGGTCGAGCCCGATGGTCGGCGATGACCCGCGCCGCGAGGTCGGTACTGCTGGCGAGTGCGGCGTAGGTCTTCGCGCGTGCCTGCGCGTACGAGTCACCTCCGTCGAGAACGCGGCTGACATCGCCTGGAGTCCGGACGAAGACCGTCGCCTCCGACCGGTACAGCGGTGGCCGCAGTAGCAGGAAGAGCGTCGTCGCTCCCAACGCGAGCAATAGCCCCCACACGATCCATCGCCACCGCGCGCGGAGAACGCCGGCGTATTCGGCAATCGCAGTCGTTCATGGCGCGGTGGTAACGCGGTGCTCGTTCAGCGATTGACCAAAGCCGAGGCGAGCTCCTGCTCGCCCTGGAGATTCGGATGTATGCCGTCCGCGGCGAGCAGCGCTGACGTGTCGGTGTCGGTGAACCACTCGATGGGATCGAGGAATATCACGCCTTTGGCGGCTGGGTCGGCTTCGAGGCGCAGCGATGAAGGCGTCGTCGAATCCCAGATCGTCGCCTGGATCGGCGAGAAAGCGTGGCCTGATGAAGACGATCGTTGCGGCGGGCCACGTCCGGCGTGCGTCTGCGATGGTTGCTGCCATCGCTTTGAATACGTCCTCGCGGGGCGGGAAGAGATCGTTTCGTCCGCCGTCGAGAATCACGACGTCGGGGTCGTACTTGGCCGCCAGGTGGGGAATGCGTTCGTCGAAGGACGTCGATTCGCCGGAGTACTGATCGAGGACGAATCTGTTGGCCGGGCCGCCGCTGATGTAGCCGGTTCCGGGCGAGGCCGAGAGGTTGCACAGCCAACCCATCCGGACTGCCGCCATGCACGCGTAGGACATCTCCGGCAAGTCTGCTTCCCGCGGTGTAGGAATCGCCGATGAACAACGCTGACGGGCGTGTGTCGGCCAGCAGCCTGCGAACGGCCGGTGCGGCGTGGTCGGCGGCGCTGGCGTCGTTGCCGTCTGCAGTGCGTGAGACGAACCACGAGGCCGACGATCACCGCGACGGCCAGCGCGATCGCGGCGATGTCGAACCAGCGCGTCCTGGTCATCGAGCAACCTCGGAGCGGAGCCATCGCCGCGATCTTATCGGCGATCACGGATTGTCCCTCGTCCGTTGGTCCACTCAGGTCGGGCTGCATCTGATCTCTCGTCAACCACGGTGGGTCGAGGGCGTCGAGAAAGGGCACGCCCGCTTCCTCGGCCACCTTCCGGATCGCGTCGGAGACGCGCGTGACCGATTGCCGGGACCGGCGTCTCGTACCACGTCGGACCGATGACGAGTGCCTGCTGGCCGCCGAGCTTGATCTTGTTGATCGCGTCGATGGCGCCGACGCTCGATCGGGGCCGGGTCCGGCAAATCCGGCGTCGGCGATGCCGCCGACGATCACGATGACCTCGGGGTGTGCCGCCTGCGCTCGGTCCACCTGGTAGGTGAAGGCGTGTCCGCCCCGGCCGTCGGCGACAAACCCCGCGTCGGGCAACGCGAAGTTGGCGACCGACCACCCGGTTCGCTGCGCCAGCAGCGTGGGCCACACCACCCGGTTCTGGATTCCCGCGGTGTACTGGTCGCCGACGACGGCGCACGCTCAGCGGCGGCCTCGGTTGCGTGTTCGTCGCCCGCAGTCAGCACGATCACCGACGCGGTGACGACCGTCGCCGATCAACGCGATGGCGAGGACGACCACGAGCAGTGTTCGGCGCGTGCCGATAGCGCCATGCTCGGTTCAATGCCTGCCGTCGACGAGTTCGGTGTACACGTCTCCAGAGGCGATCGCCGATGGCGCGCATGCTGAATTCGGTGCGCACCGTTTCCCGCCCCCGCTCGCCCATCGCCCGCGCGAGAGACCGGTCCGCCAGGATGGATTCGACCGCGGCCGACCAGACGCCGGGACCGCCGGGTCGGTGACGATGCCGCAACGGGTCCGTTCCACCAGCGGGGCAAGTCCACAGTCGTCCGAGACGACCACCGGCAAACCGACCGACATCGCTTCGAGCACCGACATAGGATACGGCTCGCGGACCGACGGGGAGCACATAAACGCTGGCTGCGGCCATGCGTCGGGGAATCGCAGCGGGAGCCAGCGCGCCCTCCCAGGAGATGCGGGGATCGCCCCTGATCGCTGCCCGCAACGCAGCACCTTCCCCCTCGTCGGGGCCGACCAGCGTGAAGCGGGCGTCGACACCGGCGTCGAGCAGTGCCTTCGCCATCTCGACGAACGCGATCGGGCGTTTGCGCGGATGCATGCGGGCGGCGAAGAGAACCTCAGGCGGTCCGGGACGGTGCTGCACAGCCGGGGTAGTCGGGCACACCGTTGCCGAGCTGCACGAGCCGCAATTGCGCCGTCCGCGACTGCCACCGAGTTGTTCGCGCTCCTGCGTCGGTCAGGTAGAACACGGCTCCCGCGTCGCGCAGCAGCCTTCCGCGTCCAGACCGCGTCGAGCGGTCGCGGCGAGCGGATGGCGTGACGGCACGACCATGCCGTGGGTCTGCAGCACGTACGGGATTCGGTGTCGTCGCGCGGCCACCGCCACCGGCAGAACGACAAGATCGCGGCCGAAGTGAATGTGGACGACGTCGAAACTCGGCCCGGTTGCTGCGAAACCACCTGGTCAGCGCAGGCGCACCCATGCCGGCGAAACCGGTTCCGGGAAGCAAGGTTCGGGCGGCGAACAACCGAACCGGTACACCGTTCAGCTCGGTGGGCGCGACCCGATAGCCGCGGGTGGCGGCCGCGACCGTCACGTCGTGGCCCCGGGCGATCAGTTCCGCGCTTTGATTGAGCGCCACGCGGGCGGGCCCGCCGTACGCGCCGTCGGGACTGAGCAGCGTCACCACCTGCAGGATGCGCATCAGCTCTCGGCGATGGTTGCTCGAGGCGGCCGAACGATCGAGTCCGGCGGAACGTCGCTGGTGACCAGCGAGGTTGCGCCGACGACCGAGTTCGCGCCGATGGTGACGCCGCGCAGCACCGTGCTTCGGGCGCACAGCCACGCGCCGTCCTCGATGACGATCGGGCCGTTGTCGAACTCGAAGGTCGGTGACCGGCGATCGTGGCTGCCGGTGCAGAGGTACACATGCTGAGAAATGCATACGTCGGATCCGATGACGATGTTGTCGATGTTGTACAACTCGGCGTCGGTGCCGACCCACGAGTTGTCGCCGATCGACAGCTTCCACGGCCATTGCACGCGTGACCCGGTGCTTGATCAGCACGCCTTCGCCGATCTCGGCGCCGAACCATCGCAGTATCGCGCACCGCAGCCGATTCGGGCACCACACCTGGGTGAAGATCAGCGTGGACACCGCCACCCAGAGCGCCTGGGCGACGAAACCCGCGGCCCTTGTCGTAGGGGCGGCCGCGCCGCGCCGCCAACGACCGGTTCGATCTAGCACCCGACACGCACACCTCCAGCCGGCGACCGACGGTTCGGCGACAACGTTAGCGAGACTGCGCCCAGCCCGCATCGATCGAGCGCGAACAGCTATCGTTTGAGTTTGCGCCAGTCGGCAATTTGAGGGGTGACGTCGTGACAGATGCCGGGTTCACGCCCGTCCACACCCTGGCGGAAACGCAGCGCGCACACGAGCCTTCCTCGCGCAGGTGGCGGTGTTCGCGATCGGCGCGACGTCATCCCTCCAGGTCGCGAACTTCACGGCCACCGTGCTGTCGGTGGTGTGCCTGCTGCTCGTGCCCGGGTTCCTGCTGATGACGCACCGCGGCGTCGACCTGGTGCCGCTGGTGCTGGCGGCGTTGGGCTGGATTTCCTTTCTGGCGTCCTGCCTGGTGAACGACGTCAGCGTGCTGTGGCCGAACGCTGTCGCACCGGCCGCCTTCTCGCTCTATTTCATCGGTCTCACGGTGCTCACCGGGCGTGCGGTCGAGTCGATCGCGACGGTTCTCGCCGGAATCGCCGTCGGCACGGTCGTCTTCTTCCTGACCCAGGGGATCGAACTCACCCACACCGGGAGTTTCCTCGACCTCTGGAAATACGGCATCGCCCACTGCGGTGACGATCCTCATCCTGTTCGGGCTGACGAAGGCGCGGGTCGCTCCGCTCGTGCAACCGGCGGTGCTGGCGATTGCTCGGGCTGGCCAGCCTCGGCCTCAACTTCCGGTCGCACGCACTCGTCTGTCTGCTCGCCTCGGCGACCTTGTTCACCCACCGCGTCCTGGGTTCCCGGATCCGGCGTGGGTGGCAGTTCGCCGGGATCATCGTGTTCGGGCTGGTGTTCGCGTACGTGATGCCGATCGCCGCGCGGGCCGGACTGTTCGGACCTGCCCTGCAGCGCAAGACGATCGAGCAGGACGCGACGAACCTGCCGATGCTTCTGGCCGGCCGGACCGAACCGCCGATGACCATCACCGCGATCCTCGAACGCCCGCTGCTCGGCTGGGGGAGCGCGCATGAATCTGACGCCGGACTTGTACACCCAGGCGGAGCATCTCGCGGTTCGGATGGGTTTCGAGCCCGACGTTCCCGTTCGACCTCTACTGGCGGTTGCCGCCCAGCGACTACTCCGCGATGCACTCGATCCTGTTGGGTTCCTGGGCCGAGGGCGGCGTGCTGGCTGCACTCCTGCCGGCGTGGTTGCTGGTTGCCTGCATCGGTATCGTCTGGAACAACACGCGATTCGGGACAGTGGGCACCACTCGTCATAACGGTTGCGCTGCAAGGGATCTGGGACCTCATCTATGCGCCGTGGACGTACAACATGATCGCCGAGTACGCCTGCATCGCGCTGTTGTTCTGTGCCGTACATTTCCGCGGCACGCACCGGCCGGGCCATGACCCCGACGGTCAGTGCGGTGATCCCCACGATCGGGCGGCCGTCTCTCGGCCGTGCCGTGCAGTCGGTGCTCGACCAGACGCGACCGGTCGCCGAGATCATCGTCGTGGCGGACACCGATGCAGCCGTGTCGCTGCCGCCCGACGATCGAATCATGTTGCTGCGCAACGGCTGTTGGCAGCGGTCCTGCCCGATGCAGGCAGCTGGGCATCGACGCGGCCCGCGGCTCGGTGATCGCCCTGCTCGACGACGACGACGAGTGGTACACGCACCAAGCTGGCGCGGCAGCTGGAGGCCGTCGATTCCATGGCAGGTGCACATTGGATCGCGTCGTCACGGATGGTGGTGCTGGGTCCGGGTACCCGACGACGGACTTGGCCGCGGCGGCTCATCAAACCGGGAGAGTCGATCGGCGGAGTACTTGTTTCGGTTCACGGAACTCAGGTTCGGCGGCGCCGTGCTGCAGACCTCGACGTTGTGCTTTCCGGTCGAACTCGCCCGCGAGGTCCGTTGGGACGCGCATGCGGACGCGCACACACGACGAGCCGAGCTGGCTGATCCGGGTCCAGCGAACGATCCCTGACCTGCGGGTGATTCAGCTGCCGGATGTGCTCAGCATCTACAACGTCCAGCGACGCGTCCGTCTCCCGCGACACGTCCGACCGCACCGACGAGTACATCGAGTGGGGACTGCAGTACCTGGCCACGGAGTCGCCGCGCGTGCTCGGCGACTATCTGTGTACCAGTCCGGTCAGCGCGGCCGTGTCCGCGCGGATCGCTGGGCGGAGTGCGACGTTCGCTGCGGTCGGCGTTGCGGCACGGACGACCCGGCCCCTTCGCGCTGGCGTATGCGGCTCTCAATGCGGCGAGGATCGTCGTCGCGCTCGGCAGGGTCGGCCAGTCCGCTGATGACGGCGGATCAGGGTCGACTTGCGCCCGCGGAGCGTCGTGCGCTGCTCTACGGCCCCGTCTACCGCATCCTCGGCACGCCCGTCGTCGCCGTGCTGGGCCTCGCGAACACTGCCATCATCGTGCGCGAAACCGGGGAGGCCGTGTTCGGGCTGGTGTCCCTGGTCGCGACGATCACGTTGCTGTTCCCCTTCGCCGACCTCGGCATCGGTGCCACGGTGCTGAGCGCCAGTGCGCTGCTGAGCGGACCGAGCCGGGATCCGAATGCCGCCGACGTCATTCGTCGCGCCTACCGCGTGCTGTTCGCCGTGGCCGGGGTGCTTGATCCTGGTCGCGCTGTGCATCATGGCGCTCGACGGCTGGGCCGCTCTCGTCGGCTTCTCCAGCGGGCCCGACGATCGGTGGGCGATCACGGTCGCGGCGTGCATCTTCGCGCTCACGATTCCGGCCGGCCTCGGGGTCCGCATTCTCATCGGTATCGACCGGAATCCACTGGCCACGTTGGTGTTGATGAGCTGTCCGGCGTTCGGCCTGGGCGTGACGCTGTTGCTGTATGTGATGCGACGCGAGCGGGATCTGGTACGCGGTGTCGGCGTTGGGTGGTTTGCTCATCGGTCAGACCGTCGGCACGGTGCTGGCGCTGCGCCTGTCCGGACTCGGCTGGTCGGCGTTTGCCCGCGTGCCTCCGTCCAGGACCGGACCCGGCCTGCTCGCCGGCAGCATGTGGCTGTTCCTCGTGGGGGTCGGCCTGCCGGTCGGGCTGCAGACCGGGCGGGTTCTGCTCGCGCACCTGTCGACGCCGGTGGAGCTGTCCCAATACGCACTGATGGCGCAGATCTACGGCGTGTGCTGGTCGGTGTTGTCGACCGCCGGGCTGGCGTATTGGCCGGTCTTCGTGAAGAGGCGGGCAGCCACCGAAGAGACGGTTCGAATGTGGTGGCGGCTCACCGCGGCGTTCGCCGGGATCGCGGTGATCGCCGCCGTGTGCATGGTGCTGCTCGGCCCGTGGGCGGCAACGGTGCTGTCGGGCGGGCAAATCGACGTATCGGCTGCGCTTGCATTGGCATTCGGTGCGTTGCTGGTGGGGCAGGCCGTACACCTGCCGGCGACTGTCCTGCTGACCAGACCGAATGAGGCGCGATGGCAAGCACTGTGGACGCTGGCGATGGCTGCGATCAGCATCGGTCTCGGATGCGCGGCGGCAGAACGGTTCGGCGCGGTGGGCGTCGTGTACGCGTCGGCGCTGGCGATCTTCGCCGCGCAGGTGCTTCCCGACCTGCTCTGGGTGCCTAGGCTGGTGCGTCGCCGTCCCCGCGTCGCGGATTGAGCGCGGTGGCCAACGGTGCCACCACGGTCTGCGCCGGGTCCGACGTCGTGTATCACCGTCGCGTTGGCTCCGACCGTCGCCCCGTCGTGCAAGGTGATCGGGCCGATCACCACCGCGCCGGCCCCGACCCGGACGCGATCGCCCAGCGTCGGTCTGCCTTTGGCGTCGTGCCCGATGGTGACCTGCTGGTTGATCCAGCAGTGGCTGCCGATGGATTCCGCGGTGACGATGGTTGCGACACCGTGCTGGATGAAGAGTCCGGGGCCGATCCGATCCGCGTCGAGGGTGAGGGTTGCAGCGGGCCGGTACAGCGCCCGCAGCAGAAGACGAAGCAACAGGGGGCGGAGCGCAGGCGGTAGTGGACGAGCGTGCGGAACTCGGTCAAGGCGCCGCTCAGGTATGCGAATCGCGAGTATGCGGTCGAGTTCGAGCAGCGTCTGCGTCGTCGATGCAGCGCATCCACCAGTCGACGTCCTCGGCGACCGCATCGGCCGATTCCGAGCGGATGACGCTGCACCACAGCGGATACGCCCACACCCGTGCCAGCGCCAGGAGCATCGTCCGCCGGTCACGCGCCATGGACCGATCGTAGAGACCGCGACGGCGTCGTCGCGCTCAACAACCTGGTTGCAGCACCGCCCGCACGTAGCCAACGGTCTGGTAGACGTACTCGAGGCCCATCTCGGCGACCGATATGTCGGCCGGGCTCGCCACCATCACCAGGTCACCGTCGAAGCACTGCTCCAGGATGAACCGGGCCCGGGAGATGTGCGGCCGGAACGTGACGACGATGACCGTCCGCCACCCGTATGTGCGCCGCCAGCCGACGCAGTTCCCGCCCTTCGCCTTTCGTCGTCGGCGGATCGGGACAAAGCAGTGCAGGTTGAACGGGGATGCGGCGTCGGCGCAAAAGCTCGGTCAGCCATGGGTCGTTCGGCCCGTTCGGATTCGACACCACGACGTCGGCGCCCAGCCCTTCGTGGCCGAGGTCGAAGCCGAAGGGGTACCGGTCATAGTGCGGGCCCGCCGAGGATGAGGATCGCGTCGGCGTGGCGCAGCGGATCGATCTGTGGTCGTACATAGACCGGCAGCCCGGCGATCACGGCGCGCGATCAGCAGCAGGCATACGGATACCATCAATCGTCGGATACGACGCCGACGGCGGGTCACCGCCTTCACCAGCCGATGCCGAGGTATCTCTCGCGGCGTCCCACCTGAGCCGCTCGCCGTACGAGGTCGACGGCTGTCCCACGTTCCACGGGTGCCACATTCCAGCGCAGGAATCGGACCTTGGCAGGAGCCACATCGAGCCCACGGTGTGCCCGCTGCCTGCTTCGCGGCGCGGGACCTGGCTGATCGCTCACATCGTTCACCACACCCAGATCGTCGTCGACGGTCGTCCATTAGCCACCAGCCGGTGCGCGCTCATCGCACCAAACCCGTCGAGCAGTGTATCCGCGGGTGGGTGAGAACGAGTCTTCGGCGAGTGGGCAGCCGCTGCCCTATTCATCGAGCGGGTGGAGGAGTAGAAAAACCTCCTCACGCCCGACTCCTTCACCGGTCGCGCCAATCGGATTCCGGCGGATGGTATAGATGTGACCTCGTGCCCCGGGCCGATGTCAGGGGCATCATCCGGGCGTAGTTTGAAACTCGCTCGCGCCGAACCCCGCCCCATCCGAGCTGGTCAGCCGCACGCTACAACCGCACAACTGTCTCTTCGAGGTGCTCGGAGGACGGCGCCACAATCCGTCTCACAGACTTGACAGCGGTCAGGACCGGATTGCCGCCGTGCGGATTCCCGTAGTGGAGCAGCAGGGTGGCCCGCACGGTATTCGGCGCACATGGCCCGTTACCGTGGAAAGTACGGTATCCCCAGAATAGGTAGACGTTGCCAGGCTTCAGCTGGACTGAGTACTTCTCGGGCGCTCGATTGAATTCGCGCAGAATTCGATTCCGGTAAAGCCGGTTCTGTGTGATGACTTTCTCGAATATGTTCAGCATCACTGAGCGCCGAAAAGGCCGTCTGTTCGGAAACAGAACCAGCTCGCCAGATCGCCCCGCGCCTTCGGTCGGAATGAATAGTGGAACAAGCATCGTGACGACAGCGGCGTCGTAGTGGAATTTGAAGGAAGTGGCTTCCCTTTCGGGTCCGGCGAGCACCCGCAGCACACTGTAGATTTCGTCGTTCTCCGCGACCCCGCGGGGGCAACGAGCCACCGCGAGATTCTCCAGAATCGCGCGTACCGCCGGGTCGTTGACCAGACGATGGGCAGGAGTATCCGTCTCACTGCTCGGACGAATTATGCAAAGGTCATGCTCGCCATACTCGGCAAGTCTTGATTTTACGTACTCCCGCGCCTCTTTCAGCCAGTCGGCTGATATCACGTTTTCCAGGCAGACAAATCCTGTCCGATCCAGCGTTTCAGCAACCTCTGGAATGGACAGCTCGACATCAGCCATCACCGTCGTCGCCATTGCCATACCGTACGCCGTTCGGCTGCGATTTGGTCGGCGTTGGGAACCCGCTGCCGCGTGGGCTCGACTGGACCAGTCTCAGGTTCAGGTAGTGGACCGCGCTGTGCGGCGACGCGAACCAGCCCAACACGTTCGGACGTTTCGGCAACCCTCAAGACCTAAGGTTTCTGGTATGAATCCCGACCGACGGCCACCACTCAACGTGACCTCCCTCCGAGACGGGCTCGGCCCACCCTGGCGGCACCTCGAGGTGGTCGCCGAGACCGGATCGACGAACGCAGACCTGATCGCGCGGGCGGCGGCCGGTGAGGACATCGACGGTGTGGTCCTGATCGCCGAGCACCAGACCGCCGGCAGGGGCCGAATGGGACGGACCTGGTCGGCGGCACCGCGGGCGCAGATCACGCTGTCGGTCGGGGTCGGCGCCCGCGACGTCCCGACAGCCGGGTGGGGCTGGTTGCCGCTGGCCGCCGGCGTGGCGGTGGTAGACGCCGTCGCGGCGGTCACCGGAGTCGAAGCGGGCCTGAAATGGCCCAACGACGTACTGGTCGAAGACCGGAAGCTGGCCGGCATCCTCGCCGAAGTGGCGCCGTCGGAGACGGTGATTGTCGTCGGCGTCGGGCTGAACGTCACGCTGAGCCCGGAGGAGGCGGGCGACCCCGGGGCGACGTCGCTGCTCGACCTCGGCGTCGAGGCGCCCGACCGCGATGCGCTGGTTGCCGGGCTGCTGCACGAGTTCGGCCGCCGCGTCGACGTCTGGCGCCGTGTCGGCGGCGCTGGCGGGGGTTTGAGCAACGACTACCGGGCCCGCAGCCTGACGATCGGCAACCCGGTGCGCGCGACCCTGCCCGGCGGACGCGAGATTGTGGGCACCGCCCGCTCGATCGATGAGCAGGGCCGCTTGTGTATCGAAGCCGGTGGGCAGCTGCTGGCCGTGTCTGCCGGAGACGTCGTGAACCTGCGCCCAAGCCCTTAGAGTGCCAGCGTGGGATATCCGGAAAATGTGCTGGCCGACGACGAGCAGGTCGTCCTGCACCGGCACCCGCACTGGAAGCGACTGATCGGCCCGGTCCTGGTTCTGCTCATCAGCACCGCGCTGGCGGCGTTCGTCGCCGCTCTCGTCAACAACACCGACTGGGACCCGACGGCCAAGAACGTCATCTTCGCGGTGATCGCCGCCATCTGGCTGATCCTGGTCGGCTGGCTGACGTTGTGGCCGTTCTTCAATTGGCTGACAACGCATTTCGTGATCACCGACCGACGGGTGATGTTCCGCCACGGGTTGCTGACCCGCAGCGGCATCGACATTCCGCTGGCCCGGGTCAACAGTGTGGAGTTCCGGCACGGCCTGTTCGACCGGATGGTGCGCACCGGCACGCTGATCATCGAATCGGCGTCGCAGGATCCCCTGGAGTTCCACGACATTCCGCGCGTGGAACAGGTGCACTCACTGCTGTATCACGAAGTCTTCGACACCCTGGGTTCGGAGGAGTCCGACAGCCGCACGTCGCGCAGGTTGCCGCCGCCGGCCGACTGACCGAGCGCGCCACGGCGACGCCGGCGCAGCGGGGTGACATGCCGCCTGGACTCGATACTCGTCCTCGACGGCCTCGGCCAGGCCGCCGTCGGTGAGCGTGGACTCCAGCGCCTTGTCCGTGGTCGCGGCCGAACTCGTCGGGGAACACCCAGCGGCGGAACGCCCAGAACCGGAACGCCATCTGCAGCAGGTTGCCGATGACGTAGGCCGAGATGAAGTCGGCGATGTTCTCGACGGTCAGCGACACGTGCGGCACCCGCAGTTCCAGCACGTAGCTGGAGAACCACAGCGGGGCCATGCTCAGCAGCACGCCGACGCCGCTGAACGCCGAAGAACAGCAGCGCCTCGTGATGACGCTCGCGGCCGCCGCGGTCGCGGAAGCTCCACTCCCGGTTGAGGACGTAGGACGCGATCACCGCGACGATGCCGGAGATGACCTTGGCGGTGACCGGCTTGGGCTCGAGGATCGTCAGCTTCAGCGTGTAGAAGATCGCCGAGTCGATGACGAACGTCGTGGCGCCGACGATCGCGAACTTGATCAGCTCGTGATGCCGCTCGGCGAAGGGCCGGATCGGTCGGGGCAACCGCGCGATCGTGGCATCAGCGAAAGACACAAGGGAGCAAGTCTACGGAAGTCGCCGCAGGTGTGCGTAGTCGCGCTGGTCACCGCCGGTAAACGAACCGCTCACCGTCATGACACCATGATGGCCGTGTCGAACGCCCCCAGACCGCCGGTCGTCGCCATGGTCGGCGGCGGACAGCTGGCCCGGATGACCCATCAGGCGGCGATCGCGCTCGGCCAGACCCTGCGGGTGCTCGCCGTCAGCCCCGACGATCCCGCCGCTCAGGTCACCCCGGACGTGGTGATCGGCGAGCACACCGACCTCGACGCGCTGCGCCGGGCGGCCGCGGGCGCCGACGTGCTGACGTTCGATCACGAGCACGTGCCGACCGGCCATGCTCGACACGCTGGTCGCCGAGGGCGTGACGGTGGCGCCGCCGCCGGAGGCGCTGGTGCACGCCCAGGACAAGCTGGTGATGCGGCGGAAGCTGGAGGCGCTGGGCGCCCCGGTGCCGCGGTTCACCGCCGTGACGAGCATCGACGACGTCGACGCGTTCGCGGCCCGGATCGGCGGCCCGGTGGTGGTCAAGACCGTGCGCGGCGGCTACGACGGCCGGGGTGTGGTCCTGACCCGCGATCTGGCGCAGGCCCGGGAGGTGGTGGAGGGCTACCTCGCCGAGGCGGTGCCGGTGCTGCTCGAGGAGCGGGTCTCGATGCGGCGCGAGCTGTCCGCGCTGGTGGCCCGCTCGCCGTTCGGTCAGGGCGCGGCGTGGCCGATCGTGGAGACGGTGCAGCGCGACGGCATCTGCGTGACGGTGCTGGCGCCTGCGCCGGGTCTGCCGGAGGATCTGGCCTCCGCGGCCGAGCAGCTGGGCCTGCGGCTGGCCGCAGAGCTGGGCGTGGTCGGTGTGCTGGCCGTCGAGCTGTTCGAGACCACCGACGGCACGCTGCTGGTCAACGAGCTGGCGATGCGTCCGCACAACTCCGGGCACTGGACCATGGACGGCGCGGTCACCAGCCAGTTCGAGCAGCACCTGCGGGCGGTCCTGGACTATCCGCTCGGCGACACCCAGCGCGATCGCGCCGGTGACCGTGATGGCCAACGTGCTCGGCGCGCCGCAGGCCCCGGCGATGGCGCATCGACGAGCGGCTGCACCACCTGTTCGGCCGGATTCCCGAGGCGCAAGGTGCACCTGTACGGCAAGGCGGAGCGGCCGGGCCGCAAGATCGGCCACGTCAACATCGTCGGCAGAGACGGTTCTGACGTGGAACGGGTGCGTGAACGCGCCGAACGCGCGGCACACTGGTTGTCACACGCAGAGTGGACCGACGGATGGGACGGGCATTCATGACCCAGCAGCCAGGGTCGGCGTGATCATGGGCAGCGACAGCGACTGGCCGGTGATGGAGGACGCCGCGCCGGCGCTGGCCGAGTTCGAGGTGCCCTTCGAGGTGGGCGTCGTCTCGGCGCACCGCACGCCGGGCCGGATGCTGGACTACGCGCGCGGCGCGGCCGCCCGCGGGATTCGGGTGATCATCGCCGGGGCCGGCGGCGCGGCGCACCTGCCGGGCATGGTGGCCTCGGCCACACCGCTGCCGGTGATCGGGGTGCCGGTGCCGCTGGCCAAGCTCGACGGGATGGACTCGCTGCTGTCGATCGTGCAGATGCCGGCGGGCGTGCCGGTGGCCACGGTGTCGATCGGCGGGGCGCGCAACGCAGGCCTGCTGGCGGTGCGGATCCTGGCGGCGTCGGACACGGCGCTGCGGAAGCAGATGGAGAACTTCCAGGACGATCTCGAGGCGCAGGTGCTGGCCAAGGATCGGGCGCTGCGGGAGCGATTACTCGGTGAATGATCGCGCGGGTTAAAGTTACCGGCGAGTAGCAAGGAGGCTGTGATGGCTGGTTGGAGCGGTGATTCCTCGTTCGATGTGTTCAAGTTGCCCGAGGAGCACGACGAGTTGCGGGCGGCGATCCGCGCGCTGGCGGAGAAGGAGATCGCTCCGTATGCCGCCGACGTCGACGAGAACTCGCGGTTCCCGCAGGAGGCCCTCGATGCGCTGAACGCGTCGGGCTTCAACGCGGTGCACGTGCCCGAGGAGTACGGCGGGCAGGGCGCGGACTCGGTGGCGGCGTGCATCGTCATCGAGGAGGTGGCGCGCGTCGACGCGTCGGCGTCGCTGATCCCGGCGGTCAACAAGCTCGGCACGATGGGCCTGATCCTGCGCGGCTCCGACGAGCTGAAGAAGAAGGTGCTGCCCGACGATCGCCTCCGGTGAGGCGATGGCGTCCTACGCGCTGTCCGAGCGCGAGGCCGGGATCGACGCCGCCGGCGATGCGCACCCGCGCCAAGGCTGACGGCGACGACTGGATCCTCAACGGCGCCAAGTGCTGGATCACCAACGGCGGCAAGTCGTCCTGGTACACGGTGATGGCCGTGACCGACCCGGACAAGGGCGCCAACGGAATCTCGGCGTTCATGGTCCACGAGGACGACGAGGGCTTCACCGTCGGACCCAAGGAACGCAAGCTCGGCATCAAGGGCTCGCCGACCACCGAGCTGTACTTCGAGAACTGCCGCATCCCGGGCGACCGGATCATCGGTGAGCCCGGCACCGGGTTCAAGACCGCACTGGCCACCCTGGATCACACCCGCCCGACGATCGGTGCGCAGGCCGTGGGCATCGCGCAGGGCGCGCTCGACGCCGCGATCGCATACACCAAGGACCGCAAGCAGTTCGGCCGTCCGGTGTCCGACAACCAGGGCGTGCAGTTCATGCTCGCCGACATGGCGATGAAGGTCGAGGCAGCCCGGCTGATGGTGTACTCGGCCGCGGCGCGCGCCGAGCGCGGCGAGGGCAATCTCGGGTTCATCTCGGCGGCGTCGAAGTGCTTCGCGTCCGACGTGGCGATGGAGGTCACCACCGACGCGGTGCAGCTGTTCGGCGGCGCCGGCTACACCATCGACTTCCCGGTCGAGCGGATGATGCGCGA
Source organism: uncultured Actinomycetota bacterium (assembly GCA_963786695.1). Lineage (GTDB taxonomy): Bacteria > Actinomycetota > Actinomycetes > Mycobacteriales > Mycobacteriaceae > Mycobacterium. The sequence goes on from CAWBAL010000035.1 coordinate 233,160, forward strand.
CGCCAAGATCACCCAGATCTACGAGGGCACCAACCAGATTCAGCGGGTCGTGATGTCCCGCGCGCTGCTGCGCTGACTCACCCGCCGGCGACTTCGGTGGGCGCCGCGCCGTATCGATTCAATGGCGCGAGAGGCCGACTGCTGTTGTTCGGACGCGATGTGCAGGGCGTTGAACCCGTAGACGAACGAAATCACGGCGACAAATGCCCACAAGTTGCCCAACGCCCACTCCCACCCCATGGCGGTCGGCGACGCGGACTGCATCAGCCAGTACACCGCGATCATGACGAGGGGGTAGCCCGCGGTGATGTAGAACCGGGCATCGGCGCTCACCCTCCAAGCGGGGTGGCGTCGTGTTCGCAGGTGCCATCCGCAGAGTGCGACAACCGTGACGATCACGGCAACGGTGGAACCCATTTGCGCTCCTGGCATCCAAGACACTGTCGCTTTTTATTACTGTGCCTCATAACCAGGCACTTTGGGTAGCCAACACGACAGCAATTCCCGAAACGGATGTCCCGTGCAATCGTCTTGCTTGGTCTCGGATCAGTACTCGATGAACGTCGCCGTGCGTATATCCAGGTGATAGTCGTTGTGGCAGTGGGTGATCCACCAGTCCCGGGTTATCGGTGTCGGAGTCCCTCTCGACTGTCTGTAGGGGTGGCGCCGGGACCGTGTCCTTGCGCGCGCCGAGGCCGCGGGTTGCCCCATCGGGAAGGAATGCCCTTGCAGGTGCATCGGGTGGAACATGCGCGAATCGGTTTGAACCGGATGCGCATGCGCTTTTCCGACCGCGGGCATGCCGTTGTTCGGCGGGTCATATAGCTTGCCGTTGACCGGCCAGGTTAGCCGTTCACCGGACCGACTACCGCGCCGCAGTCGTACTCAGCGCATGTATCACCTGGACCCGCCATATGGGAGACAGGCCCTAGCTGTTCTTCGCAGTGAGGTTGTGAACGCGGAGGCATTCGATGGGTGACTTTCCGCCGATGCCGGTGTGGCGTCGGTGGTAATTGTGGTGGTGCACCCAGGCCTGGTGGGTCGCTGCGCGGGGGCCTCGTCCGTCAGGTAGGTCTGCGCGTAGGCCCATTCCTGGTTGAGAGTCCGGTTGAATCTCTCGACTTTGCCGTTGGTTTGCGGCCGGTAGGGGCGGGTCTTACGGTGACGCACGTCGGGTCCCAGTGCTTGCGCGAAAGGCCTTGACCGGTAGCAGGATCCGTTGTCGGTCAGGACGCGTTTGATCGTGATGCCATGCTCGGCGAGGAACTCCCGGGCGCGGCCCCAGAACCCCGCAGCGGTCTCCTGACGCTCATCGTCCGGACACGAGTTTCGAAATGCGCAGCGCGCCAAGAAGGTCATGCCGAACTGATGACATATCAACAGCCCCGACTTCGTTACCCCGCGGAAGGTGAAAGTGGAAGCCGAGTCCATAAGGTGGCCACAGAATCATCTCTGACCCTCAACTTTGCCCCGTGAGATTCCCTTCACCACCCGCACGAGCCGCCGTGGTCCGTGACGGTTTGGTCGTTACCACCGGTGGCCTCTGCGGTACCCCCGCAGGTCGCCCTGGCGGTGTTGTTGTTCCCCTGGCTTGCGTTTGCGTTGCTGTTGTTGATCGCCGTGGCCGTGTTGTTCGCCCCGTTATTTGCGAAAACATTGCTGTTGTTGATTGCCTTGGCGGTGTTGTTGTCCCCGAACCCTGCGGCTGCGGTGCCGTTGAGCCGTGGCGGCGCCGACCAGCGCGTCGACAGGGCGGTCTGGTCGAGGCTGCGTGGTGCCGTCCGGCGACGCCGATTGCGGCCCGGCGATGCGCCTTGCGCAACGGCGATCGCACGGCGCCCGCGGATCGGCGCTCGTCGAAACGGTCATGGCCGACCAGCAGGTCGGCGTACGTTGAGCGCGGTCGTGCTCAGCACGGTCGACGGCGTGGACGCGGACGCGGACAGCGCAATCGGGGTCGGCTCACCGCAGGGAGCCTAGTGGGTGTCCGCGATCATTGGGCGCTTCCGGCCGAGGTGCGCGCATCATAGGCGGCGTAAACGCGAGCATGTCTTCGTCGCCAAACCGCATGCAGTACTTCGAGGCTGACCCCGCCGGTTCGCGCGCCGACTGTGGCCAGATGGTCCTGGTCAGTCGAGGTCGCGGGTGACCTTCTCGGTCTCGCGGCGCCGCTCCAGAGCCGCCGGGTCGGGGTTGGCGACCTGGACCAGCGACGCCCCGGCGACGAACACCGCCAGCAGGTTGTCGACGACCTCGTCGGGCGTCGACCACGGCGCCGACGACATCACCCGGTCGGCCGGCGACAATCCCTGCGCGGCGGCGCGATTCGCGGGCGGCGGCCAGCACGTCGGCGACCGAGCGGCCGGCCAGCGCCGGTCCGGGATGCCGCTCGGCGACCACCTGGTCGCCGTGCACCCGAACCGCGGTGGCGTAGTCGGTGACCCCGATCGGCAGATCGGCAGCGGGCTTGCCGAACGGATCCAGCGACAGCACCGCCACCTCACCGCCGGCGACCGCGTCGTCGGCCTCGTCGAGCCGGTCGGCCGTGCACAACGCGACATCCGCCGGCACCCGACAACACCACCTCGGCGCCGATCCACCACACGCCCAGCAGCACCGCCGCGGTCTGCCAGTGCGCGGGCAGCAGCACCGCCACCCGCGTGCCCGGCCCGGCGCCGAGTTCGTCGCGCAACAGGTTGGCGGTCTTGGCCGCCCAGTTGGCCAGCGTCACCGTCGACAGCTCGATGCGCTCACCGGTCGCGTCGTCGTAATAGGTGATCCGCGGACCCATCGGATCGGCACGCAGCAACGGATCCAGCAGCGCGTCAGCGAGATTCATCAGTTGACGCACTTGGGGTCGTCGGACCCCGCGGTGATGATCGGCGACGGCGGAGGCGGGGCCTCGTCGCCGGCCTGTCCCGCAGCCTGATTCACCGTCGCCGCGGTCGGCAGCGTGCCGTCCAGACCCGAGCCCGGCCCGGTGTAGTCCGACGCCAGCACCACCCGCACGGTGCCCGCCGGGATCGAGCCGTCGGCCACCACGGGCAGTCCGCCGAGTTCCTTGGCGACGGCCTGGGCGCCGAGGTCGTCCTCTTTGGCGGCCTGGACCTGGCTCTTGATGACGTGGTCCTTGTCGTTGTTGCCGACGTTTCCTGCCGTGAAACCCTTGGCGCTCAACACTTCCGACACCGCAGCGGCCAGCCCGTTGATCTCGGAGTCGTTGACGACTTCGGCGGTGGTCTGCTCCGGTGAGTAGGCGATCTTCTCGGTCTTGCCCTCGTCCTGGTCGTGCAGCAGGCTGGCCACCCAGTCCTGAACCTGCTGCGGGTCCACCCGGACCACCGACTGCATGCCGTCGTCGCTCCAGCCGGCCTCGTCGACCACCGGAATGGTGGCGAACGCGACGTTGCCGCCGGCGAGATTCTCGAGCTGCTTGATGAAATCCATGATGTCCCAGCCCGAGGAGAGCACCACCGAACGCTGGATCGCGTCTTCCAGCCGGTTCAGCGTCGCGGGACTGGTCAGCGTCTTACCCGAAATGACTTGGTGGGCAAGGGAGGCCATCACCACCTGCTGGCGCACCACCCGGTCGAGGTCGCCGCGCGGCAGATCGTGGCGCTGCCGCACGAAGCTGAGCGCCTGCGGGCCGTCCAGCTTCTGCCAGCCTGCCGGAAAGTCGGCACCCGAAAGGGGTTCGTAGACCGCGTCTTTGAGGCACACATCGACGCCGCCGAGAGCGTCGGTGATCAACGAGAAGCCCAGCAGGCCGATCTCGGCGTAGTGGTCGACGGTCACCCCGGTCAGGTCGGCGACGGTCTTGATGAGCGCCTCGCGGCCCGCCTCGGTGGCCTTGGGCTCGGCTTCGGCCGGGTCCATGCCCTGCTCCTCGACGAGCTCCTTCATCTTCTCCAGCTTCACCTGGCCGTAGACGCCGTTGATCTTCGTCTTGTCCAGGCCCGGCGCCTTGACGTAGGAGTCGCGGGGGATCGAGATCGCGGTGGCCGACTTCCCGTTGTTGGGGATGCGCACCAGGATGATCGTGTCGGTGTTCGTCGAGACGTCGTCGCCGGCGTGCAGCGCCGCCAGCTCGTCCTCGGACAGCGGATTGCCGTGCGCGTCGGTGCGGCTGTCCATGCCCACCAGCAGGATGTCGATCGCGCCGTCCTGGCCGCCGCCGCCGAGCGCCGCGGTGCTCATGTGGAAGATGCCGCCCTCGAAGGAGCGGATCTTGCCCCAGGCCAAACCGGTGCCGACCATCACCGTCACCGCGATCAACGCGAGCACGGTGCGAGCCACCCGCCGGGCGCCCGTCACTGCTTCGGTGTCAGCAGGCATCAGCCCAGGCTACTGGCGAGAAGGGCGCATACCCGGTAGCCGAAACCGGCGTGCCAGACTCGAAGTCGTGGCGAAGCGGATCGTGATCTCCGGTGCCGGCGGCCAGGTCGGACGGTTTCTCGCAGGTGAGGCCGCCCGCCGAGGCTATGAGGTGAGCGCGCTGACCCACCGGGAATGGGACATCACCGACCCGACGGCCGCCGAGCGGTTCGTGGCCGAGGACGACCTGGTGGTCAACTGTGCGGCCTTCACCAACGTCGACGGCGCCGAAGCCGACCCCGACGGCGCCTACGCCATCAACGCCACCGGCGCGGAGAACGTCGCCCACGCCTGCGCCCGCGTCGGCGCCCACCTGGTGCACATCTCCACCGACTATGTCTTCGGGGCGAGCCGTCGGCGGTGAGCAACGTCACCCGTACGAGGTGGGCGACACCACCAACCCGCTCAGCGTCTACGGCCGCAGCCAAGCTGGCCGGCGAGTTCGCCGTGCTGGCCGCGCTGCCCGACGCCAACATCGTGCGGACCTCGTGGGTGTACACCGGCGGCGCCGGCAACGACTTCGTCGCCGTCATGCGCAGGCTGGCCGCCACCGACCGCACCGTCGACGTCGTCGACGACCAGATCGGGTCGCCCACGTACGCCAAAGACCTGGTGGGAGCGCTGCTCGAGGCCGGCGAGGGCCACATCCGCGAACCGATCCTGCATGCCGCCAACGAGGGCGCGGTCAGCCGCTTCGAGCAGGCCCGCGCCGTCTTCGAGGAGGTCGGCGCCGACCCGGAGCGGGTCCGTCCGGTGAGCACCGCGCAGGCTCCCCGCCCGGCCCGCCGGCCGGTGTACTCGGCGCTGTCGATGGCGACGTCGGTGCGGGCCGGACTGACTCCGCTGCGGCCGTGGCGGCAGGCCTTGGCCGACGCGCTTGCCCAGCCTGTCGACGACGGACGGCTACCCTCTACGCCGTGACCTCCAGCCGCCCCCTGACCGTGGTGACGGTGACGTATTCCCCGGGGTCACACCTCGATCGCTTCCTGTCGTCGCTGACGGTGGCCACCGACCGGCCGCTGACCGTGGTGATGGCCGACAACGGCTCCATCGACGGGGCGCCCGAGGAGGCGTTGGAGCGCTATCCCGGCACCGAGCTGCTGCGCACCGGCGGGAACCTCGGGTACGGCAGCGCGGTCAACCGCGCCGTCGCCAAGCTCCCCGCGGACGACGAGTTCGTGATCGTGGCCAACCCCGACGTGGTGTGGAGCCCGGGCAGCATCGACGCGCTGCTGGACGCCGCCGAGCGCTGGCCGCGGGCCGCGACACTGGGACCGCTGATCCGCGACCCGGACGGCTCGGTGTACCCGTCGGCGCGCCACCTGCCCAGCCTGGTGCGCGGCGGCATGCACGCCGTGGTCGGGTTCGCCTGGAAGCGCAACCCGTGGACCAAGGCCTACCGCCAGGAGTACCTCGAGCCCAGCGAGCGGCCGGTCGGCTGGCTGTCGGGTTCCTGCCTGCTGGTGCGGCGCGCGGCTTTCGACGCAGGTCGGCGGGTTCGACGAGCGCTACTTCATGTACATGGAGGACGTCGACCTCGGCGACCGGCTCGGCCGGGCCGGCTGGCTCAACGTCTACGTCCCGTCGGCGGAGATCCTGCACGACAAGGGCCACTCGACCGGCCGCGATCCGGCCCGCAACCTGCGCGCCCATCACGACAGCACCTACATTTACCTGTCCGATCGTCATTTCGGATGGTGGCGGGCGCCGCTGCGGTGGACGATGAAGGGCGCGCTCAGGGTGCGGTCGCGCGCAGCGGTACGCAAGTCCAAGCGGGAGTTGGCGAAAGGGTTGGGGGCTCGGTGAGTGATGTTGATCCGGCTGGGGTCGACGCGGTCATCCTCGTCGGCGGCAAGGGCACCCGGCTGCGGCCGCTGACGCTGTCGGCACCCAAGCCCATGCTGCCCACGGCCGGGGTGCCGTTCCTGACCCATCTGCTCTCGCGGATCGCCGACGCGGGCATCGAGCACGTCATCCTCGGGACGTCCTACAAGGCCGCGACGTTCGAGAACGAATTCGGCGACGGCTCCAAACTCGGCCTGCAGATCGACTACGTCACCGAGGAACACCCGCTCGGCACCGGCGGCGGTATCGCCAACGTCGTGCCCAAGCTGCGCAACGACACCGTGATGGTGTTCAACGGCGACGTGCTCTCCGGTATGGACCTGCGGCAGATGCTGGCCGCCCACCACGAGCAGCGAAGCCGACCTGACCCTGCACCTGGTCCGGGTGAGCGACCCGCGGGCGTTCGGGTGCGTGCCCACCGACGCCGACGGCCGTGTGCAGGCGTTCCTGGAGAAGACCGAAGACCCGCCGACCGACCAGATCAACGCCGGTACCTACATCTTCAAGCGGGAGATCATCGACCGGATTCCGCGCGGGCGCGAGGTGTCGGTCGAGCGTGAGGTGTTTCCCGGCGCTGCTGGCCGACGGGGTGAAGGTGTGCGGCTTCGTCGACTCCAGCTACTGGCGGGACATGGGCACGCCGGAGGACTTCGTGCGCGGCTCGGCGGACCTGGTTCGCGGCCTGGCACCCTCGCCCGCGCTCGGCGGACGGCGCGGGGAGAGCCTGGTGCACGACGGCGCTTCGGTGGCGCCCGGCGTGGTGCTGATCGGCGGAACCGTCGTGGGCCGCGGAGCCGAGATCGGCCCCGGGGTGCGGCTCGACGGCGCGGTGATCTTCGACGGCGCCAAGATCGAGGCCGGCTCGGTGGTGGAGCGCTCGATCATCGGCTTCGGCGCCCGGATCGGACCACGCGCGCTGATCCGCGACGGCATCATCGGCGACGGCGCCGACATCGGCGCGCGCTGCGAGCTGTTGCGCGGCGCGCGGGTGTGGCCCGGTGTGTCGATCCCGGACTGCGGCATCCGCTACTCGTCAGACATCTAGCGGCGCGCGCGCGACCGCGACCAGGTGCGCCAGCGCGGCGTCGGTGCCGTCCGGCAGTTCGTCGGGCGGCCACCACCGCAAATCGAGCGACTCGTCGCTGATGGCGATTCGCGCCTGTGCCGGCGCCCGGGCGATGAACTGCAGATCCAGATGTCGCGTCGGCACACCCAGCGAGCAGGTGACCGGGTGGACGTGGATGGCGCCGAGGTCGGCGTCGATGCTCAGTCCCTCGATCCCGGACTCCTCGGTGGCTTCCCGCAGGGCGGCGGCGACGATGTCGGAATCGTCCTGCCTCGCAGTGCCCGCCGAGCTGCACCCAGCGGCCCAGGCGCGGGTGCAGCGTGAGCAGCACCTCATCGCCGGAGTCGGAGACGACCAGGGCTGACGCGGTGACATGTCCTGCGACACAGCTGCGTTGGCAGTGCATCGGGCCGCGCGTTCAGGAACGCCAGCACGGCGTGCCGCAGCGCATCCTGGGCGGCGTCGGGCGCACCCCAGTCGGTGAGCAGTTCGATCGCCGAGTCCCTGACGCTCATTTCCGTACCAGCAGATCGCCGACGGGCGCCGGGTCGCGCGGCTCGGCTGGCTCGGCCGGATAGCCGATTGCGATGGCGCCCAACGGCTCCCACTCAGCGGGCAGGTCGAGGACCTCGCGGACCAGGTCGGGGGCGAAGATCGTCGAGCCGATCCAGCAGCTGCCGACGCCGCGGACCGCGAGCGCGACGAGCAGCGCCTGCACCGCCGCCCCGACCGCGACGGTGAACATGGTGTGCTCGGCGGCGGTGCGCCGTGCATCCGGATAGCTGTGCGCCCCTTCGGGTACCAGGAACGGAATGACGACCTCGGGTGCGTCGTAGAGGATCTGTCCGCGGGCAACCCGCTTCTCGACGCTGTCCGCCGGCTTGCCGTCACCGGCCAGGTCGGCTCGCCAGGCGTCCTTCATCCGGTCCAGCAGGGTGACGCGCCGACCGTGGTCCTGTAGCCAGACGAAGCGCACCGGGCGGGTGTGGTGCGGGGCAGGGGCGGTGAGCGCCTCGGCGACTGCCGATTCGATGAGCGCGGGTTCGACGGGGTCGTCGGCGAACCGGCGCACCGAACGGCGCAGCAGTTGCGCCTGGCGGCGGCCCAGTTCGATCGACTCGGCGGTGCCGAGCCAGAACAGGTCGTCCTCGCCGCCGCGCAACAGCCCTGCGGCGGTGGAGCCGTCGTCGGTCAACCGAAGCCCGCGCACCACGGCGATGGGTACGGCGGTCAGCTTGCCCTTGACCAGATCGGCGGCGGCCGCGACCTCGTCGGCGACGGCGACTTCGGTGACGAGCAACTCGTTGCCGTGCGAATCGACGGCACCCGCGTAGCCGTAGAGCACCGGCAGCCCGGCCGAGCCGATCGCGGCGTCGGTCTGTCCGTTGCGCCAGGCGCGGCCCATGGTGTCGGTGATCAGCACGGCGACCTCGACACCCAGCCGGTCGCGCAGCGCGGACCGAAGCGCGGCGGCGCTGCCGTCGGGGTCGACCGGGAGCAGCGCCAATTCGGTTGCGCCGATGTTGGACCCGTCGACCCCCGCGGCGGCCTGCACCAGGCCGATGCGGTTCTCGGTGATCAGGGTGCGGCCCTTGCGCGCCAGTACCCGCACGGCCTCGGAGTCGATGAGTCTGCGGCGCAGCGCGTCCCGTTCGTCGGGGTCGGCGGGGGCGGCCACGATGCGGCCCTCGCACTTGGACACCACCTTGCTGGTGACGACGACGATGTCGCCGTCGCGCAGCCACGGCGCGTTGGACGCGACCGCCGCGGCGAGGTCGTCACCGGGACGGAACTCGGGAAGGCCGGTGACGGGCAGGATTTCGACCGGTGCGGCCGTGTCCGTGCTCGTGGCTCACGGAGTCACGCCCGCGAGTTCCAATCCGGCGCGCACCATCTGGGCGGTGGCCTGCGGGTCGGACATCAGCAGCGGGATCGATTTCACTGTGATTCCGGGTATCTCGGCGAGGTCGTCCTCGGAGATCAGCCAGTAGTCCAGGATCCCGGTGCCCGACCGCGCACCGTAGTGGCGGCCGACGGCCTGGGAGGACGTTTCGACTCCGATCACGGACAGGCATTCGTCGGCCATGCCGCGCAATGGCTTTCCGCCGATGATGGGGGAGTAGCCGACCACGGGGGCTCCGGTGGACCGCAGTGCCGCCGCGGATGCCCGGGATGTTGAGGATCGCGCCGATGCTCACCACCGGATTCGACGGCGCCAGCATCACCACGTCGGCGTCGTTGATCGCGTCGACGACTCCCGGTCCGGCCTTGGCGTTCTCGCCGCCGATGAACGCGAAGCTGTGCGTGGGCACCTGCGCGCGGTAGCGCACCCACCACTCCTGGAAGTGGATTGCCTTGCGATCGCCGGTTTCCGGATCGGTGATGACGACGTGGGTTTCGCAGCGGTCGTCGCTGGCGGGCAGCAGTGTGGCCCCCGGCGACCAGCGGTGGCACAGCGCCTCGGTCACCTGCGACAGCGGATATCCGGCCCGCAGCATCTGACTGCGCACCAGATGTGTCGCCAGATCCCGGTCACCCAAACCGAACCAGTCCGGTTGCACGCCGTAGGCGGCCAATTCCTCTTTGGCATTCCACGTCTCGTTGCGGTGTCCCCAGCCCCGTTCGGGGTCGATACCGCCGCCGAGGGTGTACATGCAGGTGTCGAGATCCGGGCAGATCCGCACGCCGTGCATCCAGGCGTCGTCGCCGACGTTGACCACCGCTGTGAGTTCATGATCAAGATCGCCTGGGGCCCCTGAGATCTGGCCGGCGAACTGACCCAAACCGAGCAGTCGCTGCACCCCCAGCAGGAATCGGGCGCCCCCCACGCCGCCGACCAGAACGGTGATCTTCACACCGACCGACACTAGGCGGTCGGGTCATCGAGTGCCGCACGCGGTCACGATCGGATCACTCCCAAGACACGCCGGGGCATCGACTCACGGAAATGTCCCAGGAAAGTGGTATCAAATTCTGTTGATTCGCTTGACCGGACCACTGCATGCGTGTCTAATCACATCAGTGTCATTTCGCGGTCAACCTGCCGGTTTCGGTGTCGCAGACCGAGATTCGACCATATGTTCGAATTGGGATGGCCACAGTTCAATAGTGGGCGACATGCAGGACTCGACGAAACCAGGTGAGGAGGCGGAAATGTCCTATCAGCACTTCATTGGCGCGCTGGGGGCGCCGCACACCATTACCGGCTCGCAGAACACGGGGGTAACGGCGCGCGCTCATCTGAGTCTTGTGCCCGACCCCGTCGATGTGACGACGATGGAACCGGGCGACGAACAGTGGCAGGAACGCGCGCTGTGCGCGCAGACCGACCCTGAAGCGTTCTTCCCGGAGAAGGGCGGCTCCACCCGAGAGGCCAAGCGCATCTGCCTGGGCTGCGAGGTGCGTGAGTGGTGCCTCGACTACGCCTTGGCGCATGACGAGCGCTTCGGCATCTGGGGCGGACTCTCCGAGCGGGAGCGTCGTCGCCTCAAGCGCGGCATCATCTAGCCGCTATTCCTCTTCCAGACTCGGGTCGATGACCGATGGCTCGACTCCGAGAAATGTGGCCACCTGAGCCACCAGAATGTCATGCAACAGATCGGTCAGATCGATCGAGTCCTTGGCCCGTCGTTCAATCGGCTTGCGAAACAACACGATTCGCGCTCGCGTGTTCTGACCGCGGACGTCGACACCCGCCGGGATCAGCCTGGCCAACGCAATAGGCCCGTCGGCCACGACTTCCGGCGGCCACTGCACACTCTCCGGATCCTTCGGAGCGATCCGCGGGATCTCGTCGACGGCGACGTCCAATCCGGTGAGCCGCTGCTGCCAGCGTCTCTCGATCGGCTCGTAGGCTTCCAGCACCGCCATGTCGAAACGCTCCGCGCGGCAGCGCCAGGCCGGGACCGTCGGGGGCAGAAGTGGACCGCGCATCCCGCGTCCGCGGCGCGACCCGGCGGCACCGCCGGATCGACCACCTCGCCGGGAACTGCGGGAATCGGCCACGGGAGCGATCGTAACGGTTGTGAATCGGCACTCGTGCCGCCGCGCGTGTCCGCCGACCACCTGTGATTGCCGCGCGATAACCTCACGGCGTGAATGTTCCGCGTCGCTGCTCCCGGCCCGCGTGCCCCCTGTTCGCGGTGGCGACGTTGACGTTCGTGTACTCCGACTCCACCGCCGTCGTCGGCCCGCTGGCCACCGTTCGCGAACCGCATTCGTGGGACCTGTGCGTCGGCCACGCCAACCGGATCACCGCGCCGCGCGGCTGGGAACTGGTGCGCCATGCCGGTCCGCTGCCGGAGTTCGTCGACGACGACGATCTGATCGCCCTGGCCGACGCCGTCCGAGAAGGACGTGAGCTGCCCGTCCGGCGCGCCGATGACCGGATTCTCCGATCCGAGCGGCGCCGCGCACGCGCCTGCCCCGGGTGCCGGGATGATGGCGGCGGCCGCGCATCGGCCCACCACCGCGGGCCGGCGCCGCGGACACCTGCGCGTCTTGCCGGATCCGACGGACTGACGTCGAAAGGACGCCCGTACCGGCGCGTCCGAACGGATAGGCTGGCGGCCAAGAGTCCCTCTCGGTCAGGAGATCCGCCATGTCCAGGCCCGCCGCCGCGGTACGCCGTGTCATCAAGGCCTACGACGTGCGTGGTCTGGTCGGTGAGGAGATCGACGAGGCCTTCGTCACCGACGTCGGTGCCGCGTTCGCCCGGCTGCTGCGCAGCGAAGGCGCCCACGGCGGCCGGGTCGCAATCGGCTACGACATGCGGGAGAGTTCGCCGACGCTGGTCGGCGGCATTCGCCGAGGGCGTCACCGCGCAGGGCCTCGACGTCGTGCGGATCGGACTGGCCTCCACCGACCAGCTCTACTTCGCCTCCGGCTTTCTCGACTGCCCGGGTGCGATGTTCACCGCCAGCCACAACCCCGCCGCCTACAACGGCATCAAGCTGTGCCGGGCCGGGGCCAAGCCGGTCGGCGACGACACCGGGCTGTCGATCATCCGCGACGAGCTGATCGCCGGTGTGCCGGCCTACGACGGTCCGCGCGGGCAGGTTCACGATCAGGACGTGCTCGCCGACTATGGCGAATTCCTGCGATCGCTGGTCGATCTCACCGAACTGCGTGCGCTGCGGGTCGCGGTCGACGCCGGCAACGGGATGGCCGGACACACCGCACCGGCGGTCCTCGGCCCGATCTCCGCGCTGACCGTGCTGCCGCTGTACTTCGAGCTCGACGGCTCCTTCCCCAACCACGAGGCCAATCCGCTGGAACCGGCCAACCTGGTCGACCTGCAGAAGTTCGTGATCGACACCGGGGCCGACATCGGTCTGGCCTTCGACGGGGACGCCGACCGCTGCTTCGTCGTCGACGAGCTCGGCAAGCCGATTTCGCCGTCGGCGGTGACCGCGCTGGTCGCCGCGCGGGAGCTCAAGCGTGAGATCGGTGCCACGGTGATCCACAACCTGATCACCTCGCGGGCGGTGCCCGAGCTGGTGATCGAGCGCGGCGGAACACCCGTGCGCTCGCGCGTCGGCCACTCCTATATCAAGGGGCTGATGGCCGACACCGGCGCGATCTTCGGCGGCGAGCACTCCGCGCACTACTACTTCCGGGACTTCTGGGGCGCCGATTCGGGCATGCTGGCCGCGCTGCACGTGCTGGCCGCACTCGGCGAGCAGGACCGTCCGCTGTCGGACTTCATGGCCGACTACCAGCGCTACGAAGCCTCCGGCGAGATCAACTTCCGCGTCGCGGATGCCCCGACCTGTGTCGAGGCAGTCCTGAAAAACTTTGGCAATCGAAGTTGTTTCACTCGACCATCTCGACGGGGTCACCGTCGACCTCGGCGACGGCGCCTGGTTCAACCTGCGGACCTCCAACACCGAGCCGTTGCTGCGGCTCAACGTCGAGGCCCGCACCGCCGAGGAGATCGACGACATCGTCGGCCGGATAGCCGACGAGATAGCCACGCAGCGCGAGGCCGTCACATGAGTTCGCCGCACGCCACGGTGGACCTCGACGACATCGAGGGACTGCTGGAAGCCGACCGCGACGGGCTGCTGCGGGCCGCGGCGATGGCCGGCGCCCAGGTGCGGGCCACCGCGGCCGCCGTCGAGGAGGGTGCGCTGGAGTCGGTGCGCCGGCCAGCGGCCCCGCACGCTGATCTGGGTCGCCGGCCGCGGTCCGGCCGAGAGCCGCAGGCACCATGCTCGCCGGCGTCGTTCAGCGGGGTGGCCGGCGAGCCGATCGTGGTCGCCGCGCAATCCCCGCCGTGGATCGGGCCGCTCGACGTGCTCGTGGTCGCCGGCGACGACCCGGGCGATCCGGCACTGGTCGGCGCGGCCGCGACCGCCGTGCGCCGGGGTGCGCGGCGTCGTCGTCGCCGCCCCGTACGAAGGCCCGCTGCGCGACGCGACCGCGGGCAGGACCGCGGTCCTGGCCCCGCGGCTGTGGGTGCCCGACGAGTTCGGGCTGTGCCGCTATCTCGCCGCCGGTCTGGCCACCTTGCAGGCCATCGACCCCGCGTTGAACAGCTGACCTCACCGCCCTGGCCGACGAACTCGACGCCGAGGCGCTGCGCAACAGCGTCGGCCGTGAGGTGTTCACCAACCCGGCCAAAGCGCTGGCCGAGCGGATGGCCGACCGTCAGGTGGTGCTCGCCGGCGACTGCGTGGCCACCCTGGCGCTCGGCGCGCCACGGCGCGGCGGTGCTGCTGCGGGTGGCGCACCGGCCGGTGGCCGCGGCCGGACTGGCCGACGCCATCGTCGCGTTACGTGGCGGAATGGCAAAGCGGTTTCGCGAACCCGGTCGACGCGTTGTTCCACGACGAGGAGATCGACGGACCGCTGTCCAGCCGGCACGCGGGTGCTCGCGCTGGCCCTGGACGCCGAGCGGCCGGTGGTCGTCCGCGCGGGTGGCGGGACTCGACGACGTCGACGTGGTGGGGGCCGAGGACGTCGGCGAGGCGGGCTCGGTCCCGGTGCAGGCGGGGCGGATCGAACAACAGCTGGCGACGTTGGCCGTCCGGCTGGAGATGGCCGCGGTTTACCTGAGATTGTTGGGGGGATAGCAAGGCAGTGGAGCTGCTACGAGGAGCGATACGCACCTACGCGTGGGGATCGCGGACGGCGATCGCCGAGTTCACCGGACGACCGTCGCCGACCGCGCACCCCGAGGCGGAGCTGTGGTTCGGGCGCCCATCCGGGTGATCCGGCCTGGCTGGAGACCGGCGACGGCACCGAGACGTCGTTGCTCGACGCCGTCGCGCGCCGATCCGGAAGGCCAGCTGGGCGCCGCGGTGCGGGCCCGGTTCGGTGATGTGCTGCCGTTCCTGGTCAAGGTGCTCGCCGCCGACGAGCCGCTGTCGCTGCAGGCCCATCCCAGTGCCGAGCAGGCGGTCGAAGGCTATCTGCGCGAGGACCGGCTGGGCGTGCCGCTGAACTCGCCGATCCGCAACTACCGCGACCGCAGCCACAAGCCCGAATTGCTGGTGGCGCTCAGCGAGTTCGAGGCGCTCGCCGGCTTCCGGCCCGCGGCCACGCTCGGTCGAACTGATGCGTGCGCTGGCGGTTCCGGCGCTCGACCCCTACATCGCACTGCTGTCCGGGCAGTCCGACGCCGACGGCCTTCGCGCGCTGTTCACCACCTGGATCACCGCGCCGCAACCCGACCTCGACGCGCTGATCCCCGCGGTGTTGGAGGGAGCGGTCGGCTACATGCGTTCCGGTGCAACGGAATTCGTGGCCGAAGCCAAGACCGTTCTGGAGTTCGGCGAACGCTATCCCGGCGATGCCGGCGTGCTGGCCTCGTTGCTGCTCAACCGGATCACGCTGCAGCCGGGCGAGGCGATCTTCCTGCCGGCCGGCAACCTGCACAGCTATCTGCGCGGTGTGGGCATGGAGGTGATGGCCAACTCCGACAACGTTCTTCGCGGCGGTCTGACCCCCAAGCACGTCGACGTCCCCGAGTTGCTGCGGGTGCTGGACTTCGCGCCGGCCGGCGACGCCGTGCTGCGCCCGCCCACCCACCGCGACGGCATCGAACTGGTCTACGAGACCCCGGCGCCGGAGTTCGCCACCTCGGTGCTGATGCTCGACGGAGAGCACCTCGGCCACCAGGTCGACGCCCCCTCCCGCCACGACGGCCCGCAGATCCTGGTCTGTACCGAGGGTTCGGTCGTGGTGTGCGCCAAATCCGACGAGGTGACGCTGCACCGCGGTTCGTCGGCGTGGGTCGCCGCCGACGACGGACCGATCCGGCTGAGGGCCGATCAGCCGACGAAACTCTTCCGCGCTACGGTTGGCCTCTAACGGGCGCTGAGCAACAGGAGCACACCGCATGTCTACCGAGGGCAGCACCAAGGCGATCCTGGCCGCGCTGGTCGCCAACGCCGGCATCGCCGCGGCGAAGTTCGTCGGGTTCCTGATCACCGGCAGTTCCTCGATGCTGGCCGAGTCCGTGCACTCGGTGGCCGACACCTCCAATCAGGGACTGCTGCTGTTCGGTCAGCGCCAGGCCCGCAAGGAAGCCGACCAGTCTGCACCAGTTCGGGTACGGGCGCAGCCGCTACTTCTACTCGTTCGTCGTGGCGCTGGTGCTGTTCTCGCTCGGCGCGATCTTCGCGCTCTACGAGGGCTACCACAAGATCTCCCACCCGGAGCCGCTGGTCTCGCCCTTTGTTGCCGTCGTCATCCTGGTGGTGGCAATCGGCTTGGAAACGCTACAGCTTTCGCACCGCGATGGTCGAGTCGCGGCCGCTCAAGGGCGGCAGCAGCTGGTGGCAGTTCATCCGCCGGTCGCGCAACCCCGAACTGCCGGTGGTGCTGCTGGAGGACACCGGTGCGCTGATCGGCCTGGTCTTCGCGCTGCTGGGCGTCGGTTTGACCATGCTGACCGGTGACGCGATCTGGGACGGGATCGGCACGATGATGATCGGCGCGCTGCTGGGCGTGATCGCGGTCATCCTGATGGTCGAGATGCACAGCCTGCTGATCGGTGAGGGTGCCACCGCCGACGACTGCAACGCCATCGAGGCGGCACTGGTGGCAGACCGAGCACGTCGACCGTGTCATCCACCTCCGTACGCAGTACCTGGGTCCGGAGGAGATGCTCGTCGCCGCCAAGATCGCGTTGGCCGCCCATACCGATCTGGCCACGGTGGCCCGAACGATCGACGACGCCGAGGCGGCCGTGCGGGCGAAAGTGCCTGCGGCCAAGGTCATCTACTTGGAGCCGGATCTCGATCGCGCGGTCCAGCGCTAGCGGTGCGCTGCTGCTCGCACCACAGTCCCATGTTGTGCCGGATCGCCCGTTTCAGCTCCGCGGCGAGATCCGTTGTGCCCGAAGCGAGTACGCCACGCAGCTGGCCGGCCTGGATGGAGCTCAACGTCATGCCCTGCCCGTAGGTCGGGTTGTAGCTCGCGACCGCGAACGGATCTGCCACTCGAGCTGCTTGCGGCTGGGCACGTAGGCGGTGAACTCGCGGCGCAACGAGTGCGCGGTGCACAGGCCGGCGATGCTGGCGCCGATGACGATCGCGTGGTGTCCTCGCCAGTTTCGCCGGTTTCGCCGGTCCGCCCATGACGACCCACGTACCCTCCTGCATCACCGGCTAATCGGGACAGCGGAAGGGACACGTGGATGACCCGTAACTGGCGCACCAAGTCGGTGGAGCAATCCATCCTCGACACCGACGAACCCGGCACCCGGCTTCGCAAGGACCTCACCTGGTGGGACCTCACGGTGTTCGGCGTGTCGGTCGTGGTCGGCGCCGGCATCTTCACCGTCACCGCGTCGACGTTCGGCAACATCACCGGCCCGGCCATCTCGGTGTCGTTCGTCATCGCCGCGGTGACCTGCGGCCTGGCGGCGCTGTGCTATGCCGAGTTCGCCTCGACACTGCCCGTGGCCGGAAGCGCATACACGTTCTCCTACGCCACCTTCGGGGAGCTCACCGCCTGGATCATCGGCTGGGACCTGGTCCTCGAGTTCGCCGTCGGCGCCGCCGTGGTGGCCAAGGGCTGGTCGAGTTACCTCGGCACCGTCTTCGGCTTCTCCGGCGGTGTCATCGACGTCGGTCCGTTCGACTTCGACTGGGGCGCGCTGCTGATCGTCGTCTTCGTCACCACCCTGCTGGCGCTGGGCACCAAGCTCTCGTCGAACTTCTCGGCGGCGATGACCGCCATCAAGGTTGCGGTCGTGGCCCTGGTGGTGATCGTCGGTTCCTTCTACATCAAGGCCGCGAACTACACCCCCTTCATCCCGCCGGGCGAAACCGGTAAGGGCAATGACGGCAGCGGGTTGAACCAGTCGGTGTTCTCGTTGATGACCGGCGCGCAGAGCAGCCACTACGGCTGGTTCGGCCTGCTGGCCGGCGCCTCGATCGTGTTCTTCGCGTTCATCGGCTTCGACGTGGTGGCCACGACGGCGGAGGAGACCAAGAATCCGCAGCGCGACGTCGCGCGCGGAATCCTCGCCTCGTTGGCGATCGTCACGCTGCTCTACGTGGCGGTGTCGGTGGTGCTGTCGGGCATGGTCAGCTACACCGAGCTCGCCAGCAAGGGCGGGCACGGGCAGGCCAATCTCGCCACCGCCTTCGCAATCAACGGGGTGAACTGGGCGGCCAAGGTGATCTCGATCGGTGCGCTCGCCGGGCTGACGACCGTGGTGATGGTTCTGGTACTGGGCCAGTCGCGGGTGCTGTTCGCGATGTCGCGTGACGGGCTGCTGCCACGGGCGCTGGCCCGCACCGGCTCGCACGGCACACCGGTGCGGATCACCGTCATCGTCGCCGTCCTCATCGCGGTGGCGGCGACGGTGTTCCCGATCGGCAAGCTCGAGGAGATGGTCAACGTCGGCACGCTGTTCGCGTTCGTGTTGGTGTCGGCCGGGGTGATCATCCTGCGGCGCACCCGGCCGGATCTCGAGCGCGGCTTCACGGTGCCCTTCGTGCCGGCGCTGCCCATCCTGTCGATCGTCGCCTGTGTCTGGCTGATGCTGAACCTGACGGGGCTGACCTGGATCCGATTCGGCATCTGGATGGCCGTTGGCTTCGTCATCTACTTCGCCTACGGCCGGCGGCACTCGGTGCTCGGCCACAGGCAGGCGGCAACGACCAGGTAGTTTACAAAAGACGGTCATTTGTCTAGACAGCCGACAAATCAGCCTCTATAGTCAACACATCAAGTGATGGCTTTCACATGGAGGTATGACGTGACGTCCCAACTCGACACCGGCGCCGCACAGGCGCCCGCCACCCAGTGGCGGGACAAGAAGCGCTATCTGTGGCTGTTCGGCCTCGTGCCGCCCACGGCATTGTTCGTGATGCTGCCGATCATCTGGGCCTTCAACCAGTTCGGCTGGACCACCGCCTCGCAGGCGTTCTTCTGGGTCGGGCCGTTCCTGATCTACGTGCTGCTGCCGACCCTGGACATCAAGTTCGGCCGGGACGGGCAGAACCCGCCCGACGAGGTGATGGAGTACCTGGAGAACGACAAGTACTACCGGTACTGCACCTACATCTTCATCCCGTTCCAGTACGCGACCGTCCTCTTCGGCGCCTACGCGTTCACCGCGTCGAACCTGAGCTGGCTCGGGTACGAAGGCGGCCTGAGCTGGGTGGCCAAGATCGGGCTGGCCCTTTCGGTCGGCGTGCTCGGCGGCACCGGCATCAACACCGCCCACGAGATGGGGCACAAGAAGGAGTCGCTGGAGCGCTGGATGTCCAAGATCAGCCTGGCGCAGACCTGCTACGGCCACTTCTACATCGAGCACAACCGCGGCCACCACGTGCGCGTCGCCACCCCGGAGGACCCCGCGTCGTCGCGCTTCGGCGAGACCTTCTGGGAGTTCCTGCCGCGCAGCGTGTGGGGCAGCGCGAAGTCCGCTCTGCACCTCGAGGCGGCCCGGATTCGTCGCACCGGCAAGAGCCCGTGGGACCCGCGCACCTGGCTGGGCAACGACGTGCTCAACGCCTGGCTGATGTCGGTGGTGTTCTGGGGTGTGCTGATCGCGGTCTTCGGGCCCGCACTGATCCCGTTCGTGGTCATCCAGGCGGTGTTCGGCTTCTCGATGCTGGAGTCGGTCAACTACCTCGAGCACTACGGTCTGCTGCGGCAGAAGAACGCCGAGCGGCCGCTACGAGCGCTGCACACCGCAGCACAGCTGGAACTCCGATCACCTGGTGACCAACCTGTTCCTCTATCACCTGCAGCGGCACAGCGACCACCACGCCAACCCGACACGTCGCTACCAGACGCTGCGTCACATGGACGGCGCGCCGGAACTGCCCAGCGGCTACGCCACCCTGATCGGCGTCACCTACTTCCCGTGGATCTGGCGCCGGATGATGGACCACCGGGTGCTCGACCACTACAACGGCGACATCACCAAGGTGAACATCGAGCCGCGTCGGCGCGCCAAGATCCTGGCCCGCTATGGAGCGGGAGCCGACGCATGAGCGCCTACAAGTGCCCGGTCTGCGACTACACCTACGACGAGGCCAAAGGTGCCGCCCGGGAGGGATTCCCGGCCGGCACCGCCTGGGCCGACATCCCCGACGAGTGGTGCTGCCCCGACTGCGGCGTTCGCGAGAAGGTCGACTTCGAATCCATGGAGGTCAGTAAATGAGGGACAGCGATGAGCGCTTGCGCGAAGAGCAGACGGACAACGACTACAAGCTCTTCCTCTGCATGCAGTGCGGCTTCGAGTACGACGAGGCCAAGGGCTGGCCGGAAGACGGCATCGCGCCGGGCACCCGGTGGGACGACATCCCCGACGACTGGAGTTGCCCGGACTGCGGCGCGGCCAAGTCCGACTTCGTGATGGTGGAAGTCGCCCGCGGGTGATCGTCGAGTCGACGATGCCGCTGAGGAACGAGGCGGAGGAGGAGCGAGGCAATCGGGCCGGGGTTACGCTCACGCGTGTGACTAGGTCCCGGGTTCCCTATCCCGAGGCCTCGCGCGCGCTGTTGCGCGACACCGTGCTGGACGCGATGCGCGAGGAGCTGCTGGCCAAGGACTGGTCGGCCATCACGCTGTCCGACGTCGCCCGCACCGCCGGCGTCAGCAGGCAGACCATCTACAACGAGTTCGGCTCGCGGCAGGGTCTCGCGCAGGCCTACGCGATGCGGCTGGCCGATCGCTTGGTCGGCGCTGTGTCCGGGGCGATCGAGACGAACGTCGGCGACGTCTATACCGCGTTCCTTCAGGGGTTCCGGGCGTTCTTCACCGAGTCCGCGGCCGACCCGCTGGTGATCTCGCTGCTCTCCGGTGAGGCCAAGCCCGACCTGCTTCAGCTCATCACCACCGACAGCGGCCCGATCATCACCCACTGCTCCGCGCGGCTGACCGAGTCGTTCATCAACAGCTGGGTCGGCACCACCGAACAGGATGCCGGTGTGCTGGCCCGCGCGATCGTCCGGCTCGCGATGAGTTACGTCTCGATGCCGCCGGAGGCCGACCACGACGTCGCCGCCGATCTCGCGCGCCTGATGACCCCGTTCGCCGAACGGTATGGCGTGGCGGACATTTCCTGACGTACGGTGCGCTGATGGCCGAACGAAACCGTCGCTTCCTCCTTCGTCAGCGCCCCTCCGGGCGGATCGGTCCGGACACCTTCGAGCTGGACGAACAGCCGGTTCCCGAGATCAGCGACGGCGAGGCGCTCGTCCGGGTCGACTGGATCTCGCTGGATCCGACCAACCGCATGTGGATCAACGACACACCCACCTACCTGCCGCCGGTCGGCATCGGCGAGGTCATGCGAGCGGCAGGCATGGGCCAGGTGGTCGCCTCGAAGAATCCCAACTACTCGGTCGGCCAGACCGTGCAGGGTCTGCTGGGCTGGCAGGAGTACGCGGTCCTCTCCGATGCCTCGATGGTGAATCCGGTCGACATCGCCGAGGGCATCTCGCCGAGTGCCTACCTGGGTGCATTGGGGATGACAGGGCTTACCGCGTGGGTCGGCATCCGGGACATCGGCAAGCCGCAGCCGGGCGAGACGGTCGTGGTCTCGGCCGCCGCGGGCGCGGTCGGCTCGATTGCCGGTCAGCTCGCCAAAGCGGCGGGCGCACGCGTGGTCGGCATCGCCGGCGGACCGGAGAAGTGCGCGCTGCTCATCAACGAACTGGGGTTCGACGCGGCCGTCGACCACCGCGCCGACGACTGGGCCGCCCAGCTCAAGGCCGCGACTCCCAACGGCATCGACGTGGACTTCGAGAACGTCGGCGGCGCCTTGATGGATGCGATCTTCACCAGGCTGAACATCGGCGCCCGGGTGGCGCTGTGCGGACTCATCTCGGAGTACAACGCCGAAGGTCCACCGCCGGGCCCACGGGCTTTCGGCAACCTGCTCATCCAGCGCGCACTGGTCAAGGGCTTCATCGTCCTCGACCACTTCGGGCAGGCGACGGAGGCGATCACCGAGATCGCGGGCCTGATGCAGCAAGGGAAACTCAAGCCGCTGGAGACGGTCGTCGAGGGCTTCGAGCAGCTGCCCACGGCGATCAACATGCTGTTCGACGGCAAGAACGTCGGAAAGCTGGTCGTCAAGGTCGGCTGACCCGATTTGGTTCCGGCCCGGTGGCCCGGGATAACGTTGTGGCCATGACTTTGACTGCGGACTCCCGCAACGGAATCGACTACAAGGTTGCCGACCTCGCACTGGCCGAGTTCGGACGCAAGGAAATCCGGCTCGCCGAGCACGAGATGCCGGGCCTGATGTCGCTGCGCCGCGAGTACGCCGACGTGCTGCCGCTCAAGGGCGCGCGGATCTCCGGCTCGCTGCACATGACGGTCCAGACCGCCGTGCTGATCGAGACCCTCGTGGCGCTGGGCGCCGAGGTGCGCTGGGCGTCGTGCAACATCTTCTCCACCCAGGACCACGCCGCGGCGGCAACCGTCGTCGGCCCGCACGGCACACCGGAGGAGCCGAAGGGCGTTCCGGTGTTCGCCTGGAAGGGCGAGTCGCTGGAGGAGTACTGGTGGGCCGCCGAGCAGATGCTCACCTGGCCCGGCGAGCCCGCGAACATGATCCTCGACGACGGCGGTGACGCCACCATGCTGGTGCTGCGCGGCGCCGAGTTCGAGAAGGCCGGCGTCGTGCCGCCCGGAGGGCGACGAGCACTCCGACGAGTACAAGGTCTTCCTGAACCTGCTGCGTCGCTCGATCGAGGCCGACAAGCACGAAGTGGACCAAGGTCGCGGAGTCGGTCAAGGGCGTCACCGAGGAGACCACCACCGGTGTGCTGCGGCTCTACCAGTTCGCCGCCGCCGGCGAGCTGACGTTCCCGGCCATCAACGTCAACGACTCGGTCACCAAGAGCAAGTTCGACAACAAGTACGGCACCCGGCACTCGCTGATCGACGGCATCAACCGCGGCACCGACGTCCTGATCGGCGGCAAGGCCGCGCTGGTCTGCGGCTACGGCGACGTCGGCAAGGGCTGCGCCGAGGCGCTCAAGGCGCAGGGCGCACGCGTGGCGGTCACCGAGATCGACCCGATCAACGCGCTGCAGGCGCTGATGGACGGCTTCGAGGTCAAGACCGTCGAAGAGGCCATCGGCTGGGCGGACATCGTCATCACCGCGACCGGCAACCAGGGCATCATCACCCTCGAGCACATGCAGTCGATGAAGCACCAGGCGATCCTCGGCAACATCGGCCACTTCGACGACGAGATCGAGATGGCCCGTCTCGAGCGTGACCCGGACATCCGCCGGATCAACATCAAGCCGCAGGTCGACGAGTTCATCTTCCCCGACGGCCACTCGATCATCGTGCTGTCCGAGGGCCGACTGCTCAACCTCGGCAACGCCACCGGCCACCCGTCGTTCGTGATGAGCAACAGCTTCTCCAACCAGGTCATCGCGCAGATCGAGCTGTGGACCAAGAACGACGAGTACGACAACGAGGTGTACCGGCTGGCCAAGCATCTCGACGAGAAGGTCGCCAAGATCCACGTCGAGGCTCTCGGCGGTTCGCTGACCAGGCTGACCAAGGAGCAGGCCGAGTACATCGGCGTCGACGTCGAGGGCCCGTACAAGCCGGAGCACTACCGCTACTGAGGTTCTGTCACCTCGGCATTAGGCTCGCTGCGTGCTCATCGTCATCGAGGGTCTCGACGGTGCCGGCAAGCGCACGCTGGGCCGGGGCCTGCAGCACGCTTTCGAGGCCGACGGCCGGTCGGTGACCACACTGGCCTTCCCGCGCTACGGCGACTCGGTCACCGCCGATCTCGCCAGCGAGGCGCTGCACGGCCAGCACGGTGACCTCGCGGACTCGGTCTACGCGATGGCGGTGCTCTTCGCGCTCGACCGCGCCGGCGCCAAGGACCACATCGCGGCCCTGTGCGCTGCGCACGACGTCGTCATCCTCGACCGCTACGTCGCCTCCAACGCCGCCTACAGCGCTGCCCGCCTGCACCAGGGCATCGCCGGGGAGGTGGTGTCGTGGGTCGGCCGACTCGAATACGACCGGTTCGCCCTGCCCCGGCCCGACCGGCAGATACTGCTCGACGCCTCGGTCGAATTGGCCGCTCAGCGTGCCCGGCACCGGGCCGAGCAGGAGGCCGACCGGGCCCGCGACGCCTACGAACGCGACGACGGCCTGCAGCAGCGCACCGGCGCGGTGTACGCCGAGCTGGCGGCCGCCGACTGGGGCGGACCGTGGTCGGTCGTCGCTCCGGACGTCGAGCCGGCCGCGCTGGCCCGGTCGTTGCACGCAGGGTAAATGTCGCAACTCGCCGCGTGCTAGCCGGGGTTTGTCGCGATTCGGTGACACCATGGACAACATGAGGCAAAGGATTCTGGTTGTCGACGACGACCCGTCGCTGGCCGAGATGCTCACCATCGTGCTGCGCGGTGAGGGTTTCGACACCGCGGTCATCGGCGACGGTACGCAGGCGCTCACCGCGGTGCGCGAGTTGCGCCCGGATCTGGTGCTACTGGACCTGATGCTGCCCGGCATGAACGGCATCGACGTGTGCCGGGTGCTGCGCGCGGACTCCGGTGTGCCGATCGTGATGCTGACGGCCAAGACCGACACCGTCGACGTGGTGCTCGGCTTGGAGTCGGGCGCCGACGACTACGTGATGAAGCCGTTCAAGCCCAAGGAACTGGTGGCACGGGTGCGCGCCCGGTTGCGCCGCAACGAGGACGAGCCGGCCGAGATGCTGTCGATCGCCGACATCGACATCGACGTGCCGGCCCACAAGGTCACCCGCGAAGGCGAGCAGATTTCGCTGACTCCGCTGGAGTTCGACCTCCTGGTGGCGCTGGCACGCAAACCCAGGCAGGTGTTTACTCGTGATGTGCTGCTCGAACAGGTGTGGGGATATCGCCACCCCGCCGACACCCGTTTGGTGAACGTGCATGTCCAACGCTTGCGGGCCAAGGTCGAGAAGGACCCGGAGAACCCGCAGGTAGTGCTGACCGTTCGAGGAGTGGGATACAAGGCCGGACCGCCGTGACCCCCGGCGGCGCCGGGGAGGAGCGCCACTTGTGATTTTCGCCTCGAGGCGGCGCATCCGCGGTCCCTGGGGACGATCGGGTCCCCTGGTTCGGGGCACCAGTGCGCTGAGTCGGGCAGTCGCGCAGGTCTGGCGACGCTCACTGCAACTGCGCGTCGTCGTGCTGACGCTGGGTCTGTCGTTGGCCGTCATCCTGGTGCTCGGCTTCGTGCTGACCAGCCAGATCACCAACCGGGTACTCGACGTCAAGGTGCGCGCCGCCACCGAAGAGATCGACCGGAGCCCGCAACACCGTCAGCGGGATCGTCAGCGGCGAGGAGGCGCGCTCGCTGGACAGCAGCCTGCAACTGGCCCGCAACACCCTGATCTCCAAGACCGGCCAGTCCTCCGGCGCCGCGCTCGCGGGCACCTTCGACGCGGTGCTGATGGTCCCCGGCGACGGCCCGCGGGCGGCCACCGGCACCGGCCCGGTTGACCAGATCCCGAAATCGTTGCGCGACTTCGTCAAGGCCGGACAGGTCAGCTACCAGTACTCCACCGTGCACACCGAGAGCTTCTCCGGCCCGGCGCTGCTGATCGGCACCCCGGCACCGTCGCGCGTGCCCAATCTCGAGCTCTACCTGATCTTCCCGCTCAACAGCGAGGAAAGCACGATCACCCTGGTTCGCGGGACCATGGCCACCGGCGGTCTGGTGCTGCTGGTGCTGCTGGCCGGGATCGCGCTGCTGGTCTCGCGGCAGGTGGTGCTGCCGGTGCGCTCGGCATCGCGGATCGCCGAACGCTTCGCCGAGGGCCATCTCTCCGAGCGGATGCCCGTTCGCGGCGAGGACGACATGGCCCGGCTCGCGGTGTCGTTCAACGACATGGCCGAAAGCCTGCAGCGCCAGATCACCCAGCTCGAGGAGTTCGGCAACCTGCAGCGCCGCTTCACCTCCGACGTCAGCCACGAGCTACGCACCCCGCTGACCACCGTGCGGATGGCCGCCGACCTCATCTACGACCACTCCGAGGAACTCGACCCGGCGCTGCGGCGCTCGATCGAGCTGATGGTCGACGAGCTCGACCGGTTCGAGACCCTGCTCAACGACCTGCTGGAGATCTCCCGCCACGACGCCGGTGTGGCCGAGCTGTCGGTGGAGGCGGTCGACCTGCGCTCTGACGGTCAACAGGGCGCTGGGCAACGTCGGGCACCTGGCCGACGAGGCCGGTATCGAACTGTTGCTCGACGTGCCCGAGCAGGAGGTCATCGCCGAGGTCGACCCGCGCCGCGTCGAACGCATCCTGCGCAACCTGATCGCCAACGCCATCGACCACGCCGAACACAAGCCGGTGCGTATCCGGATGGCCGCCGACGAGGACACCGTCGCGGTCACGGTCCGCGACTACGGCGTCGGCCTGCGCCCGGGCGAGGAGAAGCTGGTGTTCAGCCGGTTCTGGCGGTCCGACCCGTCGCGGGTGCGCCGCTCCGGCGGCACCGGACTGGGCCTGGCGATCAGCATCGAGGACGCCCGGCTGCACCAGGGCCGGCTGGAGGCCTGGGGCGAACCGGGCAAGGGCGCCTGCTTCCGGCTGACGCTGCCGCTGACCCGCGGTCACAAGGTCACCACCAGTCCGCTACCACTGAAACCCGTTGCGACAGAGCGCCGGGAAGCCCGCAAGCAGCAACGCCAACTGCGCCAGCGCGAACCCGCGCAGGAGAGCGTGTGACACGCCGGTTGCTGACCCTGCTGATGGTCGGACTGGTCGCGATGTTGACGGGAGGATGCGCGGGGGTGCCGAACTCGTCGGCGCCGCAGGCCATCGGGACCGTCGAGCGGCCCCAGCCCAAGAGCCTGCCCAAGCCGACTCCCGGCATGGACCCCGACCAGTTGTTGCGCGAATTCCTCAAGGCCACAGCCGATCCCGCCAACCGGCATCTGGCGGCCCGCCAGTTCCTCACCGAATCGGCGTCGAACGACTGGGACGACCAGGGCGGCGCGCTGCTGATCGACAAGGTGGTGTTCGTCGAAACACGGACTCCGGACCGGGTTTCGGTGACGATGAAGGCCGACATGCTCGGTTCGCTGTCCGACATCGGAGTGTTCGAGACCGCCGACGGGCAGCTGCCCGACCCCGGACCGATCGAACTGATGCAGACGCCGGACGGCTGGCGGATCAACAAGCTGCCCAACGGGGTGTTCCTGGACTGGCAGCAGTTCCAGTCCACCTACAAGCGCGCCACGCTCTACTTCGTCGACCCGACCGGCAAGACCGTGGTGCCCGACCCGCGCTACCTGGCGGTGTCCGACCCCGATCAGCTGGCCACCGAACTGGTGAGCAAGCTGATCGCCGGTCCGCGGCCCGAGATGGCCAAGACCGTGCGCAACCTGCTGGGCCCGCCGCTGAAGATGATCGGTCCGGTGACCCGCGCCGACGGCGGCAAGACCGGCATCGGGCGCGGCTACGGCGGCGCCCGCGTCGAACTGGAGAACCTCACCACCACCGATCCGCACAGTCGGCAACTGGTTGCCGCGCAGATCATCTGGACCCTGGCCCGCGCCGACATCAAGGGTCCCTACGTCATCAACGCCGACGGCGCCGCCCTCGACGACCGGTTCGCCGACGGGTGGAACACCACCGACCTGGCGGCCACCGACCCGGGCGCGGTGGACGGCGCCTCGGCCGGCGTGCACGCGCTGCTCGGCGGCGCCATGGTGTCGCTGGACGGTCAGCGGGCGACTCCGGTCCCGGGATCGTTCGGCGCGATGGGGGACCAGGCGGCGGCGGCGCTGTCGCGCACCGGCCAGGACATCGCCTCGGTGGTGACCCTGCGCCGCGGCGCGCCGGACATGGCGTCGTCGTTGTGGATCGGGCCCAACGGCGGGGCCGCCGCGCAGGTGACCGACGCCCGGTCGCTGACCCGGCCGTCGTGGGCGCTGGACGACGCGGTCTGGGTGGTGGTCGACGGCAACAGCGTGGTGCGGGTGATCCAGGAGGAGGCCTCCGGCCAGCCCGCTCGCATCCCGGTGGATTCCGCGGCGGTGACGTCGAAGTACCCCGGCGCCATCACCGAACTGCAGCTGTCTCGCGACGGCACCCGGGCGGCGATGGTGATCAACGGCCAGGTGGTGCTGGCCGAGATCGAGCAGACCCCGGTCGGCGAGTTCGCGATGACTTATCCGCGCCGGCTGGGCTTCGGGCTGGGCTCCTCGGTGGTGTCACTGTCCTGGCGCACCGGCGACGACATGGTGGTCACCCGCACCGATCCCGCCCACCCGGTGTCCTACGTCAACCTCGACGGAGTGAACTCCGACGGACCCAGCGGCAACCTGGTGATCCCGGTGTCGTCGGTGGCCGCCAACCCGTCGGCGGTCTACGTCTCCGACGCCCGCGGCGTGCTGCAGCTGTCGGGCACCACCGCCGAGAACGGCCAATCCTGGTCTGATGTACGACCTTTCATGGTGCCCGGCACGGTGCCGGTGCTGCCCGGCTGACAAGGAGCATCGCGTGTCCGGACCTGTGCTGCCCGGCGTGATCCGCCAGATCGGTTACATCGTGCGCGATTTCGACCAGACACTGGAGCAGTGGGTGCAGCTCGGCGTCGGCCCCTGGTATGTGCTTCGTGGCATCACGCAGTCGGGGCTGTACCGCGGTGAGCCCTGCACGGTGACGTTTGACCATCGGTTTCGCCAACAGCGGTGATCTGCAGATCGAGGTGATCCACGCCGACGACGACACCCCGTCGATCTACAAGGAGTTCACCGATGCCGGCGGCGACGGCTACCACCAGCTGGCCTACTGGGCGGAGAACTTCGACGACGCGCTGGCGGCCGGCCGGGCCGCGGGCTGGCCGGTGGTGTGGTCCGGTGGCGACCCGGACTCGGCGCGGTACGCGTACTTCGAGCCCCCGGCCGGACCCGCGACAGTCATCGAACTGATGGAACTCACGCCCGCGACGGTCGGGATGGCCGAGCTGGTGCGGTCGGCGGCGGATGGCTGGGACGGCAGCGACCCGATCCGGGTGCTGATGGGGTAGCTGAGCTAAACCGTTGAACTACAGCAGGTTTGGCGGGGCCGAAAATTGTCGGACCCGGGTGCGAGATGGGGTTATGTCCTCGACCGCTGCCACGGCTGTGCTGCCTAATGAGCGCCTGGAGGTGTTGTTCGACGAGTTGGCGGAGTTGGCCGGGCAGCGCAACGCGATCGATGGGCGCATCGTGGAGATCGTCGCCGAGATGGATCGCGACAAGCTCTGCGGCGCCACCGGTGCCCGCTCGATCGCGGCGTTGGTGGCCTGGAAGCTGGGCTCGCTCATCGGCCAACGCCAAGGCGATCACCACCGTGGCGCGCCGGCTCGAGGAGTTCCCCCGCTGCGTCAGGAGAGCTGCGGGAGGGTCGGCTGTCGTTGGATCAGGTCGGTGTCATCGCCGCACGCGCCGGCGACGGATCGGATGAGCATTACGCGCAGTTGGCTGCGGTCGCCACGGTCAACCAGCTGCGCACCGCGGTCAAGCTCGAGCCGCGCCCCGACCCCGACCCCCGGCCCGAACCGCAGCCGCTCGATCACCAAGACCGGCGATGAGCAGTTCACCTGCTGGCGGATCACCCTGCCCCACGACGAGGCGGCGACGTTCGACGCGGCGCTGACGTCGCATCGGGAGGCGCTGATCGCCGAGTGGAAACAGGCCGCGACCACGACGATCACGGATCGGAGCAGTGCGCCGCCGATGCCGAACACCGTGGATGCGTTCCTGCGTCTGGTCGAAGCCGGCTGGGACGCCGAAGCCGCGCGCCGCCCGCACGGGCAGCACACCACCGTCGTGGTGCACGTCGATGTCGAGGCGCGCGCCGCCGCCCTGCATCTGGGTCCGCTGCTCTCCGACGCCGAACGCCAATACCTGACCTGTGATGCCACCTGCGAGGTGTGGTTCGAACGCGACGGCCGACCCATCGGTGTCGGGCGGGCCACCCGCACGGTCAGCCGGCGGCTGCGCCGCGCCCTGGAGCACCGCGACCGCAGCTGCGCGGTCCCCGGCTGCGGGGCCACCCGCGGTCTGCATGCCCATCACATCCGGCACTGGGAAGACGGCGGCCCCACCGAGCTGGCCAACCTGGTTCTGCTCTGTCCGTTCCACCATCGGGCTCACCACCGCGGCGACATCACCATCACCGGACCCGCCGACAATCTGACGGTCACCGACAGCGACGGGCAGCCACTGAGCGCCAGGCATCACTGGCGCGGCCACCCACCGGTCCGCCACCCGATGTCCCGCCCTATCCCGGGCCGACCGGCGAACGCGCCGACTGGTGGTGGTACGACCCCTTCCAACCACAACCACCACCCACAGGACAACTAGGCCTGTCATACCCTGGCGGCACACTGACGCCATGCTCGACCTCGTACTGCCGCTGGAATGCGGCGGCTGCGGCGCACCGTCGACCCGGTGGTGCGACGCCTGCGCCGCGGCGCTCGAGGTCAAGGCCGACGAACCACATCTCGTCACGCCGCGCGTCGACCCCGGCGTGCCCGTCTTCGCCCTCGGCCGCTACGCCGGCCCGCGCCGGCAGGCCATCGTCGCCCTCAAGGAGCACGGCCGCCGCGACCTCGTCGCGCCGCTGGCCCGCGCCCTGGCCATGGGCATCGACCACCTGATCCGCTGGGGCATTCTCGACACCCCGGTCACGGTCGTCCCCGCCCCGACCCGCGCGTCGGCCGCCCGCCGCCGCGGCGGCGACCCGGTCGCCCGGATCGCCACCGTCGCGACCCGGACCCACCCCGCCATCACCGTCGTGCCGGCCCTGCGCACCAGGGCGATGGTCCGTGACTCGGTGGGACTGACCAGCACCGCGCGCCAGCGCAACCTCGTCGGACGGGTGCGGCTCATCCGCCCGGTGGCGGGTCCCGTCCTGCTGGTCGACGACATCGTCACCACCGGCGCGACGGCCCGCGAAGCGGTGCGGACATTGCACACTGCAGGGGCGAAAGTGACAGCTGTGCTGACCCTCGCCCATGCGTGACTTTGGTCCTTGTAACGAAGGTCGAAAGAACTGGGAACAGGTGCATCGAAAAGGTGGCACCACCGCGTGAACACCGACTACCGTCGGGGCCAACACACCGTGAACACATCACGGGGGATCTAGCACATAGGTCCGCCACTTCGCCGAGAACGGTAGGAGGTGAGTTCTTCGACCTCTGGCGCCGGCGGGTGAGAGTCCGTGCCCTTCCTGCCCGGCGCAGTCTTCGAATGACAGGCCGGGCACGCCCCAGTGCGTGCAACCCGTAAGAGAAACGAGTTGTCAAGCATGTCAACACAATCCGTGAACGCCGATCAGCTGACCGACGCCGACGAATCCTCCGAAACCGACGCAGGCGCCGAGGTTCAGGTGACCGGTCGTAACGTCGAGGTCCCCGACCACTACCGCGTCTATGTCGCAGAGAAGCTTGCTCGCCTCGAGCGGTTCGATCGCTCGATCTACCGCTTCGACGTCGAGCTCGAGCACGAACGCAACCGCCGCCAGCGCAAGAACTGCCAGCACGTCGAGATCACCGCGCGCGGACGCGGCCCCGTCGTCCGCGGTGAAGGCTGTGCCGACAGTTTCTACGGCGCCTTCGAGGCCGCGGTGCACAAGCTGGAGAACCGCCTGCGCCGCAGCAAGGACCGTCGCAAGGTCCACTACGGCGACAAGACGCCGGTCTCGCTGCACCAGGCCACCGCGGTGGTGGACGCCGTCGAGGCGTTCGCCCCGAACAAGGACACCGGAGCCGCCGTCGAGCAGGGCACCGTCGAGGATCACGAGCCCGGCCGCATCGTGCGGACCAAGGAACATCCGGCCAAGCCGATGACGGTCGACGATGCGCTCTACGAGATGGAACTGGTGGGGCACGACTTCTTCCTGTTCCAGGACAAGGAGACGGATCGACCCACGGTCGTCTACCGCCGGCACGCCTACGACTACGGCCTGATTCGCCTCGCCTAGGCGCGAGGCGGCGGCCTGATCCGGCTCGCCTGAGCGCGTGGGGGGAGCGAACCGAGCGCGTCACCTAGGATGGAGGGCGCTCAAGCCTCCAATCCACAGGGGAAACGTCCTCTGTCTATTCCAGGGGAAGATTGTGCTTTCGAAGTTGCTGCGCCTCGGCGAAGGTCGCATGGTCAAGCGCCTCAGGGGGGTGGCTGACTATGTCAACACCTTGTCCGACGACGTAGAGAAGCTCACCGACGCCGAGCTGCGGGCCAAGACCGACGAGTTCAAGAAGCGCGTCGCCGACGGCGAAGACCTCGACGACCTGCTGCCCGAGGCGTTCGCCGTCGCCCGCGAGGCGGCCTGGCGGGTGCTGTCTCAGCGCCACTTCGACGTCCAGGTCATGGGTGGTGCGGCCCTGCACTTCGGCAACGTCGCCGAGATGAAGACCGGTGAGGGCAAGACCCTGACCTGTGTGCTGCCTGCCTACCTCAACGCGCTGGCCGGCAAGGGCGTGCACGTCGTCACGGTCAACGACTACCTGGCCAAACGCGACAGCGAGTGGATGGGCCGGGTGCACCGCTTCCTGGGCCTGGAGGTCGGGGTGATCCTGGCGCAGATGACCCCCGACGAGCGCCGCGTCGCCTACGGCGCCGACATCACCTACGGCACCAACAACGAGTTCGGCTTCGACTACCTGCGCGACAACATGGCCCACTCGGTCGAAGAGATGGTGCAGCGCGGCCACAACTACGCCGTCGTCGACGAGGTCGACTCCATCCTCATCGACGAGGCCCGCACCCCGCTGATCATCTCCGGTCCGGCCGACGGCGCCTCGCACTGGTACAGCGAGTTCGCCCGCATCGCCCCGCTGATGGAGAAGGACACCCACTACGAGGTCGACATCCGCAAGCGCACCGTCGGCGTGCACGAGCTCGGCGTCGAGTTCGTCGAGGACCAGCTCGGCATCGACAACCTCTACGAGGCCGCCAACTCGCCGCTGGTCAGCTACCTCAACAACTGCCTGAAGGCCAAGGAGCTCTTCCAGCGGGACAAGGACTACATCGTCCGCAACGGCGAGGTCCTGATCGTCGACGAGTTCACCGGCCGCGTGCTGGTCGGCCGGCGCTACAACGAGGGCATGCACCAGGCCATCGAGGCCAAGGAGAACGTCGAGATCAAGGCCGAGAACCAGACGCTGGCCACGATCACCCTGCAGAACTACTTCCGGCTCTACGACAAGCTCGCCGGCATGACCGGTACCGCCGAGACCGAGGCCGCCGAGCTGCACGAGATCTACAAGCTCGGCGTGGTCCAGATCCCGACCAACCGGGAGATGGTCCGCAAGGACCAGACCGACCTGATCTACAAGACCGAGGAAGCCAAGTACATCGCCGTCGTCGACGACGTCGCCGAGCGCTACGAGAAGGGCCAGCCGGTCCTGATCGGCACCACCAGCGTCGAGCGCTCGGAGTACCTGTCGCGGCAGTTCCAGAAGCGGCGCGTCCCGCACAACGTCCTCAACGCCAAGTACCACGAGCAGGAGGCCGGCATCATCGCCGAGGCCGGCCGGCGCGGCGCCATCACGGTGGCCACCAACATGGCCGGCCGCGGTACCGACATCGTGCTCGGCGGCAACGTCGACTTCCTGGTCGACCTGCGGCTGCGGGAGCGGGGCCTGGACCCGGTCGAGACGCCCGACGAGTACGAGGCCGCCTGGCACGAGGAACTGCCCAAGGTCAAGGCCGAGGCGGCCGAGGAGGCCGAGGACGTCATCGCCGTCGGCGGTCTGTACGTGCTCGGCACCGAGCGCCACGAGTCGCGTCGTATCGACAACCAGCTGCGTGGCCGCTCCGGACGCCAGGGCGACCCGGGTGAGTCGCGGTTCTACCTGTCGCTGGGTGACGAGCTCATGCGGCGCTTCAACGGCGCGACGCTCGAGTCGCTGCTGACCCGGCTCAACCTGCCCGACGACGTGCCGATCGAGGCCAAGATGGTCACCCGCGCGATCAAGAGCGCGCAGACCCAGGTCGAGCAGCAGAACTTCGAGATCCGCAAGAACGTCCTCAAGTACGACGAGGTGATGAACCAGCAGCGCAAGGTCATCTACGAGGAGCGCCGCCGGATCCTCGAGGGGGAGAACCTGCAGCAGCAGGCCCACGACATGCTGGTCGACGTCGTCACCGCCTACGTCAACGGCGCCACCGCCGAGGGCTACTCCGAGGACTGGGATCTCGAGCAGCTGTGGACCGCGCTGCGGCAGCTCTACCCGGTGGGCATCGACCACCACGACCTCATCGACTCCGACGCGGTCGGCGAACCCGGTGAGCTGACCCGCGAAGAGCTGCTGGACGCGTTGATCGCCGACGCCGAAAAGGCTTACGCCACAAGAGAAGCCGAGATCGAGGCGCTTGCCGGTGAGGGCGCCATGCGCCAGCTCGAGCGCAACGTGCTGCTCAACGTCATCGACCGCAAGTGGCGCGAGCATCTCTACGAGATGGACTACCTCAAGGAGGGCATCGGCCTGCGGGCCATGGCGCAGCGCGACCCGCTGGTCGAGTACCAGCGCGAGGGCTACGACATGTTCATCGCCATGCTCGACGGCGTGAAGGAGGAGTCGGTCGGCTTCCTGTTCAACGTCCAGGTCGAGGCCGTGCCGCAGACGGCGCCGACGGTCGCCCCGGTCGCCACCCCGCAGGGGCTGGCCGATCTCGGCGCGCCCAGGAGGACGAGGAGCCCAGCGGACGCCATGCCGCGCGACGGCTCTGCGCGCCAAGGGCATCGACGACGAGGAGTCCCGCCAGCTGACCTACAGCGGTCCGGCGGAGGACGGCTCGGCCGAGGTGAAGCGCAATGGCGGCAAGCATGCCGCCGCCGGCCGGTGGCACCCGCAAGGAGCGCCGCGAGGCCGCGCGGCAGCGTGCCAAGGACCAGAAGACGCTGCGTCGTAGCTAACCGAGGTGCAGGGCGACCACCTGCCAGCGCATCCCGTTGACCGTCGCCACCTGCTCCACCCGGCAGGCGATCGCGCGCACCCGCTCGTCGCGGGTGTAGATGGCGGCCACCTCGGCCGCCGTGCCGTCGGTGCCGACGGGTTGGACCCGCACCCGCCGCAACCGGGCGGCGCTGCGCCGGTCGTGGTGGGCGACGGCAGGCAGGAGCGAGTCGACCAGCCCCGCCGCCAGCAGCGGCCGCAGCTGAGCCAGGGGCCGGCGACGGTCGATCACCTCGAGTACCCGCCGCAGTGCCGCGTCGGCGAACCCGCCCGCGGCGCGCAGTGGGGTGCTGTCCGGGAGCGGTGCCGGACGCTGCGGCGCGGCCGGCGCACGCCGGCGGGTCAGGCGCACCGGGCCGGGTGCATGCAGCGTGGGTGGCTCGTAGTCGACGACGGGAACGACGCTGGTCATGGGCACTCTCCGGTGATCGGTCTACAGGGGGACCGGTCGCTGGAGAGGAGCGAACCGATGCCGACATGATGGCACAGACAGCCCGTGCGCGTATGCACCCGCGATGCGGGGGACCGCTGTCGGCGGTTACCGTGTCCAGACGGACTCGGGGCTCGGCGGGCAGGAGCGGAGCGACCCGGGGAAATGGGAGTAGTCGCAGAGGGGGATGTCGCAACGATGGTGACTCGTCTGTCAGCATCGGACGCCTCGTTCTACTACCGGGAGAACACCTCGACGCCGATGTACGTCGGCTCGCTGTCCATCCTGCGCAAGCCGCGGTCGGGGCTGAGCTACGACACCCTGCTGGAGACCATCGAACGCCGGCTGCCGCAGATTCCGCGCTACCGGCAGAAGGTCCGCGAGGTGACGTTCGGCCTGGCGCGCCCGGTGTGGGTCGACGACCCCGACTTCGACATCACCTATCACGTGCGCCGGTCTGCGCTGCCGTCGCCGGGAAGCGACGCCCAGCTGCACGAGCTCATCGCCCGGCTGGGCTCCCGGCCGCTGGATCGCTCGCGCCCGCTGTGGGAGATGTATCTCATCGAAGGCCTGGCCAAGAACCGGCTGGCCGTCTACACCAAGTCGCATCAGGCGCTCGTGAACGGCATGACGGCCCTGGAGATCGGCCACGTCATCGCCGACCGCACCCAGCGGCCCCCGGCGTTCGGGGAGGACATCTGGATCCCCGGCCGCGAGCCCAGCAGCCGCCAGCTGCTGCTCGGCGCGGTCGGCGACTGGCTCGCCCGGCCCGGCCAGCAGCTGGAGGCGGTCCGCTCGACGGTCACCGACGTGATCACCAACAGCGGCGAGCTGGCCGACCTCGTCCGCCGCGCGACCGACATCGCCCGCACGGTGGCCCGCGGCACCGCGCCGGACAGCCCGCTGAACACCAAGGTCTCCCGCAACCGGCAGGTTCAGCGTGGCGGCCGGTTCGCTGGCGGACTACCGGCGGGTCCGGTCGCGCTACGACTGCGACGTCAACGACGTCGTGCTGGCCGTGATCGCCGGTGCCCTGCGCAACTGGCTGCTGTCCCGCGGGGAGCCGGTCACCACCACCTCGACGGTGCGGGCGATGGCCCCGACGTCGGTGTACCCGGAGGCCGAACTGGAGTCCTCGGGGCCGGGCCAGGCGATCAGCGAGGTGGCGCCGTTCCTGGTGGATCTGCCGGTGGGCGAGGGCAACGCGGTGGTGCGGCTGTCGCAGATCGCCCACGCCACCGAATCGCATTCGGCGGCGGCGACCCTGGTGGATGCGCGCACGATCGTGACGCTGTCCGGGTTCGCACCGCCGACGCTGCACGCGATGGGCACCCGGGTGGCCACCCAGTTCTCGGCCCGCCAGTTCAACCTGCTGATCACCAACGTGCCGGGCCCGCAGTCGCAGATGTACCTGGCCGGGACCAAGCTGCTGGAGACCTATGCGGTCCCGCCGCTGCTGCACAACCAGTCGCTGGCCATCGGGGTGACCTCCTACTGCGGGATGCTCTACTTCGGCATCAACGCCGACCGCGACGCGATGAGCGACGTCGACGTGCTGCCCTCACTGTTGGCTGAATCACTCGAGGAACTTCTCGAGGCCGCGCAGTAGAGCGCGTCGCCGACGTAGTATGCGGCGGTGAGCAAGGTCGACGGCGAGGCGCCGGTCAGTTCGGGCAAGAAGTCCGTCCGCAAGATTCCCAACGACGTCTACGAAGCCGAGTTGTTCCGGCTGCAAACGGAATTGGTCAAGCTGCAGGAGTGGGTCAAAGCCACCGGGGCGCGTGTGGTCGTGGTCTTCGAGGGCCGGGACGCCGCAGGCAAGGGCGGCACGATCAAGCGCATCACCGAATACCTCAGTCCGCGCGCCGCGCGGATCGCCGCGCTGCCCGCCCCCACCGACCGTGAGCGGGGCCAGTGGTACTTCCAGCGCTACATCGAGCACCTGCCCACCAAGGGTGAGATCGTGCTGTTCGACCGGTCCTGGTACAACCGGGCCGGCGTCGAACAGGTGATGGGCTTCTGCACCCCCCATGAGCACGCGCTCTTCCTGCGACAATGCCCGATCTTCGAGCAGATGCTCATCGACGACGGGATCATCCTGCGCAAGTACTGGTTCTCGGTGTCCGACGACGAGCAGCTGCGCCGGTTCCGTGCCCGCGTCAACGACCCGCTGCGGCGCTGGAAGCTCAGTTCGATGGATCTGGAGTCGATCTACCGGTGGGAGGACTACTCGCGCGCCAAGGACCAGATGATGGTGCACACCGATGTGCCGAACAGTCCCTGGTTCGTCGTGGAATCCGACATCAAGAAGCACGCGCGGCTGAACATGATCTCGCACCTGCTGTCGACCATCGACTACGACAGAAGTCGAGCCGCCCCCCGTCGACCTGCCCAAACGGCCGGTCACCGGCGACTACCACCGCCCGTCGCGCGAGCTGGCCACCTACGTCGACGACTTCGTCGCGACACTGACCGGCGACCGCGACAACGGCGGCTGATCTTTCGATGCGGGTGTACATCCCGGCCACGCTGGCCATGTTGCAGCAGCTGGTCGCAGTCGGGTCGGTTCAGCCGCTGTCCGGCACCGCCTTCGCGGTGACGCCGACGCTGCGGGAGTCGTACGCCGAGGGTGACGACGAGGAGCTGGCCGAGGTCGCGATCGGGGAGGCGGCTCTGGCGTCGATGCGGCTGCTGGCCGCCGAGCCAGGCGACTCGGGGCTTCCGCTGCGGCGGGCGGTCCTGGTGGCCGACGCCCCCGACGCCGACGTCACACCGCGACCGGATCTCGATGACGCGGTGGTGCGGATCAACGGGCGGGTCGCGCTGAACCAGGTGGTCGCCGCCTACGTCGACAACGCCGCCGCCGAGACCGCGGTCAAGGCGGCGATCGAGGTGGTCGACGAGGCGGATCTGGGCGACGAGGACGCCGAGCTCACCGTCGGCGACGCCCAGGATCACGACCTGGCCTGGTACGCCACCCAGGAGCTGCCGTTCCTGCTGGAACTTCTCTGAGGGCCTGGCTACGGAACCGTAGGTTACGGTACCGTAGGTTGATGGGGAAGAACGACGTCAAGGTCAACGCGAAGGTCGTCGACACCGTGCGTCCCAAGGTGGCCGGGGCCGGCAGAAGCCCGGCGCTCGACGCGATGCGCGCCCTGGTCGGGCGGATCACCACACCGCTGTTGCCCGATGACTACCTGCAGTTGGCCAACCCGCTGTGGTCGGCTCGCGAACTGCGCGGCCGCGTGCTCGACGTCCGCCGCGAGACCGAGGATTCGGCGACGCTGGTGATCAAGCCCGGTTGGGGATTCACCTTCGACTACCAGCCCGGTCAGTACGTCGGCATCGGCCTGCTGGTCGACGGGCGCTGGCGGTGGCGGTCGTACTCGCTGACGTCGGCCCCGGTGACATCCGGGCCGCTCGCGCACCATCACCATCGCGGTCAAGGCCATGCCCGAGGGCTTCCTGTCCACTCACCTGGTCGGCGGCGTCGCACCCGGCACGGTCGTGCGGTTGGCCGCCCCGCAGGGGAACTTCGTGCTGCCCGATCCCGCGCCGGCGTCGCTGCTGTTCTTGACCGGGGGCTCCGGGATCACCCCGGTGATGTCGATGCTGCGCACGCTGGAACGCCGTGAGCAGCTCGGCGATATCGTCCACATCCATTCCGCCCCAACGCAATCCGACGTCATGTTCGCCGCGGAGCTCGCGGATCTGGCGCGCGCGCACGAGGGCTACCGGCTGACGGTGCGCACCACCCGCACCCAGGGCCGGCTGGATCTGCAGCGGTTGGACGACGAGGTTCCGGACTGGCGGCAACGGCAGACCTGGGCCTGCGGTCCGGAAGGCATGCTCGACGCGGCCCACAAGGTGTGGCAGGCGGCCGGGATCGCCGACCGTCTGCACCTGGAGCGCTTCGCGGCGTCGCGGGCGGCGCGCCCACGGCCAGGGGGGCACGGTCACCTTCGGGCGCAGCGGCAAGACGATCGATGCCGACGCGGCCACCTCGCTGATGGAGGCCGGCGAGAAGGCCGGGGTGCAGATGCCGTTCGGCTGCCGGATGGGCATCTGCCAGTCGTGCGTGGTGGGCCTGGTCGACGGGTATGTCCGCGATCTACGGACCGGCTCCGAGCACGAGCCGGGTACCCGCATTCAGACCTGTGTGTCGTCGGCATCGGGCGACTGTGTGCTCGATGTCTAGGGTTTACTGACAGGTAACCTACGGGTACGTAGGTTACGGTAGCGTAGGCAGAGAAGGGAGGCGTGACACATGGCCATCACCGACGTCGACGCGTTCGCGCATCTGACCGACGCCGACATCGAAAGCCTGGGTGTCGAGCTCGACACCATCCGGCAGGACATCGAGGATTCCCTGGGCGCGCGGGATGCGCGCTACATCCGCCGCACCATCGCCGCGCAGCGCGCCCTCGAGGTCGCCGGACGGCTGATGCTGGCGGCGAGCTCCAAGCGCTCGGCGTGGTGGGCCGGCACCGCGACGCTGGGCCTGGCCAAGATCATCGAGAACATGGAGATCGGCCACAACGTCATGCACGGCCAGTGGGACTGGATGAACGATCCCGAGATTCACTCCTCGACGTGGGAGTGGGACATGAGCGGGGCGTCCAAGCACTGGCGGTTCACCCACAACTTCATGCACCACAAGTACACCAACATCCTGGGCATGGACGACGACGTGGGCTACGGCGTCATCCGGGTCACCCGCGACCAGAGGTGGAAGCCGTTCAACCTCTACGGCAACCTGCTGTTCAACACCCTGCTGGCGATCGGCTTCGAGTGGGGTGTCGGACTGCAGCACCTGGAACTCGGCAAGATCTTCAAGGGCCGCGACGACCGCAAGGCCACGCTGGTCCGGGTGCGCGAGTTCGGCGTCAAGGCCGGCCGGCAGGTCGTCAAGGACTACGTCGCCTATCCCGGCGCTGACGTCGCTGTCGCCGGCGCGCGACCTACCGCTCGACGCTGACGGCCAACGCGGTGGCCAACGTGATCCGCAACGTGTGGGCCAACGCGGTGATCTTCTGCGGCCATTTCCCCGACGGCGCAGAGAAGTTCACCAAGACCGACATGGTCGGCGAGAGCAAGGGCCAGTGGTACCTGCGGCAGATGCTGGGCAGCGCCAACTTCGACGGCGGGCCCGGCGCTGCGGTTCATGAGCGGCAACCTGTCCTACCAGATCGAGCATCACCTGTATCCGGACCTGCCGAGCAACCGGCTCTACGAGATCTCGGTGCGGGTGCGGCAGCTGTGCGACAAGTACGACCTGCCCTACACCACCGGCTCGTTCCTGGTGCAGTACGGCAAGACGTGGCGCACCATCGCCAAGCTGTCGCTGCCGGACAAGTACCTGCGCGACACCGCCGACGACGCACCGGAGACCCGCAGCGAGCGGATGTTCGCCGAGCTGGAGCCCGGTTACGTCGGGCGTCGACCCGCGCACGGGCCGCAAGCGCGGGCTGAAGACCGCGATCGCAGCGCCGTCCGGGAGTGGCGGCGGGAGAAGCGCGCGGCCAAAGCCGCGTAGCTACTCAATCAGCGCACAGTCGGCTACTTCGGGATCCAGTCGAAGGTGTCGGGGTCCGGGCCCCGGCGGCCGGCCACACCTTTGTCCAGCTCGGAGATCGCGTCGACCTCGTCGTCACCGAGTTCGAAGTCGAAGATGTCGATGTTCTCCCGGATGCGTTCGGTTGTCACCGATTTCGGGAACACGATGTCGCCGCGCTCGATGTGCCACCGCAGCACCACCTGGGCCGGGGTCTTGCCGACCTTCTGCGCGATCTGGCCCACCACCGGGTCGTCGAGAACATCGCCCTGCGCGATCGGCGACCAGGCCTCGGTGACGATGGTGTGCTCGATGCCGTAGGCGCGCACCTCGTCGTTGGTGAAGTACGGGTGCACCTCGATCTGGTTGACCGCAGGCACGGTCTCGGTGTCCCGGGCGAGTTCCTCGAGGTGGTGGATCTGGAAGTTGGACACCCCGATGCTGCGGGCCCGGCCGTCTTTCTTGAACTCCTCCAACGTCTTCCACGTCGAGACGAAGTCGCCGTCGTAGAGCGTCGGCAGCGGCCAGTGGATCAGGAACAGGTCGACGTAGTCGAAGCCCAGCGCGTCGATGGTCGCGTCGAACGCGCGGCGGGCGTCGTCGGGCTTGTGGAAGCCGTTGTTGAGCTTGCTGGTGATGAACACCTCGTCGCGGTCGATGCCGGCGTCGCGGACGCCCTGGCCGACGCCCTTCTCGTTGCGGTACATCTCGGCGGTGTCGATGTGGCGGTAGCCGAGCTCCAGCGCGGTGCGCACCGCGGACGCGGTGTCATCGGGCGGGATCTGGAAGACGCCGAACCCGAACTGCGGGATCCGGTTGCCGTCGTTGAGGACGATCTGGGGAACCTGGGTTACTGAAGTCATGACTGCGGTGTGCCTCTCTGTTGGCTTGGTCAAACAAATCAGTACGCGGAAGCTTCGGTCAACGCCGACAGCAGTCGCCGCGCCGCGGCCACCCGCCGCCCCTGCGGCCCGGTCAGCGCGTCCAGGGCGCACTCCGGGTCGGCGGGCGGGCCCATGTGGCCGCAGCCGCGCGGGCACTCGGCGATGACGTCGGCGAGATCGGAGAACGCCCGCATCACGTCGTCGGGTTCGATGTGAGCCAGGCCGAACGACCGGATTCCCGGGGTGTCGATCACCCATCCGCCCTCCGGCAGCGGCAGCGCCACCGACTGGGTCGAGGTGTGCTTGCCCTTGCCCACCCCCGAGACCTCACCGGTGGCCCGGA
Organism: uncultured Actinomycetota bacterium; assembly: GCA_963786695.1. Lineage (GTDB taxonomy): Bacteria > Actinomycetota > Actinomycetes > Mycobacteriales > Mycobacteriaceae > Mycobacterium. The sequence goes on from CAWBAL010000035.1 coordinate 275,063, forward strand.
ACGCATCCGGGACAAGGCGATTCACCAACGTCGACTTGCCGACCCCGGAATGCCCGAGCAGCACGGTGACGTGTCCGGTCAGCAGGCTGTCCGCCGCCTCCAGCGGGTCGTCGCGTCCGGCGGTGATCACCGTGAGATCCAGTTCGGCGAACTGCTCGGCGAACGGCTGCGCCGGCGCCAGGTCGGTCTTGGTCAGGCACAGGATCGGCCGGATGCCGCCGGCGTAGGCCGCGATCAGCGTCCGGTCCACCAGCCCGGTGCGCGGCGGCGGGTCGGCCAGCGCCATCACGACCAGCAGTTGGTCGGCGTTGGCCACCACCACCCGTTCGGTGGGGTCGGTGTCATCGGCGGTGCGCCGCAACACCGTTCGCCGTTCACCGCGCCGCACGATGCGGGCCAGCGTGTCGGGCCGGCCGGACAGGTCGCCCACCACGTCGACCTGGTCGCCGACGACGATCGGGGTCCGGCCGAGCTCGCGGGCCCGCATCGCGGTGACCGGTCGCTGCGGATCGCCGTCGAGTACGCAGCCCCAGCGGCCGCGGTCGACGGTGACCACCATCGCCGGCACCGCGTCGGCGTGCTCGGGACGGGTCTTGGTGCGGGGACGCGAGCCACGGCCCGACCGGATCTTGACGTCGGACTCGTCGTACTCGTGTCGTCTCAATCGCGCCCCAGCATCTCGGCCCACAGCTGCGGGAACTCCGGCAGCGTCTTGGCGGTGGTCGCGATGTCCTCGACCGCCACGCCGGGGACCCGCAGCCCCACGATCGCCCCGGCCATCGCCATCCGGTGGTCGGCGTAGGAGTGCCAGGTGCCGCCGTGCAGCGGGGTCGCGGTGATGACCAGACCGTCGTCGGTTTCCGCGCAGTCACCGCCGAGGGCGTTGATCTCGGCACTCAGCGCGGCCAGGCGGTCGGTCTCGTGGCCGCGCAGGTGCGCGATCCCGGTCAGCCGCGACACCGAGCCGGGCGCGGCCAGTGCCGCCAGCGCCGCCACCGCGGGCGCCAGCTCGCCGACGTCGTGCAGGTCGACGTCGAAACCCGGGTAGCCGCCGGCTGCCCCCTGCGCCTCGAGGTACGAATCTGTCAGGCGCACAGTCGATCCGACCAACTTGAGGATGTCCAGGATGGTTTCGGCCGGCTGCACGCTCACACCCGGCCAGCCGGTGATGCGCACCGCCCCGCCGGTGACCGCGGCCGCGGCCAGGAACGGCACCGAGTTCGACAGGTCGGGCTCGATGCGCCAGCGTCGCGGCGCGACCGGTCCGGGCTGCACCCGCCACTGGTTGGCCACCGTGTCGTCGACCACCACCCCGGCCTCGCGCAGCATCTCCACCGTCATCGCGATGTGCGGGGCCGACGGGACCGACGTCCCGGTGTGCACCAACGTCAGGCCGGTGCGGAAGGACGCGCCGGACAGCAGCAGACCGGAGACGAACTGCGAGGACGCCGAGGCGTCGATGTAGACCGTGCCGCCCCGCACCGCCCCGTGCCCGCGCACCGAGAAACGGCAGCCCGGTGCCCTCGATGTCGACGCCGAGCCCGCGCAGCGCGTCGAGCAGCGGGGCGATCGGCCGGGCCCGGGCCTGGTCGTCGCCGTCGAACTCGACGGCCGCGGTGCTCAACGCGGCCAGCGGCGGGACGAACCGCAACACCGTGCCGGCCAGCCCGCAGTCGATGCGGGCGCGCGCTTCGGGAGCCAGCCCGCCGCCGACGGTCAGATCGGTGCCCTCGCCGTCGACGTCGAGGCCGAGCGTCTGCAGCGCACCGATCATCAGGTCGGTGTCGCGGCTGCGCAGCGCGCCGATGATCGTGGGGCGGCCCTGGCCCTGGGCCGCGGCCAGCGCGGCCAGGATCAGCGCCCGGTTGGTCTGCGATTTGGAGCCCGGCACCGTGACGGTGGCGTGCACGGCACCCGGCGCACTCGGCGCCGTCCACGGTTGCGTGCTCACGGCTACATCCTGCCCTGTCGGGCCGCTCTTGCCACTATGGAGGCATGTGCGGACGATTCGCGGTCACCACCGACCCGGCCCTGCTGGCCGAGAAGATCCATGCCATCGACGAGGCGACCGCCGTGGCGGGGGAGACTCGCGGGCCCAACTACAACGTGGCCCCGACGGCGACCATCGCCACCGTGGTCAGTCGCCACGACGAGCCCGACGACACCCCGACGCGCCGGGTGCGGCTGATGCGCTGGGGCCTGGTGCCGCCGTGGGTCAAGGCCGCCCCCGACGGCACCCCGGAGAACAAGGGCCCGCTGCTGATCAACGCCCGCGCCGAGAAGGTCACCACCTCACCGGCATTCCGCGCCTCGGCCAAGAGCAAGCGCTGCCTGGTGCCGATGGACGGCTACTACGAGTGGAAGCCCAATCCCGACACCCCGGCCGGCAAGAAGGCCCGCAAGACGCCGTTCTACATGTACCGCGCCGACGGTGAGCCGCTGTTCATGGCCGGGCTGTGGTCGGTCTGGAAGACCGGAGCAAGCGACGCCGATGTCCCGCTGCTGACGTGCACGATCATCACCACCGACGCCGTCGGCGAGTTCGCCGAGATCCACGACCGGATGCCGCTGGTGGTCGACGAGCGGGACTGGGACCGCTGGCTGGACCCCGACGAGCCGGCCGCACGCCGAACTGCTCGCCGCCCCGCCCGACGTCCGCGGCATCGCGATGCGCGAGGTCTCGACGCTGGTCAACAGCGTCCGCAACAACGGACCGGAGCTCATCGAGCCGGCCGAGGCGGACAACCAACCGGTTGGCCTGTTCTAGAGCAGCCGCGGCCGATAGGCTCACTGACACATTCCGCCCAGCGAGAGGAGCGGCCCGTGACTGCGGTCGAACCCAAGTCCGATCAGGCCACCATCACCGTCCGCAACCCGGCCGACGGCCGCGTCGCGGGGACCGTCCCGATCGACGGCGCCGAGACCGTGGCCGCCAAGGCCCGTGAGCTGCGTCTGTTCCAGCCGGAGTGGGAGGCGATCGGTCCGCGCGGGCGCAAGGTCTGGATGATGAAGTGGCAGGACTGGGTCCTGGACAACGCCGACCACCTGACCGAGGTGCTGATGTCGGAGACCGGCAAGTCCCGCGGCGACGCCAGCCTGGAGCCGATCACCATCGCCGACGCCATCAACTACTGGGCAGGCAACGCCGAGGAGTTTCTCTCCGACCGGCATCCCAAGGCGCACACTCCACTGTTCCGGGTCAAGAAACTGACCACGGTGTTCCGGCCGTACCCACTGGTCGGGATGATCGAGCCGTGGAACTTTCCGCTCGCCATGCTCGCGCTCGACCTGGTGCCCGCGTTGGCAGCCGGTGCCGCGGTGTTGCTGAAACCCTCTGAGGTGACACCGCTTTCGGCGGTGGAACTGGTCCGCGGCTGGAACGAGGTCGGCGCCCCGCCGGTCCTCAAACTCGCGACCGGCTACGGCGACAACCGGCGCGTCGGTGATCGAGAACTCCGACTACGTCCACTTCACCGGCTCGACGGCGACCGGCCGCAAGGTGGCGCGTCGCGTGTGCCGAGCGGCTGATCCCGTTCAGCCTCGAGCTCGGCGGCAAGGATCCGGCGATCGTGCTGGCCGACGCCGACATCGACCGCGCCGCCAACGGCATCGCCTGGGGCGGGATGTTCAACTCCGGCCAGGTGTGCATCTCGGTGGAGCGGGTGTTCGTCGAGGCCCCGGTCTACGACGAGTTCGTCACCAAGCTCGCCGACAAGGTGCGTGCGGTCAAGCAGGGGCAGGAGGACTCCGGCTTCAAGTACGACACCGGCGCCATGGCCACCGCCGCCCAGCGCGACATCGTCGAGCGGCACGTCGACGAGGCCGTCGCCGCCGGCGCCAAGGTGCTCACCGGCGGAAAGCCCACCGGTGTCGGCACCTTCTTCGAGCCGACGGTGCTCGCCGACGTCACGCCCGAGATGAGCTGCATCGCCGAGGAGACCTTCGGGCCGACGCTGCCGGTGATCAAGGTGGCCGACGAGGAGGAGGCCATCCGCCTGGCCAACGACTCGCAGTACGGCCTGTCGGCCAGCGTGTGGACCGGAGACACCGAACGCGGTGAGCAGGTGGCACGGCGCTTGGAGGTCGGCGCGGTCAACATCAACGACGCGCTGACCAACGTGTTCTGCCCCGGCTTGCCGATGGGCGGCTGGAAGGACTCCGGCATCGGCTACCGCGGCGGCGGTGCCGCCGGGCTGATCAAGTTCTGCCGCCAGCAGGCCATCACGGCTCCGCGGCTGCCCACCCAGAAGTCCGAGATGCTGTGGTACTCCTCGCCGAAGAAGCAGAGCCGCTTCGCCCTTGCGGCGATGCGGGCCTTCGCCGGCCACGGCCGGCGCCGCTTCGGCCTGGGTAAGAAGGGTTGAGTAGCCCGCTACTCTGTGCGGCCGGCCCAACGAGCGGACAGTTGGTTCCGGGGCGACCGTCGATCGCCCGGAATGGAGTGTCGCGATGAAGTGCAAGGCCGCAGTGTTGCAAGGTGTCGGCAAGGACTGGGAGATCTGCGAGATCGACCTGGACCCGCCTCGCGAAGGCGAGGTCCTCGTCAAGATGGCGGTCGCCGGGATCTGCCACTCCGACGATCACTACGTCGACCGGTGACGCGCTCCCCGGACCCGAACTCGCCGCGCTGATCGAAGCCAGCGGCGCGCCGGTGCCCGACTACTTTCCGCTGCTCGGCGGCCACGAAGGCGCGGGCGTCGTCGAACAGGTCGGTCCGGGCGTGCGGTCGGTCGCAGCCCGGTGACCACGTCGCGACGTCGTTCATCCCGGCGTGCGGACGCTGCCGGTGGTGCGTGTCCGGGATGAGCTACCTCTGCGACGCCGGTGCGATGCTCTTCGCGAGGGAGATGGCGACGCGACGGGACAAGCCGCCGTCACCTCGGCGGCGAGGATCTGGTGGCCATGACGCAGCTCGGTACCTTCGCCGAATACGCCGTCGTCGCTGAGGATTCGGTGATCCGCATCGACGAGTCGATCCCGTTCCACGCCGCGTCGCTGGTGTCGTGCGGGGTGGCGACCGGCTGGGGATCGGGCACCGCGGCGTGGGAACCCGGCCCGGCGACACCGTCGTCGTCGTCGGCACCGGCGGGGTGGGAATCAACGCGGTCCAGGGTGCGCGGGCGGCCGGCGCGAGGAACGTCGTCGCGGTGGATCCCGATGAGTTCAAACGTGATTCGGCGAAGATCTTCGGGGCGACGCACAGTTCGCCGTCGGTATGGGAGGCCATGCCGCTTGGTCCGCGATCTCACCGTCGGGTGTGATGGCGGACCGGGTGGTGCTGACACCGGGCGTGCTCGACGAGGACCTCGTCGGCGCCGGCCTGCTGCTCACCGGCAAGGCCGGCACCTGCCTGCTCACCGCGATGCCACGGATGAGCCAGACCTCGGTGCCGATGTTCCTCGTCGACATGATCCAGTTCGGCAAGCAGCTCAAGGGTCTGCTGTACGGCGGGATGAACCCGCGGACGAGCACGCCGATGCTGTTGTCGCTGTACCAGGACGGCGCAGCTCAAGCTCGACGAACTGGTGACCAGGCGTTACCGGCTCGAGCAGATCAACGACGCGATCAGTGACATGCGTGACGGCCGCAACATCCGCGGCGTCATCGAGTTCGAGTCCTAGGGCTGCTGCGTGTAGCCCGGCGGGTTGGGAGTGTCGACCCACAGGTCCACACCCAGCTCCGAGCCCGGGATGCAGTCGTACGCCGACAGGTCGGTGACCCCGGCGTCGAGCAGGACGTCCTCGCACAGCAGGGTGTGCCCGGTGAACTCGCGGGCCGGCTTGCTCAGCACCGCGTAGGCGGCGTCGGAGTACACCTCGGGCTTGCGGGCGCGGCCCATCGCCTCGTCGCCGCCCAGCAGGTTCTGCACCGCGGCGGTGGCGACCATGGTGCGCGGCCACAGCGTGTTCGACGCGATGCCCGGCATCGCGCATCTCCTCGGCAATACCCAACGCGCACAACGTCATTCCGAACTTCGCCATCATGTACGGCGTCGGCTTGAGCCACTGCGACTCCAGCCGGATCGGCGGCGAGAGCGTCAGGATGTGCGGGTTGTCGCGGCCCTTCATGTGCGGGATGCAGGCCTGCGACACCGCGTAGGTGCCGCGCACCTGGATGCCGTTCATCAGGTCGAAACGCTTGAGCGGCACCTCCTCGATGGAGCCGAGGTTGATCGCCGAGGCGTTGTTCACGCAGATGTCGATGCCGCCGAACTGCTCGACGGCCTTGGCCACGGCCGCGGCGACCGAGTCGCCGTCGCGGACGTCACCGACGATGGGAAGCGCCTGCCCGCCGACCTCCTCGATCTCCTTGGCGGCGGTGTAGATGGTGCCCGGCAGCTTCGGGTGCGGCTCGGTGGTCTTGGCCACCAGAGCGATGTTGGCGCCGTCGGCCGCGACGCGCTTGGCGATGGCCAGGCCGATGCCACGGCTGGCTCCGGAGATGAACATGGTCTTGCCGGCGAAGGTCATGGCGTCACCCTAGCGCCGGCTCGTAGGTCGGCCGATGAGAGTCGACGCCGACGTTGCATCTGACGCTGGTACCATATCTTGTACCAGACCCGGAGGGATTCGACATGGCAATCACAGCGAGCGAAGCGCGCAAGAATCTGTTCCCGCTCATCGAGCAGGTCAATGACGATCGCTCCGCCATCGAGATCACCTCGAAACGCGGTCGCGCCGTCCTCGTCGCCGCCGAAGAGTGGGAAGCCTGGCAGGAGACGGCGTACCTCTTCCGATCACCCGCCAACGCCCGTCGCTTGCTGGACGCCGCGGATGCACTCGACAACGGACGCGGCGTGCGTACGGAACTCGACGACGAGTGAACCTGGTTTTCGCACCGCAAGCGTGGGAGGACTATCTGTACTGGCAATCGGCAGACCGGGCGGTGGTCAAGCGCATCAACCGGCTCATCACCGAAGTGTGCCGCTCGCCCTACGACGGCATCGGTAAGCCCGAACCGCTGAAATATGGGTTGGCCGGCGCATGGTCACGCAGGATCACCGACGAGCACCGGCTCGTCTATCGGGTCGTTGACCAGGATCTGCAGATCCTTCAGGCGCTGGTATGCACGGTAGCGGCGATCAGCAGCCAGGGCAACGGCATCACGTCCCCGGCCGCCACTGTGGGCGCGGATGTCGCGGTCACCGCCTGGGTCAGGCAACCAGATCCGCCGGCGCCAGCGCGACGTCCCAGCCCCGCTTGCCTGCGCTGCAGAGCACCCGGTCGAAAGCCAGCGCCGAGGCGTCGACCACCGTCGGCAGCCGCTTGCGCTGCCCCAGCGGTGAGATCCCGCCGAGCACGTAACCGGTGGAGCGTTCGGCGGCGGCCCGCTCGGCCATCGTCGCCTTGGGCAGTCCCAGCGCGGCCGCGGCGGCCTTCAGCGACAGCTTCCACGGCACCGGCAGCACCGCCACCGCCAGCCCCGATGGCCCCGCGATGATCAGCGTCTTGAAGATCTGCTCGGGCACCAGCGACGCACCGGCCAGCGCGGCCACCGCCTCATCGCCGTAGGACTCCGAGCGCGGGTCGTGGTGATAGCGCAGCACCTCGTGCGCGACACCGGCCTTGACCAGCGCGGCGATCGCAGGAGTGGCCGCCCGAGTCACGGATGTGAGCTTAGGGTGGGAATTAGCCGGGCCGCCAATCCCGTTATGCCCAGTGGCCGCACGCGGTCGAAGGGGCCGCGAAGAAAAATTTGTCGGCCACGGTCTTAGGATTGGAAGGAGAGAAGCCAGTGTCGGCTGCCATGACCCTGGTGCGCGACGAGCGGATGCCGTCGCTTCTCATCCGTCCGATATCGCTGCCGGAGCTCATCGTGGGCACCGCGGCAGAAGGGACCGTGTCAATCACGATGACCGACATCGAGGGCACCGACGGGTCCGGCCATGCCGACACCGCCGTGCGCGAACCCGACGACGAGTTGATGGCGCGCTTCGAGCGCGACGCGATCCCGTTGATGGATCAGCTCTACGGCGGTGCGCTGCGGATGACCCGCAATCCCGCCGACGCCGAGGACCTGGTGCAAGAAACCATGGTCAAGGCCTTCGGCGCGTTCCGGTCGTTCCGGGAAGGCACCAACCTCAAGGCCTGGCTGTACCGGATCATGACCAACACCTACATCAACAGCTACCGCAAGAAGCAGCGGCAGCCCGCCGAGTACCCGACCGACGAGATCACCGACTGGCAGCTGGCCGCCAACGCCCAGCACACGTCGACCGGTCTGCGTTCGGCCGAGGTGGAGGCTTTGGAGTCACTTCCCGACTCCGAGATCAAAGAAGCCCTGCAGGCGTTGCCGGAGGAGTTCCGGATGGCGGTGTACTACGCCGACGTCGAAGGCTTTCCGTACAAGGAGATCGCCGAGATCATGAACACTCCGATCGGGACGGTGATGTCCCGGCTGCACCGCGGACGGCGCCAACTGCGCACCCTGCTGGCCGACGTGGCCAAGGAGCGCGGGTTCGACCGGCGGGCAGGAGCGGAGCACCGGGGACAATCCCGCGGCCAGGACGCCACCGAGGAGGTGTCGTCATGAGCTCTCACGACCCTGTATCCGGCGGCGAGGACCGCTGGAGCGCGCCGATCGGCCCGGTCGACCCGGACCACCCGGAGTGCGCGGCGGTGATCGCCGAGGTGTGGACGCTGCTCGACGGCGAGGTGACGTCCGAGACGCGGGAACGTCTGCGCCATCACCTCGAGGAGTGCCCGGCCTGCCTGCGGCACTACGGGGTGGAGGAACGCATCAAGAAGCTGATCGCCGTCAAGTGCAGCGGTGAGAAGGCTCCGCAGTACCTGCTCGAGCGGGTGCGGATGGAGATCCGGCGCACCACCATCACGTGGCGCGAGGAGCCCTGAGTTAGACCCTGAAACGGAAAGTGCCCGGCAGTTGGCCGGGCACTTTCTTGTTAGTTCTTGCTGCCCGCGTTGGGGCGCTTGCCGTGGTTGGCTTTGCTGTGCTTGCGGTCCCGCTTCTTGCGGCCACGCTTGGCCATGGTGTACCTCCGTGTGTATTGGATCGTTGCCTCCAGTGTCTCACGGCCGCATCAGAGGCCTGACCACCCGGTCGTGTGGTTCGATAGAGCAGCACTTCAGGTAGAGCTGCTTGCAGAGTGAGGGTGGAAATGGCCGAGGATGTTCGCGCCGAGATCGTGGCCAGCGTGCTGGAGGTCGTGGTCAGCAAGGGTGACCAGATCGGCGCCGGCGACACCCTGGTCCTTCTCGAGTCGATGAAGATGGAGATCCCGGTGCTGGCCGAGGTCGGGGGCACCGTGACCGAGGTCAACGTGTCGGTCGGCGACGTCATCCAGGCCGGCGACCTCATAGCCGTGATCGACTAACTTCCGTGTCAACCCTCGGTGAGCTGCTCGCCGAGCACACGGTCCTGCCCGGCAGCGCCGTGGACCACCTGCACGCGGTGGTCGGCGAGTGGCAGCTGCTGGCCGACCTCTCGTTCGCCGACTACCTGATGTGGGTGCGCCGCGACGACGGCGCGCTGGTCTGCGTCGCCCAATGCCGGCCCAACACCGCCCCGACCGTCCTGATCAAGGACGCCGTTGGCACCGTCGTCGCCGAAGGCGAGCTGCCCTTCGTGACCTCCGCTTTCACCTCCGGCGCAATCGGCCGCGGCGGCGGCGACCCATCGCTGCGCGAGCCCGGCCTCAACGTCGAGGCGGTGCCCGGTGCGCCACGGCAACCAGGTGGTGGCGGTGCTGACGCACCAGACCGCACTCGCCGAGCGGCGCACCTCCTCGCCGCTGGAGAAGGCCTACCTGGACTGCGCGGGCAATCTGCTGCACATGGTCTCCGAGGGCACCTTCCCCAACGTCGGCGATCTGGCGGTGTCACGGTCCAGCCCGCGGGTGGGTGACGGCTTCATCCGGCTCGACGTCGACGGAGTGGTGGTCTACGGGAGCCCCAACGCGCTGTCGGCCTATCACCGGATGGGTCTGAGCGCCGAGTTGGAGGGCCACAACCTGATGGCCATCACCCGGCCGCTGATCTCCGACCCGTTCGAAGCGCAGGAGTTGGGCGAGCACGTGCGTCAGTCGCTGTCCGGGGGCTCCAGCATGCGCATGGAGGTCGATGCCGGCGGCGCCGCGATACTGCTACGTACCCTGCCGCTGGTGGTTCACGGCGCCGCAGCGGGGGCGGCGATGCTCATCCGGGACGTCACCGAGGTCAAGCGACGAGACCGCGCGCTGCTGTCCAAGGACGCCACGATCCGCGAGATCCATCACCGGGTGAAGAACAACCTGCAGACCGTGGCGGCTCTGCTGCGGCTGCAGGCGCGCCGAATGAACAACGAGGAGGGCCGCGAGGCGCTCATGGAGTCGGTGCGCCGGGTGGCCTCGATCGCTCAGGTGCACGAGGCGCTGTCGATGTCGGTGGACGAGGAGGTCAACCTCGACGAGGTGATCGACCGGATCCTGCCGATCATGAACGACGTGGCCAGGGTCGACGCGCCCATCCGGATCAACCGGGAGGGGGCGCTGGGGGTGCTCGACGCGGACCGGGCCACCGCCCTGGTCATGGTCATCACCGAGCTGGTTCAGAACGCCATCGAGCATGCTTTCGAGTCGTCGGCCAAGCAGGGCTGTGTGACCATTCGGGCCGAACGGTCGGCGCGCTGGCTCGACGTCGTGGTGCACGACGACGGCCGCGGCCTGCCGGAGGGCTTCAGCCTGGAGAAGTCCGACCGGCTGGGGCTGCAGATCGTGCGGACGCTGGTGTCGGCCGAACTCGACGGATCGCTGGGGATGCACGACGTTGCGGACGGGGGAACCGACGTGGTGTTGCGGGTGCCGATCGGCCGGCGGCCAAGCGCGCGCGTGCCGCAATAGCAAATGTGACGCGAAATACACTCGCGCAAAAAGTAAACGGCTCCGGCATTTGCCGGAGCCGTTTACTTACGTGTTGCGAAGCGGTGTTCAGACTCCGCTGCGGGCCCGGGTGCGAGCGTTGCGGCGCTTGAGCGCGCGGCGCTCGTCCTCGCTCATACCGCCCCAGACGCCGGCGTCCTGGCCGGAGTCCAAAGCCCAGCTCAGGCACTCCGTGGTCACCGGACACCGGTTACAGACGAGCTTTGCGTCAGCGATCTGCGCGAGGGCCGGTCCGCTGTTTCCCACCGGGAAGAACAGCTCCGGATCCTCGTCACGGCAGACCGCCTTGTGGCGCCAATCCATTAGTCGCTACTCCTTAACTGTGTGCGCAGCGAAGCGCACTCTGTTTACCTTCGGCTGTTAACGCGTGCACACAAATGTTTCTGCACTGTTGCATCCGATCGTTTCACAGCCTCGACGGATGTCAATAGAACTCAGTTAACACGTGTGCAACGTCACTGCGGGGGGTACGTTCCCGAAGCCCTTACCCGTTTGTACTAGACTCAATCCACTTGCGCTCTGATTCAGCCAACGCGCGTTCGTTTGCGCTGGTCAGGGCATTACTTAGCTGGTGGAGCGACCACGCTCAGGGCTCCCGGAACCGCACGGAACGTCATTTCGGCGCGCATGCCCACGAAATCACCGTCGATCTGGCTCGCGACCGGTTCGGAGGCCGTGATCCGCACGCAGTCCACGTCGTCCTCCCGGATCAGGTGCTTGGCCTTGATGTTGGGCTTCTTGGCCAGCATCCGCCGCACCAGCATGAGGTTCTTCCACACGTTCATGCTGGTCGTGGCGAAAACGCCCAGGCCGGTGTCGAACGTCGTGTCCGGGTTGGTCCACACCGGTCTGGTGTTGGCGTAGGTCCACGGGCTGGCGTTGGAGACGAAGGCGAAGTAGACCCCCGACACCGGCTCCCGGCCCGGCAGTTCGAGGGTCAGCCGGGGTTCCTTGCGCACGTTGGACAGCATCTCGCGCACCGCGATCCGGATGTAGCGGCCCGCGGTGACCTTGCGGCCCTTGGCCCGCTGGGCCTCGACCGCGGCGACCACGTCACCGTCCACGCCCATCCCGGCGGTGAACACCCCCCACCGCTCGCCGCAGTCCATCAGGCCGATCCGGCGCCACGAGCCGCCGTTGCGGCGCTCGCTGAGCAGGTCGATGAGCTGGTTGGTGGCCTCGATCGGGTCGGGACTGATGCCCAGCGCGCGGGCGAAGACGTTGGCCGACCCGCCCGGCACCACCGCGACCGCGGGCATCGGCCCGCCCGGCAACTCCAGCCGGGTGGGAACGCCCAGCAGCCCGTTGACCACCTCGTTCACCGTGCCGTCGCCGCCGTGGACGATGATCACGTCGATGCCGTCGCGCCTGGCGGCCTCGGCGATCTCGATGGCGTGCCCGCGGTGGTCGGTGTGTATGACGGTCAGCTCCACGCGGCTCTCCAGCGCGTGGGCGAGCAGGTCGCGGCCGGCCGGGGTGGTCGAAGTGGCGTTCGGGTTCACGATCAGCACGGCGCGCACGAGCGTTGAGCCTAACCGGAGAACTAAGCTCGTCGTCGTGACTGTTCCCGCGCCCGCAACCGTGCGCCAGGCCGCGGTGCTGGTGGCCCTCGAAGGGGCCGCCGCCCTGATCGCCGCGGTGGTCTTCGTGATTCGCGCGTTCGCCGGCGCTGACCAGCACGTGGTCAGCGGGTTCGGCAACGCCGCCTGGTTCACCGCGATCGGCGCCGCCGTACTGGCGGCCGGCTGGGCCCTGTGGACCGGACGGCGCTGGGGGCGGGGGATCGCGGTCTTCGCTCAACTGCTGCTGTTGCCGGTGACCTGGTACATCGGCGTGGGCTCGCACCAGTGGTTCTACGCGGTCCCCATCGCGGCGGTCGCGGTCATGACGCTGGTGCTGTTGTTCAGCCCCGCGACATTGCAGTGGGTGACGTCCTATGACTCCGACTCGTCGGCCAGCGCCGACAACTCCGGTCCCGACACCCGATAGGTGATCCACTCCGACATCTGCTTGCCGCCGACGGCGTCGTAAAGCGCGATCGCGTTGACGTTCCAGTCCAGCACCGCCCAGCTCAGCCGGCTGTAGCCGTTGTCCACGCATTCGCGGGCCAGCGTCGCCAGCATCATGCGGGCCAGCCCGCGGCGGCGAAACGCCGGACGCACGAACAGGTCTTCGAGGTAGACGCCGGCCACGCCGTCCCAGGTGGAGAAGTTGCGGAACCACAACGCGATCGCGGCCGGCTTGGCCGTCCACCTCGGCGATGTGGCAGAAGCCAACCGGGTCATCGCCGAAAAGCGCTGTGCTGATCTGGCTTTCGGTGACCGTGCACTCGTCGAGGGCGCGCTCGAACTCGGCCAGTTCGCGGATCATCGCCACGATCTCGGTCTCGTCGCCCGGGCGGGCCGGACGGATCACAGTCACTGCTGCACTCCCAGCGCCGACAGGATGGTTCTGAACTTCGTTGTGGTCTCGGCGACTTCGTCGTCGGGATCGGATTCGGCCACGATACCGCCGCCGGCCTGTGCGAGCGCCTCCCGGCGGTCGGCGGACAACTGCGCGCCGCGGATGGCCACCACCCACCGGCCGTCGCCGCGGGCGTCGCACCAGCCCACCGCGCCGGCGTAGAAGCCGCGGTCGCCCTCGAGTTCTGCGATCAGGTCCACCGCTGCTTCGGTCGGCACGCCGCCCACGGCCGGGGTCGGGTGCAGCGCCAGGGCCAAATCGATTGCGGTGGTGCTCTTTTCGCGCAGGGTACCGCGGATCGGGGTGGACAGATGCCACAGCGCGGCGGTGCGGCTGAGCTGGGGTTCGGGTGCCACGTCCAGTTCGGTGCACAGCGGTTGCAGCGCGGCGCGCATGGTGTCGACGACGAGCTGGTGTTCGTGCCGGTTCTTGCCGGACTCGGCCAGTGCGGCGCCGTTGGCGGCGTCGGTCTGCGGATCGGCCGACCGGGGAGCCGATCCGGCGAACGGCTGGCAGCTCACCTCATCGCCGAAGCGGGCGACCAGCAGCTCCGGGCTGGCGCCCACCAGCACGGCGCCGGCATACCCGTCCCCGGCCGGGGAAAGGTCCGCCAGGTACGCGGTGGCCTCGGCGTCGTCATCGATCAGGCGCCGCAGGATCGTCCGCTCGTCGAGAAGGCCGTCGGCGACCAACCGCAGTGCACGCGCCAAAACAACCTTCTGCAAACCACTTTCGCTGTCGTTGAGGTAGCGCAGCGCCGTGCGGATCCGGGCCCGGTGTTCCTCGGGGGGCGGCAGCGTCTCGGCGATCCGCACCGTCGGAAGCGAGCCCGTCGGCCAGGGCGGCAGCGCGTCGCCGAACGTCACCGACACCGGGGTCAGCAGCGCGGCCCTGCCGCGCACGTCGAACGGCAGCGCACCGACCACCACGTCCGCCGATCCGTCGGCCAGCGCCGCCGACGCGGCCGCGACGTCGTCATAGCCCGTCCTGATGCCCTCGGCGACAACCGATCCGGCGGGCCCGCTCAGTACGAACGACGTCCGGGCGGTCACGTCCCGGCGACCGGCTCGCGGTGGCTGGTCATCCCCAGCGCCGAGAGCTGCCGTAGGCCGTATTCGAAGGCGCACACCGCGACCGAAGCCGCGCCGAATCCGTAGCGCGACCCTTCCCGCAGCGGCTGCTCGACCCAGCGGGTCACCACCGACCGGGAGAAGTGGCCGTGGCCGACGAACACCACGTCGCGCTCCACCATGTGCTCCAGGGCGTACGAGACCGCCTGGTCGGCGCGCATGCTGACCTGGTCGACGCTCTCCCCGCCCGGGCAGCCGTAGGTCCACAGCAGCCAGCCCGGGGTTTCGGTGCGGATCTCGTGGGTGGTCAGGCCCTCGTAGTCGCCGTAGTCCCATTCGGCGAGCAACGGGGACACCTCGTCGACGGTGAGTCCGGCCAGTGCGGCGGTGGTCAGCGCGCGCTGGCGGGGCGAACTGACCACCAGCGGGTTGTCCAGTTCGAGCCGCTCCAGGGTCAAGGCGGCGAGCTTGGCCTGTTCGCGGCCGTAGTCGGTGAGGTCGAGGTCTGTGCGGCTGGTGTGCTTGCGATCCCGCGACCATTCGGTTTCGCCATGTCGAAGCAGGACCAGCCGATGGTTGCCGACGCTCACGCCCACCGATTCTGCCGGATCGCGTGGTGTTGCGTGGCAGCCCGGACGTCTCGGGGCAGAACCTGTAAGGATGGGTGTTGTGACCCGAGTACTGGCGGTGGCCAACCAGAAGGGCGGGGTGGCCAAGACAACCACGGTCGCGTCGTTGGGGGCGGCATTCGTCGATGCAGGTAAACGGGTGCTGCTCGTCGACCTCGACCCCCAGGGATGCCTGACGTTCTCCCTGGGCGCCGACCCCGACAAGCTCGCGGTGTCGGTGCACGAGGTGCTGCTCGGCGACGTCGAGCCCAACACCGCGCTGGTGACCACGGCCGAGGGCATGACGCTGCTGCCGGCCAACATCGACCTGGCCGGCGCGGAGGCCATGCTGCTGATGCGGGCCGGCCGCGAGTACGCGCTCAAGCGGGCGCTGGCCAAGCTGGTCGGAGCCGGAGCCGCGACTTCGATCGTCGGTGTATCATCGACTGCCCGCCGTCGCTGGGGGTGCTGACCCTCAACGGCCTCACCGCCGCCGACGAGGTGATCGTGCCGCTGCAGTGCGAGACGCTGGCGCACCGCGGGGTGGGACAGTTCCTGCGCACGGTCGCCGACGTCCAGCAGATCACCAACCCGGACCTCAAGCTGCTGGGCGCGTTGCCGACTCTGTACGACTCGCGGACCACGCACAGCCGCGACGTCCTGCTCGACGTCGCCGACCGCTACGACCTGCCGGTGCTGTCCCCGCCGATCCCGCGAACCGTCCGGTTCGCCGAGGCCAGCGCCTCGGGGTCATCGGTACTGGCCGGCCGAAAGACCAAGGGCGGCACCGCTTATCGCGAACTGGCCGCGGCGCTGCTCAAGCATTGGAAGTCGGGCAAGGCGCTGCCGACGTTCACCCCGGACGTTTAGGGCCCGAAGGCGGTCAGCGCGTCGCCGCGCTGCTCGACCACCATCGAGCTGGTGACCGTCGGGACCACCGGACCGTTGCCGGCCGGGTGGTTGACCGGGATCACCCGCTGGTTGGCGCCGCTGGCCGGGTCGTACACCCCGAGGCCGGTGCTCAGCGGGATCAGCAGCCGTCCGGCCATCATCGCCGCCGGGCCCAGCGGCGACACCGCGCCGGCGGCCTCGATGGTGTAGCGGTAGGCGAGCTTGCTGTCGAAGACCTCGACGGTGTCCCCGGTCCACCAGGTGATCAGGTCCCCGGCTCTGGTCACCGCCTGGGCGGGGTTGGCCAGCACGGGTGTGCTCTTGAGCAGCGTGCTCGACACCTTGGTCCCGGTGTCGTCGTACACGGCGATCTCGGGCTTGGGTGTGGGCAGGTACACCGCGGTGGTGGTCCCCGACACGGCCAGCACCCTCGCCTCGGAGTCGCTGGCGACGCCGGGCAGTGCCACGTTCTTGGTGGTCGGGCTCGTCTTCTTCCTTGGCCGGCTTGAGCAGGGTCAGCCGCAGGTCCTTCTGGTCGCGGCAGGCTTCGAGGACCGAGACGGCCGCGTCGCTGGCGGCCGCCGACATCAGCGTGCAACCCGTGCCGACGCCCTGGTTGACCGGCTTGACCCGGGCATCGATCTCCCCGTAGGACAGCTCGCGGACCAGATCGGAGCGCCACATCTCCAGGCGGGTCGGCCCGGCGGCGAGCACCGAGCTGCCGGTGGAGCTCAGCACGATGTTGTTGTCGGCGTAGGCGGTGCGGGTCGGGCCGCGCCGGCCGGTGCCGCCGTTGATGCTGCTGACCTGTCCGCAGCCGCGCACGTCGGGGTAGACGGCCACGGCGAGGTCGTAGACGTAGGACACCCCGCACAGGTTGGTGTCGCGGGCGAAGGTCCAGCGGGTCTGTCCGGTCTTGGGGTCGCGGCCTTCGACGGTGCGCCCGTCACCGGTCACCACGGTGCCGCTGACGACGATCGGGCTCAGCGTGCGCGGACTGGTGGCCGTCCACAGTTGGCGCAGCGTGTCGGGCACCACCCGCGCCGGAACGGCGTTGGGCGCGGCGCCGGTCGCCGGACGGCTGATGGTGGCCCGCGCCGAGCTGTTCCACCAGAACAGGGCGGCGACGACCACGACGACAAGCGCGATCGTCGCCGCGGCGACGAGATCGCCCTTGGTGCGGCGTTCGGGTCTGACCATCTAGCCGACGATAGCGGCGGTCAGCCGGCGGTCGGGGTGGCCTCGGCCGCGTTGCGCGGACGACGACGGCGCCGGCGCTTGCGGGCGGGGCTGCCGTCACCCGAGGCGGCGGGCTCGGCGGCCTCGCCGTCGGTCTGCGCCTCGGCCGGCTTCTCGACGTGTCCGGTCGCCGACTGGCCGGCGCGGGTGCGCTGACGTGATCGGTTACGGCTCGGACGGTCGCGCTCGGAGTCGGTGGAGCTGACCCGACTGCCGCTCTTGGCCTGCTGCGGCTTGCGCGGGGTGCCGATCGTGCCGGTGGCGTCGGCGGGAATGCCGAGTTCGGCGTAGAAGTGCGGCGAGCTGGAGTAGGTCTCGGCCGGGTCGGGGCAGTCCAGCTTCAGGACCCTGTCGATCATCGCCCAGCGCTCGAGCTCGTCCCAGTCGACCAGGGTGATCGCCACGCCGGTCTTGCCGGCCCGGCCGGTGCGGCCGATGCGGTGCACGTAGGCCTGCTCGTCCTCGGGGATCTGGTAGTTGATGACGTGGGTGATGTCGTCGATGTCGATGCCGCGGGCGGCGACGTCGGTGGCCACCAGCACGTCGATGTCGCCGGTGCGGAAGGCCTTGAGCGCCTTCTCCCGGGCGATCTGGCCCAGGTCACCGTGCACGGCGCCGACTTTGAAGCCGCGTTCGGCGAGTTCGTCGGCGACCTTCTGCGCGGTGCGCTTGGTGCGGGTGAAGACCATCGTCGCGCCGCGGCCCTCGGCCTGCAGGATGCGGGCGACCATCTCGACCTTGTCGAGTGCGTGCGCCCGGTAGGCGAACTGCTCGGTGGTGTCGTGGGTGGCCGAGGAGTCCGGCGCCTCGGCCCGGATGTGCGTCGGCTGGTTCATGAAGGTGCGGGCCAGCGTGATGATCGGGTCCGGCATGGTCGCCGAGAACAGCATCGCCTGCCGCTGCGCGGGAATCTGCTTGAGGATGCGCTCGATGTCGGGCAGGAAGCCGAGGTCGAGCATCTCGTCGGCCTCGTCGAGCACCAGCACCGACAGGCCGCCGAGCTGCAGGTGGCCCTGCTGGGCCAGGTCGAGCAACCGGCCCGGAGTGCCCACGACCACGTCGGCACCCTTGCGCAGCGACTCGATCTGCGGCTCGTAGGGGCGGCCGCCGTAGATCGAGACCACCGACAGCGGGCGTGCTGCGCCGCCCTCGGCTGTCAGGTACTTCGCCGCGCCGGACAGGTCGCCGAAGACCTGCAGGCACAGCTCGCGGGTGGGCACCACGATCAGTGCGCGCGGGGTGCCGTTGAGCGGGCGGTCGGCGGCGGTGTCGGTGCCGGATGTCGCCGGCCCAGCGGCTTCGGTGGTGATGCGGTGCAGCAGCGGTACACCGAAGGCGAAGGTCTTGCCCATGCCGGTGCGTGCCTGGCCGATGAGGTCGTCGCCGCTGAGCGCCAGCGGGAGGGTGAGCTCCTGGATGGCGAAGGCGTGTTCGATGCCCTGCTCGGTGAGCGCCCGGACGATCTCGTCCCGGACTCCCAGCTCGGCGAATGTGATCTGGTGATGTGAAAGTGCAGTCATATGTTGGCGTTTGGCCTTCCGATGTCGTTCCTCGTTAGTGCTTCTACGCGCGCACGAGTTCTGACTTTCGGAATGGATTCGGTCATCGTTTCGATGCCGATTCGCCGGGCCCTGCACTGAGGGAGGCGGGCCCACTGCGTGCACGCACATTTCCTGAACTGCGATGTGACACCGCGGTCCGCCTACATCATAGCTGGTCGATGCCTTCAAACGGGCTTGGTCGCCGGTCGCGACTACAGTGACGGCCATGACCGCGTCGCAGCCCGTACCGGCCGCCGGAGATGTGACCGATGCTGCGGGAGGCACCGCGTCCCGCGTTCCGGTCGACCATCCGGCCATCAACGAGCTCTTCGCGCTGCTGGCTTATGGCGAGGTCGCGGCGTTCTACCGGCTGACCGAGGAAGCCCGGATGGCCCCGGACCTACGGGGCCGGATCAACATGGCCAGCATGGCCGCCGCCGAGATGGGCCACTACGAGGAGCTGCGCGACGCGCTGGCCGCGCGCGGTGTCGACGTGGTGCCCGCGATCACCCGGTATGCCCCGGCGCTGGAGAACTACCACCGGCTGACCACGCCGAGTACCTGGCTGGAGGCCCTGGTCAAGACCTATGTCGGTGACGCGTTGGCAGCCGACTTCTACCTCGAGATCGCCGACGTGCTGCCCGACGAGGTGGCCGGCGTAGTACGCGCGGTGCTCTCCGAGACCAGCCATTCGCAGTTCGTCGTCGCCGAGGTTCGCCAGGCCGTGATGTCCAGCGGGCGTCAGCGCAGCCGCCTGGCGTTGTGGTCGCGCCGGCTGCTCGGTGAGGCGATCACTCAGGCGCAGTATGTGCTGGCCGAGCATGACGAACTCGTCGAGCTGGTGCTCTCGGGCCCCGGCGGGCTCGGTCACGTCGCCGAGTTCTTCGGCCGGTTGCAGCGCACGCACGACGACCGGATGCACCAGCTCGGGCTGGCCTGACTAGCGGTTGCAGGTCGCCGCGACGGCGTTGTCGGTCTGCGCGACCACGGTTGCCCCACTCGCGTCGGTGATCCAGCAGTTCAGCTGACTTCCGGCGCTGCTCGCGGTGACGTAGTTGACCGGAACGTCCGGAACGACGGTGAGCCGCCAGGGCAGGGCGACGTTCTCGACGGTGCGCAACGCGCCGGTTTCGTCGGCGTAGACGACAGTGACCGGATCGTTGGGTCGCTGGTTACCTGCGACGGTGTAGACGACCTGACGGGAATCGACGAGCGGCTGGGCCAGCGGCACCGCGGCGGGCGTGCTGGGTGCCAGGGTGACAGCGGTCTCGGCCGGCATCCCGGGAAGCGTGACGGTGACCGGCGCCGGCGCCGGAGTCGACGTGCGAGGCCCGGAGGTGGCCACCACGGTGCGGGTCGGGGGAGCGGTGTCGGAATCGGTCGCCACACTCGCGGCTCCGCCGGTCCGGACGACGAAGGTGGTGGCCGCGGCGGCGGCGAGAACGCCGGCGGCGGTCAGGGCCACTCGCTGCCACTGGGGCAGTCCTGCCCGGCGTCTGTTCTCGGCCACGGTCAAAGGCTAGGGACGGCCAGCGCCCGCACCGACACGCCGCGCGCAGGCGTTGCCATGCTGTTACCGCAGCTTGATGCGTTATTCGCTGACCGCGAACGGCTGCCCGTCACCCGGGCGCCGGGCGTCCACTAGCCTTCTTGGGTACCGCGCATTCGAACGGAAGGGTCACTCGTGGAGGTCAAGATCGGCGTCTCGGACAGTCCGCGTGAGCTCGCCTTCACCAGCGCTCAGACGCCCGCGGAGGTCGAAGACCTGGTGACGGCGGCGCTGTCGGGCAGCGGCCCCGATGTGCTGAGCCTGACCGACGACAAGGGTCGTCGCATCCTGGTGCACGCCTCGAAGATCACCTACGTCGAGATCGGCGTGGCCGACGTCCGACGGGTCGGATTCGGGATCGCTGCAGGTCCGGCCGCTGAAGCCTGACGTCAGTTGCGGGTGAGCGGGACGTGTGAGAGGCCGCCCCAGGCGAACTGGACCGTGCCCTCCACCGCGTCCTCTTTGGTGATCGGCCGGTTGGAGTTCAGCCAGTAGCGGGCGCAGTCCACGCTGATGGCGACCAAGCCCACCGCGATCATGCGGGCGCGGTGCGGGTCCAGCCCCGAATCGCGGCTGATCAGGTCGAACACCGCATCGGTGCACGACTCGGTGGCGACTTTCACCTGAACCGCGACCTGCGGCTCGCTCACATAGTCGTTTTCGAAGATCAGCCGGTAACCCTGGCTGTCGTGCTCGATGAAGTCGAAGAACGCCTGCACCGCGGAACGCAGCCGCTGGCGGTTGTCGGTGGTGGTGCGCAGGGCCTGCCGCACGCCGGAGACCAGATTCTCGGAGTGGCGCTGCAACACCGCCAGATACAGTTCCAGCTTGCTCGTAAAGTGTTGGTACAGAACGGGTTTGCTCACACCAGCGCGGTCGGCGATCTCGTCCATGCCCGCGGCGTGATAGCCGCGGTCGACGAAGACCTCGCTCGCGGCGATCAGCAATTGCCCGCGCCGCTCGTCGCGCGGCAGTCTGCTGCCGCGTCGGGCCGGAGTGGTGGGACGGTCGCCATTGGCCGGCCGGGCGGGTCGCCGCTCGGAGGTTTTGGCGAGTTCGCTCATGAGCCCCTCAATCATGTGGTTCGGCCGACGTGCGCAGCGCTGCGGTTCCGGCTCGTCGCTCCGACACTACTACCCGCTGCTGGTTACTCGCCCGTAGCGGCTCGGGCCGCTGGTACGGGCGCGCCGGGAGTCGGGCGAACACGTGTTGTGCCATTCTGGGTCGGTGACCTACGACCCGGGGCACCGCGGGGGCGGTCGCGTGCCTGTGCTGCGCAGCGACGTGCGTGAGCCGTTGCGCGCCCAGCGCGACCCGCTCGCCGGGGACTCGGGCCGGCCGCGATCCAACCGGGATCAGCGCCGCCAGTGGCGCAAACAGAGCTGGTTGGGCCGGTTCGTGTCGACCTACGGATGGCGTGCCTATGCGCTGCCGGTGCTGGCGGTCCTCACCGTTGTGGTGCTCTATCAGACGGTCACCGGCACCGCCGCTCCCGCGTTGCAGACCCAGGACGCCGTCGTGGGGCCGCCGACCATCGGTTCGAGTGGCACGGCGATCATCGGGGCGCCACCGCGCGGACTGACCGCCTTCGACGCGAACCTGCCCACCGGGGTCCTGCCGGAGGGCGGCGCGTTCACCGAGGCCGGCGCCAAGACGTGGCACATCGTGCCGGGCACCACCCCGAAGGTCGGCCAGGGCACAGCGAAGACGTTCACCTACACCGTCGAGGTGGAGGACGGCGTGGACACCTCGTCGTTCGGCGGTGACGAGGGCTTCGCCCGGATGGTCACCGAAACGCTGGGCAATCCCAAGAGCTGGATTCACAATCCGCAGTTCGCATTCCAGCGGATCGATGCCAGCACCCCGGATATCAAGCCCGATTTCCGGGTGTCGCTGACGTCGCCGATGACGGTGCGGGAGGGCTGCGGCTACGAGATTCCGCTGGAGTCGTCCTGCTACAACCCGGCCTACGGTCCCGACGCCGAGCCGCGGGTGTTCCTCAACGAGGCCCGTTGGGTGCGCGGTGCGGTGCCGTTCCAGGGCGACATCGGCTCCTACCGGCAGTACCTGATCAACCACGAGGTGGGCCACGCCATCGGCTACACCACCCACGAGCCGTGCGACGAGAACGGCGGCCTGGCGCCGATCATGATGCAGCAGACCTTCTCCACGTCGGATGACGACGCCGCGAAGTTCGACCCCGACTACGTCAAGGCCGACGGCAAGACCTGCCGGTTCAATCCCTGGCCGTATCCGATCGCCTGACTCGTCCCGTGTCTTGCGCCGCGAGCGTGCGTGGCGGGTACGCCGATTCGGCGTGTTGCGGCGCCGACACGCACGCTCGCCATCGCCTAGCGGGCGGGAAGCTTCGGCTGCTGTTTGTCGTTGCCGCCTGTAGCTGCTGAGATGGATAGTGACCCACGGTCGTGAGGAGTGAGCGTTGCCGTCACCGTTGCCGCCACTGGTCGAGCCTGCCGCCGAACTCA
This sequence comes from uncultured Actinomycetota bacterium, assembly GCA_963786695.1. Lineage (GTDB taxonomy): Bacteria > Actinomycetota > Actinomycetes > Mycobacteriales > Mycobacteriaceae > Mycobacterium. The sequence goes on from CAWBAL010000035.1 coordinate 297,786, forward strand.
CTCGTGAGGAGGTCGCCCGGTACAGCCGCCACCTGATCATCCCGGATCTGGGCGTCGTCGGGCAGAAGCGTCTGAAGAACGCGCGCGTGCTGGTGATCGGCGCGGGCGGTCTGGGCTCGCCCACGCTGATGTATCTGGCGGCCGCCGGTGTCGGCACCATCGGCATCGTGGAGTTCGACGTGGTCGACGAGTCCAATCTGCAACGCCAGATCATCCACGGCCAGTCCGACATCGGCCGGTCCAAGGCCGAGAGCGCACGCGACACCGTGCTCGAGATCAACCCTCTGGTCACCGTGCGACTGCACGAGTTGCGCCTGGAGCCGGACAACGCCGTCGGGCTGTTCGAGCAGTACGACCTGATCATCGACGGCACGGACAACTTCGCCACCCGCTATCTGGTCAACGACGCCGCCGTGCTGGCGCACAAGCCCTATGTGTGGGGCTCGATCTACCGGTTCGAGGGCCAGGTGTCGGTGTTCTGGGAGGACGCCCCCGACGACCTGGGCCTGAACTACCGCGACCTGTATCCCGAGCCGCCGCCGCCGGGCATGGTGCCCTCGTGCGCCGAGGGTGGGGTGCTGGGCATCCTGTGCGCCTCGATCGCCTCGATCATGGGCACCGAGGCCATCAAGCTGATCACCGGCATCGGCGAGCCGTTGCTGGGCCGGCTGATGGTCTATGACGCCCTGGACATGACCTACCGCACCATCAAGATCCGCAAGGATCCCGAAACTCCGAAGATCACCGAGCTGATCGACTACGAGGAGTTCTGCGGTGTGCTGTCGCAGGCTGCGGCCGACGCCGCCCACGAGTCGACGGTCACCCCGGCCGAACTGCGCGACCTGCTCGACTCGGACACGAAGATCGCGCTGATCGACGTCCGCGAGCCGGTGGAGTGGGAGATCAACCACATCGAGGGCGCCGACCTGGTCCCGAAGTCGCTCATCGAGTCCGGCGAAGGCCTGGCCAGGATTCCGCACGACCGCATCCCTGTGCTGTATTGCAAGACCGGAGTCCGCTCGGCCGAGGCGCTGGCCGCCCTGAAGAGGGCCGGTTTCTCCGACGCCCTGCATCTGCAGGGCGGGATCGTGGCCTGGGCCAGGCAACTCGAACCCGACATGGTCATGTACTGACGGCCTACTCGCGCCGCCACGCCTTACCCTGACTCCTGTGACCGACGAGCGCCCGCCTGACCATGTCCTGGCTGCGTTCGGAGTCAAAGGTGTCGAACCGGAGTTGTTGACCGGCGGCTGGGAGGGCGGCTGGCGCTGCGGTGAGGTGGTGCTGTCGGTGATCGCCGATCACGCCCGAGCCGCGTGGTCGGCCAAGGTCCGCGAGACGCTGTTCGTCGACGGGGTCCGGCTGGCGCGTCCGGTGCGCTCCACCGACGGTCGTTACGTGGTGGCGGGGTGGCGGGCGGACACGTTCGTCGCCGGAACCCCGGAGCCGCGCCACGACGAGGTGGTGTCGGCGGGTGTGCGTCTGCACGAGGCCACCGCCAAGCTCGAACGGCCGCGGTTCCTGACTCAGCCGCCCGTGCCGCCGTGGACCGACGTCGACGTGTTCACCGCCGCCGACCGCGCCGCGTGGGAGGACCGCCCGCTGCACTCGCTTCCGCCCGGCGCGACGGTGTCACCGGGCTCGGCCGACGGCGAGCGGTCGGTAGACCTGATCAACCAGCTCGCCGGATTGCGCAAGCCGACCAAGAGTCCCAGCCAGCTGGTGCACGGCGATTTGTATGGCACGGTGCTGTTCGCCGGCTCGGCAGCCCCCGGCATCACCGACATCACCCCGTACTGGCGGCCCGCGTCGTGGGCGGCCGGGGTGGTCGTCGTCGACGCGCTGGCGTGGGGTGAGGCCGACGACGGTCTGATCGAACGCTGGGACGCTCTGCCGGAATGGCCGCAGATGTTGCTCCGCGCCCTGATGTTCCGGCTGGGCGTGCATGCACTGCATCCGCGCTCGACGGCCGATGCCTTCCCCGGGCTGGCCCGGACCGCGGCGTTGATCAGGCTCATTCTTTAGCGCTGAGCTGGTAATTCAAGACGCTTCGCCCGCTGGCTGACGCCGCAGGAAAAAACTTTCGGAAAAAGCGTGCGACATGTGCGCTCCCGCTGCTCCTACCTATGAACGCAGTCCTGATCTGGGCGGCCTCGAAGCTAAGGAGCAGTCATGACTACCTACTACGACCAGGACGAGACGACCTACTCGGCCAATTTCGCCCAGCGCCCCCGTCCCCGCCAGCAGCAGGCCTATTCGGATTACGACTACAACGACGGCTATGACCCTCGTGCGGACCTTCGGGCGCCGTCCTACGGCTCGGACTGGGGACCGGAGCGCAGTGCGCCGCCGGCGCAGAAGTCGAGCGCATTTCCGAAAGGCGCCATCATCGCCGGGCTGGTGGGCGCGGTAGGTATCGGCGCCGGACTGGTCCTGCTCCTGCAGGGCAACACCAGTTCCACGCCAACCCAACCCGCGGTGCTCACGGTGCCCGAGTACAACACCGGTGCACCTGCTGCGCTGCCGCCGGCCCAAGCCGTGCCGGCTCCTGCTCCGGCACCCGCACCCGCACCGGCACCGGCTCCCGCCGCCGGTCCCAGCGTCGTCTACGTTCCTCGCGTCCGGACGACCACCGTCTTCGTGCCACCCCCCGCGCCTCCGAAGAGCAGCGGTCCCGTTGCCGCGGCACCGGCACCGGCGCCTGCCCCGGCCCCGGCACCCGCCCCGCAACCGGCGCCCCAGCAGACCCGCACTGGACCGGTGATCGTGCTCCCGCAGCTTCCGGACCTGTTCCCGAGGCGCAACGCTCCCGCACCGGCCGGTGGTTCTGCTCCCGCTCCGGTTCCGCCTGCGGTGCCGCCTGCGGCTCCTGCTCCGGTCCCGCCTGCGGTGCCGCCTGCGGCTCCTGCTCCGGTCCCGCCTGTGGTGCCGCCTGCGGCTCCCGCCTGTGGTTCCGCCTGTATCGACTCCGAGTGGCGGCACCTTGCCGAAGCTGCCGTCGCCGGGTGACACCAAATCCGAGGTCGAAACACGTCAGATCTGCAAGATCATCGGCACCTGCTGACCAAGCCAGCTACCGCCCGGGACGCCACTCGGCGTCCCGGGCACGACCCTCGAGGGGACGATCATGACGGTATTGGCCGGCTGGGAAGCTGTTGAGCCACGTTCGGACGGAGAACTTGCCCTGGCCGCTGCCGCCGGGGATCGCAGTGCCTTTGCGCGCATCTATGACCGTTACGCCCATCGACTGCATGACTTCTGCGTGGGGATGCTGGGTGATCGGGAGGCGGCAGCGGACTGCGTGCAGGATGCGTTCTGTACCGCCGTGACGTGCTTGTCGGACTTGCGTGAGCCCGACAAGCTGCGTCCCTGGCTGTATGCCATCGCGCGCAGCGAGGCGTTGCGGCGGGTTCGTCACCGCAATCGCGAGCGGCCCACCGACGACGTGCCCGAGCAGGCCTCGGCGGAGGCGAGCCCGGACACCCTGGCCGCCCGGATGGAGTTGGTCGACCTGGTCGACGCAGCCGCAGGCGGGCTGTCGGATCGTGATCGCTCGGTGTTGGAGCTGGCCTTCCGGCAAGGTCTGGACGGTCCGGAGTTGGCTGTGGCACTTGGCGTTACGCTGACCAATGCCAACACGATGGTGCATCGGCTACGGGAGACGATCGAGCGCAGCTTGGGGGCGTTGTTGGTGTCGCGGCGGGTGCGGGTCAATCCGAAGCTGTGCCCGCAGCTGGCGGTCATCCTCGCCGATTGGGACGGACAGTTCACCGTGTTGGTCCGCAAACGCGTTGCCCGCCATATCGAGTCATGTGTCCGTTGCGACCAGGCCCGCCGCCGGCTGGTCAACCCGACCGCTCTACTCGGGGCGGCACCCGTTCTCATTCCGGCGCCCGCCTGGCTGCGCCGCCGCACCATGGACAAGGTCCGATTAGTCTGTGCTGAAAAGCATTTGGACATCCCGCATCCGCACTCTCGTGTCCAGGGATCGGCGCCCAGACCCGTCCGGACGGTACATCCGGGCATCGGGATCGGTTCGCACTACTGACAGCCCTGCTGATCGGCGGTCCACTCGTCATCTTGGGAACGACGATCGTGTGGGCTTCCCTGCCGCAAATGTCTGTCGCTCCGATCAGTGCGACGAGTGGGATAGTGACACCCGCCAGCAGTGCCGCGCCGCCGCCCTCGGTGCAGGTACCACCAACCACCCGGCCCGCAGCCCCGGCGATCACCCGCCCACCGCAGACCAGGATTGCCGTCCCGACGGTCGTGATGCCAAGCGACACAGTGACTTCCACCGCCGCGCCCATACCGGCGGCTGCCGGCCACGGATCCCGCCTCGTCGCCGTTGCCGCCGCCCGGCCCTCGCCGCGCCGGCCCCCAGAATCACGATCACCTTCGCTCCACCGGATGCTGCTGCGCCCGTGCTGCAAATCCCCTCTCTGCCAACGCTGATCATTCCCAGGCGTAGCGATCCGGATTCGGCGTCCATGCCCGCTCAACAGCCGGTCGCCGGCGCAGGCTCCAAACGCAGCTGACGCGCCACCGCCACCCGCTCCCGCGCCGCCGACTTCATCATCGGTTCCCGCCCCGGCCGACCCCTACCCGGTGATCCGATGACCGACGACGGTATTTGTTGTGCGCGTTCAGAACAGGTGTCGTGACGCAGCGAGGTTCACCCGCCCGTCGCTGGCGAGAACGCCCTCGGCGCGCAACAGTTCCAGCTGCCGGGTGGCCAGGTGTGCCGCCGGTCGGCCCGACGCCGTGATCACCCGGTGCCACGGCAGGTCCGAGGAGTCGGTGCGCATGATCCATCCGACGATGCGCGGGCTGGAAAGCTCTGCGGCCGAGGCGATGTCACCGTAGGTGGCTACCCGCCCGGGCGGGATCGACGCCACCAGACTGCGAACCAGTTCGACCTGATCGTCGGTGATGGGCGCCATGGCTAGCGCCGCTCGAGATGGTCCCTGATGACCGACGCGGTCTCGTCCGGTTTGGCCTGCGCGACCATGTGTTGGCAGGCGAAGTCGACCAGGCTGAAGTCGGTGCCGAGCCGCATCGTCAGCCCGTCGATCAGCTCCGGGCTCACATACGGCGGGTCGGTCCACTGCGCGCGCACCAGGGTCGTAGGAGTTCCCTTGTGCGGCAGGACGATATCGCGGGCCAGCTCGCTCCAGTACGACATCATCGCGGGCACGCTGATCCGCCAGCCGCAGCGGCCGTTGGGCAGCGCGACCAGATGATCGTCGAGGTCGGCGTCGAGCTCTTCCGGCTCCACGTCGGCCCACACACCGGTGAACTTCTCGGTGCGGGCCTCGTCGCGGTCGGTGTAGTCGGGGGATCGGAGCATCGCGTCGGCGATCTCGCTCATCCACTTTCCGTCCAGCCCGATCGCCGGGTCCAGGAGCACCAGACCGGACACCAGATCCGGGCACGCCGCGGCCAGGTGCAGTGCCACTGCACCGCCGAAGGAGTGGCCCACCACCACAACCGGTCCGTCGGCCTGGTTCTCCACCACGCCGGCCAGCGCGGCGACGTTGGCGTCGAAGGTCCACGGCGCCGACCACGACGACCGGCCATGGCCCAGCAGATCGGGTGCGGCCACCGCGACGTCGGGTAGATGGCGGGTGGCCAGCGTGCGCCAGCGCCCGCCGTGCCCGGTCAATCCGTGCAGCGCCAGAACCTGCACGGGACCAGCCGGGCCCCAGCGGTGAAGGTGGAGGTCGGTCACCGCTTCATGGTGCCAGTAGCCGACAGAGTTGTCGGACCCCCGTGGTGTCATGCCGACATGACCAAGCCCATGCTCGCGCTCGAGGACATGCAGCCGTCCGCCGTGCTCGCGCCGGGGCTGCGCGGCACGGTCCGCATCGTCGGTGGCCCCGGCTCCGGCAAGAGCACGCTGCTCGTCCACGCGGCCGCCGCGCACATCGCGGCCGGGACGGCCCCGGAATCGGTTCTGCTGCTGACGGGTTCGGGGCGGTTGGCCGCCTCCGCGCGCAGCGCGCTGACGTCCGCGCTGCTCAAGGCGCGGTCCGAGGAGCCGTGCCGTGCCGTGGTGCGCGAGCCGCTGGTGCGCTCGGTGCACAGTTATGCGTTCGCAGTGCTGCGCCAGGCGGCCGCGCGGGCAGGCGATCCGCCGCCGCGGCTGGTCACCGGCGCCGAGCAGGACGGCATCATCCGCGAGCTGCTGGCCGGTGACCTCGAGGACGGGGAGGGTTCGCTGTCGCGGTGGCCGGCTGCAGCTGCGCCCGGCGCTGGGCACCGCGGGCTTCGCCACCGAGCTGCGCGACCTTCTGGCCCGCTGCGCCGAGCGCGGCATCGACCCGCCGCAGCTGCAGCGCATCGGCCGGTTGTCCGGGCGCCCGGAGTGGGCCGCCGCGGGACGATTCGCCCAGCAGTACGAGCAGGTGATGCTGCTGCGCGCGGCGGTCGGTACCGCCGCACCGCAGGCCACCGTGCCCGCACTGGGCGCCGCCGAACTGGTCGGCGCGGCCCTGGAGGCGCTGGCCACCGACCCCGAGCTGCTGGCCGCCGAACGAGCCAGGGTCCGTCTGCTGCTCGTCGACGACGCCCAGCATCTCGATCCGCAGGCGGCCCGGCTGGTGCGGGTGCTGGCCGCCGGAGCCGATCTGACCCTGCTGGCCGGCGATCCCAACCAGGCGGTGTTCGGTTTCCGCGGCGCCGACCCGGCGCTGCTGACCGCTGATGGCCCGATGGTCGAACTGGGCCGTTCGTATCGCTGCGCGCCCGCGATCGCCGCGGCCATCAGCGGTGTCGCCGCCGGGCTGCCCGGCAGCGCAAGCTGGCGTCAGCTCGACGGCACCGGGGACGACGGGTCGGTGGCCGTGCGGGTGGCGGCCTCGGCGCACGCCGAAACCGCGGTGATCGTCGACACGCTGCGCCGGGCGCATCTGGTCGACGGCCTGCCGTGGTCGCAGCTGGCCGTGATCGTGCGCTCGGCGTCGGCGGCCGCCGCACTGGTGCGCGCCCTGGCCGGCGCCGGTGTTCCCGTCACCTCGCCGTCAGCGGCCGGACCGGTGGGCGAGCAGCCGGCCGCGCAGGCGCTGCTGACCGTGCTGGCAGCCACCGTCAACGGTCTGGACGCCGAACAGGCGGTGTCGTTGCTCACCGGGCCCATCGGGCGGGTCGACCCGGTGTCGTTGCGACAGCTCCGGCGTGCACTGCGGCGCACCGCAGGCGAGGGGGAGCGCGAGTTCGGTGACCTGCTCGTCGAGGCGCTCACGTCCGGAACCGCCCAGCTCCCGGCGACATTGGCCCGTCCCGTCAATCGCGTGCGCGCGGTGCTGGCGGCCGCCGCCCGCGGTCACCGCGCGCACCGCGACCCGCGCTACACCCTGTGGCAGGCCTGGGAGCGCAGCGGCCTGCAGCGGCGCTGGCTGGCCACGGCCGAACGAGGCGGCAGCGACGGCGCGACGGCCGATCGCCACCTCGGCGCGGTCACCGCGCTGTTCGACATCGCCGAGGACTACGTCACCCGCACCGCCGGCGCGTCGCTGCCCGGCCTGCTCGACCACGTCGGCGCGCTGCACCTGCCCCCGGTGGCCGCCGACACCAGCTCCACCGACACCGTGGCGGTGCTCAGCCCGCACGCCGCGCTCGGCCGGGACTGGGAGCTGGTGGTCATCGCCGGACTGCAGGACGGGTTGTGGCCCAACACCACTCCGCGCGGCGGGGTGCTGGGCACCCAGCGACTGCTCGATGTCCTCGACGGTCTGGGCGACGACGTCTCGGTGCGCGCGCCGCTGCTGGCCGAGGAACGGCGGTTGCTCATCGCGGCGATGGGCCGGGCCAAAAGCCGGCTGCTGGTCACCGCGGTCGACGGCGACGCCGGTGACGAGGCGGCCCTGCCGTCGCCGTTCGTCGCAGAGGTCGCCGAATGGACCACCGCGGACGCCGCGGCCCCGGCCCAGCCCGTCGTCGCACCGCCGGTGCTGACGGCCGCGGCGGTGATCGGGCGACTGCGATCGGTGGTATGCGCGCCTGCCGGCTCGGTCGACGAGGCGCAACGCATCAGTGCCGCAGAGCAATTGGCGCGGCTGGCGGCAGAGGGTGTCGCAGGCGCCGACCCGGCCCAGTGGTATGGCATGACCGAAATCAGTACGCTCGAGCCGCTGTGGAGCGGTGACGAGCACACCGTCACGCTGAGCCCCTCGACGTTGCAGGCGCTGACCGACTGCCCGCTGCGCTGGCTGGCCGAGCGGCACGGCGGCACCGACCGGCGCGACCTGCGCTCGATGCTCGGCTCGGTGGTGCATGCGCTGGTCGCCGACTCGGCCAAGACCGGGGATCAACTCCTCGGTGAGCTCGAAAAGGTCTGGGCGACAATCCCGTTCGACTCGCCGTGGTTCGCCGACAACGAGCTCGGACGGCACCGCGCCATGATCGAGGCGTTCCTGGCCTGGCGGTCGGCCACCCGATATGAACTCGCCGAGGTCGGCACCGAGGTCGAAGTCGACGGGGTCGTCGCCGCGCCCGAGGGCCAGGAGCCCGGGGTTCGTGTCCGCGGCCGGGTCGACCGGCTCGAACGCGACCCCGAGGGCCGACTCGTCATCGTCGACGTCAAGACCGGCAAGAGCCCGGTCACCAAGGACGACGCGCAGCGCCACGCCCAGCTCGCGTTCTATCAGCTCGCCATCGCCGAAGGCGTCCTCGGCGAAGACGACAAGCCCGGCGGTGGCCGGCTGGTGTATATCGGCAAGCAGAGCGCCTCCGGCGCCACCGAACGGGAGCAGTCCGCCCTGACCGGCGACAGCCACACCGAGTGGCGGCAGACGGTGCGCGATGCGGCGGCGGCAACCGCAGGCCCGCAGTTCGTGGCGAAGGTCAACGACGGCTGCTCACATTGCCCGATGCGCTCCGGCTGCCCCGCCCACAACGCGCCACGAACGGAGCAGTCATGACCTACAGTCCCACCGAACTGGCTGAGGCCCTTGGTCTTCCGACCCCGACCGACGAGCAGGCCGCCGTCATCTGCGCCCCGCCGGGACCGCTGGTGGTCATCGCCGGTGCCGGCGCAGGCAAGACCGAGACGATGGCCGCCCGCGTGGTGTGGTTGGTGGCCAACGGATTCGCCGAGCCGGGTCAGGTGCTGGGGCTGACGTTCACCCGCAAAGCGGCCGGCCAGCTGCTGCGCCGGGTGCGGTCGCGGCTGGCCCGTCTGGCCGGCCACCTCGGCGGCCCCCAGGCAGCAGGCGCCCCGACGGTCAGCACCTATCACGCGTTCGCCGGGACGCTGCTGCGCGAGTACGGGCTGCTGCTGCCCGTCGAACCCGACGCCCGCCTGCTCAGCGAGACCGAGATGTGGCAGCTGGCCTACGACGTGGTGCGCGCCTACCCCGGTCCACTGGACACCGACAAGGACCCCGCCAGGGTCACCGCGATGGTGCTGCGACTGGCCGGCGAGCTCGCCGAGCACCTGGTCGACACCCACCAGTTGCGCGACACCCACGTCGAACTCGAGCGTCTGGTCCACACCCTGCCCGCCGGCCGCTACCAGCGCGACCGCGGCCCCAGCCAATTCCTGCTCAACATGCTGGCCACCCAGAGCGAACGCACCGCGCTGGTGCCGCTGATCGACGCCGTCCACGCACGGATGGCGGCCGAGAAGGTGATGGACTTCGGCTCGCAGATGTCGGCGGCGGCGCGGCTGGCCGCCAACTGCCCGCAGGTCGGCGACGAGCTGCGGCGCCGCTACCGGGTGGTGCTTCTCGACGAGTACCAGGACACCGGCCATGCCCAGCGCATCGCGCTGTCGTCGCTGTTCGGCCGCGGCGCCGACGACGGTCTGGCACTGACCGCGGTAGGCGACCCGATCCAGTCCATCTACGGCTGGCGCGGTGCCTCGGCGGCCAACCTGCCCCGCTTCACCACCGACTTCCCGCAGGCCGACGGGTCGCCGGCGCCGACCCTGGAACTGCGCACCAGTTGGCGTAACCCGCCGAGCACGCTGCACATCGCCAACGCGGTGTCCGCCGAGGCCCGCCGGCGGTCGGTCGCGGTGCGGCCGTTGCGGTCGCGGCCCGGCGCCGAACCGGGCACCGTCAAGTGCGCGCTGCTGCCCGACGTCGCCACCGAACGGGACTGGGTCGCCGACCACATCGCCGCCCGCTACCTCGAGGCCACCGCCGACGGGGGCCCGCCGCCCACGGCCGCGGTGCTGGTTCGGCGTAATGCCGACGCCGCTCCGATGGCCGAGGCCTTGACCGCGCGCGGCGTCCCGGTCGAGGTGGTCGGGCTGGCCGGCTTGCTGTCGATCCCGGAGGTCGCCGACATGGTGGCGATGCTGCGCCTGGTCGCCGACCCCGCCGCGGGCTCGGCGGCCATGCGGGTGCTGACCGGGCCACGCTGGCGCCTGGGCGCCCGCGACATCGCCGCGCTGTGGCGCCGCGCGGTCACCCTCGACGGTGAGCGGGCGGTGGCGTCGACCGCCGAGCAGATCATCGCCGCGGCGGCTCCCGACGCCGACACCGCGAGCCTGGCCGACGCGCTTGCCGATCCCGGTCCGGCCGGCGCCTACTCCGACGACGGCTATCGCCGAATCACCGAGCTGGCCACCGAATTAGCCCGACTGCGAACACTTTTGGGCAGTCCGGTCACCGACCTGGTCGCCGAGGTCCGGCGGATTCTCGGGGTGGACGTCGAGGTGCGCGCCGCGCAGCCGGTCGCCGCCGGCTGGACCGGGGCCGAACATCTGGACCGGTTCGCCGATGTCATCGCCGACTACGCGCGCCGGCCCGCGGCGACCGTCGACGGGCTACTGGCGTACTTGGAGGCCGCGGCCGTCGTCGAGAACGGCCTCGCGCCTGCCGACGTCAATGTGGCGGCCGACCGAGTCCAGATCCTGACCGTGCACGCGGCCAAGGGCCTGGAGTGGCAGGTGGTGGCGGTGCCGCATCTGTCCGCCCGGGTGTTCCCGTCCACGGCGTCCAAGCGCACCTGGCTGTCCGACCCCGCGGACCTGCCGCCGTTGCTGCGCGGGGACCGCGCGGCCGGGGGGCTGCACGGGGTGCCGGTGCTGGACACCTCGTCGGTCAGTGACCGGAAGGGATTGTCCGACAGCATCGTCGCGCACCGCGACCAGCTCGAGCAGCGCCGCATCGACGAGGAACGCCGGCTTCTCTACGTCGCGATCACCCGCGCCGAGGACACCCTGCTGATGTCCGGCCATCACTGGGGCGCCACCGAGTCCAAGCCGCGCGGCCCCTCGGACTTCCTGTGCGAGGTCAAGGACATCATCGACAGCGCCGCCGCCGCGGGCCGACCGTGCGGGCAGGTGGAGCACTGGGCGCCGAACCCCGCCGACGGTGAGCCAAACCCGTTGCGCGACAGCATCCGTCAAGCGATCTGGCCGGCTGACCCGCTGGGCCGCGGCCGGGCCGACGTCGAGCGGGGAGCGGCGCTGGTTGCCGCGGCGACGGCCGGCGCGCTGCCGCACACCGGTGCGGACCCCGAGGGCTGGGCAGCCGACGTCGACGCGCTACTGGCCGAACGGTCCCGCACCGCCCAGCTGCCGCCGCCGGAACTGCCGGGGCAGCTGTCGGTCAGCGCCCTGGTCGAACTGGATCGCGACCCCGCGACCGCGGCCCGGCGGCTGACCCGGCGGCTGCCGTCACGTCCCGACCCGCACGCGATCCTGGGCACCGCCTTCCATGAATGGGTGCAGCGGTTCTACGGCGCCGAGCGGCTTTTCGACCTCGACGACCTGCCCGGCGCGGTCGACGACGGCCCGGTCGAGACCGAGCGGCTCGCCGCACTGCAGGAGGCGTTCTCCGCATCGCCGTGGGCGGCACGCACCCCGGTCGACGTGGAGGTGCCCTTCGAGATGGCGATCGGCGACACCATCGTGCGCGGCCGCATCGACGCGGTGTTCGCCGATCCGGACGGCGGGATGACGGTCGTGGACTGGAAGACCGGCGATCCGCCCGCCGACGAGGACGCCCGCCGGCACGCCGCCGTCCAGCTCGCGGTGTACCGGCTGGCGTGGGCGGCGCTGAGCGCACAGCCGGAGTCCACGGTGCGCGCGGCGTTCCACTACGTGCGTTCGGGTCAGACGGTCATGCCGGAAAACCTGCCCGGCCCAACCGAATTGGTGGCGCTGCTGGCCGCCGCTAGTAGCGCGGAGCGTTGCGCCTGATGCGCCAGGGCCTTGGTGATCATCGGCAGCTGGAACGGCAGCCGGGCCAGCGCGGCGACCTTCATCGGCCACGGCTTGCCCCACCACAGCCGCACCATGTTGATGTTGGCCGGGAACACCGCCACGTACAGCAGGACCGCGGCCAGTGCGCCCGCCCGCCGCGTCCGCGGCACCAGCAGCATCGTGCCGATCCCCACCTCGGCGATCCCCGACGCGTAGGTGTAGAACCGCGGATCGCCCGGCAGTTCGGCCGGGATGATCGTGTCGAACGGTTTGGGTGCCACGAAGTGTCCGACCCCGATCCCGATGAGCATCGCGCCGGCTTGATAGGCGGGCCGCTGGCTGTTGGTGCGTGCAGGTTCGGTTGTCGTCGTCGCCATGGGTACATAATGCTCGTGTGGTGGTACCCGGGCACAACGGCTGGCTGACGGAGACGCGTGGCCAGAGGTAGGTTGCGGCGCAGGCTCGAAGCGATCGACGAGAACCTGACCGCCAAACCGGACAGTGCGCTCGTCGAGTACCTGCACATCCCCGAGAAGTTCGTCAGCCCTGGACGGCGCATCGCGCGCCGGATGCTCTACGCGCTCGGCGCGCTGTTCGCCGCGGTCCTCATCGTCTACCTCGACCGCGACGGCTACCGCGACGTCCGCGAGGGCGGCCTGACATTCCTGGACTGTCTGTACTACGCCACGGTGTCACTGTCGACCACCGGCTACGGCGACATCACGCCGTACACCGAGACGGCGCGCCTGGTCAACGTCCTGGTCATCACGCCGCTTCGGGTGGCGTTCCTGATCGTTTTGGTCGGCACGACGGTGGAAACGCTGACCACCGCGTCGCGCCAGGCTCTCAAGATCCAGCGTTGGAGGAACAGCGTGCGCAACCACACCGTCGTCATCGGATACGGCACCAAGGGCAGGACGGCGGTCGCCGCGATGATCGGTGACGGCGCCGTGCCCGCCGACATCGTCGTCGTCGACACCGACCAGCCCTCGCTGGACCGGGCCAACGCAGCCGGGCTGGTCACCGTGCGCGGTGACGCCAACAAGTCCGACGTGCTGCGGCTGGCCGGCGCCCAGCACGCGAACTCGATCATCGTGGCGACCAACAGCGACCCGACCGCCGTCCTGGTCACCCTGACCGCGCGCGAGCTCTCGCCGAACGCCAAGATCATCGCCTCGGTGCGCGAGGCCGAAAACCAGCATCTGCTGCGCCAATCCGGCGCGGACTCGGTGGTGGTGTCCTCGGAGACCGCCGGCCGTCTGCTCGGCATCGCCACCAGCACCCCCAGCGTGGTGGAGATGATCGAGGACCTGCTGACCCCGGACGCCGGCTTCGCGATCGCCGAGCGCGAGGTCGAACCCAAGGAGGTCGGCGGCTCGCCGCGGCATCTGCCCGACCTGGTGCTCGGCGTGGTCCGCGAGGGCAAGCTGCTGCGGGTCGACGACCCCGACGCCGACGCCCTGGAGAGCACCGACCGGCTGCTCTACGTCCGCAGCGCCGGGGACTGACGCCGGTGGCCTTCCGTCTGCGCAACACCCCGCTGCTGTCGCGCGTCGGCGCCGACCGTGCCGACCACCTGCGCACCGACATCGACGCCGCCACCGCCGGCTGGGCCGACGCGCTGCTGCTGCGGGTCGACAACCGCAACCAGGTGCTGATCGCCGGCGACCAGGTGGTGCTGGGCTCGGCCGCCGCGCTGGCCGACACCCCACCCGCCGATGCGGTGTTCCTCGGCCGGCTGGAGAACGGCCGCCACGTGTGGGCGGTGCGCGCCGCGCTGGAACCACCCGACGAGGGCGACGCCGAGGTGCTCGACCTGCGCCGTGCCGGACAGGTCTTCGACGACGCCAGCGCCCAGCTGGTGGCGTGCGCCACCGCGTTGCTCAACTGGCACGACCAGGCCCGGTTCAGCGCGCTCGACGGATCGCCGACGCGGCCCGCCAAAGCCGGCTGGTCGCGGATCAATCCGCTCAACGGCCACGAGGAATGGCCCCGCATCGACCCGGCCATCATCGTGCTGGTGCACGACGGGCACGACCGTGCGGTGCTGGCCCGCCAGACGATGTGGCCGCCGCGGCTGTTCTCCTTGGTCGCCGGTTTCGTCGAGGCCGGCGAGTCCTTCGAGTCGTGTGTGGTGCGCGAGGTCGCCGAGGAGATCGGCCTGACCGTCACCGACGTCGAGTACCTCGGCAGCCAGCCGTGGCCGTTCCCGCGCTCGCTGATGGTGGGCTTCCACGCCCTCGGCGATCCCGAGCAGGAGTTCGCGTTCAACGACGGCGAGATCGCCGAGGCCGCGTGGTTCACCCGCACCGAGGTTCGCGACGCGCTCGAGCAGGGTGACTGGAGCAGTGATTCGCCATCGCGGCTGCTGCTGCCCGGCTCCATCTCGATCGCCAGGGAGATCATCGAGTCCTGGGCCGCCGAGGACTGACATCTCGCCCAAACCAACAAACGGGTGCGAAAGTGCGAGAAAGACGCGCCATTTCGTCGATCTCGGCGCGCGGCCACACCTAGGACGCGAGCTTGGCCTGCACCTCTTTGAGGCTCGGATTGGTCAGCGCGGAGCCGTCGGCGAACTTCACCGTCGGCACGGTCTGGTTGCCGTTGTTGACCGACATGACGAACTTCGCGGCGGCCGGGTCGTGCTCGATGTCGACCTCGGCGAACGGGATCCCGGCCGATTTCAGCGCCGTCTTCAGTCGGCGGCAGTAGCCGCACCACCGGTGGTGTACATGGTGAGCTGGGGATCGTTGCCACTCATGAGAACCGAACCTATCGGAGCGCCCCCGGGAATTGTCGCCGCCCCCTGACAAGATGGACGCCATGCCGGCGATCGTGGACCAACTGACCGGCCTGGACGACGAACAGCGCGAAGCCGTGCTGGCCGCGCGCGGGCCGGTGTGCGTGCTGGCCGGCGCGGGCACCGGCAAGACCCGCACCATCACCCACCGCATCGCGCACCTGGTGGCCAACGGCCACGTCGCCGCCGGGCAGGTGCTGGCCGTCACGTTCACCTCGCGGGCCGCGGGGGAGATGCGGGCCCGGCTGCGCGCGATGGATGCAGGCGCCGGCGTCGGCTCGGTGCAGGCGCTGACCTTCCACGCCGCCGCGCGCCGGCAGCTGCACTACTTCTGGCCGCGGGTGGTCGGCGACACCGGCTGGCAGCTGCTGGACACCAAGTTCGCCGTCGTCGCCCAGGCCGCCAACCGCGCCCGGCTTCAGGTCAGCACCGAGGACGTCCGCGACCTCGCGGGCGAGATCGAATGGGCCAAGGCGTCGTTGATCAGCCCGGAGGGCTATGGCGCCGCGGTGGCCGAGGTGAGCCGCGACATCCCGCTGGACGCCGAGAAGGTGGCCGCCGTCTACGCCGGCTACGAGAAGCTCAAGGCCAACCGCGACGGCATCGCGCTGCTGGACTTCGACG
Organism: uncultured Actinomycetota bacterium; assembly: GCA_963786695.1. Classification (GTDB taxonomy): domain Bacteria; phylum Actinomycetota; class Actinomycetes; order Mycobacteriales; family Mycobacteriaceae; genus Mycobacterium. The sequence goes on from CAWBAL010000035.1 coordinate 313,367, forward strand.
ACCTGCTGCTGCACACCGCGGCCGCGATCGAGAACGACCCGGCCGTGGCCGAGGAGTTCCGCGACCGCTACCGCTGCTTCGTGGTCGACGAGTACCAGGACGTCACCCCGCTGCAGCAGCGGGTGCTCGACGCCTGGCTCGGTGACCGCGACGACCTCACCGTCGTCGGCGACGCCAACCAGACCATCTACTCGTTCACCGGCGCCTCGCCGCGCTACCTGCTCGACTTCTCCCGCCGCTTCCCCGACGCGACCGTGGTCCGCCTGGAGCGCGACTACCGTTCCACTCCGCAGGTGGTGTCGCTGGCCAACCAGGTGATCGCCGCGGCGCGCGGCCGGATGGCCGGCAGCAAGCTGCATCTGGTCGGCCAGCGTGACCCCGGCCCGTCGCCGACCTTCCACGAACACCCCGACGAGGTCGCCGAGGCGGCCGCGGTGGCCCGCTCCATCAAGGGGCTCATCGAATCCGGAACGCCCGCCAGCCGAAATCGCGGTGCTCTACCGCATCAACGCGCAGTCCGAGGTCTACGAGGAGGCGCTCACCGAGGCGGGTATCCCGTTCCAGGTGCGCGGCGGGGAGGGTTTCTTCAGCCGTCAGGAGATCCGGCAGTCGCTGGTGGCGTTGCAGCGGGCGGCCGAGCGCGGTATCCAGGGCGAGGTGCCAGAGGTGGTGCGGGCGGTGCTGGAACCGCTCGGTTTGACCGCCGAGCCGCCGCAGGGCACCAAGGCGCGGGAGCGCTGGGAGGCGTTGACGGCGCTGGCGGAGTTGGTCGACGACGAGGTCGCCGCCCGCCCGCAACTGGACCTGCCGTCGTTGATGAGCGAGTTGCGGCTGCGCGCCGACGCCCGCCACCCACCGGTGGTGCAGGGCGTGACGCTGGCCTCGCTGCACGCCGCCAAGGGCCTGGAATGGGACGCGGTGTTCCTCGTCGGACTGGCCGACGGCACCCTGCCGATCTCGCATGCCCTGGCCCACGGCCCCGACAGTGAGGCGGTCGAAGAGGAGCGGCGACTGCTCTACGTCGGAATCACGAGGGCCAGAACACATTTGGAGCTCAGCTGGGCGCTGGCCCGCGCGCCGGGCGGTCGGCAGGGCCGCCGTCCGTCGCGGTTCCTCAACGGCATCGCACCGCAGACCCGGGCCGAGCCGACGCCCAACAAGCCGCGCCGCCAGCGGGGTGCCACCCCGCGCTGCCGGGTCTGCAACGCCGCGCTGACCACGCCACCGGCAATCATGTTGCGGCGCTGCGAAACCTGCTCGGTCGACGTCGACGACGAACTGCTGGGTCAGCTCAAGGACTGGCGGCTGCGGGTGGCCAAGGAGCTGAAGGTGCCTGCCTACGTGGTGTTCACCGACAACACGCTGATCGCGATCGCGGAGTCACTGCCCGCCGACGAGGCCGCGCTGGTGGCGATCCCCGGTATCGGTGCGCGCAAGCTCGAGCAGTTCGGGCCAGACGTGCTCGAACTGGTGCGCGCCCGCCAATAGCTCAGGCCTTCACCAGTTTCGGCGGCTGCCAGGTCCCGTTGAGGGCGTCCGGCTTGGGCCAGTACAGCCGCATGACCACCGTGAACGGTCCGGGCGGGGCGGGCAGCCAGTTGGCTTCCTTCTCCGGTCCGGGCGACGAGTTCTGGATGTAGATGGTCAGGCTGCCGTCGGGGTTCTTCGCCAGGTTGGGCAGCATCGGCGAGTTGATCAGGTAGCGGTTGATCGGGTTGTCCACCAGCAGGCTCTCCGGCAGCTTGTACATCGTCACCGACCAGAACGCGCTGACCGGCGGCAGCTGGCCCGGCGCGAACGTCAGCGTGTAGTTGTTGGCCCCGGTCAGCGGCTGCCCGTCGGCGTCGACCGTGTAGGTGGGATACATCGCCTCGGCCTTGGAGTTGCCGTAGATGCCGAACACCGCACCGGCCATCCGATAGAGGTAGTTGCCCTTCAGCTCGTCCTTGGTGCCGAACAGGTCGCCCGAGGTGACCTGCCCGGTGTCCAGCTTGTCCTTCTTGAAGGTGTTGAACTCGGTCCAGGCGTCGGCCATGCCCGCCTCGATGGCCTTGCGCATCTCCGGGGACAGCTTGTCGGCGTTGAACGTGCCGTCCGTCCCGATGCCGATGGTGGCGAACCTCTCGCGCAGGTCCTTCTCCGCCGGCAGCACCGGGGCGTAACGCAGCGTGAAATTCAACAGGTCGAAGAACGTCGGTGATGTCTTCTGCTCGTCGGGGCTGAGCGGTTTCGGGAAGTCGACGGTCGGGGCGGCCACCGGCGCCGGCTGGTTCAGGAACGCCGACAGCGGTTTGGCGTTGTAGCCGGCCTGGATGTTCTTGACGTTCTCCAGGTCGTCGGGGCCGAACAGTTGAGTGCGAAAGATGGCCAGCACGAAGTCGGTGTCGGCCTGGATCACCCCGTTGACGCCGTCGGGCTTCTCGCCCTTCCACCCCGGTCCGGCCAGCAGGTAGGTGCCGCCGCTGTTGCCGGTTGTGCGGCTGCCGAGGTAGGCGAAGTTGTAGGTGTAGGCGTCGACGAACTGCACCGAGAAATAGCGGTCCTGCTCGATCGGCGGGATGGTCAGCACCAGCGGCTCGGTGCGCAGGTCCGCGCCGAGCATCGAGTACGGGGTGTCGGAGTTCGGCGTCTGGACCGCGGTGTCGGCGGGTGTGTAGACCCGGGCGATGCTGTGCACCTGGTTCCAGTCGCCCTTGTACTCCGGACTGTGCGAGTCGACGAAGTAGGAGTACTGGATCCGGTAGCTGTCGACCATCGGGAAGCCGTAGATGTAGGCCTCTTTCGCGATGGCGCGGGCCTGTTCTGGGGTGACAGCCCCGGACCCGTCCGCCGACGTCGTCGGCGCCGACGAACTCGTCGTCTCCTTGGCCTTGTTGGCGCCGGCGCATCCGGCGGTCAGGGCGACGAGCAGGACGGCAGCGACAACGGTGCGCAACTTCACCGCACAAGGATGCGGCATCCGCATCCCCGTGCGGCGGATTTGGCGACGATTAGCTCAGTGCGGCGATCAGCTCAGCGCGGCGAGAGCGGCGTCGTAGTCCGGCTCCGTGCCGATCTCGCCGACCAGCTCGGTGTAGGCCACCTTGCCGTCCGCACCGACGACGACCACGGCCCGGCCGAGCAGTCCGGCCATCGGTCCGTCGGCGATGGTGATGCCGTAGTCCTCGCCGAAACTGCTGCGGAAGGCCGAGGCCGACACGACGTTCTCGATGCCCTCGGCGCCGCAGAACCGGTTCAGCGCGAACGGCAGGTCCTTGGACACGCACAGCACCGGCACACCGGTGCCCGCGGCGCGCTCGTTGAACGTGCGCACGCTGGTGGCGCACACGGGTGTGTCGACCGACGGAAAGATGTTGAGCACCACCGCTTTGCCGCTGTACTGGCCGCTGGCGACCTCGCCGAGGTCGGTACCGGTCAGGCTGAAGTCGGGCGCCGAGGCGCCGACGGCGGGGAGTTCTCCAACGGTGTTGATCGGGTTTCCACGCAGGGTTATCTGTGCCATGGGCACTAGTTTGTCAGCATCGCAGCTGCCGCGGTGGGCCGGGTTACCCGATCCTAAAAAGCCCTGGTCAGAAAATCGCTTGTGGTGAATTCGTGTAGGCTCTAGCCTCGAAAGCAATCCTGTGCGAACCGATGGCTCGCAGGCGACGTGATGAGAGGAGGGCCCGACGATGGACATTTACACCGGTGACAACGGCGTAGCTGGCATGGCGCATCGCACGTGGACCTCCCACGCCTTCGCGGCGGCCCACACCGCCGCGGCGGCCCCGCGCAAGCGTCGCGCCAACGCCGCCCCGACCTTCGCGTCCGTGGACAGGAGCTTCATCTAGGAAAGCTCCCAGACACAGCCACTGGCCACGGACCCGAAATCACCGGATCCGTGGCCATAGTTTTTCCAAGACTCCCTGGTCCGGATCCGCAGAACAGATACGTAAGCGACACGACCAGGAAGCAGGTGAACGGACATGTCGACACTGACAGTCCGAAAGGAAAAGCTGCCGGTGTTGCCGTGCCACGTCGGAGACCCCGACCTGTGGTTCGCTGAGAGCCCCGTCGACCTCGAGCGCGCGAAAGTGCTCTGCGGCGATTGTCCGATCCGGCGGCAGTGCCTTGCTGCCGCGCTGGATCGCGGTGAGCCGTGGGGTGTTTGGGGTGGCGAGATTTTCGAGCGGGGCACCGTGGTGGCGCGCAAGCGTCCGCGGGGGCGTCCCCGCAAGGACGAGATCGCGGCCTAGGCAGACCCGCCGCGTCAGTGCGCGGGCAGGGGATCGGCGAAGCCGGGGATCAGTTCCGCGGCCAATGCCTGCACCGGCACGTGCGCGTCGAGTTGGGCCGAGATCGCCACGATCGACGCGATCACCCGCAGCGGAATGGCGAGCTGGGCAGGCAGATCCATCTGCCGCGCCGTCTTGATCTGCTCCACCGAGCCGGCCATGTTGACCGCCGCCATCTTCTGCAGCCACTTGCGGGTGTAGTGGAACACCTCGACCCGGATCGGCTCGACGTACTGGCGCAGCATGTCGTCGATCTCCTTGACCGGCACCTGCTCGCCCTTCTGGATGAAGCCGACCTTCTCCATGGTCGGCAACAGCAGGTCGTAGTTCTTGTCACGGGCCAGCCGGATGATCATGCCGAGCTCGATCGGCAGACCTTCGGGCAGCGGGGCCACCGCGCCGAAGTCGATGACGGCCATCCGGCCGTCGTCGCGCAGCATGAAGTTTCCGGGGTGCGCGTCGCCGTGCATCATCCCGACCCGCGCCGGAGCTCCGAACGTCAGCTCGAAAAGTCTTGTGCCGCAAAGGTCTCGCTGATCGACCGTGCCCGACCGGATGATGTGGGACATCGGGACGCCTTCAGTCCACTCCGTGATCATCACCTTCGGTGAACTCGCCACCACGTGCGGCACCACGAAGTGCGGATCGCCGGTGTAGGCCTTGGCGAAGGCGCGCTGGTTCTCGGCTTCCAGCCGGTAGTCCAGCTCCATCTCGGTGCGCTCGATCATCTCGTCGACCACGCCCTGGACGTCGGCGCCGGGGGAGAGCTGTTTGAACACGCTGACCATGCGCTGCATGGTCTTCAGGTCGGCGCGCAGCGCCTCGTCGGCGCCGGGGTACTGGATCTTGACCGCCACGTCGCGGCCGTCGTGCCACTCCGCCCGGTGCACCTGTCCGATGCTGGCCGAGGCCACCGGGGTGTCGTCGAAGGAGTTGAACCGGGTGCGCCACTTGGTACCCAACTGCCCGTCCAGGACGCGGTGAACCTTCGCCGCCGGCAGCGGCGGGGCGTCCTTCTGCAGCTTGGTCAGCGCCTCGCGGTAGGGCTCCCCGAACTCCTCGGGCACCGCGGCCTCCATCACCGACAGCGCCTGGCCGACCTTCATCGCGCCGCCCTTGAGCTCGCCGAGGACGGTGAACAACTGGTTGGCGGCCTTCTCCATCAGTTCGGCGTTGACTTCGTCCCGCGACTTCCCGGTGAGTCGCTTTCCGAAGCCCAGCGCGGCCCTGCCCGCAAAGCCGACCGGAATGCTGGCCAGCTTTGCGTTACGGGCGGCTCGCCCGCGCCTGATGTCTGCCACGCTCCCCATCATCCCCGACGTTTCGGTCCTGGCAACCATCGATGTCAGCATTGGCAGCGAGGATGCCTTGACCAGCGACGGGCCAGGATGGTGTTGCTGCTCACATCGACTTCCAGGGTGGTGTTCAGCGTCGACGGCGGCGCGCCGGGGGCCTCGGGTCCCCGCACGGCGGTGATGATCCGCTGCAGCTGACCCAGTGCCACCGCAACGGTGCCCAGCACAGTCGGCCGGTCGGCGGTGCCGATCACATCGCGAAGCTGGGCGGCCACCGCGGGCCATGCGGCGTCGCGGTCGGCGCGGTGCAGATCGGCGCACGCCAGGCAGCTCGTCACGCCGGGGATCACCAGCGGGCCGACCAGTCCGGTGCCGTCCCGCACCCGCACCGGCAGGTGCGGCACGCCGGCGGCGTGCAGGTCGCGAACCAGGCGGGGATCGGCGACCAGATAGTCGGAGAGCACCACCATGTCCACGCCGGCGGCGGAGACGACGGCGTTGGCGTGGCTGGTCTGCGCGACCCGCGCCCCGGAGCAGCGCAGCGCATCGAGCAGCAGATCCGACAGCGGCCCGCAGCCGTGCACCCGGATCGACAGCGCATGCGGGACGGCCGAGCGGGTGCGGTGGTGCACCACACGGGCGGCCACCAGCGCCTCGAGCAGGTCGTCGAGCGCGACCGGGTCGTGCAGCCCGTGCTCGCCGGCCAACCGGTGCAGCGCCGCCACGTCCATCGGAACCTGCATCCCGCGCAGGATCGCTGCCAGCGCTGCCGAGGTCAGTCCGTCGGGCGGGCGCACCAGCACGGCGCGACGCGGATTCCACCCCACCTGCACCGCGCCGTCGGGTCGCAGCAGCACCGGCATCGCCGGGTCGAGCGCATAGAGCCGGCCCACGACAGCGAGCGTGGCATCACCGCGCTGCCGCGCGGCTTCAGCTATCCACAGGCCCGTGTCAGATCCTGACCCGTCAACCATCCGCTGGTCGATGTGTTCCGCGTCTAATGTCTCGCTATGGACCGCTTCTGGCAGTGGGCGTGGGATCGGTACGGGCCGAGGTACCTGGGGGTGATCACGATATCTGCGTTCGCCTCGGCGACTGCCGGTCTACCTCATTTGGGCGTGGATTGTGCTCGGCGGCGGAGAAATCCAGCCGCTACGGTGCAGCGTTCGTTGTCGCCGTGGTCGTTGGGCTGGGTATGTCGCTCTTGACCAATCTTCCCGGTAGGCAACACTTTCGTGGCGCAAAACAGTGGGCGGCCGGCATCGAGGTTGATCGCGCAAAGGCGCTCGAGGATACGTATGCCTGGAGCCGTGCTAACGCCGTCAGAGCGATGGCGGTGGTGCCTGCTTCGGTGGTAGTGCTGATTACCGTTGTCGCTGCGATCGCCGGAGCGGGCGCGTCGCGGCTCGTGCAGTACGGCGTCCTCGGGGTTGCGGCAGGAATCTCGACGGCCTTGATCGGTGTGCACAACGTCGGGGAAGGGGCATTACGTCCAGTCCGGGCTGCTCTCGCTGCGGATTCGGGGATCGGCGATTCTCTGCCGCGGCCCCGCCCGACTTTTGCCGGGTGGCTTGGCCTGTCGCTCGTGGGTTCCATTTTCACGTTCTCGGTGACGGCCGCCATGGTGGCCATGGCGCTCGACCGAGGCAGGGACGGCCCGGTACTCGCCGTGGTGATCGCCAGTGCGCTGACACTCGTCCATCGGAGTACCGCTCACCGTCGGTGCGATTCTCTCGCCAACCTTTCGGCCCATTCGTGACCTCACCGACGCAACTGACCGCGTCGCGACGGGCGACTACAGTCGACGACTGCCGGTGGTCCAGGACGACGATCTCGGGGTGCTGTCCGCTTCGTTCAACCGCATGCAGGCCGGACTGGCCGAGCGGCGACGACTCCACGCAGCCTTCGGCACCTACGTCGACCCAGCCTTGGCGGCCCGCCTGCTTGAGCAGGGCGATGATGTCTTCACCGGTGAACGCCGAGCGGTGACGGTGATGTTCATCGACATCCGAGACTTCACCCCCTTCGCCGAAGCTAACACCGCCGAGGACACCGTCGCCCGCCTCAACACCCTGTTCGAGATCGTGGTGCCCGCCGTCGTCGAGGCAGGGGGACACGTCAACAAGTTCCTCGGCGACGGCGCACTGGCCGTTTTTGGGGCACCCAACGACCTCCCCGGTCACGCCGACGCTGCGCTGAGAACCGCGCTGCTCATCGACCGTCTGGTCACCGAGCGATTCGGCGAAGAGCTTCGCATCGGCATCGGCGTCAACACCGGGGTCGTGATCGCGGGAACCATCGGCGGGGGCGGCAAGCTGGAGTTCACCCTCATCGGGGATGCGGTCAACGTGGCAGCCCGCGTCGAGCAACTCACCAAGACCACGGGTGACACGATCCTTCTCACCCAGCAGTGCATCGAAGCATTACCGTCACGACCGCCGGAGTTGGTCGATCGCGGATCGTATGCGTTGAAAGGAAAGTCGGCCCCCGTCCGCGTCTTCTGCGTCGGCAGCGGAGACCGTCTGAGGCGACCTGAGATCAGCTATCCACAGGCCCGTCGTCGTCTCGCGTCTTTTCGTCCTCCGACCTTTTGTCGTCCTCCGCCTTCTGGAACTCGTCGATCGCCGCGTCGATGTCCAGGCCGCTGGTGTCGCCGCCGATCACCCGGTCGATGAACGCCGCCGGGTCGTCGAGGTCCTCCGAGCGGGGCAGCAGGTCGGGGTGGTTCCACACCGCGTCGCGCGCGTCGATGCCGGCGGCCTGGGTGAGCCGCTCCCACAGCTCGGCGGCTTCCCGCATCTTGCGGGGCCGCAGTTCCAGGCCGACCAGGGTGGCGAAGGTCTGCTCGGCCGGTCCGGCCGTGGCCCGCCGCCGGCGCAGCATCTCGGCCAGTGCCGCGGTGCCCGGGATGCGCTCGCCGAGGGCGGCCCCGACCACGGTCTGCACCCAGCCCTCGACGAGGGCGAGCAGCGTTTCCAGGCGCTCCAGGGCGGCGGTCTGCTCGGGGGTGGCCTTCGGCTCGAACATGCCCTGGCTGAGCAGCTGTTCCATCGCGGCGGGGTCGGTCAGCGAGGCCGGGTTGAACCCCTGGGCCAGTTCCTCGATGCCGCTCATGTCGACCTTCATGCCGCGGGCGTAGGCCTCGACGGCGTTGAGCAGCTGGCTCGACAGCCACGGCACGTGGCTGAACAGCCGGTGGTGCGCGGCCTCACGGGCGGCCAGGAACGTCATGACCTCGCTGCGCGGCTGCTCGAGCCCCTCCGAGAGCTCCTCGATCGCCTGCGGCAGCAGCGCCGCCACACCCTTGGGGCCCAGCGGCAGGCCGATGTCGGTCGACGTCAGCACCTCACGCGACAGCCGTCCCAGCGCCTGACCCAGTTGAGAGCCGAACGCCATGCCGCCCATCTGGGTCATCATCGCCATCAGCGGCCCGGCGATCGCCTTGGCCTCCTCGGGCAGCGCTGCGGTCCACACCGACGAAATCTGTTCGGCCATCGGGTCGCACAGGCGCTTCCAGGTGTCCAGGGTGTTGTCCACCCACTCGCCGGGCGTCCAGGCGACGGCCTTGACGGCACCGGCGGGCAGAGCCGTGGCACCGTCGAGCCAGGTGTCGGCCAGGTGCACCGCGTCGGAGATGGCCGAGGCGGTGGCGGCCGGGATCGGCGCGACGAACCCGATGGAGTTCGACGCCAGCTGGCGGGCCAGGTCGTAGTTCACCGGCCCCGAGCTACCGCCGGCCATCGCCGAGCCCGCGCCGCTGAACATCTGGCCGAGTTGGGTGAAGATCTGGCCGAGGTCGGCCGGGTTGAAGTCGCCGCCGCCGAACCCGAACGGGTTGTTGGCGCCGGCGTCTGGGTCCTTCTTCGACTTGTCGCGGTCGGGGTCGTCGCCGGCGGCGAAGCCGAAGGGCAGGTCAGCCATACCTCAACCGTACTCACCTGGGCGCCGGGACGGGCAACCGGCGATCAGCTGTCAGTGAACCGGGCCCCCGGACGGCTCCGTCTACTCTTGGCGGCGTGAACAGGCGGATTATGACGCTGATCGCGGCGCTGGTGCCGATCGTCGTCTTCGGCGTGCTGCTGGCGGTCGTGACGGTGCCCTACGTGTCGCTGGGGCCCGGCCCGACCTTCGACACCCTCGGTGAGGTGGACGGCAAGCAGGTGGTGGCCATCGACGGGGCGCCGACCCATCCCACCTCGGGGCATCTGAACATGACGACGGTGGCCCAGCGCGACGGGCTGACGCTGGGCCAGGCGCTGACGCTGTGGGTGTCGGGCCGCGAGCAGCTGGTGCCGCGCGACCTGGTGTTCCCGCCGGACAAGTCCCGCGAGGACGTCGAGAAGTCGCAGAACGCCGACTTCCAGCAGTCGGAGTTCAGCGCCGAGTACGCCGCGCTGGGCTTCCTGAAGTACCCCGACGCGGTGCGGGTCGAGAAGGTCAACGACCCGGGCCCGTCGGTGGGCAAGCTGCAGGTCGGCGACGCCATCGACGCGGTCAACGGCACCCCGGTCGCCGATGTCGAGGCGTTCACCGCGTTGCTCAAGGCCACCAAGCCGGGCCAGGAGATCGTCATCGACTACCGCCGCAAGAACGCCCCGCCCGGCACCGCGCGGATCACGCTGGGCAACAACTCCGACCGCGACTACGGCTATCTCGGTGTCGCGGTGCTCGACGCGCCGTGGGCCCCGTTCACCATCGACTTCAATCTGGCCAACATCGGCGGCCCGTCGGCGGGACTGATGTTCAGCCTCGCGGTCGTGGACAAGCTGACCACCGGAGACATCAACGGGTCGAAGTTCGTCGCGGGCACCGGAACCATCAGCGGGGACGGCAAGGTCGGGCCCATCGGCGGCATCACGCACAAGATGATGGCCGCGCAGGAGGCCGGTGCGACGGTGTTCCTGGTGCCGGCCGACAACTGCGACGAGGCCAGGTCGATGCGCGACGACTCGATGGAGCTGGTGAAGGTCGACACCCTGTCCAGCGCGGTGGACTCGCTGCACACGCTGACGTCAGGCGGTCGTCCGCCCACGTGTTAGCTCGTTGCTGGAAATCGGTCCCGCCGCGGCGATGCGTAGAGTTGTGGCCGTACTTCCGCCCAGAGCGCGCGTCTGCCGCCCGAGACGAATCAGGAGCCTGACTGGTGAGTATGCGGCCCGCCGCCAGGATGCCGAAGCTGACCCGGCGTAGCCGGATCCTGATCGGCGTCGCCCTTGCGGTCGTCGTTTTGCTGCTCATCGGTCCGCGGCTGATCGACGCCTACGTGGACTGGCTGTGGTTCGGCGAGCTGGGCTACCGCTCGGTGTTCACCACGGTGCTGGTCACCCGCCTGGTGGTGTTCCTGGTGGCCGGTCTGCTGGTCGGGGCGATCGTCTTCGCCGGGCTGGCGCTGGCTTACCGCATGCGCCCGGTGTTCGTGCCGACCACCGGGCCCAACGATCCGGTGGCGCGTTACCGCACCGCGGTGATGGCCCGGCTGCGGCTGTTCGGGATCGGCGTGCCGGTGGTGATCGGCCTGTTGGCCGGCGTCGTCGCGCAGAGCTACTGGCCGCGGGTGCAGCTGTTCCTGCACGGCGGTGACTTCGGCATCACCGATCCGCAGTTCGGCAAGGACCTCGGGTTCTACGCCTTCGATCTGCCGTTCTACCGCCTGGTGCTGTCCTTCCTGTTCGTCGCGGTGTTCCTGGCGTTCCTGGCGAACATGGTCAGCCACTACGTCTTCGGCGGTATCCGGCTGTCCGGACGCACCGGCGTACTGACCCGTCCGGCCCGCATCCAGCTGGTGGCCCTGGTCGGGTTGCTGGTGCTGCTCAAGGCCGTCGCCTACTGGTTCGACCGCTACGAACTGCTCAGCCACACCCGCGCCGGCAAGCCGTTCACCGGCGCCGGCTACACCGACATCAACGCGGTGCTGCCGGCCAAGCTGATCCTGTTGGCGATCGCGGTGATCTGCGCGGCGGCGGTGTTCTCCGCGCTTGTTCCTGCGGGACCTGCGGATTCCGGCGATCGGCCTGGTGCTGCTGCTGCTGAGCTCGCTGATCGTGGGTGCCGGCTGGCCGTTGATCGTCGAGCAGATCAGCGTCAAACCCAATGCCGCGCAGAAGGAAAGCGAATACATCAGTCGCAGCATCACCGCGACCAGGCAGGCCTACGGGCTGACCAACGAATCGGTGACCTACCGCGACTACAACGGGGCCGCGCCGACGACCGCCCAGCAGGTGGCCTCCGACCGCGCGACCACGTCGAACATCCGGGTGCTCGACCCGACGATCATCAGCCCGGCGTTCACCCAGTTCCAGCAGGGCAAGAACTTCTACTACTTCCCCGACCAGCTGTCGATCGACCGCTACGAGAGTCCCGACGGCAGCCTGCGGGACTACGTGGTGGCCGCGCGCGAGCTCAACCCGGACCGCCTGATCGACAACCAGCGCGACTGGATCAACCGGCACACCGTCTACACCCACGGCAACGGGTTCATCGCCTCGCCGGCCAACACCGTGCGCGGAATTGCCAACGACCCCAACCAGAACGGCGGCTACCCGGAGTTCCTGGCCAGCGTGGTCGGCGCCAACGGCAGCGTGGTCTCGCCCGGGCCCGCGCCGCTGGACCAGCCGCGGGTCTACTACGGCCCGGTCATCTCCGACACCGCGGCCGACTACGCGATCGTCGGCAAGACCGGCGCCGACCGCGAGTACGACTACGAGACCAACACCGAGACCAAGAACTACACCTACACCGGCACCGGCGGCGTGCCCGTCGGCAACTGGCTGGCCCGCACGGTGTTCGCCGCCAAGTTCGCCGAGCGAAACTTCTTGTTCTCCAACGTGATCGGGGAGAACAGCAAGATCCTGTTCAACCGCGACCCCGCCCAGCGGGTGGAGGCGGTGGCGCCGTGGCTGACCACCGACAGCAACGTGTATCCGGCGATCGTCAACAAGCGGATGGTGTGGATCGTCGACGGCTACACCACGCTGGACAACTACCCGTACTCGGAGTTGACGTCGTTGTCGTCGGCCACCGCGGACTCCAACGAGGTGGCGGTGAACCGGCTTGCGCCCGACAAGCAGGTGTCCTACATCCGCAACTCGGTGAAGGCCACCGTCGACGCCTACGACGGCACGGTGACGCTGTACGCGCAGGACGAGAAGGACCCGGTGCTGCAGGCGTGGATGAAGGTGTTCCCGGGCACGGTCAAGCCCAAGGGTGACATCACCGCCGAACTGGCCGCGCATCTGCGTTACCCCGAGGATCTGTTCAAGGTGCAGCGGATGCTGTTGGCCAAGTATCACGTCGACGACCCGGTGACGTTCTTCTCGACGTCGGACTTCTGGGACGTGCCGCTGGATCCGAACCCGACCGCGAGCAGCTACCAGCCGCCGTACTACATCGTCGCCAAAGACCTTGCCCGCAATGACAATTCGTCATCGTTCCAGCTGACCAGTGCCATGAACCGGTTCCGCCGCGACTTCCTGGCCGCCTACATCAGCGCCAGCTCGGATCCGGACACCTACGGCAAGATCACGGTGCTGACGATCCCGGGTCAGGTCAACGGCCCGAAGCTGGCGTTCAACGCGATCAGTACCGACACCGCGGTCAGTCAGGATCTCGGCGTGATCGGCCGCGACAACCAGAACCGGATCCGCTGGGGCAACCTGTTGACCTTGCCGGTGGGACAGGGCGGTCTGCTGTACGTCTCGCCGGTGTACGCCTCGCCCGGCGCCAGTGACGCCGCGTCGTCCTACCCGCGGTTGATCCGCGTGGCGATGATGTACAACGACAAGGTCGGCTACGGCCCGACGGTGAGTACGGCGCTGGACGGCATCTTCGGGGCCGGCGCGGGTGCCACCGCGACCGGTCCGGCCCCGGCGAGTGGGCCTGGCGCCCAACCGCCTTCAGCGCGTCCGGGTGCCCCACCGGCGCCTGCCAATGTGGCCGAGGTGCCGACGCCGCCGGTGGCCGTCGTTCCCCAGCCGGGCAACGTGGCGCTGTCGCCGGCCAAGGCCGCCGCGCTGCAAGAGGTGGAGTCGGCGCTGTCTGGGGTGCGTGACGCCCAGCGCAGCGGCAACTTCGCCGAGTACGGGTCGGCGCTGCAGAAGCTCGACGACGCGATGAACAAGTACGACACCACCAAGTAGCGAAGCGGATTGGCGCGACGGCCGAGTAGCGCGGTGCGGGAGTTGGTGGTACTCGGGACCGCAAGCCAGGTGCCCACCCGGTATCGCAACCACAACGGCTATCTGCTGCGGTGGGACGGCGAAGGGCTGCTGTTCGACCCCGGCGAGGGTACGCAGCGCCAGATGCTGTTGGCCGGTGTCGCACCGAGCAGCGTGACACGGTTGTGCCTCACGCACTTTCACGGCGACCACTGCCTCGGGGTGCCGGGCGTCATTCAGCGGTTGTCACTGGATCGGGTGAACCGCCCGGTCCCGGCGCACTATCCGCAGTCCGGCCGGGAGTACTTCGCCAGGCTGCGCCACGCCTCGGTGTTCCACGACCTGGTGGACATCCCCGAACAGCCGGTGTGCGGCGACGGACCGGTGGCCGTCGGTGATTTCGGGGTGCTGGAGGCTCGGCTGCTGGACCATTCCATCGAGGTGTACGGCTACCGGCTGGTGGAACCCGACCGACGGCAGTTCCTGCCGGAGTCGTTGGCCGCCTTCGGTATCGGCGGGCCCGACGTCGGACACCTGGACCGGGCTGGGTCGATCCGGGTGGGTGACCGCGTGGTCGCGGCCGAGCAGGTGAGTGAGGTCAGGCGCGGTCAGCGCTTCGCCTTCGTCATGGACACCCGGTTGTGCGACAACGTCTACGCGCTCGCCGACGGTGCCGACCTGTTGGTGATCGAGGCCACCTTCCTCGACGAAGACGAGCGGCTGGCAACAGAATTCGGCCACTTGACGGCGCGGCAGGCTGCGAGGGTGGCCCGCGAGTGCGGGGTGCGCAGACTGGTCTTGACGCACTTCTCGCAGCGCTATTCCGAGGCGGCCCAGCGCTACCGGGACGAGGCGGCCGGCGAGTTCTCCGGTGACACGGTGGTCGCCGAGGACCTCACCCGTGTCGCGGTGCCCAAACGGCGTCAGCCCGCCGGCGGCTGATTGCCCAGTCCGACCCGCAGTGCGATGTCCTGCTTCTGGCCGACATTGGTGACGAATGCGCTCGAGGCGGGTTGGCCTGGCACGCCGTCGAATTCGATGCGCGCCAACGCGGCCCCCTCGGTGAACAGCAGAACGGTCACCGACTTGGTGCCGTCCGGCGAGGTCCCCGAGACGACGGTGCCGCCGCTGCCCACCGGTACGGGCTGGGGTTGGCCGCCGGTCAGGGACTTGGCCAGGTTCGCCTGGGTTTCCTGGAGCGCCGCGGGGGCCGACGCCGCGTCCGGAAGTCCGGCGAGCTGGATGTTGACGGCTTTGGTCTGGTCCTGGTTGACCAGCAGCACCTCGGCGCCCGGCCGGCCGTCCGGGTTGGGGGTCACCGGTTGGGCGGTGTAGGTGTCGTCGGCTGTCGAGATGTCGCGGGCCTGGAGCAGAAGGCGGGTGTAGTCCAGCCGTTGCGGGGTGGCGGCCGTCGACGAGGTCGTCGCCTTCGTGGTGGTCGACGTGGTCAGCGGCGCGAGCACGGCAGGGGCACTGGACGTGGCTCCCGGGACGCCGGCCTGGTTGTCGCAGGCGGCGGCGCTGACGCTCAGGGCGGCGATGATCGTTGCGGTGGCGGCTCGGGTCGCGAAGGTTCTAGTCATGTCTGTTCCGAGCCTGTCGGGTATCGGTGCGGGACGCAAACTGCGCAGATCAGGGCGCCCGTGGAGCGCCGAACTGAGTGCAGAACCATCGCTGAGCACCCGATTTGGTTGCATTGGAAGCCATTGGGTAACGTTGTGTTCACCAACGCGGGGTGGAGCAGCTCGGTAGCTCGCTGGGCTCATAACCCAGAGGTCGCAGGTTCGAATCCTGTCCCCGCTACTATGTGGTGTCGCAAGACATCGGAATAGCGCGAACCCTCATTTTGGGTTCGCGTTTTTTCGTGGGCGGCCGGGTCGCAGGCCCACGATGTTCGCTGTCTCTGCGTCACTCCAGATCGCCCATCACCGCCGTTCCGACGTAAGCGCCCGAAGCTGTCGGCGGGCTTGCCTAGGCTTTCCTCGTGGAGTACGGGACGATCGCGGCGCTCCCTTCGGAAGAACCGCCCCGTGCGGGCCGCCGACTGCGCCGAGATGGAGATGGCGCTGTCGGCCGACCTTCATCAGCGTATTGAGCGACTCACCGGCCAACTCAACGGCTATGCGCTGAACCTGGGCCAGCACATGAATGACGTTTTGCGCCGGTGGCCCGAGCTTCGCGCCGATATGGACGCCAATGTTGATGCCCGGCAGGACTTTCTGGCGTTCCGCGAGCGTGTCGCGACCGACGACCTCCCGCGTTTCGAGGCCGAGTTCAAGGAGCAGCTCAATAAGAACGCTATCCAGGAGCTGGCGGGGTTCAACAACTGGCTCAACCGGCAGGCGTCGGCGATCGACGAACGCGTCGACCGCATCAACGAGGCGCTCGGTGCGGTGCCCTACAACCCTGGTCGCTACATACGGCTGGAGAAGGAACCCACCACCAACCAGGACATTGCACAGTTCCGCTCAGATCTGCGGAACTTGACCAACGACAGCCTTGCGCTCGACGGTCACCACTACTCCGAGCAGCGCTTTCTTGACGTCAAGCGGATTATCGAGCGCTTCCGCGGCCGCGACGGCTACGCCGAATCCGACAAGACCTGGACGCGACGGGTTACCGACGTACGCAATTGGTTCGTCTTTTCCGCCTCCGAGCGTGATACCGAAACCGCTGATGAGTGGGAGCATTACAGCGATTCCGACGGCAAATCTGGCGGGCAGAAGGAGAAGCTCGCCTACACGATCCTCGCGGCGTCGCTCGCTTACCAGTTCGGGCTCGAATGGGGTGCCGAGAAGTCACGAGACTTCCGATTCGCAGTGATCGACGAGGCGTTTGGGCGCGGCTCGGATGTCTCGACGCGCTACGCGCTGGACCTCTTCGCGACGCTCGGGCTGCAACTTCTCATCGTCACGCCATTGCAGAAGGTTCACATCATTGAGCCGTACGTGAAGGCGATCGGGTTCGTCGACAATCCGACCGGAAGGTATTCGCGCCTCCAGACGATGACGATCGAGGAATACCGGTCACGGCGTGACGGTCGGCGGTCATGAGTCTCGGGTGGACCACACCAGACGACATCGCCGCCAGGATCAGACGCCGGTGGGATGACGGCTCACTGCTGCGTGCCCACGCCAACGGCGATCCCTTTGGTCCGATCGAAGTGCCATTGCGCGGCCCTAAGCCGTCGCAGATCGGTGACGACATTGCCGCCGTCCGCGACTGGGTGGCGGCACTGGACGCCGGTCGCCGCGGCGACGGCCGGTACACCCTCCAGTGGCAATCGATCGGCGGCAGACAGATCGGCCGCAACCAGCTGCCCGTCCGCGCAGTGGTGTCCTCAGTCGAGCAGGCCTGGGCTCTTCTGGGCGTCGCGACTTCGGTTGGCCGTTTCGACGAGCTCCTAACTCTCGCGCATCAACACCCGCAGGTTAGAGCGTGGATCATCGACCATCCGCATCGTGCGCTCGAGCTGGGGCCCGAGCTGCCGCATCTGATCGCTGCTTATGTTTGGCTGGACGGTCACCGTCAATCGAATCGGTACCTGCGCGAGATCAGTGCACCCGGCGTTGATACGAAGTTCGCCGAGCGGCACAGGACCGTTCTGGCGGAAATGCTGGGGGTTCCGGCAACAGTCTCGGGATTCCTCGCAGGCCTTGGCCT
Source organism: uncultured Actinomycetota bacterium (assembly GCA_963786695.1). Taxonomy (GTDB): domain Bacteria; phylum Actinomycetota; class Actinomycetes; order Mycobacteriales; family Mycobacteriaceae; genus Mycobacterium. The sequence continues at coordinate 330,752 of CAWBAL010000035.1, forward strand.
TCGGTCCAAGCCCGGATTGGTTCGGTTGAGGCCCGCCCCGTCACTGGGCTTGCCGGATCCGCTCTCCGAGCTGGCAGCGCGCCCCGAGGAATTGGCGCGGCTCGAGATCGATCCGCGGGTAGCGGTGATCGTTGAGAACGAAATCAGCTATCTGAGCGTGAATATCCCGGAGCATGGCCTCGTCATCTGGGGGAAGGGCTTCGAAGTCGATAATGTCGGACGGTTGCGGTGGCTGGCCAACGCCGATGTCCAATACTGGGGAGACATCGACACCCATGGGTTCGCCATTCTGGACCGCCTGCGGGTATGGCTGCCGCGTACACGCTCGGTGCTGATGGACCGTGAAACGCTGCTGGCGCATCGTGACCGATGGGTGGTCGAAGAACGGCCAGCCACTTCGGCCCTCACCCGACTGACGTCCGATGAACATGACCTCTACATCGATCTGGTCGAGGACAGATTTGGTGAACGGGTGCGTCTGGAGCAGGAGCGGATCGACTGGCGTTGGGTCGAACAGCAGCTATCAACGGCCGTCCATAGGACTGTCGGTGCCTGCGGAAACGGCAGTAAGATAGCTCATCACGCTGGGAGCGATAGGGAGGTGCTGACTGTGGACCGTCATCGTGTTGTTGCGAAGGATGCCGTGAAACGAGCCGCCGTCCGATCGACAAAGGCGTCGGCAAAGCTCGAGGATCGAGTGGTTCCGGCCAGCTTCGTTCGTTCATCCTCGGTGAAGCGTTTCCTCGCCGCGCGTCATCCGCGTCCCTGATGTCGTTGACGCCGGGGTATGGCGAAACACCGCTTCCCGACGACGAATTGGCGACCCTGCTGCCTGATATCGTGCAGATCTTGGGTGAACCTGTGACTCGGGCTGCGGTCTATGACTTGGAACAGGGGATCCAGGAGCAGGTGGTTGAAGAGCTTCTCACCGCGGCTCTGGATGGCTCGCTGCAGCCCAGTGAACTGCTGACCGACTACTTCCTCAAAGACTTGCACGCCCGCCTGTACGGAGACGTTTGGATATGGGCGGGCAAATGGCGGACGCACGATGTCAACATTGGGGTTGCATACGAGCAGATTGCGGTCGACCTCCGCAATTCGTTAGGGACGATCCTCTATCGATGGGAGAACACCGACGACTGGTCGCCGCTCGAACTCGGTGTTGTGGCTCATGCTGAAACAGTACGGATCCACCCGTTTGTCGACGGAAACGGTCGTACCACAAGGCTTCTCGCGGACCTATTGTTCGCCGCGGCGCAAGATTCTGATCCGGTGTTCCAGTATGACTGGAATGTTGACAAGGCCGCCTACATCTCTGCCCTTCGTCGATACGACGCAGACCGGGATTTCACGGATCTTGCGAGACTGCTCGAGGTCAGACCGATCGGCGAATGAGGCGTCACTTGCGGCCCTGCGGCCGGATGATCACCCCTACCGCCTTCAGGATACTCAAGACGCTCCCAAACCCAGGGCGATCGCACCCGATCCGAGCCACCCGATCCGATCGGGATGGCGCCGCGGCACTCGATGACTACCGTCGTTACCGCGCCCCGTGCTCACGACACAGCCCCCGGCGTCTTGTGGCTTTCAAGTATTCGAAGAATATGTCACCAAGGGCCGGAGCGCAGACTGAGGGCACAGATGTCGAGCCACCCCCTCATCGGACGAAAGTCCCTGTGCGACTTGGCAATGAACGCGTTCCGGTGCCGCATGACCCCGGTGAGCATCTCGCCGGCTCCGATCGGCCCGCCGCGCGATGTACGAGTCGGCGTACGCTCACGACAGGGAGGATCGGGGAGGTATCGATTGCGATGGCCGACGACGAGAGTGATTCGGGACGTGACGGGTGATCGGCTTGCCGACAGTGTCCGCTGTCCGGGACCGGATGGAGCGGCTGCTCCGGCTGATCGTCGAGATCGGTTCTGATCTGGACATCGACGTCATGTCGCAACGAGTTGTGGCGGCCGCGATGGAGCTCACCGGTGCCCGGTACGGCGCATTGGGGGTGTCCGGCGCCGATGGTCGGCTGGTCTCGTTCGTCCAGAATGGGTTCGACCCCGCCACCGTTGCGCGGATCGGTGAGCTGCCCGCCGGTAAGGGACTGCTGGGCGTCTTGCTGCAGGGCACCGAGAGTCTGCGACTGGACGACCTGAGCGAGCACCCCGAATCCGGCGGCTTCCCGGCAGGGCATCCTCCGCTGCGCGCGTTCCTGGGCGTTCCGATCACGATCCGCGATGCCGTGTATGGCAGCTTGTATCTCGCCGACGACCGTGCGGGGTGGACATTCGATGAGCACGATGAGGATGCTGCGCGTGCTCTGGCATCGGCGGCTGGGGTGGCCATCGACAACGCCCGCCTGTTCGAGCGGGCCGTCACCTCGGCGCGGTGGATGGGTGCCAGCCGTGAGATCACCACGGCGTTGCTGTCCGGGGTCGATGCTCCGCTGCGGCTGATCGCGCAGCGTGCCCGTGAACTCACCGACGCCGAACAGGCAATCGTCCTGGTGCCCGCCGAACCCGACATCGACGGCAACGTCGATGACCTGATCGTGGTCACCGCGATCGGAGTGCACGCCGAGGAGGTGATGGGAGCGCAGGCCCCCGTGGCGGGGTCCACCACCGGAGAAGTGTTCACCACCGGTGAGCCGGTGATGACCGAGTCTTTCCGTTATCCCATCGCGGGGTTCACCGATGTGGGGCAGCGGCCGGCCATCGTGATGCCGCTATGCTCCGGCGGCACGACTCTGGGCGTGATCGCGGTGGCCCGTCATCATTCTCAGCCCGGCTTTCCGGCCACCTATCTGGATCTGGTGAGTGACTTCGCCGGGCACGCCGCCATCGCTCTGACCCTGGCCACGGCCCGCAGCCAGGAGCGCGAGAACACCGTGCTGGCCGATCGTGAACGCATCGCGCTCGACCTGCACGATCACGTCATCCAGAAGCTGTTCGCCGCCGGGATGGAGTTGCAGGGCACCATCGCCCGTGCCCACTCCCCAGAGGTCGTCGAGCGGCTGCGCCAAACCGTCGACGACCTGCACGACACGGTGCAGGACATCCGGGCCACCATCTTCGCTCTGCGAACCACGCAGGCCACCAACGATTTTCGGGAACGGGTCCTCGACTTGGTCAGCGGACTGACCGATCAGTCCGGCATCCTGACCACGGTGCGGTTGACCGGGCCGCTGAGCATCGTCGGCAGCGACCTGGCCGAACAGGCCGAGGCGGTCATCAGCGAGGCGGTCAGCAACAGCTTGCGCCACTCCGGCGCCGGCAGCATCACCGTGCAGATCGCCGTCGCCGACGAGTTCGTCATCGACGTCACCGACGACGGCGTCGGCATTCCCGCCGATGTTGAACGCCGCAGCGGGTTGGCCAACATGGCCGAGCGGGCGCGTCGCATGGGCGGCAGCTGTCAGATCGGCGGAGCCGAGGACGGTGGCACGCACATCCACTGGACCGCGCCGCTGGTCAGGGCATGACGTCTTGCGGCTGACCGAAGCTGCCCGCTTAACAGTTGATGAGAAGCAGCGCATAACCGTCGATCGCGGTGTCGCGGTCCCCTAGAGTGCGACCCGCAGGTCGAGAACACGAGCCGGAAGTGAGTAGGTCTATGCCCGGAGACAAACCGAACATCCTTGTCATCTGGGGCGATGACATCGGCATCACGAACCTGAGCTGCTACAGCGACGGGCTGATGGGATACCGCACCCCCAACATCGACCGCGTCGCCAAAGAGGGCATGCGATTCACCGACTCCTACGGCGAGCAGAGCTGTACGGCAGGCCGGTCGTCGTTCATCACCGGACAGAGCGTCTACCGCACCGGCCTGAGCAAGGTCGGCATGCCCGGAGTCGACATGGGCCTGTCGGCCGAGGACCCGACGATCGCCGAGTTGCTCAAGCCGCTGGGATATGCCACCGGACAGTTCGGCAAGAACCACCTCGGCGACCTGAACAAGCACCTGCCCACCGCGCACGGCTTCGACGAGTTCTTCGGCAACCTCTACCACCTCAACGCCGAAGAGGAGCCGGAGAACCCGGACTACCCGACTGAGGAAGAGGCACCGCTGCTGCGCAGGCAGCTGCTTCCCCGCGGCGTCATCCACTCCTGGGCGACCGAGGAGGCCTCCGACGAGGTCGACGAGCGGTTCGGGCCGGTAGGCAGGCAGCGCATCGAGGACACCGGGCCGCTGACCAGGAAGCGGATGGAGACCATCGACGACGAGACAACCGCCGCGGCCGTCGACTTCATCAAACGCCAGCACGACTCGGACACGCCGTTCTTCGTGTGGATGAACATGACGCACATGCACTTTCGCACCCACACCAAGCCGGAGAGCGTCGGGCAGGCCGGTCGCTGGCAGTCCGAGTACCACGACACGATGATCGACCACGACGGCCACGTCGGTCAGCTGCTCGACTGCATCGACGAACTCGGCATCGCCGAGGACACCATCGTCATGTACTCCACCGACAACGGCCCGCACGCCAACAGCTGGCCCGACGGTGCCACCACGCCGTTCCGCAGCGAGAAGAACACCGGCTGGGAGGGCGCCTTCCGGGTGCCGGAGATGATCCGCTGGCCCGGAAGAATTCCTGCCGGTGAGGTGTCCAACGAGATTGTGCAACATCATGATTGGCTGCCGACGTTCCTGGCCGCCGCAGGTGAGCCGAACATCGTCGAGAAGCTCAAACAGGGCCACACGATCGGCAAGAAGACCTACCACGTGCACATCGACGGCTACGACCTGCTGCCGTATCTGACCGGCGAGGTGGACGAGAGCCCGCGCAAGGGGCTGATCTACTTCTCCGACGACTGCGACGTCCTCGGGATCCGGTATGAGAACTGGAAGGTCGTCTTCCTCGAGCAGCGCTGCCAGGGCACGCTGCAGATCTGGTTCGAGCCGTTCACCGAACTGCGGGCACCGAAGCTGTTCAACCTGCGCACCGATCCGTTCGAGCATGCCGATGTCACCTCCAACACCTACTGGGACTGGGTCCTGGATCGGATCTTCATCGTTCTCTACGCCAATGCGCTCGTGCTGCGGTTCCTGGACACGTTCAAGGAGTTCCCGCCGCGGGCCGAGCCCGCGTCGTTCACGATCACCGCGGCGGTGGAGAAGATGAAGAAGGCCATGGAATCGGCGGGCGGCTGAGCTTGGCGGAGTTGGACTCCTGGCGCGACGGGCCGACCAAGTCGGCGATCGTCGACTTCGTCGAGCGCGTCACCACCGAGGGCGCGGATTTCGTTGAGCCCGAAGCGCGTATCGCCGTCTTCGACAACGACGGCACGCTGTGGGTGGAGAAGCCGGCGTACGTCCAGTTGGACTTCCTGGTGCGCCGACTCGCCGAGCAGGCGGCCGCCGACGCGTCGCTGGCCGAGAAGCAGCCCTACGCGGCCGCGGCCTCCGGTGATCTCGCGTGGTTCGGCGACGCGGTCACCAAGCATTACGACGGTGACGATTCACAGCTGAAAGTCCTCGCCGGCGGCATCCTGTCGGCATATCAGGGTCTGACGGTCGAGCGAGCACGCGGAGCGGGTGAAGGCGTTCTTCGCCGAGGCCATACACCCGATACTGAACCGCCCGTACACCTCCTGCGGGTACCACCGATGGTGGAGTTGCTGCGCTACCTCGAGGCGCACGGGTTCACCACCTACATCGCCTCCGGCGGCGGTCGGGACTTCATGCGGCCGGTGACCACTCAGATGTACGGAATACCGCCGGAGCGGGTGATCGGCAGCTCGGTCGGACTGGACTTCATCGACGGTCACCTCATGACCACCTCGCGGCCGGAGTTCCTCAACGACGGCCCGGTCAAGGCGGTGCGAATCTGGGGCCGCACCGGGCGACGGCCGATCTTCGCGGCGGGAAACTCCAACGGCGACATCGAAATGCTCCAGTTCGCCGACGCAGCACCGGGCCCGTCGATGAGCATGCTCGTCCTGCACGACGACCATGACCGCGAATTCGCCTACACCGCAGGCGCGGAACGCGCACTGGACCTCGCCGCCGACACCGGCTGGGCGGTGACCAGTATGCGCGACGAGTGGGCGAGTGTTTTTCGGCGGCGGGCAGGAGCGAAGCGACCCGGGGAAAGACTTGACGGATCTCGTGTGGATCCCGGCACAGACCGCAGCGCTCGGATCCGATCAGCACTACCCGGAGGAAGGCCCGGTCCGGCACGTCGCCGTCGAGGGGTTCTGGATCCAGCCCCGTCAGGTGACCAACGCCGAGTTCGCCCAATTCGTCGACGCCACAGGCTATGTCACGGTCGCCGAACGCCCGTTGAATCCCGCCGACTATCCCGACGCACCGCAGGAGAACCTGCAGCCGGGTTCGATGGTGTTTCACCGCACCAGCGGCCCGGTCGACCTGCGGCACCTGAGCCAGTGGTGGATCTGGACACCGGGTGCGTCATGGCGCAGGCCGGTCGGGCCGCTGTCGTCGATCGACAAACGCGCCGATCACCCCGTCGTGCACGTCGCCTACGAGGATGCTCACGCCTACGCCGAGTGGGCCGAACTCGCGCTGCCTACCGAAGCCGAATGGGAGACCGCCGCGCGCGGCGGCCTCGACCACTGCGTCTACGTCTGGGGTGACGAACCGGAACAACCCGGTCAGCGGCTGGCCAACTATTGGCACGGCGATTTCCCGTGGCGCCCGGAGGCCGGCTACGGGCGCACCTCGCCGGTCGGCAGCTTCCCGGCCAACTCCTATGGACTGTTCGACGTGGCGGGCAACGTCTGGGAGTGGACCAGCGACTGGTACGCCGATACCCGCGCGGGCGACCCGTGTTGCGAGGCGGGCAGCTATGACGCCGGGCAGCCGCAGTTCAAGGTTCCGCGCAAGGTCATCAAGGGCGGCTCGTTCCTGTGCGCCGACAACTACTGCCTTCGCTATCGGCCGGCCGCCCGCCGGCCCCAGATGGTCGATACCGGCATGAGCCACATCGGCTTTCGCTGCGTGAAACGCTAGGGGACCTGCGCCGGCAGTTCGACGCTCGCGGGGGTGTGGCTGATGAAGTCGTCGATGAACTCCGCCACTTCGGCCGGGCGCTCGGCTTGCGGGAAGTGCCCGACGCCGGTCAGCACTTCCAGCCGGAGGTCGGGGCGGGCCTGCTGTACGGCGTAGGCGTGCTCGACCGGGATGATGGCGTCCTGGTCGCCCCAGATCGCCATGATCGGCAGATCCTTCTTGTTGGCGAGTTTGCTCAGTGCACTGACCGACTGTCCCCGGTAGTCGACGACCGAACGCAGTGTGCGCAGGAAAGCCTGCCGGGTCGGGGCGTCGGCCAGCGAGCTGTAGGAACGCCAGATCTCTTCGCCGCGCGGCGCGGACATGCCGCTGCGGTGGAACCACGACCAGACCCGCTCGCCGGCGTCGAGCACCTTCTGGGGTGCGATGATCGGCATGATCAGCTCCGCCCCGGGAAGCGACAGCATCCGCAGGGTCAGCCCGACGTCGGGGCCCAGGCCGCCGCTGTCGATGAGGATCAGGCGCTGGCAGTAATCCGGGTGCTGGTAGCTGAATTGCATTGCGATACCGCCACCGAGCGAGTGGCCGACGACTGTGGCGCGGGTGATGCCGAGTTCGTCGCACAGGTCGCGCAGCAGTGCCGCGAACGCGCCCAGGGAGTAGTCGCTGCGGCCCTTGGTAGAGCTGCCGTGACCCGGCAGATCGGGGGCCACCACCCGGTACTTGCGCGACAGCGGCCGGATCACCGGTCGCCAGGTCTGCGAGCTGCCGGCCATACCGTGCAGCAACAGGATGACCTCACCGTCACCTTCGTCCAGATAGGCCACGCGTTCACCGTGCAGCTCAAGGTATTTCAAGTCGTTCATGGTCTGGTCCTTAGTTTGACGCGGAACTGAGAAAGTTGTTCGGCAGGGACAGCCGGATGATCTTCTTCCAGGCCGAGGCGACCTGCTTGGGCAGCGGACCGGTGGTGTAGGTCAGCCCGTAGCGCTCGAAGACGGCCTCCACCTGGGGGGCGATCTCCTGGTAGCGGTTGCTGGGCAGGTCGGGGAACAGGTGGTGCTCGATCTGGTACGACAGGTTGCCGGTCATGAAATGCATTGCGCGGCTTCCGGAGATGTTCGCCGAGCCGAGCATCTGGCGCAGATACCACTCGCCGCGGGTCTCACCCTCGATCGAGCTCTTGGAGAAGGTCTGGACACCCTCGGGGAAGTGTCCGCACATGATCACCGAGTGCGTCCACACGTTGCGGACCAGGTTGGCGGTCGCGTTGGCGGTCAGCGTGGTCAACGCCGACGGCCCCGACAGCAGCGGGTGCAACACGTAGTCACGGGTGGCGTGGCGGCGGATCTTGGCGAGCACCTTCTTGCCGCGGGCCTTGAAGTCGTCCTTGTCGACACGGCCTTTGAGGTACTTGCCGACCTCGCAGGTCGTAGACGGCGATCCCGTACTGGAAGAAGCACGGCGTTGACCGCATTCGACAGCGGCTGCACCAGGTACAGCGGTGTCCAGCGCTGGTCCTCGCGACGCGCATGATGCCGTAGCCGAGGTCGTTGTCCTTGCCGCGGACGTTGGTGTAGGTGTGGTGCAGCTCGTTGTGGGAGTGCTTCCACATATCGGCCGGTGAGGCGTTGTCCCACTCCCAGGTGGTGGAGTGGATGTTGGGGTCGCGCATCCAGTCCCACTGACCGTGCATCACGTTGTGCCCGATCTCCATGTTCTCGATGATCTTGGAGACCGACAGTCCGATGGTGCCGGCGATCCAGGCGGGCGGGAACAGGGAGAACAGCAGCACGGCGCGGCTGCTGAGCTCGAGCTTGCGCTGTGCGTCGATGACTTTGCGGATGTAGGCGGCGTCATCGTTCGCCGCGGCTGGCGATGACCTGGTCGCGGATGGCGTCGAGTTCAAGGCCGAGGTTCTCGATGTCGGCGGCGGTCAGGTGAGTGGTGGTGAGGTCGACGGGCGCCTCGTGGAGAGCGGTCATGTCGGTTGCCTTTCTCGGTCTTCGAAAGTTCGGTGTGAGTCAGAGTTCGATGTCGCACGGGCCGGCGGCAGCGGAGACACAGGTCTGGATGACCACGCCGTCGCCCTCGGCGGCGGTGGTCACCGCGCCGGTGCGCAGGTCCCGCACGGCTCCGTGTCGCAGCGGGGCGACGCAGCCGAAGCAGATGCCCATCCGGCAGCCCGACGGCATGAGCACGCCGGCGGCCTCGCCGGTGTCGAGCAGGCTTTGGGTGCCGTCGTTGTCGGCGGTGATGCCGGTGCTGGAGAAGCTGACGGCGCCACCGTCACCGGTGGCGATGACGGTGGGACGGAATCGTTCGGTGTAGAGACGGTCGGCCAGACCGGCTGCGGCCCAGCTGGTTTCGAGAGCGTCGAGCAGCCCGACGGGTCCGCAGGCCAGCGTGTGACGCTCGGCGAGGTCGTCGACCAGGTCGCCGAGGGCGCCGGCGTCGAGCATGCCGTCGGTGTCGGTGTGGATCTCCACGAGCGTGATCAGTCCTTGGGCGGCGAGCATCCGCAGTTCCGCGCCGAAGATGACGTCGGCGGCGGTGGGTGCGGAATGAACGACGACGACGTCGGAGGCGGCATCCGCGCGCAGGTTGCGCAGTATCCCCATCACGGGGGTGATGCCGCTGCCGGCGGTGACGAACAGCAGCTTGGCCGGGGCCGGCGTTTCGAGTGTGAACTCTCCGGCGGCCTGGTCGAGTTGGACAAGGGTTCCGACGGTGGCCCGCCGCACCAGGTAGTTGCTCACGGTGCCGTCGGGGATGGCCTTGACGGTGATGGAGATGCACCCGTCCGGCCGGCCGATGGTCGAGGTGAGGGAGTAGGCGCGCCACTGGCGGACGCCGTCGACGTCGACACCGATGCGGATGTACTGCCCGGGGACGTGGCCCTGCCAGCCGCGGCCCGGCTTGATCACCAGCGTGACGGCGTCGCGGGTTTCGGGGTGGATCTCGACGATGCGTCCGCGCAGGGTGGTGCTCGAGCGCAGCGGATCGATGACGTCGAAGTAGTCGGAGGGAACCAGGGGCGTGGTGATCCGCTCGGCGAACCGCAGCATCCGGCCCCGCAGTGCGGTGGGGTTGGTGCGGGGTGCAGTCGTGGTCATATGACCACTCTGTACCGCCAGTAGGGATAAACTCTTGACCACGCAGGGTGAATTAACGATCATTTTTTGTTCGAAAGGAACAAATGTCCGGGTCAGAGGGTCGGCTGTCGGGGTTGGCGCTCGACCCGGAGGTGGTCGCCTCGCTGGAGGCGGTGCTGCCGCGGATGGCTGAGCGCACCGTGGCCGCGGTCATCGCCGAGGTGCCCGCCTACGCCGACCCGTTCAGCGGGCAGCTGGGCCCGAACATCGAGAAAGCCGTGCAGAACGCGCTGGGGGCGTTCCTGCGGCTGGCGATCCGTGCCGAGAACACCGACTCCGCGCCGTCGCTGTCGCCGGCCCTCGACGGCGCCTACGAACTCGGCCGAGGCGAGGCCCGCAATGGCCGGTCGATCGACGTGCTGCTCTCGGCGTACCGGGTCGGCGCCAGGGTGGCCTGGCGCGAGTTGTCCGCGACCGCCGTCAGCGCCGGGCTGGAAGCCAAGACCGTCGCCCGGTTCGCCGAGCTGGTGTTCGCGTTCATCGACGAACTGTCGGCATCCAGCGTGTCCGGACATGCCGACGAGTTGGCCACCGCCGGGCGGGTCCGGCAGCGTTATCTCGATGCCCTCACCGCTCAGCTTCTCGCCGGCGAGTCGGCCGAGGCGCTGCAGACGAGTGCGGAGCGCGCGAATTGGACTGTCCCGCAGACGCTTACCGCGGTGTTGCTGCCCGCCGCCCGCGGTCGCGGACTGGCGCCCCAGTTCGGCGCCGAAGTCCTGCAGGCCACCGAGGACCTGCCGGGCCTGGATTCCGAGGAGTCGTGGTCGGTCATGCTCGTCCCCGACATGGACGGTGCGCGACGGCCGTTGCTGCTCTCTGCGCTGTCCGACCGCGGCGCTGTCGTCGGCCCCTCGCGCCCTTGGCTTTTGGTCCGGGCCTCCTATGAGCGTGCGGTCCGCGCCCGCACCCTGCGCGCCGAGGGCACGGCTGTCCTCGATACCGACGAGCATCTGGTCGAGATCGTGCTGGGTGCCGACCCGGATGCCGCTCACGACTTGCGACAGCGTGCGCTGGCACCGTTGCACGGGTTGCGCGCGAACACCGCCGATCGCCTCACGGAGACTCTGCGAGCGTGGCTGCTGCATCAGGGGCAACGCGAGGCCATCGCGGCAGACCTCTTCGTCCACCCGCAGACCGTGCGCTACCGGATGAACCAGCTGCGGGACCTGTACGGCGATCGGCTCAACGATCCGCAGACCGTTCTGGAGCTCACCGTGGCGCTCGGGCTGCTCCCGGGGAGCTGAACGAAAGCCCGCGGCGCTCACGAATCAGGCGGATAGTATGAAATTTCCGCACGGCCCGTGCGGCGCCTCGATTCGCCCGAGAAAAGGGGGACGGCTTGCCATCGGAATGGCCGTTTGTCGCCCGATCGGCAGAGATGGGTGCGGCGCTCGAGGCCGTCGGCGGGTCCCAGTTCCGCGGTGTCGTCTTCGTCGGTGACGACGGTGTCGGCAAGACCACCCTCGCCCGCCAGGTCGCCGAGCGGCTGGGCGAACGCGGTTTACGCACCCATTTCGTCGTGGGAACCCAGACCTCTCGGGATGTTCCGCTTGCTGCTTTTGCGGGCATCGTCCAGATCAGCGATGCGCTGGAACCGGCCCGCCTGCTCGCGGCGGCTCACGACGCCCTGCAGGGTGGCCGAGATCTGATGCTCGTCGTCGACGACGCACACCTGCTTGACCCGCTCTCGGCGATCGTCGTGCACCAGCTCGCGGTGCGCGGCGACGCGACGCTGATCGTCACGCTGCGCTCTGAGACACCGGCTCTCGATGCGATCACCGCGCTGTGGAAGGACGAGTATCTCCTGCGCGTGGAAGTCGCCCCGCTCTCGCGTGCCGACACCGGGCTGCTGCTCAGCGAAGCCCTCGGCGGTCCGGTAGCCGGTACGGCCGTCGACCAGCTTCACGAGCTGTCCACGGGTACTCCACTGCTGCTGCGTGGGCTGTTGGACGCGGCGGCGGAGGACGGTGCCCTGGTCAACGACACAGGGCGGTGGCGGTTGACCCGCACACCACGAGCGGGTGCCGAGATCGAGGGCCTGCTCGAGTCGCGGGTCGCCGCCCTGCCGGCCGGTGAACTGGAAGTACTCGAAATCGTCAGCGCGGCCGAAGTTCTGGATTGGAACGCGCTGCGTGCGTTGTGCGACATCGACGCGATCAGCGATGCCGAACAGCGGGGCATCATCCAGGTCGTCGGCGACCCGTCGCGCACGGTCGTGCGGCCGGGATATCCCATGCTGGCCGACATCGTGCGCAAGCGCAGCGGTGTCGCCCGGCTCCGTCAGATCAACACCTCTCTGGCACAACATCTTCGGTCAGTCATCGACGCGTCGGGGCCGGCCCGCGACCCGCGCCTCGTCATCGAACTGGCCCGTCTGATGATGGACAGTGACATGACGCCCGACCCGGATCTGGTGCTCGACGCGGCCGAAAGCGCTATGGCCATGTCCAGTCTGCCCCTGGCCGAACGACTGGCCCGATTCGTCTACGGACAGAACCCGGGACTGCGCGCCGCCATCGCCCTGGCCGATCCCTTGGGCTGGCAGGGGTTCGGCGCAGAGGCCGAGGAGGTGCTGTCGGCCTTCGATCCGGTCGATGACGAGATCATGCTCGTCCGCTGGGGTTGCCTGCGGGCGACGAATCTGTTCTTCGGCTGCGGGCAACGGGGGGCCGCAGAAGACGTGCTGGCCAAAGTGCGGGCGCATATCACGCTGCCGCTGTTGCGCAGCTACCCCACAGCTGTCGAGGCCACCATCGCCTACTTCGCCGGAGACCTCGAAACCTCCACTGCGGCAAGTGCGGCCGTCATCGCCGACACCGACGCAATGCCGATGGCAGTGCTGTGGGCGGCGGTCCCGGCGGCTGCGGCGGCCAATCTGCAGGGAAGACCGGCTGACGTCGCCGCGGCGGCCGCTCGGGCCGGCGAAGCCGCCCGCCACTGCCCATCGGGTCCGCAGCAGTACGCGATCTCACTGTCGGAGGTGCTCTCGGCTCTGAACCAGGGCAAGATCGATGCCGCTCAGAAGATCGTCGAGCGCCAGCGCGCACTCACGCACGGCGCTCCGCACGCCGAGGCCATCGTGGCGGCGATGGCGGGCCGTGTCGAACTGGCCGCCGGTCGGCCCACCCTCGCGTGCGAATGGCTTCAGCGGGCTTTGGCCGCAATGGTTTCGACACTGTCCGGGGGCTGGGTCACGCTCGTCGCGACATGGACGGTGCAGGCCGAGGCCTTACGCGGCGACAGCGCAGCGGCCGCCCGCGCCCTGGCCATGGCCGACGAGACATTCGGTCCCCCCACCGAGGTGTTCCGGCCCCTGCTCGAGCTGGCCCGCGGATATCACAGCGCGGCAGTCGGTGAGATCCTCGCCGCGCAGAACCACGCCGAGGAGGCCGCCCGGGTGGCGCGAGACTGCGGCATGGCGACCCTCGAGCTCGAGGCCCTCCACACCGCTCTGCGGTTCGGCGCCCAGCCGGACGTCGAACGAATCAACCAGCTTGCCGCACAACTGAACACACCCCTGGCCGCGACAGCGGCGGCGCATGCCGACGCCGTCGCTGCCGGTGATGGCGATCGCTTGGACAAGGTGGCCCTCGACTGGGAGTCGCTTGGGATGGCCGCGCACGCGGCCGACACGTTCGCGGCGGCCGCGGGCAGTCACCGGCGCGCCGGCGTCCGGCTCAAGGAACTCGAATCCGGCAGCCGGGCGCACTGGCTTTCCACCAGCCTCGGCTTGCACACTCCGGCCACCGACAACAGCGGACTGACGCTGCCGATCAGCGACCGGGAGCGTGAGATCGCCACGCTGGTCGCCAAAGGACTGGCGAACCGCGAGATCGCCGACAAGCTGTTCGTGTCGGTTCGCACCGTCGAAGGCCACCTGCACCGGATCTACGCCAAGCTCGGAATCGACGAACGCGAGCAACTGGTCCATCTGATGCGCACCGTCGGTGCCGCCACCAGCTAGCGGGTAGGCCGGGTTCCCCGCCCATGGACGATGTCGGCGTGTTCGATGTCCCAGGTGTTGTGGAACACCACATCGGAGATGGGACGGCGACGGAGCGGACCGTGCCGTCCCCTCGGCCAGCCGACGACGAGGTGTCCGGCGATGAACCAGTCGTCCGGTATGCCGACCGATTCGCGAATCACCGTCTCGCCCGCGTACGACGCCCAACTCGTGAAGCAGGCGCCCAGACCTTGGGCGCGGCCAGCCAGATAGAAGTTCTGCATCGCCGGGTAGATCGACCCGGCTTGCAGGTATGGGGACGCGAACTCGGTCTGGTATCCGGTGAACAACACCGATGTCCGATCGCCCGCACGATCGTGCAATTCGTAGGTGGCCCGGTTGTTTCGCGCAGCCCGGCTGTCATCGTCGTCGGCCGGCCTGGTCATGCCGTAGATGGATTCGATTGACGCCAGTGCGATCTGCGCTGCTTGCGCAACCGCGGCTCGCTGCTCGGGGGCGTCGATCACGATGAAGCGCCACAGTTGGGCGTTGGCGCCGTTGGGTGCCCACGTCGCCGCCTGCAGGCAGCGGTCGAGCGTCGCGGCATCGACCGGTTCGTCGGTGAACCGACGGATCGAGCGAGCGGTCGACAGGACTTCCCAGACGTCGTTGGTCGCACCTGACATGCCCATTGGTTTACTGGACGCATGCACGGCTGTCGAGTTTCCGCGTCCCGACGCGATGTCCTGCGCTATGCGCTGTCGGCCTTCGCCGCGCCGGTGGTCCTCGCCGCCACCGCCCGTGCGCCGAAGGCGTCGGCGGCAGGGCTGCGGCTGATCGACTTCGCCGAGCGGCTGGTCTCGCCGGAGCAGATCAAGGCGGCCGGTTTCGACGGCGCGCTGGTCTACGTCTCCGAACTGCGGCCCGGCGCGACGTTCGACTTCAAACCGGTCACCCGCGAGTTCGCCGACGGGCTGCGCGCGCAGGGACTGCACGTGGTCAGCTGCTATCAGTTCGGCAAGCCGGGCTGGCCGAACTCACCGTCGGACTTCACCCGCGGTTTCGACGGCGGGGTGGCCGACGCGCAGACGGCGTTGCGGCTGCACGGCGCGGCCGGCGGCCCGGATTCGGCGCCGATCTACTTCAGCGTCGACGAGCCGATCGGCGCGGACACCTGGAAAAGCCTTGCGGTGCAGTGGTTTCGCGGAATCAACTCGGTGCTGGGTGTGGAGCGCACCGGGATCTACGGCGGCGTGCACGAGCTGGGGTGGGCGATCGCCGACGGTGTCGTCGGACACTCCACCACGCCGGGCTTTCGGTGGGCGTGGCAGACCAGGGCGTGGTCGGGTGGTCAACTCGAGCCGGCGGCCGTGCTGTTTCAGCGGGAGGTCGTCACCGCGACCGACCCGGGAGTCGTCATCGACGGCGTCCACGTCGACGTCGACGACGTGCTCGCGCCCGACTTCGGTCAGTGGGACCTCGCTCGCTAACCGTCAGCGCAGCGGCGTCGGCTCGACGACACCGATCTCGGCCGGCTCGGCGATGGCGGTCGGCAGGAAGCGCTCGATGCCGAACACGAACAGCGCGCCGCCGATGACCCCGCCGATCAGCGGTGCCACGATCGGAAGCCAGAAGTACAGTTCGGGGCCGTTGGCCGAGAACATCGCCTCGTGATAGCCGGTCAGCCAGGACGCAACCCGGGGCGCGAAGTCGCGGGCGGGGTTGATCGCGTAGCCGGCGTTGGCTCCCCAGCCCAGGCCGATCCCCACGACGAGCAGGCCGATGAACAGCGGCGCGGTGTTGCCCAGCGGCGGATTGTTCACCGCGCTGGTCAGCGCGAAGATCACCATCACCAGGATCGCGGTGCCGATGATCTGGTCGAGGAAGGCCGTCGGTATCGAGACGCCGATGTCCGGTGAGGTGGAGAAGATGCCCTGGGTGGCCTTGGTGTGGCCCGGGTCGACGCGGTTGATGGCATCGGCGTAGGACCACCGCACCAGCAGGGCGCCGACGAACGCCCCGGCCATCTGGGCACCGATGTAGGGCGCGATCTTGCGCCAGCTGAACCCCTTGAAGATCGCCAGGGCGATGGTGACCGCGGGGTTGAGGTGGGCGCCGCTGACCCGGCCCGCGACGAACACCGCCATCGCCACACCCAGACCCCAGCCCCACGCGATCGAGTTGTAGTCGCCGGTGGCTCCCGTCGTGGTCGGGAATCCGCCGGTCACCACCTGCGCGACCACCCCGACACCGAACAGGATCAAGATCATCGTCCCGAAGAACTCGGCGGAGCACTCTCCGAACAGTTGGCTTCGCTTCATGGGCCTACTTCCTTCTCAGAAGCACGGGTCGTCACCCGGCGTGTAGTAGGGCACGCCGTCGCGGGTGTAACACGGCGGGCGGCCGGCGGCTGCCTGGGCGGCGGCGTCCGCGGCGTCGGCCACCACCGCCGCGCCCACCACGTCGGCACCGATTTCGACGTCGCGCCCGATTTCGGTGCAGCCGTTGACATCCAGGCGCGGTCCGCCGATGCTGCCGCACACATCGGCATGGGCCGGCGCCGGCATGCCACGGAGCCGCGGCCGATCCGAGGGCCAACAGGATTGCGGCGCACAACATCTTCATGGCTGTCATGTCTACTCGCTTCAGCCGGGCTGGCCGGCCGAATGAGCGGCGTCGCCGAACCACTTCGACTTGATCATGTCGTAGGTGCCGTCCTCGCGCATGGACAGCAGTGCCGCGTCGGCTTTCTGGCGTAGTTCGCTGCCGACCCGGAATGCGATGCCGTAATCCTCGTTCTTGAAGACCGGCCCGGCCAACTGGGCCGTCCCGCGCGCCCCCGTGCGCCACGTAGTACTGCAGCACCGGCGCGTCGAGATACCACCGCCTCGAAGTCGCCCTTCTTCAGACCGGAATAGCAGTCGTCGATCTTCGCGGCGCCGGTGGCACCTACCGCGAGGTCGCGCAGGAAGTGCGCCGACGTGGTGTCGGCGACGGTGCACACCTTCTTACCGAAAAGGTCTGCGGGCGATGAGATCTGGTTATCGAAGCGCTCGACCGTCAGGTTGGCGGTCAGGGTCGCGGTGTAGTAGGCGACGAAGATGATGCTGACGAAGGCCGCACAACACGCCCATGGCGCGGGCCAGCCAGTGTCTGGGGGCCTCATCGGCTTGGGCGGCAAGGGCTCCGCAGCCCCCACCCGAACGCCTGCAACACAGCCGGGGAAGTACGGACTTCGACACCATCGAATCGGCGTGGCGGCGTTCCACCAGCCAGGTGATGTGTGCGGGGATCACCGTGATGACGAAAGCCGCTCCAGCCAGACCAGCATCGACCAGGAGAACAGCAGCTTGAGGAAGTCGGTCAGTCCGGGCGTGGACTTGTGCGTCGATCCGGAGTGGGTGAGGATCTGGAGTCCGGCGTGTCAGGATGGGCTGGGAGAAGTCGAAGTTCTCGACCCGGTTGGCGGTCACAGAGATTGCGCTGGCGGCGGCATCGGCCGCGCCGGTCCTGACCGCGTCGAGCTGCTGGGTCGCGCCGCCAGCGTCGAGGTACTGGTGGACCAGCCCTCGCGTTTGGCGATCTCGTCCCACAGCTCGATCCGTGAACCCGGACTTCACCCCGTCATGGGTGGTGACGAACGGCGTCAGGTCGTCGGTGGCCAGCGTGACCGTCTGCGGGTCGGCGCCGGCCGTGGTGGCCAGCGCGGGCAACGTGGCGATGCCCGCCAGCAGCAGAACGACGATGACAAGAGTACGCAACCGTGAGCGCACGTCCCCGACCGCTGTATCCGAACCGCAGCGGTCCGGACAGCGAACAGAATAAGCGGGCAGCATCTGGCCTCGCGGGTGCGTCAATTCGGGAGTGAGACTCGTCGGGATGCGGGTATACCCGACACATGGCACTGAAGAAGATCTCTCTGACATCTGCTGTTCTTGCCGGTGCTGCCGCCGCGATGATCGCGGCGGCCCCGCTGGCGATCGCCGATCCGGCCTGCGTCAACCCCGACGGCACGGCATGTCCGACCGCCACGGCCGGGCCTGACGGCGCGTCCGGCGCCATCCCGGGCGGTCCCGCCGGTGAGGCCGGGCCCGGTGGGGCCAGCGGCGTGATCCCGGGCGGTCCCGGTGGTGAGGCCGGACCCGGTGGGGCCAGCGGCGGCATCCCAGGGCATGCGGCCCGAGTGGTTCGGCCGGTCCCGGTGGCGCCTCCGGTTGCATCCCCTACGTGGGATGCGCCTCGGTCGGCTAACGGGCGCGGCCGCTAATCCAGGCGGCCGGCGTCGAGGAGCCGAATGACAGCGGTTCCCTCCTCGTCGGAGGCCTCGAGGTCCACCTCGATGTCGAGGCCCCAGTCGTGATCGCCGGCCGGGTCGTCGAGGATCTGGCGAACCCGCCACACGCTTGGCTGCCGGTCGAAGATCAGCAGTGCCGGGCCGCGGGCGTCGGCGCCGGTGCCCACGTCATCGTGCTCGGCGAAATACGCATCGATGACCTCCTCCCAGCGTTCGGCCGTCCAGCCCGAATCGGAATCCAGAACACCGAGGTCATATGAGCGGCGCCGGGCGAACAGTTCCACGCGCCGGAACAGCGCGTTGCGGATCATCGCGGTGAACGCTCGCTCGTTGCCGGTCAGCGGGCGCGGACGGGCCGGCACCGCTACCGGGACGTCATGCGGCTGGTCGGGATTGGTGAGCTGCTCCCACTCGTCGAGCAGGCTCGAGTCGACCTGGCGCACCAGTTCGCCGAGCCACTCGACGATGTCGGTGAGTTCCTCGGTGCGCGCGGCGGCGGGTACTCCGGAGCGCAGCGCCTTGAACGCATCGGACAGGTAGCGCAGCACCGCGCCCTCGGACCGGGTGAGGCCGTAGACGCTGACGAACTCCCGAAAGGTGAACGCCCGCTCCCACATCTCGCGCACCACCGACTTCGGCGACAGCTGCGCATCGGCGGCCCACGGGTTGGTGCGCACGTACACCTCGAAGGTGTGCGCCAGCAGCTCGTCGAGCGGCTTGGGATAGGTCACCTCGTCGAGCAGCTCGATGCGCTCGTCGTACTCGATGCCCTCGGCCTTCATCGCGGCCACCGCCTCGCCCCTGGCCTTGTTCAGCTGAGCCGCCAGGATCTGGCGGGGATCCTCCAGTGTGGCCTCGATGATCGAAACCACATCCAGCGCATAGGTTTCCGATGCCGGATCGAGCACCTCGATCGCGGCGAGCGCGAACGTCGACAACGGCTGGTTGAGGGCGAAGTCGGGTGGCAGGTCGACGGTCAGCCGGTAGCGGCGCCCGTCGGGTTCGGGTTCGTCGAGGCGCTCGAGGACTCCGGCCTGCAGC
This sequence comes from uncultured Actinomycetota bacterium, assembly GCA_963786695.1. GTDB lineage: Bacteria > Actinomycetota > Actinomycetes > Mycobacteriales > Mycobacteriaceae > Mycobacterium. Next base: position 350,160 of record CAWBAL010000035.1, read on the forward strand.
AGCGAGCGGGCGATGCCGACCGCCTCGCGGATGTGGGCGAGTTGGCGCTTGCGCGGCTCGTGGTTCTCGGTGAGTAGTCGGCGCATCGCGATGAACGGGTCACCGGGACGGTCCACGACGTCGAGAATCATTGCCGTCGACACCCGCATGTTGGACGTCAGCGGCTCGGGGGAGGCGTCGACCAGCCGCGTCATCGTCGACTCGCTCCACGGCACCATGCCCTCGGGTACTTTGCGGCGTACCAGTTTTCGGCGCTTCTTCGGGTCGTCGGCAACCTTCGCGAACTGCTTGAGGTTCTCCACTTCGTGGTCGGGCGCCTGGACGACGACGGTGCCTGCGGTGTCATAGCCGGCCCGCCCGGCTCGCCCGGCGATCTGGTGGAACTCGCGGGCGTTGAGCAGTCGCGTGCGGGTGCCGTCGTACTTCGAGAGCGCCGAGAAGACGACGGTCCGGATCGGTACGTTGATGCCGACGCCGAGAGTGTCTGTGCCGCAGATGACTTTGAGCAGGCCGGCCTGGGCAAGCTGTTCGACCAGTCGCCGGTACTTGGGCAGCATCCCGGCGTGGTGAACGCCGATTCCGTGGCGAACCAACCGCGACAGCGTCGTTCCGAATGCCGACGAGAACCGGAACCCGCCGATCAACTCGGCGATCGCGGCCTTCTCCTCCTTGCTGCAGACGTTGACGCTCATCAGCGCCTGCGCCCGCTCCAGCGCGGAGGCCTGGGTGAAGTGGACGACGTAGATGGGCGCCCGCTTGGTGTCGAGCAGGTCGCCGATGGTCTCGTGCATCGGCGTGGTCGCATACGAATAGAACAGCGGGACCGGCCGTTCGGCATTGGCGATCAGCGCCGTGGCGCGGCCCGTGCGCCGGGTGAGGTCTTCGCGCAGGAACGTGACGTCGCCGAGGGTCGCCGACATCAGCAGGAACTGTGCGTGCGGCAGTTCCAGCAGCGGCACCTGCCACGCCCAGCCCCGGTCGGGGTCGCCGTAGAAGTGGAACTCGTCCATGACCACCAGGCCGATGTCGGCATCGGCTCCCTCGCGCAGGGCGATGTTGGCCAGGATCTCCGCGGTGCAGGCGATGATCGGCGCGCCCGCGTTGACCGCGGCGTCGCCGGTGAGCATGCCGACGTTGGCTGCGCCGAACACCTCGCACAGGGCGAAGAACTTCTCGCTGACCAGCGCCTTGATCGGCGCGGTGTAGTAGCTGCGCCGGTCGGCGGCCAGCGCCGCGTACAGCGCCCCGGTGGCCACCAGCGACTTGCCCGAACCGGTCGGCGTCGCCAGCACCACGTTGGCGCCGCTGACCAACTCGATCAGCGCCTCCTCCTGCGCGGGGTACAGCGTGGTGCCGCACCGCTGCGCCCACGCGGCGAAGGAGACGAACAGCCCGTCCGGGTCGGCGCCGGTCGCGCGCAACTCGGACAGGTCGCTCGGGTCGTCCAGCAGGGGAGAGGTCATGTTGAGCACCAGCGTGCCCGATCCCCGTCATTCGCCCAAGCGGCCCCCGGAAACCGGTAGCGTCGCCCTCGATGGGTGAGGACCTGCACGAGGCGATCGCGTCGGCGCCGATGTTCGACGGACTCGACGAGGCCCACGTGCACCTGCTCGCCGCCGAGAGCCGCTCCATCTTCCTGCCCGCCGGTCAGGTGCTGTTCCGGCGCGGCACCCCGTCCACCGGGTTCTACATGGTGCGCGAGGGCCGGATGCAACTCTCGGTGTCCAACTCCGAGGGCGTGGTCAAGGTCATCGAGATTCTCAGTCCGGGAAGCGCTTTCGGGCACGCGGTGATGTTCCTGCGCGAGCCCTATCCGGTGGATGCCACCGCGCTGGCCGACACCTACCTGGTTTTCGTACCGGTCGGCGCCGTCGACCGGGTACTGGACGAGGACCCGTCGATGGCGCGCATCATGCTGGCATCGATGGCCAAGAGACTGCAGTCCAAGATTCAGGACATCACCATGTTGTCCCTGCAGTCGGCGACCCAGCGGATCGTCGCGCTTCGTGCTGGGTGCTGCCGGTGCCGGGTCGTATGACCTCGGTGGCGAGGCGTCGGCCGCGACGGAGACTGCCGGGTACGGCCAGCGGCCAGCATCGAACTTGCCGGCCCTCAAACAGGTCCTGGCATCCCGGCTCGGCATGACCCCCGAGACCTTCTCCCGCGCGATGCGCACCCTGACCGGCGCCGGACTGGTCGCGTCGAGGGCTCGACGGTGCGCGATTCCCGACGTCGCCGCACTCGACGCGTACTCCCGTAGCCAGTCCATCGTGTGACCGAGCGCACAGCGCCGGCTTGATCTAGGTCAAGGTCGGCCGCTTCGCCGGTTCATAGCGTGAGGCTCGTTAGTCGCTAACCGCTGCCGAGGAGACCCATGTTTTGCTACCAGTGCGAACAGACCGACCGCACCGATTCCCCTGACCGTCCCAACCTGCTGAGCTTCGGTTGCGCCGCGACCAAGGGCAACTGCGGCAAGGACGCCACGACGGCGGCACTGCAGGACGTGCTGGTCTACGTCAACCTCGGCATCGGACAGTACGCGCAGAAGGCCCGTGAGTTCGGCGCCGCCGACCCGCGCTTCGCCGCCCACGCCAGCTTCGACCTGTTCACCACCCTGACCAACGTCAACTTCAACGCCACCCGCTTCATGTCGCTGCATCGCCGACGCGGTCGCCATGCGCGAGTCGGCGAAGGCCGGCCTACGAGAACGCCGCCCGCGCGGCCGGCACCGAACCCGAAGCACTGACGCGGTCCGGCCCAATTCGTGCCCGCCGCGAACGATTTCCGGGGTGCGTCGCCCAGGCCGAGCAGTCGGCGTCGACGCCGGTCTGGCGACCCTCGGCGCCGACGTGGTCGGTCTGCGCAACCTCAACCTGTACGGCCTCAAGGGCGTCTGCGCCTACGCCCACCACGCGCACGCGCTCGGCTACCGCACCGACGAGACCGACGCGGGCATCGAGACCGCCCTGGCCTTCCTGGCCGGCGACCCCACCGAGGCCGACGCGCTGCTGGGCCACGCCCTCGACCTCGGCAGCGCTGAACCTCGCGGTGATGGCGATGCTCGACGCCGCCAACACCGGCAGCTTCGGCACCCGGTGCCCGACCCCGGTGCGGGTCACCCCGGTGGCCGGCAAGGCCGTCCTGGTCTCCGGTCACGACCTGCACGACCTGGCCCGGATTCTGGAGGCCACCGAAGGCACCGGCATCAACGTCTACACCCACGGCGAGCTGCTGCCCGCCCACGGCTACCCCGAGCTGCACAAGTTCAGCCATCTCGCCGGGAACTACGGCGGCGCCTGGCAGGACCAGCAGCGCGATTTCACCGCGTTCCCCGGCCCGATCGTGATGACCTCGAACTGCCTGATCGAGCCGCAGCCGGCGTATCGCAACCGCATCTTCACCATCGGACCCGTCGGCTGGCCGGGCGTGCGCCACCTCGACACCGCCGACCTGTCGCTGGTGGTCAAGGCGGCGCAGTCGCTGCCCGGCTTCACCGACGACGTACCGGCCGAGACGGTCACCACCGGGTTCGGCCACGACGCGGTGCTCTCGGTCGCCGACACCGTCATCCAGGCCGTCAAAGACGGTGCCATCAAACGGTTCCTGCTCATCGGCGGCTGCGACGGCGCCGCGCCGGGCCGCAACTACTACACCGACGTCGCCGACCACGCCCCCGCTGACACGGTGCTGATGACGTTGGGCTGCAACAAGTATCGCTTCAACACCCACGAGTTCGGCGAGATCGGCGGCATCCCGCGGCTGCTCGACGTCGGGCAGTGCAACGACAGCTACTCGGCGGTGCAGATCGCCCTGGCGCTGGCCGACGCCTTCGACTGCGGTGTCAACGACCTGCCGTTGAGCCTGTTCGTGTCGTGGTTCGAGCAGAAGGCCGCGGCGGTGCTGCTGACCCTGCTGTCGCTGGGGATCCGCAACATCCGGCTCGGGCCGACCCTGCCCGCGTTCCTCACCCCGGCCGTCGTCGACATTCTGGTCGACAAGTTCGCGCTCAAGCCGATCGGCGATCCGGCGCAGGACCTCGCCGATGCGATGGCCGGGGCCTGATGACCGAGACCGCCGAGAATCCCGTGGACACCGAACTGGAGTGCTACGACGTCGTCCTGGTCACCAACTGACGGTGTCGAGTCGACGATCCGATGTGACTCCGGGACAACGGTTCTCGAAGCTGCCGAGGGGTCCGGCCTGGTACTGAAGTCAGCGTGCCAGGCCGGCGGCTGCGGGGCCTGTTCGGCGGTGCTGTCCGGCGGCCGGGTCGAGATGGGCGAGCACGACCCCGACGTCATCGAGACGCCCGAGGAGGACGGCGGAATCCTGTTGTGCCGCACCTTCCCGCGCGAGGACTGCCGCATCGAGCTGCCCTACGACCGCGGTCAGGTCGTCACCGCCCCGCCGTCGCGCCACCAGGCCAGGATCACCGGTCTGGACCGGGTGGCCGACGGCGGTGATGCGGCTGCGGGTGACGCTGCTCGACGAGACGCGGCGACGCGTCGTCGGCGGACTTCGAGTCCGGCCAGTTCGTGCGGATCAACGTCCCCGGGCGCGACGCCCGGCGGGCCTACTCGCCGGCCAACGTCGCCAACTGGGACGGCGAGCTGGAGTTCTACATCCGGTTGCTGCCCGGCGGGGCCATGTCGGAGTACCTGATCGGCACCGCCGCGGTCGGTGACGAGCTCACCGTGTCTTCGGCCACCGGCGACTTCGGCTTGGTCGAGAACGGACTTCGGCCGCGCTGGTTCCTCGCCGGGGGCACCGGCCTGTCGCCGCTGCTGTCGATGCTGCGCCGGATGGCCGAGTGGGGAGACCCGCAGCCCGCCCGGCTCTTCTTCGGGGTCACCCGGCACACCGAGGTGTTCGCCCAGGAGGAACTGCAAGCGCTCGCCGACTCGTTGCCGGACCTCCGCTACGACACCGTGGTGTGGCACAGCGACCCGGAATGGTCCGGAGCAACCGGCAACCCCGTCGATCTGGCGGCGGCCGAGGCCGCCCTGCTCGACGAGTGGCCTGACGTGTACGTCTGCGGTCCGCCGCCGATGGTCGATGCGGCCTACGCGGCACTCACCGCGGTGGGCATTCCGGAGGACCAGATCCACGCCGAACGGTTCTCCGCAGGCGGGTAGACCGGCCCGCCGCTGGTCAGGGCGGAATGCGTGGGGGCACGGTGTGATAACGACGCGACTCAGAATCAAGTTTTTTAGGCCACCTAGCAGTTACTCTTGTGCTCCGGTGCGGCAGCGTCGCCGCACCAACAAGGAGTCACCATGTCAGCGTCTAGCGTGGCCACCATCAGTGGCCCCAAGCTGCCGCCGAGCCGGACCGTCAAGGTCCGCGCGGCCGACGGAACCCGACTGCACACCGAGGTCTTCGGCCCGGAGGACGGCTACCCGATCGTCCTGGCCCACGGCATCACCTGCGCAATCCGCGTCTGGCATGAGCAGATCAACGACCTCTCCCGGCACTACCGCGTGATCGCCTACGACCACCGGGGCCACGGCCGCAGCGGGATTCCCGACCGGTCGGGCTACAGCCTGGACCATCTCGCGGCCGACCTGGACGCCGTGCTGGCCGCGACGCTGCGGCCGGGAGAGCGCGCGGTCATCGCCGGACACTCGATGGGCGGCATCGCGATCAGTTCGTGGGCCGATCGTCATCGGGACCGCGTCGCCGAGCGCGCCGATGCCGTCGCCCTGATCAACACCACCACCGGAGACCTGCTCGAGGAGATCAACCTGCTGCGGGTGCCGACCCTGCTGTCGGCCGGCAGGTCGGTGGCCGCGCGGCGGATGATCAGAGCCTTCGGCGGGGCACCGCTGATCCGCGGCGCCCAGCCCGGCAGCCGCTGGTTCGTGCACGATGATGGCCGTCGGGGCCGAGGCCGACCCGGCGATCGCCGACTTCGTCCACGAACTGTTCGCCACCACCCCGCCTGCCGGCCGTGGGGCCTGGGCGCGGGTGCTCGTCGACGAGATGGGTCCCCGCCACATCGACCTGAGCGGGCTCACCGTTCCCACGCTGGTGATCGGCTCCACCAAGGACCGGCTGCTGCCGATGTGCCAGGCCCGCAAGATCGCGCAGGCGGCGCCCAACCTGGTGGACCTGGTGGAGATGCCGGGCGGTCACTGCGCGATCCTCGAACACCCCGAGGCCGTCAACAGCCACCTGCGCGTCACTGGTCGAGTCCGTGCTCGCCGAACGGCGCATCAGCTCCTGAGCGCTGCCGCCACCTCGGCGGCCGCGCGCTGACCGGAGCGCACCGCGCCGTCCAGGAAGCCCGTCCACTCGTCGGCGGTCTCGGTGCCCGCCCAGTGCAGCGGACCGACGGGCGTGCGCAGCAGCGGACCGAACTGGGTCCACGATCCCGGCGGCACCGCGGCCGTCGGCCCGCCGGGCGCGAAAGTCTCTGCGCCCCAGCAGTGGTCGAGGTACTCGATCGGGTTCTCGGCCTCCACCCCGAACAGCGCGGTGAAGCTCTTCAGCGCCTTCGCGCGGCGCTGCTCGGGTGGCAGCGCGTCGAAGTCGCGGGAGTCGACGAAGCCGAGCAGGATGCCCGGGCCGTCGTCGCCGGGGCTGACGTCGAAGGTGATGAACACCGGCCCCTCGTCGGACAGGGCCTGACCGGAGTGCCCGGCGTCGCGCCAGAACGGCCGGGGGTAGGCGGCGTAGGCCTTGCTGAGCGCGCCCTGCGGCCACCGCTGGGCCAGCTGCTGGTACTCGATCGGCGGGGCCGGGGCGATGTCGACGGCCAGCCGGTGGGCCGGGGGGATCGCCACGATGGCGCGGCGGGCCTCGACCACCCCGGCCGACGAGGTGACGGCCACCGCGTCGTCGGACCATTCGATGCGCGACACCACGGCGTCGAGCCGCACCCGCTCACCGAGGTCTGCGGCCATCTTGTCGGCGATCTGCTGGGTGCCGCCGGGGAAGTGGTCCTGCTGCGCGCCGCCGACCACGTCGAGCATCCGGTCGATGCCGCCGGCGGCCTTGACGTAGCGCACCGCGTGCAGCATCGACACCTCGTCGGGTTCGGCGCCCCAGGTCACCCGGGCCATGATCGCCATCAGGTCGCGGGAGGTTGCCGTCGCCCCGACCGAGCGCAGCCAGTCGCCCATCGACCTGGCGTCCAGCTTCGCGGCGTCGCGGGCCGTCCACGGCGCGGCGATGTCGACGCCGCGGGCGATGCGCTCGAACTGCCACTGGATGCGGCCGATGTCGAGCAGCGAGACGAGCGACAGCTTCGGGATGGTGCCGCGGTAGGACCGCACCCGGCCCCGCCAGCGGATCAGGTTGGTCGCCGGCACAGTAGGTCGGCGTGGTGGGGCAGCCGAGTTCCTTGGCCAGCGCCAGGACCGCGTCCTGGGTGGGGCCGACGAACGTGCCGCCCAGGTCGACCGGGACACCGGCCAGCGTCGTCGTGCTGGAGCGTCCGCCGACCCGGTCGCGGCCTTCCAGTACCACCGGGTCGAACCCGTCCTTCGCCAGTTCGCGGGCGGCCGTCAGCCCCGCGAAGCCCGCGCCGATCACCACTACGTCGTAGCCCATGCAACCAGTGTTGCCTATTGTCAGTGCGGTGAAGGTGATGACCGCCCTGTTCGGGCCGACTGATGCGATCGATCGTGCCCGCGCGCTGAAGGAGGCCGGCGCCTCCGGGGTGTTCACCTTCGAGGGGCCGCACGACGTTTTCGCGCCGCTGACGCTGGCCGCCGGGGTCGGCGGTCTGGATCTGCTGACGAACGTGGCAATCGCCTTCCCACGCAACCCGATCCAGCTGGCGCACCAGGCCTACGACCACCAGCTGCTGGCGCAGGGACGGTTCACCCTCGGGCTGGGCACCCAGGTGCGCGCGCAGATCGAGAAGCGTTACGGCACGGCCTTCGACAAGCCGGTGGCGCGGATGAGCGAGCTGGTCGGCGCGCTGCGGGCGATCTTCGCCACCTGGGAGACCGGCGAGCGGCTGGACTTCCGCGGCGAGTTCTACCGGCACACCCTGATGACGCCCACGTTCAATCCCGGGCCGAATCCCTTTGGGCCGCCGCCGATCTACGTCGGCGCGCTGGGGCCGCGGCTGACCAGGGCCACCGCCGAGGTGGCCGACGGGTTGCTGGTGATGCCGTTCGGCTCGGCGAAGTTCCTGCGCGAGTCGACGATGCCCGCGGTGCGCGACGGGCTGGCGGCGGCCGGACGTTCGGAGCAGGACCTCGCGATCGTGCCGGAGATCATCCTGTCGGCGGGGGAGGACCACTCCGCCACGCGCCGGCTGCTGTCGTTCTACGGGTCCACCCCGGCGTATCGGCCGGTGCTCGACATCCACGGCTGGGGCGATCTGCAGCCCGAGCTGAACGCGATGTCCAAGCAGGGCAAGTGGCAGGAGATGGCCGGGCTGATCACCGACGAGATCCTGCACACCATCGCGGCGTGCGGCAGCCCCAAAGAGATTGCGGCGCATATTCGCTCGCGGGTGGACGGCGTGGCCGACACCGTCTGCCTGTATCAGCCGGGCCCGATCGCCCTCGACAGCCTCGCCGCCATCGTGGACGAGCTGAGCTGAGCCTGCGGCAGATTGACGCGGCTACGGCGCGACGGTAAGCCAGTCGGCGAAGCCCGACGGGTCGTGCCGGCCCAGCGCCCCGTGCTCGAACAGGCCCCAGCCCTCGGACGACTTGCCGCCGTCGTGGCACACCGCGCGGCCGACGTGGTCGATCACGCCGAAGGCTGAGCGCCCGATGATCGCCGGGTCGGTCATGTCGTAGGTGAGCCGCTCGGTGAACTTCTCGCCCTTCCACACGCCGTGGATCCAGTCGGAGTCGCCGCCGTAGCCGCCGCCGACGTGAATCGGCACCGGCAGCTTGGACTCCACGTCGAATCGCAACGGCGCACCCTTGGCGTCGGTGGCCTCGATGGTCGCGCCGGTCGGAATGCGGGTGCCCGAGCGGTAGTGGATCTTCACCCGCGGCCAGCCCAGCTGCTCGACGCGGCCGTCGCGCCAGATCCGCGTGCAGTCGTTGAGCGAGCGGAAGCCGTCGGGCGCCTCCTGGATGATGATGACGATCCCGAAGTCCTCGAAGGCCATCGGGACGTACAGCCACCACATGCCCTCGAACGGCGGGTCGGCAGGCCGGCCGGGCGGTTCGGCCTCGCCGATCGGCCGGATGCCCCACGAGCGGTCGCGGCTGCCGATCCACACCGACGGGATCGACGGTGATCTCCTCGCCGTCGATGACGATGCGACCCGCCCACGACCCGAGCTGCGCGAAGCGCTGGGCGTCCAGCGTCACCCGGTTGCCCTGCCGCATGATGTGCGGCTGCTCCTGAACCACCGGGAACAGGCCCTCCCAGGTGAGATCGACTGCCATGCCCTCGGTTTCGTCCATGACGATCCGCACGGTCTGCAACGGTTCGACCACCTCGACCCGGTAGGCGCCGACGTGCTGGTTGAGCCGGTCCTGGTCGATGGCGTCGGACAGGTGCACCGCGGTCTGGGTCGTCGCCGCGGCGTACCAGCACGTAGGCGTCCTTGACCCCGAGGTTGGGGTAGTACCCGATGCCGGTGATCAGGAAGATGTCCCCGCTGCGGTCGTGGCAGTTGAAGTAGGACCGGTCGTAGAAGTTGCGGTCCGACGAGCCCGGCCAGGCGATCGGCTGGGGAACTTGGTGGACGGGGAATTCGTCCATGGGTCCGAGCATTTGGGTCAGTCCTCCTCTTGTCCCGGGTCGCTTCGCTCCTGCCCTCCGAACCTCGATCAGACGGCGCAGCAGGCTTGCGTGGTAGAACAGCGACTCCACGTCCTCGGGCTTCTCCATCTCGCCGAAGTGCACGCGCCGTGCCCCGGTGCGCATGAACACGCAACACCAGATCACCCCGGAGTAGACGTAGAACCACTTCAGGTCGCCCAGTTCGACGCCGGTCAGCTTCTGGTAGGTGGCGCGCACGTCCTCCTCGCGCATCACCTCCGGCAGTCCCGGCATGCCGGCCAGGCCGGCCAGCTCCTGGAACACGTTGTGCGCGAAGATGATCCACGCCACGTCCAGCTCGCGCGGACCCAGCGTCGCCATCTCCCAGTCCAGCACTGCGACCGGGCGGAAGTCCTCGTAGAGCACGTTGCCGATGCGGGAGTCACCCCACGCCAGCACCGTGTCGGTCGCGGCGACGTCGGCGGGGAAGTTGTCCTCGAGCCACTTCAGGGCCTTCTCGACCAGCGGTGAGCGGCCGATGTCGGGGACCGCGAACTCGTACCACTCCTTGAGCCAGTTGAGCTGGCGGTGCAGCGGCGTCTCGCCGTCCGGCACCGCCTCGGCGAGGAACCCGAAGGTCTTGTCCGCGTCGGGAATCGAGTGCAGCTTGGCCAGCACCTCGACGGTGGCGTCCTGCAGGGCGCGCTGCTGCTCCGGTGCGGCGTCGGCGAACCAGTTGTCGCCGAAGGTGTAGGGCATCACGTCGGGCGGAACGATGCCCGCGACGTGGTCCATCAGGAAGAACGGGCTGCCCAGGACCTTGCCCTCGGTGTCGATCCAGCGCACTTTGGGCACCGGCACGTCGGTCAGTTCCTCGACCAGCCGGATCACGTCGTACTGATGGTCCATGCGGTAGGTGATGAACACCGGCACGTCTTCTTCGGTGGGCGCCACGCGGGCGACCCACTTCTGCTCGACCTGCTTGCCGTCTTCTTGCCAGCGGCCGGTCAGGATGATCGTCTCCGACGACATGCCGTTGGAGTCGACGCCGCTCTCCACGGTCACCTCGGGCTTCACGCCGCCGGGCATGACCGTCGACAGCCATTCCGACAGCACCGCGGGAACCGTGCTGACGTCACGACCCGAGCGCTGGAGCCGCCCGACGTCGGTTTCGACGTTCGGTTGGTTGGTCACCTTTGTCCTCCAACCCTATTACGATACGGTGGGTAGCGTTATGAAAGCAGACCCGTCTTCGGTTGACAAGGCCGGGGTCGCGGGCCGTCCTCGCGATCCGCGTATCGACGCTGCCATACTGCGTGCGACAGCGGACCTACTTGTCGAGATCGGTTACGCGAATCTCACTTTGGCGGCAGTCGCCGAGCGGGCGGGCACCACCAAGACCGCGCTGTACCGGCGGTGGTCGAGCAAGGCCGAGCTGGTTCACGAGGCCGCGTTCCCGACGGCGCCCTCTGCCCTGGCCGCCCCTGCCGGTGATATCGCCGGTGACGTCCGCGCCATGCTGGCCGCGACCCGCGACGTGTTCACCAGCCCGGTCGTCCGCGCGGCGCTGCCCGGACTCATCGCCGACATGGGTGCCGACCCCGACCTCAACGCGCGGGTGATGTCCCGCTTCACCGGCTTGTTCGCCGCGGTGCATCACCGCCTGGTGGAGGCCGTGCACTGCCGTGAGGTGCATGCCGACGTGGACCCCGACCGCCTCATCGAGCTGATCGGCGGTGCGACGATGATGCGGATGCTGCTGGTGCCCGAGGGTGACCTCGACGACGCCTGGGTGGATCAGACCACGGCCATCCTGGTGCACGGCGTGGCCCTGTGACCGAGAGGACGAAGTGATGACAGGACGTTTGGCGGGACGTACCGCGATCGTCACCGGCGCCAGCCGCGGACTCGGCCGCGCCACGGCGCTGGCTCTGGCGGCCGAGGGCGCCGCGGTGGCCGTGGTGGCCCGCACTCAACAGCAGTGGGACGAGCGGCTGCCCGGCACCATCGGCGAGACCGTCGCGGCCATCGAGGAGGCGGGCGGGCGCGCGGTCGCGATCGCGGCCGATCTGTTGGAGCGCGACGACATTCCCCGTCTGGTGCAGGAGGCTCGGGACGCGCTCGGGCCGATCACCATCCTGGTCAACAACGCGGCCTTCACCGCACCCGGACGTCCGCCGAAGCCGGACGCGGCACCCAAGGCGGCCAAGCCGGCGAGCGCGGTGAAGGCGGCCAACGCCGACTGGCCCGGCTTCCTTGCCATTCCGCTGTCCGCCTACCGGCGGCACTTCGAGATCGGCGTGTTCGCCTCCTACGAGCTGATCCAGCTGGTCTGCCCGGACATGTTCGACGCCGGCTTCGGCTCGATCATCAACGTCACCTCGGTGGCCTCGCGGGTGCCCGGCGACGGGCCGTACCGCAATTTCGCAGGCGGCGTGCTGCCCGGCTACGGCGGTTCCAAGGCGGCACTGGAGCACCTGACCTGGTGTGCCGCCTACGATCTGCAGCGCCGCAACATCGCCGTCAACGCGCTCGCGCCGTCGCGGCCGATCCCGACGCCGGGCCTGTCGTACTACCGCAGCGAGTTCGCCAGCGTCTCGCCCGATGACGAGTTCGCCCGCGCGGCAGTGGAACTCACACTCGTCGACGCGAACGTGGTGACGGGCCGGACCATCGGCCACCTCGAGGTGCTCGACGGCAGCTTCGCGCCGTTCACCAACATCGAGACCGCGATCGGCTAGGTGCCGGGTCAGTTGCCGGGGTGGTGGTGGTTGTGGTTGGAAGGGGTCGTACCACCACCAGTCGGCGCGTTCGCCGGTCGGTCCGGGGTAGGGCGGGACGTTGGGTGGGGGCCGGTGGGTGGGCGCGCCAGTGATCGCGGCGCTGAGTGGTTGCCCGTCACTGTCGGTGACGTCGAGATTGTCGGCGGGTCCGGTGATGGTGATGTCGCCGCGGTGGTGTGCCCGGTGGTGATACGGGCAGAGCAGGACCAGGTTTGTCGAGCTCGGTGGGGCCGCCGTCTTCCCAGTGCCGGATGTGGTGGGCGTGCAGGCCGCGGGTGGCCCCGCAGCCGGGGACCGCGCAGCTGCGGTCGCGGTGCTCCAGGGCGCGGCGCAGCCGCCGGCTGACGGTGCGGGTGGCCCGCCCGACACCGATGGGTCGGCCGTCGCGTTCGAACCAGACTTCACAGGTGGCATCACAGGTCAGGTATTGGCGTTCGGCGTCGGACAGCAGCGGACCCAGATGCAGCGCGGCGGCACGCTGTTCGACGTCGACGTGGACGACGACGGTGGTGTGCTGGCCGTGCGGGCGGCGGGCGACTTCGGCGTCCCAGCCGGCCTCGACCAGGCGCAGGAACGCGTCGACGGTGTTCGGGCATCGGCGGCGCGCTCTCCGAGGCGTGATCGCCGTTGTCGCGAGCCTGTTTCCACTCGGCGACCAACGCCTCGCGATGCGACGCCAGGGCCGCGTCGACCGTCGCCGCCTCGTCGTGGGGCAGGGTGATCCGCCACCAGGTGAACTGCTCATCGGAGCTCTTAGTGATCGACGGCTTGGCGGTCGGGCCGCGGGATCGGGATCGGGGCGCGGCTCGAGCTTGACCGCGGTGCGCAACTGGTTGACCGTGGCGACCGAGGCCAGCTGGGCGTAGTGCTCATCAGATCCGTCGGCGGCGCGTGCGGCGATGACCCCGACCTGATCCAGTGACAGCCGGCCCTGCCGCAAGCCTCCGACGCAGCGGGGGAAGGCCTCGCTAGCGGCCGCGCGACGGTGGTGATCGCCTTGGCGTTGGCCGAGGACGAGCCGAGCTTCCAGGCCACCAACGCCGCGATCGAGCGGGCACCGGTGGCGCCGCACAGATTGTCGCGATCCATCTCGGCCACGATGTCCACGATGCGCCCATCGATCGCGTTGCGCTGACCGGCCAACTCCGCCAACTCCTCGAACAACACCTCAAGGCGCTCATTAGGCAGCACAGCCGTGGCAGCGGTCGAGGACATGACCACATCATCGCAAAGGGTACCGACAAAAACTCGGCCGCGCGAATCCGCGCGGTGGCAGGACCTCTAGCTCTTGATCTGGCGCTTGTTGCGGTCGGCGACCTCGCGCTGGCGGGCAGCCAGCTGCTCGGTGCTCACATGCGTGCCGGCCGACACCACCCGCTCGGCCTTCAGCGCCGGGTCGGTCACCGCGGCGGTGCCGCTGCGGTAGATCTCCTTCAGCCCCGACATCACCGGCCCGGGCACCTCGGCGATCTGTGCGGCCAGCTCGAGCGCGCGGTCCAGAAGTCGTTCGTGGGCAACGACTTCGGTGACCAGGCCGATGGTCTCGGCGCGGGCCGCGTCGACCACCTCACCGGTCATCGACAGCCGCCGGGCCATGCCGGAGCCGACCAGCCGAGGCAGTCGCGCGGTCATCCCGCCGCCGGGCAGGATCCCGACCCGCGCGTGGGTGTCGGCGAAAACGGCGCGCTCCGAGGCGATCAGGAAGTCGCACGCCAGCGCGATCTCCAGTCCGCCGGTGAACGTCGCACCGTTGACCGCGCCGATCACCGGCTTGCGCAGGGCGACGATGCGGTTCATGCAGTTCATCTTGTCGAAGCGGGCGAAGTAGTCCATCCCCAGGTTCTGCGCCTGCTTGAGGTCCACTCCCGCACAGAACGCCGGGTCGGTGCCGGTGAGCACCACCGCGCGGACCGCGTCGTCGGCGTCGGCCTCGCCCAGCGCGGCGTAGAGCGCCTCGAACAGCTCGGTGCTCAACGCGTTTCGCACCTCGGGCCGGTTCATCGTCAGGACCCGGACCGCGCCGTGGTCGTCGCTGAGCAGGATCATCAGGTCAGGAACCTGGCCGCGTTGTTGGCGAGGTCCAACAGCGGCTGCGGCAACGCGCCGAGGACGAACGTGATCGCGGCGGTGAGGGCGATCGTCGCGACGCTCAGCGCGCTCGGCGTGACGACCTCGGGGGCGTCCTCGGGCGGGTCGGTGAAGAACATCAGCACGATCACCCGCACGTAGAAGTAGGCCGCGATCGCCGAGGCCAGCACGCCGACGATCACCAGCGGGATCGCACCGCCCTGACCCGCGGCCTTGAACACCGCGAACTTGCTGACGAAACCGCTGGTGAGCGGAATGCCGGCGAAGGCCAGCAGGAACAGCGAGAACACCACGCCCACAAGGGGATAGCGCCGGCCGAGTCCGGCCCAGCGGGCCATCGAGGTCTCCTCGGCGCCGTTGGCGTCGCGCACCACGCTGACCACCGCGAACGCGCCGAGCGTGGAGAAGGCGTAGGCGAACAGGTAGAACAGCGTGGCCGACAGCCCGGGCTGGTTGCCGGCGATCACGCCGGTGAGGATGAAACCGGCGTGCGCCACCGCGGAGTACGCCAGCATCCGCTTGACGTCGGTCTGCGTCACCGCGGTCACCGTGCCGACCACCATGGTCAGGATCGCCACCACCCACAGCACCGGCCGCCACCCGTGGCTCAGGGCGGGCAGTGCGACGTAGAACACGCGCAGCATCGCCCCGAACGCGGCGACCTTGGTGGCCGCGGCCATGAACGCGGTGATCGGCGTGGGCGCACCCTGGTAGACGTCGGGAACCCAGGAGTGGAACGGCACCGCACCCACTTTGAACAACAGGCCGACCGACACCAGTGCCGCGCCGAGGAGCGCCAGCGTGGTGTTGCCCGGTTTGGTGTCGATGGCCTCGGCGATGCCGGTCAGGCTCAGCGTGCCGGCGTAGCCGTACAGCAGCGCGATGCCGTAGAGGAAGAACGCCGACGAGAACGCGCCCAGCAGGAAGTATTTCAGCGCCGCTTCCTGCGACAGCAGACGCCGGCGGCGGGCCAGTCCGCACATCAGGTACAGCGGCAGGGAGAGGACCTCCAGCGCGATGAACATCGTCAGGAAGTCCCCGGCCGCCGGGAACAGCATCATGCCGCCGATGGCGAACATCGTCAGCGGGAAGACCTCGGTCTGGATCAGCGCGGCCTTGGTGGCCACCTTCTCGGCCACGCTGCCCGGGACGGTCGAGGCGTCGGCGGTGAAGGCGTCCAATGCGACTGCGCCGTCCGGGGATTCGGCCGGTGCGCGCCGTTCGGCGATCAGCAGCACGCTGAGCACGCCGATCAGCAGGATGGTGCCCTGCAGGAACAGCGTCGGCCGGTCGATGTCGACGGCGCCGGCCACGACCGATTGTCCGACGCCGCCACGAAGTTGCAGGGTGATCCTGAGCACCCAGATCAGTGCGACGAACAGCGCGGCCAGGCTCAGCGTGAGCTGCGTGCGGTAGCGCGCCTTGCGCGGCAGGAACGCCTCGACGAGCACCCCGGCGACGGCGGCGCCGAAGACGATGAGCATCGGCGCCAGCTGGCCGTAGGCGATGCTGGGCGGGTTCATGGGCGGGCCCCCTGCGCGACCGTGGGAGTCGGGTCCGGTTGGTGGATCGAGGTCAACGTCGCGGTGACGGCGGGGTTGATCACGTCCAGCGCGATCTTCGGGTACACCCCGAGCGTGATCAGCAGGGCGATCAGCGGCGCCACGACGAGGAGTTCGCGCGGCCGCAGATCCCGCACCGTCTCGTTGCCCTCGGTGACCGGGCCGGTCATCATCCGCTGGTACATCCACAGCACGTAGAGCGCCGAGAGCACCAGCGCGATCGTGGCGCACACCGCGAAGGCGGGGTAGCGCGTGAATGTGCCGATGAGGACCAGGAATTCGCTGATGAACGGCGCCAGGCCGGGCAGTGACAGCGTCGCCAGACCGGAGATCAGGAAGGTGCCGGCCAGGATCGGCGCGACTTTCTGCACCCCGCCGTAGGCGGCGATGGTGCGGGTGCCGCGCTGGCTGACCAGGAAGCCGGCGATCAAGAACAGCGCGGCCGTCGAGATGCCGTGGTTGACCATGTACAGCGTCGAGCCGGACTGACCCTGGCTGGTCATCACGAAGATGCCCAGGATGATGAAGCCGAAGTGGCTGATCGAGGTGTAGGCGATCAGCCGCATGACGTCGGTCTGTCCGATGGCCAGGATCGCGCCGTAGACGATCCCGATGACGGCCAGCGTGATGATGACCGGCCGGAAATACGTTGCGGAGTCCGGGAACAGCGGCAGGCAGTAGCGCAGCATGCCGAACGTCCCGACCTTGTCCATGACCGCCATCATCAGCACCGCCGAGGCCGGGGTGGCCTGCACCGCGGCACCGGGCAACCAGCGGTGGAACGGCCACAGCGGGGCTTTGACCGCGAAGGCGAACATGAAGCCGAGGAACAGCAGGTTGGCGATGCCGGGCTGCAGGACGAACTTTCCGGTGGACGACCGCGTCGGCGATCGCGCGGAAGTCGAAGGTGCCGGCGTCGAACACCTTGCTGGTGGAGGTCACCACGTACAGCCCGATCACCGCGGCCAGCATCACCAGCCCGCCGAACAGGTTGTACAGCAGGAACTTCACCGCGGCCTTCGAGCCGCGTTGCCGCATCGTCTCGCCCCGAACCCGCCGATGAGGAAGTACATCGGGATCAGCATCGCCTCGAAGAACACGTAGAACAGCAGGATGTCCAGCGCGACCAGCGACATCATCACCATGCCCTCGACGGCCAGGGTGAGCGCGATGTAGCTGTGTGGTCCACGGCCGGCCAGCCCGGGCCGGTCGTCGGCGTCGTGCCAGCCGGCGATCAGCAGCAGCGGCACCAGCACCGCGGTGAGCACCACCAGGGCCAGCGCGATGCCGTCGACGCCCAGGATGTAGCCGGTGCCGAACGACGGGATCCACGGATGGTTCTCGACGAACTGGAACTGTTCACCGGCCGGGTCGAACCGGACGGCGAGCAGCAGTGCGACGCGCCAGCAGCAGCCAGCGGCGACGACAAGCCCGGCGTACTTGGCGAACTGGCGCAGCGAGGCCGGCAGCACGATGATGACGGCCGCGCCCACGACGGGGATCGCCCACAGCAGGGTCAGCCAGGGGAAGTTCGTCATCGTGCTCACCCCCACGCCCTGATCAGAACCGCGGCGATCACCAGGGCGGCCCCGGCGAGCATCGACAGCGCGTAGGAGCGGGCGAACCCGGTCTGAACTTGGCGCAGCCCGTCGGAGATCCGGCCCACCAGGTGGGCCAGCCCGTTGGTGGCCCCGTCGACACCCTTGTCGTCGAACACCACCAGTGCCTTGGTCAGCTCCTGGCCGCCGCGCATGAAGGTGGCTTCGTTGAAGGCGTCACCGTAGAGGTCGCGGCGGGCCGCCACGGTGAGGGCGGACACCTCCTGCGGCGCGGTCTGGGCCACGTTGTGCATCGCGTACATCCGGTAGGCGACCGCGACACCGATGGCGACCACCCCGAGCGCGGTCACCGTCATCACCCACGCGGGCACCACGTGTTCGGTTTCGTGGCTGCCGACAACGGGTTCCAGCCAGTTTTGCAGGGTGTGCCCGATGGCCAGGACCGCGCCGGCGCCGACCGAACCGACCGCCAGGACGATCATCGGCCAGGTCATCACCGCCGGCGACTCGTGCGGGTAGGTCTCGGTGGACTTCTCGGTCCAGCGTGCCCGGCCGAAGAAGGTCAGCAGCATGACCCGGGTCATGTAGAACGCGGTGATACCGGCACCGAGCAGCGCCGCGCCGCCGAGCAGCCAGCCCCTGAGTCCGCCTGTGTTGAAGGCGGTTTCGATGATGGCGTCCTTGGAGAAGAAGCCCGCGAACGGCGGCACGCCGATGATGGCCAGATAGCCCAGCCCGAACGTCACGAAGGTGATCGGCAGCAGCTTGCGCAGTTCGCCGTAGCGGCGCATGTCGGTCTCGTCGTCCCATGGCGTGCATCACCGAACCGGCGCCGAGGAACAGCCCGGCTTTGAAGAAGCCGTGGGTGAGCAGATGCATGATGGCCACCGCGTAGCCGGCGGGTCCCAGCCCGGCCGCCAGCACCATGTAGCCGATCTGGGACATGGTCGAGGCGGCCAGCGCCTTCTTGATGTCGTCCTTGGCGCAGCCGACGATCGCGCCGAACAACAGCGTCACCGCGCCGACGATCACCACGGCGGTCTGCGCGGCCGGCGCGGCGTTGAAGATCGGACCGGAGCGCACGATCAGGTACACGCCGGCGGTGACCATGGTCGCGGCGTGGATCAGGGCGCTGACCGGGGTGGGGCCCTCCATCGCGTCGCCGAGCCAGGACTGCAGCGGCACCTGGGCGCTCTTGCCGCAGGCGCCGAGCAGCAGCAGCAGGCCGACGGCGGTGAGCGTGCCGTCGGTCATGGCCGGCACCGAGGAGAACACCGTGCTGAACGTGACCGAACCGACCGAGGCGAACAGCACCATCAGGGCGATGGCCAGACCCATGTCGCCGACCCGGTTGACCACGAAGGCCTTCTTGGCGGCGGCGGCCGCGCTCGGCTTGTAGGACCAGAACCCGATCAGCAGGTAGGACGCCAAACCGACGCCCTCCCAACCCATGTACAGCCCGAGGTAGTTGTCGGCGAGGACCAGCAGCAGCATCGCCGCCACGAACAGGTTCAGGTAGGCGAAAAATCGGCGCCGCTCCGGGTCGTGGGACATGTAGCCGACGGAGTAGATGTGGATCAGCGAACCGACGCCGGTGATGAGCAGCACGAAGCACACCGACAGCGCGTCGAGTTGCAGGCCGAAGTCCACCTTCAGCACGCCGACCGGTACCCAGGAGAACAGCACCTCGTGCACCGACGCGGTCCTCGCCGGGCAGCCCGAGCAGATGGGTGAACAGCACCACGCCGCAGGCGAAGGCGCCGATCACGGTGGCGCAGCCCAGCAGATGGCCCCAGGCGTTGGTGGCCTTGCCGCCCAGCAGCAGCACCACCGCCCCGGCCAGGGGCAGCGCGATGGTCAGAAACAGCAGTGTCTGCATCCCGGTGCCGTTCAGTGCCGCAGCAGGTGGGCGTCGTCGACGTTGGCCGAGCGTCGGGTCCGGAAGATGGTCATGATGATCGCCAGGCCGACCACCACCTCGCAGGCCGCCACCACCATGGTGAAGAACGCGACGACCTGACCGTCGAGGTGGCCGTGCATCCGCGAGAACGTGACGAACGCCAGGTTGCCGGCATTGAGCATCAGCTCGACGCACATGAACATCACGATGGCGTTGCGCCGCAACAGCACTCCGGCCGCGCCGATGGTGAACAGCAGCGCCGAGAGGTAGAGGTAGTTGTCCGGGTTCATTTCTCGCCGTTCCCGTCGGGTGTCGTGACCGTCCGGCGACGGATGATGGTGGAGACCGAGGAGTCCTCGTCGGAGCCGTCGGGCAGCCGGGCGAAGGTGTCGACGGCGTTGTGTCGGGCGAAGACCCCGGGGTTGGGCATCGGGCGTGGCGCGTGCGCCGGTGCGGAAGCGTTCGATGACCATCTCGCGCTGGGTCTGTCGCCGCTCGAAGCGTTCCCGGTGGGCCAGCACCATCGCGCCCAGCGCGGCGGTGATCAGCAGGGCGCTGGTGATCTCGAACGCCCACAGGTCGCGGGTGAAGATCAAGGTGGCCAGCCCTTCCACATTGCCTCCGCTGTTGGCCTGCGTCCAGGCCGATGAAGCCGGTGGTCGCCGCGCTGCCGATACCGGCGATCAGCAGGATGCCGAAGCCCAGTCCGGCCGACGATGGCCGCAACCCGTTGCCCGCGAAGGGTTTCCACCAGGGACTCCGAGGAGTCGACGCCGATGATCATGAGGACGAACAGGAACAGCATCATCACCGCGCCGGTGTAGACCACCACCTGCACCACGCCGAGGAACAGCGCGTCCTGGGCGACGTAGATCATGGCCAGCGAGATCATGGTGGTGGCCAGGCAGATCGCGGAGTAGACCGCCTTGGGTGCGGCGACGACACCGACGGCGCCGACGACCGCGATGGCGCCCAGAATCCAGAACGCCACCGCCTCGGATGTCGATGTGCGGGTGAGTGTTTCGGCCGCCAGCAGGGTGATCGTCACCGGGTCACCTCTTCTTCCGGCTTCGATGCCGAGCCCGTCGACGTTGCCCAGGTAGTAGTCGTCGTCGGTGGCACCCTGGCGCCATCGGGTGCGGCGGCGGCTCCATGCCGGGCTGCAGCGGGGCGAGCAGCTTGTCCTTGCCGTAGATGAGGTCGCCGCGGTTGTCGTCGGCCATCTCGTAGATGTTGGTCATCGTCAGCGCCCGGGTGGGGCAGGCCTCGATGCACAGGCCGCAGCCGATGCAGCGCAGATAGTTGATCTGGTACACCCGGCCGTAGCGTTCGCCGGGGGAGAACCGTTCGGTCTCGGTGTTGTCGGCGCCCTCGACGTAGATGGCGTCGGCCGGGCAGGCCCAGGCGCACAGCTCGCAGCCGATGCACTTCTCCAGCCCGTCGGGGTAGCGGTTGAGCTGGTGGCGACCGTGATAGCGCGGCGCGACCGGGCCCGGCTCCTCCGGGTACTGCTCGGTGATCGGCCGTTTGAACATCGTCCCGAACGTGACGCCGAAACCCTTGACGGCGTCGAGGAACTTAGGCATCGGCTGTCTCCTTGGCTGCTTTCGCGCCGAGCGCCGGCGTGCCGGGCATCGGAGGGATCGGGAACGCCCTGGCATCTGGCGGCAGGATCGGTATGGCGGCGTGACGTCGCCGGATCGTCCTGTGCCGCAGGGCGTTGACCGCGAGCAGGGCCGCCAGCAGCGCGGCCGCGGCGATGAGGGCGGGGATCACGCCGGTGAGGTCTGCGCTCGCGCAGGACGGCGACGATCATGATCCAGACCAGCGAGATCGGGATCAGCAGCTTCCAGCCGATCGCCATGAACTGGTCGTAGCGCAGCCGCGGCAGCGTCGCGCGCAGCCACATGAAGACGAACAGGAACGTCCACACCTTGGCGATGAACCAGACCAGCGGCAGCCAACCGGTGTTGGCGCCGTCCCACAGGCTGATCGGCCACGGGGCGCGCCAGCCGCCGAGGAACAGGGTGGTCGCCAGCGCCGAGACGGTGGTCATGTTGACGTACTCGGCGAGGTAGAACATCGCGAACTTCAGCGACGAGTACTCGGTGTGGAAGCCGCCGACCAGTTCGCCTTCGGCCTCGGGAAGATCGAACGGGGCACGGTTGGTCTCGCCGACCATCGCGGTGACGTACACCGCGAACGACGGCAGCAGCAGCACGACGTACCAGGTGTGCTCCTGGGCGGCGACGATTCCCGACGTCGACATGGTTCCGGCGTAGAGGAACACCGCCGCGAAGCACAGCGCCATCGCGATCTCGTAGGACACCACCTGGGCGCTGGAGCGCAGGGCACCCAGCAGCGGATAGGTCGACCCGGAAGACCAGCCCGCCAACACGATTCCGTACACCCCGATCGAGGTGATCGCCAGGACGTAGAGCACCGCGACCGGCAGGTCGGTCAGCTGCAGCGGGGTCCGGTGCCCGAACACCGACACCACCGGGCCCAGCGGCATCACGGCGAAGCGCCAGGATCGCGGTGGTCACCGAGATGACCGGGGCGAACAGGTAGATGGGCTTGTCGACGCCGGCGGGCACCAGGCCCTCCTTCAGCGCCAGCTTGATCCCGTCGGCCAGTGACTGCAGCAACCCGAACGGGCCGACCCGGTTGGGGCCGTAGCGCATCTGCATGCGGCCCAGGATCTTGCGCTCGATGAGGATCGCCACCAGCACGGTCAGCAGCAGGAACGCGAAGATGGCGACCGCCTTGATCAGGATCAGCCACCACGGGTCGTGCCCGAACACCGTCATGTCCGGATAGCTCACGCCGTTGCCTCCCGCTCGATCTGGACTACCGCGCCGACGGTGACCGCGAGTTGCTCGTGCACCGCGCTGCCGGGCGAGTTCAGCGGCAGCCACGCCACGCCGTCGGGCATCTCGGTGATCACCAGCGGCAGGCTCACCGCGCCGCGGCCGGTCGACACGCTGACCACGTCACCGTCGCCCGCGCCGATCCCGGCGGCGGTCGCCGCCGACAGCCGGACCACCGGGGGCCGGGCGGTGCCCGCCAGGTACGGTTCGCCGTCCTGTAATCGGCCGTGGTCCAACAGCATTCGCCAGCCGGCCAGCACCGCTTCGTGCTTGCCGAGCGACGGTGCCCGACGTGCGCGGCGTACCTCGGGGGCGTCGGCGGGCTGCCCGTCCCAGCGTCCCAGTGCCGCGATCTCGTCGCGGGCCTGCTCGGCGGTGCGGAACCCGAGGTCGGCGCCGAGGTCGTCGGCCAGCGTCTGCAGTACCCGAAGGTCGGAGAACGGCATTGGATGTCAGCGCCGGTTCGAACGGCCGGTACCGGCCCTCCCAGTTGATGAAGGAACCGGCCTTCTCCACCACGGGCGCGATCGGGAAGACGACGTCGGCCAGTGCGGTGACCGCCGACTCCCGCAACTCGAGGCTCACGACGAAGCCGGCCGCCTCGATGGCGGCCAGTGCGGTGTGCGGGTCGGGCAGATCGGCCGGGTCGACCCCGCCGACCAGCAGGGCATCGAGGTCGCCGTCGGCGGCCGCGGCCAGGATCTCGGTGGTGTCGCGGCCGGCTTCGGCGGGCAGCTCGTCGATGTGCCATGCCGCCGTGAGCTGTTGGCGCGCAGTCGGCATCCGCGAGCGGGCGGCCGCCGGGCAGCAGGTTGGGCAGGCAGCCGGCGTCCAGCGCGCCGCGGTCGCCGGCCCGCCGCGGGATCCAGGCCAGCCGGGCACCGGTGCGATCGGCCAGTCGGGCCGCCGCGGACAGCGCACCGGCACTGGTGGCCAGCCGCTCACCGACCAGGATGATCGCGCCGGGTTGCGACGAGCAGCGCCTCGTCGAGGGCGTCGAGGGCGGCGGCCTCGGCCCCCGGCGCGGTGGGGATCACCCGAGCGCCCAACTTGGCGGAACCCGAGCGATGCGAACGGCGCGATCGACACCACCTTCAGGCCGCGCTTGCGGGCAGCCTTGCGCAGCCGCAGGAAGACGATCGGCGATTCCTCCTCGGGCTCGAATCCGACCAGCACCACCACCGGCGCGGTCTCCAGGTCGGCGTAGCGTGACGTCGACGCCGACCGGCGACCCGGGCGGCCAGGAACTGCGCCTCCTCCGCCGAGTGCGGCCGGGAGCGGAAGTCGATGTCGTTGGAGCCCAGCACCATTCGGGTGAACTTCGAGTAGGCGTAGGCGTCCTCGGCGGTGACCCGGCCGCCGACCAGCACACCGGTCCGACCCGGTCGTCAGGCCGGCGGCGGCCACCGCGATGGCCTCCGACCAGGAGGCCGGACGCAGCGCACCGTCGTCGTCGCGCACCAGGGGAGTGGTGATCCGGTCGCCGACCCGGGCGTAGGTGAACGCCCACCGGCCCTTGTCGCAGTTCCACTCCTCGTTGACTTCCGGGTCGTCGCCGGCCAGGCGGCGCAGCACGACCCCGCGGCGGTGGTCGGTGCGCTGGGCGCACCCCGACGCGCAGTGCTCGCAGACGCTGGGGCTCGACACCAGGTCGAACGGGCGGGCCCGGAACCGGTAGGCGGTTCCGGTCAGCGCGCCGACCGGGCAGATCTGCACGGTGTTGCCGCTGAAGTAGGAGTCGAACGCCTCGCCGGGAGCGATGCCGACCTGTTGCAGGGCGCCGCGTTCGAGCAGCGAGATGAACGGGTCGCCGGCGATCTGTTCGGAGAACCGGGTGCAGCGGGCACACAACACGCAGCGCTCGCGGTCGAGCAGCACCTGGCTGGACAGGTTGATCGGCTTGGGGAAGGTGCGCTTGATGTCGGTGAAGCGGGTCTCGACCCGGCCGTTGGACATCGCCTGGTTCTGCAGCGGGCATTCGCCGCCCTTGTCGCAGACCGGGCAGTCCAGCGGGTGGTTGATCAGCAGCAGTTCCATCACGCCGTGCTGGGCCTTGTCGGCGGACTCGGAGGTGTACTGGGTGCGCACCACCATGCCCTCGGTGACGGTGATGGTGCAGCTGGCCATCGGCTTGCGCTGGCCCTCGACCTCGACCAGGCATTGGCGGCACGCGCCCACCGGGTCGAGCAGGGGGTGGTCGCAGAACCGCGGGATCTGCACGCCGAGCAGTTCGGCGGCGCGAATCACCAACGTGCCCTTGGGAACCGACATCTCGACGTCGTCGATGACGAGGTTCACCATCTCGACGGGCGGAGCCTCTGGTGCCGGTGTCGAGGCTGCGTCATCACGCCCCACCTTCTTCCGCGAGCAGACGCAAATCGCATGATCGGCATCGGATGCGATTTTGCGTCTGCTCGCGCAAGGACCGTCACGCTCCCACTCCTTCCGGCGCGGCCAGCATCGAGGCGTACGGGTCGAACGGGCAGCTGCCGCCCAGATGCGCCTCGTACTCGTCGCGGAAGAACTTGATCGACGAGATGATCGGCGAGGCCGCGCCATCGCCCAACGCGCAGAACGACTTTCCGAAGATGGTGTCGGAGATGTCGAGCAGCTTGTCGATGTCCTCCTCGGTGCCGCGACCGGTCTCGAGCCGCTCGTAGATCTGGGTCAGCCAGTAGGTGCCCTCGCGGCACGGCGTGCACTTGCCGCAGGACTCGTGGGCGTAGAACTGCGTCCAGCGCCGCACCGCGCGCACCACACAGGTGGTCTCGTCGAAGATCTGCAGCGCCTTGGTGCCCAGCATCGAGCCCGACCGAGGCCATGCCCTCGTAGTCCAGTGGCACGTCGAGGTGTTCGGCGGTCAGCAGCGGGGTCGACGAACCGCCCGGTGTCCAGAACTTGAGCTCGTGGCCGGTTCGGACGCCGCCGGCGTACTCCAGCAGTTCACGCAGGGTGATGCCCAGCGGGGCCTCGTACTGGCCGGGCCGGTTCACGTGCCCGGACAGCGAGTACAGCGTGAAGCCGGGGGACTTCTCGGTTCCCATCGACTTGAACCAGTCCACACCGTTGAGCAGGATCGGCGGGACGCTGGCGATGGACTCCACGTTGTTGACCACGGTGGGGCAGGCGTAGAGGCCGGCGACCGCGGGGAACGGCGGACGCAACCGCGGCTGGCCGCGCCGGCCCTCCAGCGAGTCCAGCAGGGCGGTCTCCTCGCCGCAGATGTAGGCACCGGCGCCGGCGTGCACGATCAGGTCGAGGTCGAAACCCGAACCGAGGATGTTCGTGCCCAGGTAGCCGGCCTCGTAGGCCTCGGCGACGGCGTTCTGCAGCCGGCGCAGCACCGGCACCACCTCACCGCGGACGTAGACGAAGGCGTGCCGGGCCCGGATCGCGTAGGCCGCGATGATCGCGCCCTCGACCAGGAAGTGCGGGCTGGTGAACAGCAGCGGAATGTCCTTGCAGGTGCCGGGTTCCGACTCGTCGGCGTTGATCACGAGGTACTTCGGCTTGGCGCCTGCACCGGTGGCGTCCTGCGGGATGAACGACCACTTGGTCCCGGTCGGAAAGCCCGCGCCGCCGCGGCCGCGCAGACCCGACTCCTTCACCGTCGAGATGACGTCGTCGGGCTTCATGCCCAGCGCGGTGCGCAGCGCCTGATATCCCTCGTGGCGCAGATAGGTCTGCAGCGTCCACGGCTCGGGCTCGTCCCAGAACCGGCTCAGAACCGGAGTCAGGTTCATTGTTCTCCGTCCTCGCCCAACGCCTTGGGCCACCCGCAGGCCGGCGAGGGTGGGATCGCCCGGTCCAGCTGGTCGTCGACGGTCTGCGGCCCGACGCCGGCCAGTGTCCGTGCTGTCTCGCGGAAGGAGCACAGTGCGGCACCGCGGGTGGGTGTGACGGGCGCGCCCTCCCGCAGGGCGGTGACGAGTTCGCGTGCACTCGAAGGGGTTTGGTTGTCGAAGAACTCCCAGTTGACCATCACCACCGGCGCGTAGTCGCACGCCGCGTTGCACTCGATGTGCTCGAGGGTGATCCGGCCGTCGCCGGTGGTCTGCCCGGCGTGCACGCCCAGGTCGTTCTCCAGTGCCTCCAGGATGGCGTCGCCACCCATGATCGCGCACAGCGTGTTGGTGCACACGCCGACCAGGTACTCACCGGTCTCGGTGCGCCGGTACATCGAGTAGAACGTGCCCACCGCGGCCACCTCGGCATCGCTGAGCTTCAACTGCCTGGCGCAGAACGCGATTCCCGCCTTGGTGAGGTAACCGTCTTCGGACTGCACCAGATGCAGCAGCGGCAGCAGTGCCGATCGGGGCTGCGGGTAGCGGGCGATGATGGTCGCGGCGTCCGCGGCCAACCGCGCGACGACGTCGGCGGGGTAGGACTCGCGGCCGCCGATGGGCGGGCCCGGCTCTTCGGGCCGCGGGCCCAGCGTGAGTTCAATCGTCATCGATCACTCCGTCCATGGTCGACGCTCATCGGTCGACGCCGCCCATCACCGGGTCGATCGACGCCACCGCCGCGATCACGTCGGCGACCATGCCGCCCTCGCACATCGCCGCCACCGCTTGCAGATTCGTGAACGACGGGTCGCGGTAGTGCACCCGGTACGGCCGGGTGCCGCCGTCGGACACCATGTGCACGCCGAGTTCGCCGCGCGGTGACTCCACCGCGGTGTAGACCTGCCCGGCCGGCACCCGGATGCCCTCTGTGACGAGCTTGAAGTGGTGGATCAGGCCCTCCATCGACGTCCCCATGATCTTGGCGATGTGCTGCGGTGAGTTGCCCAGCCCGTCGGGGCCCAGCTTCAAATCGGCCGGCCACGCCAGCTTCTTGTCGGTGATCATCACCGGACCCGGCTCCAGCCGGTCCAGGCACTGCTGGACGATCTTCAGCGACTCGTGCATCTCGCGGACCCGGATCAGGTAGCGGCCGTAGCAGTCGGCGCCGGTGTCGGTCATGACGTCGAAGTCGTAAGTCTCGTAGCCGCAATACGGTTGGGACTTGCGCAGGTCGTGCGGCAGTCCGGTGGAGCGCAGCACCGGCCCGGTCATGCCCAGCGCCATACAGCCGGTCAGGTCGAGGTAACCGACGCCCTCGGTGCGGGCCTTCCAGATGTAGCTCTCGGTCAGCAGGTCGCCGAGTTCGTTCAGCCGACCGGGCAGGATCTTCAGCAGGTCGGCCACCCGCTGCTCGCCGTCCTCGGGCAGATCGGTGGCCAGTCCGCCCGGGCGGATGTAGGCATTGTTCATCCGCAGCCCGGTGATCGCCTCGAACACGGTCAGGATCAGGTCGCGTTCACGGAACCCGAAGAACATCGGCGTCATCGCGCCCAGTTCCATGCCGCCGGTGGCCAGTGCCACCAGGTGCGACGAGATGCGGTTGAGCTCCATGAGCATCACCCGGACCACCGTGGCACGCTCGGGGATGTCGTCGGTGATGTCCAGAAGCTGTTCCACGCCAAGGCAGTACGCGGTCTCGTTGAAGAACGGCGACAGGTAGTCCATCCGGGTCACGAACGTCACGCCCTGCGTCCAGGTGCGGTATTCGAGGTTCTTCTCGATCCCGGTGTGCAGATAGCCGATCCCGCAGCGGGCTTCGGTGACCGTCTCGCCCTCGATCTCCAGGATCAGGCGCAGCACCCCGTGCGTCGAGGGGTGCTGGGGACCCATGTTGACCACGATGCGCTCGCCGGCCTCGCCCTGGCGGGCGGCCGCGACGATCTCGTCCCAGTCCTGTCCGCCAAGGACGATGACGCCGTCGCTGTCTTCGATGTGTTCGCTCATCAGTGATACGACCTGCGCTCGTCGGGCGGCGGGATCTGGGCACCGTGGTACTCCACCGGAACTCCGCCCAGCGGGTAGTCCTTGCGCTGCGGGTGTCCCACCCAGTCGTCGGGCATCTCGATGCGGGTCAGCCCGGGGTGCCCGTCGAAGATGATGCCGAAGAAGTCATAGGTCTCCCGCTCGTGCCAGTCGCAGGTCGGATACACCGAAAACAGCGACGGCACATGGGGATCCGCGTCGGGACAGGCCACCTCGAGCTGCACCCGCCGGTTGTGGGTGATCGACATCAGCGGGTAGTAGGCGTGCAGTTCCCGGTCGGTGTCCTCGGGGTAGTGCACGCCCGAGACTCCGCAGCACAGCTCGAAGCGCAGCGCCTCGTCGTCGCGCAGGACCCGCGCGACAGCCGGTAGGTGCTCCCGGCGGATCTCGAGTGTCAACTGGTCGCGGAAGACCACGATGCGCTCGACGGCCGCCTCGAAGGCGTCGGCACCCAGCACCTCGACCAGCCGGTCGACCACCTCGTCGAAGTAGCCGCCGTAGGGTCTCGGTGTGCTGCCCGGCAGGGCGACCTCGCGGACCAGGCGGCCATACCCTGAGGTGTCACCGCTGCCGTTGATGCCGAACATGCCCCGGCGCACGCCGATGACTTCGTCGTCAGAACCGCCAGAACTCATCGCAGCAGGCCCTTGAGCTCGATGGTGGGCTGGGCCGCCAGCGCGGCCTGCTCGGCAGCGGCGATCGCCTCGGTGCGGTTGACGCCCAAGCGGCATCTCGGCGATCTTGGCGTGCAGCGTCAGGATCGCGTGCAGCAGCATCTCCGGCCGCGGCGGGCAGCCGGGCAGATAGATGTCCACCGGCACGATGTGGTCGACACCCTGCACCACGGCGTAGTTGTTGAACATCCCGCCGCTGGACGCGCACACGCCCATCGCCAGCACCCACTTGGGTTCGGCCATCTGGTCATAGACCTGCCGCAGCACCGGGGCCATCTTCTGGCTCACCCGCCCCGCGACGATCATCAGGTCGGCCTGCCGGGGGGTGGCGGAGAACCGCTCCATCCCGAAGCGGGCGATGTCGAACCGCGGCCCGGCCGTCGCCATCATCTCGATCGCGCAGCACGCCAGGCCGAACGTCGCCGGCCACAGCGACCCTTTGCGGACGAACCCGGCAACCTTTTCCACCGTCGACAGCAGGATGCCGCCGGGAAGCTGTTCTTCTAGTCCCATTCGAGGCCACCCCGCCGCCACACGTACCCGTACGCAACGAACACCGTGGCCATGAAGATCAGCATCTCCACCAGGGCGAAGGTGCCGAGCTGGTCGAAGGCCACCGCCCACGGGTAGAGGAACACGATCTCGATGTCGAACACGATGAACAACATCGCGGTCAGGTAGTACTTGATGGGGAACCGCTGGCCGGCCGGCTCACCGGTCATCGGCTCGATGCCGCACTCGTAGGCCTCGAGCTTGGCCCGGTTGTACCGCCGGGGCCCGATTACCAGCGCGATCACCACCGACACGACCGCGAACGCCGCCGCGATGACTCCC
This sequence comes from uncultured Actinomycetota bacterium, assembly GCA_963786695.1. GTDB lineage: Bacteria > Actinomycetota > Actinomycetes > Mycobacteriales > Mycobacteriaceae > Mycobacterium. The sequence goes on from CAWBAL010000035.1 coordinate 379,942, forward strand.
AGCACCAGGATGGGTGTGTAGAGACTCATACCGCTGTGCCACTCCTCGCTTGGGCTCTCGATGTGAGCTGAAGCACAGCCTAGCGATCTTGTGACGTGGGCCGACGCGTTTTCGTTAGGATGGCTTCAATAACTGGACGCGGTCCGTCTCCCTACGAGAGGGCAAGAGCGACAGTGTAATTGGCGTTTCGTCGCTACACCGGTGTGCGCAGCAAACCGACCACCGCCTCGCCCAGCCGGATGGGGTCGATCGGATGGGGTACGGCGGCTTCGGCGCGCGACCAGTTGGCCAGCCACGCATCGTCAGGACGGCCGGTCAGGACCAGCACGGGCGGGCAGTCGGTGATCTCGTCCTTGAGCTGCTTGGCAATGCCCATCCCGCCGACCGGGGCGGCCTCGCCGTCGAGGATCACCAGATCGAACCCGCCGCGGTCCATCAGCTGGATCACCATGGGCCCGGTGGCCACGTCGGTGTAGGTCAGGTCCGGTAGCTCCGGATGAACCCGCTTGCCCAGCGCCAGGCGCACCTGCTCGCGGGTCCGGGCATTGCTGCTGTACACCAGGATGTGGATGGGCTGAGCGCCGCCGGGGCCAGACACGCTGCCGATGCTACTGCGAGAGCGAGTGATTTCGGCGCGGTTGTCGTCGGCAGGCGACGATATACGCGCCCGAATCACGCTTTGGCGAACAGCAGGTCGGCGATCAGCGTGGTCGTGGCCGGGATCATGCCGACCATGTTGCCGCTGACCCCGAACGCCGTCCGGTCGACGGTGGTCTGCGCCGAGATTCGCACGGTGTCGCCGTCATGGTCGACGGTCGCCGACAGCGGCAGCGGCTGCGTGGTGCCCCGCAGGGTGAGCTCGGCGCGCAGATCCGCGGTGCGCTCGCCGGTGGCGGTCACGTCGGTCACGACGATGCTGATCTCCGGATACTTCTCGACGTCGAAGAAGTCGGGGGAGCGCAGGTGCTCGTCGCGCTTTCCTATCCCGGTCCGCAGCGATGCGGCGCGGACGTCCACCCGGCCGAACACCGCGCCCTTCGCGGTGATCTGGCCGTCACCGCTTACGTCGGTGAATTCGCCGTTCACCGGCACCAGGCCCCACAGGGTCTTGTTCTTGAACCGCACCGAGGAGCGGGCGGGCACCAGATTCCAGACCCCGGCCGTGGCCGGGTCGGCGAGCAATGCGTGCAGGGTGCTCATGTCACCTCCATCTGAGTCATCACAACAGTGGGGCGAGTTCGGCGGGGTCGAGGTACTCGTCGATCCGCCGGATCAAGCCGTCCGCTTCCAACTTGACCACCAGGCACACCCGCAGCGCCACTTTTTCACCGGCCCGCGTGGTGGCGTGCAGGATGTGCTGCTGGACGAAGCCCCCGTCGAACACCTGCCGGTCCAGCACTTCGTAGCGCCGGTCGGTGGTGGCGTCGACGAACCACTCGATGACGCCCAGGGCCCGGGGCTTGTCCCGTTCCCGGCCGCCGCCCTGGCGCCAGACGACGACGTCGTCGGACCACAGTGCGGTCAGCGCGGCGATGTCGCCGGCTTCGATCGCAGCGAACAATCGTTCGGCGACGTCGAGAGTTTCGGTTCGGGTCAGGGTCATGGCGCTTCCGCCCTATCTGCGGCCTACGCCGCGGGCTATGTCGGCTGATCGTATCCGGGATGAGCGATGGACAGCCGGTGGCGCACCAGCGTCCGCAGGCAGGCCAGCACGTCGGCGCCGCGGTCGTCGAGGGCGCCGGCCCGGATGGCCGCGGCCAGGGCGTCCTCGTCGGCGTAGCCGAGTGCGGCCAGCGCGGTCAGCGGCTCCGCTGAGGTCTGGTCGAGCAGCTCACGTTCGACGGTGCGCAGCACGTTGGCGGCGACGAGGGCGTGGAAGTTGACCGACCCGGTGGTGGCCGACCGGACGTCGCCTTCGAGGAACTCGGCCACGGCGGCGACGAGTTCGGCGGTGGTGGGCCGCCCGTTGAGGCCGGTCACGGCGCGCTCTCCAGCAGGTCGAGGACATCCCATTCGGTTTCGCACACGCGCCGTCCGATCGCCGCGAGCTCGACCGAGCGGGTCTGCCCGGACAGGTGCCGCTCGGCCTGGTAGCGGCAGATCACCCCCCAGCCCAGCGTGGCCAGCACCAGCCACCAGTGCAGGGTCGAACGATCGACGCTGGTGCCGCTGGCCTGCTCGTAAGCCGATACGAAGTCCTCGATGCTGCCGAGTCCGCCCGCGGCCAGCGTGGCCGGGGCGCCGAACCGCCAGGCCCGGATGCAGAACCAGGCCAGGTCTTGGTAGATCTCGCCGATGTGTACCAGTTCCCAGTCCAGCACGGCAGCCAGTCCGGAGCCGTCGACGATCAGGTTGCCCATCCGGAAGTCGCCGTGCACCAGGCAGGTTGGCGACGGCGCGGGTCGATTCCTGGCGAGCCAGCGGAACGCCCACTCGAAAGTGGCTGTGGTGTCGGCCATGTCGTCGAGCTGCTGGCGCCACTGACCCAGCTGGTCGTGCTCGACGAGGCCGGGTGCGTTCGCCTGCGCCCGGTGGATCGCGGCCAGTGCCTGCGCACACTGCACCAACAGCCGCCTGCGACCGTCGTCGTCGAGTTGACGCTGAATGCGACGCACGATCGTCTCACCGGCGATCTCGTCGCAGATCAGGAATGGATTACCCAGTGCGGCAGAGGAATCGGATGCCACCAGGATGTTGGGCACCGGCGCGCCGGCAGCCGCCGCGGCGGCCTGCACTGCAGCCTCGAGTTCCATGCCGGCGTGGATGTCGTCGGGTGCGCCGGTTCGCAGGATGAGCGCGCGGTGCTGCGTTCCCGTGACGGCCTCGAACGCCCACGTGGTGCGGCTGGCCCCACCGGTCAGCGCGCGGAGGTTGACCACGTCGGTGTTGCCACCCAGCAGCGGTCGCAGCACCGCGGTGAGGTCGGCGGAGAGCTTCTCGGCCAGCACGTCAGCGGGCCGGCTTGCCGAACTTGAACAGCCGCTGGGCCACTCGGCGCATCTGGATCTCCTCGGCGCCCTCGGTGATCCGGTAGCGGCGGTGGTGGCGGTAGATGTGCTCGAACGGCTCGTGGCGGCTGTAGCCGATCCCGCCGTGGACCTGCATGGCCCGGTCGGCGGCCTCGCACACCAGCCGGTTGGCGCGGTAGTTGGCCATCGACACCTTGTCCGACACCTCCAGGTGGTGGTTGCGGTCGAGTTCCCATGCGGCGTAGTACACCAGCAGCCGCACCATCTGCGCCTCGGTCTGCAGTTCCACCAACGGCCACTGCACCGCCTGGTTGACCGACAGCGGCTTACCGAACGTCACTCGCTGACCGGCGTACTCGACTGCGCGGTCGATGCAGTACTGTGCCGCACCAAGGCTGCTGGCGGCCTGGCGAATCCTGTTCTCGTGCAGGAAGGTCTGCGCCACCTCCAGGCCGTGGTCGATCTGGCCGAGCACGGCGTCGGCGGGGAGTCGCACGTCGTTCAGTTCCACCTCGGCGTGGTCGCTGGGCATGTTGAAGGTCCACCAGTAGTAGGGCACCTCGAAACCCTGCGCGTCACAGGGCACCAGGAACGCGGTGATGCCGCGGGCCTGGCCCGGCTCGCCGGAGGTGCGGGCGAAGATCAGGTCGTGGGTGGCCCGGTGCACGCCGGTGTTCCAGCGCTTGGTGCCGTTGATCACCCAGTCCGCGCCTTCTCCTGAGCCGTCCCGCTCGGCCCTGGTCTCCAGCCAGGTGGCATCGGAGCCGTGCGCGGGTTCGGTGAGGCCGAACGCCATCGACCGCTTGCCGGTCAGCATGGCCTCGATCCAGTCCTTCTTCTGGTCGTCGGTGCCGAACCGGTCCATCATGATGATCTGCGGGAAGTTGCCGACGATCGACGACTCGTCCTGCAGGTCGTTGTGCAGTCCGAGACCCTTGTGCGCCAGATGTTCCCGGATCACCGCCATGTCGAGGTTGGTGCCGTCGCGGCCACCGAACTTCGACGGCAGACCGTAACGGAGCCAGCCTGCCGCATCGGCGCGGCGACGCATCTCGTCGAGCAGGTCCTCCCACTCCCGGCGCGGGATGCCGCCGTTGTCGATGTCGGTGCGGGCGAACTCCCGACGGCGGTCGAAGTACTGCATGTTCTCCCGCTCGAGCGGCTTGATCTCGGCTTCGATGAACGCGTCCATCTCGGCCAGCAGCGGCGGAAGGTGTTCGGGCAGTGTGAAATCCACGGTGATCTCCTCGGGTTCTAGAAGCCGTACAGCGTTTTCTTCCAGATGGTGGACAGGGTGGCGATGGCCTCGGCGTCGGAGAGTCGCAGGCCCAGGCCCGCGGTGTCCGGGCGCAGGCACACGGTGGTGAACTGCTCGAACAGCAGCGCGATCGCCAGCGCGGTGTGTTCGGGGTTCAGTGCGGCGGCGTGTCCCTGCTCCTGGGCTCGCCGGACCGACGCGGTGACGATGTCGATGCCGAACTGGCGGAACTGGTTCTGCAGCGCGGCGAACCGGGTCTGGGTGGCGGCGAGCTGGTCCACGGCGACCATGATGCCGATGTTCTGCTTGAACATCTCCCAGTAGCCGGTGACCACCGAGGCGAAGAACCCGTCGTCGTGCGGCGACTCGGGAAGGTGCACCCGAAGGCCCGACGGCAGGACGACATCGTGCAGGAACGACTCGGCCAGTGCGGCCAGCAGGTCCTCCTTGTCGGCGAAGTACCGGTAGAACACCGCCGGTGACCGCCCGGCCGCCGAGGTGATGTCGGACGAGGGTGGTGCCGTGAAAACCCCTTTCGGCGAACAGCTTCCGGGCTGCATGCTCGATGGCCTGCTGGGTCTGGCGACCCTTGCTGCTCAGTGTTCGCGGGGCGTCGGTGGGCACGGGCGCTCAGTCCAGGATCCGGTCACCGGCCCGCAGCAGGGCGCTGGGCAGGTCGTGGCCGACGACGGCTTGGGCGACGCGGGCGGCGGCGATGGCCGACGACAGGTCGACATCCACCGCGATTCCGCTGTCGCGCAACAGGTAGACCAGGTCCTCGGTGGCGATGTTGCCGCTGGCGCCCGGCGCGAACGGGCACCCGCCCAGACCGCCGGCCGACGAGTCCAACCGGGTCACTCCGGCGGTCACCGCGGCATACGCACTGGCCAATCCCGCACCGCGGGTGTTGTGGAAGTGCGCGCCAAGCGGCAGGTCGCCGATGCGCGGGCGCACCTGGCTCACCAGCGAGGTGACCCGCCCGGGCGTGGTGGTGCCGATGGTGTCGGCGATGGCCACCCGGTCGGCACCGTGATCGACTGCGGCGTCGACGATGCCGCAGGACCCGTTGCGGCGGGGTGGGTCCGTCGAACGGGCAGTCCCATGCGGTGGCGATGATGACCTCGACACTGACGCCGGAGTCGTGGGCGATCGCGACGATCTCGCCGATCTGCGCGGTGGCCTCGGCGCTGCTGCGGCCCACGTTGGCGCGGCTGTGCCCGTCGGCGGCCGAGACCACGTATTCCAGCGAGCGCAGGCCGGCGGCGATCGCGCGCTTGGCGCCGTTGGGACTTGCCACCAGCGCCGAGAACTCGATGTCGGGATAGTCGCTCAGCGCGGCGGCGAGGTCGGGTGCGTCGGCCAGCGCCGGCACCTTCGACGGTGAGACGAACGCCGTCGCCTCGACCTCGCGCACCCCGGTGGCCGCGATGGCGGCGAGCAGTTCGAGCTTGGCCGACAACGGGATCGGGGCCTCGATCTGCAGGCCGTCGCGCAGGGCCACCTCGCGGATGGTCACGTGTTCGGGAAGACCGCTCACAGCACCCCCTGGAACTCCAGGTCGGCGATCTCGTCGGCGGTCAGCCCGAGCAGGTCGCCGTAGACCTCGTCGTTGTGCTGGCCCGGCTGCGCCGGGCCGGCGTTTCGCACGCTGCCGGGCGTCTGCGAGAGCACCGGGATGACACCGGGGCCCAACACATTGCGCCCGATGCCTTCGTCGAAGTGCTCGACGAGCATGCCGCGCGCCCGCAGTTGCGGATCGCGCACCACTTCGGCGACGGTGTTGATCGGCCCGCTGATCACCCCTGCGGCGCTGAGGGTTTCGATGATGTCCCCGGGCTGACGCTGGGCGGCCCAGTCACCGATGATCTTGTCCAGCTCGTCCTGGTTGCGGCCGCGGGCAACGTGATCGGCGAAGCGGTCGTCGGTGGCCAGCTCGGGTTGGCCCATGGCCGAGCACAGCCGCCGGAACACGGTGTCCTGGTTGGCCGCGATGACCACCCAGCTGCCGTCGGCGGTGCGGTAGATGTTCGACGGCGCAATGCCTTCCAGCCGGGTCCCCGACGGCCCGCGCACGACGCCGCCGGCGTCGTAGTCGGGAATGGTGGACTCCTGGATGGCCAGGCACGCCTCGGTCAGCGCGGCGTCGACCACCTGCCCCTCGCCGCTGACGGTGCGCCGGTACAGCGCCGCAAGCGCGCCCTGGACGGCGAACATCCCGGCCAGGCTGTCGCCGAGGGACAGCGCGAGCCGTGGCGGGGGTCCGCCGGGAAAGCCGTTCATGTGCCGCAGTCCGCTGGCGGCTTCGGCCACCGATGCGTAGCCCGCCTTGTGGGCATCCGGCCCGGTTTGGCCGTAGCCCGATACCCGCACCAGGATGATGCCCTTGTTGTGTTGGCGCAGAACGTCATAACCCAGGCCCCACTTCTCCAGGGTGCCCGGCCGGAAGTTCTCGACGATGATGTCGGAGCGCTCGACCAGTCTCAGGAACAAGTCGCGGCCGCGCGGCTCGCGCAGGTTCAAGGTGATGCACTTCTTGTTGCGGGCGTGCACGGTCCAGAAGAAGTGGTGCCCGTCGACCTCGGCCTGCCCCCAGGTGCGGATCGGGTCGGGGGAGCCGGGCGGTTCGATCTTGACGACCTCGGCGCCCATGTCGCCGAGCAGCCGGCCCGCGAACGGCCCGGAGATCAGCGTGCCGACCTCGATGACGCGGATGCCGTCCAAAGCGCCTTTGACAATTCCCGGGTCGCTTCGCTCCTGCCCTCCGGCGGGGGCCGTCATCGCCAGCCTCCGTTCTCCACGAGCAGACGCAAACTCGCATCAAAAGCGGCCGCGCAGTGCGATTCTGCGTCTGCTCGCGCTGAAGTGGTCATGCATCCGCCTTCGCGAAGTCGTGGCGCACCAGCCAGTCGGTCACGATGCCGACCGCCTTGGCCAGCGTCTCGCGCTGGCCGGGTCCGGAGTAGTAGTGGTTGGCGCCGTCGATCTCATACATCTCCTTGTCGGGATGTCCGATGGCCTCGAACAGGCGGCGGGTGTGGCTGGGCGTGCACGCGTCGTCGGCGCGGTTGCCGATCACCAGAGCCGGCACCGCGATGTCGTGGCCGCACTCCACGCCGTCGCCGTTGGCGTCGTCGTAGCTCCACTGCGACAGCCAGCTGCGCAGCGAGCAGAACCGCGCCAGTCCGACCGGGCTCATGTTCACCACAGCAGGATCGCCCAGATAGCAGGTGCCCGGGGTGCGATCGTTGGGATCGACCGTCGGGTCCAGCCAGCGCGGGTCGGCCATCGTGCCGTGCACCACGAAGCCGAACTCGTCATCGGGGCGCCCGGCCGCCTTCAGTTCGGCCAGCTTGTCCTTGACCCAGGCGGTGATTCGCCGGTTGCGGTCGATCTGGGCCTGGCGGTAGCGGTCCAGGAACTCGGGGCTGTAGGGCGGCTGGTTGGGGTTGTCGGGGTTGTAGAGGTCGAGTTCGGGGTCGCGTTTGGTGGGGTCGGACTCGTCGAGTATCGAGGCGTCCAGCCATTCGGTCAGCGTGCCGTGCCGGCTGATGTGGGCGGCCAGCAGCATGATGCCGTCGGCCGGGATGAGCCCGAGCGCGGTGAGGTCGGGTCCGTCGCCGGACGGGCTCGCGGTGATCGTCGGGTTCTGCGCCTGCTGCTGGTAGAACATCGACAGCGAACCGCCGCCGCTCCAGCCGGCCAGCACCACCTTCGAGTAGCCCAGCCGGTTCTTGGCGTCCTTGACGGCTTCGCCGAGGTCCTGGACCACCTTCTCCATCAGCAGCGCGGAGTCGGTGCCGCGAAACCGGCTGTTGCAGTAGATGACGTGGTGGCCGGCGCGGGCCAGCGCATTGATCATCGGCAGGTATGCGCCGCCGCCGATCGGGTGCATGAACACCAGCACGGTGTCGGACGGCGTCGTCGGCTTGAGCAGGTAGCTTTCCAGCACCACCAGCTCGGCCACGCCGCCGTAGACGTCGCGGACGCGCGAATCATTCTGGTAGGCAACCAGATACGGGATCCGGTCGTAGGCGTGCTTGACGGGAGTCACCACCTCAGTGCTGCCCCAGGTCGTGAGCCAGCACCTCGGCCGAGGGAACGAGCCGCTTGCGGGTGTCGATGGCGATGACCCGCCAGTCGACGCTGTCGTACTCGTCGAACTTGCGCCGGGCGCGTTCGCGCGCCTTCTCCGGCGCGCCGTGGTGCACGCCCTGAGGTGCGTGGCTGATCAGGCCCGGTGGCATCGGGATGCCGTAGAGCGAGCCGCCGTGGAAGAACGCGATCTCGTCGAAGTCGACGTTGCGGTGATACCAGGGTGTGCGCTCGGTACCGGGCACCGTCTCGGCCGGCTTGGGCAGGAAGTTGCAGACGTAGACCCCCGTCGCCTGCATGAACAGGTGCACCGTCGGCGGCAGGTGAACGCTGTCGGAGGTGATGACGTTGTAGTCGGCGACGTTGAAGGTGAACGGGTAGTTGTCACCGCGCCAGCCTTCGACGTCGATCGGGTTGTGCTGGTAGAGCAGCGTGGTGCTCTCGACGCCATCGATCGGGCGGTGGTAGAGCCGCACCTCGTACTCGTCGCGGCCGTCGTCGTCGATGGGCGTGGGCTCCGGGATGACCGCCTGGGCCGGGTCGAACGGCCAGTGCCGCCCCAGCGGGCCGGCCGGCGGGACCCGGAACTCGTCGGTGGCCTCGATCATCAGCCAGGTGCTCTCCGATTTTCCCGAGTCGCTGCGCTCCTGCCCGCCGGAAGGCAGCTGCCGCCAGGTACACGCCTTGGGCAGGTAGATCCAGTCGCCGCTGCGGTAGGTCAGCGGCCCGAACTCGGTCTCCAGCGTCCCGGCGCCCTCGTGGACGAAGCACAGCAGGTCGCCGTCGACGTAGCGGACGTAAAACGGCATGGCTTCGCCGCGGCGGCTCAGCGAGATGCGGCAGTCGGGGTTGGAGAACAGCAGCAGCGGAGCCCCGGCGGCATCGGTGGCATCGCCCGGTTTGAGTTCGGTTGCGAGGACGTCGAGGGGCCGCAGCGGCCCGACGGCGCGAAATTCGGTCGGATCGTTGCGGCGATATATGTTGGCGGTCCTGCCGGTGAAGCCACCGCGGCCCAGTTCGTCGTCCTTGAGGCCGTCGAGGTCGGCGTGTACCCGGTGCGGGGTAGTGCCTTTGCGCAGGTGGGTGAAGGATTCCATGGAATCTCCCGAGAGGGTTGGGGGCTGCGGGCGTCCGGAAAACTAAAAGTGACATTAGTTTTTGTTCAGGCCCGCTGACAAGGCCTAAATAACGAATCGGTAACGGGCTGGACTTTCAATGCTTCACGACGACGTGTTTTACTCATTCCTGCAGTCCGACAAGTCGGGGTTCATAGAAAGCTGGGGTGGATTGGTGAAGTCCCTGTTCGACAAGGTGCGCGGTTGGCCGCGCCGATTCGCAGTCGCCGCGATCGTGACGGCGGCGCTTCCGGGCCTGATCGGCCTGGTGGGCGGATCGGCAACGGCGGGAGCGTTCTCGCGCCCCGGCCTGCCGGTGGAGTACCTGATGGTCCCGTCCGCCGGCGATGGGACGCGACATCAAGATCCAGTTCCAGAGCGGCGGCGCGAACTCGCCCGCGGTCTACCTGCTCGACGGTCTGCGCGCCCAGGACGACTTCAACGGCTGGGACATCAACACCCAGGCCTTCGAGTGGTACCTGGACTCCGGCCTGTCGATCGTCATGCCCGTCGGCGGCCAGTCCAGCTTCTACACCGACTGGTACAAGCCGGCGTGCGGCAAGGCCGGTTGCTCGACCTACAAGTGGGAGACCTTCCTGACCAGCGAGCTGCCGCAGTGGCTGTCCGCCAACCGGAGCGTCAAGCCCACCGGTAGCGCCGCGATCGGCCTGTCGATGGCCGGTCGGCCTCGATGATCCTGTCGGTCTACCACCCGGACCAGTTCATCTACGCCGGTTCGATGTCGGGCTTCCTGAACCCGTCCGAGGGTTGGTGGCCGTTCCTGATCAACCTGTCGATGGGTGACGCCGGCGGCTACAAGGCCGACGACATGTGGGGCCCGACCGGTGACCCGAACAACGCCTGGCAGCGCAACGACCCGATGGTGCAGATCCCGCAAGCTCGTCGCCAACAACACCCGCCTGTGGGTCTACGCCGGCAACGGCAAGCCCAACGAGCTGGGCGGCGGCGACCTGCCGGCCACCTTCCTGGAGGGCCTGACCATCAAGACGAACATCACCTTCCGCGACAACTACCTCGCGGCCGGTGGCACCAACGGTGTGTTCAACTTCCCGGACAACGGCACGCACAACTGGGCGTACTGGGGCCGTGAGCTTCAGGCGATGAAGCCTGACCTCATCACCCACCTGGGTGCAACGCCCACCGCGTAAGACAACAAGTCGTAACGGGCCGCCGGTGACAACCGGCGGCCCGTTACGCGTCTGTGGGCCAATATTTTTCAGCGGGCGACGTTGGCCGCACCGGCGGACTCGAAGGCCTGCACGAGTTCCTCAGGTCAAGAGCGTCCGGTATCGGCATGAGCTGATCACCGCGCAGGGGCAGCTGATCAACCGCCTCGCACCGGATCGCGGGAGGCGGTTCCGTCATGCGTAACAGCAGGCGAGCGCGCTATCGAGTGGGCCAGACGTGGTTGACACCACGCCACCGGACTGCCACAGTGTTTTATCGATCGATCAATTGTCGGGCATCTGCGAAGTGAGGAATTCATGGCTGGACGAGTTGAGGGCAAGGTCGCTTTCATCACCGGTGCCGCGCGCGGCCAGGGCCGCAGTCACGCGGTACGGCTGGCGCAGGAGGGCGCCGACATCATCGCCGTCGACGTGTGTAAGCGCATCAGCAGCAACGAGGACATTCCCGCGCCCACGCCGGACGACCTGGCCGAGACCGCCGATCTGGTCAAGAACCTCAACCGTCGCATCGTGACCGCCGAGGTCGACGTCCGTGACTACGACGCGCTCAAGGCCGCCGTCGACAGCGGGGTGGAGCAGCTGGGCAAGCTCGACATCATCGTCGCCAACGCCGGCATCGGCAACGGTGGCCAGACGCTGGACCACACCAGCGAGGCCGACTGGACCGACATGATCGACGTCAACCTTTCGGGCGTGTGGAAGACCGTCAAAGCCGCAGTGCCGCATCTGATTGCGGGCGGCCGCGGCGGTTCGATCATCCTGACCAGCTCAGTGGGCGGCCTCAAGGCCTACCCGCACACCGGTCACTACATCGCCGCCAAGCACGGCGTGGTGGGGTTGATGCGGACCTTCGCCGTCGAGCTGGGCCACCACTCCATCCGGGTGAACTCGGTTCATCCGACCAACGTCAACACTCCGCTGTTCATGAACGAGGGCACGATGAAGCTGTTCCGTCCGGACCTGGAGAACCCGGGCCCCGACGACATGGCCGTGGTGGCTCAGATGATGCACGTGCTGCCGATTGGTTGGGTCGAGCCGGTGGACATCAGCAACGCGGTGCTGTTCCTGGCTTCCGACGAGTCCCGTTACGTCACAGGCCTGCCGATGACGGTCGACGCCGGAAGCATGCTCAAGTAGCGACGGATCGCTTACCGGGATGTCCTTGCGGTTCGGTGCCGGCCAGCCGGCCCAGGTAGCGCTCCACGAGGTCCCGCAGTTCGCTGTGGCCCTCGGTCACTCCGATGGTGCTCTCGTTGCACAGGCTGCGGGCGATCTGCGCGACCAACATCGAGATCGCCACCGGTGGAAACTCGTCGAGGTCCACGCCGTGTGCCCGCAGCGCGACTGTGGCAGCGGCGGTCTCGATGTCTCGTACGCGCTCGGCATACGCCTTCAGTTCGGCGCCGATCACCTTGCGGTGGTTGGCCAATGCCATGAACTCGGTGTACAACCCGCTCCACCGCGAGTCGGTGTTGATCGTCCACAGCGCCCGAAGCGGCTCGTCGGCGGTGATCGCTTGGCGCATCCGGGCCAGCGACGCCTCCGAGCCCGACCGCAGCACCGCGAGGAACAGGTCGTCCATGGTGGGGAAGTAGTAGTACACCAGGGCGGACCTCACCCCGGCGCGGGCGGCCACCCGGCGCGAGGTGGCCGCGGCGTAGCCCTCGTCGCGCATGATCTGAGCGGTCGCCTCCATCAGGCGTTCGCGCGCGCCGACGTCCTTGTCCTTGGTCTTCGGTGTCGACGCCATACCGGCGATCCTCTCAGGCGGGCTGATGACTTGGCTAGATGAGCGGCAAATTGGGAGCCTTGACCCCTGATTTCCACCCGTGGTATCCATGACAGACCGTAGGATTTGATCGATCGATCAAAATGGGAGGACAGCCGAACGTGACCACGGGTGATCATTGGCGGGTTCAGGTCGACCGTGCAGCTGTGCGACGGTCCACGCGCCTCGATGTCGTCGAGACCGATCCGGGAGCAGGTCGAGGGTGCGGTAGCCGCCTGCCCTCGTCAAGCCATCACAGTCATCTCATGAAAGGCCCTCAACGGTGACCGATTTCGCTACCACCGACTACTTCTCCGACCAGGACATCGCCCAGGATCCGTACGAGTACCTGGACTACCTGCGTGAGCAGAGCCCGGTCTTTCGGGAGCCGCACCATCAGGTCTACGCAGTGACCGGTTACGACGAGACGGTCGCGGCGTTCAAGGATCACGAGTCGTTCTCCGCTGCCAACGCCATCGGCGGCCCGTTCCCGCCACTGCCCTTCGAGCCGGCGGGTGACGACATCTCTGCTCAGATCGCGGCACACCGCCACCTGTTTCCCATCGCCTACCTGATGGTCGTGATGGACCCGCCGGAGCACACCCGCGCGCGCTCACTGCTCAGCCGCCTGCTCACGCCTGCACGCCTGAAGGAGAACGAGGACTTCATGTGGGAGTTGGCCGACCGCCAACTCGACGAATTCATCGCCAACGGCAAGTGCGAGTTCCTCAACGCCTATGCCAAGCCGTTCGCCACGCTGGTCATCGCCGATCTGCTTGGTGTTCCCGCGGAGGACCGCGAGGAGTTCCGGGCGAAGCTGACGGCGATCGGGGGAGCCGTCGGGTCGCTGGAAGGCGAGGCCGTAGCGGTCAATCCCCTGCAGTGGCTGGAAGACAAGTTCACCGCCTACATCTCCGAGCGGCGGGAACGCCCGCGGGAGGACGTCCTCACCGAACTGGCGCTTGCCAAGTATCCCGACGGTTCCACCCCGGAGGTGTCCGAGGTGGTGCACCAGGCGACCTTCTTGTTCGCGGCGGGTCAGGAAACCGTCGTCAAGCTGCTGGGCTCCAGCGTCCGCATGCTCGCTGAGCGCGCTGACCTGCAGGTACAACTGCGGGAGAATCGCAAACTGATCGGGCCGTTCGTCGAAGAGTCGCTGCGACTGGAGAGCCCGACCAAAGTCGACTTCCGGCTGGCTCGCAAGAGCACGACGCTGGGGGGCGTGCCGATCAAGGCAGGCAGCACTCTCATGCTCTGTCTGGGCGCGGCCAACCGGGATCCGCGAAAGTTCGAAAACCCCAACGAGTTCCGCCTCGACCGCAAGAACGTTCGTGAGCACATCGCCTTCGGCCGCGGCATCCACACCTGTGCCGGTGCGCCCCTTGCGCGGGTGGAGGCCCAGGTGACGCTCAGCCGCTTGCTGGACCGCATGCAAGACATCGGCATCGACGAAGGCCACCACGGTTCCGCCGGCGATCGCCACTACCGCTACGAGCCGACGTTCCTGCTGCGCGGCCTCAGCGACCTTCACATCACCTTCACACCCGCCGGTTAGGTCAACGCCGCACCTTGCTCGTCGCCGTCGACGCGCTGATATGCAACGATCCTCATCAAGGAGACTGACATGCTCATCCATCCCTGGGACGCCGCCCTCGACACCGCCGAGTGGCAGGACTGGCTGGCCTCGACGGACCGGTTCGGAGTCCTGGCCGTCAACAACCTCGATCCGGCGCAAGCACCGCTTATGCTGCCCGTGCATTTCACGCTGGCCGGCGACGAACTGCTCATCCATCTCGCCCGGCCCAACCCGGTCTGGCCGCACCTGGAAGCCGCTGCTGAGGTGCGGATGGCGGTGATCGGTGACTACGCCTACATCCCGACCTACTGGCGGGCGAAAGCGGGCGGCCCCGACGAGGACGGCGTGCCCACCAGCTACTACTCCGCCGTCCAATTCGTCTGCCGCCCAACGATCGTCGACGATCCGGAGGCAAGGTGCAGATCCTCACGGCTCAGCTCGGCGACTTCCAGCCGGAGGGGCGCCACGCCGCCGTGGGAGTCGGCGAGGAACCGTACGGCCGGATGCTGCCCGGAATCCGCGGCGTGCGACTCGCCGTGCTGCGCGTCGAGGCGAAGTTCAAATACGACGACGCCAACCCCGTCGAACACCGGCAGCGCGTAGTCGGGTATCTGGAAGAGCGCGACCACGGTCTGGACACCGGCGCCGCCGCGCAGCAGCGGCGCCGGTTGGCCGCGATCGGCGACTGGCGTAAGCGCCGGGGGTCGTCCTGACCCTGCGGCTAGAGTGGACAGGTGTCCAGTCGACGGGTGACGTGCCCGCTGTGTGAGGCGATGTGCGGACTGCGGGTTTCGGTCAGCGGCGACCAGGTGACCGACATCCGCGGAAATCCCGACGACGTCTTCTCGGCCGGCCACATCTGCCCGAAGGGCACCGCACTCGGGCACCTGCACTCTGACCCGGACCGGCTCCGCACTCCGATGGTCAAGCAGCGCAACGGAACTCATGTGGCCGTTTCGTGGGACGACGCCTTCGCCGAAGCGGAGCGAGTCCTGCGGCCGATCCTCGACGACCGACGGCGCCCGCGCGATCACCGTCTACGTCGGCAACCCGGTGGCGCACAACCTCGGTCTGAGCACCTACATCGGTGCGCTCATCGGGATGGCCTCGGCGGCGGGAATGGGGGCGTACTACTCGCCGGGCACGGTCGACCAGTGGCCGCTGAACGTGGTGGGCACGTTGGTGTTCGGCGGCATGTGGAACGCACCCGTCCCCGACCTCGACCGCACCGACCACCTCGTGGTCATCGGCGCCAACCCGGCCGCCTCGCAGGGGTCGATGCTCTCGGCGCCCGACGTCACCGGTCGACTGGCCGCGATCCGCCGGCGCGGCGGAACGGTCGTCGTCATCGACCCGCGCCGCACCGAGACCGCCGCGCGGGCCTCCGAGTGGGTGCCGATCCGGCCGGGCACCGACGCACTGGTGCTGTTCGCCATCCTGCGCACGCTGGCCGCCGACGGTCTGCTGCGCGATCATCCGCATCTGCGGGGCCGGGTACTCGGCCTCGACGAGGTGATCGCGCTTGCCGAGCCGTTCACCCCGGAGGCGGTCGCCGGACCCAGCGGAATTCCGGCGGCCACCATCCGCACGCTGGCCCACGACCTCGCCTCGGCGTCGAATCCGGTGCTCTACAGCCGGATCGGGGCCTGCACACAGGAGTTCGGCACGCTGGCGACCTGGCTGGTGTTCGTGCTGAACACCGCACTCGGGGCCGTCGACCGGCGCGGGGGAGCGGTCTTCCCGAAGCCCGCGGTGTACTCGCCGATGTTCATGAAACCGCCCGACCAGACCGGCCCCCGGTGGGAATTCGGCCGGTTCACCTCGCGGGTGCGCGGCATCGGCGAGGTGCTGGGCCAATACCCGGTCAGTTGCCTCGCCGAAGAGGTGATGACGCCGGGGGACGGGCGCATCCGCGGTCTGATCTCCGTCGCCGGCAACCCCGCCGTCTCCGCGCCGGCGGCCGGGCGGGTCGGGGAAGCGCTCGCATCACTGGATGCCCTGATCTGCGTGGACAATTGGCTCAACGAGACCACCCGGCACGCGCACGTGATCTTCCCGGGGCTGTCCCCACTCGAGCGCCCGCATGCCGACGACCTGTACTGGATGTACGCCCTGTCGTCCTGCCTGAAGTGGTCGGAACCTGTGTTCGCGCCCGACGCGGACCGGCCCGCGGAGTGGGAGGTGCTGCTGCGCCTGGCGGGGGCCGTGCTGGGCACGCCGGTGCCGGAGGTCGACGTGGCCGCGATGGACGACCTCTACACCGGCGGCCTGGTCGCCACGATGTGCATGCAGCCGGGCACGCCACTGACCGGCCGCGACCCCAACGAGGTGATGGGTGCGCTGAAAGGCCAAGGGCCGGAACGCATTTTCGACCTCTACGTCCGGCTCGGGCCGTGGGGCGACGGGCTGGGAGCCAACCCGGGCGGCCTGACCCTCGACGACGTCCGCGCCCACCCCGACGGGTTGCGACTCGGCGAGATCGAGGGCGGTCGCCTCGATGCCGCGGTGAGCACACCGTCGGGCGCCATCGAGCTGATCCACGACACCTTCGTCGACGACGTCCCCCGGTTGCGCGCGCGGCTGGAGCGGCCCGACGAGGGTCTGGTGCTGACCAGCCGGCGACACCTGCGGTCCAACAACTCGTGGCTGCACAACGTGGCCGTCACTGATGCGCGGGCGCGATCGCTGCACGCTGCTGATCCATCCCGACGACGCGGCGCGCATCGGGCTGAGCACCGGCGAGGTCGCCGAGGTCAGCACCTCGGAGGGCAAGCTGTCCGTCCCGGTCGAGGTCAGCGACGAGATGATGCCCGGCGTGGTGTCACTGCCACACGGCTGGGGCCACGGCCTGCCCGGTACCCGACTGCGCGTCGCCAACGCCCACCCCGGGGTCAATTCGAATCTGCTCAACCCGCCCGATCTCATCGACGTCCCGAGCAACACCCAGGTGGTCAACGGCGTTCCGTGCCAGGTTCGCGCCCTCGTCTGACGGTCCTGACTCGGCCTACGCTGGTTGTCATGCAACGATTCCCGCTGGCCGGCTACAACGTCCACCGCGTCGGGTTCGGCGCCATGCAACTGCCGGGGCCGGGCGTGTTCGGCCCGCCCCGAGACCGCGACCAGGCGCTGGCCGTGCTGCGCCGGGCCGTCGACTCCGGCGTCGACCACATCGACACCGCGCAGTACTACGGCCCCGACGTGGCCAACGAGCTCATCCGCGAGGCGCTGCACCCGTATCCGGACAACCTCGCTCTGGTCAGCAAGGTCGGCGGCAAGCGCGACGACAAGGGCGCCTGGCTGGCCGACGCCGAACCGCACCGGCTGCGCGCCGGCATCGAGGACAACCTGCGCAGCCTCGGGGTCGACCAGCTGGCGGCGGTGAACCTGCGGGTGATGGGCGAGGACGAGCCCGACCAGTTGTTCACCGACCAGCTCGGCGCGATGATCACCGCCCGCGACGACGGGCTGATCCGCGGCATCGGGCTGAGCAACGTCACCTACGAGCAGCTGCTGCACGCACTGGAGATCACCGAGATCGCCTGCGTGCAAAACCCGTTCAACCTCGTCGACCGGTCCTCGCAGTCCGTGCTGGACGAGTGCATCGCCCGCGACATTCCGTTCGTCCCGTTCTTCCCGCTGGGCTCGGCGTTCAACGCGGTCAACCCGGTGCTCAGCCACCACCTCGTCGAGGAGACCGCGCACCGGCTCGGCTACACCCCGGCCCAGATCGCCCTGGCCTGGACGCTGAACGTCGCCGACAACATCCTGCTGATCCCCGGCACGTCGTCGCTGGCGCACCTCGAGGAGAACCTCGCCGTCGCCGACATCGAGCTCGACGACGAGACCCGGCGCGAACTGACCGCGGTCGCCTGACCGAATCCTGTCCAGCCATCCGCACTGCCAGTAGTGTCCCGCGACGGACGTGAGGGGGAGACCAGGTTGGACGCTGACCGACAAGCTCGCCTCGACAGGCTGCTCGACCGCCAGGACATTCTCGACTGCCTGGTGCGATTCTCCCGGGGCATGGATCGATTCGACGAAGAGCTGTTTCTCTCGGCCTTTCACGGGGACGCCGTGATCGCCGCCGGCGACTTCGTCGGCGGCCCGGCGGACCTGTACGCCTGGGCCGCACAACTGCACGAGCGGGGACAGGTCGCGACACTGCACAACCTGCTGAACAACACCTGCGACATCGACGGCGACGTCGCGCATTGCGGAAACCTACTACCTGTTCGCGGCGCGAAACCGCGACGAGACCAACTGGCTGGCCGGCGGCCGCTACTTCGACCGACTCGAACGCCGCGACGGAGCCTGGCGAATTGCACTGCGCACCAACGCCATCGAGTGGTCCGGTATGGTGCCGAGCATGCCGATTCCGTTCGCCGACGTCCCGGACATCGACGGCAACGGTGCGCCGTCCCGCAGCCGTTCCGACCCCTCCTACCAGCGGCCGCTGCTCAACCGGCGCGCACCGCACAACCCGGTGACCGGCGATGCCTAGCCTGAGCGGCAAGGTCGCGGTGGTCACCGGCGCCTCGCGCGGGATCGGAAAGGGTATCGCGCTCGCCCTGGGCGCCGAGGGCGCCACCGTCTACGTGACCGGCCGCACCGTCGATCCGGGCGCCCACGCACTTCCCGGCACCGTTTCGGAGACCGCAGCGGAGGTCGATCGCCGCGGCGGCAGGGGCGTGGCCGTCCAGGTCGACCACTCCGACGACCACCAGGTCGCCGAACTCTTCGAGCGGGTCCGAAGCGAGCACGGCACGACTCGACATCCTGGTCAACAACGCCTTCGCCCTTCCCGAGGACCTGACCGAACCGGCGCCGTTCTGGGAAAAGCCGTTGAGCAACTGGGAAATGGTCGACGTCGGCGTCCGCTCGAACTTCGTCGCGGCCCGGCACGCCGCCACACTGATGGTCCCGAAGCGATCCGGGCTCATCGTCGCGATCTCGGGATACACCGGTGTCGCGCTACACCTACGGCGTGCTGTTCGGGATGTGCAAGACGGCGGTCGACCGGATGGCCCGGGACATGGCCATCGAACTGCAGCCCTACAACGTCGCCTCCGTATCCCTCTGGCAGGGCCTGACCTACACCGAGCGGGCACAACGCAACATCGCCCAGAATCCCGACATGACGAAGGCGGCCGCCACCAACCCGGCCGGCGGATGTTCACCGGAGTACCCCGGCCGGGTGATCGCCGCCCTGGCTGCCGATCCCGACGTGATGGCCCGATCAGGTGGCACCTTCATCACCGCGGAACTGGCTGCGGAGTACGGCATCACCGACATCGACGGCACGACAGTGCCGTCGATGCGTGCCGAGCGCGGCTCGCCGATCTGGCATCCGATAGCCGGCCCCCAGCCCGAGTAACGGGGTCTTGTCTGCACTTCACACCCTCGGTATCGTGCGGTTAGGCGAATGACTAAGACGTCGTGACTCAGAGACCACGAGGAGGCCGATCGTGTCGGTGATGGTTCCGAGCGATCTGTACTACGACCCGTTCGATCCGGTCATCGACGCCGACCCCTACCCGGTCTACCGGCGGCTGCGCGACGAAGCGCCGCTGTACTACAACGAGCGCCATGACTTCTACGCCGTGAGCCGCGCCGACGACGTCGACCGCGTCCTGCTCGACCACGACACGTTCATCTCCGGCCGGGGCGGGATCCTGGACTTCATCCGGGCCAACCTCACGATGCCCCCGGCGCTGTTCATCTACACCGATCCGCCCAGCCACACCCGGTATCGCAAGGTGCTGCACGGTGTGTTCACGCCCCGCAGGGTCGCCGAACTCGAACCGAAGGTCCGCGCGTTCACCGCCCGAAGTCTCGACGCGGTGATGGGAACCGGGCGCTTCGACTTCATGGTCGACCTCGGCACCCGGGTGCCGATGCAGACGATCGGCATGCTGCTCGGCATTCCCGAGTCCGAACAGGACAGCCACCGCAAAGACACCGACAAAGCGTTGCGCGCCGAAACCCGGCGAGCAGCTGAAGCCCACCGAGAACTTCGCCGACGGAGCCAGTTTCGCCGAATACATCGACTGGCGCGCCGAACACCCCTCCGACGATCTGATGACCGATCTGCTCAACGCCGAGTTGGAAGAGGAGGACGGGACGACCCGGCGACTGACCCGTGACGAGGTGCTCACCTACACCTCGCTGCTCGCCGCCGCCGGCGCCGAGACGACCGGCCACCTGATCAGCTGGAGCGGCAAGGTGCTGGCCGAGCACCCCGATCAACGACGCGAACTCGCCGATAATCCCGCTCTGATCCCGAAGGCCATCGAGGAGATACTGCGCCTGGAGGGACCCGCGCAGCAGTTCGCCCGTTACGTCGCCAAAGACGCCGAGTTCCACGGCCAGACCGTCCCGGAGGGTGCGGTCATGCTGTTCCTGCTCGGCTCAGCCAATCACGACGACCGGCGATTCCCCGACGGCGACCGCTTCGACATCCACCGCGCGAACACCAAGCACGTGTCCTTCGGCCTCGGGGCGCACTACTGCATGGGATCGGCGTTGGCACGCCTGGAGGGTCGCATCGCCCTCGAGGAGATCCTCAAGCGGTTCCCCGACTGGGAGATCGACACCGAGAATGCCCGGATGGCGTCCTCGCCGGCGGTGCGGGGCTGGGATTCGCTGCCCGCGTTCATCCCGTGACGGTCAGGATCACCGAAAGTGCGGGATGACCTCCTGCGCGAAAAGCTCCATTCCGGAACGGATCTGGTCGGTAGCCATCCCGGGCAGAGCCATTGCGCAGACGAGGTGGGTCAGCCGTGACCGCGCGCGGTACTCCTCGATCTGGTCGATGACATCCTGCGGGGTGCCCACCAGGGCGGGTTCGCCGAAGAAGTCCATCTCCTGCCTGCGGATGATCTCGTCCACCGACGGCAGCTGCGACCTCGGAACCACCCGCGCTGTTCGCCTCCGAGGTCCACTGGGCGTAGCCGGATGCCATGTAGTGCAACGGTTCCGCAGCGATCTGCCAGGCCTGTTCGCGGGTCGGCGCGACGTAGGTCGGCATCGTCGCCGCGACGTTGAAGTTTCTGGGATCCAGTTCGTGCTCGCGCAGTGCGGTGTCGTAGACCGCGGCCGATCCCGGTCCGCCGCTGAGGAAGTGGAAGCCCATCCGCGCGGCCCGCTCGATCGCCTTCGGCGCTGTGCCGCCCACCCAGATCGGCGGATGCGGCCGCTGCAGCGCCGGCGGTGAGATCCGAACGTTGCGCAGCGTGTTGTACCTGCCGTCGAACGACACCGATTCACCGGACGAGCAGTCGGCGGACAATCGTCAGCCCCTCCTGCATCCGCCCGGCACGCTCCGCGACGGGAATGCCCTGATCGTCGAACTCGGCCAGCCGATAGCCCAGCCCCACACCGAGATCGAATCGGCCTCCGGAGATCAGGTCGACCGTGGCGGTGTCCTCGGCGACCCGGACCGGATTGTGCAGCGGTAGCAGCAACAGAAACGTCCCGATCCGAATGCGCGTCGTGCGCGCGGCCACCGCTGCGGCGATCGGCAGCAGCGACGGCGAGTACCCGTCGTCGACGAAGTGGTGCTCGGTGAGCCACGCGTTGTCGAACCCCAACCGCTCGGAGTCGACGATCAGGTCGAGGTGCGTGCGGTAGAGCTCCTCCCACGGCACACGGGCCCACTCCGGATTCCGGAAGGGCCACAGCACGCCGAATCGCAGTGTCATCGGCGCCTTCTGCGCTGCACGCGCTTTCCTTCCAAGTCGGTGATCAGTCGTTCGACGACCGCGGTTGCCTGACTGTGGCCGAAGTTCAATCCGTAGGCACGTTCTTCGCCCATGAATCGGGCGACACCGTCGAACATGACGATCACGGCTTCGGCCGGCCACTGCTTGGGGTCGACGTCGTGGCGAGCCAGAATCTTCGACATCGCGTCGAACTGCACCCGGCGGAACCGCACCGAGAAGTCCTTCATCTCGGCCTGAAGGGCTTTGCGGTGATTGCCCAGTGCCAGGAACTCGAGATTGAGGCCGGTGTTGGTCTGGTCGCGGATCAGGTCCCACAGCGCCCACAACGGCTGCTGGCTTTCCAGCGCTGCGCCCTGCCGTTCCAGCATGCGCGCCGCGCTGCGCCGAAACACCTCGATGAACAGGTTGTCCATCGGCCCGAAGTAGTAGTAGACCAGGCCGGGGTTCACTCCGGCTTCGGCCGCGACCCGACGCGAGGTCACCGCGGCATAGCCCTCGCTGAGCATCAACCTCTCCGTGGCATCGAGCAACGCATTACGGGCTTCCGGGTGATCTACGTCGTCGGGTCGTCTCGGCGCCATGGGTGCAAGGTAACCCACGGCCGGCCGGCTAGGTCATCCGAGCGCCAGGATCACCGGGAGCCAGGCCCATTCCCAGCAGCCAGCGGGCATACCGATCCATCATCACGTCGTACTCGCCGTGGACGGCATGGGTGGACAACATCGCGATATCGGCCGACATCCGTCGTAGGTGATTGTCCGACCGGTAGCCACTGGAGCCGTTGCCGTCGACGAGGT
The DNA here is from genome assembly GCA_963786695.1 of uncultured Actinomycetota bacterium. Taxonomy (GTDB): domain Bacteria; phylum Actinomycetota; class Actinomycetes; order Mycobacteriales; family Mycobacteriaceae; genus Mycobacterium. The sequence continues at coordinate 402,446 of CAWBAL010000035.1, forward strand.
CTCGCAGCGTCTCCCGCACGGTTCGCAGGATCATCCCGCCGTGCAGGCCTCTGCTGGCCTCTTCCTCCAGGGTCTGAGGCGTGCCTCGGCGGGCGATCTCGATCGCCTCCTCGGTCGCGTGGTCGCGGACCATGTGCATGACTCGCGCAGTCTGGAAGGCGTTCACCCAACGAACCCGGGCATGCGGCCGCTCGATGCGCGGTGGGCTGTTGACGCCCGACGCGCTGTTGAGCCGTTCCCGGCTGATCTCCACGGCGGCGTCGAGCGCGCCGACGTAGAGCGACGAGATCGCAGAGGTCAACGCGGAGAAGGGGAGTCGCATGACCTCCTCGTCGTGGAACATCCCCTCGTGGTCGGTGGCCGACATCATCTTCTCGAAGGGCATGGCCCAGGTCTCCGGGATGACGGCGTCCTTGGCGACGATGGTCACGCTTTCGGTCGCCGACATCGCGGCGACGTCCCAGTCGTCGATGATCTCCAGCTGCTCGCGGGGCACGATCACCCAGTACAGGCCGTCGTCGATGGTCACCGGTACCAGTGCGTGCGAGGCGTGCAGCATGCCGGTCGCATATCCCCAGCGCCCGTTGACGCGCAGCTGGCCGCCGACGCGTTCCGTCGTTCCCGGGAACGACAGAATCGCCGCGCAGCGCACCGACGCGCGTCCCGCGTAGAGCTCCTCTTGCACCTCGAGCGGGAACCGGCACAAGAACCAGTTGTGGAAGTTGTAGAAGCCGGTGACCCAGGCCGTCGAGACGTCGCCCTGGGCAACGGTTTCCATCACCTCGTTGAGCTCGTGAGGGCCAAGGCCCGCGCCACCCCAGCGCTTCGGCACGATCACCGAGAACAGCCCGGCTGCCTCCATGTCCTCGACCAGGTCGTCGTCGAGCCGGCGGTCGAGTTCCATCTTGCGCGCCAGGTCCCGGATCCTCGGCAGGAACTCGCGGGCGACCTCCGCCAGCGAGGTCGGCGGTGCCGAGCTGTCAACTCCGGAGACCCGGTCGACGACCGTCATCATGCGCTCCTCGGATTAGTCGATTGCCTAAGTATGAACATACCGATGCCGCTGTCGCGAGGGCAAGGCCCCGGGTCAGCCCTTGAGGTCCGGCAGGACCTTGTCGGCGAAGAGCTTGAGCTGCTCGTAGACCAGTTCGTAGGGCATGCCGCCCCAGCTGAAGTTGGCCAGCATCTCGTAGTCGCCGACCATCTCCTTGCGGATGCGGTGATGCTCCACGAGGTCTTCGGGCGTGCCGATCATGTTGCCGGAGATGTAATCCCGGTAGGCCTTGTCCGGGCCGCCGGCCTCGGCCGCGGCCTGACCCATGTAGGCGTAGGTCGAGTAGGAGGGCAGCTCTTTGAAGTGCGGGCTCATGAACTCGTAGTGGTTGGCCACCGTGGCGAACATCTTCGAGAAGTAGGTGTCGGTGTACTCGGCGACCCGGTTCTTGTCGTCGAAGCAGCAGACGAAGTCGGAGATGATGAACGGCGGGGACGGCTTGTCGTGGACCTTCTGGAACGTCTCGCGATAGTGGTTGATCTCGGGGATGGCGTTGCGCCAGTCGCCCTGGGAGAAGCGCAAGGTCTTCAGGCCGTAGTTGGCGGCGACCTCGACCGAGCTGGGGGACATGCTGACCATGACGGTGCGGTCCTTGAAGGACTTGAACGGACCCGGACGGATCTCGGTGCGGGGGATCTTGTACCACTTGGTGTCCGCTTCGACGATGCCCGTCTCGATGCCCTCCATGATGATCAGGGCCGCCTCGTCGAACATCTCGCGTGAGTCGGCGAGTTCGACGCCGAAGGAGCGGAACTCGCGGCGTGCCGCGCCCCGGCCCATGCCCAGGATCAGTCGGCCCTCGGAGAGGATGTCGAGCTCGATGGCCCGTTCCACGACGCGTAGCGGATTGTTCCAGGGCAGGATGACCGCGGCGGTGATGAGATCGATCGTGCTCGTCTTGGCCGCGACGTAGGCCAGCACCTGGAACGGATCCGGACAGGCCCCGTAGTCGGTGAAGTGATGTTCGACCGGCCCGACGTAGTCGAAGCCCATCGCCTCGGCCTCGACGGCCAGCTTGGTCTCCTGCATGAAGCTCTGCGACATCAGGAACCCCGTGGAGGTTCTGATAGCCCAGATGCATGCCTACCTTCATCGTTCCTCCAGTTGCCGTGGTTGGTGGCGTCAGAGGAGAATGTTACCAACAGCGTTTCAATTACTGTCAAGAGTCAGTTTTGCATGGCACAATTAGACACCAGTGCTGTGTACAAAGTCCTGGCGAGCGGGCGGAGCGGAGTGAAGAATCGGAGCGGTGACCGAACAGAAGCTTGACCCGGGCAAGAGACGGCCGGGTCGACCGACGCTGAGCAACGAGGAACTCCTCGACGCCGCGTTGGATCTCTTTCTGGAGAACGGGTTCGAGCGGACCGGCATCGAGGCGATCGCCGCGGCCGCCGGTATGGCGAAGCGAACGGTCTATGCCCGCTACTCCGACAAGACGGCCTTGTTCGAAGCCGCGCTCACTCGCGCGATCGAGGACTGGATCGTCCCGGTCGAAGTGCTCCGGGGCGTCGAGGGCGACGACCTGGAAGACACTCTCCTGCGAATCGGCCAGATCCTGGTGCGAAACGTGCTGCGTCCCAACGGCCAGCGGTTGCTGCGTCTGACCAACGCCGTAGCGGCACAGATGCCCGAGATCGCCGCCTTCAACGTCCAGAAGGGCACCGAACCGACCCTCGCCTATCTAGCCGATCTGTTCCGGCGCCGGCTCGCACCGGACGGCATGGCCGCGTCGGAGGCCGCCGACGCCGCCGAGGCCTTCCTCGACCTCGTCGTCGGTGGTCAGGCGAACCTCGCCGCTCGCGGTGTCGCGTTGGACGACGCCGACGTCGAACGGCACACCCGCTACACCGTCGGACTGTTCCTGCACGGTGTCATGCCGGCCGACAAGCGGCGGCTCGCCGTCGAGCAGGAGAACATCCGCCTGCGGAACTCGATGGAGGAAGCGCTGGCTCAATTAGACCTGGTGCGCGATCAACTGCGCGGCGCGATCGGCCCTGACCGCTACTTCAGCTCGGTCGACGACAGACCCCAGCAGCCGACGCGCGACCACCAGCTGCTGAATCTGCTGGGTGCCTTCGAAGATGTCGAGGATCTTCGAGTCCCGCGCCCACTTCTCCAGCAGGGTCTGCTCGGAATAGCCTGTGGTTCCGGCCAATTCGACTGCCTTGAGGGTGATGTCGCTGGCCACCCGGGCGGCCTTGGCCTTGCCCATCGAGGCTTCCTTGGAGTTCGGGATCGCGTTGTCGGCCTGCCACGCCGAGCGCACGGTCAGCAGGTAGCCGGCCTCCCAGTCGGCCTCGAGGCGCAGGAACTCCGCGGCGGGCGCGCTCTGGGCATGGGCGGGCTTGTCGTAGGAGATCTCCACCCCGGCCTCGGTGAGGATCGTGCGCAACTCCTCCAGCGCGGCGCGGCCCACCCCGATGGCCATGGCCGCCACGATCGGGCGGGTGTTGTCGAAGGTCTCCATGACCCCGGCGAAGCCCTTCTCCACCTCGACGTCGGGGTTGCCGAGCAGGTTCTCCTTGGGGATGCGGGCGTTGTCGAAGCGGATCGCCGCGGTGTCGGAGGCCTTGATGCCCAGCTTGTGTTCGAGGCGCTCGACGGTCACACCGGGATGCTCGCGCGGGACGATGAACGACTTGATCGCCGCGCGGCCCTTGGACTTGTCCAGCGTCGCCCACACCACGATGTGGGTGGCCCGCGATCCGGCTGTGACGTAGATCTTTTCGCCGTTGATCACGTACTCGTCGCCGTCGAGCACGGCCGTCGTCGACACCGCCGCCGAGTCCGAGCCGAACGAGGGCTCGGTGATGGCCATCGCCGCCCACACGTTCTTGCCCATCCGTTCCAGTTGCTCGTCGGTGGCCACCCCGGAGATCGCGGCGTTGCCCAGGCCCTGCCGCGGCACCGAGAGCATCAGCGCGATGTCACCCCAGCTGATCTCGCAGCACGTTGAGAACCGCGGACATGTTGCCGCCGTTGACGTTTCCCTTCGGCCCCTCGTCGCTGTCGCGAAACGCCTCCGCGCCGGCGAACGAGATGGTGTTGGCCTCCGAGATGCCCTCGAACAGCGTGGCCAGGGTGTCGAGCTCGACGGGGTAGGCGTGCTCGTTGAGGTCGTACTTGCGCGAGATGGGGCGCAGCATCTCCGCGGCACCCTGGTGCGCCTTCTCGATGACGGCTTCCAGCTTGCGCGGCATTTCGAGATTGATTGCCATGACAGGACTTCCGTTCGACTCGAAGAGATCAGAGGACCACGACACCCTCGGCGACGCCGATGACCCGCAGATCGCGGTACCAGCGTTCGACCGGGTGTTCCTTGGTGTAGCCGTGGCCGCCGAGCAGCTGGACGCCGTCCAGGCCGATCTGCATGCCCTTGTCGGTGCCGAGCTTCTTGGCCAGCGCGGCCTCCCGCGCGAACGGCAGGCCCTGCTCGGCGCGGGCCGCGCCGCGCCAGGTGATCAGCCGCAGCCCGTCGAGCTCGATGGCGATGTTGGCGCACATGAACGCCACCGCCTGACGGCGGGCGATCGGCTCGCCGAACGCCTCGCGTTCCTTGACGTAGGGGATGACGTAGTCGAGCACCGCGTGCGAGGTGCCGACCGCCAGCGCCGCCCAGCCCAGCCGCGACAGCGCGATCGCCTCGGAGTAGTCCGGCATCCGAGGCGTCGTCCTCGCCGAGGCGCGCCGACAACGGCACCGACACCTTGTTCAGCTCGATCTGGCCGAGCGCCGGCCGCCCGGATGCCCATGCTGCGGTCGGCCTTGACGCTGACCCCGGGAGTGGACGCCTCGACGATGAACAGTGCCGGCTTGCCGTTGAGTTGTGCTGCCACGATGAACAATTCGGCGTCGGCGGCGGCGGGCACCAGCGACTTGACCCCGTCGAGGCGGTAGCCGCTGGGCGTGCGGACCGCGGTGGTCTTCAGCGCGGTCGGGTCGAACAGGGCGTGCGGTTCGGCGATCGCCACGCAGGCCTGCGGAACGTTCTCGCCGGCGAACTCGCCCAGATAGGTGGCTTGCTGATCGGCGCTGCCCCAGTGGGCCAGTGCGGAGGCGACGCCGCCGGGGGCCAGGATCGGCAGCGCCAGGCCCATGTCGCCGTAGGCGAGCGCCTCGGCCACCAGGGCGTTGGTGACGGTGGTGCGGTGCTCGGCGATGCCGTCGAAGTCTTCGGGGACGTTGATGGCGGTGATGCCGAGTTCGGCGGCCCGGGCGATCAGGTCCGGCGGATAGGCCGCGGCGTCGTCGGCGTCGCGGGCCGCGGGCCGCAGCACCTCCTCGGCGAACTCACTGACCGTCTCGAGGATCATCTTCTGGTCGTCGTCGGGGGTGAGGTCGAAATAGTCGGCGCCGCTGGGGCGAAGTCGCGTCGGCGCCTTGCCCAGGCCCTGGATCTTCTTGAACTGACGGGTGGTCGCGCCGGCGGTGGAGAACGCCTGCTTGACGCCGTACTTCAGGCCGCGGTTGAGCGGGTCGCGCAGGCCGTAGCGGTCGAGGAACTCCTGGCCGACCAGTGGCGTGATGAGCGCCAGGCCGATGTCGGTCATGCTCCGCTTGTGTTTGTACTGTCCGACCGCGCTGTCGCGGGCGCGGCCGCTCGTCGGCTTGGACGGAAGGGTGTTGGTCATATCGGCAGCCTCATCGGTGGTGGGCGGTGCTGATCAGGTGACTGAAGCGCTATCTTACTCCAGAGTAAGGTACGCCGGCGGATGCGGAAAGAGCGTCGGGATGTGTCGCGCGTCTCACCTCGGCGGGCGCGTAGTGGATCAACCCGGGGCCGGTTTCGAGTAGTCCGCTACTCGCATCGGGTGCTTCCCCGGAGCCGACACTGGGACTATCCGCTCTTCGGCATGGTCCTCGGGGGAGGTCAACATGAGCGCGACACTCGATACGTCGCCGTTCCCCAGCGTCTTCGACGCTGGACTACCGACCATCGACTACGAAACTGCGCTGAATCCGGACGAGGCACACGCGATCGTGCGGCGGGCCCGGGAGCAAGCGCCGATCGCCATCGGGCCGCACGGGCCCGAGTTACTGACCTATGAACTCGTTCACGACGCTCTGCGGGATCCAAGATTCATCGTGCCGCCGGGCATGTTCCTTGCTGCGCAGGGGATTACGTCGGGTCCGTTGTGGGATCGGGTGGTCACCAACATCATCAGTCTCGAGGGCGCCGAGCATCATCGGCTGCGGCGACTGGTGTGCAAGGCCTTCACGCCAAGAGCCACCGAGAGGCTTCGCGCGACGGTCGAAGAGGTGATCAATGCGCTGCTCGACCAATGCGCCGACCGCGGACACTGCGACGTCGTCGCCGACATCGCGCGTCACTATCCGATCCCGATCATCTGCACGCTGCTGGGCGCACCGGCCAGCGATTGGGAACAGTTCGCGACGTGGACCGATGAATTCTTCAAGGCGTTCAGCTGGAACGCCGCCGACGAGATTCCCGCGATCCTGGCCAACTGGGACGAACTCGACGCGTACGTCGACGAAATGGTTGCCGACCGGCGCCACAGTCTCACCGACGATCTGATCTCCGACCTGATCCGCGCCGAGGACGACGGCGACCGCCTTAGCCTCGCGGAGCTGCGCATGCTGGCGGCCGGACTGCTGATGGCCGGCACCGACACGACGCGGAATCAGCTGGCCGGCTCGGTCTACGCGCTCACCGACCATCCCGAACAGTGGGCGCTGCTGACCGAGCATCCCGAACTCGTCGGGCATGCCGTCGAAGAGACGATGCGCCATTCACCCATCGCTTTCGGCACGATCCGTGTGGTGACCGAAGACGTCGAGGTCGCCAGCGTAGTCATCCCGCGCGGGACCCTCGTCATCGTCAACACCGGGGCCGCCAACCGGGATCCGGCCGTGTATGACGAACCCGACCGGCTCGACATCACGCGGACGGGCGTCCGGCCGATGCAGACGTTCGGCGGCGGGTTGCATCTGTGCCTGGGCGCGAACCTCGCCCGGCTGGAACTCACCGAAGCCCTGGTGGCGATGACCCAGCACATGCCGTGTCTGCGTCGCAGCGGCCCGGCGCCGTGGAAGCCGTTTTCCGGGCTCGGTGGACCGGTGACCTTGCCCGTCGAGTTCGGCTGACCGCTAACGCGGTAGAAGGCTGGCCAGCACCGCGTCGTGCAGCAGGCCGTTGGTGGCCACGGCGTTGCCGCCGTGCGGTCCCTCCGCGCCGGCCAGGTTGGTGAACGCGCCGCCGGCCTCGCGCACCAGGATGTCCAGCGGCGCGAGGTCCCACAGCTTGACCTCGGGCTCGGCGGCGATGTCGACCGCGCCCTCGGCGACCAGGCAGTAGGAGAAGAAGTCGCCGTAGCCGCGCACCCGCCACACCGCGTCGGTCAGCCCGACGAACTCGCTCGCGCAACCCGAGATCGGCCCACCCCGACAGGCTGGAGAACGACAGGCTCGCCGAGGCCAGGTCGGCAACCGCGGACACCGACAGCGGACGTGGCACCGCGTCGCCGACGGCGGCGTACGCGCCCAGTCCGCGCCCGGCCCACCATCGCCGGTTGAGCGCGGGGGCGCTGACCACGCCGACGACCGGCACACCGTCTTCCAGCAGCGCGATCAGGCTGGCCCAGACGGGCACTCCCCGGACGAAGTTCTTGGTGCCGTCGATCGGGTCGATCACCCACTGCCTGCCGTGGAACGCGGCCGTCCCGCCGTACTCCTCGCCGAGGACCGCGTCGCCGGGCCGCTCCGCGGCGAGAATCTTGCGCAACTCGGCCTCGACGGCCTCGTCGGCGTCGGTCACCGGCGTGAGGTCGGGTTTGGTGTCGATCCGCAGATCGAGGGCGCCGAACCGGTCCATGGTGATGAGCGTCGGCCCGCTTCGCGAGTTCCAACGCGACCGCCAAGTCTGCCCGCACACCGTCGCCGCTCATGGCTGCAGTCCTACCATGACCCCATGTGGGAATTCGCGGTGCTGCTGCTGATCATCGGGGCTCTCGTGCTCGTGCTGGGGCCGCGCTTCATGCGCCGCCGCGGCCCGCGCGGTGAGATGGCGCAGGGCACCCTGCTGGTGACCGGTGTCAGCCCACGCCCGGACGCCGCCGGTGAGCAGTTCGTCACGATCAGCGGCGTCATCAACGGCCCGACCGTCGACGAGCACGTGGTGTATCAGCGGCTGGCCGTCGACGTGGACCGCTGGCCGACCATGGGCCAGCTCATGCCGGTGGTGTACTCGCCGAAGAACCCGGACAACTGGTACTTCGCGCCGCCGGCGCAGCCCCCCGCGCCCCCAGTGTGAGGTTTCGCACGCGACACGCCGCGGTGGGCGTATCGGATTGCACACTCGGCGGCACGAGCCCCGCAGAACTCAGCGGTGCCCGATCCGCAGCATCTCGGCGACGTTGGTGATCTTCACCCGCGGCCGCCCGTGCGGCTCACCGGCTGACCGTTCGTACTCGTCGATGATCTGCCAGTGGTCGTCGGTGACCAGCTGCGGCTGCCGATCCACCAGCCAGCGCACCAACTCGTCGGCGTAGTCCGGTCCGACCTCGCGCAGCTGCGCTCCGGCCAGATCGGCGACCAGCGTGTCGACGGTGTCCTGCGAATCCGACTTGTTGGACCCGATCACCCCCGACGGGCCCCGCTTGATCCAGCCGACGACGTACTGCCCGGCCCTGCCGCTGATCCGGCCCTCGGCGTGCGGGATGGTGCCCGCGCCCTCGTCGAACGGCACACCCGGAAGGGCCACCCCGCGGTAGCCGACCGCGCGCACCACCAACTGGGCGGGCAGCGTCTCGCGCTCGCCGGTGTCCTTGGCCACCACCCGTCCGCTCTCGTCGGCGACAAGTTCGTTGCGGCCCAACACGATTGACTCGACCCGCTCCTCGCCCCGAATCTCGATCGGGGAGGTGCGGAACCGGAACACGATGCGGCGATGGCCGGGCCGATGCGCCCTGCCCGCGTAGTCACGCAGCACCTTGATGTTGCCGCGCACTATCTTGCCGGCGGCCTCGGCGTCCTCGTCGGTGATGTCCGTCGACGTCGGCCGGGTCGACCACGACGTCCACGCCGTCCAGCTCGCCGAGCTCACGCAACTCCAGCGTGGTGAACGGCGCCTGCAGCGGGCCGCGGCGGCCCACGATCACCACCTCGTCGACGCCGCGGTCGTGCAGCGACTGCAGCGCGTGGTCGGCGATGTCGGTGTTGGCCAGCACGTCGGGATCGGTCACCAGGATGCGGGCGACGTCGATCGCGACGTTGCCGTTGCCGACCACCACCGCCCGGCCGCTGGAGATGTCGGGCGCCATCTCCTCGAAGTGCGGGTGCGCGTTGTACCAACCGACGAAGTCGACGGCGGCCACACTGCCGGCCAGTTCCTCGCCCGGGATGCGCAGCGCACGGTCGGACTGCGCGCCGACGGCGTAGATCACCGCGTCGTAGCGCTCGGCCAGCTCGTCGGCCTGCACGTGCTCACCGATCCTGAGGTTGCCGAAGAAGCGGAACCGCGGATCGCCGGACGTCTTCTCGAACGTCCTGCTGATCGACTTGATCTTCGGATGGTCCGGCGCCACCCCGGAACGGACCAGGCCCCACGGCGTCGGCAGCATCTCCAGCATGTCCACCCGCACGTCGGCGCCGCCTTCGGCGACCGAGGCGTCGGCGAACTTCAACAGCGAGGCTGCGGCGAAGTACCCCGAGGGCCCCGCGCCGACGATCGCGACGTAATAAGGACGCATCTTTCGAACTTCCTGTCCTGGCGCGGTTACAGATGTGATGTTAAACGCGGAACCTGCCAGGCCGCCCGGAAAGCCGCCGCCGGTCCCAACGCGCCGCGGCGCCGGTAACCTGAGGACCCGTGGACCTCGATCGACAGTCTGACATCGCCGCCCTTGACTCCACCCTGACCACGGTGGAGCGGGTGCTCGACGTCGACGGCCTGCGCGCCAAGATCGAGAAGCTCGAACACGAGGCGGCCGATCCGAACCTGTGGAACGACCAGAGCCACGCCCAGCGCGTCACCAGCGAGCTGTCCCACGCCCAGGGTGAGCTGCGCCGCGTCGAGGGTCTGCGCAGCCGCCTCGACGACCTGCCGGTGCTCTACGAGATGGCCGAAGAGGAAGAGGGCGCGGGCGCCGCGGATGCCCTGGCCGAGGCGGACGCCGAGCTGAAATCGCTGCAGACCGACATCGAGGCCATGGAGGTCCGGACCCTGCTGTCCGGGGAGTACGACGAGCGCGAGGCGCTGGTGACCATCCGCTCCGGCGCCGGCGGGGTGGACGCCGCCGACTGGGCCGAGATGCTGATGCGGATGTACATCCGCTGGGCCGAGCAGCACAACTACGGAGTCGAGGTGTTCGACACCTCCTACGCCGAAGAGGCCGGCATCAAGAGCGCCACCTTCGCGGTGCACGCCCCGTTCGCCTACGGCAACCTCTCGGTGGAGCAGGGCACCCACCGGCTGGTGCGGATCAGCCCGTTCGACAACCAGAACCGGCGCCAGACGTCGTTCGCCGAAGTCGAGGTCCTGCCCGTCGTGGAGACCACCGACCACATCGAGATTCCCGAGACCGACATCCGCGTCGACGTCTACCGCTCCAGCGGACCCGGCGGCCAGTCGGTCAACACCACCGACTCGGCGGTTCGACTCACCCACATCCCCACCGGTATCGTGGTGACCTGCCAGAACGAGAAGTCGCAGCTGCAGAACAAGGTCTCGGCGATGCGCGTGCTCCAGGCCAAGCTGCTGGAGCGCAAGCGGCTGGAGGAGCGCGCCGAGATGGACGCTCTCAAGGGCGACGGCGGCAGCTCCTGGGGCAACCAGATGCGCTCCTACGTTCTGCACCCCTACCAAATGGTCAAGGACCTGCGGACCGAGTACGAGGTCGGCAATCCCGCGGCGGTACTGGATGGGGACATCGACGGGTTCCTCGAGGCGGGAATCCGGTGGCGTAATCGAAAAGATGACGACGACTGAATTCGTGGCCTCCGCCACGGCCGAACTCCTGGCGAATCCGTTCGCCGATCGCTGGCATGACTTCTGGCACGGCCAGATCGGCGAGTGGATTCTGACCCGCGGACTGCGGATCGCCCTGCTGGTGATCGGCGCGCTGCTGGCCGCCCGGTTCATCAACTGGGCGGCGCAGAAGATCACCCGCCGCATCGACGCCGACTTCCGCGAGAGCGACGCCCTGGTCCGCACGCGAGAGCGCCAAGCATCGCCAGGCCGTCGCCTCGGTGATCTCCTAGGTGGCCATCGCGCTGCTGGCGGTCATGGTGGTCGTCGAGGTCACCGACATCCTCGCGATCCCGGTCAGCTCGCTGGTCGCGCCCGCCGCGGTGCTCGGCGCCGCGCTCGGCTTCGGCGCGCAGCGCATCGTGCAGGACCTGCTCGTCGGGGTTCTTCATCATCACCGAGAAGCAGTACGGGTTCGGTGACCTGGTGGAGCTGACGCTGGGCTCGCCGAACGACGCGATGGGCACCGTCGAGGACGTCACCCTGCGGGTGACCAAGCTGCGGTACCTCCGAGGGCGAGATGTACACCATCCCCAACGGTCAGATCATGAAGTCGCTGAACCTGTCCAAGGACTGGGCGCGCGCCGTGATCGACATCCCGGTGCCGACCACCGCCGACCTCAACAAGGTCAACGAGGTGCTGCACGCGCGTGTGCGACTCCGCGATGGAGGATCCCGCGCTGAAGGAACTGCTGCTCGACGCAGCCGCAGCTGATGGGAGTGGAGAGCATCGAACTCGACACCGTGAACCTGCGGATGGTGGCCCGCACGCTGCCCGGTAAGCAGTTCGAGGTGGGCCGCCGGCTGCGCGCTGCTGGTGGTCGCCGCGCTGATCCGGGCCGGCATCGTCACCTCCGCCGACTCCTCGCCGCTGGTGGGTGCGTTGGTGCACCCGGCCACCGCCGGCGGAGCCGAGGAGGAGACCCAGGGGCCGGTGCAGCGATGAAGCTGTTCCCGACCCGCAAAGAGGACCGCGGCTGGCCGAACTACATCTTGCGGCCGCATCCGCACCTCCACCGCCGCGCTGATCATCGCGTTCATCGCGATCTGGTGGCTCTACGAGACCTATCAGCCCGCGCCTGCGCCGGCGCCGGACACCCAGGTCGTGCCGCCGGGGTTCATCCCCGACCCGTCCTACACCTGGGTGCCCCGTACCGACGTCCAGCGTCGCGCCACGACGACCACGACCACGCCGACGACCACCGAGACCACGACGGAGACGACGTCGCCCACGGAGTCCACCTCGCCCGGCGAATCACCGACCTCGCCGACGTCGCCGACTCGCCGACCTCGCCGACTTCGCCGACGACGACCGACGCCCGCGCCGCCCGGGGTCCCGCCGCTTCCGGGTGCGCCCAGCCCGACGCCGAGTCCGTCACCGGCTCCGGGGCAGGGGCCGATGTCGACGCCTGCGGCTCCGACGCAGTACGTCACACGCTACACTGGCGTGCCGTGATGATCACCCTTGACCATGTCTCCAAGCAGTACAAGTCGTCGGCGCGACCCGCCCTCGACAATGTCAGCGTCAAGATCGACAAGGGTGAGTTCGTCTTCCTCATCGGCCCGTCCGGTTCGGGCAAGTCGACCTTCATGCGGCTGCTGCTGGCCGAGGACACCCCGACCTCCGGTGAGATCCAGGTGTCGAAGTTCCACGTCAACAAGCTCTCCGGCCGGCACATCCCCAAACTGCGCCAGGTCATCGGCTGCGTGTTCCAGGACTTCCGGCTGCTGCAGCAGAAGACGCGTCTTCGAGAACGTGGCGTTCGCGCTGGAGGTGATCGGCAAGAAGCCCGACACCATCAACCGGGTCGTGCCCGAGGTGCTGGAGATGGTCGGCCTGTCCGGCAAGGCCAACCGGCTGCCCGCCGAGCTGTCCGGCGGTGAGCAGCAGCGCGTGGCGATCGCGCGCGCGTTCGTCAACCGCCCGCTGGTGCTGCTGGCCGACGAGCCCACCGGCAACCTCGACCCCGACACCAGCAAGGACATCATGGACCTGCTCGAACGGATCAACCGGACGGGCACCACGGTGCTGATGGCCACCCACGACCACCACATCGTCGACTCCATGCGCCAGCGCGTGGTGGAGCTGTCCCTGGGCCGGCTCGTCCGCGACGAGCAGCGTGGCGTCTACGGAATGGATCGTTAAGTGCGCTTCGGCTTCCTGATCAACGAGGTCTTCACCGGCCTTCGTCGCAACGTCACGATGACGGTGGCCATGATCCTGACCACGGCCATCTCGATCGGCCTGTTCGGCGGCGGCCTGCTGGTGATCCGGCTCGCCGATCACTCGCGCGAGCATCTACCTCGACCGCGTCGAGACCCAGGTGTTCCTCACCAACGACGTCTCGGCCAACGACCCGACGTGCGACGCCGACCCGTGCAAGGCACTGCGCGCCCAGATCGAGTCCCGCAACGACGTGAAGTCGGTGCGGTTCCTCAACCAGCGACGACGCCTACAACGACGCGATCCGCAAGTTCCCGCAGTACAAGGACGTCGCGAGCAAGGACTCGCTTCCCGGCGTCGTTCGTCGTCAAGCTCGACAATCCCGAGCAGCACAAGGAGTTCGACGCCGCGATGCAGGGCCAGCCCGGCGTGCTCAACGTGCTCAACCAGAAGGAGCTGATCGACCGGCTCTTCGCGGTGCTCGACGGCTTGTCCAACGCCGCGTTCGCGGTCGCGGTGGTGCAGGCGGTCGGCGCGATCCTGTTGATCGCCAACATGGTTCAAGTCGCGGCCTACACCAGACGCACCGAGATCGGCATCATGCGGATGGTCGGCGCGACGCGCTGGTACACCCAGCTGCCGTTCCTGCTCGAGGCGGTGCTGGCCGCGACGATCGGCGTGATCCTCGCGATCGTCGGGCTGATCGTGGTGCGTGCGCTGTTCCTGGAGAACGCGCTCGACCAGTTCTACCAAGCCAACCTGATCGCCCGGATCGACTACGCCGACATCCTCTACATCTCACCGATCATGTTCTTCGTCGGTGTGGTGATGGCCGGTGTCACCGGCTACGTCACGCTGCGCCTCTACGTGCGGAGGTAGCCGTGGCCAAGAAGGCCAAGTCGCCGAAGGACTCCAACAACCAGATCATCGCGTCCAACCGCAAGGCGCGGCACAACTATTCGATCCTGGACACCTTCGAGGCCGGTGTCGCGCTGGTGGGCACCGAGGTCAAGAGTCTGCGAGACGGGCAGGCGTCGCTGGCCGACGCGTTCGCCACCGTCGACGACGGCGAGATCTGGCTGCGCAACCTGCACATCCCCGAATATCACCACGGCAGCTGGACCAACCACGCGCCGCGGCGCAACCGCAAGCTGCTGCTGCACCGCAGCCAGATCGACACCCTGATCGGCAAGATCCGCGACGGCAACCTGACGTTGGTGCCGCTGTCGCTGTACTTCACCGACGGCAAGGTGAAGGTCGAGCTCGCGCTGGCCCGCGGCAAGCAGGCCCACGACAAGCGTCAGGACCTGGCCCGCCGCGACGCCGAGCGTGAGGTGGTCCGCGAGCTGGGACGGCGCTCCAAGGGCATGTCCTGATCGGCGTCCTGCTGGCGCTGGCATCGGCAGTCGGTTACGGGGTCAGCGATTTCGTCGGCGGGATCGCCTCGCGACGGGTGGCCGCCCTGCGGGTGGTGCTGGTGTCCTATCCGGTGGCGATGGTTCTGCTCGGGCTGCTCGCCGTCGTCGTCGGCGGCACCGTGTCCACCCCGGCGGTCGTGTGGGGTCTGCTGTGCGGGGTCAGCCAGGCGTTCGGGGTGTGGTGGTTCTACGCCGCGCTCGGTGCCGGTCCGATCTCGGTGGTCTCGCCGCTGACCGCGGTGCTGGTGGCGGGTGTGCCGGTCGGTGTCGGTCTGGCGCTCGGCGAGCAGCCCGGTGCCGATCGCCGGCGTGGGAATTGTGCTGGCGCTGATCGCCGTCGTGCTCGTCAGCCGGGAGGCCACCGACGAGGATGTCCGCCCGCACCGGTTCACCACGACGGTCGCGTGGCTGACGGTCGGATCCGGCCTGGCGTTCGGGCTCAACTTCGTGCTCATCCATCAGGCGCCGGTCGATGCGCGGCTCTGGCCGCTGTTCTTCGCCCGGCTCTCGGCGACTGCGGTGGTTCTGATCGCGGCGGCCGTCACCGGCAATCTGCATGCTCCGCAAGGCTTTCCGCTGCGGCTGGCGCTGTTCGCCGCGCTGCTGGACACCGGCGCCAACGTCGCGATGCTGTTGGCGCTGCAGGCCTCGATGCTGTCGCTGGCCGGTGTGCTGATGTCGCTCTACCCGGCCGCCACGGTGCTGCTGGCGATCGTGGTGTTGCGCGAGCGGGTCACCCGCTGGCAGGTGGTCGGCATGGTGCTGGCCTTGGTCGCCGTCGGCATGATCTCAGTCCACTAGGGCTCGGATGCGGCGCCCGCGGGGGAGCGATGTGGTGCAAGGCTTCTCAGGCCATCTGCTATCCCGTTGACCGCGGAGTTGACGCTGCCCGCGTCTTGCGGCCGGGGTGGGCTTGGGCGTGACTGCGGCGGCGGCAGCCGAGCAGTCGGGCGCGCCTGCATGTGCTCCGCCGTGAAGCCAGGCGCGCCAGGCATTCCAGGAGGTCTGGCAGTCCCAGGCGGCTTCCATTCCCGCGCCGATCGAAAGCGCTTCGTTAGCGTCTCGTCTCGCCCGCTCCAGATGGCCTGCGGCAAGTGCCACGTCAGCAGCTCACGGTCAACGCCCACATCTTGTGAAAGCCGGCCAACGTCGCCACGGCGTCGTCGGCAGTTCCCGAGCGGCGCCGAGATCTCCGACCGCCAAGGCGGACAGCGCCACCGCGCTCGCCGCCACCGTTCCGCGCTGCACACTTGGATCGCGCCACGCGGCCGAGCTTGCCTTCCACGCATAAGCGGAGATCCCCCGCAGCGATCGCAGCCATCGCCAGGATCGTGGCGGCCGCGCCCTCGCCGAGCGGACCGAGTTCCGCGCCGGCCTGGAGGGCCTCGTTTGCCACGGCCTGCGCCGCGGACGCATCGCCTAAATTGCTCAGCGTTGAGCCGTGGCTCACCAGACACACTGCCATGCTGATCACATCATGATCGGCCTCGGCCTTGGCGCGCGTCGCGGCGTACTGATCGACGGCACCGTGCAAATCTGCCCGCATCATCATCGCCATGCCAAGGCTCCAGCCGCAGAGATGGGCCGAGGACCAGTCGCCAACGGCATCCGCGATGGCGCTGCCCTCCTCGGCGTAGGTGGTCGCAGCTTCGGGTTCACCGGTCATCGCGGCCCCATAAGCCTGGCGGGCCAGGATTTGGCTGAGTCGCCAGTTATCGCCGGTCTCCCTCGCAAGACCGATCGCTTCGGCGAAGTAGGGTGCTGCAGTTGCGATGTCGAAGCCGCGTAAGTAGCCGCACGCAGTCAGCGCGCGGGTTAGTAGCGCGGGATCGTCGAGTTCGCGGGCGATCTCGACGGCCATCTGTGCATGCTCCATGCCCTCAGCGGCGCTCGTGTACGAATCGAGGACGGCCTTGTCGGCCAGTGCCCGGGCGCGTACGGCAGGCGGCACCGATTCGAGGTCGAGGTCGTCGTGTTCGAGGATCGCGTCGAACCAGGACAATCCCTCGCGCAGGAGGCCGCAGCCCTGCCACAGCGGTTGCAGGCAGGATGCGAGCAGCAAACTGCGTGAATGCTCCCCGTTTTCGCGGTTCCAGGCGAACGCGGTCCGCAGATTGTCAAGCTCGGCTTCGATCTGCTGGACTCGGTGCCGGAAGTCGACGCGCTCCAACGAGTCGAGTTGGGCTGCGAACGCGCTGTAGTGGTCGCGGTGCCGCGTGCGCACCGCGTCGGCCTCACCGGACTCCCCGAGCTTCTCCAGCGCGTACTGACGAATTGTCTCCAGCATTCGGTAACGCGTTCGTTCACCGGCGTTTTCGGCCACGACAAGCGACTTGTCGACAAGCAGTGTCAGTTGGTCGAGGACCTGGAACCGTTGCACGTCGCCGCCGGCGCACACCGCGACAGCCGCCTCGAGGTCGAAGCCGCCGGCGAACACCGCCAGCCGACGGAACAACACCGCTTCGGCCTGTGTCAGCAGGGAATGCGACCAGTCCACCGATGCCCGCAGCGTCTGCTGGCGTCGCACGGCGGTGCGCGCGCCGCCGGTGAGCAGCCGGAAGCGGTCATGCAGGCTGTCGAGAACCTCGGCCGGTGTGAGCGCCCGCATGCGCGCCGCGGCGAGTTCGATCGCCAGTGGTATGCCATCGAGGCGGCGACAGATCTCCATGACGGTGCCTATGTTGTCCTTGGTGACCGAGAAGCCTGGCCGCACGTGGCTGGCACGGTCGGTGAACAACTCGATCGCCTCATCGGACACCGACAGTGAGGGCACCTGCCAGGTTGTTTCCGCCTCGGTGCGGATGGGTTCTCGGCTGGTGGCCAGTAGTTTGACCGTGGGGCAGGAGCTCAGCAGTGCAACAACGACGTCGGCCGTCGCCTCGAGCAGATGTTCGCAGTTGTCCAGCACGATCAGCACAGCGCGGTTGCCGATCCGCCGGGTGAGGGTGTCGATCGTTGAACTGCCGGGCTGATCGGGAAGTCCCATGGCGCGGGCCACCGCGCTGCCGACGACCTCCGGATCGGTGATCGGGGCCAGATCGACGTAGCGGACTGTGCCGTCGAAGTCGCCGGCCAGCTGGGCCGACAATTGGACTGCCAGCCGCGTCTTCCCAACACCACCGGCGCCGGTCAACGTCACTAGGCGGTTCTCGCCCACCGTTCGCCGCAGTTCGGCCAGTTCGGTCGCCCGGCCGACAAAACTGGTCAACTGGACTGGGAGGTTTGGCGCCGAGGAATCAGACGACGACCGCAGCGCAGGGAAGTCGACGCGTAGGTCCTGATGGCACAACTGAACGACGCGCTCGGGCCGTGGAATGTCGCGCAGCTCGTGGCTGCCGACGTCCCGCAGCCACGTTCCGTCGGGCAGTCGGTCGACGACGAGTTCCTCGGTCGCCGCGGTCATTACCGTCTGGCCGCCGTGCGCCAGGTCGCGCACGCGGGCGGCTTTGTTGATGGTCGGGCCGATGTAGTTCGCCTCGTCGCGCAGCTGGATCTCGCGCGCCACCGCGTCGCTGGCCCGGCGCACGCCGCCGAGCTGTCGATTGATTGTGAGGCTTCCGGCGGCGCCCGACACGGCGGCTCTGCCGCCGTGTATCCTCTCGACGTCGGCCAGCAAGTCACGTTCCGAGAGCGTTGAGTCAATCCGGTCGTGACGGCGAACGGCAAGATTGCCGATGTCCGGCAAATTCGACAGCGCAAAGGGGAAATCGTGATCAGTGTATCGCGACGGTGAGTCGCGCATCCGGTTCGGCCGTTACGCGGGTTCGGGAGATCTGGCAAAAGAAACGCTTACCGGGCTCTCAAGGATGAAAAGCCGGGCTTCCCGTCATCGACCCGCGTTGACGCTGACGAACCCGGCGAGGCGTCGGCCAGAGCAACCGCAGATGGGACCAGGGCAGACACGGCTATCACGGCATCACGTTGGGCTGGTATTCATCGGAACTCATCCGCCGCGCCGACCCGTCCGGGCGCACCATCGGGCAGTTCTTCGCCGACGAGGTCGCCAGACCGTTGGGACTCGACTTCCATATCGGCTTGCCGCCGTCAGTGAACCGTGACCGGGTCGCACGGGTGCACGCCTGGTCGCGGGGCGAAGCACTGCTGCACCTGAACACCATGCCGCCCCGCTTCGTGTTCGGTTTGCTCCGCCCGCGTAGTGTGACCGCCAATGCGCTGAGCATGCCCGGTGTCCGCGCCATCGACGACATGAACCGCGACGAGCTACGCGCAGTGGAGATGCCCGCTGCCAATGGCATCGGCACCGCGTCGTCGATCGCCAAGGCTTACGGCTCTGCCGCCACTGGGGGTACCGAAATCGGTTTGACTCCAAGCACCCTCGAGGCCCTGATCAGGCCCGCCGAACCGCCCGCGGGTGGCCGGCGCGACAGGGTGCTGCATGTCGATACCTCGTTCTCCCTGGGTTTTCTCAAGCCGTATTCGCTGGCTGTGTTCGGTTCATCGGACAGGGCGTTCGGGACTCCCGGAGCCGGAGGATCATTCGGCTTCGCTGACCCCGACACCGGCGTCGGATACGGCTACGTGATGAACAAGATGGGCTTCCATCTCAGCAGCGATCCCCGTGAATTGCGGCTGCGGCAAGCCCTGTTCTACGACATCCTCGGCGCCAGGCCGCAAAGCTGACGTTAAGGGGCGAGGGCCCAGCGGCGTTCACACCTGCCTCCGCAATGGCCTTATCGCAGTGTCTCGCTGGGCACGTCGTAGCGCTCCTGGTACGGCCGCACCCGCTCGCGCAGCGCGGCGGCGTCGAGTCCGGTGTCGGCCCACGTGTAGCGGCTTCCGCCGCCGTCGCCGGGATTCTCCGCGAGGTGCGCGCGCATCCGCTCCTCGGCCACCGGGGTCAGTTCCCGGCCGAGGCGGGTGTAGATCGGTTCTGATCGTGCTGAACGGGTCTTTCATGAAGTCGGCGAACTGGACGTCGATGATCCGGTCGTGCTCGACCACGCCGGAGTCGATCATGGCCATCGCCCGCTCGAGCCCGAGGATCGTCTCCTCGCTGCATTGCCCGGCGGCCCGCCGAACCGACGCGCCGTCGCTGGCCAGCTTCTGCAGGTGCGCGCACAGCGCGCTGATCGAGGAGATCACCACCAGCGGATCACGGTGCGTCTGAACCAGAATCGCGTCGGGATACTCGGCGAGCAGCTTGTCGAGCTCCCACAGGTGCGCCGGGCTCTTCAGCAGCCACTGGCCGGACACGCCGGACTGCAAGTGCTGCAGGTACTTTCGGTGATAGCGGTAGGCCACGGTGTGGTCGGCCTCGCCCATCAGCCAGCGGTGGTAGTTGGGCAGGCGGTACTGGGTGGTGTAGATCATGCTGCAGAAGGTGCCTGCGGTCATCCGCACGCACTCCTGGCCGCCGCGCGCGCTCATCGGGTGAAACTTCATGAACCCCGGCATCAGCTGTTCGCTCATCTCCAGCTGCGCCTGGGTTTGGGCGATGCGCGGGTCGGTGTCGTAGGTGTCGGGTTGCGGGACCGGGAAGGGGTTGTCGACCTCCCAGGTCAGCGGGGCGCGCAGATCGGGGTCCTGGGTCAGCAGGTCGTAGAGGATCGTCGTGCCGGTCCGCGGCTGGCCGAGGATGACGATCGGCTGCTCGATGCGCTCGTCGGCGATCTCGGGATGTTCCTTGCGCCAGGCGGTGATCTGCAGCCGGTTGCGCAGCGGCAGGATCACGTCGGCGGCGGCGATCTCCACTCCGAGCGGTGACAGGTCGGCTTCTGCGATGAAGTCGTCGAGCAACCGGTCCAGGTTGTCGCGCCAGCCGTCGTCGTCACCGAAGTCGTCGCTGCCGGCCAGCTCGCAGGCCTGCTCGATCAGCTTGTCCGCGTCCAGGCGCGCGGCGATCGCACTGGTCATCGCTGAGTCTCCTTGTCCAGCAGGCGAACCGTCACGTCGGGGGCGTTGCGGGTTGTCCAGCCAGCGCACGACGATGAAGCCGCGCTTGCGTCCACCGGTGTCGAGCCAGTACCCGTCGCCGTGGTCCTCGGCGCCGATGGTCAGCCGCACCCGGCCGTCCGGTCCGGGCTCGATGCCCTTGTTGGTCACCGAGCTCTGGCGCACCAGCGGCTCCAGGCATTCGTGCCAGATGCTTTCCAACGTCACTGACCAGTAACGGGTTTCGGGCGGCACGAACTCCAGTTGCAGGCTCTGATGCGGCTCGAGGTCGAACAGGCCGAGCATGTAGAGGTTGTCGGGGGTGGTGTTCTCCCCGCCGAGGGCCCCGGCCTCCGAGGTGATCAAGCGTGTTCGGGGTGTCCAGCAGGTCTGGGCGCACGGTGCGGTGCAGGGTGGTCAGCTTGACGATCGTCCACCCCATGGCGGTCAGCTGGTCGGCCAGCATCTCGTCGGTGAGCGGTGTCGGCGGACCGGCTTCGCCGAGTCGCGAGATATGCAGCTGCACAGGGATTTCGGTGGCCGGGTCGGCGATGTAGTCGCGCACCACGATCGAGGTGGCGTCGTCGGGGATCTGCACCCACTGCGCCCCGTCGAGGTCGCTGTCGGCCGGCCGGGCCGCGGAGAAGACGAGGGTGAAGTGGCCGTCCGTCGTCGAGCACGAGTTCGTGGTCGGACAGGTAGTTGCTCATCCGGCGCGGGTTCATCCCGGTGCCGGCCAGCACCTGCAGCCCGAGATAGGTTGACGTGCCGCGGGTTCCGGTGACCCGGTAGGCGCGGTCGCCGCTGATCATCGCCAGCGGGTAGGAGCCGTGCGGGTTCGGCCCGCCGACGAACCGGGACGGGGTGCACATGTCGACGAAGTGCGGGTGATCGGGGTCGGTGTCGACGGACAGTTCGGTGCACAGGGCGGTGACCCGGTTCAGCACCCGCAGCCCCTCGAGCAGCTCACGTTCGTCGCGCGCGTCCTGGGTGATCTGCTCGGTCAGGTCGTCGAGGACCTTGCGGACGAATGCCCATGCTTCCAGTGACTTCTCGCCGCCCATCGCGCCTCATTCCTGTTCTGTCATCGGGCGCGGCGCCATGGAGGTCACCGCGCGGGAGATCCGGTCGGACAGCGAGCCGCCGTCGCGAAGCCAGTCGTCGAGGGAGATCCGGACGGCGGCCATCGCCAGCGCGCCGATCAGACGCGGCCGCGGGTCGTCCACCGTCAGGTCGGGCAGGCGGGGGGCGATCGTCTCGGCGATGGCGGTCTCGAAGCTGAGATAGGACAGCAGCGTCCAGGCCCGCAGGCTCAGCGATTCGCGGGTGTGCCGTTCGATGTCGGCGATCTGACCGGCGATGGCCTCGAAGCCGGCGGCCAGTTCGCGAAACGCCGCGGCGAGCGCGTCGGTGGCCGACAGCTCGGGGGGCTGGCGGCGCAGGGCGTCGGTGATCGCGGCGATCCACATCGCGGTGAAGCCCTCGGCGACGGCGTACTCCTTGGACTCGAAGTACCGGAAGAAGGTGGCCCGGGCCACGTCGGCTTCGGCGGCGATCCGGTCGGCGGTGGTCGCGGTCAGCCCGTTCTCGATCACCAGCCGGGCCGCCGCGGCGGCGATCCGTTCGCGGGTCCGTTCGCGCTTGCGGACCCGCAGGCTGTCAGACACAGTCGCACTGTAGACAAAGTCTCACTTTTTCCGCGCCCAAACCGACACATCGGCGCAAAAGCCCAGGTGGAGGCCGCCAGAACGTCGATCTCGGCGGGCGACGCTGTCGGTGGCCGGGATTAATGTGCTTCAGTGCGCGGTTGTATGCTCGCGTACCATTGATTGTCCGGCCGAAAGTCGGCCGGGGTGCGAGGGGCTGAACGGTTTCGACTTCGCGCATCGAATCAAGGGAAGCGTGCCGGTGCAGGCAAGAGACCACCGTAAGCGTCATTGCAACCAATTAAGCGCCGATTCCAATCAGCGCGACTACGCCCTCGCTGCCTAAGCGACGGTGTGTCTGTCAGACCGGGAGCGCCCTCGGCCCGGACCCTGGCATCAGCTAGAGGGACAAACCGATACGTCCGGTCGCGGGATGTATCGGGACATCAAACAGCGACTGGGATCGTCATCCTGACTTGTTCGCGTGAGCAGGAGATCCAAGTAGAGACATAGCGAACTGCGCACGGAGAAGTCTTGAGGGAATGCCGTAGGACCCGGGTTCGATTCCCGGCAGCTCCACCAGTAAAGGCCCAGGTCAGGGACATAATCCCGAGCCTGGGCCTTTCTCCGTCAACATCTACGTCAACAAATCGGGCTTACGATGCCGTCATGGCCTCTCTTCGCACCTGCAATCGTCGTGACGGAAGCATCTACCAGCCGTCCTCTACCGTCTCAACGGCAAGCAGACCTCGACCTCGTTCCACGACTACGTATCGGCGGCCAGGTTCCGCGATCTGGTCGACAAGATCGGCCCGGCCCAGGCGCTGGAGGCGACGATCGGTCCCGATCCGGTGCTATCGACGACGACGGTCGCGGAGTGGCTGGAGCACCACATCGCCCACCTGACCGGTCTGGCCAAGAGCACCCACTCCGGGAGCGCCGCCGGCCGGAAATCGAGCGTCTCCGTGTCGTCGGGCTCGATGGGCTCCTCGACGTGCAGCCACTTCCAGAGCCGCTCTGCGCCGCACTCCTCGGTGATCCCAGTGACCGCGACCTGCTCGTCACCGTCGCCCGCGTTGGGCATCAACAGCGTGGTGGGTGAGACACGCAGCGCCGCTGCCAACGCGAACAGGTCGTCCATGTCGACTCGCCGGGCACCGTTTTCGATCCGGCGCAGCCCCAGCGGTGCGATCCGCCGGTCGAGGTCTTTCAGCCTCTCGGACAAGTCCGTGTAGCCCAGGCGCTGCAGCGCGCCGACAGCACCGTCCGCGGACTACGGGGGCGACCACCCACGGATCCAGGTCTAATGTCTGCGCACCTGGCCCCGGCCCCGGCCCAGTCCCAGGCCAAAGCCAAAGCCAAAGTCCAGGCTCGTTAATTAAGGGGCTGCACAGATGCCGGACTCGCATGGCAAACTCCAAAGAATTCACGAAAACTCATGATTGTGTGCGTGGTAACGGTTAAGTTACGGTTTCTATGAGGTTGCTGTACTTGCCATTCGCTAGAAGAGCAAACAACTTGATCTCGGCCTGAGCGGGCCGGGTCGCCGCTCGAGGGAGGTGCCGAATGTCGGTTCTAGTCACGCGCCGGATCCGCAACTTTTTGTCCCGGGTGCTGGGGGTGATCGCACTCGTCGTGACCCTGACTGCCCTGGAGACCAACGTGGCGTCAGCCATCACCGCCGAGGGACTGACTGAGGCGAGCCGTGCCAGGGTGTTCTTCGGGCACCAGTCCGTCGGCGCCAATGTCCTGTCAGGGGTCCCCGGTGTGTACGCCAGCCAGGGCCTGGACGCACCCCCGATCGTGTCGGGGACGCCCGGGAACGTCGACGGTGGATTCATCGCCGAGAAGTCCATCGGCACCAACGGGAACCCGGTGTCCAAAATCGCCGATTTCGACCGCATCATGCGCGGCGGGATGGGTGAGAAGGTCGACGTGGCCCTGATGAAGTTCTGCTACATAGACGTCACCGCCAACACCGACGTCTCCTCCCTGTTCGCGTCGTATCGCGACAACATGGCCGCACTGCAGAAGGACTTCCCCAACATCACCTTCGTGCATACGACGGTGCCGTTGACCACCGACTCGTCAGCCGACAATGCCGCACGAGAGAAGCTCAACGGACTGATCCGTGGCTCGTATAGCGGGCGGGTCTTCGATCTGGCGGCAGCCGAATCCACCAGACCGGACGGGACCAAAGTCTCCGGCCTGTACAGCGGCTACGCGTCCGATCCGGGTCACCTCAACGCTGCCGGGTCCGCGGTGGCGGCATCGGCCTTCCTCGAAGCGATCGCACGGGCGTCCCGCTAGCGCGGGGGATCGCCCTTCAGCAGGAAGCTGTTGACATCATTGCCGAGATCCTCAGGAGTTGACCATCCACGTGTCCGGGGCGGTGTTGACCAAGTGGGAGAAGACGATGAAAGGGTCGATGTGCGGCACGCTGGGCTCCCAGTACGACATCGTGAAGCTGCTGCGGCTGTACGACGCCGGGAAGCTGAAGTTGGACGAGTTGATCACCCGTCATTACCGGCTCGAGGACATCAACCAGGGTTACGCGGACCTGCGGGCGGGCGAGATCATCCGCGGCGTCACCCTGCACGACAGCTGGCAACATCGGCTCCGGTACGCCGGTTCATCGACGAGCAAGGAAACCGTTGATTTGATGGCCGCTGCCGAGGCCATCGGGGATGGCCTGACTTGTTGACGGCGTCAACACCTCTCGGTGTTTCCCTTCCCCAGGTCGTTTCACGTCGTCTCGCGTTGTTGTGGAACCATCTTTTCGCAGGTCACAGGGTTTTTACTGCGGATTCCGGCCGGGTTCGATTCCCGGCAGCTCCACCAGTGAAGGGCCGCAGAGATGCGGCCCTTCCTTTTTGGGTCAGCTCACTTTCGTGAGGGTGAAGCCCGTGGTCGCTACTCCTGATGTGCCATCGCACGCCGGACCGTAGGCACTGCTCAAAGTGCCCTGCAAAGTGACGGCGTCCCACGTGTACACCTGATCTGCCGGGTAGCGGTTGCCGTCGCAGATGTCTCCAACGGGGTTTCGCACACTGAGGACCCACTGGCCACCGGTGAACGTTGCATCGCCCTGCACATTGCCTCGTTCGCCGGCGATGTGGGCGACGCATCCCTCGGTGGCACAAGTCGAGGAAACGGTCACCAGGGTGGGGTCACCGAGCTCAGGGTCGTATCGGTACACGCCGTTGAAGCCGTCGTCGGCGAGCGCCGTACCTGCCAGAACCAGGCTGAAGCCGGCGACAACCGCGGCCACCGTCGCACCTTTTAGGTTCATGGAACTTCCCCTCGATCTTGCGCGGTGTCCTTACACCGGAAACGAACACCACGTTAGCCACTCTGGTAGATGGCTGTGGACTTTCCCGCATCCTCGCAGGCCTCACTGCTTGGCCAGGGCGATCCTCATCTGGGCCTCGTAGTCCTCGACGTGCTCGCCGCTGACATCGACGATCACCCGGTGGATCCGGCCGTCGAATTTGAAGGGCGGGTCGTAGTCGGGTGTCACCGACGAGCCGGTGTCGGCGCCGACCAGCATGGCGCCGCCCTGTGCCAGCCGGATGGGCGTGGTCACCGGGAACTCGCCCCGGCCGATCTCGGTGCCGTCGACGAACAAGGTCACGGTGCCCGGAGTGCCCTTGCCGTTCTTGACGTCCGGTTGACCCGTCGGCGCGAACTCCACCGACAGGAAGTGCCGCCCGGCGGGTACCCGGTCGTCGGATCGGACGGTGAAGATCTCCTTGGCGACGTAGTTGTGCGCGTAGCACAGCAGGCCGTCCTTGACGTAGAGGGTGATTCCGCCGTCGTTGCCGCCCATGGACAGCAGCACCCCGGCCGATTCGTCGGTGAGCTCGACTTCGGCGTTGATCGAGTACGGCCGGTTGAGGATCTTCGGTGCCGACGCCGCGGAGATCGACTGGGTGCCCGGGTAGAGCACGTAGCGGCTGCGGCTGGCCGCGATCTGCGGGCGTTCGTCGGCGATGCGGACCACGCCGCGGCTGTCGATCGGCAGCACGTTGTACTTGCCGGCCTCGTTGTACCAGAGGGTGATCATCGCGATCAGCCGTGCGCGCTCCTGCTCGGCCAGGTTGGTGGTCTCGGCGACGTCCTCGGCGACGTGGTAGAGCTCCCAGCCCGTCGCGTCGAGCTCGCTGAGCATGTCGGCGCTGATGGGATCGCCGAACTTGTGCGTCGGATTCGGCGAATGACGTTCCCGGCCAGGGGCATACGGCGCGCCAGCCGTCGTGGTAGATCGACCGGTGGCCGAGCATCTCGAAGTACTGGGTCAGATGCTTTGTGGGCGCGGCATCGTCGTCGAAGGTGTGCGCGAAGCTGACCCCTTCGATCGGTGACTGGGTGACGCCGGCGATGGCCGGCGGCGGATCGATGTGCAGGGCGTCGAGCACCGTCGGCACCATGTCGATGATGTGGGCGTAGTGCGAGCGCAGTTCGCCGCGCGCGGCGATGCCGCGCGGCCAGGTGACGATGAACGGATCGGTCGAGCCGCCCCGGTAGGTCTCCCGCTTCCAGCGCCGGAACGGGGTGTTGCCCGCATGCGTCCAGCCCCAGGGGAAATGGTTGAACACCGTCGGGCCGCCGATCTCGTCGATGCGGGCCAGCCCTTCCTCGACGGTGTCGGGGACGTTGTTGAAGAACCGGACCTCGTTGACCGACCCGGTCGGGCCCGCCCTCCGCGCTGGAACCGTTGTCGGAGATCAGCATGATCACCGTGTTGTCGTACTCGCCAAGGTCTTTGAGGAACTGCACGAGTTCGCCGATGTAGTGGTCGGTGTGCTCGAGGAATCCGGCGAACACCTCCATCATCCGCGAGTAGAGGCGTCGTTCGTCGGCCGACAGCGTCTCCCAGTCCGCGACATCGGGATCGGGCGCGGAGAGTTCGGCCGTCGGGGGTACCAGCCCGAGTTGCTTCTGTCGCTCGAACACCTCGCGGCGGTAGACCTCCCAGCCGGTGTCGAACTTGCCGGCGTAGCGGTCGGCCCACTCCTTGGGCACGTGGTGGGGTGAATGCATCGCACCGAGTGCGAAGTACAGGAAGAACGGCTTGTTCGGCGCGACCTGCTTGGCGTCGGCGATCATCGCGGTGGCCTTCTCCACCAGGTCGGGGGTCAGGTGGTAGCCCTGCTCGGGTGTGGTCTCGGGTTCGGTCTGCGAATTGTCGCGCACCAGTTCGGGGTAGTACTGGTGGGTGTCGCCGCCCAGGAAGCCGTAGAAGCGTTCGAATCCACGCCCCAGCGGCCACCGGTCGTACGGCCCGGCCGCGGTCATCGACTCCTCGGGGGCCAGGTGCCACTTCCCGACGCAGTAGGTGTTGTAGCCCTGCGCCCGCAGGATCTCGGAGAGGAAGCCGTTCTCGAACGGGATGTAGCCGTCGGAGCCCGGGTAGCCCGTCGACCCGTTGGTCAGGCAGGCCAGGTGATTCGAGTGGTGGTTGCGCCCGTTGAGGATGCACGAGCGCGACGGCGAGCACAGCGCGGTGGTGTTCATGTTGGCGTAGGTCAGGCCGTCGGCGGCCAGGGCGTCGATGTTCGGTGTGGAGATCGGGCTGCCGTAGCAGCCGAGGTGTCCGTAGCCGGTGTCGTCGAGGACGATGAACACGACGTTGGGGGCGTCCTCGGCGGCCCGCTTGGGCGCCGGCCAGGCCGGGGTCGACTCGTCCGCGGTGCGGGCGATGACGCCGGGAAAGGTTGTGCCGGGCTGATATTCGGTGATTGCCATGGTGTTGTCCTAGCGGGTGCGGGCGGGGTTGAGCTGGTTCATCAGCTCATCGATGGGAAGGTCGAAGCTGCGCTGTCGGGGTGGGTAGTCGGCGAACGTGGACAGGAACCGCTGAATCTGTACACCGACCGGCCCGTAGAGCCAGGCGTGGTTTTCCTGCCATTCGTCGAAGCCGCGGGAGTCGTGGAAACGTTCGAAGGGATCAAGTTTCAGGTTGGTGATCAACGGGGTGACGAAATTCTGCTGAATGCCGTTGAACCAGCGGTCCTGGGTCTTGAACAACACCTTCCAGTCGCCGTAGCGCAGGCCGTGCAGGACCGTCTCGGTGAAGTAGTAGAACTCCTTGCGTTTCGATGGGCCTGCCCCGGTGATCAGCTCGGTCTGGTCGACACCGTCGAGGTGGACTCGGTAGTCCCGGCTCGCCGATGGAGGCACCGACTTTCAACGACTCCACCAGATCAGGCTGCCCGAGCATCGACATGATGGTCGGGATCCAGTCCTGCATCGTCATGAACTCGCCGGTGGCCACCCCGGCCGGGACCACGCCGGGCCATCTGATGACAACGGGAACTCGGAATCCGCCTTCGAAACCGCCGACAGCCCTTCTCGTGGGCGAAGGGGTGATTGCCGCCGTCGGGCCAGCTGTTGCACGCCGGGCCGTTGTCGGTGGCCCACATCACCAGGGTGTTGTCGGCGACCCCGGTCTCGTCGAGCAGGTCCAGCAGCTCGCCGACGTGGTCATCGAGTTCCATCATGCCGTCGGCGTAGACGCCGTAGCCGCTCTTGCCCTCGTACTGCGGCGACAGGTTGGTGCGGTAGTGCATTCGAGTCGAGTTGTGCCACACGAAGAACGGCGTCTCGGCGGCCACCGCGTCGCGGATGAAACGCTTGGACTCATCGAGGAACTCGCGGTCCAGCGTGCGCTGGCGCTCCTGACCGAACGGCCCGTCGTCCTCGATGCGCTGGGTGCCATCCTCGTTGGCCCAGCAGTGCACAACCCCGCGCTGGCCGAACCCGAACTGTTTGATGATCTCCGGGTTCTTCGGGAAGTCGTACTGCTCGGCGTACTCGCCCGCGTTCAGGTGATACAGGATGCCGAAAAACTCATCGAAACCGTGCGCCGTCGGCAGGTGCTCGTCACGGTCGCCCAGGTGGTTCTTACCGAACTGGCCCGTCGCATAGCCGAGCGGCTTGAGCATCTCGGCCAGCGTCGGATCCTCGGCTTCTGAAGGCCGATCTCCGAACCCGGCAACCCGACCGTGGCCAGTCCCACTCGGATCGGGTACTGGCCGGTGATGAACGCCGCCCGCCCGGCCGTGCAGGACGCTTCGGCGTAGTGGTCCATGAAGATCATGCCCTGGTTGGCGATCCGGTCGATATTGGGCGTGGAGCCGCCCATCATCCCGCGGTGGTACGCCGAGATGTTCCACATCCCGACGTCGTCGCCCCAGATGACCAGGATGTTCGGGCGATCGCCCATGTCAGATCTCCTCAGATGATGCCGAAACCATGTAGACCCTTGTAGAGGAACCACCCGCCGAACACCAATCCGAGCGCGATCATGATCACCCGGTTGTGGTCCTGCAGCCAGCGCAGACTGTTGTCGAGAAACGCCCGTGACTTGTTCGGAAAGAACGCGGCCGCCGCGATGATCGCCAGATGTGTGCTGACACCGAGCAATACGAACACGATGTAGGTGACGGCGTTGGTGCGTGCGGGGCATCCCTGCATCACCGATCGTGCCGATCGCGGCGAAGGTGAACACCCACAGCTTGACCGAGATCAGGATCACCGCGGCGCCGAGCAGAAACGCCTTGCCCGGCGTCATCGACGACAGCGCGGTCATCCACTTCGGCGGGGGATCGTCGGAGTCGTCACCGCCGAGCAGTTCGCGGACGGCGGTGACGAGCAGCAAGACCGCCACCACCAGCAGAACCGAGGACACCACCCAGCCGTGCCCGCCCTCGGTGTCGTCGCGCCTGCCCCAGTGCAGGATCATGCCGAAGACCAGACCCTGCAACAGCCGGACCAGCACCATGCCGCTCACCGCGGCGCCCGCGGTGCGGACCCGTCCCGGCGTGCCCAGCAGGGCGAGGGTGATCACCAATTCGATCGGCATCAGCGCGCTGGCGATGATGAACGGGGCCAGGCTGGCCCACAGCGAGCCCACGTCAGCCGCTCGTGCCGGGTGGGAACACCTCGACGTCGACGTAGTCGATGGATCCGGTGAACCGGAACGGACGGCGGTCGAAATAGTCGGGGGACACCGGCGAGCCGAGATCGACTCCGACACCGAAGGTTTCGCTGGCGGTGAAGGCGGCGGGGACGGTGCGCGCCACGGCCACCTTGCCGACCTCGGCACCGTCGACGGCCAGTGTCACCATCGCCGGCCCGGCCGGTGCCGGTGAGTCGAATGCCGTGGTGACCGTGATGACGTGGGAGCCGCCGGGAATCGGTGCGGCGCTGCGGGCCTGGTAGCGGTCGATGATCAGCATGTTGTACTCGTAGACCAGGTAGCCGGCGTCCATGAACAGCGTCAGGCCGCCGGAGAATCCGCCCAGGGCGTACAGCACGCCGGATGCGTTGTCGGGCATGGTCAGTGCGATCTCGACGCGGCTGTCCTGGCGACCCAGACCCGGCGCGGTGAACTCCGGCATCCGGGTGCATGCGGTGTCGAACCGCCAGCGCGTGTACGGCGAGGAGATGCGGTCCTCGGGATGCGCGCGCAGCCACAGCCCGGCGCCGACCGGCCAGACCAGGTTGTCCCGCGACACCTCCTTGAACAGATCCTTGAGCTCGGCGAGTTTCTCGGGCTGGGCTGCGGCGAGGTCGTTGGCTTGGGAGAAGTCCTCGGGCAGGTAGTACAGCTCCCACGGTTCGGTCTCGGCGTTCCAGGCCGCCATCCGCTGGGCGGTGCTGGCGGTGTCCCACGGCACGAACGGGCCGAACGCGCAGGCGTACCAGCCGTCGCGGTAGATGCCCCGGCTGGCGGAGTTCTCGAAGTACTGCACCGACTTTCGGCCCGGCTCGTCGGCGTGGTCGAAGGTGTAGGCCAGGCTGGTCCCGTCCAGCGGCTTCTGCTCGTGGCCGTCGACGACCTCCGGCGCGGTGATGCCGAGGATCTCGTAGATGGTGGGGGTGATGTCGTTGACGTGGTGGAACTGGCCGCGGACCGCGGCGTCCGGGGTGATCCGGCGCGGCCAGGAGATCGCCATCGGGTTGCGGGTGCCGCCGAAGTGACTGGCCACCAGCTTGGTGTGATGGAAGGGCGTGTTCCCGGCCCACGCCCAGCCGGCGTGGTACATGTTGTCGGTCTTCGGCGACCCCAGGGCCTCCAGGCCGCCCAGGGTGTCGAGTGCGGCCAGTTGGTCGTCGACGGTGGTCGGAATGCCGTTCTGCGCAAGGAGTTCGCTGATGCTGCCGCGCTGGCCTTCGGCGCTGGATCCGTTGTCGCCGAAGATGTAGATGACCATCGTGTTGTCGGCGACGCCCTGGCGGTCCAGTTCGTCGAGGACCCGCTCGATCTGGACGTCGACGTGCTCGAGGAAGCCGGCGAACACCTCCATCAGTCGCCGCTGGAACGGCCGCTGCTCCTCGGGAATGTCGGCCCAGCCCTGCATGCTCTCGGCGCGCGGCGTCAGCTCGGCATCGGCCGGTATCCAGCCGGTGGTCTTCTGCCGGGCGAAGACCCGTTCCCGATAGGCGTCCCAGCCGTCGTCGAATCTGCCCTGGTACTTGTCGGCCCATTCCTTG
The DNA here is from genome assembly GCA_963786695.1 of uncultured Actinomycetota bacterium. GTDB lineage: Bacteria > Actinomycetota > Actinomycetes > Mycobacteriales > Mycobacteriaceae > Mycobacterium. The sequence goes on from CAWBAL010000035.1 coordinate 434,106, forward strand.
GCGACGTGGTGGGGTCCGTGCGCAGCGCCCGGCGCCCAGTACATGAAGAACGGGCGGTCGGGGGCGTAGGCCTGGTGCTGGCGCAGCCAGGAGATCGCGTTGTCGGCCAGGTCCTCGGACAGGTGGTAGCCCTCGCGCTCCGGCGGCTCGACCGGGTTGAGGTTCTGATACAGCCGCGGTTCCCATTGCGAGGTCTCCCCGGCGATGAAGCCGTAGAAGTAGTCGAAGCCGTGCCCGGTCGGCCAGCGGTCGAACGGCCCCATCGCGGTGGTCTGGGTGGCGGGGGAGTTGTGCCACTTGCCGAACGCCGACGTGCAGTAGCCGTAGTGGCCGAGCACCTCGGCGACGGTGGCGGTGTCCTTGCCGATCACCCCGGTGTAGCCGTCCCAGTCCACCGCGCGTTCGGCGATGGTGCCGGAATGCACGCGGTGGTGGTTGCGTCCGGTCAGCAGCGCCGCGCGGGTCGGCGAGCAGATCGACGTGGTGTGAAAGGTGTTGTAGCAGATGCCGTTTTCGGCCACCCGCCGGAAGGCCGGGGTGCGCACTTCGCCGCCGACCACATCGGACAGTCCGAACCCGACATCGTCGAGCAGCACGATCAGGATGTTCGGGGCGTCCTCGGGTAGGTGTCGAGGCTCGGTGCGCCGCTGATGCGTCGATTCGCCCAGCGTGTAGCCGGCCGTGCTGGCCGAGGGTGCGGTCGGAAACGGAAGGGTCGATCCGTCAGTTGGCATTGTGGTGTACCGGCTTTCGTCGAGGCTCAGTTACTGTGGCCGCCGCCCTCCTGCAGCTTGGCCATCACCTCGTCGAGGCCGAAGCTGGCCGACTTCTGCCGTTGCGGGAACTCGGCGAAGGTCTGCAGCATCTGGGCGACGTACGCCTGGGCCGGGACGAGCATGTAGGCATGCGACAGCAGCCAGTCGTAGTAGGTGTTCGACGTGATCTCGGCCCGCTCGTACGGGTCGGTGCGCAGGTTGAAGATCAGCGGCACCCGTAGTTCGGTGTACGGCTCGGCCCAGATCCGCATGGTGCCCGTGCAGCGCTGCTCGAGGAACACGAATTTCCAGTTGTCGTAACGCAACCCGGTCAGGTCGCCGTCGTCGGAGACGTAGAAGAAGTGCTGGCGTGGACTCTCGTCCGTCTCGCCGGTGAGATAGGGCAACTGATCGTGGCCGTCGAGATGAACTTTGTAGGTGGTGCCGCCCAGATCCGTTCCAGCGCGCAGCTTCTCGGCGATGTCGGGCACCCCCGCCGCCGCGCACAGCGTGACGAACCAGTCGTTGTGGCTGACGATTCCGGTGAGCACCGTGCCGGCCTCGATCCGCGCCGGCCAGCGCACCAGGGCCGGGACCCGGTAGGCGCCCTCCCAGTTGGAGTTCTTCTCGTTGCGGAACGGGGTCATCCCGGCATCGGGCCAGGAGTTCATGTGCGGACCGTTGTCGGTGGAGTACATGACGATCGTGTTGTCGGCGATGCCGAGATCGTCGAGGGTGTCCAGCAGCGTGCCGACCAGGTCGTCGTGGTCCATCATCGTGTCGTGATAGATGGACTGCCAGCGCCCTGAGCGGCCCACGCTCTCGGGCTTGGGGTGGGTGCGGAAATGCATGTGCGTGGAGTTGAACCACACGAAGAACGGCGTGTCCGCCTCGTTCTGGGTCTTGATGAAATCGACTGCGGCGTCGCGGAATTCCTCGTCGACGGTCTCCATCCGCTTCTTGGTCAACGGGCCGGTGTCCTCGATGCGCTGGGTGCCGTCACCGTTGGCCCAGGTGTGCAGGACGCCGCGGGGGCCGAACTTCTTGCGGAATTCCGGGTTCTTCGGATAGTCGGGTTCCTCGGGCTCCTCCTCGGCGTTGAGGTGATACAGGTTGCCGAAGAACTCGTCGAAGCCGTGCATGGTGGGCAGGTGCTCGTCGCGGTCGCCGAGGTGGTTCTTGCCGAACTGGCCGGTGGCGTAGCCCTGCGCCTTGAGCGCGGTCGCGATCGTCGGGTCGGCCGCCTGCAGGCCCAGGGTGGCACCGGGCAGGCCGACCTTGGTCAGGCCGGTGCGGTAGGGGTTCTGGCCGGTGATGAACGCTGCCCGGCCGGCGGTGCAGCTCTGCTCGCCGTAGTAGTCGGTGAACAGCGCCCCCTCCGCGGCGACCCGGTCGATGTTGGGCGTCCGGTATCCCATCACGCCGTTGCTGTAGCAGCTGAGGTTGCTCTGCCCGATGTCGTCGCCCCAGATGATGAGGATGTTCGGCTTGTCACTCATGCTTGGGCCTCTCGCCGGGCAAACCCCTCAACCGGCTGCTCAGGGGCGCGACCGGCCGCAGTGTCTCGGACGTCCGCGGCAGCGACCTTAGTCCCCTTCCCGCCCACCGCACCGACATTCACTGGATTTGAGATCGCGCGCCGCTCAGCGGCCGGCTGCCGGTTTGCGCCGTCATCGGATTGCTGACTTGCTAGTGTCGCGACGCGCGTGTCATCAACCGTGGGGCGCATCGACGGCGAGCACTGGAACTCGATGAATGCTATTGCGGAGCCTCCCGGCCACGGGCCTGCCGTGTTCGTCACCGGAGCCAACGGCTTCATCGGTCGCGCACTGGGCGCCTACTTCAGTGCCCACGGGTACGCCGTTCGCGGGGTTGACCGCATCGCCGACCCGGCGCGCAACATCGTCGCCGGTGACACGGTCGACCCGGCGCCGTGGCAGGACGCTCTCGCCGGTTGCGCCATCGTGCTGCACACGGCCGCTGTGGTCAGCAACGCGGTGCCGGCGGCCGAGCAGTGGCAGACCAACGTCTTGGGCACCCGACGCGTCCTGGAAGCCGCGTCGCGGGCCGGCGTCGGGCGCGTCGTCCATCTCAGTTCGGTACGGGCCTACGGGGATCTCGGGCTTTCCGGATGGCGTCGAGGAGTCGTGGCCGCTGCGACCCGACGGGCACGCCTACGTCGACACCAAGGTCGCCGCCGAGGCGGTGGCCTTCCAGGCCGCTGCCGGCGGCGAAGTCGAGGTGACCGTCATCCGCCCGGGCGATGTCTACGGTCCCGGATCGCGGCCGTGGACCATCATTCCGGTCGAGGAGACCAAGAAGGGTCGCCTGATTCTGCCGGCCGGCGGCAGGGGAGTCTTCTCCCCGATCTACGTCGACGATCTTGTCCGTGGAATCTTTGTGGCGGCAACCACTTCCGACGGGGCGGGGCAGGCCTTCAACCTGACCGGCCCGCAGCCGGTCAGCTGCGCGGAGTTCTTCGGCCACTACGCGCGGATGCTGCAGATGGCCCCGCAGCGCACCGTCCCGACGCCGATCGCGGTCGCGTTGGCCACCGCCGTCGGGACAGCCGAACGCTTTCGTGGCCGGCCCTCCGAACTCAACGCCGAGACCGTCGGCTATCTGACCCGCACCGGTGGCTACTCGCGGGCCAAGGCGGAGCGTCTTCTGGGTTGGGTGCCGCAGATCTCCCTGAGCGACGGTATGGCGCGCACCGAGGAGTGGTTGCGCGCCGAGGGCTACCTGACTCGAAGCAAATAGACGGTGCACACATCGTGAACTGGGCCGTAGCCGCGAAAGCCGCCTTCGGGCTCAGCCTCGCGGTGCTGGTGTTCGGCTCGGGATTGAGCGCCAGGTTCGCCGACGTCACCGCCTTGCTGCGCAGGCCGGGGTTACTTGCTCGCTCTCTGGTGGCCGTGCTCGTGGTGGCGCCGGTGCTCGCCGTCGCGCTGGTGCGGGCATTTGACCTGAACCGCGAAGTGGCGATCGCGCTTGTCGCACTCGCAATCTCACCGCTGCCGCCGCTGCTGCCCAACCGAGGCGAAAAGGCCGGGGGGCGAACCGATTACGGTGTGAGCCTGGTGTTCATCTTGGCCGTGCTGGGTGTGCCGATGATTGCGATCTCTGCGGTGATCATGGAGGGGCTGTTCGGACGCGACTACGTCGTCGCCCCGTGGTCGATCGGTCGGCTGCTGATTCTGTCGATACTGATGCCTCTGGTGGCGGGGATGGTGGTCGCCCGGATCTCACCGTCGACGGCCCTGCGACTTTCTGGCCCCATCGAGAAGGCGCAACGCTGGCTGCTGCCGATCGCCATGATCGCCTTGTTGATTTCTGCCGCGCCTCACATGGTGTCGCTCGTCGGCAATCACACGCTGACTGCCGTCGGCATCTTCGTGGTGGGCACTTTCGCCGTGGGCCACCTCCTGGGGGGACCGGACCGCCGCGACGCGGCGGTGCTGGCCTTCGCCACCAGTTGTCGGCATCCGGCGACAGCGCTGGCGCTGGCATCGGCCAACTTCCCCGACATCGACGAGCATGCGGCGGTCGCGCTCTACGGACTGGTGACGGTAGCGGTGGGCGCGGTCTACACCCTGTGGCTGCGGCGGCGCCGAGCCGTCGCCGGGTAGCTGATTCGGGGCGGGTTCCGGCTCTGATTTTTGACGCATGAGATAAATTAGAGCTGCCGGTTGATCAGCCGACCTGAAAGAATGGCTGGTCAGCAAGTTCACGGCCTCTTCGGAGAGGCAGGATGGCGCGGCGGGCTTGATGGAATGGTTTGGTGCGGTTCCACTTCGTGACGGGGTGTTGAAACGCGCTGGCCATGCGGTTAGGGGACATTGTGTGGATTCGTAACGTCGCGCCCATCGCTGGGGCGTGTGTGCTTGCTGCCGGCCTGTTGGTCGGCGGAACTGTCGCGACCCCCTCTGCCCTGATGCGAGCGGCGGTCGCTCTCCCCGGCGGCGGCGGTGGCAATGGCGGCGGCGGTAACGGCAACGGCGACGGTAACGGCGGCGGCATCAAACAACACATCCCTAGCGGATTCGGCGGCGGTGGCGGCGGCAACGGCATTGGCGGCGGCGGCATCAAACAACACATCCCTAGCGGATTCGGCGGCGGCGGTGGTATCGGCGGTGGACGACTCGTCCCCGGCGGACTAGGCGGCGGCGACGGCATCCGCGGCAACAACGGCACCGGCGACGGCAACGGGATCGGCGGCAACAACGGCATCGGCGGCGGGAACGGGATCAGCGTTCCCGGCCGCAGTGCGGGCGCCCCGTCGGCCGCCAGTGGAGTTTCCGTGCCGGCTGGGATTGCCGCGGTATTGGTGCCGGGCATGGACCCGGCGCTGATCACGCAGAACCCCGACGGTTCGCTGGCTTACCGCGGAACAACACCGGTGGGGGTCGACACAGCGGGCTGGTCATCGCCGGTTGTCATTGACGGTGTGCTCCAAATGTTGCACCCACCGGTTGGCCGTAAGCAACCCGGACCCGGGGACGGCATGGCCCCGGGTCAACCCGGCGGGATGGGCTGCGCCCAAGGGAATGCGTCGTGGTGTGGCGGTGGCGGCGACGGTGGCGAGAACGGCAACGGAAACGGCAACGGCAACAACGGAAACGGCAACGGCGACAACGGAAACGGGCAACGGCAACAACGGAAACGGCGGCGGCGACGGCGGCGACAACGGCAACCACCATGGCGGCGGCAATAACGGCAATGGCGGCGGCAATGGCGGCGGCGACGGCGGCGACGGCGGCGACGGCGGTCCTGAGGTGCCGTCTCTGCCGTCGTTGCCGCAGACGCGGCCGGATGTGTCGTTGCCTGAGGTGACGCCGCCGGGGCCGCCGGATGTGACGCCGGTGACGCCGATGTTGCCGGCGCGCCCGGGTGCCTCGTTGCCGCAGACGCGGCCGGATGTGTCGTTGCCTGAGGTGACGCCGCCGGGGCCGCCGGATGTGACGCCGGTGACGCCGATGTTGCCGGCGCGCCCGGGTGCCGTCGTTGCCGCAGACGCGGCCGGATGTGTCGTTGCCTGAGGTGACGCCGCCGGGGCCGCCGGATGTGACGCCGATGACGCCGGGCAGGCCGGCGCTGCCGTCGTTGCCGCAGACGCGGCCGGATGTGTCGTTGCCTGAGGTGACGCCGCCGGGGCCGCCGGATGTGACGCCGGTGACGCCGATGTTGCCGGCGCGCCCGGGTGCCGTCGTTGCCGCAGACGCGGCCGGATGTGTCGTTGCCTGAGGTGACGCCGCCGGGGCCGCCGGATGTGACGCCGGTGACGCCGATGTTGCCGGCGCGCCCGGGTGCGTCGTTGCCGCAGACGCGGCCGGATGTGTCGTTGCCTGAGGTGATGCCGCCGGGGCCGCCGGATGTGACGCCGGTCGCCGGTCGTGCCGGGCGTGCGCCGGGTACCGCCGCTGCCGTCGTGTTGCCGCCGGGGTCGCCGAACGTGACCATGCCGTTGGTCCCGCCGGGCTCACCGAACGTGGTGTTGCCGCCGGGGTCGCCGAACGTGACCATGCCGTTGGTCCCACCGGGCTCACCGAACGTGACGGTGCCGCCGGGGACCATGCCGCCGGGTACGTCGACGGTTCCTGGTGTCGCGTTGCCGCCCTCCGCAGCAGGCGCGACACCTGGTGGCCTGACTCCTTCTGGGACCACGCCGCCGGGCACGCCAACCCCACTCGGTGCGCCGGGTTGCCTCCCTCGGCAGCAAGTGCGACACCGGGAGGGCAGTGCCGCTCGCGCCGGGGCAGGTTTCTGGGGCTGATCCGTTGGCGCCGGCCGCTATTCAGGCGATGCCAGGAACGCCAATACCCGGAGTCGGACCGGTCCCGGGAACACCCGGCGGTACCGTCAGCGCACCGGCTGGGGTCAACCCGGGTTCGGGCCCGGCGCCTCAGTCGCCGACTACCGGACCTGGCGGCGTCACGGAGTATCCGATTCAGGCGCCGACTGGTTTGGTCGACCCTGCACTGTTCCCGTGACGCACGCGAGGACATCGTGACCCGTCGCGGCGTTGCCGGGGCGATCGCCAGTGTGGCGATCGCCTTGGCGCTGCCCGGATCGGCTTGGGCGCAACCGGGTTCGGGCGACGCGCCGGTGACGGTGATGCCGCTGCCCGCCAGTCCACTACTGGTCGACGCCGCGGCGTTTTCTCCCGCTCAGCTCGACATCCCGTCACTCGGAGTGACCGCCGCCGTCGCTCCGGTGGGCACAGTGATGGCTCCGGCGCCGTTCCTCGGCGGCAAAATGGTGCCGACGTTTGCCGTGCCACCGGATGGATCCACCGCCGGATGGTGGGCCGATGGACCCCTCGTCGGCGCCCCTGGGATGGCAATTATTCTGGGGCACAACAAAGTTGGTGGTTACGCGGTCTTCAATCGGCTCGGCGAGCTGCACCCCGGCGACCAAGTCACACTTGCCGACGGAACTGGGAGCGCTCGAGCCGATTTCCGCATCACCGGGGTTGTGCCTGGTGTACCAAAGGACGATCCCGACGCCCTGCGGCGGGTGTTGTCCGACAACGCCGAAAGCGCGCAACTGGCGTTGATCACCTGCGGCGGCGACTTCGACCCCGGCTATCGGGCCAGCGCCGACAACGTCGTCGCCTTCGCCGCGCGGTCGTGATGTCGGCGCACTACGAGGTCAGCGCGGCTGCGGGGGAGTAGTCCATGCTCTCGCGCTTTAGGCACCAATGATGGGTAGGGCGTTGGCACGCCACGAGTTGCGACGGTAGACGTGTTGACGCCGTCAACACCTCGGACGTATCCGCACGTCATTACAGGTCGTTTCACGTACTTTCACGTCGTGTGTTCCGACATTTCCGCAGTTCAGGGCTACTTCCGAACCGGATTCGATTCCCGGCAGCTCCACCGACAAGATGCTGGCCAGGACCATGAGTCCTGGTCAGTCTTCTTTTTCCGAGTTGTGGCGGCGAAAGCCCGGCCCGATCTGGACCCCGTCGCCTCGTTTGTAGTCGACGTAGGGAATGCCAACCCCGGGCGCCGGGCGATCGCGGGTCCACGGGAACAGGACCGCGCGGGCGGCCTTCACGGTGGCGAAAAAGCGTTGCAGCGCAGGCGGTTCCACTCGCACCAGGTATTCCCCCGGCAGGTAGGCGCCGGAATGCGATCCTGCGCCGGCATACACCACCGGGTGGGTGTGGTCGACCCAGGTGATGTCGGGGTCGTCGCAGCGCCGGCGCAGGTCGTCGCCGGTTTCGTCATGGGAGGAGAAGGCGATCCAGCCCACCCGTAGGACATCGGATCCGTCTGGCCTCGTCGCCGGCTCCTGCGCCCCGTCGCGCGGAACCAGGAACACGGTGACCTGCTCCCAGTCGGCTTCGTGGTCGTTGACCCCGCCGAAGGTGGACCGCCAGTCGTTCATCGCGTAGAAGAACCAGTACTGCAGGACGACGTAGCCACCGTGGGAGCTGACGTGCGCGTAGTACGGGAAGTTCGTTGCCGCCGCGGAACCGCGATAGCGGCGGTGCAGCGCGGCGGTCAGGCCGCCCGGCACGGAGCCGCGCAGAATAAGTGAGAGCCGGAACAGGGAATCGATGATGCGGCCGAGCAGTCCGACCGCGGCGAACCGCGTAGTGCTCCGGAACCGGGCACGGTCGGGATCTCGGCGCCACCGGCGCAACTCCGACGGGCTCAGCGCGCCGGGAACGTAGCGCAGCTCGAGCGTGGCGGCGACGTCGGTGCGGGCGTGGGCGCACAGTACGTCCAGGTCCAGATCACCGTGGTCGACCAGGCGCTGACGTTCCCCCTGCCCCGCTGTGCGACGCCACAGTGCGGAGTGCCCGACGTAGGCATCGACGGCCATCGGGAAGAACAGCTCGCCCGCGGTGAAGCGGATCACCGGCTCATACCGACGCACCAATTCCACCGGATCGACTCCAGCGGGCACCGGCGCGACGTTCAGGGCCATGCCGTGATCCTCACACGAAGGGCGCGTGTTGTCGTCGCGCGTGGTCTATGGCTGCACAAGGCGTTGAAGGTTTTTCAGGCTTTCTGACAGTGAGCGACCGACTTGGCGGGCCGCGATGCGGTCGGCGATCAGGCCGAGCAGCCCGCCGTCTGAGTGGTAGGCGAGCCGGAATGTCACGATGGTTCGACCCGGCCCGGCATCGCGCACCCGGAAGCGGCCGCGTTGGGTCACGCCGGTGATGCTGATCCAGGCGAGGTCCCGCGCCGTGTCGAACTCCACGACCTCGACGATGCCACCTACCGGTATCGAGCCGATCTTCCACAGCACGGTGTAGCGCGCCCCGACTCTCGGCGGCCCTTCCGTGACGGGCTCCCAGCGTTGCAGATGCGGGAGCAGTGACGGATAGGTATCGGGGTCGCCCAGGACCTTCCACACGCTGTCGCGAGGGGCGTCGAGGGTGATCCGGCGTTCGACGCGCATCAGCCGATCACCGGGAATCGACGTTCGGCGGCCAACCGATCCACGCCGGCTTGCAGGCTGGCCACGACCTCGTCGTACACCGTCTGGTCGTCATCGGTGACCTCGATCGGCTCCTGTACCTCGATGACGATCTTCGCCGGCAGCGGGATGTGGCCCAACCAATCGGTGATGTTCACCCCCCACGGCAGCGCCACCGAGATCGGCACGCTCTTGAGACGTAGCACCTTGTCGAGCATCAGCACTCTGGCCAGCCACTGGCCGCGGCCGAGGAACAACGCCGTCTCCTGGCCGCCGACGCTGGCCACCGGAACGATCGGCACGGCGGCCTCGCGCGCGAGTCGCACGAAGCCTTTACGGCCGCCGAAGTCGACGACGTGTCGCTGCCATGACGGGCGGCACACCTCGTAGTCGCCGCCGGGATACACCAACACGGCGGCGCCGGACTCCAAGGCCAGCCGAGCGTTGTCGGGACTAGCCGCCACGGTGCCGAACTTGCGAAGCCAGCCCAACACCGGAAACACGGCGACAAGGTTGTGCGCGAGTTGGTAGAACGGCCGCTCGACACCGAAGTACGAGCAGAACGCCAGCGTGAACACGAAGGTGTCCGGGGGAACGTTGCCGCCGCTGTGGTTGCCCACCAGCAGCACCGGCCCGTGCGCGGGAATGCGATCCAGGCCCCGAACGTCGGCCCGGAAGTACAGGGACGCCAGCATCCACACGCCAGGCAACTGGTCGCGGATGTAGTCCGGGTCACGCTGGTCCAAATCCGCCTTGGGAACCCGGGCGATCACCCGCTGCCTGGCCCATTCCAGAATGGCGGCCGCACCCGTCATGGCTGCCGGGCGACGATCACCGGCGTGCGGGCGGCGTGGACCACCGCGGTGCTGACCGAACCCAGCAGCATTCCGGTGAACCCGCCCCGGCCGTGGCTGCCAACGACGACCAGTTGCGCAGACCCGGACTGCTCGACCAGTTGGTGCGCGGGCCGATCGCACTCGACGACGCGGCATACGTCGACATCGGGATAGCGTTCCTGCCACCCGGCCAGCCGCTCCGCCAGGAGTTCCTCGGCCTCCGATCGCACTGCCGACCAGTCGGGAACTCGGAACTCGAACATCGCGGTGTCGCTCCAGGCGTGTAGGGCGACCAGTTCCACTCCGCGTCTGGATGCTTCGTCGAAAGCGATCGCAGTGGCCGAGTCCGAGGCGGCGGAGCCGTCGATGCCGACCACCACCGGAGCCTGCGACGGGTGGGGTTTGAGCGGGTCTTGGTGCGGGATGACCGCAACCGGGCAGTGGGCGTGATGGATGAGTCCCGTGCTGACCGACCCGAGCAGAAGCCGGGCCAGTGCGCCGCGGCCGTGACTGCCGACGACGACCATCTCTGCGTCCTTGGACATTTCGGCAAGAATGGGAACTGTTGGCCCGATCATCGACTCGCCGCCAACGTCGATAGGACCGACCAGTTTTGTGACCTCCTCGACGGTTGTCAGCGCGTCGTGGAGGATCGTGCGTCCCGCGTCTTGCTGCCACTGCGTGAACTCGGGTGGGAGCGGCATCGGGACCCCGCGCAGCGTTGTCGTCGTCGACGGGTTGAGCACATTGACTACGGTCAGGGGTATCTTGCGCAGGGCCGCGTCCCGCGCCGCCCATTCAGCGGCGACAGCCGAGGTTGGAGACCCGTCCACGCAGACGATGATTCCGTGATGCTTTGTAGCGGTAGACATTTCATTCTCCTTCCAGCCACCCGTTGAAGCTACGTGGGTCGACCCGCTGACGAACGGATGCCAGGCCGACAACCTTTGCGGCTCCGTGCGATGTCTCGAACACCTCTCCGAGGGCTGACCACATTGGCCGCGGCGCCGGATGCCAGCATGACTCCGCGTCACCGTCCGCGGCGCTTCAGCCTATGATCTCGTGCTGGGCCGGTACTACTCGGCAGATGGCTTTTCGGCTGGCTTGGCCTCGCTCTGATCGTTCAGCGCCGCGCTTGCGCTACCAACGACGCTTCGGATGAACTCGTACTGCGTCTTGACGAGCTTGTCCGCCATCTCCAAGGCGGCGTCGACGATGCTGGCGCGCCTGGACGGGTGGTCGTCGCCGTGCGCGGGCATCGACTCATCCACGGCGCCGACGAACTTTCGAACGGCATCAATGGCGGTCCGCTGTCCAGATTCGACCGACTTGAGGACGTCGTCTGACAGGCTTGCGGCGCGTCCGGTCAGCTTTGCCGCTCGCTCCACCGGGTCCTGCTTCTCAGTGTTCCCGTTCGCTTCGGCGTTCTCTGCCATGGTCGCTCCTAGGGTTGAGTTTCGAGGCAAGGCTCGACATCAGAATGCGCGTCGACTCCGCCGTTCCATAGGGCCGATGGTCCCCCCGCTCGGCCTGATGTGCGGGGTGACTGATTCTGGGCGTGCCACGCAGGTCGACTGGGCTCCTCAGTGAGGGGTGTAGCGGACACCCACCTACCCGTTTCGCTGGGAGGTGCCGGCGCGTTTCAACATGGCGGTCACGTGCTGTGACCGCTGGGCGGGCGATCCCGAACGGGGTAGCGCTGATCCACGACCAAGCCGGTGGGGTGGTGCGCCGCTACACCTTCGCCGAGTTGCAGGGCCTGTCCGACCGGTCGGTCAGCGACCCGAAGCTGCGATCGCGCAACTTGGCGCCTGGCGCGCAGGCATGATCAGCGCGGTCTGCCTACGTCTTCCAGATCGTCGGTCTCGCAATCCGTAGACATGCCAGATCGGCCGAATCGTTGCGCCACATGCTGCCTCTGCCCGGCCCTGCCAGGACGTTCAAGCCGACGCCGGTCAACTCCGCCTTGGTGCTGGCCCCGGCGACGTAGCCGTTCGACATGCGCTCACGAGCCTTGCAGGATGCCGATCAGTTGTTCTCGGCTGTTGGCTCCGACTCGTTGGCAGGCGCGGAAGAGGTGTCCTTCGATCGAGCGGGTCGACATCGTGAGTCGTTCCGCGATCTGCTTGTTCGACAACCCTCGGGCGGCGAGCGAGATGATCTCGCGCTGACGGGCGGTGAACGGCTGCAGCATCGTCGCCGCCTGGAGTGCAGGAGTTTGCGCTCCCTGGCATTCGACTGCCAGACGCTGGGCCGCGGCTGACGCGCTCATCGCCGCACCGCGCCGCCCGGCGTGCTGATAGGCGACGATTGCGTGGGCTGCGGCGTCGGCGGCGGCGAGGCGGTCGCCGAATGCCTCGTATCGGCGTGACGCGTCGATCAGACCGTCACCGTCTCCCGCCGCCTCCGGAGTCGGACATCTGGGACGGAGACAATCCTCCGCCGAGCGATCGGTGCTACCCCTGGTGCCTGTAGCCCACTGGTACGCCGAGAACCCCAAAAGCATTCGGGCGCAACTGATGCGGTACGCATCTGCCCGTGAAGATCGACGGACTAACCTAGCGCGTGCAATCCAGCGAAACGGAGATCGAGCGGCTGACGACCACTTCTATGTAATCGAAGTCATGACCATCGCCATGTTTACCGCCGTGCCTACCCCCGTTGTCGACCCGGATGAGCCTCGTGACAGTCTGCGGGTTCCGGACGCTGGTGACTACGCACGTAGAAAGCGGTCCACTTCCGATCCGATCGATATTGACGGTGTAGCCCTCGGCTTCGAGTTGACCTATGGTGCCGATGGCCGACGGCTCGGCCGACGCAACTCCCGCCGGTGCGAGGAGCACCCCGCATGCCGCCTCTGCCATCGCGGCGAGTGTGAAGGCTATGTGCATCACCCCGCCCTCCATTCTCTCGAGACAGGGTTCCCCTACCGGCTACATCGGTATTCGGGTCCAGATCGTTTCCAGGAAACTCTGCAAATATCTGTGGTGGTAAAGGCGTGCGTCTACTGCGGTTGGTCGGTCTCGGAAGGTGTCGGGGTCTGCCTGAATCGTGTGCTTCCCGTCCTTCCGATGCACGGCCCCCACGCGCGCGAGCTGCCGAAGTGCGCCCGTCAGCTTTTCATGGTGGCCAGGTTGCGCCAGAAGTTCTTGAGGCTGTCGGTGCCGCCGAACAACGTGGTGAAGTTGGTGGAGTCGACGAGCACGATGTCACCGGCCCGCTGACTTGTCGGCGGCATCCAGATGAGCGCGTTGAATTCGGTGTTGCCGGACTCGGTGAAGGGGTGGGGTCTGTTGGGGTCGACTTGTTGGCGACCCAGGACCCGCAGCGAGTCGCTCTCCGGTGCGGTGAGTTCGTAGTGCGGCAGGTGAGGGTGGAAGTTGAACGTGGTGACGTTGTCGAGCAGTTTCGCCGCGTCTAGGTCACGGAGCGCGTTCAGTGGCGCGATCTCCTTGGTGCCCTCGACGACTGCGGGTCGCAGCCCCCAGGTGTTGTGAACCGGGACCTCCAGAGCTCTCATCAGAGATCGGGTGTACTGGCCGAACCGTTGTTGGCGCGGCACGAGCGGGTCGCCGTGGTGTTGGTATTCAACTTGGCGTTGGGTGAAATCGTCGCTGAAGCCGACGTCGTGATGCGGTGCCAGCAGCAGGCAGGTGCCCTCTCGTTGCAGCCACTGCCTAATAGCGCTGAGTTCGTCGGGGTCGGCCTCCTGCTCGGAGAGGATGTGGTCCAGCCCGAAGACCATCAGGGTGTCGGTGTCGGCGAGAATCCGCTCGTCGATGGGCAGTCGGTAGCCGGCCTGGTCGATGCGCTGGAAGACCGCGACCGGGTGACCGGTCGCCTCGCCGGCCAGCTCCTGAAACGCCAAGGTCGAGCGGTGGAACAGTTCCAGTGTGCCGGCGATGCCCTGCAGGAAGTGCGCCTCGTCGTATTCGGGTGTCTCGTAGCTCGGCCATAGCGCGTTGCGGACTTCGGTCATGGTGGAGAAGCGGTTGTACATCGCGGCGGGATCCCGCTGCGCTTCCCACGGGTAGCTCCACGTCCAGTAGATGCTGATCCGCCGCTGGCCCGGGATGTGCTTGCGAGGCAGGTGATTCTGGTTGTAGGTGCGTGCGGGACTCATGGTGCCTCTCAAGTGTTGAGCGTCGCCAGGTACCGCAGGGCCGCCAGCCCCGGCAGGAAGAAATAGGCCCCGCCCTGCAGTGTGGTGAATGCGGGCAGGCCTTTGAGGACCTTGCGGATCGGCCGCCTCGGGATGGTGAATTCCATTGTGCCGTCCTGTGTCCCGCAGATCGGGTCATGCTCGTTACCCAGTTCGTGGAAGGCGCGGTCGTTGATCCACACGTTCTGGGCGAACTCGAACTGCCGGACAAGGTCTGCGCAGATGATGAAGGCGGCGATACCACGATCGGCGCCGTCGTCGGGGACGTCCTCGGGTAGCGCTGGACCGTAGGTCGCGCCGCGCCGGATCATTCTGCGCCGGTTCATGTAGTGCGCGGTATCGCGGGGGTTGAGCCGGCGCGCGTGCGACCCCAGCGGGCAGGCGTACCCGTGCGGATCCATCTCCTGGTAATTGAAGTCGTTGTTGCGCATCGGATCCGCGCCGAGTTCGGGGTCATCGCGCTCGGGCGCCAGCACCAGGGGAGCGCCGCTGCGCCAGCGGCCCATGAACTTCGCGGCAAGCAACTCCTCATCGTCGGGAGTGTCAGCGTTGTCCCGGATATACTCGCGGAACTGCGCCACGTGCTCCTGCAAGCGCCGGTACGCCATGTAGCTCCCATTGCGGGACAACACCTCTGGCTGCGGCAGATTGGCAACAGGCCCGTTCTCATCGGGGTAGCCGAGAATGAACTCACCCGGCTTGAGCGCAGCGCCGGAGCCGGGAGTGGGTTCCTCACCCGACCCCTCGATCACCGGCTGAGACAGCCGGTCGCGAAACCCGAAGTGGTCGTGGGCGTAGTTGAACGGCGGTGTGGCGTTCAGATCCAGGAACGACACGCTGCGAACACCGTCCGTACGCGCCACCAGCTCGTCATGCACTCCGGTGGCCCTGGCATGTTCGGCATCATCGCGCGCGAACAGGATCGCAATCGCATGCAGATCGTCGCCGGCCAGCCCGCCGACCCAATTGCCGGGCCGGTTGCCCCCGGTATCGCCGAGGATGTCGGCTCGGGCGGCCATGCCCTCGCGAAACGCGTCGGGGAAAGTCGCCAGTGCCGCTTCGGGCACGCCGAGGGCCCGCAGCCCGTTGCAGGTGAACGCCAGCGTGACCCACCGTTTGGTGCTGTCCATCGTGGCGGGCGCCGACGCGGCGGATTCCACGACGGGGATCAGCTCCGAGAGCCACGCCCTACCGCCGGCGGGCGTATCGAACGACAGGAACTCATAGCGTCCGGTCATCGCCGGAGTGCGGGTCAACAGGATGTGCTGAATATCTTCGAGTTCAAGCATCTCGGACCAGGCCTGGCCGGTTACTGCATCTGGTCGAGCATGTCGGAGAACGCCGCCTTGAGCTTCAGCGCCTTCTTGATCTCGTCGGCGGTGACGTAGGGGTATTCGCCGTACTCCAGGAAGCTCGGGCATTGGTGGTCACGCACGAACTTGATGAAGGCCTCGGGGTTCTCTTTCCAGTCCTCGGGGAAGCCCTCCAGGTGCGTGAAGACGGTCGTGATCCCGGTTGCGCTGAACAGCTGCACCGCGTCTTCGGTGTACTTGTCGAAGTCGGTGTCGAAGATGCCCTGGTACTGAAAGTGCAACCCCGAACCGACATCGAACAACACCCATCGCAGGTAGTGCAGTCGCAGCGGGGCCAGCACATCGGGGCTGCCCTTGATCGCCTCCTCGATCTGTTTACCGTAGGCGCGGACGACCTCCTCGCGTCCCTCCTTGACTTTGGCGATGATCGAAAAGCCGTGGCATGCAGGACTTCTGGGATACATCGGCCCGTAGCGGCCGCGCTCCTCGACGAAGTAGCCCTCCGCGGGAATGGCCATCGCCGCGGGCTGTGTCCAGTCATGATCGGTTTCAGGCATGATGCGCCCCTTCAGTGTTCTCCCGGTTCGCACGCTACGCCCGGTCCGCCGCTGAAGGGGAACTTTCGTCAACGAAAACAGGGGCGGTCGGACCTCAATGTCCTGGCGGTGTGCTGTTGCCGAACCCGGTGCCGCTGCGTATCAACGGCAGGTCCGCCATCGTGGCGAATCCCGGCGGCGCTGCGCACACCGCGGGGACGGCGTTGAGGATCTGCATCGCGGTGGCGACGTTGGATGCGCGGACGTGCTCGACCATGCTCGCGCTCTGAGAGCCGGCCATCACCAGGAAATGGGTGCGCATCGTCGGGTCACCGTCGATGGTCAGCGTCCAGCCGTGCTGCGGCTTGGGCCAGTGCGACGGGTACTCGCCGCCGACTGTCCACAGCGCCTCGATCTCTACGAGGGTCTCGCCACCACGCCGGCCGGCCCAACTCCAGCGCTGACCGGCAGTGGTTCCGGCCCGCAGAACATGATCGAAGATCTGATGGTCCTCGGTGGCGGCGACCGCCTCGACCGTCGCGGTCACTTCATCAATGCCCGCGTTGAGCGCATCAGCCAGCAACCACACCTCATCGGTGAAGATGCCGCTGTTGAAGGCCAGGAAGTCGTTGGCGGTGGGGCTGATGTCCTCCACCGGTTGGCCGAAGGCCATGTTGTCGAACGTGATCGCGGTGCTGTCGTAGAACGACCAGTCGGCGCGCTCCTGCAGGGTGATGCGGTCGATGCGCCGGCTCATCCCGGACAGGGCCAACGGCAGCACACCGGAAAGGTTGCCCGGGTTCAGGCCGCTGCCGTGCACGCTGCTGCGCCCGGCCTGGCACGCCGCAAGCAGCCGATCGCGGTCGGCCGGATCGATGCGGCGCGGATGAAACAAAAACGCTGTGGTGACAACGTTCTTCCCGCTCGCCAGGATGGCGCACACGTCGTCGATGCTGGTGTTGCGTGGGACGTAGAGCACGCAATCGGCGTCGAGCGCGAGGATCTCGTCGACATCGGTGGTGGCGGTGACGCCGATGGGGGAGCGCTCGACCAGCTCGGCGATGTCGGCGCCGTTCTTGTCCGCTGAGTACACCCGGGCACCGACGATCCGCAGATCGCGGCGGTGGTCGAGGATCGCGAGCAGCAGTTCGGTGCCGATGGCGCCGGTGCCCCAAGAGATGACCCGATACTGCGCAGAATCCGTCATGAACGCTCCGAGGTGAGTGGGTGGCCCCCGGGGCGGACGCTACCCGACCGGCTCGACCGGGCGTACGTCAAAGGGGCTGACGCGCACACGCTGCCCGCCCGCCGCCGCGCCTTGGGCCACAGACGGAACGTCTAAAGCCGACCCGCCGCGAACGCCGCACCCTGCGCGGTCATGCCGTTCACGCTGTACAGGGCATGTGCGATGCCCGGCCCGCCGCTGGGCGCGCCGTTGCAGATCGCGTCGCCGTCGGCGCACAGACTGAGCGTCTTCGGCGCGTACAGCGGGCCGATCGCTATCGCCGGCGCCCCGTTCTCTTGCAGGAACTGATCCGAGGGCTCACCGAACAACACCACCGCGGCGACGTGGTCGGCCACCTCCGGCGGCAGCGGCTGCGGAATGTAGGACCGGTATGACGCGGGCACCGTCTCCGGTATGGCGGCCGAGGTGACGAAGCCGGCCAGCGCCGCGCCCTGCGAGTACCCGCCGAGGACGATTCTGGTGTTGGGGCAGTTAGCCGCCTCGGACTGAATGTGGGCACCCGCATCGCGGATTCCGTCGACGACGGTCCTGGCGAAGTCGACCCCTGCTGTGAAATTGGAGCTGGCGGGGTAATTGACCGAGTAGACGTCGACCGATCGCGGTCCGACCTGCGCGCGCAGCGCGTCAACGAATGCCTGTCCGACCCCGCCGACACCCGAGGGCTCGCCGGTACCGCGGGCGAAAACCACCTCGACGTCTGGGCACGGCTGCGCGGCGGCCGACGGTACTGGCGACACCAATAGTGCCGATCCTGCAGTCACCGCGGCTGCAGTCAAGCCGGCGATCCGGCGCCTCCGTGTTGATCTGATCTCATCCATGGCTACTCCACCTCCCTGGATCCGCTGCTTGTGTCGGTGCGGCATACCCAGATACCAGCAGAATCAACACGCTGAGCGGGATGAAGAAAGTTGACGGCGCCCCGCACCTTCACGCGTTCGGTGAGGCAGTCTTATGACGTGAGGCAACTGGTCTTCGTCGAACCCGGCAAGCTCGAGTGGCAGGACGCCCCCGACCCGCAGCCCGGACCGGGGCAGGCGGTGGTTCGTCCCCTCGCGGTCTCGCGGTGCGACCTCGATGTCGCGATGGCGGCGTTCGGCCTCTTCCCGGGCCCCTACCCGGTGGGCCATGAGATCGCCGCCGAAGTGCTCGCGGTGGGAGCCGGCGTGACGCGGGTGCGACCTGGGCAGCGGGTCGCCGTGCCGTTCCAGGTGTCCTGCGGCACCTGTCGGCCCTGCGCCGAAAGGCATTACGCCGCATGCGAACCCAACCAGGCCCGCGCCGGCGCGGCTTTCGGGTTCGGCGAGTCTGGTGGCGGGCACGGCGGAGGGCTGGCCGACATGCTGCTGGTCTCCGATGCCGACCACCTGCTTGTGGTCGCGCCGGAGGCGATCAGCGACATCGCATTGGCCACCATCCCCGACAACGTCATCGACGCCTACCGCACCGTTGTCGACGGACTGCGGGAGCGCCCGGGCGCCGACGTGTTGATCGTCGGCGGCGACGCCCCCTCCATCAGCCTGTACACCATCCTGTGCGCCCGCGCGCTCGGCGCCGGTCGGATCCGCTACGCCGACTCCGACCCGGGCCGGCTGGCCGTGGCATCCGATCTGGGTGCTGAAATCACTGATTTGAGTGGGGAATTCCCGCACCGGCTGGACCGGGCGCCGATTGTGATCGGCGCGTCACTGGCTGTCGAGGGGCTGCACTGTGCGATCCGCTCGACGCAGGCCTACGGCCGAGTCTCAGTGGTGACGATTCACTTCGCGCCGCAGACCCCGCTGCCGCTGTTGGAGATGTACACCCGGGGAATCACCTTCCACACCTCACGGGCTGATTCCCGCCGCTACCTGCCGGAGGTTCTCGACCTTGTCGCCGCGGGGCGATTGGACCCGCTGGCGGTGCCCACCACCGTCGTCGACTGGGACCAGGCCGCGGAGCATTGGCTGCAGCCGGCGATCAAGATGGTCATCACCCGCTGACTTGGCAAGTGTCACGCCGCTGAGCAGCACCGTGCAAGTGGAACAACGCCGTCGGGAATTGAGATATGTTCCTCCACCTAGAACCCGGGAGGAACGATGCTCATCAAGCGTGCAGCCACCTACCGCGAAATCTACGACGCGTTCCGCTGGGAGGTACCCGCACGCTTCAACGTGGCGGTCGCCTGCTGCGACCGCTGGGCGGCCGATCCCGAGCGCGTCGCGCTGATCCACGAGCAACCCGACGGGGACGTGCGGCGCTACACCTTCGCCGAGTTGCAGGCCCTATCCAACCGGTGCGCCAATATGTTTGTCGGCCTTGGCCTTCAGCGTGGCGACCGGGTGCTGGTACTGCTCGGTCAGCGACCGGAAGCTGCGATCGCGCATCTGGCCGCCTGGCGCGCGGGCATGATCAGTGTGGTCTGCTCTGTGCTGTTCGGTGCCGATGCGGTCCAATACCGGGTGCAGACGTCCGGCGCCAAGTTGGTTATCACTGACGACGCCAACCTGGCCAAGGCGATCGAGGCGGCCGGCGAGGCCCGGGTTCTCTGCGTCGACGGCGTGGGCGACGGGGCCGACGACTTCTGGGCCCTCCTTCGCATGGGCGCAGACGTATTCGCCACCGTCGACACCGCCGCCGAGGAGCCAGCGTTCATCGTCTTCACGTCAGGCACGACCGGGCCTGCCAAGGGTGCGTTGCACGCTCATCGCGCTCTGCTCGGTCACATGCCCTGCGTCGAGATGCAGCACGACTTTTTCCCGCAGCCCGGTGATCTGGCATGGTCTCCCTCCGACTGGGCGTGGATTGCAGGACTGATGGACGTGCTGATGCCAACGTGGTTCCATGGCATGCCGGTGCTCGCCTTCCGTTCCGTCGGCTTCGACCCCGAGGAGGCCTTCCATATGATGGCGAAACACGAAGTGACGAACGCGCTGTTGGTGCCCACCATGATTCGATTGATGAAACAGGTGCCGAATCCGCGTGGCCGCTATGACCTCAAGTTGCGATCGCTGATATCGGGCGGCGAGGCGGTGGGCGCCGAGATCATCGAGTGGACACAGGCGACGCTCAACGTTCGCATCAATGAGGTGTTCGGCCAGACCGAATGCAACCTTGTGCTCGGCCACAACGCGACGTTGATGCCGGCGAAGCCCGGCTCGCTCGGCCAGCCGATCCCCGGTCACATCGGCGCGGTCGTCGATGACGACGGCAACGAGTTGCCGGCAGGTGAGGTCGGCCACATCGCCTTCAAGCGGCCGGATCCGGTCATGCTGCTCGAATACTGGGGGAACCCGCAAGCGACCGCGGACAAGTTCGTCGGCGATTGGCTGCTGACCGGTGATCGGGGCCAACGCGACGACGACGGCTACTTCTGGTACCGCGGCCGCGCCGACGACGTGATCACCTCGGCCGGCTATCGCATTGGCCCGGGTGAGATCGAGGAGGCGCTGCTGCGGCACCCGGCGGTCCGGCTCGCCGCCGCAATCGGCATTCCGGATCCCGTGCGCACCGAAAGCATCAAAGCGTTTGTGGTCCTCACTGAAGACCAGCAGCCGACGGAGGCGCTGGCGGGGGAGATCCGCGAGTTCGTCAAGACGCGTCTGGCCCGTCACGAATACCCTCGTGCCATCGAGTTTCTCGACAGTCTTCCCATGACAACCACGGGCAAGATCATGCGGCGGGAATTGCGCGAGCGGGAAAAGGCGAAGTTGCGGGCGGCTGAATGAGTCCCGGATCACGGTTCCACCTGGGCAGCTCGCCGCGCACCGGCTTGCCGAGCTGCCGACCGACACACCCGTAATCGGCTCAGCCGCAAGGCCGCTACGACGGTCTCACAGGTCCCGGATGCTCTTGTCTGCAGTGCTTTCCTGATCGTCGCCGATCGCATTGTTTTCGTAAGTGATCTCGATCTTCGTGGTCGCGGCGGTATCGGGCGTCTCGTACTTGATCGCCAGCGGGGCGTCCGCTTCGGTGACTTCGCGAACTACCGCTGCCGGTATCGTCGCTTTCACGATGTCGGGCACAGCACGGAGTGCTGGGGAGGTTACGGGGGGAGAACTCGGCACGATCGGCGCCGCCGGTGCAACCTTTGGCGGTGGCGTGGGGACGATGGGCTTCGGGATTGCGGGCTCGGCCTTCCGAACGGGAGGGCTCGGGACCACTGGCTTCGGCGGTGCGGGCGTAGCCTTGGGGACCACCGGCTTAGGCGGCGCTGCTGCGGCCTTTGCGGCGGCGGCGGCTCGGGAATCGTCGGCGCCTTCGCTGAGCCGGCCGCCCCGTTCGAGCTTTCTGCCATCTTCGGAACTGCTGGCGCGGACGCTTTGGCGACTGGGGCGGGCGTCGGCTTAATGTCAGGGCTCGACGTCAGCTTCGCTGGCTCGGCCACAGATTTCTTGACTGGCGGCGCAGGCGCGACAGGCGCAGTCGCTCGGGGGTTCGGCACATCGGGTGTGCTGCCGCGACGCCGCCCCAAGAGCCAGAGCAGGCCGCCCACCGCACCGGCGATTGCCAGGCCGATCGGGATCCACCACCACCTGTTGAACCCGGTGTTCGTCGGAACTGGAGCCGAAGTCGTTGGCGCGTTCAGCGTAGGTGGCGGAGCCGGTCACGGATGGGGTCCCTTCTACGCTCGGCGCGGTGGCACGGAATCCGGGCAGCGATGCGGCGAGTCCAGCTGGGACGGTAACCAATCCAGCAGCGTCGGACCACTGGATTTCGGTTCCGGCCGGCCCGATGAACTTACCGGTCTCAGCGTCACTGAGTGTCGTGGTATCTGTTGTGGGGTACCCGAAGGGGCCGTTGACGCCGCCGCTGGCTAGCCACGCGTCCCGTACCCGACCTTTGAGCACCATGGCGCCCCATTCCGGGCTCCAGTAGATGGAGGCTCCGCCGGGGGCGGTGAAGTCGTTGAAGCGGGCCACCCCGTTTCCAGCGTCGCTCTCGTCGTTGGTGGGGAACCCGAGATCACCGGTAGGTCCGCCCAGGGCCTTGTACCTGTCGAGGATGGCACCGTACATGACCTTGGCGCCAGAGTCCTTGGAGTAGTAAATGACACCGCCGGAATAGTCGCGCTCGGCGCCGGCACCGACATCAACTGCTGCGGCGATCGGCGTGCCCAAAAGGGAGCCGGCACCGCCGAAGGTGGTGTACTTCGCATCGATGGCGTCGACGGCGTCCGCTGACGGTGTCGCGACCGCGGCCGGCGCTCCGATGAGTCCTGCTGCCGCGAAGGCTAGGCCCGCAACCGCGAACGAGATGCGTTTGCGCCGAACCAGAAATCGTGTCACGAGGAACTCCTTGTGCGGGCGGCCCCGGCTAGCGGGGATGTCGGATGGATGCGTGCGCCACCGAACCACCTGTGACGGCGGCGTTCCCGAGCCACACCGACCCGGTTTGCCGCCGCCGTCGCAGGCATCGTCACGGACGGCGGTGGCGAGGGTCCGTATCCTTGGGCGCAACCTGGGGCTCGTCCTTGACCTGGGCGAGGTACGCCGCCCTCGCGGTAAAGGCTTCGGATCCATCCCCTGCGATGTTGTCGTCGGGATGTTCGCCGGTCTTGCGTTCGACCCAGGGGATTTGGCGGGCGTCGTCGGTGCGCAGGAACTTGGCTGCCACTTCGGAGGCTTTGCCAGTGACCTGGTGGGTGACGGTGGTGGTGGTTTCGCGATACTGCTCCACGACCTTCTCCACCGGCCGCTCAACGAATTTGTGCACGATCACCGGCTTTTCGACCACGACCTCGACGATCCGCTCCACCGGCTTCTCGACGATCTTCTCGACCTCTTTGTAGACGGGGCGTTCCACGATGCGCTCGACCACGGTCTCGACGGGCTTCTCGACGATCCGCTCGTGGACGAACTCGACGTCCTTTTCGACCAGCTTTTCGACGAGAACCGGGTTGGTGACGGTCTTCTCGACTACCCTGTCCACCGGTCGGTCGATGACCTTCTCGACGATGTCGCGGCCGCTCGACGACTTTCTCGACGATGCGGTCGACGGGTCGGTCGATGATCTTTTCGACGATGTTGGGCTTTTCGACGATCTTCTCGACGATGCGGTCGACGGGTCGGTCGATGATCTTTTCGACGATGTTGGGCTTTTCGACGATCTTCTCGACGGTGCGGTCGACGGGTCGGTCGATGATCTTTTCGACGATGTTGGGCTTCTCGACGATCTTCTCGACGACGCGGTCGACGGGCTGTTCGATGATCTTTTCGATGATGTTGGGCTTTTCGACGATCTTCTCGACGATGCGGTCGACGGGCTCGTCGACGATCTTTTCGATGATGTTGGGTTTCTCGACGATCTTCTCGACGATGCGGTCGACGGGTCGTTCGACGATCTTCTCGATGATGTTGGGCTTCTCGACGACTTTCTCGACGATGCGGTCGACGGTCTTCTCGACGATCTTCTCGACGATCTTCTCGACGGTGACCTCGACGGATCTTCTCGACGACCTTGACGATCGGCTTCTCAACAGTGATCTCGACGATCTTCTCGACCGGCTTCTCAACGGTCTTGTAGACGATCTTCTCCACCGGGATCTCGATGACCTTTTCGACGATCTTCTCGACCGGCTTCTCGACGACCCGCTCGATGATCTTGTCGACCGGCTTCTCGACGACCCGTTCGACGATGCGGTCCACCGGAACCTCGACGACCTTGTCGACGATGCTCACCACCGGCTGCTCGACCAGCCGCTGCACGGTGACGGGCTTGTCGACGACGTTGTCCTGGATGTCGACGATTAGCTTCTCCACCAGCCGCTGGACCTGAGCCGGCCTCTCATCGACGTTGTCGACGATCGACACGACCAGCTTCTCGACCAGCCGCTGCACCTCGACCGGCTTGTCGGTGATCTTGTCGACGATGGTGACGATCGGGCGCTCGACCAGCCGCTGCACGTCGACGGGCTTGTCGACGACGTTGTCGTGACCGTGACGACCGGACGCTCGACCAGCCGCGGTCGACCTTCTGACGGCCGTGTCGACGATCTGGTCGTGCGACGGTGACGACCGGGCGCTCCACCAGCCGCTGCACGTGCACCGGCTTGTCGACGACGTTGTCGACCGACCGTCACGACCGGGCGCTCGACCAGACGCGATACCTGAGCAGGCTTGTCGACCACGTTGTCCACCGTGTCGACCACCAGCCGCTCGATCACCCGCTCTAGCGTGACCGGCTTATCCACCACCGTCTCAACGGGACGTTCGACCAGCCGCTGGACGGTATACGGCTTGTTCACGACGTTGTCGATGACGTTCAGGGGATTGTTGGGAAATTTCTCGGCCATGATGCCTCCAAGGGGTACGCCAGCATTCAGTTCGTGCCTTACGTTCTCCCCTAGCGAGAGGCAACCGCAAAACGGTAATCCCGGTCACTGACTGTTACGTCAATTTTTCGTCAAAAAGTTCGACACCCGGCGAAATCTTCTCCGACTGGCAAGGGATCGTTCACCGACACGTCCCACACCAGATCAAGTTGCTGCCGACGCGCCGCGGCTGATGAGCTCGGGCAGTACTGCTTCGGCGCGAGACGCCTTCTCGCGAGCGGCCAACTACTACCGGGCCGCCGAGTTCTACGCACTCATGACAACCCGTCTCAGACCGAAGCCGTCATCACCCGGGCCTCGTGTTGGAGTAGCGCGGCGAATCGTTTGTCGTCTAGTCCGCGACCGTCACTGGTCCGACATTCCAGATGTCGTCGCAGTACTCGGCGATCGAGCGGTCGGAGGAGAACTTGCCGCTGCGCGCGGAGTTCAGGATCGACATGCGGGTCCACGCCTCGGCGTCGCGCCAGGTCGACACTGACCTGCTGCTGGCAATTCACGTAGTCGGCGTAGTCGGCGACGACGAGGAACGGGTCGTGATGGGTCAGGTTGTCGACGATCGGCCGGAATACCTCGGTGTCACCCCGTGAGAACCGGCCCGCAGCGATCGTATCGAGCGCCTCAGCCAGGTCGGGGTTGGCCTCGATGTAGTCGCCGGGGTTATAACCGTCGCCGAGCAGTCGCTGCACGAAGGGCACCGTCAGGCCGAACAGGAAGAAGTTCTCCGCGCCGGCCTCCTCGCGCATTTCGACGTTCGCGCCGTCGAGCGTGCCGATGGTCAGTGCGCCGTTGATCATGAACTTCATGTTGCCGGTGCCGGATGCCTCCTTGCCGGCGGTCGAAATCTGTTCGGACAGATCGGCCGCCGGATAGATCAGCTGGGCGTTCTTGACGTTGAAGTCTGGGACGAAGGCCACCTTCAAACGTTGGTTGACGTCCGGGTCGTTGTTCACCGTCTCGCCGACCGAGTTGATCAGCTTGATGATCAGCTTGGCCATGGTGTAACCCGGTGCCGCCTTGCCCCCGAAAATGAATGCCCGCGAGGGGATCTCCAGACCCGGATTCCTCTTGAGCCGGTTGTACAGCGACACGATGTGCAGGACGTTGAGGTGCTGCCGCTTGTACTCGTGGATCCGCTTCACCTGGATGTCGAACATCCAGTCCGGGTCGAGTTCCACACCACTCGTCGAGCGGACGAGGTCAGCCAGTCGCGCCTTGTTCGCCCGTTTGACGGCGCGCCAGCGCCGTAGGAAGCCCGGGTCATCGGCCAGCGGCTCCAGCTCGCGCAGCTTGGTCAAGTCGGCCATCCACCCGTCGCCGATGGTCTCGTCGAGCAGGGCACGCAGGCCCGGATTCGACAGTCCGACGAACCGCCGCGGCGTCACCCCGTTGGTCTTGTTGCTGAACCGCTCCGGCCACATCTCGTAAAAGGCTTTGAGCACAGTGGTTTTCAGCAGCTCGGAGTGCAGCGCTGCCACTCCGTTGACCGCATGGCTGCCGACCGTGGCCAGATGCGCCATCCGGACGCACTTTCCGCCGTCCTCACCGATGATCGACATCCGGCGGACCCGGTCGTCGTCGCCGGGGAAACGCTGCGCTGCACCTCGTCGAGGAAGCGGCGGTTGATCTCGTAGATGATCTCCAGGTGCCGCGGCAGGAACCGCTCGAACATCGCCAACGGCCAGGTCTCCAGCGCCTCGGGCAGCAGCGTGTGATTGGTGTAGCCCAACGTGTCGACCGTGATGCGCCATGCCTCGTCCCAGTCCAGGCCCCGCTCGTCGACGAGCAGCCGCATCAGTTCGGCCACCGCGATCGACGGGTGGGTGTCGTTGAGTTGCACGGCCGCCCGGTCAGGCAGCGTGCGAAACATCGGCCCCGGCGAGGTCTTCGATCAGGTGCAGGATGTCCTGCAGCGAGCACGACACGAAGAAGTGCTGCTGAAGCAGCCGTAGCTGCTTGCCGACCTCCGGCTCGTCATTCGGATAGAGCACCTTGGTGACGGTCTCGGACACCACCTCGTCCTCCACCGCGCGGTAGTAGTCGCCGGCGTTGAAGGCGTCGAGCGCCAAGGACCTGATTGCCCGGGCACTCCACAAGGCCAGTGTGTTGCAGTTGTTGACCCCGTAACCCTGGATCGGGGTGCCGTAGTAGACGCCCTTGACGGTGCGTTGCGGAACCCAGCGCACTCGATCGTGGCCCTGTTCGTCGGTGTAGCGCTCGGTGTGGCCACCCCAACCGACGATGTAGTCGAGATCGGTCTTCGACGATCTCCCATGGATTGCCGTCCGCCAGCCAGTAGTCGGTCTTCTCCACCTGCCAGCCGTCGCGGATGTCCTGGTCGAAGATGCCGAACTCGTAGCGGATGCCGTAGCCGATCGCGGGGCGCTGGAGGGTGGCCAGCGAGTCGAGGTAGCACGCGGCCAGCCGGCCCAGCCCGCCGTTGCCCAGGCCTGGTTCCTCCTCGCACGCGAGCACCTCGTCGAGGTCCTGACCCAGCTCGGCCAGGGCAGCGCGGGCCTCGTCTTCGATCCTCAGGTTCAACAGGTTGTTGCCGAGGTGCGGACCGAGCAGGAACTCCGCCGACAGATAGCAGGCCACCTTCGAGGAGAGGTCGAGGTAGGTCTGCGTGGTGTCGGTCCACCTGTCTTGCATGCGGTCGCGAACCGCCAGGGCTAGCGCCTGGTAATAGTGCTTGGGCTCGAGCAGCGCGGCCGGACGGCCGAGCGAGTAGCGCAGATGGTCACCGATCCCGCGGCGCAGCGCGTCCGCGCCCATCCCGGACCTACTGTGCTCGTGCTCGAGGATGATCGCCGCGGAAGCCGACGGATCGTGTTTGTAGTGGACCACCGCCTGGGGAATCTCGGACTCCTTCGGCCCGTCGAAGACGATATCGCTCATAACGCTAGTTCCCCGACTCTCTGATCCAGCCTGCCAAATGGAAGCATAATCCCAGCGGCGAGTTGACAATCGACGTCTTTCTGGTGAACTCCTCGCCTCCCGGGTGGAGGCGGTAGGCCAGGTTGGTGTCACGCCTAGTCTCAGTCGACGCCGTCTGTGCTCAGGCTCAGAACTTTGTTCTTGGTCCAGAACCTTCGGCGATCGTCGATGCCGTGAAGCCCGCCGTTGATCGCCTTGGTGACGCCGATGAGGTCGTCGGCGTCGCTCAGTGAGTTGATGTGGGGCCGTGCGACCGTCCAGTACCAGGCCGCTGCGTAGAAGCCGTAGCGGTTACTCGCCAACTCCTCGGGCCGGTCGACGAACCATGCGGAGGTGGGGGTCAGACCCTGGCGGTGTGCCCACAACGAGAATTGCGTGAAGTTTTTCCGGCCGGTGATCTGGATCGGGCCGCGTCCCCGGAACCGCGTGCCGTCTCCGGGCTGGGTGTTACCCAGGTCGGCGCGGCC